>CANMNN010000018.1 GCA_947499305.1 uncultured Arenicella sp. | reverse complement strand
GTGTGCGCACGGATGGCGGGAAGACCCGCCGCCCGTTTTAAAGGCGTTAGTTGCGCAGTTGCTATATCAGAGATATTTGGTTACCTTATTTCTAAATGAACATCGGACCGTACTGAAGCGAATTCAGAGAGAAGGACAAACATGAATTCTAAATGGCATGCCAGCCCAAAATTTTTCCAAACATCGGCGGCAGAGCGAAGTTTATTTGCTTCTGCCATATGGGGCTTCGTTGAATATTGTTCTTTGTTTTCTCATGCACTGGTTTCTAGTAGAAACGGCTCCGTTGTTTGCATGAGGTTCGCAGATAATCTACAGGCAACTAACAAGTTCAAAAACGAATATGTCAGCAAGCTGACACGGACGCCGCACAAGATGCGGCGCCCGTTTTAAAGGCGTTATGTTTACGTATGATTTGCCCTAATTGCCAAGAACCAACAATACTGTGGCATAAAGCATTATTTTGCAGTTTTGATCACCCTGTCAGGTGTGGCTCGTGTCATCAAAGATTCGGTGTTAAGCGTATATTATCGTCCATCGTATCTTTCCTGTTTTGGGGCACAGGTTTAGCGTTTATGTTCTTATTCATTTTGTTCTTCTTAGATGGTCTCGGAAGTCTAATTGTTGGAGTGTTTTTTTTCGCAACAATAAGTACAGTTATTTATGGTTTTGAACTATGGCTTCTAGGCCTAAAAGAGTTAGAGGAAAAAAATGAAACATAACAAGTTCAAAAACGTAAGCGCGCACTGTGTGCGCTCGGACGGCGGGAAGACCCGCCGCCCGTTTTAAAGGCGTTAGGTGTATGAAAGAATGAGCCGCAGATATCTAACTGAACGAGAAGCGCAGATTGTCATTAATAATGGCAAACCCATAGAGTGTTTTCTTGGTAAATGCGTGCGTGATGAAGCTAAAGGAATTAGGTGGTTTTCTGTGGCAAAAAACAATGATAATTTTGTAGCAGAAATCTTTGAGACTGCAGACTTTGGAGATGTTAACTTTACTGATTTTTACGGCTTTGGCCCGTTGAATCCTGATTTAGAACAAGAAGAACCAGATCAGGTAATCGAGAGTTCTTCATTGACAGTTTTGATATCAGAACTTGAAAAACTATATCCAGATTGCTCCAAAAAATTGGTAAACCAATTTGTTGGACAAGAGGAGTATCTAGAATGGATTCAGCGTGGAAGACTGTGATGAGAGTTATTCCACCTAACAAGTTCAAAAACTGTCATTCGCTGCGCTCACTCGGACGCGCAGAAAACGCGCGCCCGTTTTAAAGGCGTTAAGTGTGTCGATGAACCGAACATGTCCCTCATGTAAAGAGAAGTCTATTTCCGTGTTTAGGTTAATGTTTTCGCGTTCCAGTTGTTCTAGTTGTAACAGTGTTATTGGTCATCATTGGTTTTATGGCGCATTGTTTACTTGCCTAGAAATACTAGCAATGTTGATACTTGGTTTTTACCTTATCGAAACAAACATGTTTCATTGGCTTGTTTTTTCCTTATATATTTTATTTGGGGTCTGGGTTACCTTCTTTTGGTCATTGTTTGGCCCAATCGAATCAAAGCAGAGCTTATGGCAGTCATAGAAATCAGAACACTTAACAAGTTCAAAAACGAAAGCGCGCACTATGTGCGCTCGGACGCCGGGAAGACCCGGCGCCCGTTTTAAAGGCGTTATGAGTATTGAGATATACATTTAAAGATGCAGAACTCGATAAGAACAACAGTCCTACTATTCTTAATAATAGCCGCCGGCCTTAGTTACTTGGTTGGCTTCGGTGTTGGGGCCGGGATTTTCATATTTATTGGAGCAATGTTTGAAGTAGCGTTTTGGGTAAAGCTATTTAGTTCAAAAAATAGAGAAGAAGGAAGAAAAGATAATTCAAATGATAAAAGCAACGTTTGTTAATTCAACTCATAACAAGTTCAAAAACGAATATGCCAGCAAGCTGGCACGGACGCCGCATAAGACGCGGCGCCCGTTTTAAAGGCGTTATGTATACGGACTATGGGAAAACTAGTTGAGATAGTGGCAATTGCGGGAGACTGGACCGGGGGCCACCATGGAAAATATCCAAAAATATTTTCTGTAAGTCCAGAATCCGATCATCCCTTTTGTATAAGTGAAGGGCATGGTTGGGGTGGCGGTGGAACATGTGTCGATCTAAACGGTTTATTTGAGCGAAATTTTGTGAAGATATTTGATAGGCCTGAATCTAATAGCCTTTACCAAAAACTGGTAAAGGCATTTGAAGAAAACCTAGACCAAGATTCTTTAGTGAAGGAACTAATAGATGAGTTTGCAATTGATACATAACAAGGCAAAACACTGCCGCTTCGCTCGGACGCGCTTTGCGCGCCCGTGTTCACGGCGTTATGCATATCTAGATATCCGATGAATCAAGAATACGATACTTACGCATATTATTGGGTTCGAGGCTTTGAATGTGATCATTCTGAAATCAGTACAAAGCTAGACCTAAGCCCTTCATCAATAAAGATAAAGGGTGAACTTAGCAAATATCGTAAGAACCAAAGAATTGAGCAAAACTCTTGGCAATTCAAAAGTTCACTACCTCGAACTGAAATCTTTCAGGATGCTCATCTTGCGAATCTATTAGAATTTCTTCTTCCTAGGAAAGATCAAATTCTTTCTCTAAAGAAAGAATTTGAAACAGGTATTAATTGTGTTGGTTACTACACCAATGTTCACCCTGGATTCCACATTAATAGTAAGCTGTTAAAAAATTTGGCTCAGTTAGAACTCAATATAGATTTTGACCTTTATAACTACTAAAAATGCATAACAAGTTCAAAAACGAAAACGCGCACTGTGTGCGCTCGGACGGCGGGAAGACCCGCCGCCCGTTTTAAAGGCGTTATGTGTATTCAGTATGAGTATTAAGTTTAGAATCGATGGCTTCAGTGAATTGAACAAAGTAGCTACAACAAAAGCTTTTAGAGAATTTTCTGGAAAAGGCTTGAGCGGATCAAAACAAATGACAGATTCACTATTGGAGAATGGGATTCTGGAATTTGAAATAGAAGACGAAGACAAGGCTAAAAAGCTTTTGCATAAACTAATGAAAGCTAATGCTAATGTATCAACAGCCTAGCCAAACACATAACAAGTTCAAAAACGAATGCGCGGCAAGCCGCACG
Source organism: uncultured Arenicella sp. (assembly GCA_947499305.1). Lineage (GTDB taxonomy): Bacteria > Pseudomonadota > Gammaproteobacteria > Arenicellales > Arenicellaceae > Arenicella. The sequence goes on along the minus strand of CANMNN010000018.1, from coordinate 83,613 downwards.
GACGCGCTATTCGCGCGCCCGTTTTAAAGGTGTTATGTGTAGATGATAGATTTCATTCAGATAGTTTGGGTTGCAGCACCAATAATAATTTTCACTATATGCAACTTTTATTCTAAAGAGGCCAGGTGGTGCAGTTCAAGATCATTATTAGTCTGCTTAGCAGTATGCATTTCTTTCGGATTAATACTAAGTCCTAAGGTATTCTGTTCTAGTCTTTGTAGTGGCTATATGGGCACAGTATTTGCGGCGCTCACACTGAATTTATTAGCCTTTGGTGTGCTGTTAATCTGTAACTATCTTTTCTATAAAATAAAGCATGAAGATAGAAAGCACACATAACAAGTTCAAAAACGAATGCACGCACTGCGTGCGCACGGACGCGCTATTCGCGCGCCCGTTTTAAAGGCGTTAGGTATATGAAGGTTCTATTCTTACTATTATTTCCTTGTATTACAGTAGCCGGTCAGCCAAGTTGCCAAACTTATGGAAAAACGGAGCGGAGCCAACTTTCAGGGTCAATGGATGCCAGTTTAGCCATTGTTACCGCTGAGAGTATATCGGATAGCTATATTTCTAATGGGGTGAGCGTTACTACGTTCGAACGTAAGAAAATTTGGAAAGACCAAATGAGCATGGGGTCTTCTAATATATTGAAAGTACGTACTCGTTACCCAGAGACGCTAATATATTCAAAAGGAGAAACGTATATCCTCTATTTAACTTATGCGGGGAGTTCTCTGTTTACAAATATATGTCTAGGAACAAAGAATATTGAAAACATATCAAAAGTAGAAATGGAGCTTCTTACTAAATACCTAACAAGTTCAAAAACTGCCGCCTTTGGCTCGGACGCCGGGAAGACCCGGCGCCCGTTTTAAAGGCGTTAACTATGCTGGACCATAGATTTAGGATAGAACCTCATCCAACTTATAAATCTAAATCGAATTTATATTTTGGATTCGGTTGGGTAACTTTAGTCCTCATAATTGCAAGTGGACATCTCTTCGATATTCATAAAGATCACTTTTTGCATGATTACTTGGTTATCTCATGTTTTGTGTTTTTTGCTGTATGGGTCGTCGGAATGTTTATTCTAGATAAAAAAACAATTTGCCCTAAATGCAAAGGAAAGCTAAAAAAAACAAAATGGCTAGCAGGCGAAAATCTTTATCTTAAATGCATTAAGTGTATGATTGCTTGGGATACTGGAATTGAATTTACAAACGATTAAACGTTTTGCAAAAGATAGTTAACAAGTTCAAAAACGAAAACGCGCGCGATGTGCGCTCGGACGCCGCGAGAACGCGGCGCCCGTTTTAAAGGCGTTAGTGTGATGAACACAAAGGATCGAAATATGCTTACGTTCGAGCTACATGCTTCAGAAGATTCAAACGAAATCGCTATTCATGGTTCGCCCCAGAAACTTGAAAAATTCGCTTCGGATTTACTAAGGCTTGTTAAGAATACTAAAGAAGGTCACTTCAACCATGATCATCTATACTCTGATGAATGGGGTGGCGATGAATTAAGTTCTGTAAAGCAGTCAGAAGAATCAGAGCTGATAAATCACGTAAAGATTTATTGCTGGAAAGGCAGTAAATTTCAAACTTAGTATGTCTTATTACACTAACAAGTTTGCAAAATCTGCTACGTTCGTTTCACTCACTGCGCGGGACGCCGCTACGCTGCGCCCCTTGCAAAGGCGTTATATGTGCAGATGATTACAGCTCCCGTTTTTAAGAATTCAATTCTAGCTATAACTGCAATTTTAATGAGCTTAGCTTGCGCAGTTTCGTTTAGCAGTTTGAGTATCTATCTTAAAAAAGAAAGTAGCGTTTTCTATGAGGGGCTGCATGTAATTGCATATATGGCTTTATACTCAAGTGTTTTATGGGTTTCGTTTTTCATTTTTTATATATGGCCAAAGGTGCAAGTAAATCCTTTAAACAAAGCAATATCTAGCGTTCCCTTTCTTATAATGGCCTGCTTTATTCTTTATTTATTTTTCGGCAATAGCAATGGTTAGAACCAAGACATATAACAAGTTCAAAAACGAAAGCGCGGCAAGCCGCACGGACGCGCTATTCGCGCGCCCGTTTTAAAGGCGTTATGAGTATCTATGCTAATTAGATCTATCGAGGAAAAAGACCTAGACAGAATTTCTGATCTATATGCCTCTGTCTTTTCTTCTACTCCTTGGAATGAACCCTGGAGCTTTGAAGAAGCCAGACATAGGCTAGAGCATATATTTCAATCTAAAGGTTTTATTGGTCTTTTAGTTGAGCTTGAAGAATCAGTTGAAGCAATTGTTCTTGGAAATGCCGAACCATTTCTTAGTGAAGAAACGTTCAATTTAAGAGAAATGTGCGTAAATCCAAAGCAGCAAGGTAATGGTGTCGGCCAAAGGCTAATTCAACAACTGCATTTGAAACTCAAAGAATTAGATATTTCGGGTGTTTATTTAACAACTCGCAACGAATTAAAGGCTGCTAGTTTTTATACAAAAAATGGTTATAGTTTGGAAAAAGATCAGGGCATCTATGAAATCCGTTTTAACTCATAACAAGTTCAAAAACGTAAGTGCGCACTGTGTGCGCTCGGACGACGGGAAGACCCGCCGCCCGTTTTAAAGGCGTTAGTGATGCTAGGAGATAGCTCAGAGCCAGACTATGCGTCTTATAGTTATGAAGAACTAGAAGGTGTTTATAGGTATGTCGATCGGGAGAAATATCCTGAAAGATTTAAAATCGTTGAAGAGCTTCTAAAAACAAGAACTAAAGAGATCGAACCCGAACTTGTCAGCTCTGAAGAAAAGAAGTATCTGCATGCTTTCTTTGTCGGCGAATTACTATTTTGGGCAATTATTCTCGTTTTAGGTGTGCTGGGCTACATAGTGCTTTAACAGATCGGGGAGTCATGAAAAGATCACTAGCAAGTTCAAAAACAAGCATTCGCTTCGCTCATTCGGGCGCGTTATGTGTCTATAACGCCTAAATAATCAAACAAGTTATGTTAATAAATATGTCTAACTTAATAATTCGAAGAGCAAAACTAAAAGATATAGACTCTATTGTTCATCTTTGTGAGCTTCATGCGCACTTTGAAGGGGCAGAATACGATAGAGAAGGAAAAGCTCAAAAGCTTAGTAAATTACTATTTCAAAAATTACCGCCACTTCACTGCTTAGTCGCTGAAAAAAATAATGAGCTGATAGGATATGCAACTGCCACTAAAGAACTATCAACTTGGGATGCTGACTTCTTTCTTCATATGGACTGCCTATATATTCTAGAGAAATCACGAGGCGAAAAGCTTGGATACAAATTTATTTCTGAAATAAAAGAACTAGCTAGAGAATTAGATTGTTCACATATTCAATGGCAAACACCTAATAGCAATACTGGCGCAATTAGTTTCTATAAAAAGTGTGGTGCAACTAGCAAAGATAAAGTAAGGTTTTTCTTATCAATCTAAACATAAAACACATAACAAGGCGCCAAAGCAAGGCTCCATTCGCTTCGCTCATTCCGCGGGACGGCGTTATATGCGCTGAGCGTTCTGGTTTTTAATGTTTGCTTTCATGTTTAAAACTAATTATGATTTCGGCTTAAATCAAAGAATGATTACCCATGAAAAATTTCGCACAAAATTTAGTTACTATTTGCCGCTGTTGTTGCGTCAAATTTTCGTGCGTGCTTCATTAATCAAATTTGATGAAGGCGCTTTCGCCTTCCTAGAATTCATAAGAACCTCGGTTGGCAAAAGCCTCCGAGGTTTTTTTATGGCTAGGTGGCAGAGTGGTAATGCAGCGGATTGCAAATCCGCCTTTCATCGGTTCAAATCCGATCCTAGCCTCCAAAAAAACATGGCATACAACAAGTTCGAAAACGTAAGCGCGCACTTTGTGCGCTCGAATGGCGGGAAGACCCGCCGCCCGTTTTAAAGGGGCTATATGCAATGAAGGCTAGCGATAGAAAATTTCATTTTGTAGTGATTAGTTCGCTATTCTATGTGTTTTTTTTCTTTGTTATGCTGGAGCTTAAAAATATCCCGACAGCTTTAGTAAGCTTTATATTTTTTGTCCCTGGCTTAGTAAATACTTCTGGGTACATATTTGGCGGTTTCGTTATAGGATTGTTGTCTCAAATGCCAAATTCACGTAATTCGAGAGATAATCCTGATTCTAGGCAGCCCAGTGGTATTTTGGGTTGTATGTTATTTATCATTTCGTTCGCTATATTGTTGCTCGGAGTATATGCATATAACAAGTAGTGAAAGTTTACTTCACTCCCTTTGGTCGTTACGCGGAACGCGCCTGTCTGCGCGCCCCTTTGCAGGGCGTTAGGTTTGCATGGAGATAGATCCTTCTAGATACCTCAGGGCTCTTCTTCTCGCACCGCTAAGTGCTGGACTTGGATTAACCATTGCATTTGCCGACTCTAACATGATGATCAGTGATTTTTTCATTAGTAGTTTTGCCCTTATATTCATAACTTACCCCTTTGCATTATTTGGTATTGTACTTTTAGGCTTGCCGGCTTTTCTTTTTCTTAAAAAGATCAAGTGTTTAAACTTTCTTAGTCTTAGTTTTATTGGTTTACCTCTAGGTTACTTGTCTGCTGTAATAACTGGCGATCTCACCGATCCAGCATGGTTAAAGATCGTATGTATTGTGAGCCCAACTATCTCAACTACAGCTGCGTTGCTAATGCTAAAGAAACCTAACAAGTTCAAAAACGAAAACGCCGAAAGCAGCTCGGACGCGTCTTCGACGCGCCCGTTTTAAGGGCGTTACAGAAAGTGAAAGTTGCTCCCAAAATCTTATTACTATGTGTTCCGTTCATTTTGCTAGCTATGCTTACATTGATTGTTACGCTTGGGAATTTCTCAGCTCTATTTGTAGCATTATTTTCAAGTATGCGTGAATATTGCTCACGGCATAATTCAGCTGAAAGCCTGCTTATAGCTAATTTTTTAATTATGCCTGTATATCTTGTTAAGCTTAGTTTATGGCTGTTTATTCGAAATAGAATGAAGAATAGAAAATGGTACTTTCAGCTAAAAAGCACAGCAAAAATCGGCCTATGCTTTAACCACTTTATGATTCTGTCAGTTGTTGCATATCCAATTAGTTTTGTAGTTTGTGTAGTCCTACCGTGTCTTTCTATAAAATACTAAAATGAAAACTAACAAGCTCAAGAACGCATGTGCGCATTTTGTGCGTACCGACGGCGGGAAGACCTGCCGCCAGTTTTAAAGGCGTTATACTTACTCGGATTAATCATCATGCCCCATTGCGTTATAGAGACCTCGTCAGAGTTGAGAAAATTAATAGACCTTGATTTACTTGTTAAGGAAATACATGACACAACAGAAATGTCTGGGCTTTTTGAAAAAGGCGATGTCAAGTCTAGACTACTAATTTCAGAGTACTACTTAGTCGGTGGTGAGAGAGAGAATTATGTACATATTGTTACGCATATACTTTCAGGGCGCTCAGAATCTCAAAGAAAGAACCTAGCAGACTTAATTGCGCTGAAGTTATGTGATCTATTGCCAACAGTGGAAATGTTGTCAGTAGAAGTAAGAGAAATTAATAAGAAAATGTACAGCAATAGAAATGCAGTTAAAAAAGTATAACAAGTTGTCAAAGTTCACTCCGCACCACGCTGCTGCGCGGGACGGGTTTTCAACGCGCCTTTTTCACTGGCGTTATATGTACAAACAAGAGTAAATATCATGAATAAGATTAGAGTCCTTTTGGTAGCAGCAATGCTAGGTTTTGTTTCTCTAGCTTACGGAGAAGGCAATAGTGATGATTCCATACCTATCAAACAGCTAGTAAATGAATATGCTGAGGATAATAAGGTTAATTTTTTACTCAGCTCTGAGATCGCTGGCAAAGCTGTATTGTCAGGCGTAAGCATCGAAAAAATTTCTTCAGAAGATTTCATGAAAATTCTAAAACAGAGTGGAATCGTGGCTATTCAAAAAAATGAAATAGTGCATCTCTATACAGAATATGAAGTAGAGAATTCAGGAAAAGGGTTCGGTCCTAAATGGCGCGATTAGAATATGTTACGAGTTCAAAAATGAATATGTCTCCTGCGCAGACACTGATTCCGAATAAGATGCCTCTTCCCTTTTAAAGGCGTTATGTTTACCTAGATAAGTCATCATGATTTCATACTTAAAATTTCTAAAATATGGTTCGTTAGTAATCGTGATCTTAGCCATCCTTGGATTTGTTTCGCTTTTAGCTATATCTGACTCTCTCACAATTGGCGGAGAGATCCTGTTAATTTTGTTAGTTGCCTCGGTTATTTATTATCTAGTTTTAATTGGCGTGACAAATTTTCTTTTAAACAAAAAGATGCGAAAAGTAATTCCATTAATACTATTGTCGGTTCTGTTTTTCGGCCCGTTCGTTGCTATGTTAGATATCGAAACAGCGGCAAATTTTATCTTTCCATCAATAGATATGAAGTAGTGGAAGCAGAAATGAAGTATAACAAGTTAGAAACGAATGCTCGCACTGTGTGCGCTCGGGTGGCGGAAGAGTCGCCGCCTGTTTTGCCGGCGCTATATTTACTCAACTATGATTTAAGTACCGAATTTTGAAATATTTTATAATTATAGTTAGCGTTCTTGGTGTACTTTTTGGTTTGCTAATAGTTTATCCCAGCTTTTCTCGCACCACATGTAACACGTTTGAGAAACGCGCTAAACACGATTTGTATAGATTCAATTTAGCAATCGAAGAATTTGAAAAGCATCACGGCAGCTATCCAAGTAAGTTATATGAGCTTGCTCCAACGTTCATCAAAAAAATTAGAAATGATCCATGGGGTAACCCTTATCAATATTCTCTGAGTGACGATAACTTCACAATTGAAAGCTTTGGTTCAGATGGTTCTCCAGGTGGTGTAGAGCTTGCTAAAGATATAAGTCTAAATGTTTTCATATCGAAAACCGAAAATGAAATATAATAGATTCAAAGATGAATGCACGCCCTGCGTGCGCTCGGACGTGCTGTTCGCGCGCACCTTTTAAAGGTGTTAACTATGCTTGATCAGAGATTTGAGATAAAACTTCATCCTTCATATAAACGTGATTCTAGAGTCTATTTTTTCATTGGAGCTATAACATTGGCTACGATAATACTCAGTGGTCATATCTTTGATATTCACAAAGAACACTTTTTGCACGACTACTTTATTGTTTTCGCATTCCTATTTTTTATTGTTTGGCTTATTACGCTTTTTATCTTAGATCGAAAAGTTAAATGTCCGAGCTGTCAAAGGAAGGTTACGAAAACCAAAAGGGTTGTTGGTGAAAATCTTTATTTAAATTGTATTAACTGCATGGTAGCTTGGGATACAGGAATTGAATGGACAGAACATTGAGTAATACGCAAAAAACAGTTAACAAGTTCAAAAACGAAATCGTCGTAGGCGGCTCGGCCGGCAGGGAAACCCTTGGACCATCTTAAAGGCGTTATAGGCCATGAAGATCAAGCTAATAATTTTGTCCATTTTTCTAATGTCTGGTTGCATACCTAAGAATTTTTAAGGTTATTCTGAGGCGAGAAAAACGTTGCACCAAAAGGATATAAAGGGCTCCCAACTATTGTCTGTGCAATGGAAACCTTATTTCAATTCAAAAGGTGTAATTCATGAGGATGCAGAACATGAATGCACTAAAAGCCTTGTGCCAGAACCGAAAAAAGAGGCAATGGCAATTTTACAGCTAGTTGCTTGCATGCAAAGCAAGGGCTTTTCCGTGTCAGTTGTTGAAGAGATCATTCTAAATGACAGGCTATAAAAAATTAGAAACGTAAACGTCAATAGGGTAACCAAGCGTTCGTTTTAAGCGCGATAGGTGTATAAATTGCCAGCGTAGCTTTTTAGAACAACATAGGAATATTATGAATATAAAAAACATTTCAATTAAAGAGTTGGATGACTTGGTTGAACTTTTCGATCAGTACATGGTTTTTTATAAGCAACCATCGGCACCAGATAAATACAGAAAATATTTAAATAAGCGCCTAATAAATAATGAAGCGAGTGTTTTTATCGCTTATGGTTTGGACAATGAGCCTGTTGGCTTCGTTTTAAACTATCATACGTTTTCCTCTGTTTCTCTTGGGAAAGTGTTGGTGTTAAACGATTTATTTGTTCTTCCATCTCACCGTAAGCAAGGTTTTGCGAATAGTTTAATTAATAACGCTATTCTACTAGCTAAAAAGACTGGTTCGGTTCGAGTAGATTTAGGTACAGCTAAAGATAATTTTTCAGCCCAAGCTCTTTATGAGAAAATTGGTTTCGTAAAAGACACAGAGTATTTTTCATATAGTATCGCTGTAGAATGAATTTACAATTCGTAAGGCACTAAACTCTCTCGCTTGTACGGGCCAGGTGTCAGGTTAATATTAAGAATCCTCTGCGGGTTGGTCTAGAAAGATTTTGGCTATCGTTTTAGACGTGGCGCATGCGGAAGTACTCTGGATAAATTTTGATATAGGCGTTACGCCCGAACATCATAAGGAATCAATAAATATATTTTATGAGCTACTCGACAAATTTAAGAATACTTAAACGCTCGGTAACGTCTACGCGCGGCTGTGGCCCGTACAGGCGCCGCTGCTGTTTTAACAGCGTTAGCTCTATGACTAAAGTGAAATGATTGATATATTTTTTGAAATCTTCCAGCAGGGCCAAATCAGTAAAGTCGCAACTCAAGCAAAGCATGCTTCGGACAGATCACTTGATTCTAAATACACGCTGAAAGATCTAGAACAAAGGCATGAGCAACTAAAATTAGTGACTCTAGCAATGTGGCAAATGCTTAAGGCTCACACCGGTTTAACTGATAATGACCTAAAAAAATTCATCAAGGAAGTTGATCTATCTGATGGCGAACTCGACAACAGAGTAGATCATGTTGAAAGCGGTGAAAAATGTTCTAGTTGCACACATAAGATACCGGTAAACTCCATTCGCTGTCTTTATTGTGGTGCAGCTAACGGCAACCATGAAATTCTTTCTAGAACCGGTAGCTAATGGTTTTGCAAAACTTGCTAAATTCGTTTTAATCACTGCGCGTGATCCATATTCAACATGTCGATTTGCTGCGCGTTATGTGTAAATTTTTTTATGAAGCTCTTCTTAATAAATATATCTTTACTTCTGTTGGCGGCTTGCAGCTCAACTAAAAGCGTCACGCGTATACACTATCTTGAATCTTATCCGCCTACTGACTGCATTATGGAATCGGCGAAGTTCGTTAAAGATTTATCGATTTTACGGTACTCAAAATCAGATGATACTTCCTTGTTAGGTCGAGAGGACGAGCATGCTGCAGATATTTTGCACAGGTTCGAATACAATTATCGAGGTATTGAGAGTAACTTCCATTTCTTAGAATCGTATACAGGTAAAGCTAAATTTCGCCATGGTTTTGAATGTTCTAACTGTAGCTCATCTAAGGATGCAATCCAGGAAATGTATTCATTTCTTATAAGGCTTGAACAAAGTTTGTTTGAAAATTGCGAAATAGAAAAATCAAAATCAAAAGAATTTTGCAAAGGTATTGCGTGTCCAGCCGCATCATAAGTTCAAAAATAGTTTTGTCTGTCCCGCAGACGACGCGCCTATTTGAAAGGCATTATGACTGTAGAGAGTCATGAAACTAATTAAAGACGAAGCAAAGCGAATTCGTGCAGAGATAATCTCGCGTCAGTCCTTTCTTTTAACAACTGTGGGTAGCCTAGCAGGTCTTTCGGTAGGTTTTGGTGTATTTATTATCTTTGCATTACTTGGTGGCATTCCGATTGTCACCCTATTTGTTCCTGCTTTTACAGTTGGTTTTGGCGCGAAATTTATTGGTAAACCGTTCGAGTTTAAGTACAGAGTGATACCTGGAATATTTGGTATGCTAACCTTTGTCATTGGCTTGTATTTTATATTTACTACAGATCTACTGTTTTTAGCTTTAACGCCAATCAACTTTCTTGTTTCATACTATTTTTCAAAGACTCAATTGTCGAAGTTAGAAGAAAGTGCTGTGTGGCAGGCTGAGTATGAATAGCTGGGTCCTAACAAGTTCAAAAGCCACTGCCGACGGCTCTGGCGGCGGAAGGACTCTACGCCCGTTTCAAAGGTGTTATGTGCATTTCAATTCATGGTAAGTACAACGATTTACAAGCAGTTATCCTTCGATGAGCAAGCAGAATTCCAAGCGCTTTCGTCTAAATTTATTCGTGCTGTTGAAAATTCTGGTGCGCGAGACGGTATTGATTTTGCGTATAATTATCAAATTAAAAGTACTGAAGGAGCTTGGTTTATCGCTCATAATGACAGCAACGAGCCTTTAGCTGGTATTACCTCAAATAGCAAAACGATTGTTGAAGCCCTATTCTCAGATGCGGTTCAAAACTATGGCCGGTAAACCAGAGCACAAGCTTAAAAGCGTAATGCGTTTTACAATCGCGCGGACGCCAAATAAGGTCCGTCGCTCGTTTTAAAGGCGCTATGGTAGAAGAAGAGTGAATATGAACCAAGATTTTTTGATTAATCAAACAGAGCATTTAGTGCTTTTATCGGCATTTTTGGGGGGCTTCTCGGCGACTTTTTTAGCCGCGATATTGGTCGCTGGCACTTCAAAGCGAATCACCAATTGGATAGTCTGTTTATCGGCTATTTCGGCATGTAGCTTCATCGTTTCAACGATTTCTTCTATTGCTTTTTTAAACGGTTTGCAGCCAGATTCACCTGTTTTTGATCAGCAGTTTTCACTCTCTTTTGTTAGAGCTGTAAGTGCGTTCGCCTTGTTAATCGGTATATTTTCATTGTTGAGTAGTATTGGTTTAAGCGGCTGGATTCGTTCAAAGAAGGTAGGTGTAGTAACCTCTGCAGTTTCATTAGTTGCAATCGCATTTGTGACTTTGTTTTTTTAGTGAAATCGGATATGCGATTATTACCTCTAACTAACAGGCTACTAAAGTTCGCTGCGCAGCAGGCGGTTGAGAACAGGCTTTTAGTGCGTACTTTGCAAAGGCGCTGTGTTTACGGATCTCCTTAGTGGTATCGCGAGCAAAATTATATTCAAGGTTAGATTCTTTAGAAGATGCTCTTGAAAAAGATCTAATTCCTCATTTGCAGATTGCGGCTAGCGGAAAGAATGACTTGGTGTTTTGCGTATCAGCTTTCAATCCATTTCGTGAATTGAAAAACCATACGGATAAACAGACAGAAGAATTGATTGAAATGGGGTCACAAATACTTTCATTGAGAGATAAGCTTGGGGAATCTTCCGCTGACACTATTGCAGAACGAATCTGTTGGTATTGTCGGGAATGGGGAAATGTAGACAATCATCAAAGAAAATCTGCTCAGGGCTTAGCAAAGCAGTTTTTAGCGGAAATACAGATTGAGTGATTTAAGGAAACATAACAAGCTGAAAAACGATAGCGCGGTAAGCCTTATGGGTTTGTTTTGAAGGTGTTAGTTCAGTCGTGATATATATATCTAGAAATAAGCTCTATGCATTAGTCCTATACTGCGTTGTTAATAGCGTTGTTTTCATTCGAGGTGTTGAAGGCCAATTAGAACTGTCCTCTTCAGTTATCGGCGTAATACTTATACCAATACTGTTTCCTAGCTTAGTAGCTTGGTTGGCAAGTTGGGGTCTCATTGAGAGTCTAGCGAAAGATTCAAAACTAGGGTTGTCTCCTGATTTAGTTTCCTTTTTTTACTGGTTATTACTCGTAATAGTTTCGATGTTTTTTCTATTTAATTGGAGGGTTTATTAAATTCAGTCAAACAAGTCCCAAAAACCATGTGTCGCTAATGGAACGGAAACGCCTTTGACACGTTTATATTCAAAACTACTTAATGCAGGTTATTTGTTAGAGTACGCTCCCAAAGTCAATGAACAAGTATTTGAAACGAATTTTATAAAAGATGTACGTCTCGTTAACTCTACTACTAAGCTATCTATCAAATGAATAAAATTTATTTAGCGTTGTTATTTATAGTTGGTGTAATTAACTTCCTGCCCATAATAGGTGTTCTTTCGATAGATACAGTAAATCAAGCATATAGCTTGAGTGTTAGTGATAATAATTTAGCTATTTTGTTGCGTCACCGGGCATTACTATTTGGCTTAATCGGCGGCTTTGTGATTTATTCCGTGTTCAGTCCTCAATATCAAATCGCCGCAATGGTTCTGGCCGCGGTATCAATGTTAGGCTACTTAATTCTATTTTGGTTTGTCGGAGAGTCGAACTCAGCGCTACTAAAGGTTGCGCAAATAGATATCATAGGTGTAGTGCTACTTCTTGCAGCGCTATTTGTTAGGTGTTTCTTAAATGACAGTGAAAAAATTCAAATGTGTAAACGCCGGTAAAGACGCGTGTGCGTTTTAAGTGCGTTGATTACTCGAGAGAAAACAGATGATTAGACACATGCTACTTATAAAATTTAGAAGCTCAGTTCAGAGCTCGGAAATTGAAAACGTAAAGAACCTTTTCGAAAAGATGCCTGAAAAAGTGAAGGGTGTTGAATCTGTAGAGTGGGGTTTGAATGATAGCCCAGAAGGTAAAAATGAGGGTTTCACACACGCGGTTCTTATGAGCTTTGAAAATGAACAAGGGCGGCAGAATTATCTCCCACATCCAGAGCACGACTCTCTTAAAGAAGTCTTTTTACCGTTATTAGACGATATTATTGTTTTTGATTATCAGGTATAGCCAAAGAATGACGTGCCCATTTCAACGCTTTTACGCGGTGGAAAACACGACATCCCCTGTAAGACTTTAGATTTATTCTGAAACAATGATAATTCTATATATTAAGTTTGGCGTATCGATAACAATCATTTCTTGGATGGTAGGTATTGTGATTAATATCGTCTTTAAAAAAACGAGGCTTTATGAGAGAGCATCTGGTTTTAATTTGATAGAAAGTAAGAACTTGAACAAGTGGATAGGTTTGAGTCTTTTTAAGTGGATAGTGAAAAATACACCTTTTAAGTATTTCAATCCTAAGCTTAAGTTGGGAAAGAGAATTAAGTTAAAAGATATCGAGGAACTACGAGAGGAGATGACCTTTGCAGAATTAAACCACCTAATCGGTTTTCTTTTTGTAATCATTTTCGTTGCAGTGAAAATAGTTAATGGCCTCTATTTATTTGCCGCAATAATCATGGCGGCTAATTTTTTACTAAATCTGTATCCATCATTGTTACAACAAGAAAACAAAAGGCGCATCGATAGGTTTTTAAAGCGGTATAGCTAACATCAAATATTCGATGCACATGAAACTAACACTTATTTTGTTTTTGTTGTTTTCGGCCACAAGCTTGGCTAGGTCCGAAGAAACTATTTGCCATTTTGATCTTGAAACAGATGAGATCGGGGTTCCTTCATGTGAGCTGAACGAGTGCATATATGACCTAAACTTCCCGAACTATGAGAGTCATAGAATTAGCCGGGCTAGCTTAAAGATCCAAAGTGGAGATGACTATATTGTGTCTAATTTGGCTTTAGAAGAGTCTGGAGACAAAGCATCTTCGTTATTGTTTTTTTCAAAACCACATCCGCTTATGCAACTTTCTGTCTATTATCAATTAGAAGGCTGTGTTGGGCTCGTGACATATCAAATAGATAAAGGCCTGCTTAAAAAGCTAAAATGAGCTTGTCCAGCATCACTCCTTCAAAAAGCTGATCCCTTGGCAATCGATTTCAGCGCGCCTGTTTAAAGGGCGTTAAGTGCACAAAAGACCCTAATCCTATACAATCGCTGCTCTCGGCGTATTATTGCGGCTACTGAACCTGTTAAACTAAGAGAGTTCAGAGATGAATAATGAAAGAACAAGTGCTTGGAGAAGATTCGAGAATAGACTAAACAAGATCAATTCAATGGGCTGTGATGAAGTTTTGAGACCTTAAAAGAGGTGCAAATTAGTTTATTTTGGTCGAGAAATTGTTCGGAGCTAAATAAATAGGCTCTGAGCACTGGTGCAGAAAAAACGAGGAATTAGCATATGAGTAATGAAAAACATTTGCTATTCATCTGTAGCCGGAACCAATGGAGAAGCCCGACCGCGGAAAAGATATATGCACAAAGAGGCTTAGTGTTCGATCTGCGGGCACTAGTCCGAATGCCAATAGAACCGTATCGCTTAGAGATATCCAATGGGCATCTCATATCTTTGTTATGGAGAAAAAACATAAACAAAGGTTATTCGCCAAGTTTGCACGTGTGCTTGAATACAAAAATATATTAATTTTGGATATTCCTGATGAATATCGGTTCATGGACAACGAATTGATATCTATACTAAGCGATTCAGTTGAGCATCATTTTTAAACCGCAATTAGCAAGTTCCTAGATCAAAGCAAGCATTATGTAAGCGCACTTGCCGCTACCGTTTTACAGGCGACATGTTTAAGAGCACAAATTAGATTTTCATTTTTGATGTGGTGAATTCAAAAGTGATTCGAATAAATTTCACCAAATAATAGAGAAAGTAAAATGAGTAAAGGCACAGTTAAGTGGTTCAACGCAGACAAGGGTTTCGGCTTTATCACACCTGAAGATGGTGGCAAAGATCTATTCGTTCACCATTCAGAAATTCAAAGTGGTGGTGGCTACGCCACATTAAACGATGGTCAGGAAGTTGAATATGAAGTAGGCGAAGGTCAAAAAGGGCCCTGCGCAAATAAGGTTGTTGCTGTTTAGAATTAGATATATAGCAAGTACCGGAAGTACCGCACACTGCGTGCACTCGGGCGCCGTTAGAACACGGCGCTCGTTTTACAGGAAATACAATCGCTAAGAATGGCTATGAAACTAGGGCTTAAACTGTCGTTCTTAGTCTATGGTGCCAACGTAGTGTTTTTGATTGCTACGGGTCTTGTATTTCAGTTCGCCACAGAGCTTTTTCCTTTTCACTCCGATGTAATTGAAACCAAGTGGGAGGATGTCGATCCAAATTCTCAAATTCTGTATCTTGGAATGATGAGAACCGAAGCGGCGGGTTTTTTATCAGCGGGAGTTGCTTTAGGTGTTTTAATGTTTGTTGCACTTCAAAGGAATGAATTGTGGTTGTTTTTGACTATGTCTACTGTTGGAATCGTCGAATATTTGCCAACCTTTTTTGCCAATTACCACGTATCTCAAATCACACGAGCATCGCCTCCTTGGGAGCTTATGTTGTCATTAATTTTGTCGCTATTTCTGGCGGCAATATTGTCGGTAGTAAGTACCCGAAACCTCAAAAACGTAAACGGAAATAGATAACTAGTTCGAAAACGAATGTTTGCTAAGTTGATCGCACGCGCAGAAGACGCGTGGCCCTTGTATAGATCTTAGAGGCATTAGGTATAGCGATAGTTTTGACTAAATTGGAGGCTTTTCCCATTTTTGTTGTTCGCATTGGCATCTGAGTCGTAGCCGACACTCCCATAAAAATGGGTGGTTTTCCGAGACCCTATCTCAATGAGTCTCGCTACTCTTTAGGTTATTAGCTAACAAAAACTTTGCGAGACATAAGGCTAGTTGGCGGCAAGCAGACCATGTTTCATCTCGGCTTATGAGCCAAAGCTTAGATAAACAGGAGGCTGAAATAAGTGAGGACAATCTTGGTCTAATTGTATCGGTGTAGAAAAAAATCGCATATTGAATTTTCAAGGTGCCTAATAAGATCAAAAGCAAATATGTAAAAACGCCAGTCTGAGTATTGGCTATATCAAAAGCCTTATGTCGAGAGAGTGTTGCTTGCTAGTTTTCTGAGATCTCCCTTTAGTTGCGTTGCAACCGCTTTTATTACCTCTTTCCAGTCCTCTGTATCATTTTGACGAAATAGTTTTGCAGATTGATACCAATAGCTCTTATTTCCATTTTCCCCCCACCTCCAATTAGGCGCATAGGGCAACAGTATCCAATTCGGAATACCCAATGCCCCCGCAAGGTGAGCCGTTGAGTTATCAACGGTGATTATGATATCGCAGCTAGAAACCAAGCTCGAAAATGCGTCGAAATTCTCCAGCGGATTTACAGTGTCATCTGAAAAAATATTTACTCCAAGAGTTTTGATCGATTCGAGTTCTGATTGTTGAACATCATATTGCAGGTTAATGAAATTGACATCAGGCATTTCTAGTATAGGCAGCCATAAACTTAGATCGACGGAGCGCCTTTCTCGTTCGATACCGCTTCCACCACGCCAAGAAATTCCTATGCGCCGTTTTGGAGGCCTGGTTTTACTATTATTGTCCTTGCAAAAGTATGGCGCTGCTTTCAAATATGCCAAACCATTAGGCGTAGATTTTCTCAATATTCTCGGCAAACAACCTATAAAGCAGTAGGCATCAAAGTGTTTCTGTTTCAGTTGTGCGATGTTTTGTTGAGTACCTTCGATAACATCAATTTCAGGGAAGGATCGTTTAAAAATAGCAATTAATCTGCTTGAAACTACAGCTGTAAAGAATTTATTTTTAGGTAACAACGAAAAAAACGATGAAAACATAACCTTGTCGCCGATTCCCTGTTCGGGGAGAATTAAGATATTCGATTCGGTTTTGTTTTCCCACTCTGGTAATTGGAAATAATTTTTTAATTCTTGCATTTGTGAATCAAGATGGATTCGCCAAACATGTTTTTTCCATCCTTCGCGAAACCTTCCTTCATAAACTAAAAGGCACGACAGCGAGTTATGAACGATTGCTGACTGCGGGTGCGCTTCTAATACTTCCTCGAAACACACTTTTGCCTGAATAAGTCTATTGTATTCTCTATTCAGCATGCCAAGATTGTATAAAATCTCAAAGTACAAAGCTGTTCCGTGCGACATGGTCGCGGCTTTTTGTAGATTATGTAAGGCTTTTTCGAAGTCTCTTTGTGATCGATAAATGTTCCCAATATAGCGATAGCAGTCCGGGTTTTCAGCTATTGTCTTGTTAACCTTGGAGAAAAACTCAATGCCTTCATCAAAGCTTTTTTGTTGGTCTATAAATATAGCGACGCGCTTCAAGGTTTCGCTGAATTTATTTTTGCTTTCTAATTCAGGAGAGTTATATAGTTTTTTTAGCTCTTTAAAATCGGGAGAATCAAACATTCATTTGGGCTATTATAATTTTTATTGTAATTTTTCTTGTATCAAAGGGCCAGAGTATCAAAAAAGCACATAACAAGCTGCTCGAAAATAGACAATATAAACTCCGAACCCTAATAGGGGCCAAGCTTGCTTGGGGCGCACCCTGCCTATAAAAAGGCTGCTGAATCGATGGAAGGAATTCTACTACTATTTATTTTATCGTTTATTTCTCTGATTGTTTCGATCATTAATTTTGTTCGCTGGAGAGTGAGTAGAGATACAGGAATTAAGGGCAAGAATGCTGCGTTTAGTTTTCTATTAATTGCCGCGGTATTGCTAATAATCGCTTATGCACTGTTAATCCAGTTTGGTGCGGGAATGAGTTTGTAGTTTCGAATGAAATTTCGAAAGAAAGACAGGAAAGATTTACAGAAAAAATGTGTTAATGAGTCGGCATAGCGGCACGTATTGCATGCCACCTTTTTTAAAAATACTATACCTATCAACGAATAAGCTATGTCTATAAGAACCTTCGAAATCCTAGTAAGCCTTATTGCAATTGGGTTTGTACTGTTTTTCTCTGTCTCTGTGATACCAGCTCTAGTGGCTAGTTTCGATATCATCGGCGCGTTTGCAGCAGGCTTTGTAAACCCCTACGCATCGGGCTATTCAGTGGATGTAATTGCTTGCTGGTTAATACTTTTCGTGTGGGTGCTGTATGAAAAGAGTAAGCACAATATTAAATACGGTTGGATCTGCCTATTAGTGGGTATCGTGCCCGGTGTCGCCGTTGGATTCGCTGCTTATTTAATTTTGAGGTATCGACAACTTAACGCGTTAAGTTGAAATGCTAATATAAACTCAAATATGAATATTCTGGCTTATTCTAAGCTATGCCAATTGTTTTTGGATTTAAACTATTTTGAAACTAACCATACCATCAAAACCCAGTCCGTCAGATTTTGACTCTCTTAAACGAGGTCTCGATGAGTACAATGAAAAATTTACTGGTGAAGTTCATTCTGAAACAGTAGCGTCTTTTGTTAAAGACCAACATGGTCTCGTGCTCGGAGGCATTCTTGGGGAAATAAACTGGGACTGGATGTATATCAGAGGTCTATGGGTAGATGAAAAAATTCGTAAGGATCGGTGGGGCTCAAGGCTGCTTCAAAACTTGGAGCAATATGCAGGCTCAAAGGGTGTTTATGGAATCCGTTTAGAGACATCAACGTTTCAGGCCCTCGACTTTTATTTGAAAAATAATTATTCAGTTTTTGCTGAGCTTTCAAACATGCCTAGAGGCCACACTAGCTACTTCTTAAAGAAAGTAGATATATAGATAATTAATAAACGAATGCGTTGAACCAATCAGTGGTTAAGTTGAATCGCAAACGGCATTTTTTGATCCCTAGGTTTTTCATTGGTTTTAGGTTTTTAATTGGTTTATAGCTAAGCGGCTAAATGCCTCACTATTCTTCAAGAACCGATACCATTACATCGTCAGACACACCTTCGAGAATATCTTCAAGGTCATCTTCGCTGAGGTCTTCAGGCATGGCTAAGAACAAGTGTGCTCTAAAGATTGGATAGCCTGCCATTGAGGCGCTTTCAACCTCGGTATCAATATTATCGACGTTAACATTTTCGGCGGCCAAGGCTTCTGAAATTTCCTTGATAATACCCGGGCGATCATTGGCTTCGACTAAGATCTGTAAGCCGTTTACCTCAATGTCGTCTGTTTTTACGCCCTCGGCATTTTGCACAGTAACATTGATGCCCTCTTTGCTCATGGCCTCGAACGCGCTAATGAGGCTTGCCTTATTGCCGCTATCAACGGCGATATGAACGATACCGGTAAACTGGCCGCATAACCGAGACAAGCTACTTTCTAGCCAATTGCCTTTGTTAGCTAGCACGGTGTCTGACAATGAGCGAACAATACCAGGGCGATCTTTGGCAAAAAGGGTGATGATTATTTTTTCAGTGCTCATAATTGGCTCGCAGGGTTGTCATGTGTTTCTTATATTTTTGGTTTAACGCTAAAAAGCAGCAGTATACGCCTATACAGTTTACACTACTCACGCAATCAACCAACTTATAAGCATAGCGCTGTTGATTAACATGGAAACAAGTTTAAATAGGCAAAACAACTCTCTTAACCCTAATCGCATAGTCAGCCTCGATGTATTGCGAGGTATCGCAGTGTTGGGAATTTTTTGGATGAACATCCAATCGTTTTCTGCGCCCTTTAGCGCTTATGCAAACCCTACGGTATTTGGCGACTTCTCAGGCGTGAACTATTGGCTTTGGGCGTTTGGTCATGTTTTCGCTGAGTTTAAGTTCATGACAATTTTTTCTATCTTGTTCGGCGCGGGCATGGCGATCTTTTACCAGCGCGCGGTGACTAAGGGCCTCAACGCGTTTGATCTTAACATGCAGCGTATGTTGTGGTTAATGGGTTTTGGTTTAGCGCACGCCTACCTTATTTGGTACGGCGATATATTGTTTACATACGCTCTTTGCGGTTTAGTGACCGTTAATCTAATCAATTTGTCGACCAAGCGTTTGAGCTTGATTGTTGCAGGTTTGTTGATGGTGCCTGTCTGTTTGGTTGTGCTAATACACTGGGGCTCGTCGTTTGCTGGAGAAGAGTACGCGCTTGAACAGATGGCCTATTGGGCGCCGTCCGAAGCTCTGATAGCTGAGGAGGTTGCTGCGTTCAAAGGTAGTTGGCTTGAGACTCGAGCTGTCAGTGCCAAATCGGCTATTATGATACAGTTTTCAGGGCTCTTAGTGCTTAGTTGGCGTGTAGTGGCTTGCATGCTGATTGGCGTTATTATGCTGCGTACTGGTTTTATCAGTGCCTCGTTGCGCTCTAGTACGTATCGCTCGATCGCGCTCGGTTGCTTGCTGCTTGGCGTGAGCCTTAGTGCGATTGGTATTGTTCAGAATCAAGCTCACGGCTTCTCGATGCAATACTCGAGTGATATAGGTACTTTGTATAATTATGTAGGCAGTCTGCTTACTGCGGTTGGCTACATCGCTCTAACTATGCTGTTAGTGAAATCAAAGTTTATGCTGGGTTTGCAGGCGGCTTTGGCAAATGTCGGTAAGATGGCGTTTAGCAATTACATAATGCAAAGCTTGATCGCGACCTTTGTGTTTTATGGTTTTGGCTTGAACTACTTTGCTGAGGTTAATCGTGCAGAAGCGTTGATAGTTGTTGCTATTGTATGGGCGATACAGCTGATTGTGTCGAGCTTGTATCTGAGCCGCTATAAGCAAGGCCCGTTAGAGCAGCTCTGGCGATATTTGACCTACCGCTAATTATATTATGAAGAGCAGGACAGCATAGAGCAGCCGACTTTGGTTCTCGCCCATTCTGGGCGCTTTGCAGAGAGGTGCTGTTTGTCGCTTTGTTCTGTGTAAGGCGTTTTTAATACCTCGAGCAGTTCGTCGATCATTGACATATCGCCCTGTTCAGCTTTATCAATTGCTTGCTGCGCTAAATAGTTTCTAAATACATAGATCGGGTTGACTGCATTCATATTATTGAATCGAGTTTGATTGTCGATATCATCGCGTTCGCGTCTGACTGAGTAATCGCTAAGCCAGTTTGTCATCTCTTCGATATAGTCATTGCTGGGCGCTTGATAGTAGGCATTCTCAAATGTATCGACCGAGAGCTCGTGGCTCGCCAGTAAGCGGTAGAAAAGGGTCATGTCGGTCTCGGTTTGCGCAAGGAGAGCCTCCAAACGCTCGAATAAGGCTTGATCGCCCTGTTCAACGTTTTCAAGGCCAAGCTTACTCGCCATCATTGCTAGCCATTGCTCTTGATAACTTGATTGAAATTCGTTCAAGATGGCCTCTAAGGGCTCAGTTTGTTCAATCAACGGATAAAGCGCGTTAGCAAGTTGATAACAGTTCCAAAGTGCGACATTGGCTTGCTGGCCGTAGCGATAACGCCGGTGTTGTGAGTCAGTGGTATTTGGCGTCCATTCGGGGTTGAAGTCGTCCAACCAACCGTAAGGGCCATAATCAATCGTTAGCCCTAAAATCGACATGTTGTCGGTGTTCATCACGCCATGTACAAAACCGACGCGCATCCATTCGACGATCATGTGCACCGTGCGTTGGCAAACCTCATTGAACCAAGCAAGATAAAGTTCCGTTGAGCCCTCTTTGAACTGTTTTAGTAGGTGCGCAAAATGATGTTGGATGGTCACATCGGCAAGCTGCCTTAGCTGCTCGTGTTCATTTCTAGCAGAGAAAATTTGAAAGCTGCCAAAGCGTACGAAGCTAGGGCTAAGTCGGCAGACGACTGTACCAGGTTCGTAGGCTGCGTTACCGTTGTACATAATGTCGCGCATTACTTGCTCGCCGGTATTTATTAGGCTGAGCGCGCGCGTTGTCGGTACACCTAGATAATGCATTGCCTCACTGCAAATGTATTCGCGTACCGAAGAGCGCAATACGGCTAAGCCATCGGCGGTGCGAGAGTACGGCGTTGGGCCAGCTCCTTTAAGTTGCAGCGCCCAGTAGTCGCCGCTTTTGTTTCTTACTTCGCCCAAATTGATCGCTCGCCCGTCACCAAGTTGCCCTGCCCAATTGCCAAACTGATGTCCGCCGTAGCACATTGCATAGGGCTGCATACCATCGAGCAGAGCATTGCCTGAGAAGGTATTGAGAAACGTTTCGCTAGTGCAATCATCACTGTCTAAATCAAGCAAGCTCGCAGCGTCTTTCGAGAACGATAAGAGCGATGGCATACTTACCTTGGTTGGCTCAACAAATGAATAGCAGGCTTTGTGAACCTGCCGGCGACTATTATCGTTGATCGGGTCGGCTGGTAGGTCTCGAGTAAAACGATTGTCAAAGTTTAAGCTTTTCAAAATTGGCTCTGTTAATAAGTTTCATCACAGTTAGAATAGCAAAGGTGATGAAAAACTTTGGAAAAAGGATCTCTTTCTAATGGGTAAATTGATAGGCATTTTGTTCTTTGGGGTATTTGCGGCCGCCGGGATCGGTTTCTTTTTGTATGGCGCAACACCAATGATTTCTGGCTGGTGGAGTGCAAAGTCTTGGGAGCCGGCGCAAGCTGAACTGCTTGAGTATGATTTAAAGTCGAGCCATAGCGACGACACCACCACCTACAAAGTCACGGCGAGATATCGATACGACTATTTTGGGCAGAGCTATGTCGGTGATCGTGTCGGCTTTGCTGGTGGCTCGGATAACATTGGCTCCTATCATCATGACCTGAATAGAACGTTGAGCCGTGTGCGCGGTGGTTCACAAGCCTTGAACATTTGGGTTAACCCAAACGAGCCTAGTGAAGCTGTGATAGACCGAGATATGCGGTGGGGTCTGCTGGCGTTTAAGTCTCTATTTCTATTTTTGTTTGGTGGCATTGGTTTAGGCGGTTTGTATGCGATGTATCGATTTCGCAACTTAGGCGAGGTGCGTGCCGATGCCGACCCAGATCGGCCTTGGACGATGTACGACGAATGGAACAGCGACACCATTTTATCCAATGCCAAGTTGGGTAATACGGCTATGCTGGTATTTGCGTTGATTTGGAATTTGATCTCATGGCCGACTATGTTTGCCATTATTGAGCCTGTATCAAAAGGCGATTATCTTCCTTTGGTAGCGCTGTTATTTCCCATCGCCGGAACCTACTTGGCCTGGCTTTGGTATAAGGGGCGAAGGGCCTATAAATTGACCGGGCCAATGCCGCTGACCTTGGACCCATATCCTGCTTCTATTGGCGGTCAATTTGGCGCAATCATACGCCTGAATAGTAACGATTTAAGTCAGTTATCAGACCTGCATAAGAATGCCAAAATTAAGGTCGAAAATGTTCACACCTATCAGAGAGGGAGTGGCGACAGTCGTAAGACCTATCATGATGTTATATACGAACAATCGATGGTACCGTCAGTGGTTCGTGTTGATGGCGGCTTGGAGTTACGGTTTTGCTTTGATCTTGGTGATGAGCATCAAGTGTCTGACCCTCCTCTCGACAGCTCGCGCAAAACTTGGAAGGTTCGCCTCACTGCAAATGCAAACGATGGTACAGCCATAGAACGCGAGTACCAGGACATTCCTGTATTTGTAACTAATCAAAAATCGTCAATCAACGATGCTCAAGCGTATGCCGCGACATCTCACGCTACGGCTCAAGCGAGCCAAGAGTTAGTGCAGACTATTCTTGAGGTTCAGCCTGATACACGAGGGCATCGCCTGAATTTCCCAGCATATAAAAGTAAGTCTATGTTGCTGTTTGCGGCAGTTGGCCTGGTTTTTGTGGCAATAGGCTTGGCGATACCCGACGTTGTTTTTAATATTGTCTTTCCGTTGCTCGGTGGGCCATTGGCTATTGCTGGCGTTTACACTTTCGCTAGATCATTGGATGTGCGCATCGGTGCAGAGGGCATTACGTCTACTCGCAGTGTTTTTGGCTACGCCTTTAAGCCTAAATTTCTACCCTCGTACGCCTTCGAAAAATTTGAGAAAAAGAAGAGTTCGAGCAGTACCACGGGCAATAAAACTACCGACTATTATCAGATCTTTGCGCATAGCACTGACGGTAGTAAAGTGTTGGTTGCCGAGGCCCTCGAGGGCTTAGAACAGGCTGATGCTGCGGTTGAAAAGCTGAGCTCGCTTCAAGTCTTCTCGGATTAGGTAAATGTTGCGCGTATCACCTACTTTGCGGGCTTTGAGAATTCCAGTCGACCTTGCAAGAAATAGATGAGCACTATTACCGGTACGCCAAGAGCGCTGGCAAACAAGAAGAAGTTTTCGTAGCCTAATAGCCCAACTAAGCTGCCTGAGTAACCACCAATGATCTTTGGTAAGAATGTCATTAGCGAGCTAAAGATTGCATACTGAGTTGCCGTGAAGGACACGTTTGTTAGGGCTGACAGCCAACCAATAAATGCGGCAATGGCAAAACCTTGCGCGAGGTTATCCATGATAATAACGACGAATAACTCGCGTGGCACTGAGACGTCAACGCTGGTGAAAAATAGCGGTATCGTAAAATCTAAATAAGTATGTGCGCCGTTGATGTTGGCTAACCACATAAACAATAGGTTGGTAATTGCCACAAGCACTGCACCAAACATAAGCGAGCGCATAACGCCTATGCGAATGGCCAATATGCCGCCCATGAAGGCTCCAAAGATCGTCATTAAGACACCGAACACCTTAGTGATGCTCGCGATTTCTTTTTTGCTGTAGCCCATTTCTGCGTAAAACACGTTTGTGATTACGCCCATAACGATGTCGGAAATTCGATAAAGGCCGACGAGCACTAAAACCCAAAGCGCCAGCTTGCCATATCGAGTCAGAAAATCTGCGATGGGGTCGATATAGCTTTCTCGTACCAAATCATCATTAATGAAGTTCAGTTTGGCGCACAATTTGGCGGTTAAAAAAGCGGCTAATACGGCGCATATCATGCGCACGATCACGTATAAAAATGCGAAAGCATTTTGCAGTACTTCAGAGAAAAGCTCAGGTGTCTCGGGGAACAAAGAGTAGACTAAGGCCAGCGACGCAACTGAAACTAAAAACACTAAGAAGAATCGAATATAGTCTTCGGTAGGATATTCATTTCCAGCGCTGCTGTCGCTGTTGGGTTCTTTAATCAGAAGCGTGGTGATAACACCGATACTCATTACGCTGGCCATAATCAGGTAAGTCATTTGCCACGCAGAATAGGAATATGATTCTTGCGAGCTGCCGAGATCTTGCGCAAGCGCTAAGGCCGCTGCGCCCGCGATAATCATGCCAGTACGATAGCCGGCCACATAGGTAGACGACAGCATTGCTTGCAGTCGAGGTATGGCGGCTTCGATACGGTAGGCATCTATGACAATGTCTTGAGTTGCGGCTGAAAATCCTAGCGCAACTGCGCCGACGGCCATCGCGGTTAATGAATTCGCTGGGTCGACGCTGGACATGAACACAATCGATAGCACCACTGCCGATTGGGCTAACAATAACCATCCGCGTCTACGACCCAGTAGCCTTGTGAGTAGCGGCAGGGGAAGCCTATCGACCAATGGCGCCCATACGAATTTGAAGGAATAGCCGAGAACCGCCCAGCTAAAAAAGGTAACGGCCGATCGTTCAACACCGGCTTCGAGTAACCAGAGCGAGAGTGTGCCAAAAATAAGGAAATACGGCAGACCGGCGGAAAAGCCCAGTAGCAATAGAACCCAGACCGCCTTTTCTTTCCACCACTTAATCGGGGTGTCAACGCTGACGCTATCCACGCTTGAGTGTCTCAATACTTAGGTGAAATGATTTAAATGTCATATTCAATAATCAATGGTGCGTGATCAGAAAAACGTTCATCTTTGTAGATCACATCAGAACCTTCAACAACTTTGTCCTTTAAACTTTCACTGATTACGTGATAGTCAATTCTCCATCCCGTGTTATTGGCATAGGCCTGACCACGATTTGACCACCATGTGTATTGCTCGTCTTCGTCGTTGACTAAACGAAAGGCGTCGTAGAATCCGGCATGGCCACCTCGGCCGCCTTCGAGTTCTGGCTCGGTTTCGCCAAAAAGCCAATCCATCCATTGACGCTCTTCGGGTAAGAAGCCGGAACGTTTTTGATTGCCACGCCAATTTTTGATATCGCGCTTCTTGTGTACGATATTCCAATCGCCACAGATAATCACTTGGCGGCCCGAATCGGCTAGTTGCGTCAGCTTGTCTTCAAAGCGGCCCATCATGTCGATTTTAAACTCTTGACGCTCTTCTTTACTCGACCCCGATGGCATGTATAACGACGCCACACTTAAGTTGCCAAAGTCTGCTTGGATATACCGACCTTCTGAATCTACGTCCTCAAACCCTTCGCCTAGACCAATATGAACCTGATCGGGCTCCTGCTTACAATGAATGCCAACCCCTGAATATCCCTTCTTTTCGGCGGCATGAAAATAAGTGAAATAACCTTCTGGGTGGTAGGGTTCGCCTTCGATCTGATCTGGCTGAGCCTTGAGCTCTTGCAAACAAATAATGTCGGCGTCGACTTTTGGTAGCCAATCGTAAAAGCCTTTTCGAGCAGCCGCGCGGATACCATTTAGATTTGCAGAAATTACTTTCATAGTGAGGTGTTTTAATTAATGGTGTTACTTGTGATTATGCGATATGTCGATTGCGTAAGATACTAATATCACAGGCTGTTCATAACTGAGTGGGGTTGCTAAGGTTAAACGGCTTGATTCAAGTGCCTTTCGTCTCTTTTAACGAATTATAATATTGGTAAGCAGCGCGCCAGCCGGCGCCAGAAATCGGAATTCGAATCATATTATTGACATTGTTCGGCTCGCTCATAAGCGTCAGGGTAGCAGAGCTCATACTCAATAAGGTTTCTAGTAGACGTGGAGTTAGGGGTTCAACAAAGTAGCAGCCATCTTGATGGCAATGACTGATATTGAGTTCGCGGCTTGGCGCGTTACTGAAAGTCAGCGATGGTGGTGTTCTGAGCGGTGTTCCAAGGGGGAGAATAAATACAGCTTGGGTGTTTTTGTCTGCGGGGTTTAAGTACAAATCAATTTGCAGCAATGGGTCGCTATTATCTTCAAATTCAATCAATTGCGACATTGCACATTCGAGCTCGGCGCTATTTGAATCGAGGTTGCGAGTACAGTTTATAGCCCAATCTTTGAAAGTCGAAGTAGAGCTTGAGCTTTCGTTAATGATCGATTGAGCGGCTGCAACGTTACTGAGGCAATACGTAATAAAAGCGAGAGCGAGATTAATTGAGATCTGAATTCTCGAAAAATGAGAAGTTTTACGCTTTCCTTTCGTTATTGCTCTGTGCATCTTGCTCACACCTTTTTTGCGAGTATCATACGAGACAACATATTATAACTATCTAGAGCAAAGATTCATGCTTCCCTATCAAGAACAATTTATTGAGTTTGCTTTGAAAACTGGCGTTTTGCGCTTCGGTGAATTTACATTGAAATCGGGCCGCACCAGTCCATATTTCTTCAACACCGGGTTATTTGATAGCGGCGCGACCATGTGTCAGTTTAGCCGCTTCTTTGCGTGTAGCATTGAAAACTCAGATCTTGATTTTGACGTTTTATTCGGCCCTGCTTATAAAGGCATTACACTCGCCTGTGCAACCGCTATGGCCTTGTCTGATGCTACCGGTAAGGAAGTGCCTTTCGCGTTTAACCGTAAAGAAAAGAAGGATCACGGCGAAGGTGGTTCTATGGTTGGTGCCGAACTTAAGGGTGATATCGCAATAATTGACGATGTAATTACAGCGGGAACCGCAATTCGGGAGTCATTTGAGATGATCACTGCGGCGGGCGCGAAACCGTCAGCAGTTTTTCTCGCATTAGATCGTCAAGAGCTTGGCCAGAAAGATGGTGAGCCGACCGACATGTCGGCGATTCAGCAAGTTGAAGCTGAGTTTGGTATCCCGGTTGTTGCTATAGCTACCTTGAGTGACCTTATCGAGTATCTTAAAGATCAGCCAGATCAAGAAGAAAATCTCGATCGCATGCGTACTTATCGCGAACAATACGGCACGCACTAAATATGACCTCAGTAGTACAAACTTACCTCGTTGGTGGGGCGGTACGTGATCGCCTACTTGGCGTTGACGCGCCCGATAGAGATTGGGTTGTTGTGGGGTCAACGCCAGAGAAAATGATTGATCAGGGGTTTGAGCCTGTTGGTAAGGATTTTCCGGTGTTTATTAACAAGGGCACCGGCGAAGAGTACGCATTGGCGCGCACTGAACGAAAAACCGCTAAGGGTTATCAAGGATTTAAGTTTAATGCATCGCCCGAGATAACCCTAGAGCAAGACTTGGAACGTCGTGACCTCACTATTAATGCGATGGCGCAAAACGCTGATGGCGAGGTTATCGATTTGCATGGCGGTCAGCAAGATTTAGCTGACGGAATTATTCGACATGTTTCGGATGCGTTTTTAGAAGACCCAGTTCGCATATTGAGAGCCGCACGTTTTGCTGCCCGCTTTGGTTTTAGTATAGCGCCCGAAACACTTGAGCTAATGAAAGCCATGGTTAGTAATGGCGAAGTTGATGCCCTGGTGCCCGAGCGTGTTTGGGCCGAAATGAAGAAGGCATTGATTACTGACGCTCCGCAAATTTTTTTTCAGGTTCTGCGTGATTGCGGGGCCCTAGCTCGAGTGCTGCCAGAAGTTGACGATTTATTCGGGGTGCCACAAACAGCAAAGTATCACCCTGAGATTGATACTGGCATTCATACCTTGATGGTTATTGAGCAAGCGGCACTGTTGAGTGATGACCCAATTATGCGCTTTGCGGCCCTGACCCATGACTTAGGAAAAGCCAAAACGCCTGAGGATATACTGCCTTCGCATCGTGGGCATGAACTCGGCGGCTTGCCAATCATTCGAGATTTGTGCGAGCGCCTACGCGTACCAAAAAAGTATTTATCTTTAGCGCTCGCGGTTTCTGAGTATCATCTACACATGCATAAAATGTTTGAGTTGCGACCACAAACTGTGTTAAAGATGCTAGAGAAAACGCGCTGTTTGCTTGACGACGATCGAGCCAAACAATTTGCGCAATGCTGCATTGCCGACGCACGTGGTCGAACAGGTTTTGAAGATCGGGATTATGATCAAGCAGATTTGTTTTTGAAATTTCAACAGGCGGCTAAAAATGTCAATGCTAGTGAAATTGCGAAAGCCTGTGTAACGAAAGGTGACGCAAGTGGCGAGCAAATACAAGCCGCTATTCATGATGCGCGTTTGCTACAGATCAAGCTAGTGCAATCTAACCTTCGGGCATAGTTTGGCTTTATAAGCTCCTCCCAGCTAGCAGATACATTTCAAAACCAGGTAAGGTCATCATGTTTAAATTACTGCGAATTTTGATCTTGCTTTTCGTTTTGGCGTCGGTGTATAGCACCTATCTAATCCAACAAAACATTGTCTCTGATTGGAACGGTTTTATCACAATCAAAATTGTTCCGGTAAATGTGGATGGTAGCCGCGCGACGCAGCGTTACATTGATACTCTTGATATCAAAGATTTCGAAGAAGTTGAGCGCTATCTTATTAAAAGTGCTGAGTCTTATGGTGTGGATATCAACAACGGTATGAGTATTGAGCTAGAACCAGCACTCAGCTCGCCACCACCTCCTCTTCCGAAGCTAGATAGCGGTTTTATCTCGACGAGTTTTTGGTCACTTCGGATGCGCTTTTGGGCCTGGCGGAACCAAGCAGCGGATCACGAAAGCTCGTTTACTCGCTTGTATATGTTGTATCAAAGCCCCGCTTCAGGGACGCGCTTACCGCACTCTACTGGCCTACGTAAGGGTCTGCTTGGTCTAATCAATGTGCGAACAAAAAACTCGGCGAAACGGTTTCACAACGTGGTGCTTACGCATGAATTGCTGCATATTTTTGGTGCGCAAGATAAGTATGATTTGAGCACAGGCACTCCGCTGTATCCTCAAGGTTATTTGAACCCGCAACGTAGTTCACAAGCTTATGCTGAAATAATGGCTCGGGCTAAACCGCTTGAGGGTGGTCGCTTTGAGGTTGCTAAAACTTTGTCTCAAGTTCGCATTGGGCGGAAAACCGCCGATGAAATAGGCTGGCCCAAATAATCGTAGCGTTACTTCTTAAAAACCTTGCACCACACATTGTTGATAATAGGGCGTAGAAGATAGCGGTACGTCAAATGGTTCGCCTTCAAGTGTATTGCCGCTTGCGAAACCTGTGCTGCGATGCATCCGATAGTTCCAACAATAACGAGGCGTTCCCGGTGGGCCATAGTTCACGTTATTACCGATTACGGTCGCGCGCTTTACATTATTGAGCGATAGAAAATAGCCGTCGAATAGATTACGGCGAATGTCAACGTCAGCGGCGTTATACCAATACATACCGCAGCCATTACACACATTGTCGTGTACATAGGTCACTTGGTTGTTGTCGTCTCGATTACCTGAGTACTGAATATAGCCAAGCAAACCATTTACTGAACGATCGAACATGGTGATGGTGTTATGTGCGATCACGTTGTCAGTGCGCTCCCAAGTCACCAGCGGCCCATCGATGTAGCGGTTGTCAAAGCCTGGGGACCCTTGATTCAAATCATTATCAATTATGAAGGTGTTTTTGCCGCTGGTATTTACGATGTCACCACCACGATTGTGGTGAAAAGTATTTTTACGAATTAAAATATCGCGATCAATTCTGCCTGCACCTTCTATGTCAATGCCGAATTGAGGTGAGGTTCCACGAATATGATGAATCTCGTTATTTTCGATTTTTACTCGCACTCCGCCGACGACTGATACGCCCTGTCGGCGATTATGCGAAATATTATTATTGCGAATGGTGATGTCGCTTGAGTCAATCGTGTCCTTGTTGCCAACAATCAACACACCGTCACCGGTGAGGTTATTGATTCGCATATTTTCGACTAAGACTCTTTTAGCGCTACTGGTGCATATTCCATGTCCTTCATCATGAGCCGCGCTGCCACCAGCGCGAGGTGTGAAAATATGCGTGGCTTTATCGCCTTTTATTGTGCCGCCGCGAACAGTTACGTTTTCTTTGCCGTTGATGGCAATAACACAATAATTCCATTTATCGTTTTGCCCCATTTCTAAAATGGTATTCGAGCTAAGGATTAGCTCAATATTGCTGTCTAGCTCAATGCCACGTTGATAGATGGCGTTGCCATATTTACCGACTAAGAAGTGACCATTCGGAATGGTGATTTGATTAAACCCCTCTGACGTTGCCCAATCGATGGCCGCTTGTAAGTTATCAGTGGTTTTCACAGGGTTACTTCGATTGCTTGGGATATCCCACCTGTCAAGCTCGATCACATATTGCTTTGTTTGACCAATTGACGGTAACGCAACTTTGAAGTTAATGCTCCGGGGTAGCCGTTTAATTCCAGCGAGGACGGCGGGCAACATGTCGAGGATTGAATCTTGCTGTGCTCTTGCCTGTTTTGGGATAGGCATGAGTAATAAGCACACAGTAATCGATAGAATTAAACAGTGTTTCATGGGTAGTTTTACTGATAGTAACTTAATGGTTTCGGTAGTTGTTAATACGCCGTAGGGGGGCGATCACTGCCTAAGCATCCTTGCCAACGGATTAAATGTCTAGTGTTAAATTTTTGTCACAGCCCTGCTCTAAGGTCTATATTTTATTATTCAGGCCTAGCGCAATCGTAATTTTCTATTTGGCTATTGAAGCATTGCATAAAGTCGAACTGCTCCCCGCCTTTTGTCATGCAGGCTCGTTCGTCCTGATCGACACTTAGCATGAGGTTGCTATTTTCGATGAATTGCGTTTCGAATACTGTCGACGAGATAAAACTCTGAACGTAGCAGCTAAATGCATCATTGTGATTTTTGATGAAGGCGGTATCGGTTTTTATGAACCGAAGGGGGTCATGTTCACTAACCAAAATGTGGTTATCTTGCTGTTTGCTGGAAAGAACCCCGCATTCATCTAGGTCGTCTTTACATTGGGCCATTCGCCATTGGCGCGCGCTCTTATCAAAGGACAAGTGCGCGGTTCGAAACTGTTGAATATTACCTGCTGTATTGAGCGATAATTTCCGTTCATCGAGAACAATGTTTTTGCCGTTGATCGTTCGCTTTAGCTTTTTGGGGCTTTGAGGAGAAGCGATGTTGGCTAGCTCCCCCAATGGAAAAAACACGCGTGTCGCGATGTCGCCGTCGCTGCTGAGTATGTGCATTAACGGAGCTTGATTGTGGTCAAATTGACATCGAGCGGCCGCCTCTTTAAGTAACACCATCTTATTAGCTTCGATCGCGGGGTTGAGTAAAATCAACGCGTCGGCAAAGCGGCTAACTTTACTGCATGTTTGCGCGGTTTCCTTAAACGAGGTTCGCGCTGCTATTAGGTCGTTGAGTAACACGTCATGCAATGCTGAGAGTACTATCGCACCGCCAAAGCTGTGGCCAATAATTACATAACTGTTTTTTGTAGAGGTTTGGAGAGTTTGAGCCACTAGTATTTGGTGCAATTGGGAAAAGATCTCAGTAACCCCGCCAGCACCTACTTCTTCAGCAACAGCTTTTCTCGCCCAATAGGTAGTTTCTTTTAAAAAAGGCACATTCGTGAACGAGCCACGCCAACCTAAATATAGGCCAATAACCTTACGCTCACCGACAACATTGTTCTCCGCTGCTCGCGACAAAAACTCGCGAAACTGAACGACGTTGGAATCGCTGTGTTTAGCATTGTGCTTCCAACCATGCACGAAAACGAACACCGCCGCACCATCTTCGCTTTTCGCTTCTTGGTCAATATGCTGCAATACGCGTTGAATACTATCCCGATCGTAAGGGTTGCCGCGTTCGGTAAATTCGATAAACCCTAAATCATATTCTAGATAATGTTCAAGTATCGAGTTCTCGCAATTGGCCTCGCCCCATAGACAATTTTCGCTTACAAACTCAGTCCGTAATTGCTTATTCGCAGTGCACGCACTTAGAATAAACGCAGTTGAAACAACAACAATGAGGCGTACTATCATTTGGTCTGGGCCATAGTGTTTGCTAAAAATTGGGCATATAGCTGCCTTTGATTTGGTGAGTATGATCTTCATTGAAGGACAATTATATTATCTATCGAGAAGCGCCATTACTTCAATGCTGCCCGAAACAAAGATGTAACTCTTAGCTAGACTCGTTTTTAAGTAGTATTCCTCTATAAATGTAAGGTGCGATTAGGATTGGGCTCATTAGTAATGCATATTCACTCTTTGCACTGTCTATCTTTTGATTAGCTAGTTGCTGCCGAAATTGTTGTTCGATGATAAGTAGGTCGACTCGAATACTTTGCTACACTAGTTATTTATCTTTGATCTACTAAATCACTCATTCGTTCATGCATCACGAGTCCGATAGAGAGCCGTTATTTAGCCGTTGGCTGTTAGTTATATTATTTTTAGGCTATTTCATTGTTTGGCTTCTCCCTCGTTACGAATCAATTGATCAGAACGTTCGGTTTTTCGACGATTATTTAAGAGTGAGCGAAGGTCGACCAAGCACTGCCGACCCCTGCCGGTTTCCGGCTAAAGACTATCGCTGGATTTTTGATGCTGGTATGTGTCTGGCCGAGGAGCATGCACCTGAATTTTTAGATTCATCCGGCCCTAAGCTACTAGCTGGCGGCGGACTCGCGTTATTTTCGTTAATTCTTTGTTTGTGCATGCGGCACTGGCGCTTCCCCATAGCGATTTCAGCATCTGTGCCGATACCGTTCTTGAGCCACCCCATCATTAATGATGTTTCTCTTTGGAATATAGTTGGGCCTGGTGGCATGATTCTCGCACTCTGCGCCTTTTGTTATCTTATTGTCGAGCGCCGGCAAAGTACAGTTGTCATATGGTGGGCTGTTAGCCTATTACTGGTAGTTCTATTTACCGCCGAGCTATATCTGATTGTTTTTATATTATTAGCGGCTTCTGAACTAGGTGCGAGAGCCTCAAGTGGTCAAAGACTCGATTTTATAGAGGCCATTAAGAAAAGCTCCATCTTTCTTTTGCTTACCACTGTTTATTTATTAAGCCGCTGGGCCGCTGAAGCATGGTTTGGAGCTGAGAATATTATTGCTCGAGGTATGGTGAGTGGTCTGTCTATGAGTGAGTTCTTGTCGACAAAATACCAAGCTGTGACCAATGTTCTCTCGAATGTATATGCCACACCGCTTAGTCAATTCTTCTCGATAGAGTCCGCTTTGTCGAGCTGGAGATGGGTAGCCTTGTTAATACCGATTTTGGTAGGGAGTGCTGCTTATATACGTACCAAGTCGCTGGTAAATTGTTTTCTTTATACTGTGTACGCTGGCTTACTTTTATTGTTGCCAACGGCCCTCTTTTTGGTAACAGGTCAAAACCCCACTGCTTGGCGAGTTTCAGTGCCCTCTCTGATAGCCTTGATGATCGTTGTTGCGATAGCGCAAAATTTGATTATTGCTAAGCGTGCCGATTATTCGACTGCCATTAGTAGTCAAGTCGCAATGGTCCTTGCGGTTGTCTTTAACCTTGGGCTTGCTGCGGTTTGGTCTGTATCTAGTAAGGCTGAATCTGATTTGAGGGTTGTAGAATTTCGTTTAGAAAATCAATTTCTATCCGATATCAAGGCCTTGAATTCATCAAGCAATCGCGCCAGTGTGCTATTGGAAATTGACGTTCAATCTGAAACAAAAAGCGTTGAAACTCTAGAGGCGAGCAAATTGAATGTGGCTTATGTCCACCGAGGTCTAAACTTGTCTCTTGATCAACCTTTTTCTTGGCGCGGTAAGCTGCGGGATCATGGCTTCGAACCAGTCGAACTTATTGCTCAGCCAAAGGCAAAATACTCGCAGCGCGTCCTTGAGTTGTGTGATCAGTTTCCGAAACTCAATTGCCGATTCGGCTATGAAAAAAGGGCATTGGCTCAATGTAGAGAGATGCCTGTATTGCTTGAATCGACTCTTGGTCTTCAGGCCGCCTACTTCGAACCTCTAAAGCTTAGCGTAATATGTCGAATGCGCTAAGGTAAATAAAGCTCTAAAAACCTAAGCATATTGCCGCCCATTATTTTGCGTATTTGGACTTCGCTAAAATTTTGGTTCATCATTTCTTGGGTCAGGGCTTCGAGTTCGCTGGTATCAAAACCAACGGTTACTGAGCCATCATAGTCTGAGCCGAGTGAAATGTGGTCTTCGCCGACAAGTTCCAGGCCGTACTTCATTGCGTTGACAACATCTCTAGGCGAATCACCACAGACCGCACCATCCCAATAGCCTACGGCGATTAGCCCGCCATTGGCTGCAATTTTTTGCATTAAGTTATCGGCAATATTTCTCTCGGTATCGCAGTGACCTTTAAAGCCAGTATGGCTTATGACCACAGGCTTGTCGTAGATTTCTAAGGCATCAACAACGGTCGCTTCTGACGAGTGCGAAAGGTCGAGAATGATATCGAGCTCATCCGTTTTGTTGATTACTTGTTTGCCAAAGTCAGTTAAGCCAGCTTGGCTTACTCCATGCAAAGAGCCGCCGAGCTTGTTGTCGAAAAAGTGTTGTAGGCTCATCATTCGAAAGCCGGCATCGAATAACACCTGAACATTTTCAAGCTTGCCATCAAGCGCATGTGAGCCTTCTGTGCCGATTAAACCACCAACTAATTTTTTGTTACTGGTTCGTTTCGTCGTGAAGTTTGCTAGGTCGGCCTTTGATTTAATGATCATCAAGTCTTTTGGATTTTTGCTCTCTAGATCATGCAAGCGACGAGCTTGGTATAGAGCCCTTGCTGCAAGGCTAGTCCAGGTGTCGACTGGCCATAATTGAACTACCGCCAGACTGGTGATGTCATCAGGCGCGTCACTTGAATTCTCAGCATAATTCAAACCGCTCGGCGATTTGGTTACGGTGGTGAACATCTGCAAGCTCACGTTTCCGGCTTGCAGGCGAGGTAAGTCGACTTGTCCGAAGTTCGCGCGCTCTGACAAATCACGGTTCCACAATAGGCTGTCGGCGTGCCAATCGCCTACAGTCAAAGTGGAATGAAGTTGTTTGGCCTCGTCGCTGATTTCAAACGGCTCATGTTCCTTGACCACGTTCATCGACTTTTCGACCATACTGGGTGCAAAAGTAATGACTGCTATGATCGCAATAGCAATCAGAACCCCTAGTGACAAAATGATTTTCTTCAGCATATTATGATCGTCTATGATTGTTTGATGAGTCTTACTTACCGAGTCGTCGGTAGCGGAAACTATTAGACATTACCGCATGTGAGTGTTTGTTGCACGCGCATTAAGAACTCTCAGAATGCTTTACAGCGCTGGTATATACTGTGTTGTGAAGTTTAGGCTTGTAGTGTTATTCATGGAGGCTTAGAAAATGGTCGCGTTTTTACTTTGGTGTATTTTGTTTGTTCTATCATGGCCGCTAGCCATGTTGGTGTTAGTGTTATGGCCTTTGGTGTGGCTAATAAGTTTGCCGTTTAAATTACTCGGTTTTGCCATTGGAGGTGTATTTACTCTTATGAAATCGATTTTGCTTCTACCGGCTCGTATTTTCGGTTGGCGACCAAGCCATCAATCTGGAGTAGCTGCTTAGTACTAACTGTACTGCACTCAAAACTGACCTGCTTATAGATGAATGATTATGGCTGTCCCAGCAAAATCTGGCGCGTTCGTTTACGCTCACAATGTCAGCGTATTAGTAGATTTCTATTCAATGCTGCTAAGTGCGAACGTGGTTCGCCAAACTCCTGATTTGACAATTCTCGCTTGCGAAGGCCTGCAGCTAATTGTGCATGAGCTCCCTGAAGGGATTAAGGTGCCACCAAATTCAGAGTCGCCGAGGGAGTCGTCCATTAAACTTTTCTTTAGCGTTGCAAATTTGGACGTGGCGAATCAGCGGCTTGTCGAACTCGGCGGTAAAACCATGCAAGAAGTGTGGAGCAATCCTGTATTCAGCGTGTGTAATGCTGTCGACCCAGAAGGGAATATTTTTCAGCTACGCGAATTCAAATAGCTGTAAGGAGCTGGCTTATGAGCCGATTTATCGATTTTCAAAATGAGCACGCAGCACAATTAATTACTTGGTTTGCCGATCAACAGCAAATCGCACAATGGGCAGGCCCCGGTATTGATTTTACTCAAGATCTCGAAGTTTTCGTGAAAAGTATCTTAGAGTCACCAAGCCCCTCTTCGATTAGTTCCTTCAGTATGTTGAGCCAGCAAGAGCTGATCGGCTTTGGTCAATTTTACTTACGTCATGGTTGCGCTCATTTATGTCGCCTCGCAGTATCACCAACAAGGAGAGGTGAGGGTGTAGTTGCTGAATTGGTGTCAAATTTAACCGCCGCAGCGCACGTAGGGCTATCGATTTCTAAGGCGTCTTTATTAGTGTATCCCAGCAACGGCTCGGCGGTTAAGGCCTATCAGAAGCTTGGGTTTTCGATCGTCGATTACCCCGGTAACGACGACATTGATGGTTGTTTGTACATGCAAAAATCGATCTTTTGACCCATCACTACCCGAGCAATCTCGACCTGTCTTTCGAAGTTGGCATGAGTTTTGCTCAACGCTAGATACTATAGATGTAGCTATTGAATTAGAGATCGCGTTTAGATCGAGCAATTATTGTTCTGAGGACCTTATTCCTTAGGGAGAATTTGCAGCGACACGAACACTAAATTGAGACTTTTTCTAACTAATTGGTTGTTATTCGTGCAAATTAGACGTTCATTGCACCGATTTGGTGACCAATTAAACCTAAATCAGTAGAGACCAAGCAAACTAGCAATATCCAATTTAACGATAGAAAACATAGATTTTAAACAGTGCTTAATGACTTAGATACTACGCGTTAGTAGCTACAAGCATTGGATCAATTGAGTAAAGGCGCTCACAAATACAGCAATCAATGCTGTGCTTGTGAGCGCCTTTTTTGTTTTGAATATGAATAAACTGAACATGCAAAAAAGCGAGCACTCTTTAACACAAGGCATGCATACAATCGTTGTAGGCAGTGGCCCAGTGGGTGTTCGTTTTGTTCAGGAGATGGCTGCTAAAAATGTCGCAGGCAAGATCACCTTATTTGGTAATGAGCCCGGGCGCCCATACAACCGCGTTCAGCTGTCGTCCTTATTAGCCGGAGAAATCGCACCAGATGATATTCAGCTACAGATGCCAGACGAATCAGATCACTTTTCGTTTATCCAATCTGCAGTTTCAAGCATCGACCCAAGCGCCAAGCAGCTCATTGATCAAAACGGTACAGTACATCATTTTGATCGTTTGGTTATTGCCACCGGCGCGCGGGCGCACGTGCCCAATATTGAAGGCTTAAATCAAACGGGTGTATACACGTTTCGCAGTCTTAAGGACGCTGAGCATCTCTACGCGCGCACCTCTCGAGCACGTCATATTGTTATTGTTGGCGGAGGTTTACTCGGCCTTGAAACGGCCAAAGCTCTACTAAAAAACAATACGCAGGTTAGCCTCATTCAACAAGGTGAGCATTTAATGAATAGGCAACTTGACGAATTTGCCGCCGACATTTTGAAAAATAGCTTGCTAGACATGGGCGTGCGGGTGATGACAAATATTGGGGTACGCGAAATCATTGGCTCCGGGCGGGTAACTGCCGTGGTGCTTCGAAATGGTGATTTGATTGAGTGCGACACGGTAGTGTTTTGCAGCGGTATTACGCCGAATATCGAAATTGCTCGGTCGGCACGCATACGCGTCAACCGCGGAATACTGGTCGATGATCGTCTGCAAACATCTCATCCGTCGATCTACGCTATCGGTGAATGCTGCGAACACAATGACCTTACCTACGGCATTGTAAATCCAGGGTATGAACAAGCGTCTGTGTTGGCAGATGTTCTAAGCGGAGGTGAGTCACTGTATTCAGGTTCGCTACTTTCTACCAGTCTTAAGGTTATCGACACGCCTGTGCGCAGTGTTGGTGATGTCGTTAATTACACGAAAACTCCGTTTCATCGTGAGTATGTGTATAGCAAAGGGGAACTCTATCGAAAGCTGGTAACTCATAAAGGGCGTTTGGTTGGCGCTATGAGTATCGGCGCTTGGTCTGAAGATGCACGGGTGCAAGAGGCCTTTCTCGGGCAAAGAAAAATAAATTTTTTGCAACGCTGTTTGTTCAAAGTGTGTGGCCGAGTGTGGCCGACAAGTCAATCGCGAGACGTGAGTCAATGGCCAAAATCAGCCGTTGTTTGTCAGTGCAGCAGCGTTACTCAAGGTGAAGTCGTTTCAGCAATTCAAACGCAATGCTCGAGCATTGCACAGGTTTCAAATCGCACGCGTGCGGGAGCCGTGTGTGGTTCTTGTAAACCTCTATTATTGCAATTGATTGAATCGCATACCGATACGAAAATCGAACGAGAAAAGGAGTGGGCATGGGCTCCGATGTTAGTGGCGAGCCTTGCAGCATTTGTTATTTCAGCGTTGATCTTATCGTTACCGGGTATTGCCGTTGGTGAATCAGTAACGCAGCCGGCGCCGCTTGAGTTTTTATGGAACGACAAATTTTGGAAGAAGGTCACGGGCTTCACCTTACTGGGTTTGTCAGTGGTCGGTTTGCTAATGTCATTGCGCAAACGCCTGCAATTCCAAAAGCTGGGTAAGTTTGCATATTGGCGTTTGTTCCATATTGCACTAGGCGTGACGTGCGCCGTGATTCTGCTTATTCATACTGGTTTGCATATTGGCGACAATTTGAATCGTTTGCTGATGTTCAACTTTTTGGCAGTTTTGATTATGGGAGGTATTGCCAGTTCAGTCATTTCTTTAAGTCACCGTCTCAAGCCGATTAATGCAACTAAGATTCGTTCGTTTTGGTCTTGGGCTCATATAGTCGTTACTTGGCCGTTGCCAATCTTATTGGCTATCCACATCTTAACGGTTTTCTATTTTTAGTATGAAGGGACTCATGTGGCTCACTTGGGCTTTAATTACGATTGTGATTGCCGGCTACTTTGGCTACACACTTTTTTTGAGTGACGATAAGTCAGAGTTTATCGTTGGCCCTGCCTCGCATGGCCACTATCAAATAGAGATGGCTTGTGAAACATGTCATACCGATGCTTTTGGTGGTCCGGAGATTCTCCAAGATGCGTGTGAGAATTGTCACGCCGATGAGCTAAAAGCATCGCGAGATGATCATCCTAAAAAGAAATTTACCAACCCTCGTAATGCCGAGCTATTAAGCTTGGTTGACGCTCGTCAGTGTATTGCTTGTCACACTGAACACCAAGAAGAGCAAACGCGAGCCATGGGTGTTACCTTGGCCGAAGACTTTTGCTATCACTGTCATCAAGAAGTGGGCGAAAATCGCCCGAGCCATAAAGACTTAGCCTACGATAGCTGTCAATCGGCAGGTTGTCATAATTTCCATGACAATCGCGCTTTGTATGAGAACTTTTTAGTTGAGAACGCTAATAAGCCTTGGTTGAACCAAATTAGTAAATTGAAGGCAGCGAATTTTTCTCACTATAAGGCGCCAAAGCCCGAGATCAGCTCTAAATCCGAAACCACTGCGAGAGAAGCCGTAGCGATTGTGAACGACAAAATCGCGAGCCACTCGGATATCCACCAGCAATGGGCGGCTAGCGTTCATGCGAATATCCAACTTGATTGTGCTGGCTGTCATTTGATTGAAGCTGGCAAGAGTGAAAGCCGATCTTGGGTCGAAAAACCCGGCATCGAATCGTGTGAATCATGTCATGCGCAAGAAGTCGCAGGCTTCACATCTGGCAAGCATGGTATGCGCCTGTCGAAAAAACTATCTAAGGCCTTAACGCCAATGAGCCCTACTCTCGCCCGTCTTGACTTTCATGAGCAAGCTCAGCATCAACAGCTGAGCTGCAATAGTTGTCACAACGTGCATGACCTCAATGTTCAAGTCGCCGCCGCTGAGAGTTGCCTAAATTGCCATGCTGATGAGCACTCTCGCGCCTACCAGGCATCCGCCCATGCTGATCTTTGGCAGGCCGAGATATCGGGAGAGGCCGAAGCCGGCACTGGTGTTAGTTGTGCAACTTGCCACATGCCACGGGTTGAGTCTAATCGCTATGTGGACAAGGCCAGAACAATCAAAGAAGTTAAAGTTCAACATAATCAAAATGCGACATTGCGCCCTAACGAAAAAATGATTCGTCCGATATGCATGCAATGTCACAGCCTAGAATTTTCAATTGATGCGCTCGCCGATGAGACATTGATTAAAAATAACTTCAGTACCCAACCCGCGGTTCATATCGAGTCAATCGATTGGGCGATGAAGCGGGAGCAATAGTCATAAAATTGCGAGCAACGGTGTTATGCAATCGACGTTTAATTTAATCAAATATCGAGGTTTCAAATGTTAAAAAAAGTAGCTATCGCATGTGTCGTCACCGCAACTCTTGTTGGTGCTGTTGCGTGCAGTCAACAAACAGAAGTATCCGCCCCCGCCGCGTCAAAAGGGATTGAGCCTAAGTTGTTTACGGATTCTTTGTTTGCAGTAATGAATGCCGACCGCGCGAATTACACCAAGCTAGTTGTTGCTCGCTTAGGACCCAAAGGGTCAGGAGTAGTTAAGCCGGATGAGCATTGGGAGGAATTTGACAACGGCACTCTATTGCCAGCACAAATGTTCCGCGCAGGTTCTGAGGCGGTAGCTGAAGTAACCGATGAGTTTACTTATTCACTGCAATCCTTGTGGCCGATCGGTAAGCAAAATGGTCCTAAGACACCGCTTGAGAAAGAAGGCCTTCAATATGTTGTGGATAACCCTGGGGAGAATTTTTATGGAGAAGAGACATTGGGTGATGTGACTTATTACACCGGTGTGTATGCCGATGTGGCCGTTTCTGAAGCCTGTACTAGTTGCCATAACGACCATAAAGATTCGCCTAAAACTGATTTTAAAATTGGTGAAGTGATGGGCGGCGTTGTTATTCGCGTGCCGATCTAAGAGTCGTCATCGGTAAGCAAGAGGGTTTAAGAATATGAGTAAGCGAATATCTGTATTGATCTTAGCTGTAATGCTGTTGTGTTTGTCGGCGTGTTCTGGCTCTGACAAGGCAGCAGCCCAAATGCTTGCCGGTGAGCAATTGGCAAAGAAAAATTGCAAGGCGTGCCATGGGCAAGGAATAAATGGCGCGCCGATTATAGGTAATAAAAAAATGTGGGGGCCGAGGATCGCAAAAGGCCGAGAGGCCTTGGTGATGAACGCATTCAATG
Organism: uncultured Arenicella sp.; assembly: GCA_947499305.1. GTDB lineage: Bacteria > Pseudomonadota > Gammaproteobacteria > Arenicellales > Arenicellaceae > Arenicella. Next base: position 41,717 of record CANMNN010000018.1, on the reverse strand, counting down.
GCTATGGCCTGATGCCCGCGAAAGGAGGTAATGAAAACATTACCAAAGAAGAAATTGATTTGGTTGTTGGCTATTTTTTATCCGAGCTGGAAGCGCAATAACCGCCAAACTTAACTTAGTAACACTTTATGAGGTAGTAACAAAATGTCTGTATATGAAGCAATAGGAGGAGCCGCAGCGGTTGATGCGGCAGTCGATATTTTTTATCGAAAGGTATTGTCTGATGAACGAATTAGTGAGTTCTTTGACACCGTTGATATGGCCGAGCAACATAAAAAGCAAAAGGCTTTTTTGACCATGGTTTTTGGTGGCCCCAATGCGTATACCGGCAAGGACATGCGCTCTGCACACGCGGGTATGAATTTAACCGTCGTGCATTTTGACGCAGTTGCCGAAGCGCTAGTAAGCACATTAGAAGACTTGGAAGTACCTCAAGGACACATAAACGAGATTGTGGGAATCGCGCTAAGTGTAAAAGACGACGTTTTAAACGTATAAGCAGTGATGTGTGAAATTTATTTTAGAAGGTCCGACGATCAAGTCGAAAGAGTCAGCCTCAGCCAAGGAGAAACCGTGCTAAATGGACTGCTTAATCGTGGTGTTGAAGTGCCCTATGGGTGCTTAACTGGTGTGTGCCAAAGCTGTTTGCTTAGGAGTACTGATTCTGAAATCCCAGAAGAATCACAAAAGGGTTTGAGTGCGTCTCAGAAAAAGATGGGGTATTTTCTCAGTTGTTGTTGTCGCCCCAAGCAAGCCATGATTGTCAGTCTTTCTAACCTATTTAAGAAAGAGACATCTCAAGTACTTGAAAAAGAAATCTTAACGGATCAAGTAGCGCGGTTGCGAATTAGCAAGGCTTTGTGCTATCGCTCGGGCCAATTCTTAACTTTATGGAAGAGCCAAGATGTTGCTCGAACGTATTCGATAGCCAGCCATCCAAGTCATGATGACTTCATTGAGTTTCATGTGCGCTTGTATGACAACGGCGTGTTTAGCCCTTGGATTTTCGACGGGATAAACGTTGGCGATGAGATTGAGATTCAAGGGCCAATGGGAGAGTGCTTCTACAATGCTAACGGCAAAGATCAGCCCATGCTTCTATCTGGAATAGGGACTGGTTTGGCACCATTGTACGGTATCGCCAGAGACGCTTTGCTTAGCGGCCATACAGGTCGAATTTTGTTGTTGATCGGATCTAGGACTAAACAAGGGCTGTACTATGAAGAGGAGCTGAAGGCTTTGCAGCGCGACTACCCGCAGCTAGAGGTAAAGTTCTCTGTCTCAGAATTAGACCGCGACGAGGCGGCCACTAAAAGCCATAGTAGAGACATCTATTCCTATGCCAAAGTGCTAATGCCCGACTTAGCAGGCGCCAAGGTGTTTCTTTGTGGCGGTGAAAGCTTTGTGCGAAAAATGCGTAGACAGTGTTTTCTTAATGGCGCAAATATGGATGATATTGCCAGCGATATTTTCTTATGTTTTCCTAGCTAGATTGCTAGCTCGAATCACCGCTATGACAGAGGGTTTGAGGAATGTATTAGTAGCCTCGCGGATAATCCTCAGCTAAGTGTTTTCATCGTCAGACTCATCCTGCAAGGCAAGAGCATCAAGTTTAGTAGTATCGAACTGGATTACCTTTGGCTCTAGTTCTGGCATCGACTTATTCGCTTTATTTGATAGCGTGTTAAATCGATCAACCTTGCCTTGCATGCCTGCCAACGACGTCACGGTGTCATTGAAGTGCGTGCTCGCGGTATTGAGCGTTTTGCCAAGTTTGCCTAATCGTTCAGACACGAGTACCACCGAGTTAAATAGGTCATTGGCTTTTTCACCAAGTTGGCGTGCCTCTTTATTGCTGCGATCAAGCATCCAAAGATTTGCGACCGTGCGTAAAATTGGGATCAGGGTTGTGTGCGATACCAAAATAATGTTCTTACTATATCCGAAGCTAAATAGCTCTTTATCGTGCTTCATGGCTTCGATATACGCCGGTTCAACTGGCATGAACATCAACACAAAGTCTGGGCTGTGAAGTGCGTTTAGGTTTGTGTATTCCTTAGATGCTAAATCGTTGATATGCGCGCGCACTGCATTTGTGTGGGCTTTCATTTCCAGCATTTGCTGCTCGGCGGTTTCGGCAGAGCTCGCTCGTTCGTAAGCGTTTAGTGACACTTTGCTGTCGATGATGATGCACTTATCGCCTGGCAATTTAATTAGATAATCGGTCTGTTTTCGGCGACCGTCATCATCGGTGAACGCGCTTTGCTTTTCGAAATGATCGTGTTCAATCAAGCCGCTCATCTCTAAGGTGCGTTCGAGTTGAGCTTCACCCCAGGCGCCGCGTTGCTGCGAATCACCCTTAAGCGCGGTAGTTAGGCTGCTAGCTTCATCGCGCATTTTAATGCCCATTTTCATGACATTTTCGATTTCGGCTTTAAGGTTTGTATTACCCTTAATTGATTCGTCGTGCACCTCGTTAACTCGCTTTTGAAACCCTTCAATTTGATCTTGAAGTGGCTTTAATAAAGCACCAACGCCTTCTTGGTTTTGCTTGGCAAGCATCGCCTGACGTTCTTTGATGATCTCCTCTGAAACCACTTTAAACTCATTCTTTAGCTGTGCTTTTTGCTCTTCAAATTGCGATTTGAGTTCGTTGAGCTTGTCTTTCTCTGAGCTCAGTAAGGCGTTTTGTTCGCGCACATCCGCTTCGAGTCGGCCGATCTTGCGATTGCTATTATCAACCATCTCGCGCAAACCAATCCGCTCATTTTCATTAGCAATAAGTTGTTGGGCTTTTTCATCTCGGCTGCTTTTAAGCTCCGCTTTCTCGGCGGAGAGTAATGAGAGCTGCTGTGTGTTTTGTTCTACTTTTTCGCTTAAGCTTAGGTTGTTTTGCCCGATGAGTTCCAATTGCTGTTGATAGCTTGCTTGGCCTATTAGTAACTCTTGGCGTTGCGCGTGGAGGTCTGTAATACGCTTTTTAGCTCTCATATTTAGAATTATTGCGATAATAAGGCCTATAAAGATCGCGGTAACTAGCCAATAAAGCGAGACGGCTTGATTCAGCCAAATTTGCAAATCCTTCAGTGCAGTTTCCATTTAAGGCCTACCAGGTAAGGTCGTCGGGAATTTGATAATCGGCGTATGGGTCATCCTCAGCTGGCGCACTTGTATCAACGTTGGTGTTTTTAACGACGTATTTTGCGTCACGTTCGGCGATTTTCGCTGCCACGGTTTTGGGCACTAGCTCGAACGCTTCGTTACCCATCGAGATGATCACGATTTGGTCGCGAGACAAGAGTTTTTGTTGCTCGTCGGTCACGTAGATTTTCTTGACTTTCTTTTTTAAGGTGAAGCTATAGGGCGTTTCACCCTCTTTTCTATCAAGCTTGCTGCCATCGACTAACTGCTTGATTTGAGCAAACTTTGCTTTGGCCGCAGCCTCTGCTTGACGCTGTTCATTAAGTTTTTTGTCTTTCTTGGCTTTGTCTAGCATGGCTCGTTGGGTGCGTAGCTGAGCCTCACTCGGCTTGTTACGATTTTTCTTAGCAACTTGCGGCTGTTTCTTTTTCTTAGCTTGTTTAGCGGCAGGCTTTTTAGCTAAGCCGGCTTTTAATAATTGGTCTTTGAGTGACAGGCTCATGCGAATAACCCCTTTACTTGGTCAAAACTAAATTCGTATCGTTGGAAGCAAAAATGGCAATCGACTACTACGCTCTGATTACCTTCATTCTGTTGTTCGGCGATTAATTCTTGCACTTCGTCTTGTCCAAGACTTGAAATCGCGTCGAGCGACTTTTGTGAAGAGCAGATGCAGCCGAATTCAACCGGGTGGGAGTCAAATAAGCGGCACGATTCATCATGAAATAAGCGAGTTAATATTTGCTCGGGGTCAAGCTCCAGAGCTTCTTCAGCCGCTAATGTATTGAGTAATACTTTGAGGCGTTCCAAATGAGATTCTGCTTCAGCTTTATCTCTTATTTTCTCGGCTGGCAATGCGTGGATAGAAATACCAACAGCTTGTTCTTGATCACTGAGCAAATGAAATAAGCTTGGCAATTGTTCTGAGCGTTGAAAATAGTCTTCCAAACAATCTCCGAGCTGAGCATTCTCAATGGGTACAATGCTTTGATAGCGTTCGCCCTCATCAGGTGTAATCGTAATCGCCAACATTGCGCCGTTGCCCAACTTATCTAAATCAATCGGGTCATTCGCGGCGAGCTCTTCATTATCGTATTCCGAGATCGCACGCACACGACGGTCAGACATACAATCGGCCATGATTAATTTGATTGGCCCGTCGCTGCGCAGTTGAATAGTCAAGCTGCCATCAATTTTAATGCTATCTCGCAGTAAGGTAGCGGCAAGTGCGAACTCGTTGAGCAGCTTCGAAAGATTTGCTGGGTAATGATGTGTTGCTTGAATCGCTTCACTGGTCTCGCTTAAACGAACGATGCAGCCGCGAGCATCAAGCGCGTCAAATACAAAGCGTTGACGGATATCTAGTTGGGTCATGATCTTGGTCTCATTATGGCTCGTTATTATAAAACTAATCGTGCGGGCGATTAAGCACAAATAAGGGCAAATTAGGCCAATACAACAATAATGACAATTGCCAGTATTACTCTATAAATAACGAAGGGCATCATGCCAACCCGCTCGACAAAGCGCATGAACCAATGCATGCAACTAAAGGCAACGATTGCCGAGAGTGTGGCACCTAGAGCAAGAATCCCCCAATTGATTGCGGTTTCACTGTTCGCCAGTTCAGCGCCTTTTAATAGTCCTGCCAATGCGATTGTGGGCACAGCCATTAAAAATGAGAAGCGGGCTGAGGCGACTCTGCTAAAACCCATTGCTAATAACGCGGTCATCGTCGCGCCTGAGCGTGAGGTGCCGGGAATTAAGGCGCAGGCTTGAGCAAGACCTACTATTAAGGCCTGTTGCCAGTTGAGCGACTCTAGTTGTTTAGTGTTTTGTTCACCTTTTCGATCAGCCCAGGCCAACAAAACGCCGAAAACGAGTGTGCTGGCAGCAATGATCAATGCGGCTCTCATATTCGCCTCGATAAAGTCATCTAAAGCTAAACCAAAAAGGCCAACCGGGATGGTCGCGAGTACTAGGAGCCAGCCTAGATGACCGTAGATATTCCAGCTAAAGCCATTCCAACCAACCAACCAAGCAGGCACAATTTGTTGAATTTCCTTTCTTAAAAAAGCTAATACTGCGGCTAAGGTGCCAACGTGTACGGCCACGTCAAACGCCAAGCCCTGATCTTGCCAACCAAGTAATTCAGGCACCAAAATTAGGTGTGCCGAGCTAGATATCGGCAAAAATTCAGTGATGCCCTGAATAATGGCTAAGACGATGGCTTGAACTATGTCCATGGAAGAGTTGGTAGCGGCGAAAGTAAGTGGTCGGTTTGGCTAGGTGCGTGAATAGGTTTATAGTAAGTTTTTAGGCCGTTATTTGCACTAACAATCCATTTAAACCTAATCAGTTTAGAAATTGGTAATTTACCACGCGAATTCAATTAGCTCGGTGCTCGGCTTTCACGACTCGACACCCAATACTCGAAAAATGAATCAACCCAAAACTATCCTTATTACCGGCGGCGCTAAACGTATTGGCCGACAAATGGCGATAACCCTGCATGAGACTGGCCATAATGTGGTGGTGCACTATCGTTCATCGGCCGGTGCAGCCGCGTCGTTGGTTGCCGAATTAAATGCTGTACGTGAGGGCTCGGCTATGGCGCTACAAGGCGAGCTGCTCGATACCGCTTCAATCCCCAGTTTAGTTAGCCAAGCGGTTGATGCCTTTGGTGGGCTTGATGTGCTAATTAACAACGCTTCTACTTTTTACCCCACGCCAATTGAATTGCTCGAAGACGAATTCTGGAACGATCTCGTGGGCAGTAACTTAAAAGCCCCTGCATTTTTGGCTAAAGCCAGTGTGCCTCATTTACGCGAGCGAAATGGCTGCATAATTAATATTGTCGATATTCATGCCAGAAAACCGATGGCGAGTCATCCGATTTACTGCTCAGCCAAGGCTGGCTTAGAGATGTTAACCATGTCACTGGCTCGCGATCTTGCGCCAAGCATTCGCGTCAATGGTGTTTCACCAGGCGCGATATTGTGGCCCGAAAATGACAGTGGAATGGCCGAGCAATCTGAAATATTAGAGAAAATTCCCATGGGCCGCATGGGTCAACCAGACGATATCGCCAAGCTCGTGCGTTTTTTAATCGACGAGGGCGACTATATTACGGGCCAAATCATCGCCGTTGACGGCGGTCGCTCGGTAGTCATTTAGGGTACTCTCAAGTCAATCTCATTAGCGGTTAGCACCGATATGGTGTGTACATCTGAATACATCGCATTAAGAAACGTTAGTCAGCAAGCTTAATGCGATGTCTTGACCCTAGTGCTTAAGCGGTCTTAGCTTTACGAGGTCGATATTTTCTAGATTGTTGACGAATGATGATAGTGCCAATAATGCCAGGAAGCACCCAAGGGATCATGCCGGCATAACCGCTTAAAAACTCAGATAGATAACGGCTCGCCCCGAACACAAAAAACGCAGTGTGCGAGCCAATACCGGCGCCAACTAAGCCGCCGATGTGTGCAATGATTTGTTCTCCACGCGTGACCTTAGGCTTTAGACAAAAGCGTAAATTGGTGCTGGCTGTGATGATACAAAGACCTGCAAATATGTAGAACAAGACTGCCATTGGTGAACCACCGACGGCTGAATAGGCAAGAATTAAACCAATTGCCAGTAGAGCCCCGTTAAGCAGTAAGTTGTCCGAGCGGCGCATTAATGCATGATTTTTCTTTGCCTTAAGCGATAACAGACCGTGTCGTAGATTGCTTATGGTTAGGATTGATATTGCCAGTAAAAATAAGGCGACTGCTTTTGCTTGAGTCGTAATCTCAGCGGCTTTTTCAGCGCTAAATTCTTGGTCAGGGAACTTAAGTGACAGAGGGTCAACCATTGTCATTACTGAAATGACTAAGGCGGTAATACCAACCCCGTACATCACCTTTGCGTACCAATGCCCTGTTCGGATGTGCCACGCGCTGCCCTTCTTTGCGAAAATAGGAATCCAAAAAAGAATGAGTGACGCAAAGCCTAAAACTATATGGCTAAACAACAAGGTTTTGTATGTGATTAACATGGGCATCTCCGCGTAATGTGTATGCCATCAATTTTATGTCGACACATTCGAGTGACTAAGTGCGAAAGGTCACGATTTGAAACCATGACTTTTGGCCTATGCGTGAGAATTTTAAATAGGCGATAATAGAAGCATGAAGAATCGCTATGCTATTTACCGCTTTATCGGCGCTGTCGGAACGGCACTCGTCGTGACCGTTGTTAGTGGTGCCGCCTTGTTTGGAAAGGCGAGCTTTGTTGAGGCAATAGCGATACAAGCCTTGATTGTCGTCGCAATATTTTTTGCAACGAATCATGGCGTTGGATCCGAAACGAAACTATTTGGCCGCGCGTTACTGGCGCCAACGCTGATTCGGCGCGTCGCACTATGGTTGTTGCCGGCCTTAGTGTTTTTGTTGAGTTGGCGCGTGCCAATCGACATCTTCTTTATTTACTCGATTATCTGGATTGCTTGCCTTCCTTTCTTTGTAAGCCTGCGGCTTTGCTGGCTTTTGCTGATTGCGGTTAATGTTGCCTGGTATTTTGTACGTGCATATTGGTGGAATGACATCAATCCACTCGGCGGCACGCTTTTGATTAGCACCTTTCATGTGTTTGCCTTGCTGTCTGCTCAAACTGCCAAAGAGTCAGAGGAGTCGAATGCGAAAACTCAAGAGCTGAATCGCCAGTTACGTGCCACTCAACATTTGCTTGGGGAAGCTTCGCGAGAGAGCGAGCGCACACGCATTGCTCGTGATCTACACGATTTGTTGGGCCATCATCTAACCGCATTAACCATTAACTTACAGGTCGCCGGGCATATTAGTGATGGCGAAGCTAAGGAAAAGATTGATCAATGTCATGCCTTGTCTAAGCTGTTATTAAACGATGTGCGTGAAGCAGTGAGTGAGTTGCGTGATATGCCCGTGGTAAATTTGAAAGAACTTATTGAAATTGCTATCACGGGCACGCCTCGTTTAACTTTTTCAATAGACATTCAAGATAACTTTGAACTTGATGACGTAAATACGGCGCAGGTCTTGCTGCGTATTGTACAAGAGTCGATTACCAATACCCTTAAACATAGCCAAGCCGACCGGGCATACATTTCAGTTAACCGTGAGGAGGATTCGATTTTTTTGAGTTATCGAGATAATGGATCGGGAGTAGCTCATATAATAGAAGGGAATGGATTAACAGGTATGCGAGAACGTATTGATCGTTTAGGCGGCCGTTTGGAGTTAAGCGGCAAGCCAAGTTTCTCGTTACGCTTAAATGTCCCTGTTCAGTAAGCCCACAAACCACTAAATAGGCGCAACTACCATGACTATCAAAATAGCTCTAATTGACGATCAAACACTTGTTCGTAGTGGAATTCAGAGCTTGTTGGCTTTGTCTGACAAGGTAGATGTCGTAGCCCAAGGTGAAGATGGAACTCGGGCTATAGAGATTGCCGAAAAGTACAACCCCGATGTGTTTTTGATGGATCTACGCATGCCTAAAATGAACGGCATTGATGCAATAAAAAGTTTACGGGCCAAGCAAGTGGCGATACCTGTAATCATTCTAACCACTTTTGACGATCACCAATTGGTATTAGAGGGTCTGCAGGCTGGCGCTCAAGGTTATTTACTTAAAGACGTATCGCTAGAAAATCTAATTTCAGCTATAGAAGCCGTACATATGGGTGAAACAATCGTACAGCCTGCGATAACCGATACGCTGCTAAAGGGGTTGAAGGCTCAGAAAGGTGAATTCGATTCATTGCCCGAGCCACAGCCTTTAACTCCAAAAGAGACCGAAGTGCTGCGTTTGGTTGCGAGCGGCTATAGCAATAAAGAAATCTCAGACGCCTTATGCAAATCAGAGGGCACTATTAAAAACCATGTATCCAATGTGCTGTCCAAATTTGGTGTTAGAGACAGAACTCGGGCCGTTTTACGCGCATTAGAATTGGGCGTTATTTGATCGTACACTGGGTCGATCGAATTATGAGCGAGTCACCGCCTCGGCTGTCAGCATTATTAAGCATTAGGAGCTTCGCTCAATAATAACGCCAATATTCTTCACGCCTTTTACCGCTTGGCCTTTATCGAGTTTAATGCGAACCCAGTTGGTGTCAAATTCGCTCAAAATCACCGCTGCCAGCTTTTCAATTAGCGTTTCGATCAGTTCAAAGGCATTGTCTTTAGCGTAGCCCTGTACACGCTTGGCTACGGCTTGGTAGTCAAGTGCGTCATTCAGGTCGTCATTTTGCGCCGCTTTAGCGACGTCGGTCGCGAGCTCGATGTCCAATATTAAAGTCTGCGAAATTGCTTTTTCCCATTCCCAGACACCGATCGTACATTCGCACTTCAGGCCGCTTAAATAGATTTTGTCCATGATTTATTTGACTAGAGCTGACATTCTAAAACGTCGAATTTTCTTCAGATGTTCAACTCTAACACAGTACAATTAGCCATCTTAAAAAAAGACGGCCCCCGAGGCTGTAGCGCGCTATGTTTGATTTACCTGCTTTTGTTTGGCCAATTCTTGGCTATTTATTCGGCTCGATTTCCAGTGCTGTATTGGTATCGAAGGTGTTTCGTTTGGGCGACCCGCGAGAAACAGGCAGTGGAAACCCCGGTGCCACCAACGTTTTACGCTCGGGTAACAAGTTTGCCGCAGCGCTAACCTTGTTGGGAGATGTTCTAAAGGGTGTGTTGCCAGTGATCTTAGCCCAGCAAGCCGAGATGAGTGTGGCGGTTATCGCGATGGTTGCCATCGCTGCCTTTATGGGGCACTTGTTTCCAATATTTTTTGGCTTTAAGGGTGGTAAAGGGGTTGCTACTGCGATTGGAGTATTTGCAGCATTGAGTTGGAAGCTTGTATTAGTATTTGCAATTACCTGGGCATTGGTAGCCGCGATTAGCCGATATTCATCGTTGGCAGCGCTAATGGCGAGTGCCGCAACTGGGCTCGCAAGTTTCGCGATCTTTAATCAAGCGCATCAATTGCAGTTAATAGGCGCGGTGTTTTGGATTGTCGCGTTTACCTTTCAGCGTCATAAGGAAAACATAGAGCGTTTGAAAAACGGGATTGAGCCCAAAATAGGCAGTAAAACTTCTTAGTTCGATTTACTACAGGCTTTAGTTGGCTTAACCGTCTCGTCGAGCATATGTAAATAGGTATTTAGGCTGTGATGGCATGCGATGCTATCGACGATTCGCTTACTGTCGCTTGAGTCGATAAACACAGGTCGCCAAACGTGCTTATAGCCAAGCTCGGCAAAGGGCATTTTCGGAACAATGTCTGGGCGGTTAACGATTCGAATGCTTTTTTCGAGCTGACTCTCAAAAGAAGCGCTGAAATTAGGAGCCCCAGTTAGAGGCGATGCGAAAGTGAGTAAGCGTATGTCAAGCTCGGGCCGACGAAGCTTAGTTTTATAAGCAAATAGTGTTGCTAAGGATGAGCCCATGCTGTGGCCGACAATAGTGAGCGATTTTAAGTTTGAATGTGTATTGATATAGTTGGCGAGGGGTGTGCGTTTGACCGTGCCGGCCTGCGATGAAATGGTTAAACTACTCTCGATTTCATGAAAGCCTAGCTCGACTTCAACCGCATTTTTTGCCTCTTTGGCTGTTGTTGACGCGAGATCCGGTTCCAGTTTAATGAGCTGAAATTTGGCATCATCGATCCACTCTTGGCGATCGCTGGTGCCTCGAATGGAAATGATTAAGCCTCTTGTATTTTGATCGCGCCAAATATGACCATAGAGTTCTTCCTGGCCAGCTCCAACTTTGTCTCTACCTTGAATGTTAGCCAATGCTCGGTATCGATGAAGTAATTCCGAATCACTAGGAAAATCACTGATGACTGGAAAACTCGGGTTAGCATTAGTTCTGCCAGAGTCGAATTGAAAATAGTCGATCATCACCAATCTGCCGAGGTCTACGATTTCGGCGTTGGTGAATCCGAAGTTAACGGTTTGCTGTAATGAAATTTGATGATCATTTGTTGGCCCGCCATCACGGTTACAGGCGCTCAGTAAGCAGCAAAATGACAGCATGAGCAGAGATTTTTTGAGTGTTCTTGGCATCCGGAGAGTCTATCGTATTTTCCAATGCCAATGCTTTTTCCACTGCCTGAGGTTCGGCACTGTTCAGCTATTTGTAGCGCTTCAGTTTATAGAGACTCGTTTGCAACGGCGGGTGTTACGCGGGTACAGCAATGATGGCAATAATCAGTACACAAGCGATCACCACGAGTGAGATTAAAATATCCTTGCTAACATCAGTTAGTTTCATGATTTTGTTCATACAGTCCAATGCCTAAATTTGAGTCGATCGAGCTAGCAACTCGATCATGGCATTAATTAACATAGAATAAATACAGACCCTTGTCTGTAATCCTTTTAGACTAGGCGCGCCGAAACATCTGAATATATGTGCCTAATATGTGCCTAATATGTGACTAAACTGGTGGTAAATCTTCAAGTGACCAACGCGGTTTTACCTGAAAGCTTAGATCTGGTGATGCTTGGTGCAAGCGCTGTGAACCGGCGTAAGCAATCATCGCACCATTGTCGGTGCAGAACTCGATGCGCGGATAATACAGCTCGCATCGCATTTTATCTGTCAAACTCTTCAGTTGTGCACGCAAGCGAATGTTAGCGCCAACGCCGCCAGCAACAACTAACCTCTTGCTATTAGTATGTAATAAAGCCCTCTTACATTTGATTACGAGTGTATCAACGGCCGCATCTTGAAATGCATAAGCGATGTCGCACACGGTTTGCTGATCGATTAACTCTTTTTCTACTGTGTTCAAGGCAAATGTTTTCAGACCGCTGTAGCTGAAGTCCATGCCCGGCCGGTCAGTCATTGGGCGTGGAAAAGTAAATCGCTTTGGATCTCCTTTCTCAGCTGCTTTAGATATGGCTGGGCCACCGGGATAGCCTAAGCCCAAAATTTTTGCGGTCTTGTCAAATGCTTCACCGACTGCATCATCGACTGTTTGGCCAAGAATTTTGTACTCGCCTACACCTTTTACCTCGGCAAGTAGGGTGTGACCGCCCGATACAAGCAAGGCAACAAATGGAAACTCTGGGGCGTTTTCTTCAAGCATAGGGGCCAGCATGTGGCCTTCCATGTGGTGTACCCCTACTGCTGGTATACCCCAAGAATAAGCCAAACCTTTTGCCACCGCACTACCAGCTAGTAGCGCCCCGGCTAAACCTGGGCCGCTAGTATAGGCGACTCCTGTTATCGTTTCGCGCTCACAATTTGCTTGTTTTAGTACTGCATCTACTAAAGGAATCACTTTACGAATATGGTCGCGCGCGGCTAACTCAGGCACCACGCCGCCAAACTCTTGATGGGTTTTAATTTGCGAGTAAAGCGCGTGGCCGAGTAAACCTTGCTGGCTATCGTAGATAGCTACACCGGTGTCGTCGCAAGAGGTTTCTATGCCGAGAACGCGGTTTGGGCTTAAAAGCCTGTTTGGTAATGCTTTTTCCATGTGAAAGTCGGCCCCGAAAAAGGGTGTGGTAGAGGAAATAAGTAAATTTCTCAATCAAGAAACTGGCTCTTGAGCGATAAGCCAAGAAATACAAGGGTTTAGGATAAGCGCTAAACACACTAAATTATGCGCTTAAGTATATACAAACGCACTCTAAACGGCTAGAATCGCGCGTCCTGAATGAGTAAACCTTCATTCCTTAAAGAATTTTTTACAACTAAAGACAGTTATGCCACAAGTAAAAGTTAAAAACGACGAGCCATTTGACGTCATCCTTCGTCGCTTTCGTCGCTCATGCGAAAAAGCCGGTATCTTCACAGAAATGCGTCGTCGCGAGTTCTATGAAAAGCCAACCTCAGTTCGCAAGCGTAAAGGTGCTGCTGCTAAGAAGCGTGAAATGAAACGCGCGTCTCGCGGTCGTATCCGTACTACACGTCTTTACTAAGCCCTTTAACTCTTTTTAAGTAAGGGATTTAGATATGTCGCTTAAAGATCAAATCTTTGCAGACATGAAAACTGCGATGCGTGAGAAGAACGCATCAAAGTTAGAGTCGATTCGCATGCTACGTGCCGCGATTCAGCGTAAAGAAGTAGATGATCAAACCGAAATTGGTGACGATGACGTGCTCGCGATTTTGCAAAAGCAAATTAAGCAATCGCAAGACGCCATCAAACAGTTCACCGATGGCGATCGCGCCGACCTTGCCGAGAAAGAGCAAGTGCATGTTGATAATCTTAAAGATTATCTGCCTGAGCAGCTCGGTGACGACGAAATAGCGGCCGCAGTTGAAGCGGCAATCGCCTCAACTGGCGCCGAGTCTATGAAAGACATGGGTAAGGTGATGGGTTTGCTTAAAGGTCAGCTTCAAGGCAAAGCCGATATGGGTAAAGTCAGCGGTGTTATCAAAGCTAAGTTGAGCTAAGCGCCGCAACTCGTTTGATTGTTAGAAAGCCTGAGCAATGCTCGGGCTTTTTTGTGCCTAGCTTTTAAACCTACGCTATATAGGAAGTACGATCGTAACTCTAAACCCAGATGGCTCAAGGTGTTTAAAAATCAATTTACCTCCGTCTGATTGAATAATCGATTCAGCGATTGATAGGCCTAAACCGGAACCTCCGGTTTTTTTATTTCTCGATGATTCCAGTCTAGTAAATGGCTTACGCGCCTCGAAAAATTTATCGACTGGAATGCCCTTGCCCGTGTCATCTACGTGTATTTTGAATGCCGTAGGGTCTTGTTCGATGCTTATGTGTGCATCTCCCGCGTACTTAACAGCATTGCTGACTATATTTGTGATGCTACGTTTAAGGCCAATACGCCTTATTTTCAATACAATGTTGTCCATTTCATCGATTGTGACCTCGCTACCTTGGTCGGCAAAATCATCGGCTATCGACGTAAGTAGCGCTTTCATATCTACCGCCGCAGTTTCTTCTAAGCCGGACGCATTTTTAGCCCAGTCTAAAATATCTTGGGTCATCAATGTCATTTCGTCAATTGTGGTAATAAATTTATCGCGTTGATGTTGCTCGGAAATTCTTTCGGCTCTTATCCTTAGAGAAGTGAGCGGTGTTTTTAGGTCATGCCCTACAGCGCGCAACATTATTCGCTGAGTTTCGAGCAGTCGGCTGAGTCGGCGTTGCATGCGATTGAATGCAGTTGCCGCACTGCGAATGTCTTGAGGTCCCTTTTCATCCAAATGTAATGGCTCATTTCCTCTTCCAAACTGCTCAGCCGCGTGCGCAAAATCAGAGAGAGGACGGGTAATTCGTCTCATAAACCAAGTGACACTGAGTAAAGTGATCAATATCAATAGCACTGTGCTCAGAAGTATCTTGGGTGTGAGCGTTTCAACTGGGGTAATGGGTAAGCTGGCATTGAACCAAATTCCTGCTTCGATTTCGATAGAGATCAGTACATGATCGAGCTCAGCCTTCTTTTCAATCCCTCTTCTCTTATTACGTTTTTGTGATCCGTTTCGCTTTGATTCAAAGTTAGGAGGGGGCCTAGTCGAAAAGTCTCTTATGCGATTTTTTGAAAATTTTGCACCAGCCAAGTTTGGTTGTAATGCCATATCTATCGATACATATTTAATGCCTTGACTATCGAGCTCTTGGCGAAGCATGTTTTCGTAACTAATCAAGCTCTCTTTGCGGAGTTCGCGTGTGACTTGGTTGAAACGAGTAATAGTGAATGCACCAGCCGCTTGCCTTGGGCGGTGATGCCGATACGGTATGTTGACTTCAGATAGACTCGGAAGCGTTTGAAGCACGCTGATAGATTGCCGAATCGAGTAATTGACCATCGTTGCCTTAGCACGTAAACGATTCTCGCCGATAAGTATCAATAGGTTTACTAATTGCGCAACAACGAGAGTAGCCACGATCAAAAGCGTCAATTGACCGGTGACTGTATTTGGCAATATCCTGCGAATGTTCATAGTTCTCTCGTATCGGCTAAGTCAGGTAAGCTAAGATTTTTCTTTAAAGAGAAACTTATAGCCGCCGCCCCAAACAGTGAGGATATATTTAGGCTTACTGATGTCGGGTTCAATTTTTTTTCGTAGGCGACTGATCATGTTGTCTATGCTGCGCTCATACGGGAAAGAATCTCTTCCCTGAGTTAAAGAGATTAGCTGGTCTCTGGATAAAATTTTGTTAGGATTCTGTACAAACACTTTCAGTAGTTTCAATTCTCCAGTGCTCAGCATTACTACTGTCCCATTGTTTCTGATGACTTCTCCTAAATCATTGTCGAGATGCCAATCTTCGAATTTATACAATTTAGAGTCGGCGGGCTCATGCGGTAGCGATGATCTTCTTAGTACCGACCTGATGCGCGCAATCAGCTCGCGTGGATTAAAAGGCTTTCCTAAATAGTCGTCGGCCCCGAGCTCGAGCCCAACAATTCGGTCAGTGTCGTCAGTTAAAGCGGTTAAGAGAATAATCGGTACTTTCCTTGTTTGCGATAATCTTTTGCAAAGGTCGAGACCGCTTTCGCCGGGCATCATAATATCAAGCACGATGAGATCAATGGGATGTGTATCAAGCAGCTTCTCGGCACTCTCACTGTTCTCTGCATCGAGTGTATTGAATCCATTGAGCTGAAGGTAATCGCAAAGTGGCTCTCGAATATCGATTTCGTCATCGACAATTAATACTGTTGGTTTGTCATTTTGCATTCGTTGCGATCCAAGTATGTCTAAGTCTAACGATAGCAAATATAGCAACAGAAGTTGTATCTCAAATGTATCAAGCGCTCATAGAAATGACACAATCTCATACTGTTTTGGCAAACTCTAATAAGACTTAAAAGTTAAAATATAAGTGCCAAGAATCAAAGTGAGGTTACTAATAACCGTGAATAGACGACAAATTTTGAAATACATGGCAGCGACACCAATGCTGACCATGGCTGCATGCACAACGGCTCCTTTTGGAAGTAAGCACTCATATTTGAGCCAAATTATTGCCCCCGAACATCAGAATACGGTGTTCCATTGGGTGGATGTTATCTTGCAGCAGACTCGAGATCAGCGTGTCGCGCCACCGCGAGCAGCCTACAATTTTGCTATGCCAATGGCCGCTGGCTTTCTGGCGGCTAATGCCATCACACAAGATTATCAAGAACCATATGGAATCGGGCGCGGTCCGATCAATGCAGACCCAGAAATCGCCTATGGCATTGCATTCGCAAACGCGGCTGCGGAGGTTTTCCAGCAGCCATTCTTAGTTGAGAAGTCGGCTTTTTTAAAACGGTTTGCAGATGGTGAGGCCAAATCTCAAGCGGTAGATTGGGGTAAAAAGGTTGCGCGTAAGGTAGTTCGTATGCGTAACGACGATGGCTCAGAGTCAAGCGAAGTAAATTTCTACTTGGGTCGATACCAGCGTCGTCAAGATGCCCTGCGCTGGCGGCCAACAGGCACTTTTTATAGCGCCCAACCCGGGCCGGCATTCGGCTCCTTTGATAGAGGCTTGTTTCCTGGACATGGCAAAATCAAACCTTGGACCATGTCCAGTGGTTCGCAGTTTCGTGCACACGAATTTTATGACCCGGCGAGCCCTGAGTTTGCAAAGGAGTTTGTAACAATTAGAGATTTAGGGGGTGCTGACAGCCAGATTAGAACCGCTGATCAATCTGAGATCGCACTCTTTTGGGAAGACGGCCCTTGGGGGGTAACGCCTCCTGGCCACTTTATCTATATCGCTATGCAAGTGCTTCAAGGTAGGCAATATAGTTTTATCGAACAAGCTCGACACTTTGCTTTGATCGGAATGACCCAGTGTGACGCTTCTATATCTGCTTGGGACAGTAAGTACATGCACGACATACTTCGCCCTGAAAGCGCGATCCGTCAACGAGCCTCGCTCCTCGGCAACAAAGATAGTAGGGTGAAACGCCAGAAAAACTGGAGAAGTTATATTCCCACTCCGCCGTTTCCCGCTTATACATCTGGTCATTCAACATTTGGTGCAGCTGGGGCTGAAATGATTGCGCTGATTCAAGGTCACGATCGAGTCTCTATAACTGGCCAATCTCCAGACTTAGTGATTTGGCCACAGTTACGCGACATAAAGCGCAGTTGGACAAGCTTGAGCCAAATCGCTGACGAAAATGGTTTAAGTCGCTTGTACGGTGGTGTCCACTGGGAGCTCGACCATAGTCAAGCGATGACGGCTGGGCGTGGTATCGCAAAGCATGCATTTACAACTATGTTTCAGAAGAAGGTGTAACAATGGATATAAAAAATCACTCGTTTCAAGAAACACCCCATGTGTGCGCTGTGCCAAAGCAAAAGCTTGTTAGCCTTTTCTTCATTAGCGCAACGTTGATATCGCCTTTAGCTTCCGCGGTGGATCTCAACTATGAGAGCCTTTCCTCACTCGAAGAGCCGCTTGCGTTCGAATATGCAGATGTTACGTTCTCTGTGAACGGCCTATTTGACGCTTCTTCTATCTATAGAGATTCAGATGATGACACCGATTATCAATTGCTAGGCAATTTTCAAATCAATGCCGAAACTCAACTTTCAAATAGCTGGACACTCGGCGCTGCATATTTTGGAGAGGGTTCGGATGATGACGGCGATTATGAAGATAACATCGCTGCCTATTTATCAGGTGTCTGGGGTACTGTCTCAGTCGGGAATGTGAGCGAGCTGGTTCGAGAACAGGCTCGCCGCCGCCGAGGTGTGGGTAATGCTGAGTTGAACTTTGATGATCGTTTAGGTCAGCTAGGGGACTATGGAATTACCTATATTGGGCGTTTCGGACCTGCTCAATTGTTAGCGACTTTTGATCAAGACGGCGGTTATGAAGTAGGTGGTACTTATCAGCGTCCGATGGGCAATAAAGATTACAGGTTCGCGATACGCTATAGAGATACTGAATACAATTTCGCAGATAACTTGGATTTTTCAGGTATGTCTTCATTTGATTTTGCATCGTTGGAATCCAAGTCGCTTGGATTCGTAAGCGAGTTGACGTACGGAAGCTCGGTATTCGATGCTGAGCTTGGATTCGAGCAGCTCAGTAACAGCTTTATATCGTTAGACAGAAAATACGTTTCCTTGGGTGCATCGAGAAAAATCGGCCGTTTGGCGTTTTCCGCTGAGGCGCATTTTGGAGATATCGAGGGTCAAAGCGAGACATCCTACGCCGCAGGTGTCGCTTTTGATGTAGCGCGCGGTTTATCCTTGAATTTTGGGCTTAATCATAGCGATGCTCAAGTAGACGTAAACGGTATTAGTATTTTGGACAATGATGACACCGAAGTTAGCGTGTCGCTTCGCTACAGTTTTTAACCTCGGTCGAAAACTCTAGTACTACTACTTTCAATACTATCAACACGTGGAAATCACTATGAAAACAAATATTATCGAAACATCCAATCGCCTTGGAATGGGCCTAATGGTAGCGATGTTGCTTTTCAGCTCAAATTCAGTTTTAGCTAACCATCATGCTGATGGTGAAAAACGGAGTAAGCGAGGAGCGCCGAAAGAAGCAATAGAGGCTTGTGCCAATTTACAAGTTGATGATGTTTGCCAGTTTGAAGGTCGTCGTGGTGAGGTCTCTGGTGTTTGTGTTACACCGCCCCAAGAAGAGCAGGTGCTGGCATGTAAACCTGAGCGTCCGCGAAAAAAGGAGCGTGATGAAACCGATCAGCAGGGCTAGGCCGTTCTAGATTTTAGCTATTGCCAGTATAGATAAAGCACAAGAGGGGCTAGGCTAATTAGAAACCATGTAATTGGGCGCGCATCTTTTTTGAATTCACTCAGAGACTTAAAGGTGAGAAGGGTTGCCAGAAGAACGATCATTTCTAACGCTACCTGAGGAGTGAAGATCGTAAATGCGTAGATCGATAGTACGCTCTTCATATCATCACCCTGACAACTAAAGCCTGAATAGGCGCAGCCGAAAAGAACTACAGTGATGCAAATGACGTGATTTACTGCGCCAAGGCTTAGCCAGAAGCCAGTGGTTTTTAGTTTATTTTCTAGAGGGTCCATATGGCGTAATTATAGCAAATGGGGCTTTGGTATTGAGTCAATATTGAGTTAGGCACAGGCATAAAAAAGGCCGCTCCAAACTAGGAGCGGCCTTGATTGTTGATGCTACCGTTTATTCAACTATATTTCCGTCTACGTCCAATTCTACAATGGTGTCTGCGATTTCGCTTAAGCTCTCTAAAATCTTGGCTTTATCACCAACAACGACGGTGATCATATCGTCGAGGTTGATGTGTTTCTTCGCTAATGTGTTGATTTCGTCAGCTTGAATATTGGCTAATATCTCGTTGCGCTCATCGACAAAGCTCGGGGCTAGGTCGTAGTTCGCAATTTCAGACAAAAAGCTTATCTTTTGATTTGGCGTCTCATAAGCTCGGGCGTCACGTTGGCCGATAGCGCTCTTCATGAATGCCATTTCAGCATCAGTGATACCATTTTCTCTGAAGTTACTAATCTCTTTTCGAAATTCAACGATAGATGCGGCGGTTGCGTCAGCGCGCACACCGGCTTGCGCGCGATACTGGCCTCGCAACTTATTTCCGTTGAAGAACGAGCGTGCTCCATAGGTATAGCCTTTGTCTTCACGTAGGTTGAGATTGATGCGGCTATTGAATGCGCCTCCTAAGTTATAGTTCATGAGCCCTGCTTTGTAATACTCGCCTGTCGCATCGTAGTTTAGAGAGCGCTTGCCAATCCGAATCTCAGACTGGGCCGCATCTGGCTTATCAACCAAATACAGTGTGCCCGTCTCTAATTCAGGAAATGCTTCAACTGGGTTGGCTTCGGTATTTCCCCCGTCCCATGCGCTAAAACGGTTTAGCTTGGATGTAACCTGTGCCTTATTCAAATCACTTACGACAATAATGTCCGCTGATTTTGGGCCGTAGTTTGACGCGTAGAAATTTTTAACATCTTCTAGCGTCAGCTCTTTAACAGTATCGATTGATCCTAAGTTGCTATGCGCAAAGCTATTATCGGTGCCAAACGCCAGTTTTGAGAAAACCTCGGTAGCAATTGTACCTGCGTTTTTTTGTGCAAATTTCAAACCTTCAATTTGTTGGTTTTGCAAACGATCGAAGTCCGCTTGATCAAATTTGGGAGAAGTAAGTTTCTCGAGCGCGATGTTGAGCGTTTCGTCAAGGTTTTCAGTTAGGGTACGAATACTAAGTGTTGAAAACTGATCGCCGGCGCCAAAGTTAACAGACGATCCCAACTTTTCTAAGCGATTGGCTAAGTCTTCCGCTGTTGATGTTTTAGTTGCTTCGCCCATCATCGCTGCCGTTAAGCTCGCTAAGCCAAGTTTTGAAACTGGCTCGCGCGTTTGGCCTGCAGGAATGCGCAGTTCGATAGTTGTTGTTGGCACTTCATTGTTGACCGCGCCCAACACTTTCACTCCGTTCTTTGTTTCAGCACGATAAAGCGCGGGCACTTTGATACTTGGGTTGGCCCCAGACGGTGGCACTATCGAACGATCAAAGTCAGAAGTCCCAGGGCGTAGAGCTAGTTCACTGGGTTGATCTTCTGGAATATTGCGTTCATATCGCTGCCATGTATCGGCTTTTATGATTGCGTCAGCTTGCCCCTTTGGCACTATACTCATGATCACGGCCGGCTTATCTTTTATGTATTGCTTGTATACGCGCATTACGTCGGCCTTAGTCACGCCCTCATAACGAGCTATATCGGCTTTAATTGCATTCGGGTTATCTTGAAATGTTTCGTAATAGGCTAGTTGGCTTACTTTGCCACTAACGCTTTCAAGACCGTAGATCATGCCAGAAATGATGCTGGCTTTGACGCGTTGAATATCATCGTCGTTTGCGCCACGGGCTTCAAATTCTTCAAGCGAGGCACGAGTAATTTGCTCTAGTTCCGCTAAGTTATTTGCGGGACTTGGTAGCGACAATAGTGTGAATTCACAGTTCAATTCACGACACCCATGGCTGGCCTGTGCTTGTACAGCTTTGCGGTTCTTGACGAGATTTTTGTACAGAAGCGAGGTTTTACCTGAGCCTAAAATACTTGCTAATACATCAAGCGGCGCTTCATCTGGGTGGCTACTATTAACCGTAGGGAACGACATATACATCAGTGGCAAGGCGACATTGTCTTCAAGCGAGATATAGCGATCCTTATCTAGAGTTACTGGTGTGTAAACTGGCTTTTCAACTTCGGGGCCGCGTGGAATACCTCCGAAATATTTGCTGATCCAAGCCAAGGTTTGCACTTCGTCAAAATCACCGCCTATGGTCAACGTAGCGTTGTTTGGCCCGTACCAACGAAGAAAGAACTTCTTGAGGTCTTCTAACGTGGCACGATTCAGGTCTTCTATGTAGCCGATTACTGACCAAGAATACGGATGGCCTTCGGGGAACATGGCTTCGCCGACGCGCTCTCCAAGTAAGCCATAAGGCCGGTTATCAACGCGTTGCCCACGCTCGTTCTTTACCGTTTCTCGTTGATTCTCAAACTTCTTTTGAGTGACGGCATCTAAGAAAAAGCCCATGCGATCTGCTTCAAGCCAAAGCATGCGCTCCAACTGGTTAGACGGTACAGTTTCAAAATAGTTGGTTCGATCGCTATTGGTTGTTCCGTTTAAAGTACCGCCTGATTCGGTAATTAAGCCAAAGTGCTGTTCGTCGGCTACGTTTTCAGAGCCTTGAAACATCATGTGTTCAAAAAAGTGTGCGAAGCCAGATTTACCAACGTCTTCTCGGCCCGAACCTACATGGTAGGTAATATCGACGTGCACTAATGGGTCGGAATTGTCTGGATGAAGAACAACGGTCAAGCCATTGTCTAATACGTATTTGCTATACGGAATGACGATTTCATCGCCTTTTTTAGTAACTGTCTCGACTTTTTTAAAGCTTGCATCGGCAGAAGGTTCGGTTGAGGGCGTTTGTGTGTTTACACAGCCTGCTAAAAGCAGCGCTGACACACTTGCCGCTAGGAAGGGTAGCTTGTTCAAGAATATCTCCGGTGGTGGTTTATATTTGTGTTTTATCGGCAAGCTTTTAGTTCAAAGCTTACTATGGGCCATACAATAACAAGGTTGCTGAAGGATTAAGTTAGCATTCGCTTAATATTTCTTCGTCGTTATCGCAGGCATCCGATTTTGATTTAGCATACCAGTCTTCGAACCTTTTAATATTGGACTCAGACATGTGGTGATTTCGGCGAATCAAGTTGGCGATACTGTCTGCCTTTTCGACCTGTTTACTCTGAAGGTAGCCATAGATTAAGCGCGTTCTGATTTGATAGTTGCTCGGGGCTACTATGTATGCGTACTCTATAAGCTCTAAGTATTTTTCATTTCGGTTTTTTTTGGCATAGAGATCGGCTGCTGCGAGAATTGCTTCGAGGTTTGCGTCATCAATCTTAATCGCTAAGTTATAGTCCTTTACTGCAAGGTTCCAATACTTTTTCTGAGATTTTTCATCATCATGCTCATCCATTTTCCAACCGTTTAAGTGGCCGCTAATCGTCGCTGTCCACGGGTTCTTTGGCTCAATTTCTTTTGATCGATTGATTAGCTCGGTCATTTTTCCCGAGTCCGAACTAAGATATGTATTCGCCAAGCCAGTTAAGGCATTTGCATAATCGGGTTTAAGTTTTAAAGCTTTTTCGAAAAAAGGTCTTGATGTTGAGTAACCTAAACTGGTTTGTAGGGCGAACACGCCGATTTCGTAGACGGCTTCGGCATCGCTTAGCCTACGCACTTGGATGTCGCTGTCTTGAAACGGGCTTTTCAGGGTTATTTGAGAGTAGCTATGTCTTCTTTGTTTTGCGTGTTTTCGTAACGTTTTTTCGAAATCGCTTAGGCTCATTCCGGTACTTTGTTCTATCGCTTCTCGTGGGCTCAAGCCTTGAGCAAGCAAGTCGAAATATTTCTTCTTTTGCTTTGACCTTTCTGAGTCTTGGCTAAAGTAGTGAACTAAAAGCCAGCCTTGAGAATAAATTTTGTAGCGTTCATCTCGCTTGGCCGAATCTATGTGTGTCGCGCTTAATAATGTTTCTAAGGGCATCCATTTCATCACTGAGATATTTTGTAAGTGGCGCACGTGAGGTTTGCCGAAGTTAACCACGCTGTCGTTCTCAAATTCTATTTGACCCATAAAATCAGCAAAGCCTTCGCTATACCAGTAAGGGCTATTTGCTGATACCAAGTTAGCTTTCGCATAGTGCGTATACTCATGAAATAATATTGACAAATTAAACTTGTCATTGCCCTTTGATAACTTAATCGCAGAGTAATTCCCGTTCGTTGTGTCCATGAAGAAACCGGCAGTATTGCGCATGTTTTTTGAGTTGCCGGTTAGAAACTGATAGGTGTTGTCTCGCTTTGTCGCTATCAAGCTGACTGGGCGCATGCTGTTTTCAAGGTCGACGTTGGTCAAAAGCGAGAAAACTAGGCGGAACCGTTCGAGGTTTTGAGCTAATTTGATTGCTCTTTTTTCGCCCGCATCAGACATTACCGTAAAGTTTGGGCTCTTCGCCATATGCCATTTTTGTTTGGCTATTTTCTTAGGTGATGTGTCTGCGTGAGCTAAGCTGATAAAAATGCATGCAGTAGCCAGCGCCCAGCTAAAGCGCAGGTAAACGTTCTTCATGGTTCGACTCCAATAGTTTGATTCTAATTGTCCTTAATTAAATTGTTGATGTCGTGGTGAACTTAATTAGTCCCCTTTGATAAGTTCAACTATTTGCCACCGAGCGTTATCCTTTTTCTGAATTCTTACAGATTTTACCCAGCCGTCTTTTTCCACATTGATGTGGTTCGTTTGCGCTGGCCATAGCTCATGCAGTGCCGAGTGCCTGAGTTTGAGTGATTCGGTGTCAGGCATATTGGCTTCTTGGTAGACCCAAAAATATTTTCCTTCAACTTCATAACCCACAGGCTCCAGCTCAATGGGCTTATCGGTTTGTGTGCGTGCTTTAAAGTGAGTTTGCACATACTCAAAAAACCGTTTTTGAGTGGCCTCGTCGATGCTTAAGTCGCCGGCGCCATCTATCACACGAGCCAAGCCATGTTCGGCGTCGTGCAACAAAAATCGGTGGCTCACCTCTAGTTTATTGCTACGTTGGTTAAACAATAGGCTTATATACGCTTCTTTTTGTTGATGCGCGAAGCTACTGTTAGTTGTAAACATAACTAACAGTAGCGCGCTTGCTATTACTTTCTTGAACATTACTTGCGGTGTTCTTTTTTCTTAGGTTCTTTGAGCTTGGTCTTAATGTCTTGCATGATGTCGCGACCTACAGGTTTCTTGCTTTTGGCTTTCTTGAATGCTTCTATGCGCGACGGAATAAAGCGTCGAGGGTAGTGGTTATTCTCTACATCAACATCGGCGGTTTCCCAGTTGGCATCGACTATAACCGACTCAAGCTTTTTACCTTTATCAGTGATCAAGAGTTTACTCACTTGTTTTGGTGTGCGGCGCCAAATTTCAGCTGGTAATACAAGCTCTTCTTTCTTACCGTTGGTATAAGTCAACTGCAATAGAATTGGCATCACTAAGCCGCCCTTATTCGAGAAGCTCATTACGTAGTAATTTTTGTCTTCTTTAACTGCGCGTTCCAGCGCTTCGCGCTCACGAGGGTCTAAGTCTTCAAGCATCTGGCGATACTTATTGCGTTCTTTATTGGTCGGTGTGAAGCGGTCGTGCTCGTCGTAGAAATCAGTGATGTCTTTATTCAGGTCGATCCATAGTTTACGTCCTTCGGCTTCGTTTCGTTGCTCGAACAATGGCTTAGGTTCACGGGCTTCTTCAGCTCGCCGGCGCTTCGAATCGATATCAGGGTTCAAAGTGTCGAGCTGCATTTTGTAGACTTTATCGATTGAGATATCAACATGGTCTGTAGTGTAAAACCAGCCATGCCAGAACCAATCTAAGTCAACTCCTGATGCTTCTTCCATGGTGCGGAAGAAATCTGAGGGCGTTGGTCGCTTGTCTTCCCAGCGAGTCGAATACTCTTGAAAGGCAAAATCGAAGAGCTCTCGGCCTAAAATCACTTCGCGTAAAATATTTAGAGCGGCCGCAGGCTTGGTATAGGCATTTGGTCCAAGGCGCAGCACGCTGTCAGACTGAGTCATAATCGGCACTTGCACATCTGACTTCATATACGCAACGATATCACGTGGTTCTACACCCCAAGGGATGTCAGGGTCCCACTCGCGACCCGCAACACCATCCAAAAAGCTGTTTAAGCCTTCGTCCATCCAAGTCCATTGGCGCTCGTCTGAGTTGACAATCATAGGGAAGTAATTGTGCCCTACTTCGTGAATTACCACGCCCAACAAGAAGCGTTTTTCGGCCAAAGTATAGGTGCGAGACTTATCTTTGTTGAGTTTAGTGCGAGGGCCATTAAAGGTAATCATCGGGTATTCCATACCGCCAACTGGGCCGTTGACGCTGATCGATACAGGATATGGATAATCAAAGGTGTAGCGCGAATATACGTCCATCGCGTGAATTACCGATTCGGTAGAGTACTTGCGCCAAAGTTCTCCGCCTTCTTTCGGAAAGTAAGACATAGCCATAACCAATTCTTGGTCAGCGCCAGGTTGCTTATAGCCTTTTGCGTCCCACATGAATTTACGCGACGAAGACCAAGCAAAGTCACGCACATTTTCGGCGGTGAAATGCCAGGTCTTATTATCGCTGGTGCCTTGTGCTTCATTGGCCAATGCTTCTTCGGCGGTGACAACAAACACCGGGCGCTTGCTGTCTTCGGCTTTCTTTAATCGTTGGCGTTGAGTTGCCGTAAGTACATCATCTGGGTTTTGTAGGCTGCCAGTTGACGCAACAATGTGATCGGCGGGTACGGTGATTTTCACATCATAATTGCCAAACTCTAAGGTAAATTCGCCCCGACCTAGAAACTCTTTATTATGCCAAGCTTCGTAGTCTGAGTAAGCCGCCACTCGAGGAAACCATTGCGCGAGCAAGAATATATCGTTGCCGCCTTTTCGAGCGTCATCCGGGAAATGCTCATACCCTGAGCGCGCCACAACGGCGTTCTCTTCTAAAATGTTGTACGCGTAGTTAAGGCTATACTCAAAGCTCTCGCCGCTTTCAATTGCGGTTGGCAAATCAATGCGCATCTGCGCGCCATTAATAATGTAGTCGAGCGGCTCACCGTTAGCATCTACGGTGTCGGTTAAGGTGTAGCCAATTTCCACATCATCGTAAAATTGATTTCGGCGTAATTCCGCCATGCTTAGTCGAGCTGGCTTATCGCCCTTTGGCAACTCAGTTTTAAAGCCACGGCGAGAGGAATCACCAAATGGCGCTGAGCGCTCGGCAACTGAATCAGGCTTGAAGCGGTCTTGCTCAAGCTGCACCCAAAGATATTTCAAACGATAGGGCGAGTTATTGATGTAGGTTACCGCTTGCGATGCTGATAGGCGGCGCTTTTTTTCGTCCAGCGTGACTTCAATTTTATAGTCGACTTGTTGCTGCCAATACTCTTTACCCGGTTCGCCAGCGGCGTTGCGGTAGTCGTTGGGAGTAGGCAATACTTCTTCAAGTTGTCGAAACTTATCTACAAAGTCTCCCTTAGTTTGAACAACGGAGACGGCGTGTGAAGCGGAACTTGCGAGGGAATAGGCTATTAAGCCAAGAAAAAATCGATTCATGGGCGTGTAAGGCTTGGTTAGTGTCACTGCGAAGCATTGTTGCTTGCTTATAATTCAAGAGGAACGCTTAAGAAGCGACAATTCGTGGGGTGTCACGCAGTCTTGTCTAGAGTCTTGCACTAGCAAGGCTCTATTTCAACTAATTTCGCCTAGCTTAGTGCTTAACTAGAAATTTAGTAAAACACTAAGCGAGATCGGTATGGGGGCTTTAATTAGCCTGAGGTCTAGCCGCTACCAATTCGATTTCGATCAACATGCCAGGCCCGCCAGCAAGGCCTGCGATTTGTATGGCTGATCGCGCGGGTAGGTTTGGTTGTTCTTGCGTACCAAAGTACTGGGTGTAGGCTTTCATAAAACCGTCGAAATCCATTTTGCCTTCTTTGGCAGGGTCGCCAACAATAAATACCGTCATTTTGATTACGTCCTTAAAGCCCAAGTCCATATCATTTAATGAGGTTTCAAGCTTTTTAAAGACACTATGCGCTTGAGTTTCGGTGTCACCAAAATAGGCACGGCTGCCCTTTTTTTGAGATGGGTCGGCGGCGCTGGGTACGTTGCCGCTGTGATACACCAGATTAGTGCCAGCGACTACCTCTACGGCGCGCGCTATCGGAAACGTACTATTGTTTGGCAATGGATAGCGTTTCACCTTTGTTTGTATCGCGGCTATGGTTTGTGGCTCGGCCTTGTCTTGTGATTCTGCATGGCTGTTTGCGCTTAAGAGCACGCCGATTAGCAGTGCGAAAAAGTGAATATTTTGTTTCATAAATAGCGAAGCGAAAAGTCGGATGAATCGTTAGAATAGCGTAATGGCTGGCAGAATTCCCCAACACTTTATTGACCAACTTTTGAATCGTATCGACATTGTTGATTTGATTGATGGCTATGTGCCGCTTAAAAAAGCAGGGGCGAACTATAAGGCTTGTTGCCCGTTTCATGGAGAGAAAACACCTTCCTTTACGGTGTCGCCTTCTAAGCAGTTCTACCATTGCTTCGGCTGCGGTGTGAACGGTACAGCGATCAGCTTCTTAATGGATTATGATCACATGGAATTTCGGGAGGCGATCGAAAAGCTAGCCTCCAGCGCGGGTATGGAGATACCGGAGGAGTCTCAAGGCTTTACGCCAAAGAAAACCGTGTCACAGGGCATTGATCTCTATCAATTGATGAATGAAGTGAATGAGTTTTACCAAACTCAACTACGTCAGCATACCTCCAAGCAAGAGGCAATTGACTACCTGCAAAAACGCGGCCTCAGCGGCGACATCGCAAAACGTTTTGGAATGGGCTTTGCACCTGAAGGCTGGGATAACTTGATGTCGAGCCTGGGTGCCACCGCCCCAGCTCAAAAAGCCCTGCTCGATACCGGTATGCTGACTCAAAATGAGAAGAAGCGGACCTATGATCGCTTTCGCCATCGAATAATGTTCCCAATCCACGACCATCGAGGCCGTGTTGTTGGCTTTGGAGGTCGAGTTCTGGCGAAGTCTGACCAGCCAGGGAACCCTAAATATTTAAACTCGCCTGAAACACCCATTTTTCATAAAGGTTCCGAGTTGTACGGTTTATATGGTGCACGAGGCGGCATTAAAGAAGCTGATGGAGTATTGGTTGTTGAGGGTTATATGGATGTGGTCGCCCTCGCTCAAGAGGGTATCAATAACGCTGTAGCAACATTGGGTACAGCGACGACACCGATGCATTTGCAGCGCTTATTTCGCCACACGCCCAATATTACGTTTAGTTTCGACGGTGATCGTGCCGGTCGGGACGCAGGATGGAAGGCCTTAGAAACGTGTTTGCCTACTTTGCAAGACGGCTTTCAAGTAAGCTTTTTGTTTTTACCTGATGGTGAAGATCCAGACACCATGGTTAAACAAGTGGGCAAAGAGGGTTTTGAGAAATTGATTAAAGATGCGACACCATTGCCCGATTTTTTAATCGATACGCTTACCCAACAGGCCGATATCAACCGTTTAGACGGGCGAGCTAAATTGAGCAAGCTAGCCAAGCCGTTGATTGAAAAAATGCCAAACGGTGTATTAAAAAAGCTAGTGCTAGAGCGACTTTCGGTCGTAACACAGGTGAGCGCCCACGATTTACTTGGAATAAAACCGCCCGTTCAAAATAGTGCCGAGCAAAATTCTGCGTCGAATTGGTCTAACACGACTGGCTCGAGAGGTAATTTTCAGGGAGGCCGCTACGGCAAGAAGAAGCAAGTTCAGCAAGCGCCAAGAGAAGCTTACATCACGCCAGTGCGCCGAGCCGTATCGTTAATTCTGCAGTACCCTCAACACCACGCTGAGTTTGCGGTCCTTGGTGCGATTACAGATGAGCAGGTTAGAGGTATTGGTATGGTGCATGAGCTCCGTGTGGCATGTGAAAACAACTCAGATATGTCGACAGCAACACTGCTAGAACGCTATCGTGATCGGTCGTTTGCAACAACCTTGGCGAAGCTAGCCAATCATGAGCACAATAACCTTGATTCGCTTGAAGACGACGATGCAGTGGCGTTGATTCGCGCCTCGGTGGCAAAGATTATTGAAGACTATAATGCGGCCGAAGTGGCCAAGGCGATGCAAGAACTTGATGTGCTTACAAAACGCTCTGTAGTTACGCAATTGAATGAGCAAGAGCTCGCTAGAAAAGAGGCTTTGGCAGCCTATATCAGGGCTAGTTATCAACAAACTAACGAGCCTCAGTAGGCACTCAAAATACTACTGCTTCTCGATCTGAGTGAAAAAAGCTTAACAAAAGCCGTTAATTTGTTGAAATATCTGCCACTAAGCCCTATCTAATAGTCCCAAAAGCAATAAATTAAGCGGAAAAAGCGCGAATTCATTCTCAATTTGTTATAAAATTGAGCGTTATCCCGTTGTAAAAATTCTTCCGCGAATTAGCAAATATTCGCTTAGAGGTTGTGTCCGTGTTCCAAAAACGGTGCCTCAATTTCTAGGCGCTTCAGTGTGAGGTCCAATTAATGGATTCGAGTAGCAAAAAAACCGAATTAAAACGTTTAATCTTAAAAGGTAAAGAGCAAGGCTTTTTGACCTATCGCGAGATTAACGACCATCTTCCCGAAGACATGAATGACACTGATCAAATTGAATCAGTGGTCAACATGATTAACGACATGGGCATCGATGTGTTCGACGCCGTGCCTGATGCTGACACTTTGTTGCACAAAGCGGCATCTGATAAGGAAGCTGAAGAAGATGATGACAATACCGATGCGGTACTGGCTACTGCGGTAGAAAGTGAGTTTGGTCGTACTACCGACCCGGTACGTATGTATATGCGAGAAATGGGTACGGTTGATCTGCTGACACGCGCCGATGAAATTAACCTCGCACAACGCATCGAAGACGGTATTCGTCAGTCTACTGAAGCAATGGCGGCTTGCCCTTCTGCGATTCAAACTATCCTTGATTACTTCGAGGCCATTCAAGACGAAGAAATGCGTCTGACCGACCTTTTAGTTGCTTTCATTGATCCAAATGCTGAGATTGACCCGAATCCAGTTCAATCTGGTTCGGCTGCGCAAAAGAAAGATGATGATGAGGAAGAAGAGGAAGAAGAAAAGCCAGTAGATACTGGCCCAGACATGGATGAAGCCATCGAGCGCTTTAAAGCCATGAAAAAACTGCATAACCGCCACGCTAAAGCCTTAGAAACCCACGGTTTTGACAGCAAGCAAGCGCGCAACATTCAAGCTGAGCTCGTGCTTGGATTGATGGAAATCAAGTTCGTACCAAAGATTATCGAATCACTCTGGGAGATGATTCGAATTCAAGTTGAGACGGTTCGTGGGCATGAGAAAGCCATTATGGACATCGCCGTAAGCGATGCCGGTATATCGCGTAAAGATTTTATCGACATGTTCGTAAATTCAGAAACCGATGAAGACTTATATCAAAAGCTCCTAAAAGCCGCGAAGAAAAAAGAAGAGATCGAATTCAATGAAGCCTTGATCATGATGTCGCAAGCTAAGCTGCGCCGCATTGTCGATGCTTTGGGTATTCCGATAGAAGAAATTAAAGATATCAATCGCCGAATGTCGATTGGTGAAGCAAAGGCTCGTCGCGCCAAAAAAGAGATGGTTGAAGCGAACTTGCGTTTGGTTATCTCAATCGCTAAGAAATACACCAATCGCGGCCTTCAGTTCTTAGACCTAATTCAAGAAGGCAACATCGGCTTGATGAAAGCGGTTGATAAGTTTGAATACCGTCGTGGTTATAAGTTCTCAACGTATGCAACATGGTGGATTCGCCAAGCGATTACTCGCTCGATTGCCGACCAAGCTAGGACTATTCGTATTCCGGTACACATGATTGAGACAATCAATAAATTGAACCGTATTTCCCGCCAGATCTTGCAAGAAAAAGGCCGTGAAGCTTTGCCTGAAGAGCTTGCTGAGAAAATGGAAATGCCAGAAGACAAGGTTCGTAAGGTGCTCAAAATTGCTAAAGAACCAATCTCAATGGAAACGCCAATCGGTGATGATGAAGACTCTAATTTGGGCGACTTTATTGAAGATAAGAACGTTGAAGCGCCAATGGACGCGGCAACAACCTCTGGTCTTTTAAATGCAACTACTGACATTCTCGAAAGCTTAACGCCAAGAGAGGCGAAGGTATTGCGCATGCGCTTCGGTATCGGCATGAACACCGATCACACTCTAGAAGAAGTTGGCAAGCAGTTTGATGTGACGCGTGAGCGTATTCGTCAGATCGAAGCAAAAGCGCTTCGTAAGCTGCGTCATCCAAGTCGCTCTGAGCATTTAAAGAGCTTCCTAGAGCAAAACTAAACCTGCTCTACAGTGCGGTTTTAAAAAGGCTAACAGTATTGCACTGTTAGCCTTTTTTATGAGTAAAAGAGACTATCTCATTTACTCAGAAAAGCGCCGCGTACTCCTCTGGCATGTCTGAAAGCTGCTCGATGAAAATATTTCGAAAGTACACCTCGCTAGCCTCACTTTGTAGTTGAATTTTACCTTTAGTGACTATATTTCGTTTGCCCGATTCGTCAACGTAGCCGGGGTTTTTCAGAACCATCACTACTTCGCCATTAACTATGTGAAGGTTCTTGTTGCCGACACTAATGAGCTCTAACTTAGTCCATTCGCCGGGCATACTTTCATGGTTGGCAGAACGCATCACAAACGCCTCACCACCTTCCCCTGCGTTTAACCAGTTCGCACGAGTGTCGGCCACAGGGCTCATAATGTATTCGCGCTGATAAGCACGAACATCGATCGCACCATTCGCTTGCTGCCAGTAATCGCCCATGTGCCCCTCCATGATTTGGAATTCATGCGAGAGCATCCAGCTGCGAAAGTACTCGGCTCCGTGTGGGCCAATAGCGTGATACAAAATGCCGGTGTCTCTGAGTTTACCTTCACGTGCGGGCCATATTTTTTGGCCCCACTTAACCTCAAGACTTAAGCGATAGTTTTCAAATTCTTGTTTAGTCGTAAGGGCGCCATAATATTAACCGCTTATTTTAAGAATAGATGACTGCTCGCCCGTCATGGTGAACACCGCATGATCGTCAGCGGGGTTTAAGCCAAGGGCTTGAATATCATTGCCTTGCTGGTCTTTGGGCAACTCTCCGTTGTAATCAGGTGAATGGGCATAGCTCAAATAGACATCCCATTGAGAAAGCGTCGAGTCTAATAGGCGTTGCTCACCTGAAAATGCAGGATTGATCGAGGCTAGGAGGAGTAAGAAAAAAGCGTTTACGAGTCGCATGATTTAGCTCAAATTGGGTGTTGAATACTCAAATTATAGCGAGCTGCGCACGTTTTTCTTAGCTCACAAAAGCTTGTCGCAGAATAAATAGCCTAAAGCGCCGAAAACAGTGCATTCAGAGTGCTTAAAAGGCTTTCTACAATCGCTCGAATTTTGTATTATTGCGCTCCAGCTAAAGAAAGCCATTCGTGCTTTCTTCATACAGGTTTTAAAAAGTGGGCCTGTAGCTCAGTTGGTTAGAGCAGTGGACTCATAATCCATTGGTCCCTGGTTCGAGTCCAGGTGGGCCCACCATTTTAAATATATATAAATCAAAGCTTTAAGGGATTTAAGGCTTTTTGACCATCTTCGGAAATTTGACAGAAATCTCTCTTCGGTGCAATATCAGTGCAGTTAATCCAGAGAGGTAGTCAAAATCGCAACTATATACAAGACTGAGTCAGGCACCTGGAAGGCTCAGATTCGAGTACAAGGTAAGCCATCGGTTACAAAAACGTTTCGTATTAAGCGTGATGCTCAAGATTGGGCGCGTACTACAGAAGATGAATTGAAAAGGGGAATTTATGTTCCTCGAAGTCAATCTGAGAAAACAACTATTAAGGCGGCAATGAGTCGATACCTTGGCGAGATTACGCCAGGGAAGAAGGAGTCCACTCAGCGAGCTGAGCTTTATCGGGCAGAGCAACTTATAGCTGAGTTTGGCCGTTATAGTTTGGCTTCGCTAACGCCAGATGTGATTACACGATATCGTGATAAGAGGCTTAAGTCAGGGAAAAGCAAAAGCACCGTTAGGCTAGAACTTGCACTACTTGGCCACCTATACAGCACAGCAATTAAAGATTGGCAAATGGGTATTGTTAATAATCCTGTTCAAAGTATTCGAAAACCAACTCCTGACGCTGGGCGTGATCGTAGGCTAGAAGATGGCGAAGAAGAAAGGCTTTTGAAAGCCTGTGATGAGCATAGTAATCCTTTTCTAGGCTGGATTGTGCGCATCGCTTTAGCCACAGCAATGCGCCAGGGCGAAATTCTTAAACTGGAAAAGAAAAACGTTAATCTGTTAAAACGCACTGTTACCTTACTTGATACTAAAAATGGTGAAACTAGAACAGTGCCTTTATCCAATAAAGCGTATGAAACTTTTAAAACTGTTTTAGAGCACCCAATTCGTCCAATTGATACGAGTCTACTGTTTTATGGTGAGCCAGGAAGAGACGGCGCGAGAAAGCCATACACTGTGAACCGTGTTTGGAGCTCTACGTTGAGACGCGCTGAGATCGAAGGTTTGCGATTCCATGATCTCAGGCATGAAGCTACGAGTCGACTAGTTGAAGCGGGGCTTTCTGATCAACAAGTTGCATCGATAACAGGCCATAAGTCGATGCAGATGTTAAAAAGATATACTCACCTGAGGTCTGAGAATTTGGTAAACCTGATCGCAAATATATAGTCCTTTGAATTTTTAGTTGGTAATCCTTTTGAGCGATATTCCGTCGCTTCCCTCGTTCGATAGTTGCTTGCGGCTATTTTTATAGCTATCAGTTGTCGTTGTTACGAAAACATTTTTCGGCGTCTGCATCATTGCTTTAAAGCCATTTACCGTAACGATGTTGAAGCTGTATTCGATAGTCTCATCGGATTTCCATATTGATATGTCGATTTCACATTTTGATTCGTTAGCTTGCGTCGGTATACGCTGATAATCGCTTTGAATTAGTGGCTTTACTGTCTTAAAGAACTGATTTGAATCACAGAATTTTGAACGATAGCTAAAGGGATACTCTGAAAAATGCAGTTCAAAAATAGTAGTGGTTTTGCCATCTTTAGCCAGAACAACATTCATTTGCTCTGAGGAAGTCGAGGCAACGCCTACAATTTGAGGTTCAAGTTTAACAGGGTAGTCCTTTGACTCGAACGCATACGAGTTGACTGTTGATAAGAACAACGCTGTTGTTATTAAAGAAATAGGTTTTATCATGAGTGAATAATTAAAATCATTAGGTTGAAGTCAAACCTACCACTCCAAATCACCTAATAATAGTTAGACAGCTTTAAAGTTCTCGAAAACATGAAGTAAGTCTGCAATATTCAAATAGTTTTAGATATTCATCTATACGATTACCTAAAAGAGAGGTGTGCTCACGCGAGTAGTGAATGAGGCTCTTCTCCCTTTCAGTACTAGGAATATGTTCTATAACGGTTGTCAGTCGCCATAAAAGACCATTATATTTGCGCTCAAGACCAAAAACATATTTTTCGAGTGCCTTGCGCTTCTGACGGTAGGCCTCGAATATTTCTTCCGACTTTTTATGACTAGTTAGTAGATTTCTAAGTTTCCAGCGAAGTGTTGGCGACTGTGAAGAAGTCCAAAAACCAAATAAAAGCATGATTGAAAAGAAAGAGTAGGTTGCAAACGCTTCTTGGCTAGGAAAGTCTATTTTTATAGCGAAGTATATGAGAGATATAAAAATTAGAAATAAAGTAGAGCGAAGCATTAAAGTTAAAGTTTTTGTTGCTTGTTGTCTAAATTGAGTCCCGCGATCATATTCACTTTCCATAGCTACCAAATCTTTTAACTTGTACTTAAAGCTGTGGATCGCATGTATTTCTTCTGCTGAGAGTTGAATATTTTCGTGATCTAAAAAACGGCTAAGCGGGATAATTTTTTCGCTACCATTTTTAGTAACCCCCTTTTTTAATACTAAGTCTGTTAATTTAGCTGACATTGGGTTATGACCAGCTCTGGTTTTTCTATTAGAGACTATGAATCCAAATGAACCCCAAAACCCCTTCCGGCGCTCATTACTTTCGCCTCCATTGATAGCGAATTCGCACTCTCCTATGACCTTGAAAAGAGACTGTGAAATTTTGTATTTATCGGCTAAATCATTAAGTACTGCTATACCAGTATTAAATAATAGAGAACCAAAGCCAGAGTTGTAATATGACGAGTCACATGGAGTTAGGTCTATTACCCTTACAACAAAACTTTCAAAGTTGAGGCTAAGATAGAGGGACATTTTTGAGTGTTTCGGATAGTCGGGCTGTAAAACTATATCAATTGATTTAGTGAACCCGTATCCAGAATCACTGAAGTTCACCGAAAGCTTAGTTTTCCCAGAGCAAAAATATAAGCTTGATAAAATTAAGTTAGCTCGCTCTTCTAACTCCTCAAAGTATGATTCACTATTCATTTGATTGATATTTAGAGATGTAGTTATAGTTAAAATCAAACTAAGTTTTTTACATCTATGCCTGGGCGGATATCATTAACATTTAAGTGTTCATTAAAGTACACAATATTCTGGTGAGTTGCGACTCGGTCGTTATAGACCCTAACCGCCTGATACTTCTCAACAAAAGCTTTCGGGTTGGAAATTAGTTCATCTTTAGTTGGTAATCCTTGAAAATTTACTAATGACTCACCGATGGAGTTCCCTAACTCACCACACCAATTGGTTAGTTGTAAGTATACCCATTCAACGATATCGCTATAGATATTATAGTTTTCTAAGGTTTCGCGAATTGAAGTATGCTGAAGGGCTTTAAAAATCAAGATTGATAACTCTGGTACATAAGAGTATCTAAAACGACTCCTATAAAACCCATATCGATAAGCCAAAACCAATCCAGCCAAAAATCTTAATGGATTATCTTCAATAATATTTTCCGAGGCTGACATAACTCTTGCGAGTCCTCCCATGACTGACTTAAAAGAGAATTCATCTGACCTAGAAGATGCAAGAGCGTTTCCAGTTGAGTCCAATGAAAACTTAATTAGCCAATAAAAATCGATTGATTTAGGTTTTTCTTTCCAGTTCTCGTGGTATTGGTCGCAAATATAAAAAAGAAGCAGATCTGTATCACACCCTATTACCTCGTTTAATAAGGAGCCCTCAGTTCCAAAATCAAAAGCTTTTATAGAGTCAGGGATCAATATATTAATGGATTCGATAGTTTTCTTTCTTGGGGATTTATATCCATATTCGAAGTCATATAACTGACTGCGTTGTATCTCTCCACCAAGGCCATGAATATAGTTACTGAGCTGATTCATGTTGTTGGTCTGTGTTACAGATAAAAGGTGTTTCAACCAAACTTTAGTTTTTATTTTTGAAACCAATTTCTGTGATTTTGTCTGAATTGGTCGAGGCATATAATGTACTCAATTATAAATAGTTAATAAGGACATTATACTTAATTTTAGGAACCATAAAAGCCAAATATGGAGTAACGACAATTCCTTTATGAAGGTTGATGATCGCTTGTGAAAGCAATAAAGCATAGCGAGAAAGAACATGATTGGTAATGTCGACATACAACAACAAAAAAACAGTACAACGTTTGATTATCTAATTTCAAAACATGGTCCGTTAATGAAAATTGATGAAGTGGCGAATCTATTTCATAAAAGTACAGATGCAATACGAATAATTTTAAGTCGTAAATCAGATTTATCTAACGCCCTAAATGATGCAAAAAATCGATATGGTCGAAGAATATATTTTCGCACTGAGCAAATTGCAGACCTGGTGGATAACGGCGTTGAAGGGCGTGACATCAGGCAAGAGAAATAGATATGAGATACACCATAGCGGTCAACCAACTTCAAGCTGATGAGTTGGGTATACCGACAATAAAGCACGCGCACATATTCTCACTTTTGGGCTCTTGCAGTACATGGGCTGAGCCAGTGCTATTCGATAAACGTGTTTTTTATTGGGTAGCTAGGCAGAAAATTTGTACTGAATTAAAACTTCTAAAGCTCAAGCCTGACACCATTTATCGTTACCTAAAGAGTCTAGCTGAACTCGGCCTGATCGAATACAGAAAATCAGGAAAGAAGGACTGCATACTCATTACAGAACTAGGAAAAACATACTATGGCGGAAAAAAATCCGAGATGGTCATAAACCCTATGTCGGAAAAATTTCCGAATAGTAAAAAAACACTATCTCGGAAAGAAATCCGAGGAGAGGCGGAAAAATTTCCGACATATCCTAACTACAAGAACAATAATAAAGAAGTAGCAAGTTCGGATAATACGAAAGTGAGAATGACCGCCGCATGGGAGCCAGCACTTAGCGCTGAGTTAATAGGTGAGCTTCATAAAAAAGGAATAACAAAAAGCGATATTGAAGAACAGGTGTCAGATTACAAAATCAGTATGCTTGCTAAACCATCAGAGAGAAGAACAAAAGCACGCTGGGACAGCTGCTTCGTTCAAACCTTATTGAGGCCAAAAACAGCCAATCAAGCAGCATTATCAAAAAGCTCTAAATTACTTGGTGACTCGCTTATGAAGGAGTGCGAAAAGTTTGGTATCTATACGGTAGGCAAGCCAACTGAACAGCTTCAGCAAGAGTTGCGTGAGAGATTAGAGAATGAATAAGCTCGCTTTTATATCTCAAAGCGGAAACGTTATGAAATCTAGCCTAGCTTGTGCAATGGCGGTCGAATGCGTTAAGAATGGCCTGAACGTGTCCGTGGCGGATTTAGACGAGGAGCATCGAACAGTTACTCAGTGGCTCCTCTTACGAAAAGAACTCGCTATTGAGCCTACCTTTACGGTTCACTCTGTTGGTAGTGCGATGGAAGCATTGAATTGCTTCAGCAACGAAAATCTAGCCATCATCGATGCTCCTAGTCGAGCAACATCTGCGACGGCATTGATCGCCCAAAATGTTGATCTAGTTGTACTACCAACGCCACCGAGTAAAAAAGATATCGATCTCTCACTAGGCACTATCTACCAACTAGTTAATGACGGTGTGCCGATAGAGCGCCTTATCCTGGTATTCACCAGGGTCGGATCAGCTGCCGAGCTAAAACAAGCGATTAACTACGTCAATAAGGCTGATTTTGGTAACGGAGCTCTCAAAGTTCTATCTAGCGCAATATGGGAACGAGTCGGATATCGATGTGCAATGAATGATTCGTATGCGATCACTGAGACGACCTTTGCGACTTTGAACGAAAGTTCTAAGTCTGTTGTTCATCAGCTTCTATCTTCTTTGCTGAGGTAATGCGTAATGGAAACAGAAAAACAGAAAAACGTTTTTGCAGAATTGCAGAAAAACAGAAAACCACGCGGCAAAGGCTTGGCCACATCGCCAAAGCTTGGAAACGAAGTAAATAATATTCGTCTGCCTGAGAAATCGGAAGCGATTAATTCTATAGGGCAAACACCAAGAAGAACTTACCGAGTGAGCACGTTTATAAGCGAGCAGTCTGGCGACACATTAGATGAATTGATTCTCTCGATAAAACACTCAGAAGGTAAAAAGCCAAAGATTGCTCGAGTAATCGAAATGGCGCTTGATTCATTAAAATCTAACTATAACCAATAAGAAAATATGAGTATTAACAAACGTAAATCAGAATTAGAGCTTAAGCTTCAAAAGTTAAACCAGAAGGAAAAGCAGCTTAAAGCACAAATGCGAGCTATTGACGCAAGGGAGAAAGAAGCTGAGCGGAAAAAGGAAACTCGAGCCAAGATTATTTTAGGAGGATATCTTACGTTGAGGTTAAAAAATGGCGATGAGCAATGCGCAAAGATTTTTGATATGGCGATTGAGGAAGCAAGTCAGCGAGACCGTGATTTATTGAAGGATTATCTAGGAAAGTCGTCTATCAGATGAAATTTGTATTAAAAACTCAAGCAGAGGTGCTAATGAAGCAAGTTTCTGATTCAGTAATATACAAGGCTAATAATCAAACTAACGAGGAAACATTTTCAACGCGGCTACTTTTAGCTTGCATCGACTGCAGGGAAAACTTACCAGAAATTGAGTGTGCGTATGTATTCCATGATCATTCTACTATTTATCAAAATGGAGTGGCTTTTGCTCTTAATATCGCAGCTCTAAAAGAATGAAGTAAATTACTAACCCTCTGAATAATGAGATGAAGATGACATCAGAAACTTTAATAACACGTACTAACGACAACGATGTTGTCGCCGACAAGCTATCGAATTTATACATTCTCGTTTATCCAGATACAGGTGTTTTGAAAATAGGTAAGGCTGACAATGTCGTCAATCGAATGAAAAGCTTGAAATGGATCGGAGAAGCGGATTATGAAGGCTCTTATTGGCTATCTATGAGTGAACAGCATGTATTTAGAATGGAAACTGGATTTAAAAAAATTTTGCACGATTCTCGAATAAATATTGGAGAGGGTGATGGGAAAACTGAAATATATGAAATTGCCTGCTTAGAGAAAGTTCTAGCGCATTTAGCAATCGAATTTAGTACAGAGGAAATCAATCAAGGAGTAGATAAGTCGAATTTAGCTAGAGATGATTTTAAGACAATAGTTAATCACCAAGTGGAAAAAGCGGTTCAGTCTTCTAGGTTTTACTCTGAAAGAGCCAATAAGCAGCTTTTACAAATTAAGGAACTTGTAGAGCTATTTGTAGAAAATCACAAAAAAATACCTTATGAGATAATAGACGGCGACGCAAAATATATTAGATTCGATGCGAGGTACTGGCCAATGATTGACCGACGGATAAAATCAATAATGAAACCACTTTATCCAGAACGAACGGCAAATATTCTACAGATGATGATGTTTAGTAAAAATCCAATTATGTTTATCTCAGAGTTTTTATGTGATGGTGAAGTCGCACAAATAAAAGTAATCATTCCCGAGACTAAAAGCGAAGAATCAAGAGATTTTATTGAAAAGCTCGAAGAGTATTGGAGCGTTATTCAGAATTTACCCCAACTTTCTTTAGGTGTAGAAACCTAAACCTGATCTTACATATAAGACAATCAAGTTTTGAAATCATCTGACAGTACGTGACCGAGTTTTGCCCTAAGCGGCCATTGAGGTAGCGTGTACGATGCGAGATCTGACCCACAACTTTGTTACCCGGCCTTAGTCTTATCTAGCTTGTCTAAAAATTTATGACTTCTTTCTAATACTACTTGTGACTGCTGCGATGACTACTGCCATGTATATATAGCCAACAATCGCTTCTGCGGCTGCTATCATTCTTGATGCTTCGCTAGGCCTAAAATCTCCATAGCCTAAAGTCGTCCATGTAACTATTGAAAAATATAGGCATGATAGTGAGTCGTTAACGATGCTCCCATTCACATCATATATCCCGTTTATTCTGTACTGGTTAGCAAACCAAGATATACTAATAATCAGACTACCGATCAGTGACAAATAAAACATATTATTAATCGTTGTTTTATTATGTATAGCGCTTTTAATATTTCCTCTTATTAATCCAAAAGCAGAAATAAATCCTGTAAATAATATCCCTACAAACAACGCTCCAGACAACGCTTGTTTTATCTCACCGAATATTAGCTCTATGCTCAAAAATAAAGGAAGAACTATAAATCCTAAAAACATGAATATATAAAACAGCCACAGATTTCCTAAAATTATTTCTGAAAATAATTTAGAAGCCTTATAAAAGTAACTATTCAAAAATGTTTTTTTTGCTTTCTGCACAAGTGCAGTGCAATAATTTTTCAATTTTTCTTTTATATCTCGAAAATTCATTTTTCAAACTAACCCTTTGCGCCATTTTGTAACCATTAACTCACCCAAGCACTGAATGTTTGGCCTTCAAATGTCCGTTGTGAGTATTTTACGGACATTGTCAGATATTGTCGAATCTCACCATTTAATCTTGGCCGAACAAAAGCTCTAAAACACCTGGCAAAACGCTCGGAGTTCGCTCGCTTGAAGGACTTATGATGTGCTCGAATGCAAATTTAAACCATGTTTCAGAAATCAGTTTGTAGCCCTGTTTACTAGGGTGTAATCCATCTTTAGCTAGAAAGCCAGTATTATCAACAGGCCATGCAGAATTGTGGTCAACTAGTAACGCACCTTTACTGGACGCCGCGCGAGTAATCGATTCATTGTACGGCTGAACAGGCCATATATTAGTCCTCTTTTTTGGCGTAATTGTTCCAATGATAGGAGTAACGTTTTCACGCCTAGCTGCGTCAATGATCAGCTCAATATTGGACTGTGTTTCTTTTGCTGAAATACCAACACCAGAGTCGTTAGTTCCATACATTACCGCTAAATAGTAATGATCTGCAGGCTCAAGAGTCTTAGCTGCGATGAGCGTACCCTTAAGTCTTCGTACTGCGTCACGGGTGGTCGTGCCGCTCC
>CANMNN010000017.1 GCA_947499305.1 uncultured Arenicella sp. | reverse complement strand
TTAGTTGAAGGTTATTGCTAGAGATTAGCCTTGATCC
The DNA here is from genome assembly GCA_947499305.1 of uncultured Arenicella sp. Lineage (GTDB taxonomy): Bacteria > Pseudomonadota > Gammaproteobacteria > Arenicellales > Arenicellaceae > Arenicella. Next base: position 89,096 of record CANMNN010000017.1, on the reverse strand, counting down.
TGACCTTAAAAAAGCGACTCAATTGAGTCGCTTTTTTTATGCCAGAATATGCGCTAATGTAGTGCCCCTTTTGGTTGGGCAAGCAAACAGTTTTTTAGCATTGTTTAACCGTGAGCCAGTGGGCGATGCACCCTGACGCGATCTGCACATTCAAGTGGCATATTTAAGCCTCGCTGACCTATTTTTGAGCAAATTGTCTTGCAACTACAAAAAACTGAATTAACTAGACGAAAATCCTGTTTTAATACTCCCTAGTTAATCAAGTTTTGGGTATCATCCAAAGCCGTGTAATTGGCCTAATTAAACGCGAACTCGCGACCACCAATAATGTCGAAAAACTCAACGTCATCCGTCGACCCGCTCAGCATGCTGAACGGCCAAAATATTGCTTTCTTAGAAGATGTTTATGAGCAATATCAAGAAGATCCAAACTCAGTACCTTCTGAGTGGCAACAGTACTTCGGCTGCCTAGCCACTTCATCTGCAAGTACGACAAGCGCAACGTCTTCATCAGGTGCAGGCCTAGACGCAGTAGCTGCTACCAAGCAAGGCTCAGTGTCGCGCCTAATCAGCACGTATCGAGCGATGGGGCACAAACGAGCCACCATTGACCCTATCAATGAAATGGAACTTCAGGATGCGAGTGAATTGGAGCTTGAATATCACGGCCTATCTAATGCCGACCTTGATACCATTTTCGACACTGGGCCACTACGTGCACCAGATCGTTTGCCGCTGCGCGATATTGTGGCGATACTAAAATACAATTACTGTGGACCAATTGGCTATGAATATGGCCATATGGCAAGCGCCCAACAGCGTCGCTGGTTACGCACCCAAATCGAACAGCCCATCGGCCATCAGCCTTTTAGCAAAGAGCAACGTAAACACATCTTAAATCGCGTCACAGCAGCCGAAGGCATGGAGCGTTATCTACATAACAAATACGTTGGTCAAAAGCGCTTCTCACTTGAAGGCGGCGAGAGTTTGATTCCGATGCTGGACCACATTATTCAAGAAGGCGGCAGCGATGGCATAAAAGAATTTGTTATCGGTATGGCTCACCGAGGCCGGCTGAACGTATTGGTAAATACTCTAGGTAAGATGCCTAAGAACCTTTTTTCTGAGTTCGAGGGCAAACATGATGTTAATGAGCTCGCAGCCAGTGGAGACGTAAAGTATCACCAAGGCTTCTCATCAGACATTCAAACGAAAGGCGGCGCGGTTCATTTATCGCTAGCGTTTAACCCCTCTCACCTCGAAATTGTTAGCCCGGTTGTTGAGGGTTCAGTGCGTGCGCGTCAAGACCGTCGCGACGATGATAAGGGAAGTACAGTTCTTCCAATTTCTATCCACGGAGACGCCGCTTTTGCTGGTCAAGGCGTGGTAATGGAAACGTTTCAAATGTCGGGCTGCCGCGGTTATCACACTGGCGGCACCATGCATATTGTGATCAACAACCAAATTGGCTTCACCACAAGCCACCCAGACGATACTCGCTCGACACCTTATTGCACAGAAATTGCCAAGATGATCGGCGCACCGATCTTCCACGTCAATGGCGACGATCCAGAAGCCGTGGTTTTCGCAACCAAACTGGCCTTAGAGTTCCGCCAAAAATTCCGTAAAGACGTAGTGATCGACCTAGTCTGCTACCGACGCCATGGTCACAATGAATCAGATGAGCCATCAGTAACACAGCCGATAATGTACAAAAACATTAAGGCCTTGCCGACTACTCGCCGACTATATGCCCAGAGTTTAATAGACGATGGGGTTATAAGCGCCGACGACGAAAAGAAAATGAACGCAGATTACCGAGCTGCTATGGTCGCTGGGGAGCGTGTGGTGCCCGAATTCGTTGAAGCGCAACAAGGTGATCATACAATCGATTGGTCGCCCTACTTCAACATCAAATGGGATCATAAGATTAAAACCAGCTTCAACGCTAAGCGGCTAGATTTCTTAGCTCAGCGCCTGGTTGACATTCCTGAAGGCTTCGAGCTGCATGCCCGTACCAAGAAAATTCTGCAAGATCGTCAAAAAATGAAGGACGGCGAGCTCGCTCTGGACTGGGGTATGGCCGAAAACTTGGCCTACGCAACCCTACTCGACGAGAATTTTTCGGTTCGCATCTCAGGCCAAGATTGCGGACGAGGTACCTTCTTCCATCGTCATGCGGTTCTGCATAACGTCAATGACCGCAACGTTCATATCCCGCTACGTAACATCAAAGATAAGCAGCCAGAGTTTAAAGTGATCAATTCACTGCTATCTGAAGAAGCGGTTCTGGCATTTGAATATGGCTACGCCTGTTCAGATCCGAAGACTATGGTCATTTGGGAAGCGCAATTTGGTGACTTCGCCAATGGTGCCCAAGTTGTACTTGATCAATTCATCTCAAGTGGTGAGGCTAAATGGGGCCGTTTAAGCGGCTTAACCATGTTCTTGCCACACGGCTATGAAGGCCAAGGCCCTGAACATTCCTCCGCCCGCTTGGAGCGTTACCTACAATTGTGTGCGCAACACAACATGCAAGTGTGCTATCCAAGTACACCGGCGCAAATGTTCCATATGATTCGCCGTCAAATGTTAAGACCGTATCGTAAGCCTTTGATTGTTATGACTCCTAAGAGTTTGCTGCGTCATAAGTTGTCGACATCTTCGCTCGAAGATTTACACAGCGGAGAATTTCAAACGGTGATTCCTGAGGTCGATAAACTCACTAACAAAAACGTTAAACGTGTTGTCTTCTGTACCGGTAAAGTTTACTTCGATCTACTCGAACAGCGTCGCGAAGAAAATATTAAAGATATCGCAATTTGCCGTGTTGAACAGCTGTACCCATTCCCGCGCGATTCAGTGGTTAAAGAACTCAAACGTTATCCAAATGCCAATGAAGTGGTATGGTGTCAGGAAGAGCCTAAAAACCAAGGCGCTTGGTACCAAATTATGCACCACTTTAAAGCCTGCATCGAAGATCAACACACACTTCTATATGCTGGCAGAGATGCATCAGCTTCTCCGGCAGCAGGTTATTTAGCCGTGCATCGAGAACAGCAGGCTACCTTGATAACCGCAGCACTGTCGCCGCTTGATGAAAGTGATACGAGAAACGTTGAAACCATTAACTAGGGTGTGCTTTTAATAAAGCCACCGTATTAGAAATAATTTAATTACAATAAAACTGCACACTAACCATTTGCAGGAGCAACCAATATGTCAGTTGAAGTAAAAGTTCCCGTTCTTCCAGAATCCGTCGCCGATGCAATTGTTGCCACATGGCACAAGCAAGTTGGCGACACCGTCAGTATTGATGAAAACTTGGTCGATATCGAAACCGAAAAAGTGGTTTTAGAAGTCCCTGCAACCGTTGACGGCGTAATCAAAGAGATTCGCGCCGAAGAAGGTGCAACCGTAGGCGAACAAGAAGTAATAGCGATCATCGAAGAAGGCGCAACCGCTGCTGCACCTGTAGCCAAGGAAGAACCTGCAACCGAAGAAAAACCAGCTGCGGTTGTCGAAGAAACTGACAGCGGGAATGCGGATGACGCTGACAAACTAAGCCCTGCGGTGCGTAAAATGCTCGCTGAAAATAACCTTGAAGCAAGCTCAATCAAAGGTACAGGCAAAAATGGTCGCATTCTAAAAGAAGACGTTCAAAACGCATTGAAAGCGGCGTCTGCCGCTAGCTCGACGAGTACTCCTGAAGTTAAGACTGCTCAAGCTGGAGAACGCAATGAACGCCGCGTGCCAATGACTCGGCTTCGCTCGACCATAGCTCGACGTCTAAAAGAAGCACAAGACACTCAAGCAATGTTGACCACGTTTAACGACGTCAACATGCAAGCAGTTATGAACTTACGTAAAGAGTACAAAGAGTTATTCGAGAAAAAACACGGCACGCGCCTAGGCTTTATGTCTTTCTTTGTAAAAGCAGCGGTTGAAGCACTGCGCCGTTTCCCAGCCGTTAACGCGTCGATCGATGGCAACGACATTGTCTATCATGACTACTACGATGTTGGCATAGCGGCCTCTTCACCACGTGGTCTGGTTGTGCCGGTGCTGCGTGACGTCGATCAATTGAGTTTTGCTGGCGTAGAAAAAACTATCGGAGAATACGGCAAGAAAGCCAAAGACGGTAAGTTAACGATGGATGACCTTGTTGGCGGTACTTTTACTATCTCGAATGGCGGTACCTTTGGCTCGATGATGTCGACCCCAATCGTCAACCCTCCACAGAGCGCAATCCTAGGCATGCATCGCATCGAAGATCGCCCTGTTGCTGAAAACGGTGAGGTGGTCATTAGACCAATGATGTATTTAGCACTAACATACGATCATCGCATTATTGACGGTTCTGAATCGGTACTTTTCTTGCGCACAATCAAAGAGTGCCTAGAAGACCCCGCTCGACTTTTATTGGAGCTCTAGCGAGCTAGGCCGCAGGCGCTATTGGAGCTCTAAGGCACTCGGCCGCAGGCGCATTAGCGAACTCTACTAGCAATTAAGATTTTATGTTAACGACAAACTCAAATAGAGAAATAAGATGTCTGAAAAATTCGACGTGATCGTCGTAGGCGCGGGCCCTGCAGGCTATGTCGCCGCAATTCGTTGTGCACAACTCGGCTTCAACACCGCTTGTGTAGATAAATGGCAAGATGCCGATGGCAAGCCATCGCTCGGTGGCACCTGCTTAAACGTAGGTTGCATACCGTCTAAAGCTTTGCTCGACTCATCTGAAAAAGTAGAACAGGCGTCACATGATTTTGAGAATCATGGAATTTCGGTTGGAAAAGTGTCAGTTGACATCCCGAAGATGATAGCTCGTAAAGACGACATCGTTGGCAACCTAACCAAGGGCGTCGCTGGCTTATTTAAAGCCAACAAGATCACGTCACTTCACGGTCACGGAAAACTGTTAGCAAACAAGCAGGTTGAAGTCACGCTTGATGGTAAGGCGCAAACTTACAGTGCCGACAAAATCATCCTAGCGGTGGGTTCTGAGCCTATTGATATTCCAGTAGCCAAAGTCGACAACGAGATTATTCTCGACAATGCTGGCGCGCTTGATATCAATTCAGTACCTAAAAAGCTGGGAGTCATTGGAGCTGGAGTGATCGGCTTAGAACTTGGCAGCGTATGGAATCGTTTGGGCTCGGAAGTGACCATTCTTGAAGCGATGGACACCTTTTTAGCTCCCGTTGATAAGCAATTATCGCGTGAAGCTCAGCGTACCTTCACAAAAGGCCAAGGTTTGGATATCAAACTAGGCGCGATGGTCACAGCAACCAAAACAGCTAAAAAGAGCGTTAAAGTGACTTATACGCTTAAAGGCGAGGAACATACTGAAACCTTTGATAAATTGATCGTCGCGGTTGGCCGTAAAGCCAGCACCAAAGACATTGCGTCAGATGAGGTCGCACTAAAGCTAGACGACCGTGGTCGAGTAGACGTCAACGATCGCTGCGAAACCAACATTCCAGGCGTTTACGCCATTGGAGATGCTGTTAAAGGCCCAATGTTGGCGCACAAAGGCTCGGAAGAAGGCGTATTTGTCGCTGAGATCATCGCAGGCCAAAAGCCGCACATGAACCACGACAACATCCCGTGGGTTATCTACACACACCCTGAGATCGCTTGGGTCGGCATCAACGAAGAACAAGCTAAAGAGCAAGGCATCAATTACAAAACCGGCTTTTTCCCGTTTGCCGCTAATGGACGCTCATTAGCAATGAACGAAAAAGGCGGCCGCGTAAAAATGATCGCCGATGCTGAAACTGATCGCATTCTGGGCGTACATATCTTAGGCCCTAATGCCTCGGAACTAATTTCAGAAGCCGTGCTTGCGATGGAATATTCAGCCTCAACGGAAGACATTGCCAGAACCATTCATGGTCACCCTACTCTTTCTGAAGCAATGCATGAAGCAGCGTTATCAGTGGATGGCAGGGCTTTACATAAGATTAATTAGCTTAAGCTGAAAATCGATTAATAAAGCCTGCATTAACAGCTGTTATTGCAGGCTTTATTAATTAAGGCTTACTGCGCGTCTACTTTCTGAACTGTTACGACTATTTGAACTCGATCGGGCTGATTTATCAGCCCCTTTAAATCGTTATTCGTTCTATTTGGTCGGCACGCCTTGAGGGAATTATCCTCTCTTAATAAAAGTAAGATAGCACTCGAAGATTAGCCGCTCAGTTTACGTTATTAGCGAACTGCAAGGACCAGTAAAATAAGCTCTTAGCAGAGGACAGCTTCTTCGCTTGGGCCTAGCAGTTCAGTCAGAGCTAATCCACGCCCTTTCCTACAATTATTATCGCAAGCAGTTAATCTTGCGACAAACCTCACTGATTCACGACCACCACTCGGGGCTGTCTATACCTCAGCCTGCTTTGGCATCAGCGCGTTATAAAGGCCGAGAAGGCTAAACTCTCTCGCCCTATATAATTTCAATTCTTTCTCTAGACCCCAACGGCTCATACACCGCCCAATATCCATAATTTATTTACCAACCTATCTGTTTTTAACCTGGCGGGAGAGGCTATATGAATACCAGTGTGCCAACCCAGCTAGGTCGTGAGTTAACTAAATAGATATGTTTTCACCGACAACTCTTTTTTTTCACCACACTCTCTGTTTAAAAACCCCACGGTCAGATAATTTGTATGTTCAATAAATTGACAACTAGGGAAAACCTTATGAATTACCACACCGCACTATTCGATAAACCAATTAAACAGCTTAAAACGAGAGCAAAGATTATTTCTTCCGGGACCTACCTTCCCACAGAAAAAGTAACGTCAGTTGAACTGTTCGAGGAGTTCAATTCCGACTTAAGGTATGGAACTCCGACAAACTGGATGGCCGACAAAATGGGCATTATCGAAAGAAGGATCTCACCGCCATCAGCTCTACCTTCGTCACTTGCGATCCCTGCGGCCGAGCAGGCCTTAGCTGGTGCCTGTGATGTTCCTTTCGATGAGATTGATATGGTTGTATTTTGTGGGATTGAACGCGACCAACCAGAGCCGGCAACTGCTCACGTCATTCAGAACAGCCTAGGTTTAAATGCAAAATATGCGTATGACATAGCTAATGCGTGTTTCGGATTCATAAACGCAATGGAAATGGCATCGAACCTAATTGAGACTGGGGCGATTAGGTATGCTCTTATTTGTACCGGGGAAACACCTTCAAAAGTACTGTCATTCGTGCTCGATCAACTTAAATCAGGAATCGATAAAAAGTCCTATCGTGAACGGCTTGGTGGGCTGTCTGTAGGTGATGCAGGGGGCGCTGTGATAATGGGCCCATCTGACAGAGATCAGGGGTTCGAATCATTCAATACAAAAAGCATCAGTTGTCACATCGACAAGTGCATCTACAAACGGCACAGCGATGGGTCAATGACGGGGCAGATGCAAATGGGGCCTATTGTCAGAGAAATCATCAATGCGCATGAACACCTTTATCAAGACACGCTTGAAATGCTTGATTGGTCCGGTTTTGACTGGTTACTTACTCATCAAATGGGGGCAAAGCCTTTTGAGCGATTTGCAAGGCTAACCGATGTAGGCTCAAGCAAGATGATTAAAACATACCCACTTTTAGGCAATATTACTTCTGCTACCTTTGCCGTTGGCTTTGACCAACTAGTCAAAGCAGGAAAGATCAGGCCAGGCGACAAGGTCGGAGGCTGTTTTGCTGGATCAGGGCTGGCTATTGGCCAATTTGGTTATATTGCCTAATAGAAATCAGGATTACTTCGAATAAGTTGTATGATCGATCCCGAGCGTTTTAAATTTACCATAAAGCGTCGTCCGATTAATCTTCATAGATGCGGCAGTCTTAGATATGTTTCCCTTATTTTTTGAGAGCATATATAAGATTGTCGACTTTTCTAGATCGGCCATATGCATCTTGTGGTCGATCTCTCCTATCCTATACAACAAATTTGAGGCCTTCATCGAACTATTTAACTGGCCCTCGGCGCTGAAAGGTATGAGGCTTCGAGGGTCATTGACCAAGCTTTCGCTATATTTACCCTTTATCAAAATTATTAAAAATAGTGTGCTCGCGATTGGAAAAACGAACGTAGCGTTTATCTTCACTCCCAAGCTCATCAAACAGATAATGATAACTGCAGTGATGACTAATGGAACCATAGACACTAAGGCATAAAAGTTTCTAATTTGTTCGCTAGCGCTTTCTGATCGAAGGTAATTCAATACTAAATAAGTAAGAGTGCCTAGACTTGCAACGAGAGAGAAGACCTGAAAAACCCAATAAAATCCTCCCTTAACCGCAGTTACGCTGTATGTTAAGGAGGCAGCACCCGCAATAACAAAGTCGCTTGTTGTAACCGCAAACGAAAGCAATAAGGCAATCAAGATCACTGTAGCTGGTAATTTTTTACTTCTAGTATGGTCACCCTTATATGAATACCAGAAGGCATATGTCGAGACCGATATTGCACACAAGTAGTAAGCCCGCATCAAATATTCAGCGTTTAGGTGCCGAACAAAGCCATTAAACAATAATAGCTCTGAGAAGTTATGCAGCGCCAATATAGAGACTAAGCCGACAAGCCCGCCGCTTATCCACTTCCTTCGCGTACTACTTAATAAGAGATATAACTTAACCAATATGCCCAATATCGCAGGCAGCATAAACCATGTCACAGATGTCCCCTCCAGAATTTACTCAACCATATTACCAGAAACGCTCGGAACATCAAATTACACTGGTGTCTTAATTAAGACACTAGGACTAAAGTCCTTGTTTCTATGGACTTACTAACGTTCAATCCACCGATCACACCTCAATATAGGTTTCTCTCTCAACCCATGGAAAACCATCTATCTGATCAAGAGCGATAATATTGCACAGGATAACGCAAGGCCAATTATTCAAATAGAAAGGTCAGCTTTAGAAAACTAGAGGTAATGAGCAATACTAAGTGTTATGCCGTTATACGTTTTATTTCTAAAAAAGCACTTATAGTCCGACACTTACTAATCATGAAGACACCGTCGGTGAATCTAGCGCTGTTTTGATAAAAAGGCGAAAATGCCTGCCTAAATTGATAGAAAGGTATTAGCCCCTGATTCAAACGGACGAGCGAAGTGTATTAGTTTCATGGAAAGTTTTACGTAGTCAAAATGAGTACCTAAAAAATGAATTTAAATCCCTTTAAAAAATCATAGTTTAAAGTGGCGCGCCCGGAGGGATTACTCAGCGCATCCATGCGCTTCGCCCTTCGGGCAGCCTTCGGCTGTTTAAATTCGCTCCTGCGAATTTATCGAACCTGGGGTTCTCTCATACAGCCGAGCACGGAATAAATAAAAAAACCGGCACAAGGCCGGTTCTTTTATTTATGGCGCGCCCGGAGGGATTCGAACCCCCGACCAATTGGTTCGAAGCCAACTACTCTATCCAGCTGAGCTACGGACGCGTGTCTTTAACGAGTGAGAGTATAATGTAATCCTAGCGATGTTTCGAGTCGTGTTTACACCTCATTAACAAATAGTTTTATACTCTGACTTTTCCACAAACGGCTCTGCCTTATCTAATGCGACCAGACACAAAAAACAAGAATACTGGTAAGCACAAAGCCGTTAAACGCGAACCTTGGGCGAGCCCAATTAGCTTTCCAGAAAGCTTGCCGATCAGCCAGCGCTATGAAGAGATCGCCAAAACCATTCGCGACAATCAGGTTGTGATTCTTGCCGGCGAAACGGGCTCGGGCAAAACTACTCAATTACCTAAAATTTGCTTATCTCTAGGCTATGGTGAAACAGGCCTAATTGGGCACACCCAGCCTCGTCGTATTGCGGCACGCACGGTGGCCGACCGAATTGCTTCTGAGCTTAAAACGCCACTTGGCGAAGGCGTTGGCTATCAGGTGAGGTTCAACGATCATTCGAGTAAAAACACGCGCATAAAGCTGATGACCGATGGCGTGCTGCTCGCTGAGTTTCAGCATGATCGCTTGCTCAAAAAGTATGATGTGATAATAATTGATGAAGCGCATGAGCGTAGCTTGAACATCGACTTCTTACTTGGGCTGCTAAAACCCCTGTGTAAAAAGCGTCCTGAACTCAAGGTTATCATCACTTCGGCAACGATTGATCTCGAGAAATTCTCAAAGCATTTCACGCTCCGAGGCAAGGCTGCGCCTATCATAGAAGTCTCAGGTCGAACTTATCCGGTTAAAACGATTTACCAAGAGCCTGCCGAACAAGCACCGAATCTCGCGGAGCTTATCAGTGATACCGTAGGCCAAGTTATTCGCGCGGAAGCCAAAGGTGAATACAAAGCAAGCGGTGACATTCTAATCTTTTGCGCGGGGGAGCGAGAAATTCGGGATGCAGCCGAGGCCCTAAGAAAAGCTCAACACTCAGTTGACGTTCTGCCCCTTTACTCACGCTTGAGCGTGGCGGAGCAAAACAAAGTATTTAAACCGGCGCATAGACGCAAGGTCGTATTGGCGACAAACGTTGCCGAAACCTCGATTACGGTGCCCGGCATAGCCTACGTTATTGACCCTGGGCTCGCACGTATTTCACGATACAGCTTTCGCTCAAAGGTGCAGCGCTTGCCGATTGAGGCAATATCTCAAGCCAGCGCTAATCAACGCCAAGGACGCTGTGGTCGTGTCGCTCACGGCGTATGTATTCGTTTGTATTCACAAGAAGACTTCGAGCAACGCGCTGAGTTCACCCCGGCTGAGATTCTTCGCAGTAATCTAGCTTCTGTGATTCTAAAAATGCTAAGGCTTGGCATCAAAGACGTGCGCTCGTTTGAGTTTTTGGATCAACCTGACTCTCGGCTTTTGAACGATGGTTTCAAGCTACTACAAGAACTCGGCGGGGTTGATGATGATCGCAAGCTAAGCCCTCTCGGGCGGCAAATGAGCGACCTCTCGGTCGACCCAAAATATGCGCGCATTCTCATTGAAGCAAACAAACTTGGCAACCTTAAAGATACGCTTGTTTTAATAAGTGCTCTGAGCATTCAGGACCCACGAGAGCGTCCAGCGGAGAAGCAACAGGCGGCTGATCAATCGCATCAAGTGCTGCACCATCCTCAGTCGGACTTCTTTAGTTTTTTGCATTTATGGCAAGCTATCAATAATGCGAAGCAAGACTTGAGTAATACTAAGTTTAGACAACATTGCGTTGAACAATATTGGTCGATCGCGCGGGTATTTGAATGGCGCGAGTTATTTCGACAACTACAAACTCAAACTAAATTACTCGGCTGGGAAACTTCTTCATGGCAAACACTCACTCTTCCCGAGAAGGGTCAGAAAAAAGCCAAGCCCAGCAGCCAGTTTGATACACGTTATGAAAACCTTCACCGAGCATTGTTGAGCGGCCTTGTTAGCAATCTTGCAACTAAGGATGTCGATGGAGAATATACCGCAACACGCAGTCGCCATGTACATCTCTTTCCTGGGTCCGCTCAAGCAAAGCGTAAACCTAAATGGATTATGTCGGCGGAATACATTGAAACCTCGCGCTTATTCGCGCATACCATTGGCGAAATTAAACCCATATGGGCGTTTGAAGCAGCTAAACATCTATGCCGATTTAGCTATAGCTCGCCACATTATCATGTTCGCTCTGGCAGCATTAAAGCCTATCGAAAAACCTTACTTTACGGCCTGACACTGCGCGATAAAGAGCCAGTTAATTATGCGCCGATAAATGCCAAGGAATGTCACGAAGTGTTCTTACAGCAAGCGTTGGTAAACGGCGCGTATAAGCCGCGCGGCAAGCTTGCAGAATTCGTTACGCACAATGAATCGCTAATTAACGATATTGAAAAGCTTGAAACTAAAACACGGCGACGTAACCTGCTGGTCAATGATCGGATCATTTATGATTTCTATAAGGAGAGATTGCCGAGCAGCATTCATAATCGCAGCTCTTTAGAAAAGTGGCTAAAAGCTGGCAATGAAGAAGTTCTCAAGCTTGACCGAGAAACATTGCTGCAGGCCCAGCTCGCTAGCGACCAAGGCGCGCAGTTTCCCGATTCGATCGACGTGCAAGGTAAGACTGTCAAAATCAGCTATAAGTTTGACCCTGGCAAGCAAGGTGACGGCGTCACCATGATAGTGCCGATCGCGGTGCTTGCGCCCTTTCCTAAGCACATAGGCGACTGGCTAGTGCCTGGTCTTTTACGCGAAAAGTGTATTGCCTTAGTTAAGACTTTGGCAAAACCTATTCGCCGTAATTTTGCGCCTGCCTCTGATGCTATCGACCGTATTTTTTCTAAGCTAGTTATCAAGGATCAGGCTCTCACTGAAGCCCTAGCTGAAGTATTGTTTCGCACTCGAGGTGTAAAGGTAACGGCCGAAGATTTTGATACGACAAAGCTCGATGAGTTCTATCAAATGAATTATCGCGTAATTGATGTAGACGGCTCACTAATTGAAGAGGGTCGAGATCTTGATCTTTTAAAGACGAGCTACGCCCACTCCGTTCAAGAAAGTGTGCACTCTAACAATGCCAGCGAACGAATTAAGTTAGAGCAGCATAATATCGATAGCTGGAGCTTTGGCAGCTTGACTGATTTTGTCGACTATCAACACCAAGGAATGACCGTTCGAGCTTTTCCGATGTTGCAACTTCAAGCCGATAACAGCATCTCTTTACTTGTCCACGATCAGCCTGCCGTGGCGAAATATCAAAGCAACCGCGCAATTATTGAGTTAGCTAAGAAGCAGCTCACCACGACCACTCAAAAACAGAGCCTTAAGTACTTACAAAAAGAGCTTATGTCGGTAAAGCAAGGCGGTAAAAAAGGAGGCTTAGGCGGCCTAGCATCACAGCTCAAAACAGTCAGCCCTACTACCGTCAATAAATCTGACTGGGTCGACAAACTCATCAACGCGGGCCTTGCGCAGGCATGCTTTGCAAATGGTACAGACAATATTCGCGATGCGAGCAGCTTCGAAGATGCGCTCGCACAAGGCGGCAAGCAATGGGTTCCCATCGCGATGGAATTGGAAGCCTCCTTAATCATCGCATTCAAGCATCGTGACACGGTCTTGGCTCAAGCAAATAAGGTTTCCCTAGACAGTGTCGCGCTCGACCTAGCGGTTGAAGACATCAAAGCTCAGGTCTACCGATTATTTGAACCTAGTTTTTTGAGTTACACACCGCTAAGTATGCTTAAGCAGTATCCAAGATATTTGCGCGCAATAGAGAGCAGACTGGAAAAATTGGAGTTCGCAAGTAAAACTGTCAGCGAAGAAATGGCCTTGGAAGCACTGCAAAAAAGTTTTAACCAAAAAGTAGAAGAACTGAGTCACCCTAATTTAGAGCTCGACTTTGTGTTTATTGCGCACCCAAAACTAGTTGAGTTTGCCCGAATGCTCGAAGAATGGCGCGTATCAATTTTTGCTCAACATCTTCGTACGCAAATACCAGTGTCAGAGAAACGCCTACTTAAGTTTTGGAAAGAGCAGATCGAGAAACCGTAAGCTCAAACCATTTCACTAAGCCTACATAAAAAAGCCCCGCTCTTTCAGAAAGAGTGGGGCTTTTTCAAAACGTTTTTTAATCGTCGAAGCTATTATTGACTTAGCTAAACGACTTAATACCTGGGTAGACCGCTAGATCACCCAACTCTTGTTCGATGCGCAGTAGTTGATTGTACTTAGCAACTCGGTCAGAGCGGCACAGGGAGCCCGTTTTAATTTGGCCAGCCGCTGTTGCAACCGCTAGGTCAGCAATCGTCGTATCTTCTGTTTCGCCAGAGCGATGCGAGATCGTCGCTTTGTAGCCGGCATCGTGTGCCATTTGAATCGCATCTAAGGTTTCAGTTAAAGAACCAATCTGATTAAACTTGATCAAAATTGAGTTCGCTACGCCCTTTTCAATACCTTGCTGCAAGATCTTAGTGTTAGTTACGAACAAGTCGTCACCGGTAAGTTGAATGTCTGCGCCAACACTTTTGGTGTGAGCAGCCCAGCCGTCCCAATCGTCTTCGGCCATGCCGTCTTCGATAGTTATAATCGGATACTTACGAACCCATGCTTCTAAGTACTCTACAAACTCATCTGAGTTTAATGACTTGCCTTCGGCACTCAGGTGATATTTGCCGTCTGAGTAGAATTCTGTACTCGCAACGTCCAAACCGATCATGATGTCTTCGCCAGCTTTGTAACCTGCGTTTTCGATCGCTTGAATGATAATGCCTACAGCCGCTTCATTGCTGTCAAGGTTAGGTGCAAAACCACCTTCATCGCCAACAGCCGTGCTTAAGCCCATATCATGCAACACCTTTTTCAAAGAGTGGAACACTTCAGCGCCAGCACGTAAGGCTTCACCGAAACTAGGTAAGCCGGTAGGCAAAATCATGAACTCTTGAAAATCTATCGAGTTATCAGCATGTTCACCACCATTAATAATGTTCATCTGTGGCACTGGCATCGAGTAAGTGTCGTTACCAAATAACTCAGCAAAGTGTGCGTATAAAGGTACGCCTTTGCTAACTGCTGCCGCTTTAGCAACCGCTAGAGAAACCGCTAGAATTGCATTCGCACCAAGCTTCGATTTGTTGTCGGTTCCATCTAGGTCGATCATTGCTTGGTCGATTGCACGTTGATCAAGCGCGTCTTTTCCGTTTAAGGCGTAGGCAATGGCTGTGTTAGCATTCTCAACCGCTTGAGTAACGCCCTTACCTAAATAGCGAGATTTATCGCCATCACGAAGCTCGAGTGCTTCTAATGTGCCTGTTGATGCGCCAGACGGAGCTACCGCACGACCGAAAGAGCCGTCAGCCAGGGTTACGTCGGCTTCAACCGTTGGATTGCCACGTGAGTCAAGAATTTCACGAGCGAGAATAGATTTGATGGTAGACATGCTGCCTCTTGTTCTAAGATAGAAGTATCAGAATAAAATTAAAAATTGGTTTCTCTGGATCTTAATGTGATCGTGTAACGGGCTTATGACAGCTCATCCTCTAAGAAACCACCAGCTTTCGTGGACTGGTCGATTTGTTGTAAAACCGTGAGTAAATCTTTTAAGCGTTGTGTTGGCATAGCGTTAGGGCCATCGCTTTTTGCATTATCAGGATCAGGGTGGGTTTCCATAAATAAGCCCGATACACCTGCGGCAACGGCTGCTCTAGCAAGTACTGGAACAAACTCACGTTGGCCTCCAGAGCGATCACCTTTGCCGCCAGGCAATTGCACCGAATGAGTAGCGTCAAACACCACCGGGCAACCTGTCTCACGCATTTGTGCTAAACCGCGCATATCAACAACCAAGTTGTTGTAGCCGAATGACGCTCCGCGCTCACATACAGTAATCCTGCCTTTCCCGCCTGCTGCTTCCGCTTTTTTAGTAACGTTAACCATTTCAGGTGGAGATAAAAATTGGCCCTTTTTAATATTCGCCGGGATACCACAGGCACCAACAGCTTCAATTAAATCGGTTTGGCGACATAGAAACGCTGGCGTCTGAATCATATCGACATACTTAGCCGCTAAATGAACTTGCTCGGGCGTATGAACATCGGTAAGTACCGGCATACCAACAGTTTCACGTACCTCTTGAAGAATTTCTAAGCCCTCTTGGATACCCGGGCCTCGAAATGAAGTGCCGGAAGTACGGTTGGCTTTATCAAAAGATGATTTGTATAGAGCGTTAATACCCAGTTCGCCGGTAATATCGCGAATCATCTTTGCGGTTTCTAAGGCATGTTCGCGTGACTCAATAACGCAGGGACCCGCAATGAGAAAAAACGGTTTGTCCAAACCAACTTCAAAATCTGCGATCTTCATAGTACTGCCTCTAAAACTCTGTGCTTAAACTGTTAATGTCAAATCAAGGTAATGCCAATTCAAACTACGTTTTTTCGCGTTCAGCGCGAGCTGCTTCAACGTAAGACGTAAATAAGGGGTGTCCATCTCTCGGGCTGGAAGTAAACTCTGGATGGAACTGCACGCCGACAAACCAAGGATGATCAGCAATTTCAACCGTCTCTACTAAATCATCATCTGACACACCGCCAATAATTAAACCGGCATCGGTCAGTTTTTCTCTGAGCATGTTATTGAATTCATAGCGATGGCGATGACGTTCAACAATAGTTGCCTCACCATAAACATCACGAACTTTTGACCCTTCTGTTAAATGACACTTCTGACCGCCTAGGCGCATAGTACCACCGAGGTCAGAATTCTCATCTCGCAGCTGTACATTGCCCTGTTCGTCAGTCCATTCTTCAATCAGTGCGATAACTGGGTTAGGCGTGTCTTTATTAAACTCGGTACTGTTGGCATTATCCATTGCGGCGACGTTTCTAGCGAAATCGATAACCGCAACTTGCATACCAAGGCAAATGCCTAAATAAGGAATTTTATTCTCGCGTGCATGCTTAGCCGCCATAATTTTGCCTTCAGTGCCACGATCTCCAAAGCCGCCCGCCACTAGAATCGCATCATTATTAGCCAATATTTCAACGCCCTGCTTCTCAATTTCTTCGGCTTCGATGTAATTAATATTAACCTTGGTCAAGGTTTTGATGCCGGCATGAATTAATGATTCGGACAGAGACTTGTATGACTCAGTCAGACCAATGTATTTACCTACCAAGGCAATATTCACTTCACCCGTTGGGTTAGCCTTTCGATCTACAACGGTTTCCCACTCAGACAAATCAGCTGGCGGGCAATCTAGCCTAAAGTGTTTAACAACGATTTCATCAACGCCCTGATCACGGTATAACAGAGGGATTTGATAGATATTATCAACGTCTACGCCTGAAATAACCGCATCTTGCGACACATTGGTGAACAAGGCGATTTTACGCTTAGCATTGCTAGGAAGCGGCTCATTAACACGACACAACAAGATGTCAGGCTGAATACCGATGCTGCGTAATTCTTTTACCGAGTGTTGCGTTGGCTTGGTTTTAATTTCACCGGCTACCGCAATATAGGGAACCAGTGTTAAATGCATGAACAGCACGTTTTCCACGCCCTTTTCGATGCGCATTTGACGAATCGCTTCCAAGAACGGCAATGACTCAATATCACCTACGGTGCCACCTATTTCAACTAAGGCAACATCGACATCACCAGCGCCATCTTCAATAGCGGTCTTCATCTCATTGGTAATGTGCGGGATTACTTGAACCGTACCACCAAGATAATCACCACGTCGTTCCTTTCGTAGAACACGCTCATAAATACGTCCTGTGGTGAAATTGTTTTTTTGAGATAATTTGGTGCGAATGAAGCGCTCGTAGTGACCAAGATCTAAATCAGTCTCAGCTCCATCGTCGGTAACAAATACCTCGCCGTGCTGCATAGGACTCATGGTGCCAGGGTCAACATTAATATAAGGATCAAGCTTCATGAGCGTGACCTTTAGCCCGCGGGATTCAAGAAGTGTGGCAAGCGAGGCCGCGGCAATGCCCTTACCGAGAGAAGAGACAACCCCTCCGGTTATAAATACGTATTTAGTCATCGAGTGTGTTTGACGGTAGTGAAAGCGTATCGAACATTGCAAAAACCGCCGAAAATGGTGTTTAGTACAGTGCTCCAGAAGGTTCTACATGATACTCGAGCGGCCGATTATGAACAATCTGTTTTGCAGGTGTTGTGTGAAATATTTGTGGATTCTGATCGTACTGCGAACAACCAGCAAAGCCAAAGAGACCACTAAAACTAGACTCTTCGTCTAAATATGTCTTCTGAGTTCCTATCCCCAAAGCCTGTGGCACTAGCTGAGCCCCGTTATAACAAGGCTAGAAAATTACCAAGGTGTGCTGAATTAGTCGCGACCCTCTTAAGAATCGAGATCAAGGATTAAAAGAAACCCAGTCGCTGTGTAACTGCTCGTCGACAGGAGCAATAACGACATCGTTCTGCGCCTGTGACATGGTTAATAAGGGCAAGGCCTGGCGACGCCAGGGCGGAACTCCCATGTCTTGCATCCATTTTTTAAGGTTCAGGCTGTGTCCTTGTAGCGCTTTAGGGTTAGCAATTTCAGGCTTTGCAGCCAAACGTAATCTTGACTCTTTACGTGAAAAAATTAACTCTTTCAACTTTGCCGTTGAACCTACGTGCCACCGACTTTCAAAAAGCTCTAGAGGCTTATCAATATTCTGCCAGTTAACTGCCGAAAATTCTCGACTCGAATCTAGTGCGGGCATCACATACATAAAACCTTTATAAAATCGGAATTGGCATCCGCCCTCTTGTATTACGGCCGTACTTGCTGGCGGATGCGCAATAGCGGCAAGCAATTTGGCTAGCAAGCGGCGGCTCGGCGAGTGGAGCTTGAGGCTTTGTAACCAGAAACGCAGAACATTCGCCTGACGGCCCACGGTAAGGTGCCCCATATCGTCTACGCACAACGCGTGAGACTGATCTAGCGGATGCGATGGATGCTCTCGAACATCGACTAAATCACAAATAGCAACCTCTCTTAATAGCCCATTTTCTTGCTCTAAATTTGCCGCCGCGCGGGCAATGTTCTGTATAGCATCAGACCTAAAGTTTTCGAGCGCAGGCAACACCTGATGTCGAATCTCATTGCGAGAATAGCGTTGATCGCGATTACTTGGGTCTTCAACCCAGATCAAATGATTATTTTCGGCATACTCTACAATGTCGTCTTGTGTGAAAGACAGCATTGGACGCACCAACTTAGCGCCGAAAAACGGTCGACTTGCGCGCAAACTCGAAAGACCCGTACTACCAGCGCCACGCATCAAATTGAATAAAAAGGTTTCAGCGCGATCTTGCTGGTGATGAGCTGTCATCAGCACACAGCCATATTGAACTTGCTCTCTGAACCATTCGTAACGTGCATCGCGCGCGGTGGCTTCGGAGTTTGAATCGAGATTTAACGAAGTTTGTTTTAGGCGAACACCCAAGCTATTGCACACCGCGGCGCAGTGATCAGCCCAGGACTGTGACTCAGGCTGAAGGTTATGACTTACATGCAGCGCGGTTAGCTCAAAACCATACTCATCACGCAATGTGGCCATTAAGTGAAGCAACACGGTAGAGTCTACTCCGCCGCTAAATGCAACGAAATATCGACCTTGTCGGTCAAGATTTAACCCTCCAAAGAGCTCTTTCTCAAACTCTGATGCAGAAAATGTCATGTCAATTACAGCCGTTTATATGTACTTTTCTCAGGCCTAGACTTGAATGAGTCGATACAAGCAAGACCATGTGTATATGGGCGCAGGGTATTTACGCAGCAGATTCAAAAAAATAAAGTCGGCCTGGAAAAGCTAGGCCAGTCCAGGCCGAATATTCTAGTGTCATCTCACTAAGTGATGCTATAGGACAATCACGTTGTATCTAAATTTAAGAAGATACAAGATGCAATGCGCAAATAGCTTCTGAGTCGATCAAGCGTCTTTCTTATTATTTTTACGCTTGTTTTATTATTAGCGAGCAAATAAATCTGCTCATTTTCTAACCCAGTTTTATATGATTTGCTTAAGCAAATTCTTATTATTATTTGAGTTGCGATAGTGCAGCTAAATCTGGGGTTGCATTATCGCTTTAGTCTACCTATCCAATAGCCCGAATAATAACGGAGTGGTGTCGAGGTTCAACCAGACTAAACCGCCGAAAGTTAGCCTATAAACACACACATAGGCATCTAATCCCAACAGCAAGAAAAGTATAACACTATCTTAAAAAACATTGGAAGAGCAAACACTTAGAAAACTTCTCTAAGAAACTGCCTAACACTGCTTAGTAGATCAAATGAATATTAGATTGACCAACAATCGACTCAAGCTGCTCTAACATCAACTTGTTTGGAACGACACGCCAATCATGAGCGACATCAAGTTTACACACTCCATGAGGAGTTCGGTATTCGAAGCCAACCCCGCATTGACCATTGTCGTTTCTAGCCAAAATTTGTTTGAGCGTTGTCACCGTGGTTTCGTTCATCTGCTCAGATGCTATCTGAATTTGCATATGTCGAGCGAGTTGTCCACGTGCTTGTTCGATATCAAAAAGCTCATCGGCAGAGATACGGATATCATCATTGAAAAAGTTATGACTCGCCTTACCCTTGATCACTAAGACTTTATCTTTATGAATGACATCGCGGCGCTGATCATAAAGCTCACCAAACACACCCACTTCGACTCTAGCAGTTTTATCATCGAGCGTGAGAAATGCCATTCTAGAACCAGATTTAGTGTTCATTGTGCGAGCACCAACAACCAAACCAGCAAGGGTTACCGGCTTTTTGCCCTTGCCCTGCCCGACATCAATATCCACTAGTCGACAGGAAGTGAACTGATCCAACTCTTTAATATAGGTATCTATCGGATGACCACTCAGGTATAAACCGAGAGTTTCCTTCTCAGCTGCGAGCAAGTCCTCTTTCTTCCACTCAGGAACATTTTGATAGGTTTGCACGGTTTCTACCGGGGCCGCAATACCGAACATATCATTCTGCCCGGCCATCGCACTTTTGGCTTGCTGATTAGCCGCCTCTAAAGCCAAACCTATACTCTCGACTAAGCTCGCACGATGTACGCCAAGCTCGTCCAACGCACCGGCGCGAACAAGCGCTTCAAGAGCACGACGGTTTACACGTTTAACATCAACCCGCGCACAAAGATCGTAAAGATCCTTAAATGGACCGCCCTCCTCTCGCGCTTCGATGATGTTCTCGATGACTGGGCGACCGATACCTTTAATAGCGCCCAGCCCATAAACAACATGTTTATTGTCAGTCGCAACAAACTGATACTGACAAAGGTTGATATCAGGGTGTTGGACCGTGAGGCCCATTTCAGTTGCTTCGTTTAATAGAATTACCACCTTATCGGTGTTCTCCATATCCGCCGACATACACGCAGCCATAAACTGCGATGGGTAATGCGCCTTAAGCCATGCGGTTTGATATGCGACTAAAGCGTAAGCCGCCGAGTGACTCTTATTAAAACCATAGGCCGCGAAATATTCCATTAAGTCGAAAACTTCTTTAGCTACCTCTGGCGGCACACTCCGTTCATCAGCGCCCTTTTGGAAAATTTCACGCTGCTTGGCCATTTCTTCGGGTTTCTTCTTACCCATAGCTCGGCGTAAAATGTCGGCGCCACCAAGCGAGTACCCCGCCATCTCTTGCGCGATGTTCATTACCTGCTCTTGATACAGAATAATGCCTTGGGTGTTGTTCAGAATTGGCTCGAGCATCTCATGCGCGTAAGTCGTAGGCTCTTTGCCATGCTTACGATCACAATAAACCTTCTCCATACCTGCACCGAGCGGGCCAGGACGGTAAAGTGCCACCAATGCTACGATGTCTTCAAATTGGTCTGGCTTGAGGTTTTTGATCAACTCCTTCATGCCCGATGATTCAAGCTGGAACACCGCGGTGGTTAAGCCCTCTTTGAGTAGCTCATAGGTCGGCTTATCATCAAGTGGCAACTTGGCAATATCGAGCAATTCTTCGCTATTGACTTGCCGCTGAGCGTTAATAGCCTTTACCGCCCAATCGATAATAGTCAGCGTTTTTAGCCCAAGAAAGTCAAACTTAACCAATCCGACGGTTTCAAGGTCATCTTTATCGTACTGCGATACAATTTGGTCACTGCCATGTTCACAATACAAAGGTGTAAAGTCAGTTAAGTCAGTAGGCGCAATCACTACACCACCGGCGTGCTTGCCGACGTTTCGAGCCAAGCCTTCGAGCTTGAGTGCCATATCGATAAGCTCGGTGATTTCTTCTTCGTTATCGTAGCGGTCTTTAAGCTCCGGCTCTTGGTCCAAGGCCTTTGTAAGAGTGATGCCTAAGTCAAACGGAATGAGCTTGGCCACGCCATCAACATGCCCATAAGACATACCCATTACACGCCCTACATCACGAATCACGCCCTTAGCCGCCATGGTTCCATAGGTAATGATTTGTGATACCTTATCGCGACCATATTTTTTAGCAACATAGTCGATTACTCGCTCACGACCTTCGATGCAAAAGTCGACGTCGAAGTCAGGCATTGAAACACGTTCTGGGTTTAGAAAGCGCTCAAAAAGCAAGATGTGTTCAATCGGGTCTAAGTCGGTAATCTTGAGCGCATAGGCAACAATCGAGCCTGCGCCAGAACCACGACCCGGCCCAACGGGCACGTCATTTTCTTTTGCCCATTGAATAAAGTCGGCAACGATCAAGAAGTAGCCAGGGAATCCCATCTCAAAAATAATTTTGAGCTCGAACTCCATTCGCGCTTCGTATTCGGCGCGCACCTCAGTCGTTGGCCCGTCAGGGAAACGACGATGTAATACAACTTCAAGGCCTGCAAATGATTCATTGCGTAAATGCGATTCAATTGTCTCGCCTTCGGGAACTGGAAAATCAGGCAAGAAATACTCGCCCATGCGAATCACAAAGTTGCAACGCTGGGCGATGATCAAAGTGTTCTCAATCGCGCTCGGGATATCAGCGAACAGCTCAATCATCTCAGGCGCGCTTTTATAGTATTGCTGAGGTGTATGATGAACAACACGACGCGTATCGTTCAATACACGACCTTCATTAATACACACTCGTACTTCGTGCGCATCAAAGTCTTCCTCTCGCATAAAGTGTGCATCATTAGTTGCCACCAAGGGAACTTGAAACTTGGCTGCAAGCTGCGCGGCCTCGGCAATATACTCCTCTTCGTGCGGCCGTCCAACACGCTGAATTTCTATGTAAAAACGATTTGGAAACAGCGTTTGATAGTCTTGTATCACCTGCTCACGATAGTTATCACGGCTCGCCAAAATAGCACCACCAAGTTCGCCGCGCATGCCTCCAGACAAACAAATTAGACCATCCGTTTTTCCCTGTAACCATTGCTTTTGGATGATGGGCTTGCCCTGCGCTTGACCCTCACGAAAACCGCGCGAAAGTAGTTCAGATAAATTCACATACCCTACTTCGTCTTGCACCAACAATACCGCAATGTAAGGCTGCGTAACCTTATCCGGGTTTTCAATATACACTTCGGCACCAATGATCGGTTTGATCCCTTGCGCCATGCATTTATTGAAGAACTTAACCGCACCGTAAAGATTGCCCATATCAGTGAGGGCGACGGCAGGCATTTGATTGGTTCGTGTTTGATCAATCAAGCTCGGCAGACGGATCATGCCATTGACGAGCGAATACTCTGAATGAAGATGGAGATGGACGAATGATTTTGGCATCGTCAAATTATAAACTTATCGCGAGGTTTTCGAAGGGCTTTGTCGCTATCAAAGTAAAAATATTAAGCTTGACTTGAACATCAATTAGTAGCGTCTTCTTGTAAACATGAATTCAATAACGGTATTACCTACAATAGCTTCCTAACCGGAGCAAAACTACGTCGATGAATTGACGTGACTCCGTGCTCTATCAACGCTTCGCGGTGTTGTTTTGTAGGATAGCCACTATTCTTTTCAAATCCATAGTGCGGAAAACGTTGAGCATAATCGGCCATTAAATCATCACGAGCAACTTTAGCGATAATTGAGGCCGCTGAAATCGAGGCTTCGATTCCATCACCGCCTACAATCGCCTGTGCCGGAATACCAAAATCTGGGGCTCGGTTCCCATCAACAAGCACTTGTTCTGGCCGCACAGCCAAACCCGCGACGGCGCGCTGCATCGCAAGCATTGTCGCGTGTAGAATATTAAGTTGATCAATTTCTTCTACCGTAGCTTCAGCCAAATTCCATGATAAAGCTTGTTCTTTAATGGCCGCCGACAGCAGCTGCCGCTTCTTTTGGCTTAGCTTTTTAGAGTCAGTCAAACCAGGTAGCTCGAAACTATCCGGTAAAATTACCGCTGCGGTTACAACTGGCCCGGCTAGGGGCCCACGCCCTACTTCGTCAACACCAGCGACTAACATGCCCGCTTTGCACCGAAAGAGATTAATTGCTCGATAGCATCACACGCTAGTTCTCCAGAGTCTTCGCTCAAACTAGGGGCTATTTCTGCTAACACGGACTGCATCGCTTGATATTGCTCGTCGCAATCGAGTAACGCACTAACTTCTGCAACTAGGTTTTCAGACGTCGCTCTTTCTTGAATCAGTTCAGTGACAATCGGCGGATCACATAAGTGGTTCGGCATTGAAAAATGTTCGACCTCCATTGTCCGCGCTGCATACCATTCTTCAAATTTCGCCACTTTGTACATAACCACCATAGGCTTTGCGAAAAGAGCCGCTTCAAGTGCTGCGGTCCCAGAAGCTAATACCGCCAAATGAGACATAGCTAAAACGTCTCTAGAATGACCGAGAACAACGTTTACCGGGGTTGCCGATACGTTCAATTCATCCTCGATGTAAGTTTTGAGTTTTGGGGAGGCTGCAGGTATCACAAATTCTAGGTCACTATAGCGCGAAGAGAGCTTCGTACAAGCATCAATCATTATTGGTGCTAGACGTGACACTTCGCTCATTCGACTACCTGGAAGCACCGCAATTAATTTTTTACCAGGAGTTGGCTCGATCTCAGATTTGGCTTGCGCATCAACGTTCCAGTTTAAGACCGGCTTAGCTAACGGGTGGCCGACGTATTTTACCGCCGTATTGTGTTTTTGATAATATGCCTCTTCAAATGGAAAAAGCGTTAACATAAGATTAACGGCTCGTTTGATTTTATGAATACGCTTACCACGCCAAGCCCATACCGTTGGGCTTACATAATGAACCGTCGGAATACCTGCCTCTTTGAGCTTTATTTCTAAACTCAGGTTGAAGTCAGGCACATCAATACCAATGAATACATCGGGACGCCATTCAAGCATGTGTTTACGAATGGTTTTACGAATACGCAGTATATCGAAAAGCCCTTTTACAGCTCCAGCTATTCCCATAATGCTAATCTTGTCCATCTCCCCCAATGAGGTCGCCCCTTCAGCCAGCATTAACGGGCCGGCGAGACCAACAAACTCGGCGTTTGGGTGGCGCTTCTTGAACGCTTTGATCAGCTCGGCGCCTAAATAATCGCCCGACTTTTCACCGGCGACGATTCCAATTTTCATATTAGAGAATTTATAATTGAGGAATTAGCGAATCACGCCGCGCTTTGAACCACTAATAAAATCGATTAGCTGCTGAACTTGTTCGCTTTGCCAGTCTTGACTTGCCAGCTCATCAAGAGCGTGCGTCATGGTGTGACCAGAGCGATAAATCGTTTTATACGCGCGCTTTAGCTCAAGAATAGTCTCTTTATCAACACCTCGACGACGTAAACCTCGGATGTTTATACCATGCGTAATAGCCTTATTGCCTGCGACCAGCATAAACGGCGGTACATCGAGTGTGCAGTATGTATTAACGCCGCAAAAACTGTGCTCACCAATGCGTACAAACTGGTGAACTAACGTATAACCGGCTAAAACTACATAGTCTCCTACTCGAGCGTGGCCGGCTAAGCTAGCATTATTTGAGAACAAGAGATCAGAGCCTAAGCGACAATCATGGGCAATGTGTACATACGCCATGAATAAATTGTCATTGCCTATGACAGTAATGCCTTCATCGTCCATCGTGCCGCGATTAACCGTGATGTTCTCGCGAAATACATTGTTATCGCCGATCTTTACCTGAGTCGGCTCACCCTTGTACGATATCGATTGCGGTTCACCACCAATGGCGGTGAAGGAAAACACCTGATTATTGGCTCCTAGTTCAGTGTGGCCTTCAATTACAACGTGCGGGGCGATCTTTGTACCATCGCCGATTTTGACATTCGGCCCTATTACTGAAAAAGCACCGATACTCACATCAGTACCGAGAACTGCACCTGGCTCTATTATCGCCGTCGGGTGAATATTAACGCTCATAAACTTCGCCTCTGGGTTGATAGGTCTGCCGATTTATAGATCTTTAAAAGTAAACATTAACTCTGCAGTTGCGGCTACTTCGCCGTCCACTTTCGCGACACCTTGACACTTCCACATATTCTTGATTTTTCGCACTAGCTGAACTTCAAAAATCAATTGATCACCGGGTTCGACCGGGCGTTTGAAGCGCGCCTTATCGATGCCTGTGAAATAATAAATACGGCTCGATGTATCGATATCATCTCGCCCATAACTGGCCATCAATGCAGCCGCTTGAGCAAGTGCTTCGATAATCAAAACACCAGGCATCACAGGGCGATTTGGAAAATGACCTTCAAAAAATGGTTCGTTGTAAGTCACGTTCTTAAGCGCAACCATCCGCTCTTCAGGCTCAGCTTCGAGAACTCTGTCTATCAATAAAAATGGATAACGATGAGGTAGGTAGTTTTTGATTTGATGTATGTCGAGTAATGCCACGAGACCAGTCCTTTTTATTACAATTTAGAGTTAAGAATCACCCATTTTTTCAGGGCTTAAACGCAAAAGACTCCCTATCAAGGAAGCCTTCTACCAATAGCTGACAATAGTATAACTGGTTTCGCAAGCGGTTCTTAGGCTTTTGAGAACCTAGCTCAAGAGCAATAAAGGACAGCATGCATTACTAGATAGTTTGTCTCGCTAAAAGAGCGTAGTGCCTATTTAGATGACATACGCTGCAAAATTTGCTGCGTAATATTCACCTTCGGGCCCGCGTAAAGTACGCCGCTACGTAAAATTAAATCGTAACCTTGCTCTTCTGCAAACTTACGAACTTCTTGGTCTACTGAACTTTGGATTTTGCGAACCACTTCGTTTCTGCGCACATTTGCTAGGCGCTCAGTATCTTCGGCTAGCAATTGAAGCTCACGGCGCTTACTTTGAAATTCAAGCTGTTTTTCTTTGTATTCAGCATCAGAATAAACCGTGCCAGCATTCTTGGTGATATCTTCTTGGAGCTTTACGAGTGCAGTACGCTTATCAGCGATCTCTTTCTCTTTGGGCTCAAATTCAGCACCAAGTTTCTTGAACTCTTTTTGCACTGCAGGCAATGACTCAAGAATTTTGCGTGCATCGTAGACACCAATCTTAAGCTCAGCTGACGCGATTGAAGCTTGCATGCAAGCGGCCAGCGCGGCGAATACGATTAAACTACGTTTTAACATTTCTAAATACCTATAATTTCTTATTTTTTGAATATTGATTGAGCCTAAGAGTAAATGCTCTTAAGCCCAACTAATTTTTGCTAATTAGCCTAATGAAATTAGACTTTGGCTACTGGATTAACTGACCAACACTAAATTGAAATTTTTCGATTTCATCACCGATAAAACCGGTAAGAGGATCAGCTTCAACTTCATTGAGCGGAATCGCATAACTGATTGACAAGGGGCCGACTGGAGAAATCCAGTTAAAACCGACACCAGCGGTGAAACGAATATCGTCAAACTCAATATCTTGATCATTCGAAAATACTTGGCCGCCATCAACAAACAACTGCAATCGTTTATCTAAAGCACCGTCGCCAATCGGCAGCAGAAGCGTCGCATTCAAGATAACGCGTTTACTGCCACCAAATGGCTGTGGAAATTCGCTCGAGTCGCGAGGACCGAGAGAACGAGCCTCGTAACCACGCACTGATCGCGACCCTCCAGCGAAGTAATTTTTAAAGAACGGTAAGCCTTCAGTGTCGCCATAACCATCGCCATAACTGATGTCAGCACTCAGCTTGAGAGCGGCCTTGTTAGTAAACGGATAGTAGTAACTTGATTCCAAGTTAAGGCGGTAGTACTCAAGATCACTCCCCGGAGCCGTCACTTCGGCTGAAAGGCGAAAGTTCTTGCCTGAAGTTGGATACAACAAGCTATCACGTGTATCGTGAGCGAATGCCGACGTCAGTGTAAACAGGTTATTCTCTGGGCTTTCAGCGATAAAATCTCGAACCTCTGGTACTGAGAAGGCTCCAACCTCTAGATCGATTTTCTCAATTCCCGCTCCCAAAGAAAAAGAATTACTTTCGTTAATCGGAAACAAATAACGAACATTTAAGCCGAGAGTTTCAGTCAAAAACTCAGATGTATTGGCTCTTGCCGAGTCGATGCTACGCCCGGTCAAACCGATGGTTCGGCTAATACCACTTCTGGTGTAGTAGGGATCAGTGTATTGCAAACTAATCGATTCAACAATTTGAGAGCGCTGCACATTGAAGTTCAATTGGTTTCCTGTACCAAACAAGTTGGACTGAGACACGCTCGCTTGAATCAATGCTCCGTCATCACCGGAAAAACCCAAACCGAAGAGAAACTGCCCAGTTGGGCGTTCTTTTACAACTACCTGCAGGTCAACCTGATCTTCTCGCCCGGCTACAGGAACCGTCTCGATCTCTACCTCATCAAAAAAGCTTAAGCGCTGTAAACGAATTTTCGAACGATTCACTCGGCTCGGTGAGAATGCCCCACCTTCGGTTTGACGCAACTCTCGACGAATCACATCATCGTTGGTCAATTTATTACCGACAACGTCGATTCGACGCACATAAACACGACGACCAGGCTTAATGTTGATCGAAAATGCAATAGTGTTATCTTCACGATTTACATTCGGTACCGGCACTACCTCGGCGTATGAATAGCCCTCTTCAGCCAGTCGATCACCAATAAATTCCACTGTATTGTCAACGTCACGACGAGAATAGGTACGCCCGGGAGCGATAAATACGTAGGGCAATAACTCATCTTCGGGAACAACTAGCTGTCCGTTCAAGACAAAACTAGAAACCGTATAGCGCTCACCCTCATCAACGTTAACGGTGAGGAATATTCCGTCTTTCTCTGGCGAAATACTTACTTGATTAGATGTGATATTAAAATCAAGAAACCCTTGATTTTGGTAAAAACTACGAAGGGTTTCTAAATCGCCGGAGACTTTCTCTTTGGAGTATTGGTCGGCCGAGCCCCAAAATTGCCAAAACGGCTTGCTGTCTGAGGATTCGAACTCGTCGATTAGCATTTTGTCGCTAAAATACTCGTTACCAACGATGTTAATTTTCTTAATCTTAGCAGTTGGACCTTCTTTCACGTGGAGCTTAACCTTGACACGGTTACGTGGAAGGTCGGTAACTTCGGTGCCCACTTGAGCATTGTATTTACCTTGATTGAGGTACTGACGCTTTAGCTCTTGCTTCACTTGTTCAAGAACGTTCGGTTTGAAGACACGACCTTCAATAAAGTCATTACCTGCAAGCGCTTCGCGCAATGACTCCTCTTTGATTAGCTTATTACCGGCGAACTCAATTTGAGTAATTGATGGATACTCGACCACATCGATCACGATGGCTGTGCCTTCAGTGCTCAGCTGAATATCTTTAAAGAAGCCGGTCTTATAAAGCTCCTTAATCAGTTCGGAAGACTCTGTAGGGTTAAATGTGTCCCCCACTTTTACTGGCAAGTAATTAAAAATCGAACCCGCTGAAATACGCGCGAGGCCCTTAACCCGAATGTCTGATACCAAAAAAGACTGTTGTTGAGCAAAAGCGCTACCGGTGGTCACACAAATTGTGGAGCAGGCGAGCAGCACGGTCAGCAATGATTTTCGGCTGGCAGCAGTGGCATTCTTGCAAAGAGTTCTAATCATGAAGTCCTCAATAGTTCGTTACTATTCTCAGGTGATTTAATTTTATTGTTTTTCATGCGCTTAACTTGAATGGCTGTCTTGAGTTGCCATAGCTAGTTTCAGTTGAAGCGCCTTTTAATTCTTGCAGTAGATTATTCTAATTGAATAACCTTAAAATATCATTATAAAAAGCTAAGCTCATCAAGCCCGCCAACATTAACAAACCAAAGGGTTGAACAGCAATAAACGCGCGTCTTGATATGTCTTTTCCGGCAAACAACTCAATGACATAGGTCGCCAGATGGCCTCCATCCAGCATAGGTATGGGCAATAAATTCATCACTCCCAAGCTGATGCTGATCAATGCTATGAAATATAAATAGGTAGTAAAGCCAACTTGAATCGCCTGACCTGCAACGTCAGCAATCATAATTGGGCCATTAACGTTCTTATAGGAGACTTGCAAGGTAATCATTTTGCCCAGCATTCTCAAGGTGAGACTCGACATTTGCCAAGTCTGATTAACACCATGCCCCAGAGCCTCCAGCGGTGACCGACTGATCTCCACTTTACTCTGCTCCGGCAAAGGCAGAATTTTAGGTCCAACACCTAAAACCCCAATTGTTCTGTCACCCGAAGTTTGAGCCTCAGGGGCAATGGTCATCGAAACCCGCTGGCCACCTCGGTCCACAGTGATTTTCAGTGGTTTATTAGCCGACGGTTGCACTGCTGACGTGAGATCATCCCATCGATCAATTGACTTATCGCCAATCTCAACGAACACATCACCAGCTTTTAGGCCGCCACTATCGGCGGGTGAACCGGGAGCAATGCGCGCTATCTCCGTGGTTATTTCAGGCAAAACACCAACAAAGCCCAATTGGCGCATCATGCTCGCGGGATTAATTCGATAGATCGGAATCTCGCTGGTATCAATAAGCTTGGTCGACACAGAGCCAGCAGACTCTATCTCCACGTCTATCGACTCTCTTTGAAGCAATTGATTGAATATATAGAGTTCATGCTCGGCCATGAAGCGCGCTTTCTTACCATTGACTGAGATCAAGCGATCTCCTTTCGTAACGCCAAGTTGTGCTAAGACGGTGCTTTCGCCGAGACTCCCAAACACCGGGGTCTGACGAGTTTCTGTTTGCATGCCCAAAAACATAAACAGAACAATGGCAAATAGAAAATTGATTCCAGGGCCAGCGGCCACGATGAGAGCGCGCTTCCAAATTGGCTGATTATCGAAGGCTCGGTGCGCTTCTTTCGGGTCAACGGGGTCGGCTTCAGTGCCTTCGCCTAAGAATTTAACGTAACCGCCTAATGGGATTTGTGCTATCACATACTCAATTTGATCAGGGCCAGCGACTTTTCTCCAAATCGGCTTACCGAAGCCGATCGAGTAGGTAAGTACCTTTACCCCAAGCTTCCTAGCAACCCAATAGTGTCCGAACTCATGCACAGCAACAAGCACGCCAATTGCGATCAAAAAACCTACAACGCTATACAAAAAAGCCACAGACTACCGCCTAACCCAAATTAAAAACATATCGTTCAACCCATGCGAGAACATTGATTTACTCAATTAACCAGCGTTAGAGAGTCTATCTGCGCACTCGCGACTTCTCGTGCTTCATTATCAATCTTTAATACGCTTTCAATATTATCAATCTCGACCCATTTAACCGTTGCCATTGTGTTTTCGATAACGGTGGCAATATCTGTGAAGCAGATAATCTCATTTAGGAAAGCATCAACCGCAACTTCATTCGCCGCATTCAATACTGCAGGAGCCGAGCCACCCTGCTCTGCTGCTCGTCTGGCTAAACGCAAACAGGGTAAGTTTTCCATATCTGGCTCTTCGAAATCTAAGCGCGCAACTTCGGTGATATCCAGCGTTTTTGCACCAGACTCAATCCGATTTGGCCAACTCAAAGAGTGTGCAATGGGTATTTTCATATCCGGAGAACCGAGCTGAGCTAGAAAAGAGCCATCGTTATATTGCACCATTGAATGAATGATACTTTGCGGATGCACCACAATGTCGACTCGTTCTGCAGATAATCCGAAAAGCGCACTTGCCTCAATTAACTCTAGGCCCTTGTTCATCATCGTGGCAGAATCCACCGAAATTTTGCGTCCCATTGACCAATTTGGATGAGCGCATGCTTGATCGGGGGTAACGCACTCTAAGTCAGACCATTTTTGGCCTCGAAATGGGCCACCAGACGCCGTCAAATGTATCTTGGCGACCCCGGCCTTGTCTTGATCATGCGGCAGACACTGAAAGATGGCATTGTGCTCACTATCAATCGGCAAAATCACCGCACCTGAACTCGAGGCTTCGCGCATAAATAAGTCCCCTGTCATTACTAAAGGTTCTTTATTGGCAATGAGCACACGTTTGCCTGCACGAACGGCCTCAAGGGTAGGGATCAAGCCGGCTGCGCCGACTATCGCAGACATCACTGAATCTGACTCGTCACTGGCAGCAATTTCCGCAATGGCATTGACGCCTGAGCGCACCTCTATTTGAGTAAAACCTTCTTGCGCCAGAGCTTCACGCAACGCGCGCGCGGCGGATTGACTCCCCATAACAGCAACAGCTGGCGAGTACTGAACACACTGCTGCAACATTTTTTCAACATTGTCATTCGCCGTTAAAGCACACACAGAGAAAAGCTCTGGATGCAGAGCGAGTACGTCTAACGTACTTTGGCCCACCGACCCAGTAGATCCTAAAATTGTCAGTCTTTGCATATTAAATACAACTCAAAAAGTTAATTACATTCTCGATAACTTGCTCAGGCCCACTGATCACTAATTAGCACACAAACAACTCACGCAATCGAGACTAAAGCAGCGTAAAACTAGCAAAAGACACATAGCGATAACGGGGAGTAGACGCTAGAGGCTTAAACTTGCGTTGAACTTAACCAAGAAGGTCTAGTAGCAGCAAGCCTGCTGCGAAAATAGGCGCGCCGGCCAATAGACTATCAATGCGATCTAAAACACCGCCATGGCCAGGTAAAATTTGGCTGCTATCTTTAAGGCCGGCATAGCGCTTTAACTTGCTTTCGAATAAATCACCGCCAACTGACACAAAAGCCGTGACCAAGACCGTTGCGAGCAACAACGCGGCATCTCCTTTATCAAATTGGGTAAAAAGAATTGGTGCAAACAAGATTAACACTAGTCCCAAACCACCGAGCAAACCTTCGATAGTTTTACCTGGACTCACTTTAGGCGCGAGCTTGGTCTTTCCAAACCTCTTACCAACAAAATAAGCCCCGACGTCTGCCGCCCAAACCGAGAAAAAGAAACACAGAAGCCACAGCGCGCCATTCGGCAATTGCTGGAACTCCACAATCAACCATCCCGCAGTCGATAGCACCATTACCCCGATAGGTAATTTAAACCATTTTGAATGTAAAAAATCCAGTGCATCTGTCACCGTGAATATTAGAAGCACTACCCAAAGCATGCAAGCAAGCACGACAACGATATCCATTGGCATGACCGCGAGCTTAATCAAATACAAACAAGCCGCGAAAGCCAGATAACTTATTGCTTTCACCCCCAAAGACTCAACTTTGCAGAATCTTAGCCACTCATAGAACCCCAAGGTGACGGCGAGAATAATTAGTCCTTGCCAATAGAGAGGGTTGCTGGCAAATAAGCAAGCCATCACTATGGCGACCAGTATCAACGCGGTAATAATTCGTTGCTTAAGCATTTGTCTCCTCACGATCTGAATTGTTGACGCTTTTATCAGCGTTCTTTTTCTGCGCGACTTTATCTACAGCATTTCCAAACCGGCGATCTCGATTAGTATATTTGATCAGCGCGTCGGTAAACTCGTGCTCGTCAAAATCGGGCCATAGAACATCAGTGAAATAGAATTCCGAGTAGGCTGCTTGCCACAAGAGAAAATTGCTAATGCGGTATTCGCCACTGGTTCTTATAAATAGATCAGGGTCGGGCATGCCTGCGGTTGAGACATGTTCATTGATCAAATGTTCGTCAATATCGTCGGCATCGAGCTCTCCGCTTGCCACCTTTAGAGCAAGAGCTCGACAGGCTTGCGCGATATCCCAACGCCCGCCGTAGTTTATCGCTACATTAAAAACAAGAGTATCATTGGTAGCGGTTGCCTCTTCCGACTGTTTCGCAAGCTTTTGAATTTTATCACTAAAGCGCGACATATCACCTAAAAGCTGAAGGCGAACACCATTCTCATTAAGCTTCTTGGTTTGAGTTTCCAAGGCGTTACCTAGGAGCTCCATGAGCGCGCTTACCTCTGACTCAGGTCGATTCCAATTCTCACTGCTAAACGCAAAGATGGATAAATACGGTATCTCGTGCTCAATGCAGCTTTTGATCAAGGACTTAACAGAATCAACGCCACGCTTATGTCCGGCTACACGAGACAGGCCTTGAGAATTGGCCCATCGCCCATTGCCATCCATGATCACTGCTACATGCTCGGGCTTGGGCGTTATCACTGGCAGCTTTGCAGGCCGTAGGCTTCCACTAGAACCAACGGAATGGCGTAACCCTTGGGACAGAAGAAGCCACCAAGATCGTATTATTTTTAACATTAGAGTTTTTGACTGTATCTGAAAGTCATTCTTTTACGATTGAATCACTCGTCTGCAGCAGCGCTAGCTGCACACAGCGCTTTATAGCGGAGCTATTGAACTCAATCGCGCAAATTAAACTTTTAAGATATCCGCTTCTTTCTCTTTAACGATCTCGTCGATCAATGAGACGTACTTGTCAGTCAACTTCTGAACCAGATCGTTGGCGCGCTTCTCATCGTCTTCGCTGATCTCTTTTTCTTTCTCAAGAGACTTAAAATCATTATTCGCATCTCTACGAATATTTCGAACCGCAATTTTTCCACTTTCGCCTTCACTGGCCGCCACTTTGACCATCTCTTTGCGGCGCTCTTCTGTTAACGGCGGCATTGGAATCCTAATGAGGTCGCCAGCGGTAACTGGGTTGAAGCCCAAATTGGCTTCAATAATGGCCCGTTCTACAACAGGAACCATGTTTTTTTCCCACGGTTGAACCGCCAAAGTACGCGCGTCTTGAACGGAAACATTTGCCACTTGATTAATTGGAGTAGCTGTTCCGTAGTAGTCAACCGACAGGTGATCGATTAACGCCGGGCTAGCTCGACCGGTACGTATTTTGGCCATATCACCTCGCATTGATTCAATGCTTTTTTGCATACGATCTTCCGCGTCTTTCAAAATATCATCAATCATACTTTCCTCTTATACGCTCAATCCAATCTCGGGAGAGCTTTTTATTAGTTATCTTTACTTAAATAGTTCGTTCGAACAATTTCTTACACTTATTTCAACCCGTGATGATAGAAACTACATGCCACCAGTAATCAAGGTTCCGATCTCCTGCCCTTGTGCCATTTTAGCGAGCGCACCTTCTTCGCTGATCGACAATACACGTAAGTCCATATTGTTGTCACGGCACAGAGCAATCGCCGTAGCATCCATTACACCTAAGCGCTTTTGTAACACTTCATCGTAGCTCACTTGTTCATAGCGCACCGCATCGGGGTTCGACTCCGGATCACTGTCATAGACGCCATCTACCTTAGTGGCTTTTACTAAGATGTCTGCATTAATCTCTGCAGCACGCAAACTAGCGGCAGTATCTGTTGTAAAATACGGGTTACCAGTACCTGCGGCAAAAATCACCACCCGACCTTGATTTAAATGCTTTAAGGCTCGCAAGCGCACATAAGGCTCGGAAACTGGTGAAATAGGAATAGCCGATTGAACACGAGCCTCTACACCGATCTGCTTTAAAGCTTGTTGCACGGCAAGAGCATTCATTACAGTAGCCAACATCCCAATATAGTCTGCTGTAGCGCGCTCGATACCTGATTCTGAAGCAGAAATACCCCTGAAAAAGTTGCCTCCACCGATAACAATTGCAACCTGAGTTCCGGTTTCGATTACAGCCGCAACTTCCTTACAGACAGCATTTAGTACTTGAGCATCGATGCCAAATTTGGCGTCGCCGGAACTGCCAGCAAGGGCTTCGCCGCTGAGCTTTAGTAATATTCTGCGAAAACCGGTAGTAGACGAATCATTGGACATGGCTAATTGCTCCCAATTGTGTGTGCTTTTATAATTGCCGACATCTTAGTGTAGGCTTCTTTTACGAGCTTGATTATAAGGCAAAATACCCTTGGTGCGGCATTTGAATTTCGCAATAGCTCAATTACGAACAACAAATTACGCTCAAAAAAATAGCCAGAACACAATGTCTGGCTATTTTTTAGTGCTGACCTCTTCTGCGTTTTAACAGTAAGGTTTATTTGCGGTCAGCAATTAGCTTAAGCTTTACCGGCTTGAGCCATAACTTCACTTACAAAGTCATCTTCTTTCTTCTCGATTCCTTCGCCAACTTCGTAACGAACAAATTGCTTACACTCAGCGCCTGCTGACTTCAACAGTTTTTCTACTGTGACATCTGGATCTTTTACGAACGCCTGACCAAGTAGAGTTACTTCGTTCAAATATTTGCGAACTCGCCCTTCAACCATCTTTTCCATGATTTCGGCTGGCTTACCGCTTTCAGCCGCTTGAGCCGCATAAATTTCGCGCTCTTTGGCCAAGAGGTCGGCAGGAACTTCGTCTGACGAAACACACACTGGCTTGCTCGCTGCAACGTGCATTGCCACGTCTTTTGCAAGATCTTCACTGCCGCCGGCTAGGCGAGTCAATACAGAAATCTTGTTACCGTGTTGGTACGCGCCCACCACTTCACCGTCACCAGCTTCAACAATTTGAAAACGACGAACAGTAATGTTTTCGCCGATTTTTTGAATCAGGGCTTGACGAGCTTCTTCAACTGTAGGACCAGCCGCCGTTGCGGTAGACGCCAAAGCGTCAATGTCTGCAGGCGAGTTAGCCAAAACAGTTTCAGCTACTTGCTTGGCGAAGGCTACGAAAAATTCGTCTTTAGCTGAGAAGTCAGTTTCGGAGTTCACTTCGACTGCAACACCCTTAGAGCCATCAACCAACGTTACAATTGTGCCTTCTGCTGCGATGCGCCCAGCTTTCTTATCAGCTTGAGCCGCGCCACGCTTGCGCATTTCTTCAATTGCTAAATCGATGTCACCGTCAGTTTCGGTCAACATCTTTTTGCATTCCATCATGCCTGCGCCAGTTCGTTCGCGCAGTTCTTTAACTAATGAGGCAGTAATTGCCATATCATCACCTATAAAATAAGTTCTTAAGTTAGCTAGCAATTAAAGCCTGATCAAACAGGCTTTAATGACACTAAAATCTAAACGAGGTAGGGTTTATGCTACTTTCGCTTTTGCTTGTGAGATCCATTCTTCACGATCGATACGACCTTTGAAGTTCAATTCGCCGTCGATACGCTCAACGTCTTCAGCTGTGAAGTCTGCGATTTGTTGGAAAGTTGTGATGCCAAGTGCTTTCAATTTGCCTTCGATCACTGGGCCAATACCATTGATGTCAGTCAATTTGTCGCCGTCAGCAGACGCCACAGGAGCTTCTTCAACTGCAACGTCAGCCGCTGGAGCCTCAGCTGCCGCTGGCGCTTCTTCAGCTGCAACCGCAGCCTCTTCAACAACTTCAACGTATTCGCTAGTTTCGTCTTTAGAAGCCGCAGGCTTAATAGCTGCCGCCGCACGAGCATTGATAATTGTGTCAGCCGCAGCTTCAACATACAGGCCGATAGCGCGAATCGCGTCATCATTACCTGGTATTACGTAGTCAATGCCGTCTGGAACACAGTTTGTATCAACAACCGCAATTACTGGGATGCCGAGCTTATTAGCTTCTGATACCGCGATATACTCTGATTTAACGTCGATCACAAACAATGCATCTGGCAAGCCTTGCATGTTCTTGATGCCGCCAAGACTGCGCTCTAGCTTAATGCGCTCGCGATCAAGCGTAAGTGATTCTTTTTTGCTCAAACGAGCCGCAGTGCCTTCAACTAACTGTGTATCCAACTCTTTCAAACGACGAATTGAGTTTTTAACGGTTTTAAAGTTAGTCAACATGCCGCCTAACCAACGATGGTTAACGTAAGGCGCGCCTGCGCGTTCCGCTGCTTCTTTAACAAGCTTGCTAGCTGAACGTTTTGTACCAACAATCATGACATTTCCGCCGTTGCCAACGATACTGCCGATGTAGTTCATCGCATCGTTGAACATTGGCAAAGTTTGCTCAAGGTTGATAATGTGAATTTTATTGCGCTCACCGAAGATAAACGGGCGCATTTTAGGTGACCAATAGCGGGTCTGGTGACCAAAGTGTACGCCTGCTTCAAGCATCTGGCGCATAGTAACGTCTGACATAATGTACTCCAAATTGTACGGGTTTAGACTGATCCGAAAAACCTGAACTACTAACCTCTTCTCGCAGCTTGAAAACTTATCGAAGTAACATGTGTCACCGAAAATGGAAATTGGACTAGAAAACCTAGCTCAACATCTTCAATAAAATCAAAAGCTTATAACGACAAAAAGCACCCAGCAGTTGCCAATGGCAATCGGACGATTTAAGTTGAGGCGCGTTTATACCATAAAGCTCAGTTTTTACAAAGATTTATAGGTGTTTTTCGACGGCGACATTCAAGGGTAAAATTGACTAAATCGGGGGTTTATTTGCGAGCACGGCTCGCTCATGGCAAGCTAAGCTCATATTTCAGACAAAACGGAGCAATTGCATTGAAGCAATTAACTGGGCTCGACGCCTCTTTTCTCTATCTCGAAACCGCAAATAGCCCAATGCATATTGGCGGCTTAGCGATTTACGATCCTTCTACATCTGAAGGCGGTGCTGTCGGATTTAAGCAAATTATGGAAAACGTACTCAAGCGAGCCCATCGAGTCGCGGCCATGAACGATGTTCTTGTTGAAGTGCCTTTACGCCTCGACCATCCTTACTGGAAATCAAACGGGCCATTTGACCCTGAATTTCATATACGACATATCGCCCTACCCAAACCCGGAGATTGGCGACAATTATGCATTCAAGCTTCTCGTTTACACGCTCGCCCATTAGACAGAGCAAGACCTCTTTGGGAATTTTATATTATCGAAGGCTTAGATAATATCGAAGGCTTCCCTCCTGGATGTTTTGCGGTGTTGAGTAAAATGCACCATGCCGCGATTGACGGCGCATCGGGAGTTGAGGTCGCCGCAGCAATACATGATCTTAGCCCTGATTGCCGAATAAAGGACATTGGTCAAGAGATTAAGAAAGAGCGAAGCCCGACCAATACCGAACTAATTTGGCGCTCGCAGATAAACACCATAAGAACACCTCTGAGGGTATTCGAAGTAGCGAAAAATACCGTACCAGGCGTTGCTAAAATGGTCGCGGGCATGGCTCGTGGGAAGCTATCGAGAGTTACCGACATTCCTAGAACTAGATTCAACACCAACGTATCACCGCACAGGGTATTCGATGCCGTTGAGTTTGAATTGGAAGACATAAAGAACATTAAAAATGCAGTAAACGGGGTGACCGTTAACGACGTAGCCCTGGCAATATGCGGTGGCGGCCTGCGTAAATATTTGAAATCAAAGAATGAATTACCTGAGCGATCATTGGTAGCAATGGCGCCTGTCAACATTCGCACCAAAGACCAACTTGGCCAAGCTGGAAACCAAGTATCACAATTAACTGTGCGCATACGTAGCGACATTGAAGATCCGCTAGAGCGCTTAATTGCCGTCAACGCCGGCACATCTGAGGCGAAAGAACTGAATAACGCGATTGGCGCAAAAACCATGACCGACTACACTCAATTTATTCCATCTACGCTAACTGCAGCCGCGGCCAGACTGTCTAGCCGCATGGCATTGGCCAACCGCATAAAGCCTTCATACAACTGCGTAATCACAAACGTGCCCGGCCCACAGGTGCCTTTATATTTTACCGGCGCAAAAATGCTAAGCAACTTCGGCTTGGGCCCTGCGATAGACGGCATGGGGCTTTTTCATGCGCTCTTGAGCTACTGTGGTAAGTTTAATATCAGCATAAATGCTTGTCGCGAGATGATTCCAGACCCAGCATTCTATGCTGATTGCCTGCGTGAATCGTTTAATGATTTAATGAGCGCAACCGGCGCAGATAAAGTTAGCGTAAGCAAAAAAAGTAAGCCCTTGAAAAAAACAAAAGCTTCCGCAAAAAAGGTGAAGAAGAAGGTAAGTAAGAAAAAAGTGAGCAGAAAAGTAAGTACTAAAAAAGAGGTTACTGCTCGTACTAAATAACAAGCCTTAACTTAGCCCCAGTTAAAACGAAGCCTTCGAGTAAGCATCTCGACGAGCACGATAAAAAAGAGTAGTCAGCATGTCCCAGAAATATCTTATGGCCAACGGCCTACGCCTAGCCTATGACGAGTTCGGCAGCCCTAGCGATCCGACAATTGTCTTAATAATGGGGCTTGGCACCCAAATGATCGCTTGGCCATTACAGATGTGTGAAGCCCTTGCCGAGCGCGGCTTTCGGGTCATCCGTTTCGATAACCGTGATATTGGCTTGTCTCAGCAAATAGAACCAAAACGCCCTGTAAACCTGTTCAAGTTGATACTGCGGAGTCGTCTAGGTTTATCAATACGAGTCCCGTACAGCTTGCGTGATATGGCAGCTGACACAATTGGCATTCTCGATTTTTTAGAGATCGAGAAAGCTCACTGGGTTGGCGCATCCATGGGCGGTATGATCAGCCAAATACTCGCGGCAGAGTATCCGGATCGCAGCTTGTCACTAACCTCGATTATGTCGACGTCAGGTAACCCAGAACTCCCGCAACCGAGTTTGCGCATAGCCAAGCAACTATTGATGAGGCCAGATAGAAAAAATGAAAAAGCCTATTTAAAACATAGCCTCGAGACATGGGCCATCATTGGCAGCCCAGACTACCCCCCTAAAAAAGAGGAGCTTAGCGAGCGAATTCTTGCGAGCCTTCGACGTTCATATTCACCAAACGGTTACACCCA
Organism: uncultured Arenicella sp.; assembly: GCA_947499305.1. Lineage (GTDB taxonomy): Bacteria > Pseudomonadota > Gammaproteobacteria > Arenicellales > Arenicellaceae > Arenicella. The sequence continues at coordinate 48,587 of CANMNN010000017.1, read as the reverse complement.
TCAAGTCGCCGCTATTATGAAATCCGGGGATCGCAGACACCTACTCAGAAAGATTAAAGTGCCTACTCAGGTGATTCACGGTAAAGCCGATTTGCTTGTGCCAGCTGAAGGCGGTATCGATACAGCCAGAAACATAAAAAACTCAAAACTCGAGTTAATAGAGGGGATGGGGCACGACCTACCCAAACAATTGATACCACGTTTTGTAGAGCTAATAGACGAGAACTGCCAGCAGGCTAAGCCAACTCGCAAGAATAAGGCCGCGTAAGCAATGCAAGAACTAACTACAACGCAAGCACGCTATAGTTTTTTAGCGGCTTTAGATTTTTTGAAAAACAGGCGTTTAAAGCCTCGAGTACTAAATTTTTGCCAATTGTCTTCAGCTTGAGACAAACGTTCACTCAGCAGATACATCACAAGCGGATTCACGCCCATACCTAAGTGGCTCGCTGGAACAACGATACTTTCGGCACGCTCAGTTTCTTTTTGTAGAGAACCTTCCCAGGCAACAATGCCATCAGAATGCGAGAAAATCGACGTGGTTGGTACTGGCGGAGCTTCATGAAGCTGAAAATAACGAGTATAGTCAATGTCGGTAGGCTCCCCATTAAATGCCTTAAACAAGCCATGCGCATGAGAATGCTCGGGTTTGCCAGAAATTGGGCTCCCCATACTGATCACAGATCGAACCTGGTCAGAGCAAACCTTGGCTACTTCACGGGCGTATAAGCCACCAAGGCTCCAGCCCACCAGGGAAACCTTTTTACCCGACTTTGCAGCTACCTCTTTGACCAAGGCAACCATTTCAGACTCAAGCTCGTTACCAAATAGTACGTTCACACCCAAGCCCCAGCCATGAGTTTCGTAACCGAGATCAGACAACAAGCTCCGCAACGGTCTAGTGGCATTGTCGCTGCTTACGAAACCAGGGAAAACAATAACAGGGTGTCCATCGCCTTTAGGGAGCCTTTTTAGTAAACCTCTAGCGGCATAAAAGCTTTGCCACTCGACAACCGCGCGCGGCTCTGCAAGTCGCCAAAAATTGAACTGTGTTCGCCTAATAAATCCTAACGCCATTGTTATGCCCTACTATCACTAACTCTTATTATGGAACTAGCTTAGCCTTGATTTGATTCGAATACGATAAATTTTAGTGAAATATGACCCTATGCCATCAAAAGTTCGCGCTAAAGCCCGCACAGATTGTCCTTTTTGACAAATGCTTTGGTACACTATCAGATAGCAAAAAATGCGAAAAAAGACCTTTCAATAACGCATCAACCGTAATCTAAACCATAGAAAGTAAGCAATGACCGTAAGTATAAAAACTGGCTCTGAAATCGAAGCAATGCGCACCGCAGGTCGACTGGCAAGTGAAGTGCTGGACATGATAGAAGAGCACGTTGTTGCTGGTGTGACAACCGACGAACTCAACACAATATGCCACAATTACATAGTTGATGTTCAAGATGCAATTCCAGCACCGTTAAATTACCGGGGTTTCCCAAAATCAATATGCACATCGGTCAATCATGTGATTTGTCATGGCATACCGGGCGACAAGAAGCTAAAAAAAGGCGATATCATCAACATTGATGTGACCGTCATTAAAGACGGGTACCACGGTGATAACAGTCGTATGTACTATGTTGGTAAGCCCAGCATACTAGCTAAACGCGTTTCAGAGGTTGCCAAAGAAGCAATGTTAATTGGCATTGACATGGTCAAGCCAGGTGTTCAATTGGGTGACATAGGCCATGCGATTCAAAAACACGCCGAAGCATCTAATTTCTCAGTGGTTCGCGAATATTGCGGACATGGAATTGGCAGGGTCTTCCATGAAGAGCCACAGGTTTTACACTACGGCCGCCCCAAAACTGGTTTGGCTCTGAAGCAAGGCATGACCTTTACCATCGAGCCGATGATCAATGCAGGTCGCAAAGAAACAAAACTGCTTGCAGATGATTGGACCGTAGTCACGCGCGATCACTCCTTATCGGCGCAATGGGAACATACAATTTTGGTGACCGCCAATGGATATGAAATTCTGACAAAGTCAGCGAATGCTGTTTTGCCTTAAGCACGAATTGTATTAGCCCTAGAAAGCAAACGTAAGCGCTCAGCAAACTTGTGCCGACGATAAACTAGCGAGTCTCGACTATGCATTTCGCAAAAAGCAAACTTCTTAATCCAAGTGTATTCAAAAAGTCCTTAGGTGGTTCAATAGCGCTGCCTATAGCTCCTTTTAAAAACACCATTAAGCAAGGCTTAGCCCAGCTTAAAGAGCATCAAAATAATGGCGTGTCGGCTGCCGATTTAATTAGTAAATACACTTGGATGGTCGACAGGTTAGTGATCATTGCGTGGGAGCATCACCTTCGCCACCATCAATTCGACGGCCAAATAGAGTTGGTGGCCGTTGGAGGTTATGGGCGTGGCGAATTGCACCCCTACTCCGACGTAGATCTTTTGCTGCTTTTAGCCGACGAACAATACGATCAAGCTAAAGATCTAGTTGAAAATTTTCTACGCTTTTTATGGGATATTGGACTCGAGGTCGGTCATAGTGTTCGCTCCCTTAAAGATTGCGTCAAAGAAGCCAAAGCAGACTTAACAATCATCACCAACTTGCTCGAAGCTCGACATTTAGCTGGCGACGAATCACTTTTTGTAAGGCTTAACGAAAAAATTCGCGCGCCAAGAAGTTGGGCGCCTGAGAAATACTCCATTGGAAAGCTCGAGGAACAAGACAAGCGACATGCTCAATACCAAGATACGGCCTACTCGCTAGAACCTAATTTAAAAGAGAGTCCAGGCGGTCTTCGTGATTTGCAGATGATTTTGTGGGTCTATAACCGCCATCATGGCGTCCGTACCTATAAGCAAATGAACGATCAAGGCTTGATCAATGACGATGAATATCGACTGCTGATCAGGGCCCGCAATATCCTTTGGAAAATGCGCACCGGCCTACACCTAATAACAAATCGCCACGAAGATCGCCTATTGTTTGACGCACAACGTCAACTTGCAGAAGAATTTGGGTACGTAGGCACCAAAGCACACCTTGCGGTAGAACAATTGATGAAACGCTACTATCGCACTGCGAAAGACGTTATCTACCTCAACGAAGTATTGCTAGCCAGCTATCGGGTCAATAATTCAAAGCGTTTTAGCCTTAGTTCGAGCAAAAAAATAGATGATCACTTTGTCGTGAAAAACAAAATGATCGAGCAGCGCGACGAGCATGTTTTTACTCGTGAGCCGCGAGCGATGATTAAGCTTTTTACGCTAATGCAAGAGCATAAAATTACCGGTATTCACCCGGATACGATCCGCTCAATCAGAGCAAACCTAAGCCTTGTAAACAACCAATTTCGCTCCGACACGAGTACCCAAAAGCTGTTTTTAAGCCTGTTTAAACACGACGGTATCACGCTTACGAACGCGCTTTCTAGAATGAATGCGTATGGCTTACTAGGTGCTTATATCCCCACATTTGGCGCCATTGTTGGTCAGATGCAGCACGACTTATTTCACGTATATACCGTTGATGGTCACACGCTCAAAGTACTCGAAAATTTAACTCGTTTACGCAAGTATCCCGATGAGTTTCCGTTAGCTAGTGAAATATTGTCAGACCTGCACAAGCCTGAACGCCTCTTTCTCGGCGCTTTGTTCCACGACATCGCCAAAGGGCGCGGTGGAGATCATTCAGTGCTAGGCGAGTCAGATGCATATGAATTTTGCATCGAACACGGCATGAGCGAATACGACGCACGATTAGTAGGTTGGTTGGTTCTAAGTCATCTGATGATGTCTCACTTTTCACAGCGTCGAGATATCTCAGACCCAGATGTCATCAAGGAATTCGCAAAGATTGTAGGTGATCAAGAGCATTTGAATAACCTTTATTTGCTGACTCTGGCTGACATTCGCGGTACTAGCCCCAAAGTATGGAACGCATGGAAAGGCCAACTCTTACTTGAACTCTATGAGGCCACCTCAAAAGCTTTGCGCCAAGGCTTAGCAAAACCAATCTACGAGAAGGAGCATGTTGAAGATGACCAACAGCTCGCTATGGAACTTATCATCGATCAGTTCGGCGAAAAAAATGTCGACAAACAACATATCCAACAATTCTGGGACACGCTGCACAGCGACTATTTCATTCGAAATGAGCCGTACTATATTGCATGGCATGCGAGCAGTTTAATTGACGTCAAAGCCATTGCAATGCCGGTGGTATCAGTTCGCTACAGCGAGCGCCTAGAAGCAAATATGTTTTTTGTTTATGCCCCGGAAACAAATCGCCTACTCACTCAAGTTACAGGCTCATTTGATCAACTCGAGCTCGACATCATCGAAGCCCGTCTACACTTGAGCTCTAATGGATTCGCGTTGTATTCGTTTAATGCAGTAGTCCCTGAGCAAGACGACGCCACTAAAGCTGACTATATGCAATTTCTAGAACAGCGACTGCGCACGTTGATACTTAGCCTGAAAGACGAGAAAGCAATTTCGCGAAACACTGCATCGCGTGCGCTCAAACACTTCCCGATTAAACCGAAAGTAAACTTCCATTTTAATCATGATAGCTACACCACCATGGAAGTAATCGCACAAAATCAACCCGGCTTTTTACACAACGTAGCCTTGGTTCTAAAAAAGCACAATTTGATTCTATTGAGTGCGCGAATCGCTACTTTTGGAGAACGAGCTGAAGACGTATTTTTGATTCGCCACGGTGATCACAGCGCGGTGGTAGACCCCAATGTCCTCGAGCAGTTAAACAAACAGATTTGCCAAGCACTAGACCGAAACCCGAATTCCGATGCGGGTCAGGTGATTAGCTTCTAAACCTGCGCAATTCGGCTTTAATAGGCGCCAATGATGGCGCTCGAATCGAAATTGCTGGATAATCGCGCCTCATTCTTTTTCCAAGTGATTAGTGAGCTAGCGCACTAAACCTTTACTTAAAAAAACATCGATTATTATCATGACAGATCAACTACAAAACATCATCGACCAAGCATTTGAAAACCGCGGCAATATTAGCCCAAGCACGGTTGACGCTGAGATCAAACAAGCCGTTGAAACAGCGATCGATATGCTTGATCGTGGACAAGCCCGCGTTGCCGAAAAAATTGATGGCGCGTGGGTTGTAAACCAATGGCTAAAAAAAGCCGTATTACTGTCGTTTGCGATTCGAGACAATGAGCTTATTGACGGCGGCGATACTCGCTACTTCGATAAAGTTGAATCGAAGTTCGCCGATTACGATGAGGCTCGCTTTAAAGCTGATGGCTTTCGTGTTGTTCCACCGGCGGCAGTGCGCAAAGGCTCGTACATTGCGCCAAGCGTAGTACTCATGCCTAGCTACGTTAACATCGGCGCGCATGTTGACTCAGGCAGTATGGTCGACACTTGGGCCACCGTTGGTTCCTGCGCTCAGATTGGTAAGAACGTGCACCTTTCGGGTGGTGTTGGTATTGGTGGTGTACTCGAGCCGATTCAAGCCGGCCCAGTAATTATTGAAGATAACTGCTTTATTGGAGCGCGCTCAGAAATCGTTGAAGGAGTTATCGTTGAAGAAGGCTCAGTTATTTCAATGGGCGTGTATATAGGGCAAAGCACCAAAATTCTAGATCGCGAAACTGGCGAAGTGACTTACGGCCGGATTCCAGCTGGTTCAGTTGTTGTTTCGGGCTCAATCCCAAGCAAAGACGGAACTCACAGCCTTTATTGCGCGGTGATCGTTAAAAAGGTCGACGCAAAAACACGTAGCAAAACCGGCTTGAACGAATTACTTCGCGTCGATTAATTCAAGTCTACTCAATAAATCGAAATACGAATTCTATGTAACAACTATCAGCGGACTCAATCATCGTGACAAACCCTACGCTCGACCTCACTAAGCAGCTCATTGCTGCACAATCGGTAACCCCGCATGATGCGGGATGCCAAGCACTCATGATCGAGCGCTTAGAGGCCATCGGCTTTGAAGTCGAACGCATGGATTTCGCAGATGATAACGGCAAAGTATTAAACTTCTGGGCCAGACGTGGAACTGATGCTCCCTGTTTGGCGTTCGCCGGACATACCGACGTGGTTCCAACGGGTGATTTAGACCGTTGGGACAGTGACCCTTTTACGCCGACTGAACGAGACGGTCACCTATTTGGCCGCGGTACCGCTGATATGAAAACCTCCTTGGCGGCATTCGTTACCAGCATTGAGGCCTTTATTGCAGAGCATTCAGATCACAATGGTTCAATCGCGCTGCTGATCACATCTGACGAAGAAGGCCCTGCAACTTGCGGCACTGTAAAAGTAATAGAGCAATTAGAAGCTCGAAACGAGAAAATAGATTATTGTTTGGTTGGTGAACCAAGTTCCACTAACACTCTGGGCGATATCATTAAAAACGGCCGACGAGGCTCCGTTGGTTGCCAGCTTACGATTATCGGTGTGCAGGGCCATGTAGCCTACCCTCATTTAGCAGACAACCCAATTCACCATTGCGGCGACGTGATTAATGCCCTGAATTCAATCGTTTGGGATACGGGCAATGATTATTTTCCGCCGACCAGCTTTCAAATTTCTAATATAGCTGGTGGGACTGGCGCAACCAATGTTATCCCTGAAACTGTAAAGATCACTTTTAATCTCCGTCATTCGACTGAAATTACGGCAGACGGCATAAAGCAAAAAGTGACCGAAAAGCTCGATGAACTTGGAGTTAAGTATTCGGCAAAATGGACAGTATTCGGCTTGCCATTCTTAACCGAAAAAGGAGTTTTAGTCGAAGCATGTCAAAAATCGATCCGCGAAAATTTGAACATCGAGTCTGAACTGTCTACCACTGGCGGCACCTCTGATGGTCGCTTTATTGCACCAACAGGCGCCCAGGTTGTCGAACTAGGCCCAATTAATGCGACTATACACAAAGTAAACGAGTGCGTTGATCTTCAGACGCCCGAAAAGCTCTCCCTAGTTTACCAAGGTATTTTAGAAAACCTATTAGCCAAGTAATCCGATTGAAGACTGCTCTGTGCGGCAGGCTGGATAGATGATCGTGAATAAAAGCGACAGACTTATATGTCGCTTTTATCTTTCTTTTTAAAGCCCGAACCCGGTTTTTCCTCACGACTAAGCATATCCATAAATTTCTCAAACCGCCGTTGTCTTGTTTCCGGTTTCTTCGCACTATCTAAACCATATGCAATCGAATAGAGGCTAGATCTGTTTAAAGTCTGATAAAAAGCTTTCAATTTAGGTTTGACTTCTAAGGCCTCTAAAAAATCAGCGGCAACAGTCATTTCGCTCGGCGGCTTATACGCGTTTTCCCATCGCCCATCTAATTTTGCTGCATTAACGTGCTCTAGCCCAGGCTTTTGCATTCTCCCTTCATTGATCAAGCGTTCGACATGTTCAGTATTGCGCTTTGACCAATTACTTCTAGGCTTTCTAGGGGTAATCCTTTGCAGATAGGCTTGCTCATCGAGTGATTTCTTAACCCCATCAATCCAGCCCCAACATAAGGTTTCGATGACAACATCATTCCAATCAACCGAAGGAATGCCCGTAGCTTTCTTAAAAATCTTGACCCATAGCTCCGTTTCTTGAGCATGATGAGCACTTAGCCACTTAGCTAAATCAGAAGATGACTCAAATGACAAAATTTTATTTGGATCTGGCTCAGGCATACTTGTTGAGCGCGCCAAAAGGCCTAATTCTGTCACCTGATTTTAAGCTCGCGCTAAGCACTTAACTTGGCTAGCGATTCTCTTCTAGCTGAAGCCGGTTTAAGCTATCTTGTCTAAATAAGTGAAAAGCTTTTCCATTTGCAAATGCGACGGTGAAACCATCATACTGCCACATGACATAAGTGGCATGCGTACCGACTGGCGAACTGACGCTCTTTGGCTCACCAAAAATAGCACGCACCTGTTCGGTACTTTTCCAGCGCACTTGATCTAGACTCTGAGCAAGAGCCTGACTGCAAGACGCGACTAAAACACCAATAGCAATAATCGTTCTACTGATAAGTCTTTGATTTTTCATTTTTTATTATAGGGATAGGTTTGGGTAATCAAACATTATCAAAGAAGAATCCCCAGAGCAACGTTGTCTTGGTCACTAAGCCCCTCTGTGTAAGTGTTTGAGGTGCGTTCGGGTCTTTGGTATAAGTTAAAGATTAATCTCGCAAACGAATAAACGTCGCCTTAATTGGTAAACCGAAATAATGAAACAAAAACGAACATTTATGCCTGCAGGCCGCTCCTTCGGCTTTAAGTTTGGACTCGCCTCTTTATTGGCAAGCTTTGGGTTAGTCTCAGGCATTGCTAGTACAGCACATGGGCTTGAACAGGCCCAAACCCTGAAACCTAATACACCGAGAAACAACCCTGAGCTGCTGACGATCGCCGCGGGCTTAGATAGCCAGGAATCACGGTTTAGCGACATTGTGGACGGCGCTGAAAAAACCATACATTGGCATAACGGCATTGCTCAGAAAACACCTCTATCAATCGTATATCTGCACGGATTTTCGGCTACTCATAAGGAGCTTAGCCCAATGACCGAACAGTTTGCCGATAAAATTGGAGCAAATGTATTTTATGCAAGATTGAGCGGGCACGGCCGTAGCGACGATGCGATGGCCGAAGCCACTACAGACGCTTGGAAGCAAGATGCTAAAGAGGCCTATGAGATTGGCACCAAAATCGGTGATCGTGTGCTACTAATTGGTACTTCGACTGGAGGAACACTATCGACTTGGCTAAGTGCCCAGCCATTCGCCGATAAACTATACGCAAACATTTTGATATCACCGAACTTTGCAATAAAAAGCAGTGGCGCTTGGCTATTGAAAAACTCATTGGGCTTGTGGCTTGCCAAGAAGTTAAGCGGCGAATATCGACAATTTTCTCCACTCAATGATTTCCATGCGAAGTACTGGACTGAGCGCTATCCACTTGATGCCTTGGTACCCATGCTTGAACTATTAGATGAAGTCGACGAAATGGACAAGTCAGCAATCACAGCACCGCAGCTGCTGATCTACGCACCGGATGATAAAGTTATAGATGTAGAGAAAGCGCTTTCTACGGCTCAAGAGTTTAGTGCGGCAAACGTAACCATCGAAGCTTTTACTAGCTCTACCGACCCCTCACAGCATGTTCTAGTAGGTCTTGGCTCCACCGCAGACGACGAGGTTCAAGAGCAGGTCGATAACATGCTTAGAATTCTAATACATTATGTGATTAGCGTGAGCGCTAACAAATTGGGGAGCCCAAATTAGCCCGACTTTCAAGAGAGTCACGCTAAAAACAGAGTTAAAAAGGGAGCTGCGACACGCAAGCTCCCTATTTATATCATGCAAACAGTGCTCTACCGAGAGCTAGTCAACCCAAACGCGTGCATTGCGAAACATTCGCATCCAAGGCCCATATTCACCCCATGACTCATCACGCCAAGAATTGGTAGAAGTACGGAAGATCCGCTCAGGATGAGGCATCATAATAGTCACTCTACCATCATCATTGCTCAAACCTGCTATGCCGAGGGGGGAACCATTAGGGTTCGCCGGGTAAGCTTCAGTTGCTCTGCCTGCATAGTCGACATAGCTTAAAACTAGGTTGCTTTTAGAAGAATCAGCCGAATACTCTGCTCGCCCCTCGCCGTGGGCGACAACTACGGGCATGCTGGAACCTTGCATGCCGGCCATCAAAATAGACTGTGTATCATCACTTACCCGCGACTGCACTAAACGTGCTTCAAATTGTTCTGATGCATTGCGTACAAAATGCGGCCAACTCTGCGCACCAGGAATGATTTCTTTCAAATTCGACATCATCTGACATCCATTACAAATGCCTAGCGAAAAAGCGTCTTCGCGCTCGAAATAGGCTTGAAAGGCATCGCGCACTTGGGAATTGAACAAAATGGATTTTGCCCATCCTTCGCCAGCACCAAGTACGTCTCCGTAAGAGAATCCGCCACACGCAACAAGCCCCTTAAAACTTGCGAGGTCAACACGTTGTTCTTTGATATCGGTCATGGTGACATCTATTGCTGAGAAACCCGATTGAGTAAACGCGGCGCCCATCTCGATATGACCGTTAACGCCCTGCTCTCGGAGTATCGCCACACGTGGGCGACTGCCGCCAATATACGGCGCGGTAATATCTTGCTTTGGGTCAAAACTAAGCGTTGATGACAATCCGGTGTCGGCGGTATCTAACACCCGATCATACTCTTGTTGAGCACAGCCTGGATTGTCTCGCAAACTCTGCATTTGATAACTTGTTTCAGACCAAGTTCTGTGTAACGCAACACGCGAAGCATCCAATACCTGCGCCCCATTAACACTGATTTCGATACGCTCTCCGCTTACGGGCTTACCAAGCAAATGTACATGATCACTGAGTCCGAACTCGCTAATGATTTCGTCAAACCGAGCGCGATCTTGCTTCGAAACTTGAAGCACAACGCCGAGTTCTTCATTAAACAAGGTTGCCAAAGCATCAGCGCCAGAAGAAATATGCAGGTCTAAACCACAACGACTGGCAAACGCCATTTCGACTACAGCAGCAAATAGGCCTCCGTCCGAACGGTCGTGATAGGCTTTAACCAAACTGTGCTGAATCAGCTTTTGAATAGCTAAAAAGCCTTTTTTCAGTAAAGCAGAATCATCTACATCGGGTGTTTGTGTACCAACTTGATTATAAACTTGAGCAAGTACTGAACATGCAAGGCGCTGTTGACCGCCGGATAAATCAAGCAGGAGCAAATTTGAGTCAACGCGAGTATCAAGCTCAGGAGTTAATGTTAGGTCAACGTTATCAACAGGCGCAAATGCTGTAATGACGCACGATACGGGCGAGGTTACGCTGTGCGAAGCTCCGTTTTCATCCTGCCAAACGCTCTTCATTGACATAGAGTCCTTACCAACAGGAATAGCGATCCCGAGCTCTGGACATAATTCCATGCCTACGGCTTTTACGGTATCGTAAAGCGCAGCATCATCACCATCATGACCTGCAGCGGCCATCCAGTTTGCCGAAAGCTTAACTTCTGATAGGTCACGAATATTCGCCGCAGCAAGATTAGTTAAGCACTCGCCAATCGCCATTCGACCACTCGCAGGTGCATTGACCGACGCTAACGGAGTTCGCTCACCCATCGCCATCGCTTCGCCAGTTTTTCCGGTGTAGGCCGATGTCGTCACCGCTACATCGGCTACAGGAACTTGCCAAGGGCCAACCATTTGATCGCGAGCGATCATGCCAGTTACGCTGCGATCGCCAATAGTAATTAAAAAGGTCTTATCTGCTACCGTTGGGCAAGCAAGTACGCGCTCTACGGCTTGCTCTACCGATACACCTGAAAAATCTAATTCAGGCGCATTTCGATCAACCGAGCTCACATCACGTAGCATCTTCGGCGGCTTCCCGAATAACGTTTCCATTGGCAAATCAATCGGAGTTTTCTGACGCTCGGTGCCATCTTCAAAGTGGCTATCTTCAAGAACCAATACTTGATCATCAGTAGCCGTACCGACAACACAATATAAACATCTTTCACGGGCACAAATGGCCTTAAATTCTTCGATTCGCTCTGGCGCAACGGCTAAGGTATAACGCTCTTGTGCTTCATTACACCAAATCTGCATTGGCGACATGCCTGGCTCATCATTAAGCACATCGCGCAGATTGAACTTACCCCCTTTGCCGGCATCGCCAACGAGCTCGGGTAAGGCGTTACACAAACCGCCTGCACCAATATCATGAATCGAAATAATCGGATTTTGGTCATCCATTGCCCAACATGAGTCGATAACTTCTTGGCAGCGACGCTCCATCTCTGGGTTGCCACGTTGTACTGAGGCAAAATCGAGCTGCTCTGAGCTCTGCCCAGATGCGACACTTGAAGCTGCACCGCCGCCCAAACCAATGAGCATTGCGGGGCCACCGAGCACTACAATGTAGGAGCCGTCGGGGATGATATTTTTTTCAACGTGTTGTTCGCGAATGTTGCCCAAGCCGCCAGCTAACATTATCGGTTTGTGATAGCCCCTAACATCCTCGCTACCGGCTATTGCTTGCTCATAGGTTCGAAAGTAACCGCTGATATTAGGGCGACCAAACTCATTATTAAAGGCCGCGCCACCTATTGGCCCTTCGAGCATAATTTGTAAAGGCGAGGCAATACGAGCCGGCTTAGCTTCAGGGCCCTCCCACGGCTGCGGAGCATCGGGCAGCCGCAGATTAGAAACCGAATAGCCGCTCAAGCCCGCTTTCGGTTTTGAACCCCGGCCTGTTGCGCCTTCATCTCGAATTTCACCACCTGAGCCGGTAGCCGCACCTGGGAAAGGTGATATGGCAGTAGGATGATTATGCGTTTCTACTTTGCACAGAATATGAATATTCTCTTCGTGCCCCCTGTATTCTTTGCTTTCGGGGTTTGGGAAGAAACGCTCGCCTTTTGAACCAGCTAGTACTGACGAATTATCCGAATAGGCAACCAGAGTACCTTTGCTGTTTTGCATATGTGTTTCGCGTATCATACGAAACAATGAATGCTCCCTTGACTCACCATCGACGATCCAATCAGCATTAAAGATCTTATGTCGACAATGCTCTGAATTCACCTGAGCGAACATCATAAGCTCGACATCGGTCGGATTTTTCTCAAGCATTTGATATTGCTCAACTAGGTAGTCAATCTCATCAATCGAGAGCGCCAAGCCCAGTTCGACATTAGCAGCCTCGAGCGCGTTTTTGCCTTCAGATAAAAGTGGCACTTCAAAAAGTGGCTTAGGAAGTTCATCACGAAACAGGTCTTGAGCGGCATCAATATCCGACACAACAGATTCAGTCATAGGGTCATGAATAAGACGAGCGATGATATCTAGTTCTGACTGATTTAGATCAGATTCGGCATCAATATAAAAACCAATGCCCCGCTCTACTCTAGCGATTTTAGATAGACCGCAATGGGCGACAATATCACTGGCTTTCGTTGACCATGGTGAGATCGTTCCAAAACGAGGCAGTACAAATAGCCTTTGACCTTGGTGTTCAACTTCGCTCGTGCAAGGGCCGTAGGTCATTAAGCGTTCGAGTATTGCAAGCTCGTTGGAGTCTAGCGATTGTTCTTGGTCGTGAAACTTAACTAAGTGTTGAAACTCAGTATCAATGCTATTAACTTGAGGAAGCACTTGCTTAACTTCAGCAAGAACCTTTTGTATGCGAAAATTTGAATAAGCTTGGCTGCCGCGTAATCTCAACATGAGTAATCCTATTTGGTAAAACGCTAAACGCCAGATTGTCTTAGGACTAATCTGGCGCGATAATTATTGATGTTCTGGCTTGGTCTAAAAGTTGATGCCGAGGCGTTGAGCAACTTGCTCATAAGCTTCGACCACACCGCCTAACCCTTTTCTAAAACGATCTTTGTCCAATTTTTCGCGGGTTTCCGCGTCCCAGATTCTACAACCATCTGGAGAGAATTCATCACCTAGGTAAATCTTACCGTCTTGCTGGCCGTACTCCAGTTTGAAATCAACCAAGATCATACCGGCATCTGCAAAGAGCTTTGACAAAATAGCATTGGCTTTAAACGTTTCAGCTTTCATGACATCAATCGCCTTAGCATCAGCCCAACCAAATGACTCGATGTGATATTCGTTGATCATTGGGTCGTGAAGCGCATCATTCTTTAAGAAAAATTCAAAGGTTGGCGGGTTCAAATCTATGCCATCTTCAATGCCTAAACGACGACAAATCGACCCAGACGCAACATTGCGCACAACGCACTCCACTGGAAACATATCAAGCTTGCGCACCATTGCTTCATCATCGCTGAGCAGCTCTATAAAATGCGTGGCCACACCTTGGCTTTCAAGGTGCTGCATAATGAACGCGTTAAACTTATTGTTGATAATGCCCTTGCGATCTAGCTGCTCAACTTTTTCACCGTCAAACGCTGAAGTGTCGTTACGAAAATGTAGAATAACGGCGTCATCTCGGTCACAGGTATAAACCGATTTAGCTTTGCCGCTGTAAAGTTCTTGGCCGCGTGCCATGGAAGCTCCTAGAAATTGTTATTGGTGTTGCTATTGATAAAGTTGCACTGAATTATTTGCTTAATAATCGATTGAATACGTCGCGACTGTACTCAGCCGTGACCTCTTCACCAGAACGATTTAGAACCGACACCAATGTGGCTCCTCGTCGCTCTACCGCTTGTAGTGCGCAATATTCAAGACGCGGTTGTCTATCTCTATTGAAAAATGACCATCGGCCTTTTTTAGTAACTGTAGGCGCGGCGGCGATCGTTGCACACCCGATAGAAAAACGTCCTGCTGCTCTATTGCGACTAAACACTGTAAGATCTGATTTTTTTAAGCTGTCGCTCAAATAAACCCACGCTTGATCGAAGCCAGTATCGATTTTTAATCTGGCTTGACCAGAATCGACGTCAATAACACTAACGCTTTGCTTAGCGTTTGGCGTTTCGCTTGCCCCTATCACGGCACCTGCATCAGCTTCATCCGAAATCTCTGTTTGTGCACTATTGGCCACTCGTTCAGAGTCGGCAACGACATCTAAATCGGTTAGCTCCGCTTCAACACTATCTTGCTGAGCTGCCTCGATCGGAGTGGCTTCAATCTTAGGAGACACATCAACTTGTTCTTCTGCGACTTCTGCCGGGGCACGTTGAGTCACCACCACTGGCGTCGGCTTCTTGAGCGGTGGCAGTGATCTAGCTGACTTATAATCAGCACTATTATCCTGGGTGTTTACAACTTTACCGGGTCCACACGCGCTTAACAAAGCCGCAGCGCCAAGCACAATTGCAAGTTTAGATAGTGCAATTCTTGGTTTCATTAGGGCTTTCTCCGTCGCTAAGTTACATGCCGCATTATTAAAAGCTGTCGTCATATTATTTTTCAGTTGGCCGATCTTTCGACTCTTTATTTAATTAGTTTTAATCTTGAGCTGCCATCGCCATTGCAGAATCAACCTGATGTTCCAACTCAGAGCTTAGCGCTGTGAGGGGCAATCTCAATGTGTTCGCAGTATAGCCCATTTTAGACACCGCATACTTAACCGGTATCGGGTTTGATTCGACAAAAAGCTTGTCATGCAGACCGCGTAATTTTGCATCAAAACTTTCGGCTAGAGCGAAGTCGCCGGCCAGCGCGGCTGCACACATATCGCTCATCAGTTTTGGCGCGACATTAGCAGTGACAGACACATCGCCTCGAGCACCTAGCTTCATATACTCGAGCGCCGTTGGGTCATCGCCAGACAAAATTGATAATTTATCACCACAGGCATCAACTAGTTCTCTACCTCGCTGCAAATCACCGGTTGCGTCCTTACACCCCACGATATTATCGATGTCGGCCAAACGTACGATGGTTTCGTTGCTCATGTCAGCTACTGTGCGCCCGGGCACATTATAAAGGATTTGCGCCATGGAAACGGCGTCGGCAATCGCTTTGAAGTGCTGATACAAGCCTTCTTGTGTTGGCTTATTATAATACGGCACTACCGACAGCGATGCGTCGGCGCCAAGCTCTTCAGCTTGCTTGGTTAGGTGAATCGCCTCTTGAGTAGAATTGCCTCCGGTGCCAGCAATAACAGGAATACGCTTATTGACCACTTTGATAGTGTGTTCGACTACGGCAAGGTGCTCGTCG
This sequence comes from uncultured Arenicella sp., assembly GCA_947499305.1. Classification (GTDB taxonomy): domain Bacteria; phylum Pseudomonadota; class Gammaproteobacteria; order Arenicellales; family Arenicellaceae; genus Arenicella. The sequence continues at coordinate 32,869 of CANMNN010000017.1, read as the reverse complement.
ACCATAAGAGTTGACGACTCTCCAGTTGTACCGACCGCGACAATTCCGTGCGTTCCGGCCTCGACATGATAATCAAGCAATCGCGTTAAGGCCGAATAATCAACCGAGCCGTCTTGCGTCATCGGCGTAATTAATGCGACTAAACTACCTTCAAATTTCATACTGTTCTAACTAATTCTATTCGTCGCTTTGAAGACAAGCTTTAAGCGCATAAGGTTAATATAAGTTAAGCCTGAGCCTATTCGTCACTATCAAGCTCGTTGTCATCTTCAATTTGTTGGTCGATTCCAGCTTCGGCCTTATTTCGGAACTTGCCTAAAACATAAAACACCGCACCGCTTATCATATAGATAGATCCAATCGCTAGAAAAGCCGACGGTGGGTCTAGATAAACAAATGCAATTACCAACACCAAGACAATCAGCCCAACGAACGGCATTTTATCTCTGAATTCAAAATCTTTGAATGAGCGATACTTAATATTACTTACCATGGCTAACGCCATAGCCATCATCAATATCGCTAGACCAACATTATAGTCTGCGGGTTTGATCCCAGCATCAACAAATACCCATACGGTTGAGGCAATCATCGCCGCCGCTCCAGGGCTAGGCACGCCAATAAAATGCGTCTTGTCGCTGATCGTCGCGACATTGAAACGCGCTAATCGTAAAGCCGCGCATGCGATATAGATAAACGCGACCAAACTGCCAAAACGACCTAAATCTGTCAATGCGAACTCAAATAACACCATAGCTGGCGCTACACCAAATGACACCATGTCTGAGAGGCTATCGTACTCTGAACCAAACTTGGTTTGAGTATTAGTTAATCGAGCAAGACGGCCATCTATAATATCCATAACCATGGCTGCATAAATTGCCAATGCCGCAGCCTCGAAATGCCCTAAGCGAGCTTGCATAATCGCGTAAAAACCTGCAAATAAGCCAGCTGTTGTGAACAGGTTCGGCAGTACATAAAAACCCTTTGCCGGCTTTTTAGAAGATTCTTCAGCGGAATCAATGCCAGAATCAATCGACTGTAATTTAGCGCGCTCTTTTGTCATAGCCGGATTATACAAGGTTAGTGACAGATTTTCCCGTGTTTGCAAAGATTATAAATGCTTATCGGATCAGAACTTAAAGCAGTAGCGCTGGAGAGCTAACGAGCAAAAAATCCGAATCCATTATGCCCCACCAACTATGAAAGTAGGCTCTGAATTTACTATCCCCTCTCGCATAAAGACCCAAGACACAATATCTGCAGCCCAAAAACAAAACGCGCTGAAGTTTCCCTCAACGCGCTTATTTTATTCAAATTGAAGCTTATCGCTTAGGCCGTGAGCGAACTTTCATCAGAAGACAGGCCGGTTACGCCAGACCTCGCCAATTCGATGATAGTTAATGAGGCCAGGCTCTTTAGAAGCTCATCAACCTTTTCGCTGCTGCCACTCATTTCTACAATGCACTGAGCATCAGACACAGTAATCAGCGAGCCATTAAATGCTTTTACAATAGTATCAAGCTCAGCTTTTTGCTCCGGCGCTACGATGACTTTCGCAAGCACCACTTCGCGCTCTAAATGACCGCCGAGCGTTATGTCTTTTAGCGCGGCAACATCAACCAACTTATTGAGCTGTTTTTCAATCTGATCAATTCGTCGCTCATCGCCGGTAGTAACAATGGTCATACGTGACAATGTAGGGTCATTTGTTGGCGCTACGGTCAGAGATTCAATGTTGTAACCTCGGGCTGAAAACAAACCGGATACCCGCGATAGCGCGCCTGATTCGTTTTCAAGTAAAACAGAAATAATGTGTCTCATAATAATGACTTAACTCTCAACTACTCAGCTAGGCTAGCGCTACCAGGGCGCATGCGCATTTCACTATGGCCTTTGCCACTTTCAATCATTGGGTATACGTTTTCTTGCTGATCAGTGATGAAATCCATGAACACCAAGCGATCTTTCATCGCAAACGCTTCTCTGAGCGCGCCTTCAACATCGCCGGGCTTATCAATTTGCATACCAACATGGCCATACGCCTCAGCCAAAGCAACAAAATCCGGCAGTGAATCCATGTATGAATTCGAATAACGTTTCTCATAGGAGAACTCTTGCCACTGACGCACCATGCCGAGATAGCGATTATTCAAGTTAATCACTTTCACTGGCAAATCGTATTGCTTACAGGTAGCCAACTCTTGAATACACATTTGGATGCTACCTTCACCGGTGATGCAGGCAACATCAGCGTCACGGTGAGCTATCTTTACGCCAAGGGCGCTTGGCAAGCCGAAGCCCATAGTTCCAAGACCGCCGGAGTTAATCCACTTATGCGTGTCTGAGAAACCATAAAACTGCGCTGCAAACATTTGGTGCTGACCAACGTCTGACGTTACGTAGGCTTCGCCACCGGTAACTTCGTGCAATTTCTCGACAACGAACTGCGGCTTAATAATAGTGTCGCTTTTCTCATACCAAAAGCTGTCTAAGCCCTGCCAAGCTCGGATCTTTTTCCACCAATCGGCAATCAATGACGGATTAATGTCGTCACGACGACGATCCAACTCCGCGTTAAACGCGTTGATCACTTCCTTAACGTCAGCAACAATTGGGATATCTGCTTTGATATTTTTATCGATAACAGAAGGGTCGATATCCACGTGGATCACTTTTGCGTTTGGCGCAAAATTATCTAGGGTACCTGTAATTCGGTCGTCAAAACGAGCGCCGAGAGCAATGATTAAGTCCGACTCAAACATCGTCATGTTCGCTTCGTAGGTCCCGTGCATCCCTAACATGCCTATAAACAGAGGATCATCGTGAGGATACGCACCTAAACCCATCAATGTATTTGTGCAAGGAAAACCCAATGCTTTAACCATGTCGCGTAAACCTTCTTGCGCATGGGCTAAAACAACACCTCCACCGGTGTAAACAACTGGCCTCTTCGCATTAAGCATGGCCTCGACAGCGGTTACGATTTCGCTAGGTTGTGTAGTTGCTGGCTCAGGGTAAGAACGCATTTCTACAGATTCGGGATACAAAAACTCAGAGAGTTGCGCGGTAATATCTTTCGGAATATCAACCAATACCGGGCCGGGACGGCCTGTCGTTGCGATATGAAACGCCTTCTTAATTGTCGCGGCAATCTCCTCAACATTCTGGATTAAGAAGTTGTGCTTAACGCATGGGCGGCTAATGCCAACAGCATCAATTTCTTGGAAAGCATCATAACCAATTAATGGCTTCATGACTTGGCCCGACAAAACCACCATCGGAATCGAATCCATGTATGCCGTGGCAATTCCGGTTACAGCATTGGTGATACCTGGCCCAGAGGTCACAAGTACCACGCCCGGCTTGCCTGTTGATCGTGCGTAGCCATCGGCAGCGTGCGTAGCGCCCTGCTCATGACGCACCAGAATATGCTCTACTTCATTTTGACGATGAAACGCGTCGTAGATATGCAAAGCCGCACCGCCTGGATATCCGAAGACGAATTCGACGCCCTCTTTCTCGAGGCTTTTGACAACTATATCGGCACCGGTTAACTGCACGTTGGTCTCCCATTTATGGCTAATTCTCAGACTAAGTCGAGCCCTCATTGCATTGAATATAAGGCGGACATTAAACCAAGATAAAAAAAGGCCCGAAAATCGGGCATTAGTACAATAGGCAAATTATAAACGCTCAACGTTCAAACACAACGTTCTTCTTCACTTTTTTGAGTCTTAACAGCTGCATCAGTCTTGCCCGAAACCCTTCTAAAACAACGCTTTATGACATTGTGTAATGTAAAACATTCAGCCGGGCTATGGCGAAGCTCTACTCAAAATTCCACAAGCACGCAAAAACTCGAAGTTAGGCGCCGAACTCGCTACAATATCGGTATGCATACATACATTATTTCAGACCTTCATCTGACCCCTGAACGCCCCCGAATTACTAAAGCATTTTTTAGCTTTTTACGCGACCAAGCACCGCTAGCGGATCAACTTTACATCATCGGTGATTTGTTCGAATTTTGGATTGGTGAAGACGCAGCAGAGCTGCTTGGCGCAGCTCCAGTACTAGACGCCATGAAAGCAATTAGCCGAGTGACCGACTGCTTTTTTATGCCTGGCAATCGAGATTTTCTGGTGCGTGAAAGCTTTACCGAACGCACTGGGTTTACAGTACTTGACGACGAAAGCATCATCGACTTTTATGGTGTGAAAACCCTACTACTCCATGGTGATAGCCTGTGCACAGATGACGTTGCACACCAACACTTCAGACAAACCATGATGACAAACCGCGAATTTTGCGACGGTTTTTTAGCGCTAGACGTGCCATCAAGAATAGAGCAAGCAAAACAAGCGCGAATTCAGAGTGCCCAGCACAAATCAGAGGTGAGCATGGGCATTATGGACGTGACAGAACAAGCCGTTCTCGACGCGTTCACAAAATATGGTGTTAGCCAGATGATTCATGGGCATACCCATCGCCAAAACACACACCACTACAACGTTGAAGGCAATGTCGCAAATAGGTACGTGCTCGGAGATTGGGCTGAAACCAATAGCGTTATGCGAATTGATGCTAGCGGAATCGAAATCACAAATCAGGCGATATAAATGCCTTTCTAGCTCGCAGCAATTCTATGGTTGCAACACCTTAATAGTTAGAACAACGAATGAATTCCAAAAGGCTCTATTCGTCGGTTTTTTTTGTTTGCTCAGGAATCACGCGATAAAAGGTTTCACCATCTTTTATGAAACCTAGCTGGCTACGCGCGCGCTCTTCTAATGCCTCTCGCCCTTGTTTGAGCTCGGTCACTTCAGCATGCAACGTTTCGTTTCGACTCAACAGGTCTGCATTGCGCTCCCTAGCATCGTCTATAGTGCCCTCCAGCGACCATAGCTGGAATACCCCATGCCCTCCAAACCAAAGTTTGGCCTGTAGCAATATAAGCAAGAAAAATAGAATACTGGCAACGATCCTCATGAGCCAGAGTTTACACGCTGCTTCCCGCATTTAGTAGCAGCTCGTCAGTAATAGCTAATATCAAAAAGAGATGATAATAGGAGCTGTAACCGCATAACAATATAGTTCGCGAGAGCAGTGAACATTGAATTTTCATCAATATTAAGATACCTTGAAACAAAGTAGCGATAACATTATGTTTTAACAGTCTTTTTAAGGTGCTATAAAAACACCATAGATAAATTGGTCTAGACCCTAGAAATCGCCTTAAACCCAAATTCAAGAAAACGAAAGAAGGCCCCACAATGAAACACATTAAATCCAACACACTTCGCAATATTGCTCTCTCCGCGATTATCTCAGTTTCGAGCATGACATCTAGCCTAAGCCACGCCAACGATAATCAAGGACCATTCTTTGGCAAAAAAGCGTCTGGAAAATGGATTATTGGTGGAAAAATTTCAAAGGTTGACCTAAACCAAGCTGACTCGATTGATGTTGACGCTGCTGGCATAGTATTAGGCTATGAGTTCGCCCGTTCTGTTGGCAACTCTGGCGGCACATCAACCGTTGAGCTCGAGTACATTTCAGGCGATGACGACATCAGCTCACTCGGCGGTGCAAATATTGACGTAGAAGTTGCAAACCTCTTTTTCACTTACCGCTCTTCGGGAACGCTCTACTACAAAGTAAAAGGTGGCATATCAGCAGCCGATATAGAAGTTAACAGCGCTTTGGGCGGAACGAGCAGTGCCAGCGAAACTGGTTTGGCTGGCGGTATTGGTCTAGGCTACCGAGTTGGCGACCTTGGCGTTATTGAACTTGAATACCAAGTCGATGCCAGCGATGCTGATTTAGGCATTATAAGCTTGAACGGTTTACTAGAATTCTAATGCGGAGCTAAAAGGCTAGCTTGGCGTTTGGCTCGACTCCTACTCCGGTTCAGCTAAACGCCCTATTATGCTTTTCTGCTTCATAAATTTAGCAAACTAGCCGTCTAAAACAGCTCATGAACAGCTAATCTACAAATTTAAATCGTCAATAATATCTCTTACATCCTCAAGGCCTACAGCTATGCGAACTAAATTCGGCGTAATTCCGGCTGCAGCTTTATCTTCATCAGACCATCGCGCATGAGTCGTCGTGTAAGGGTGCGTAATCGTGGTGCGAGTGTCGCCTAGATTCGCTGTGATAGAGAGCAGCTGAGTGTTGTCGATCATATTCCATGCGGCATCGCGCCCACCATCGAGCTCGAACGCAACAACAGCACCACCTTTACTCTGTTGAGCGTTAGCTAAATCGTATTGCGGGTGAGACTCAAGCCCCGGGTAATACACACGTTTTACGCTACTGGCTTCAAGCAACGCCTGCGACAACAACATAGCATTATCACAGGCTTGATTAATTCTCACCGGAAGTGTTTCTAAACCCTTAGCAAAAACCCATGCGTTAAACGGACTAAGCGATGGACCTGCCGTTCGCATAAAACTAACAACCTTGTCGCCAACGAATTCATTGTCACCAACAACAGCACCGCCAACACACCGGCCTTGACCATCGATAAACTTGGTCGCTGAGTGCAAAACCACATCGGCTCCAAGTGATAATGGCTGCTGTAAAATAGGCGTGCAAAAACAATTATCAACAACGACCCTGATGTCTGGATTCGCGCTGTGAGCAATATCAGAAATTGCCGCAATATCACCGATCTCCATCAAAGGGTTGGTCGGAGTCTCAAAAAACACCATCTTAGTATTCGACTGTATCGCCGCACGCCACTCGTCAAGATTGGTCAAACCTACAAAGGTGGTCTGTACACCAAAGTTCGACATCAACCCCTTCAGCAAGGTTTGATTTGCACCAAAAATAGACTGCGAAGAAACAACATGATCTCCGGCTTTTAGACCCGCCATGCAAGTTGCTAACATAGCCGCCATGCCGGACCCCGTCCCGACCGCCGCTTCAGCACCTTCCAAAGCGGCTAAACGCTGTTCAAAAACTCGGACCGTGGGATTAGTAAATCGTGAATAAATATTGCCTTCTTCTTCCAATGAGAAGCGAGCAGCCGCTTGAGACGCTGTATCAAATACAAAGCTTGAAGTTGTATATATCGGCTCGCTATGCTCAGATTCGTGCGAACGGACCTGCCCTGCCCTTACGGCTCGAGTGGCAGATCGATAGTCAGACATTTTCTTTTTCATGATTCTCTTATAAAGCTTAGGAAGATCAACTTATGTTCGCCCGATTGACCATATAAACCTGGTTCCGTGCTGCGTTAAAAAGGCCGACTGAAGCGGCCTTTTTAAAACAATAGTCTAGTTTTCTCAGAGGAAAATAACAACCGCAGAGTCAAACATGCGGTTTGAATTAAGCTGCTAGTTAGATATTTGGCTCACGTCACGTAATTCTGATGGTTTGAACTCTTGTTCGCGCTTGGCGCCATCACTACGAGCCGTTTCTAGTTCGGCAAAATACTCATCATCGACATCACCAGTGACGTATTTTTGGCTGAAGCAAGATGTATCAAAATTAGTAATTTGTGGATTACCTTCAGAAGCCGCATCTATCAGATCATTCAGATCTTGATAGAACAATCGATCAGCTCCAATAGCTTCTTGAACTTGTTCAACTGTTCTATTGTTGGCAATTAACTCAGAGGCGGCCGGCATATCAATGCCGTACACATTCGGATAGCGAACAGGAGGAGCAGCCGACGCAAAATACACATTTTTTGCGCCAGCGTCGCGCGCCATCTGAACAATTTGTTTTGACGTGGTGCCACGCACAATCGAGTCGTCGACCAACATTACGTTCTTGTCTCTGAACTCAAGTTCAATAGCATTTAGCTTTTGCCGTACTGATTTCTTTCGTTGCTCTTGCCCAGGCATGATAAAGGTTCGGCCGATGTAGCGATTTTTAATGAAACCTTCTCTGTAGCGAACGCCGAGCACTTGGGACATCTCTAGAGCGGACGTACGACTGGTATCTGGGATAGGGATAACCACATCAATATCATGATCTGCCCACTCGCGAGCGATCTTCTTCGCTAGCTTTTCACCCATTCGCATGCGGGTGCGGTAAACCGAAATACCGTCAATCATTGAGTCTGGACGCGCCAAGTAAACTTGCTCAAAGATACAAGGTGCATAGCTCGCGTCATCAACACATTGATGGGTTTCGATATCGCCATCGAGTGGCAAAATTATCGCTTCGCCCGGTTTAACATCGGCTAATACGGTAAAACCTTGACTATCAAGAGCAACGCTTTCTGAAGCGACCATGTACTCACGCCCTTGTTCTGTATCGCGATAGCCGTAAATCAATGGGCGTATTCCATTTTTATCGCGAAAGGCGATGATGCCAATGCCCATGATGTATGAAACCACCGCATAACCGCCCCTGCAACGCTTAAAAACACCCTCTACAGCTGAGAAGATATGCTCATGCGTCAATGTGTAGTTATCACTGCCCAGAGAGTTATAGATTTCATGTGCAAATACATTGAGTAAAATCTCTGAATCAGAGGTTGTATTTACATGGCGCAAATCGTCTTTGAAAATTCGAGCTCTCAGGCGATTGGCATTAGTAAGGTTGCCGTTGTGTGCCAAGGCTATACCAAACGGTGAGTTCACATAAAATGGCTGCGCTTCCGCTGGGGAACTGGAGCCTGCCGTCGGGTAGCGGCAGTGTGCAATACCGACATTACCGGTAAGCCTCTGCATGTGACGCGTAAAGAATACGTCTTTAACTAAGCCATTATCTTTTCGCAGATTAACAAAGTCATTTTCGTCGCAGGTAAGAATACCCGCGGCGTCTTGACCTCGATGTTGAAGAACGGTTAAACCATCGTATAAGCTTGTACTAACAGATGATTTACCAACAATACCTAACACACCGCACATAATATTTGCTCGCTCTCACTCGAAAGGGTCTGGGGCTAATAATCGGGAGCAAAACACAAATTCAAAGATCTAGAAAGTCTCGTTTCGAGGGATCTGTGACTCCGTGTTCGGCATCAGGATGATACATTATTTAAACCATCGATTTAATGTTTAAGTCGAAAACTAATCGCGGAATTTTCAATTTTTTCAGCGGCAATTGCCAATTTCGATTAATGACCGGCCTTTACAATAAAATAACAATCGAATGCCTAGATAGACTTTATCGGCTTGATAGCCATTGGGTCATCCTCAGCATCCGATTCTTCAGGGGTTAGTCCGGCATTAGGGAAAATCTGTTCGACAACCTTGGTTAACGGCTCAAACTTGGAAAGATGCTTTGAATTTTGCCACCAGTCAGAGCTCTCCATTCCGAAGCCCTTCGCAACAACTAATAAAGCAACAACAATGGCCGTACCACGTACCGCGCCGAATCCGACACCTAGAATGCGATCACCAATATTTGCTCGGCCAGGTACAAATATCTTCATAACCAACCAAGTGAGTAAGCCAAACACAATTAGCGACGATATGAAAATCATTGCAAAGCCAGCCCAGCCTCGAAATAGTGGCGCCGGGATGTTCACATATTGATGAATCAACTCCCCTGCTTCAACGTAATACGTGAGCGCCAGCCAAATGGCTACGATCCAAGCGATCAGAGACAAAGCTTCCTCAATAAAGCCCCGTATAAAACCTACTAACATAGAGACAATTAAAATTATCGCTATGATCCAATCAAATCCACCCATTTATATTCTCACCTTTGATTTAAATTTTTGTCTGGCCTCGACCTCTAAAAGCTACCTTCATAGCTTAAGGGTACACTCGGATAAAACCATCTTTAGCGGCTTTGGCCTTTAAGCGCTTCTGCTCATTGATTGCCGAAACCCTCTTAGCAAATGGCCCTAACCAAACGCGCGTGCCGGTGTTTTTACCGCGATTAGTGTCTACCACGCTACTGGAAGCATTAAAGCCCTTCCTTTTGAGTTCACTTATCAGTGCAAGTGCGCGATTCTTTTCAGTAAACAGGCCAACCTGAACAACCCAGCCGACATCAACCTTGTTTGCTTTAGCGTTCAGAGATTCGGTTTCTGCAACTAAGGCTGCTTGCAGTTCTTTTTCTCGTTGCGCTCTATTTAGCGCGACCGTATCTTGGGATGTTTCTTTACTTTTGGCCAATGTATTTTTACTAACGGCTTCTGAAGCAGCTTTCTTGTCAAGTGCCTCTTGATCTCGTTTTTCTTGTTCGGCGGCAAGCCTACTCTGTTGATCAAGTTTTTGCTGCTGCTCGCTAGCAATTGCTAGCAGGGCCAAACTTTCATCATCTGAAGATGCCCCCCCGGCGTTCTCAGTGCCGCCAGCACTCACTCGCTCGCTCGCCGACTCTGCGGCTCTTTGAGCCGCTTCCTGCAGATCGCTATTACCTTTGGCATCAAGCGGTGTGATTTTTGAAATATAAACAGTCTCTTCAACATCATCGACTGAGCCTCCCGAGATCCGAACATTATCGCTGATGATATCGGCCGGCTCTATCTCTGAAACAGTTTGTGTCTCAGCGGCGAGCTCAACTTTGCTTGCCTCACTGGGCGGCCCTAATAACCAAGGTAATACCAGTGCACCTAAAAACAGTAACACGGCTGCGCCTGTAACGCGGTGTTTCAGATCAAATTCGGCAGAAGAAACGCTTTCAGAGTTTGATTTACTTGACATAATTTGGCTTTTTTAAATACTTTCTTAAGCTCGCTTTGAACGCGCTTTGTCTCTCGGCCGACATTGGCTTGAATGCGATAATCGAAACCACAGGAGAACACTTCCTATGCAGACTTTCGAACATGCGCAAGTATATCACCAACGATATGGAACGACCCGAAAACCACAAGACAGTCATCAGCTGTTAATGTACTTATGGCTGCGTCATAGGCCAGCTCAACCCTTGAATAGTTATTTTTTTGTTTATTTGAAACAAAACGAACATGTTCAGCAATCTCGTCACTAGTTGCACCGCGATCGTTCTCAATGCTGGCAAGGTGCCATGCATCTACTTGGTCTGCGATTTGCCCCAGACTCACTCTTATCTCTTTATCGCTGAGCATACCGCATACAACAACAACCCTGCCTGTGCTCTGAACCATTTCTGACTTAATAAACTCTGCCAATCGTAAAACAGAGGTCTCATTATGAGAGACATCCAATACAATTAGCGGATCGCGCGAGATCACCTGGCAACGACCCTCGATCACTGCGTTGCCTATCCCTGAATGAGCCTGTACTGCGCTTACTGGCAACCATTGCTCAAGTAAATCAATGGCTTGTAAGGCAAGCGAGCAATTACTTAATTGAACACCATCCTGCTGGAAAGGCAGCGGCAATTCTTTTAGCGTTTGTCGCGAGCCAACCCAATCCCATGTATCTGACACCTTAGATTTTGTGTAACTAAAGTGCCGACCTATTTGGCTTAACTGTGCACCGATTTCGTTGGCGTAGTCCAACATATTCTTTGGCGCATCGATCAAGCCGAGAATTAATGGAATACCGGGTCTAGCGATTCCTACTTTCTCATACGCGATTTGCTCGATTGTATTTCCAAGCCAAGCCGTATGATCGATTGAAATACTGGTGACAATCGCCGCGTCGGGTTCGAGAATATTGACCGAATCGAGTCTGCCGCCGAGCCCTATTTCCATAACTGCAACATCAACACCTGCCTTTGAAAACAACTCAACCGCAAGCAAGGTGCCGTATTCGAAAAACGTGATCGGAGTGTCTTGGCGGTGCTTCTCGACGCAGTTGAAAGCCTCTAATAATAGCTGGTTTGAGACGGGCTGGCCGTTTAAATTAAAGCGTTCGTTAAAGTCCACCAAATGCGGCGACGTAAACTTACCAACACTATAGCCCGCCTCTCGATAAATTGATGCAATCAACTCGGCAGTGCTACCTTTACCATTGGTCCCTGCGATATTAATAACTTTGAACGCCAGTCCATTGGGATACATTCTCTTATAAACGCTGCGAACGCGCTCAAGGGACAACTCGATTTCTCGATGGTGCAAGGTTTGAATATAGTCAACCCATTGGGTTAGACTTCGACCGCTTTGAGATTCAACGCTAGTATTCATATAGACGCTACCCAAGGCCAGAGATTGTTCTTTTTTTCATCGTTTGCCGCTCCATAATAATGATAATGCCGCTAATCACTAGCACAGTCAGCGCGTCGAACTTCATTGATTGCCTGCTCAACTAATAAGCTATCCTTTATACCCGGGGATATCTCTAGGCCACTATTCAAATCGACAGCATACGGTGCAAGCGAACTTATCCGGCCGGCCACATTTATCGGCGACAAGCCGCCGGCGAGAATCAGGGATTGCCCCTGATGGTCGCTCGAAACCTTCTCAGGCCATAGATCTAAACTCAAGGCTTGACCAGTGCCGCCGTGCTGGCCTGCAACATAAGGGTCTAAAAGAATCGCTTGGGCCGAGGGAAATAGCTTACAGTCATGGACAACCTGCTCTGCCGTTCTAGCCCGAATAGCTTTTATATACGGTCTGCTCAAGGTGTGTCCATCCTGCTCAGTTTCATCACCGTGCAACTGAATTAAATCAAGGCCAGCTTGATCAATCGCTCGCTCTATAAAGGCATGTTCAGCGTTCACAAATACACCGACTAGACTAACAAATGCTGGAACGACCTGACGTATTCGCTCAGCCTCATCAAGGCTTATTCTACGAGGGCTATTTGCATGCAAAATCATGCCAATAGCATCTACGCCTTGGCTTACAGCATATTGAACATCTGCTACGCGCGTCATACCGCACACCTTAATGCGTGTTCGTCGTTTTTTTTGTTCTGGCACTTTGATCTCTTTAGTTCTCGTAATCGTATTTTGCTGCATAGAACATTGATACTACTTAGCTAGCCACGCAGAAACGCATTGAGGGTCGATGAATAGCAGTTTAAGCACGGCTACCCCAAAAGGAAATACTTTGCGCCCTACTAGGTAAATTGAACTCATCAGGATACTCGACACCGGTAAGATAGAGGCCATGCGGTGGCGCGGTAATACCGGCTTCGGTTCTGTCTCTAGCCTCAAGCACTTCACTAAGCCATTCCGTCGACCGTTTGCCTGATCCCACTTCAATAAGGCAGCCCGCGATATTTCTAACCATATGCTGCAAAAAAGCATTAGCCTTTAGGTCGATCCAAATCCACTCGTCGCTGTAGCTTAGATCTAATTCTTGCATTGTACGTATTGGAGAATGCGCTTGGCAGCCCGCGGCTCGGAATGAGCTAAAATCGTGCGTACCGAGTAAAATTTTGGCGGCACTAGCCATTATCTCTGGATTAAGAGTTTCGTGCTCGTGGCTGGTATAATTTCGATAAATCGCGCTCTTGATAGGAGCATTATGAATAATAAAGCGATAGGAGCGCGACAAAGCCGCAAAGCGCGCGTGAAATTCATCACTAACAGGCTCAACCCATTTTAACCTTACATCGTGATCTAAAAACCGATTCGTGCCACGACACCAAGCAAAGTTCGACCGATCCGAATCAGAATCAAAATGGATAATTTGGTGAGTAGCGTGAACACTCCGGTCGGTGCGCCCCGCGGTAATGATCGGTGTTGCATGATTAGCGACCTTAGAGAGAGCCGCCTCGACAACCTCTTGAACCGTGCGAACATGGTGCTTCTGAGCTTGCCAGCCGCTAAATTTACTACCGTCATATTCGACGCGTGCTGCGTATCTCATTCAAGGGCGCTCATGAATCAAAAATTAGCTAAAATGCTGAAGTACTATAAACACGTGGAGTATACGCGGTGTGCTGGAGAAATTGGATACCCTAACAACAAATTCGTGATCGTATCAAAATTGAACATCATAAGCCTAAGCCCGCACTGTTCGGAAAGGCGTATCGCATTCGCTCGGCCAATACTCGATTTAGCAGCACGCGATAAAAAAGCCCTAACTCAAAAAGAGAGAGGGCTTGTATTTAGGCTGAATCAATATCGAAGGCTCAACAATAAGCTCTCATCGATATATTCTTCTGCGTTTAACTAATTGAATCAAGCAAAGCCTGCGAGTCGCTTCGAACGTCTTCGCTAGTATCATTTGACCCAACCAATTCATCAAGAATCTTACGGGCGCCATCTTCGTCCCCTAGGTCAACGAACACTTTTGCTAGCTCATATTGAGTTCTTGCTTCGTCATAGTCAGCGTCAATTTCCAAATCGCTCACTTCAGGCACTTCGCTCACCGATTTCTCTACGTCACCGTCACCGTCATCTTCAGCGTCACCAGCATCTGCGATTTGATCAAAATCAAACTCTAAAGCGTCATCATCATCAGAGGTAAGCTCGTCAGCATTAACTTCGTTCGATTGCGCTACGCTTAAATCAAGCTCGTCAGGAATATCACCGCCGAGCTCGAGTGCATCGATCTCAACGTCATCTAATTCGCTTATCTCACTTCGACCATCATCAAAGTTAATCAATTGAATTGATTCATCTTCATTAAGTGAGCCAACAACCATTTCTGACTCATCATCAATGGTCAGCGCCTCTTCAAGATCATCCGTTTGCGCTGTTAGAGGTTCGTCTAAATGGTCAACCGGTTCGACTTCTGCAGTTACGGGATCAATAAGGTCGTTAGAATCACCACTATCGGCCGCAGCAGGAACATCTTCCGTATTGAGTTCAGAATCCGCTTCAACCGCAGTATTGAGATCGTCACCCGATAAATCAAACAAAGGATTTCCTGGGGCTACTTCTTTACCCATCTCACAGACACGTGCCCACACATCGCCGGTAAGCGCCGCACGCTGGGAGTAAAGCTCTTCGGCAATACGCTCAAAGCCTTCAGCATTTTGACGCTTATGATACAAGTTCAACAACTTTTGCTTAATATCGACTCGATCAGGGTGGCTCACAACGCCATCAAGCAATACTTCTTCGGCCTGTTCGTCGCGCCCGTAGGCAATGTAAACGTCGGCTTCAGCTACAGGATCAACTTCATCAGCCTGAACCACAGCATCGCTATCGCTATATACCGTTAAAAATGAGGTTTCTTTATCCGCTGCATTCTCTTCACTGGCTACTGAAGCAGTATGAGACATGGACATAGAAGCTGACTCCGCGGTGCTGCCAGAATGACCTACGCTATGCGAGTTACTTTCGATAGACAACATGCTAATTTCAAACTCTTCGTCGGCACGTCGTCGTCGCATGAACAACAAGCCCGCACCGGCCGCTAACAAGGCGCCGATACCAGCAATAACCTTCCATAGCCCACCGTCAATGAGCGTCGATATAACTTTATCCAATATCGAATCGGACTTAGGGGTTGTGATAGTTACTGGCGCTGTGTCCACTGTTTCTTGAACAGCATCGGCGACAGTGTCGCTAGCATCTTGAGCTTCTTCTATAACGCTTTCGAAATCATCCGCGAGCTCATCATCAAGAACTGACTCACCACCATCAATGAATTCACCGATTGCGTCAGAACTACCCTCAAGACCGGTGCCCTCAGCAGCTTCGTCAATCAAACCATCTATTGCATCGGAGGCTTGGTCGGATAAATTGTCAACACCTTGATCTAGATCATCAGATGCATCGCTTAAAAATTCATCGATCGCACTGCTCTCTTCGCTCAATGAGAGGTCGCTATCGTCAGTGGTAAATGATTCGTCTTCGGCGGCATTTTGATCGGCGAGCGTCTCTTCGATGCTCGCTAGGTCGGCACTTTCGACACTAAGCTCAGCCAAGCGATTCATGTCAGCTAATCGCCCTTCTAGCAGAGAAATGCGCTCGTTGAGTTCTTGCTTTTCTAACTCACTTGAAGCCAATGATGACTCCAGAGACGCTACTTCCTGGCGCAAGGCTAAGACTTCGCCTTCTCGGTTATCGCCTTGATCGCTAGATAGAAAATCATCTGACTCAGTCGAGGCGCCTACCTGAAAGCTATCATCGCTGCCGAAACTATCATCAGCAAACGAACTAGAATCATCAGACGAGTCGTCGAAATTATAGTTATCCTGCCCAACATTTAGCGAGTCATCAGTAGACGCTATTAAATATTGCGGGTCCCAATCATTGATTTGCTGTGTATAAAATGCTTTAGATTCTGCAATATCCACCGAGCGAATCGCATCAAGGTCTCCTATTCGCAAAATCGAGCCCTTTATCAAACCATTAATATTTCCTTCGATAAAAGAGCTCTCATTCTCATCGAATAAAACCTTCATGATTTGATAGATGCTTAGATCTGGAAACTGAGCCTGTAAATCTTGCGCAATTAGGCTTAGCGACTCTCCGCTTTCGACTGGGCCGTAGGTCGCGTCCGTCGGAATCGAAGCCTCACTATTGTTGAACTCTGCACTGACTTGCTCTGACACAGAGTCATCTACAGTATCATCGTTATAAAAGTTATCATCGATTAGCGGTTCATCTTCTTCGCTAGGCAGCTCTTCACTGACAATATCTTCAACGGCTACGCCAGCCTCTTCATAGCTAGGCTCTTCGACTTCAGGTTGGTATGTTTGATCTGTACCTACTTCTCGAGGGATCGCAACCGAGCTCGGAGATTCAGCGGCGTAAACCGGTGGGTCTATTAATGCAGTGTATTCCCGCAAAAAGCTACCACCAGACCACTGAACACGGACTAAAAAATGAATAAATGGTTCCTTAATTACAACATTGTTACTCGTAACACGAAGACTACGTTTTCCATCTAGCGTATCTAATAGCAAACTGAAGTCTTTTAAATAACTCGGGTAATCAATACCTAAGCTTTCAAAATCTTCTTTCGAGGCTATAACTGCCGATAGAGTGTTTAGGTCGTCTCCGTCAGCGACTCTAAGCTCAATAGAACCACTCAAAGGCTGATCTAAGTTGGACTCTACTTGCAAGGCGCCGAGGCCTAAGGCCGAAGCATTTTGAGAACCAAGCAATAATGCCGCTGCGAAACCCAAGGTTTTCACCCCAGTTGACAGGCTGTTAGATACAGATTGAGCTAATTTGGTTTTAGATTGAGTCATTTTTCGGTTCGCCATAGAATAGTCCGACATTTTTGGATGCTTAGACAAGGATGGGTGTAAGTGCTTGTTAAATCGGGTAAATGGCACTTTCAATCCACATTCGAGGGTTGTAAAAACATCAAAAAGTATGATTTTTTTTATAAGTTTTAGGTAGTTAGCAACGCATTGTAACAACTTACATCAGTTTTAAGCAAATCACTAGAAGAATCTCAGTTAAAGCTCGCTTAACCTTGAAGCACCATAAAGCGGCTCTTAGCGTCTAGGAGTGTAAAACGAGTCAAGCCACATTCGCGCCAAACTCGTTTATCAACATCACTGCCAATCAAGCGATTACCTGCAATCGACTACAGGTAATCCTTAACTAAGCACTCAGCTATTTGAACGCTATTTGTCGCTGCCCCTTTGCGAACGTTATCAGACACAACCCATAGGTTGATGCCTCGCTCATGAGAAATATCGTCACGGATACGACCAACATAAACGCTATCGCTACCAGCTCCTTCGCTAACGGCTGTTGGGTAACCACCATCTTCGCGCGTGTCGATGACTTCAACGCCAGGCGCTGCCTCTAATAGTGCGGTAACCTGCTCTGCCGAAATTTTCTCTTTTGTCTCAATATGACAGGCTTCAGAGTGACCAAAGAATACTGGAATCCGCACAGCCGTAGGATTAACTACAATACTGTCGTCACCCATGATTTTCTTTGTCTCCCACACCATTTTCATTTCTTCTTTGGTGTAGCCATTATCCAAAAATACATCAATTTGCGGTAGAGCATTAAATGCTATCTGCTTTGGATAAACCTTAGATTCAACCTTCTTGGCATTCAGCAGATTCGCAGTTTGGCTTGCCAATTCTTCCATCGCATCTTTACCGGTTCCAGAGACTGCCTGATAAGTGCAAACATTGATTCGCTCAATTCCAACCGCATCCTGGATTGGCTTCAAAGCAACCAACATTTGAATGGTTGAACAATTCGGGTTGGCGATAATATTGGTGTCTTTATATTGAGCGATGGCGTGGGCATTAACTTCAGGTACGACCAGTGGCTTATCATCGTCATAACGAAAGTGGGATGTGTTATCAATCACAATACAACCAGCGGCAGCCGCTTTAGGAGCGTATTCTGCAGAAATAGAGCCTCCGGCTGAAAATAGACCGATTTCGGCTAACGAGAAGTCAAAGTCAGCTAAATTTTGAACACGAATTGTTTTGCCCTTAAATTTTTTGCTGGTCCCCGCTGAGCGCTCGCTGGCCAATAGGTATAAATTGTCTACTGGAAAGTCGCGCTCTTCGAGCACGTCTAATAGTGTTTCGCCGACAGCGCCAGTGGCGCCAACAATGGCTATGTTAAAAAGTCGCGGGTTATCTGCGGCAGATTGATTACTCATGAGGCTCTCTAAAACGTCTCTAAAACTAGTTTGGTAGTATCGCAACTTAGAGATGTTTGACACATCTTCTATGAGGCGGTACCGTTAAAATTCTGTCGAAATTGATTTGCAAAAACAAGTCAATAATTTCATTCGCTCAGCGCACAATGCGCAGCCGAGCGATTCTATCATGTTGAACAGGGTGTAAAGAAGGCCAAATGAGTAAGGATTCAGTCAAGATTAAGGCGCAAGCACACGATTTCCTGAGCTTTAGCGAGTTTTGGCAAACGATTGCGGACGAACTTGGAAACTCACGCATCAAGATAAACACCGAAGCTACTTCAATTAAACAGTTTCTAAGGGCCGACAGTGACCATAAAGAGTTTATGCGTACGCTTATTCATCAAAGCTATAAGCGTTGCCATTGTTACCACTTAAATGCACGATTTGACGTTAATGTCGCGCTAGATGTATTGGGCGAAACGAGTTTCAGTCTGAAAGGCAACAAAGAAGATGACCTACTCGATATAGAGCTACTTGAAGAAATAGCCTGGCTGATTTCTCAGCGCTACGAACATAAGGTGAAAATGCCTGAGTCGCTGCTTATTGACATAAACGAAGACCAAGCGAGTGTGGCATCGAACAAAAACCAAGCTAGGTTAAGAACAGCAATAATTTCGATGTCAAAACGCAAAATTCGGTTAGCAAACCAAAAGCATTAGGAGCACATCGAATTGGCTTTAAAAGCGCAAGTGTGGTCGCTCTAATATAAAGCTCGGTATCGCTGCGCAGCACAACGAATCAAACAGTTTCAACGTTCTGTGTGCCGTCAGGAGCATGCGCGCGCATCTGCTTTTGAATAAAAAGCTCTACCAAAATAAAAGCAAGCGGAATAACGGCTGCAGCAAGAACAAGCAACCAAGTCACAACCGACCATCCAAGCTTATGCGATACAATTAAAGACATCAAAAAATACCCCATGAATAAAGCCCCATGCGCCATGCCCAATGTGAACACCAGTTCCCGGCTAATCAAACCCATGGTGACACTCAAAATCACAAGATACGAAAGGCCTTCTAAAAGGCTAGTTATTCGGAAAAGCGTTAGCATCAGATGGCCCTACTTTGATAAGGTATTTAAGGCCTAACATTATAGTTGCTCTAGTGAGAAGAAATCACTATAAAATCCACGATTTCAAACAGCCGTTATTACAGAAAAATGGACTTTGCAATGCACCCCAAAGTCAAGCAGGCAACAGCAATGCTACAAGCTACTAATTGTCTAAGGAGACTTCAATCTTTCGAGCTCATGTTCAATAGCAACCTGGCCACTAGACCAAAAAGTCTAATTGCCGTTGCAAACCTATATTCAAACTTAGGTTCTAAAGCCCTTTAACGATCGCTAGTTTACTAATATTCGTATTGACGATTAAAGTTGAGGTGGCAAAAAAGGAACCTTAAACGTAAACGCTTCTTCACTTGGTCCATTTCGCGACAGCAATTCAAGTTTTTCAATGGCATCGGCCAAATCAGGAATGCTTCCTGTGGGAATCCACCAGAGAACCAGGTGAAAATCTATCGATTCAAACCACTCGGCCCGCCGCCGCATTATAGCTCGATGCGTTTTATTCCTATAAACAAAAGCACTCAACGATTCTATACCTGCCCACACAGAAAGATTGGAGATTTGATCAGGGTCATCAAACGCACGCACACTAACGGCGTTATTGCCGTCGCCAACCATACGCCATATAAATCCGTCTTGCTCTTCGGCAAGAGCATTAATTTTGTCAAGATTTTCAACAAAATCTTTGTTAACAGGATGTTCCATTGGCAATCTAAACCGAGCAATGTTCAGTTGCGCTAAATGATACGTCATGAGTGGTCTACCTCTATTGGTTTAATACCAAATTGAAACACCGATCTTCTATTATTTGCACGTCGTTCACCAAGAGCATAACAAAACTCGATATTTACTAAGCGCCCAATAGAGGACGTTTTTTGAGATTGTGGTAATTCAGTGCCATCAACACGCAAGAATATAACTCCGAAGGAACCGGATCGTGAAGAGGTAGAGTAATTACCCGATTACCCCGATAATAAAGTGCCTCTGCATAGACTTCTTTGATTGTTTCAACAATGCTGGTCCGGCAATTGAAAAACACATCAACACTTTTGGCATAACGCGGCTGCCAATCGACTCGAAGCGTGCTTCCATGTTTACAAAGATAGGACGGCTGCCCCCACTTTAAAGTCTCCTCGAGTTCGCCCAGATCGTGTTCACGAGCAACTTCGTAAATGAGTGATCTAATCTCGTAAAACCTTTTCTGAGCAGCCTCAGGAAAAGCTCCAACCCTGTTTTCAACCAGTAAATTCATAACTGGCGGGGCCACCAATGAATACTTCCTGAGTTGTTCAGCGATTAAAGCCTAAACTTTGCTAACCAAAACGATCAAAGTGCTAGAGCCTATAGTGACTCTGGCTTCCTTACCAAGATCAACCATCATTGAAGGCTTGTGGGATTCGTCTCCGACCTCCAAAACAGTCTCGAGAAACGCTCGGCCTCCCTCCGCAGGAGAAACTAAGACCGAAAGGCTATAGCTACCATCAACCTCCGCCGTCGCTCTAATACCCGGTTCTAAAACGAGCGTGGGCGACCCCAGTAGTTCCGCCTGATCCATGATCTCAGCTTTAAGAACATAGTGAGACTCGGCAATGGCAGATGTTGATATCAGTAGTAATAGAAGAGCAAAAACGGTTTTCATAATATGGATCTCGTATAGGCTAATATTGTAATTGTAAATTTCAAATGAATTGCAAACGCGCTAGTCCGTTAAGTAGAACGTGATTGTCGTTACCACGCGCACGTCTTTCTCGATTTTCTTAGTGTCACCGTAGTTTTCACCAGCATCGCGAATAAAGAAATTACCCTGCCGAGCACTACGAATTCCGCCAACGCTAACATTGGCTATCTGTGCGAATTCATTGGCCGCTATTTTTGCATTTTGAGTCGCCTCTCTGAGCATGTCAGGCTTTATTTCATTCAATTTCGTAAAGGTGTAACTTGGTGCATGATTGTCTATGTTTATGCCTTGGGCAATCAGCTTATTTACATTAGCACGGACTTTCGAAACTAATAAAACCTGTTCGGTCTCAACTAAAATCGAGCCGACTAGAGAATGCTTCTGATCAACTAACTGCTGGTTTTCGTCTCTAAACTCTCTGAGCCCATAGTCGATAACGCCGATCTCTATTTCTTGTTGATCAAAGCCATTGTCGGTTAGCAGGTCAATGATGGTTTTTTGAATCTGTTCTGCATCAGAGTAAAGCTGCGGAATATTCTCTTTGTCGTTTGAATCAACCTGAAACGTCAGTTTCCAATTTGCTTTGTCGGCCTGCACCCTGCGCTCTGCTAGCCCCTTGGCTTCGGCGGTATTAAGAGCAGCATTAGAGTTATAAAGCGTCTGACTTACAAAATAACCGCATACACTGAGCCCCATGGCCAGAAATATTCCTAGAAAAAAGTTGCTGGTACTATTTTGCATTAACGGAGCTCCTTGATGTGCATTACGACATTTGACTCGCCTGAAAGGTCACGAACACAATGTTGACATATAAGTTTTCTAAACTAACTGAGAAGTCTACGCCAGTGCGATCTATGATCACATATAGATTGCAAGTTCGTAAACAAATACTCGCTTTCGACTAGAATTTAGGGTGACCGAACTAAAGGGGAACTAAACGCCGCAACCAAGTCGCTCAAGTCTATGAAGATCGATGCAAAGACCTTTTTTCGGTACAGACTATTTGGACCATAACTCTATATCGGTTTGCACGAGGATGAATTGCATTAATTCGGCTTTCCTCCCGAACCCATTGAAAGCACACTGGTGTCTTACGAATTTGGCTTGACAGATACTAGCTGGCTTGTAAGTTGCTACGCGTTTGAAGCATATAAACTTGCAAGAGAAATCCCTAAAAATGCGATCCAAGATAAATGCTTACCTTTAGAAGCGATAATGGCAATCAAGAAATGCACCAAAAAGATTGCACCTACGATATTACCAACAATCTTTATAGTAATTTGGCCCGCCGCCAAGTAGAACAACAGTATGGCAAACCCAAACCACGCAACAGTGGTTATATGCCATGCAAATCGAAGCGTACTCTTAGTGAACTCAGTGCCACCGAATAATTCAGGCAAGTTACCTCTCCGAAAAAGACGAAGAAGAATATACCTTTCGCCTAAATAAGAATGAGCAATACCTACGACAAAAATCAAGAATGCAGCAAAGTAAAACAATTGTCTCTCCTATTGTAGATGCTCCAATGTAACCGAATGGGTTACCTATTTTTTGCGGCGAAAGAGCGCACACCATTTTTTACTTGTGAAATTTTAAAGCTGTGTAAATGCTGTTACTCGATATCTCAGTCTATTTCCACATTTTTATTCCCACTATAGAGCTGATCACTACGATACCTTAGAGGCCCAAAATTCCAAGAGTGACCACCATTAACGAACTGAATTTGGTTCGCTTTAAAGCCTATACACTTAAGGCTTTGAGATCGCTGCGCTTTATAGTAAATCGTTTTACTATTTTTTGAGAAAAATACTATGTCTATTCTCTGTTCACCTTCATGACCAGATTTTTCCTTAATATAAATAATCTTTGAGCAGAATCGTAGGAACTCCACCGGTAAATCCCTATCTTTGCCCAATTCACTTTTGAAGAAATATATAGAGTGCCTCCATATTAAGTAAACCTTAGGATTAAGTAAGCCTTAGGTTTTTATAGCGTGGCACGCGAGGGCAACGGGCTCGCAATACAAAGCCCACTAATGAATTTTTTGTGGGCCCTTTATAGCAGTATCAATATTCCAAGCTGTTCATGGTACACATACACAGTCATCATCGCAGGCATTCAAATATGTGCTTTCTTCGACTTTCTTAGCTTTAACTCAACTTCAGCGGCCAATATAAAAAAGTGGAGCAACTATAATAAACGCTCATTAATAAACGCTCATTAGTATAATTAGCACCTTAAAAATAAGCGCAGCATCCTATGGGGTGCCAGTGTCAGCTCACCGACATATTCGTTTGTAAACTTGTCATTTGGAATTTCGATTCAAGCACTTTATGTTAAGTGATATATGAAGTATCACTCCTGTTACCAAAGAGAGTACGGCCCAAAAAGACACCGGCCTAGCAATTAAGTATTCAGGAGGTTCATAGAAAAAGGCAAAAAGAAATAATAATGGCGCGACCAGAATCAGTAGAGATGCTAATTTTCTCAACACTAACAAATTCAAGTGCTTCGTTTCATGTAGATAGCTCCCTGACATCAAATTTATTAGTGCTGACATTAGAATGTATATGTGTGTTGCACGATACATCATTCTGACTTCCTGCCGCTCATTGTAAAGTTCAGGGAAGCTATAAATCATGTAAACGCCGGTCACTAGAAAAATAGTAAAGAACCCAATGCCGACTATAAAGTGACTTTTTATAAAAACATTCATTTAGCTTACAGGGTTTAAGGTTTACAACAACGTCGACTGAACTTTATACGTAGCCCATGAGCTAGCAGCGAATTCATTTAACAAGCTTGCTATAAACCTATTCATCGATTCTTTTAAGTTTGACCCCATCTACGGTCATAACCCAATGCCCCCCCTCTTCCGTAGGTGGTATTGAAACTTCGAACTTTGTTGTCATAAAAAGCACTCCAACAACAAAGTCATTGCCTACAAACTTCTTTAGTGGTCCATTGATAGATGTTGTACCACCTCCTTTTAACCGCTTGTAAGCAACTGTGCCATCAGCAAGAATCAATAAGCGCATTTCCTTACTTTGCCAATCGCCGACATAATCTAATTTTTCCTTGGGCAGCGGTACCGCACACCCAGATAAGAAGCAAATCAAAATAATCAGGAATAGGCTCTTTTTCATAATATTCTCTCAGTTATTTACATCGCCGGCAGAGCGGCTGCAAGTTTTTTAGACGTCAGGGCACACACGGCTGACGTAGTGCTCAACTGTGTTAGCAGTCATGCTTTTTTAATGAGGCCTACGATGTAAAGCAACAATGCTGCGCCCGCAGTAGATGTAATGATTGACCCTATTAATCCTGCCGTCGATATACCTAACAAACCAAATACAAAACCACCCAACACAGCGCCGACAATGCCGACGACGATATTTCCGAATAAACCGAAACCACCGCCTTTCATTAGAGTTCCGGCTAGCCAACCTGCAAAAGCACCAATTGCCAAAAAGATAATTAATCCAGTTATATCCATCATTTCACCTTATATTGTTAAAAAATATTTTATTTTTAGTATACCTAACGCAGTCAGAACGGACATCGGGCCTTCCATCCCTTCGAGCTGCGTATTCGTTTTGAATCCTGTTATGTATGTTTTGCATCGCTTTTTTTTGCTAAGAAGATATGCCCGAAAAACGTCATAAATAAGAGTACTAAATATACTGATGATAATCTTATTTGATGCGCTGTTTGATCCTTAATGGATTGAATATCATAATCATATCTTCTTTTCTTTCGAGCTAGCCTATCCTCTGGTGTTTCAACCAACAAATCAGGACAACCTTCAAGCACTTCAAACTTAGGCAGCTTAAACTCCGAATGAGACTCAATTAATTTATATGCTGGAGGATAAGCAGCCCCAGGATCAAAATAGTAGTAGGTATTTAATAAGGTTTTCCCTAAAAGAAATACCATTACGATTAAAGATAGAACGCATACTAGCGAACAATATCCTTCAAAAACTGTTCTAAATTTCATCGACTGTTTCCATATATACATAGAGCCTTGCCAACGGGCGCACGATATCGTGCGCTCGGGCGGCTCGCCACGTATTCGTTTTTGAAATCCTTAGGCATTTAAATCTAACTTGATGCTGCTAAAAGAAGCCGAACTTAAATAGCCTCTAATTAAACCTATGATTTTTTCGTCTTTCGCTAATTTGCTTTTCCCGATGAGCAGTTCTACCAAGCTTCTTCGTTTAGTGAACATAACCCGCCATTCGCCGACGTTTGAACCGTCTTCCTCAGGTAAACCACCAACACCTAAATAGTATTCACGATCATCCAATTTGCAGGATAGCTCCCACCCCCAATCTTCTTGATAGATATCATCCACCAAGACACCGTCATTCTCTAACAGAGGCTTTAGCCAGTTTGCAAAATCTTCACCAAAACAATCTGGGTTTATGAAGTGACCTTGTTCTTCACTCAAATTGAAAATATCAGTTTCGAAGAATAGAACTATCATATCGT
Source organism: uncultured Arenicella sp. (assembly GCA_947499305.1). Lineage (GTDB taxonomy): Bacteria > Pseudomonadota > Gammaproteobacteria > Arenicellales > Arenicellaceae > Arenicella. Next base: position 7,260 of record CANMNN010000017.1, on the reverse strand, counting down.
TACATGCCTAACCCCTACAAACGGACACGCGAGCAGCACGTCCGCATGAGCAAGGCGATTGGCAGTTTTTGAACTTGTTATATGCTTATTTCTAAACATTGAATGCGTAATTTAGCATCAGCACACTTGCTGTAATCATTAATAATGCTGTCACTATTAATGTGATGCTGCGTCTGAGCAAAAAACCAGGCGCTTCGAGACCATATTTAGCTTTAAAAATGCTCCGACTATTATAGAACAGAATCAAAATACCTGTCACAAGCGCCGGAGCTCCCACGGCTAACGCAGCGAGAGCGTAAAGACTTTCAATTGCTCCGAGCCCACCGTCTGCAAATGCGCAAAATGAATAAGTTAATAGAAGTAAACCTAGAAATATTCGTTTAACTTTATACATATCGCCTCTAAAACGGGCGCGTTATAAACGCGCCCGCGTGAGCACAGCGAATGACCGTTTTTGAACTTGTTATGAATTTCATGCTGTGAACTCCAAAAACGTATTTGCAACAAAAACCATAAGCATTACAAAACCCATAAATAATGCATATACAAAGATAAACGTAATAAGGCCTATAGAAACCCAAGCTAAAATTCTTAATAAGTAGCGTTCTTTATGCACTAAAGAAAATACTATTTTTGTATTCAGGTAAATCCAGAAAAGAAAAAATAGCACTCCAGAAGCGTATGCTAAAATTGCTGCGAATGTCATTTATAAATATTTCATTAGAAACTTGAACCCTCTTTAAGTTTCAGATTACCCGGAACATTTCTTAACGCGTCCGTGCGCACGCAGTGCGTGCTTACGTTTTTGAACGTGTTATGAGCCATGAGCTCTGCGAGTAGATTCGAAAACAACTCCTTTACAATCAGATATTGTATCGGCACAGTTCTCTGTTGCCACTTCGAACCTAAAAAAATTGTAGTCAAGATTTAGTATCTTATATCTATGAGTAATTTCATCTCCAGTTCCGAACCCATTGCCATTGACTTCTTGTACGTGCATTAAAAAATCAGAACCAACGCATTCCCAACGACCGGATTCTGAATGAATAGATTGAGTTGCTAGGCTTTGTATATATGTTTGGAAACTCCATGAGCTATCTTTCGAGTAAGAGGCATTAGTAACGGTATAGGCCTCCAAGGTTTCGTCATATCTTCTAGATTCCCAGTCCCCAACTATATTCTCGCAATTAAAGTCTGCACCAATGGCTGGACTAACGAATGAAGCTAGAAAGATAAATTTAAAGAATAATGATTTCACTTTGCACCTCCGTGCTCATAAGGCCTTTAAAACGGGCGCGCGCGTCTTATGCGGCGCCCGTGTCAGCTTGCTGACATATTCGTTTTTGAACTTGTTAAGTATCTTTTTCATGATCTAAACTTCCTTGTGAACGAAGTATTCAGTGCCAAACGCTTCAATGTTTTCTTGATTGGTAAATTTTTTAATCACAATTCTCCAATTCTTGCGATACCACAACTTCCTTTGTGCGTGTTCTAGTATAGCTACCTTGATTTTTTTCTCTTTGAAATCGCCTTTCAATACTTCTTTGACTTTAACCGTATAGACATACCAGCTATTCCATGGAATACAGTCATCGCCGCAATTCTCAATATACCCGGTACTATCCACCTTGGTAGCCTTAACTCGAAGCTCTATATCAGCAGACAAAACAACATTAGATATAACTAATAGTGTACTGAATAGCATGAGTCTAATCATTTGTATACTTAACGCCTATAAAACGGGCGCGCGAATAGCGCGTCCGTGCGCACGCAGTGCGTGCATTCGTTTTTGAACTTGCTAGGTTGCTCAGCCATGTTTAAGGCAGTAACTGCATTCAATTGATTTATAAAATAGCGCCATACCTGTAATCCTCTTAGATGTTGATACAACTTGTTTTTCACATTTTAAGCACACCGATGAGCACATATGCTTATAGCTTAAAACGTTAATCAATATAGCGAATATCGGAACTAGGGAATAGACAAAGGCTACAGGCAAAAATAGCCATGCAATAAAAGCGAGAGGAAATAAGTACAAAGTACTTTTCCACTGCCTTCTTCTTTGATTGTATTGAGACAACGAATCCATTTTACTACCTAACGCCTTTAAAATGGGCGCGCGAATAGCGCGTCCGAGCGCACATAGTGCGTGCATTCGTTTTTGAACTTGTTAGTGATTTTTACGTTATGCATTTCCTTCATTTAATTTCTTAAGTTGTTTGAATATTCTTCGATTATCTCTTCCTTCGAACAGCAAAAGACTTGTCTTTAAAACGCCGGTATATTTGACATAACTTGGCGTTTTTCCAAACTCCAACCTTGTTTGGAGTTTTATATAAATTGCCCATTGGGTTGGAAAATCTGAACCATAAGAATCAACAAAAATTCTATCTACATCACGCCAAGGAATCTGATGTAACTCTTCTTTTCCAATATGATATTCAATTCCCTCTTCGTCTGCCCAAAAATATTCAACTGGACCACTGCTGCCAATCCAGTAAACAAATATTGATAGCAATATCACAAGAACCGGAGAAGGGTTACCTAGTAGATAGAACATAACAACTGAAAGACTAAGCAAAATCCCAGCCATAAGATCAGTGAAAAATGTATCCCTTTCGATAACAATACTACTCATTAAGCTTGTCTAACTAACGCCTTTAAAGGGCGGCGGGTCTTCCCGCCGTCCGAGCGCACATAGTGCGCGCTTACGTTTTTGAACTTGTTATATGTTTTCACTAATGCAAACCACTTTGAAGAATTGAATAGACTACTAAAAGTAGTAGTAACGTAGCTAATACAGGTACCAATAAAACCAATAGCTTCTTTTTACCCGAAAGACCAAATAGGTAATTGCCGAGGTAGCCCATAAGAAAAGCAAGGCACAAAGGTAAAAGTACTGATGAAATTAAATAGTTGTTATGCCGTGCCACTATGTCCGCGGTGTAAAAAAATGATAATACGTTGCTGCGATACAGATAGTTGCAGCAATAGCCGAAACACCTAGTGCTTTGATAAGCTTGTTGTTCTCTGAGCTATTCATAAATATAACGCCTTTAAAACGGGCGTCGGGTCTTCCCGGCGTCCGAGCCGCTTGCGGCGTTTTCGTTTTTGAACTTGTTAAGGAGTGACTTTGATAAGAAATCCATGGTTAGCATCATCATAGTTTTTCCACCAAGCTGAAACACTTAAAACATATAATCCTGGCTCTAATCTGGTCTTAATTTTCAACTTTCTCTTCAATTTTAATTCTTTAATTTCTGATAAGCCACCTTGCCAATTATAACCGCCGGGGTACTCTTCTTTAGCAGTTTGCATCTCAGTTGTGACAGGAACAAACGAATACTGAACTACTTTAAGGTTTTCCTGATTTGGCATTTTCAAAGTAAGTATGGAGTTAGGCTTTATTTCAATTTCCTCTTTGGGGGAAACAAGTCCTGTATCTGCACAAAAGTGATTTCCTTCCTTAGGATGCCAGCAAAATGAACCAATGACAGATTCTTGCTTTAGCTTGCCTTTTTCAATAGTTGATACAGGTACTTTATCAAAGATGCTCTCAGCAGAAGCAAAAATGGGAAATGTTAATAGTATTAGTAGAACTCTCGTCACTTTTGACCTCCTTAACGCCTTTAAAACGGGCGGCGGGTCTTCCCGCCGTCCGAGTGCGCGTAGCGCATGGTAGTTTTTGAACTTGTTAGTTTGTAATTCAAAACTTGAATAACCCTTAAACTTTCTACGAAGTGTTTTGATCTAAACCACTTCCTTATGTTACTGTCACAGAATAACCCGAAGCCTAATTGTTTAACAAGAAAACCTGATCTAAGTGGTCGAGCCAGTGCGAGACCCTTTGCCACGAATCAGTAAGGTTGGTAGCCCGATACCAAGTTAACCTGTAAGACTTTCTTAGGTGCTAACTACGAAGCGCGAAACAAATACAAGGAAATAGAAACCAAACTAACGCCTTTAAAACGGGCGCGCGAATAGCGCGTCCGAATGAGCGAAGCGAATGCTTGTTTTTGAACTTGTTATGTTTCTTTTACGTTTCATTCGATAAGTATGACACAACTTGTGCGATTGTGATTTGCCCTAAACTCGATCTTTTTGGTAGCCAATAAACGCTTTAGTTTCGTGACGAACTAAACCACTAAATTTACTTTTAGTCCTATCTTTCCGAATTAGATTAGTCATAAAAATGATGATGGAATTTCGTTGCCGCACAATTTTCTAGTTACCAAAACGAGTAATGAAAAGTGCTGAGAGCTGAGTATCACTGCCCCATTAGCTTGAGCAAACATAACGCCTTTAAAACGGGCGCCGCGTCTTATGCGGCGTCCGTGCCAGCTTGCTGGCATATTCGTTTTTGAACTTGTTATGAGTGCTAATTTGCATCCCAAACCCAATAGTTTTTTTCTTTAATGCTAAATAGATAAACGGAAATATCAGTGGCTTCTTTATAATTCTTGAGACGTTTATTTGGAAGCTTATCCCAAAGCCAATCAATTTCGTTTTTCTTCTGATCGGTTTCGATAAATGATTCAACAAAATCTTCCTGATTTTCAAAGTCTTCTTTTGACGCAATACGCTCAAAAACTGGATATATACCATCTATTAGTGGCCAAACAGTATCTTGCCAAGTTGGGAAGGCAGGAGTTTTCTGAGCAATAATGTCAGTTGAATCAGCCCCATTCCCGTAGACTAAATTTGATTCAATATCTAATTCGATAAGCTTCCCAGATTTTAGACAGCAGGCACAAATATAATCAATAGTTTCTATTCCCATGTAGCCACCAGCTTCAAAGCAGATAGCCTTCTCATCACACGTTGAGCAATTAACCTCCTCATCAGTAGTGAAAGCAAAATTAAGGGGGTCTGAAAAGTATTGAAATTCCATGCTACTCATAACGCCTTTAAAACGGGCGCGCGAATAGCGCGTCCGTGCGCACGCAGTGCGTGCATTCGTTTTTGAACTTGTTATGTGTTCTTTTCAATCTTCAGACCAGAAATTAGTGGAATCCGATATTAGGGAATCGAAGCATTTTACGACAACTTTCTTACGTTCGAGTTGTGCTTCAAGATTCCATTGTTTTCGACCGAACATATCAAACGCCCTAACGTATTTCTTTTTCCAGGTCTGAACCATTTCTAGCTCTGGAGGTGCAGAGCCAGCTCTTTCACAGATTGATTGTATTAGCGTTACAAGCACTAATACCGATTCATCTGACTCCTGATACGACGCTTCAGAGCTATAGCTATCAAGCGCTTCTTCAATTTCATCAGAAAAATCCTCGATGATATCCGCAACAAAATCCTTTGAAGCGTCAGATTCAAATACTCCAAAACCCCAACTACCCACTTTCTTCTCCGATACTCATATACACATAACGCCTTTAAAACGGGCGCCGCGTTCTCGCGGTGTCCGAGCCAGCTCGTTGGCGGTTTACGTTTTTGAATTTGTTAGGCACTTTTACTATTAGCTATAACTAAATTATTCAACCAATTTCTAACTTCGTAACACGCTAATTCAAATGCTTCTATTTTTGTTTTATCCAGCATAGCTAGGGTAAGACTTTCGGGTCCATGATCTTTTGATTCATATTCTATTCCAGCTTCTTCACGCGGCAAGATGACACAAACTCTGCCGTGTGCAAAAATATTTCTTACCCCAATTAATTCAAACAATATCTTAGAATTTGGTTTCTTTTTTCCAATAATTAGTTTGGAATCTATGTTTTTGGATAGCGCATCTCTTTTTTCCATTGTAGTCATCCTTTCAGCTGAGTCCTTAGCCTCTTGGTGAGACAAACCTTCTGCCCTAAAACAGTCTCTAATTACTCCAGTTAGCTGCTCTTCTACCTCGCTCATATTTCCAATTTGAGCACCAATAAGAGCTTTATAGTTGGTACAAATTCCTATGAATTTTTCTGCATCGACTTTAACGTTAACGTCGCCAATCATCATTTCACGCAACATCACAAATCGGATAGTTTTGTGAGGCGACTCCTGCAAAGTCGCATAGGTAGAGGAAAAAATTAACTCATCCGGAATTACTTCAGGTAAGAATTTCATGAGCGATTAAGTGTGCCTAACGCCTTTAAAACGGGCGCGCGAATAGCGCGTCCGAATGAGCGTAGCGAATGGTAGTTTTTGAACTTGTTATGTAGTTCTTTAAAAATTACTGATTCTGCCATTCCTCTGACACCAACTCTGCATAGTTTTCGGGTTCTAGGTCAATATCGATAGCATGCCAATTTGAGCCAACCTTTAAATATACTCCTTTTCTGTATGAATGCTTTGTAAGCATTTGATCAATACTCCGATTCAAGTTGGCTCTCTCTGACCAAATTTCTCCACACTCTCCGCAACCCCAAAAACTACGATTTTCGCTCTCTTCAATTTCACATACCCAGCCGGAGCATGCTTTGGTTGGACAACGTAGACTTTCGTTCATAGCTCTATCTTTGAGGTTCGTAACCTACATAACGCCTTTGCAAGGGGCGGCGCGTTTTATCGCCGTCCCGCGCAGTGAGCACAGCGAACGTAGCAAGCTTTGCGAACTTGTTAGGTATTTTTAAAGTTGCTTTCATCTGTGCTACCACGATACCAAAACCATTTGTTTAGTCTTCAATGTCTCATGATCAAAAGTAACCCAATAACCGCCATCAAGATATAAAGGGCAGTCTTGTCCTGTTCGAGGGTTTTTAGCTCCGTTAGTTGCATTTCCGTATAACCCACATCCATACTTTCCAACTATTTCAGGCTCATTAGAAAAAACTTCACACTTAGTATCTATACCTTTAGATTCTAAGAAAACTAAACTATCTTTCTTTAGAGTAACTAATTCTTCAGCAGTAATCGCGCAGTCAGCAATTGTTGGAACGGAATAACAACCTGAAATACAAAGTGAAATAGCAAATAGAACTATTAATTTAGATAGATTCATATATACCTAACGCCTTTAAAACGGGCGCCGCGTTCTCGCGGCGTCCGAATGAGCGCAGCGAATGTTAGTTTTTGAACTTGTTAGGTTTTGATTCATTCGATGTCCCTCTCAAATTGCTACGAAGTGATGTGCCAAAGATATATCAACTTGCCTGTAAACGCCAACAATACTCCCTACAACGGAACCCGTGAACAACTAGCGTTGCCACAGCACTACTGTAAGCGCCAAGTAACCGACACCCTAGCGCATTAAGAAGATCATGATTATGTTTCTGACTTTAATCAGGAGCAAATAATGATCAGACGAAGTAAAACTGAGTG
>CANMNN010000016.1 GCA_947499305.1 uncultured Arenicella sp. | reverse complement strand
AGGGTGTCGGTTACTTGGCGCTTACTCTCCTTCGTACTGATACTCATTTAATTGTCCCCTCAAATTTATTATTCTTCCCTCAAATGAGAGCGTTGTTATATCTATACCTAACTATCATTAATTAGCGAGCTTGAATTGATTTTCATCTACATTCTTGCCGTAAAATATTGTTCCCAGTTGAATTTCTACCTTCCAACCTTGTTTAGAACAGGCCAAGAACTCGATCGTAGAGATAACCTCTGTATGCGGCAGCTTCAAATTAATGCATGTCCTCTGCGAGCTTTTCTTCTATTATTCAAAGGTTTCGAGTCTGGCTCTAATTAAACTTGTGGTGATATTTTCTAACCAATCTTCGGACAAAATGAACTTCTTAACTTCAACTCTATTTTCTGAATAAAGTAAGATATCAAAATCAGCCATTTTCTCACCTTTCATCTGAATAGCTTTTTTCGCGCTCAAGTTCCCACTTTTGGCGTAAAGCTGAAAAAGTTCATCAGGCAAATCAAATGAAAACAAAGTGCGTCCATGGCGTTGTCTTATTTCCCAGCCTTGTTGATCATAGTAAATCTCCACCTCAGTTTGATCGTCAAGATTCATTGAGCGAAGGTCCTTTTCAGCCATTAGGAAAACAGGAAATGATCCACCTAAAGTAGTCATATATCCATGATTTTTAGCTTGGGCCGCGTTTACGATGTCATCCAGTGAGGTGAGGTGGTCACTGCTTAAACTACCCGGGCGAAACACTGGTTCGCCAAAGTCAACGCTAGGTAACAATCGCTTCCTTAAATACTTTCTTATATTTTTCGGTTTTGGCTCTTTTCTCTTTAGCGTTTTATCTAGTTCAGCATCACCGAAATTCGCTATGGCCTGAACAATGGGTTTGAAGAATCGGTTGCGCTCTAATGGCAGTAAATAAACATCATGAGCAAATGCGTACTGTTGAGATGGTTTAGAAAACTCAGTCTTAGAGAAAACACCATACATATAGTGATAACGCTTCAGGTTAGGCGCATCTTCCACCGGCACCCAAAACTCGCTCACGTCTTTAATCACACCTGTGGCATTACGAATCACATTTAAGCCAACATTCTTACTTAAAAATTTTGCTTCTATTAACAAGCGCTGTTGATGGCAGAATGGAGGTGAGTAACGCGCGTCGGCAATAGCATCTATTTGGTGTTGTGACCCCCGCCCCTTTACTCGCAGTGCTCCCTTGTAGAAATCTAGGCTTTGATCATTCCCTGCTTTAACTACGGGCAAATAACCATTACGCGAAAGAATATAAAGAATTACTTCTTCAAGTATTGCGCCTCGGTGTATTCGATATGGATCTACTGCCATTTGATTCTTCCTTGATTATTTTAGTTTTTATTTAACTGTAACTTGGCCGTTCATAAGCATTGGGAGAAGCCAGTCTCTTAGACTAACTAACTCTTGATTTTGGAATTTGAGAGTCGTCATTTGTGAAAATATTGATTTTGTCTTGTTTTCGAATAGAGCAACGATTTCTTCATTTAGGAAAATTGGCATATCTCTTAATGCTCCAAGACCAATGAACTTTTGGATACTCCCCGAGGTAACATTACCCATATATCTCAACATATCCCAGGAATTCAAATACATATAGATGTAATTTTGCAACTCAGGTACAGCGCAGGTTTTGTATAACGCTACGTTTTTGATTGCGAAATTAATTTCCTGTTCATCCACTTTATAAATGGTCCCAATATTTCCTATCATTGAAAAAAGAATGTCGCCTGTATCTACCTGACTCCTCATATTTACCGATATATAATCGCTCTCTGAAATCAAATTAGCATTATCAAAGTCTAGCCCGCTTTTCTTTAAGTTCTTAGACGTAATAAGTGGAAAACCCTGCTCGACAGGTTTCGGCGAAGCATGAGTGCCATCCTTAACGTCAATGATTGACGAAATATTTGAAACACCCCAGCCCTCCGGGATTTCTCGTTTTAGAGTTTCGTTGTAGACCATTTTGCCGCCGGAGGTTTTATAGGGCTTACCGTTGGCGTCGGGGAAGTCGAATTGAACAAACCAGTAGTCGTATAGCGTTTTCGCCATCGCTTCTAGTTCGGCGTTAATGCGGCTGTTTAGTTCGATTTTTTTATCGATCGCTATTAATGCAGCTACGAGCTCTCTTTGAACTTCTACTCTTTCAGGGTGGCGAATGCTAAATCCTTTTATATCATTTGAGTTTAGGTTCTTTCTTACTCCTGATGAAAGGTTACGCAATTCATTGTACTGCGTTTTTAAATAATAGTAGATGTACTCATGGTCTGCCTTTTTTGAATCTAAAATAACATTACAGCACGCCTGATTAGTTGTCATCGGCACTTTTATTATTGAGACATTTCCCCGAGTCTTCCCTTCACCATACATAGCGATTGATAAAGCATTTTCTGGGACTAACTTAATACTAGTACTTTCTAATGCCTTTTGAGAAATACATTCATTTGTTTCATAAACATACTTTTCTCCTAATTGCTCCGTCTTCAACCACGGAACACTACCATCGTTCCAATAACTACTTTTACTCCTTAGTGGAGTTAGGCCGCTAATTATTTTTAAGGATAATTCAGAGAGAGTACTATTCAACATAACCAATCTCTGACAAATTGAGATGAATCTCTTTTTCCAAACTATGTGACTGATCGAATAACTTAGATAGAGTTGCTCGATACGAGCTCATTCTTTCCTCAAATTCTTCGTACGAAATATCTACATATTCAATTTTTACTTCAAAATACTGGCCTGCGCTTAAGGAATAATTCTTAGACTCAATATCTTTATAGCTAACAGAAACAGAAAAGTCATCTTCAGATCCCTTAGCATTGAAAACCTCAATAATTCGCTCTTCTTCATCGTCACTCAGCACAGTTTTTTGATTCTTTCCATCTTTTACTTTCAAACCTAGGCTGGATGCATCAATAAGAATCACATCACCTTTGTTACTCCGGTCAATAAAAACAATCGATACATTAGTCCCTGTAGTAGCGAATATATTTGATGGCATAGAGACCACTCCTGCCAACATTTTCTCATCTACTAGCTTTTGGCGAATTTTTTTATCAATTCCAGATTGAGCCGTGATAAATCCAGTCGGCACCACTATTGCCGCTTTACCACCAGGCTTTAAAGAATAAATAATGTGCTGCAAGAACAGCTGATAGATCGCCATCTTGTCTTTTGCTTTGGCAGGTACTTTTGGTATGCCTGCGAAGAAACGTTCTTTATTGGCTTTGGTATCTAAGTCTTCACTGAAATCACTGAAATCCATTTTGAACGGCGGATTTGAAACAATGTAATCAAACTGCTTTACATCTCCGTTTTCTTCACGATGATACGGCTTTTCAATGGTATTGCCTTTTACGATATTTGGCATGGAATGAACGAGGTTGTTCAACACTAAATTTAAGCGTAAAAGACTGGATGATTTTTGAGAGATGTCTTGCGAATAGATTGAGCATTTATCTTCCCCAATTACGTGCGCGAGATTCATCAGCAAGGTTCCTGAACCCGCCGACGGATCATAGCACGTCACGTTTTTAACATCGCCTTGTACCAAACAACGCGCCATGATTTTTGAGACCGCATGCGGTGTAAAATACTCGGCGTATTTGCCACCTGAATCGCTGTTGTAGTCTTTGATTAGGTATTCAAAAATGGTGGCAAAGAAATCGAATTTTTCTTGAAATATGTTTTCAAAACTAAAGCCGACTAGCTTATTGATGATGGCTTTGCAAAACGCGTCTCGCTCATCGGTAACGTATTTACTGATATTTTCGAAAAGTACGATTTTTTCACCACCGTTGGTAAGCACTGAGAATAGGTCACTATTTTCAGTAGCGATATCGAGTAAGGTATTATCAAATATATCAGCAAAGTCGGCTTCATCTTGTTTGTTGAACAGAGATGAAATGAAATGGTCTTTACTGATTCGAGCGGTGTTTTGATTAAGCTGGATCAACAGCATTTCGTAGTCGTCATTGGAAAGGCTGTTTAGCGCATCTTCCCAGTTTTCCGCTTTGGCTATTTTTGGCTCAAGCTTTTTAATTTCAAAAACAAACTTGTCATTTAAAAACTTATATAGGAATACTTGAGTAATGATTTTGAATTCATTACCGTCATTACCAAGGCCATAATTGGCACAAACGCTTTTGAGGTCGTCAATAAGGGTTTTAGTTTGTTGTTGAAATTCGACTGTGCTGTTCATTGTTATTTCTTTATTTTCTAGTAATGCGCTGCGCGGCCATGGTATTCATTCATGTACTCTTTCACAACTAGATTGTTAATCCGTTTTGACGATTCAAGGTCGAGCGGAATGTTCTGTTTGTTCTTAAACTGATCAATGACTAGGCGCAAGGTCATTTTTTCAACGTAGCGTAGGTTTTCGAGCATATTGGTGTTTTGTTGTAACTGGTCATCAATCGCTTCTTTTAAGCCGCTGAGTGCTTCAAACAATTTACTTTCGCTGTCGGTTAATGGGGTCTTTTCCATAAGACGTTTATGAAGGCGTGCGTATTTTTCATCGTTTTCGTATTTGGCTTTCATTAACTGATTTTTGCGCTCAAGCTCTTTGGCTTGGCTGTAAATTTCGTTAAGAGCCTTAATGTTAGCCTCCATTTGTTCTTTGGTGACTTCGGTGAGATTTTTCTTTTTGAACAGCCGCTCTAACTCTTCTTTGAGTGAAATGAATTCTGGATCGGCTTGGTCAAAGTTTGCACCTAAGCCTTCTCTGGTTTTCTGTAGCGTACTTTTCAGTTCATCCGCTAACACCATTTCTTCTTCTTTGACTTTGGTAAAGGCAAAGATGACGTCTTCTAGTGCTACGTTGAGCAGATTAGTGCTGTCTACTTTGTGCTCCAACGCTTCTTTGGTATTAATCATCATCAAACGTTGGCCAGCAATTCTAGCGAGCAATGAGAACTTCCTAAAATCCAGTTTCTCTAAAAGCTCGTACTCGCCTGATAAACGAATAAGGTTGTATAAACTTTTTGCATTATTCAATGCTTTGGTCAGTTTTAGGATTTCCTCACGTGAATTGATTTGACTAACTTGATGCGAGAACCCTTCGGCACTGTTAACTTCATAATGAAATAGAGTATCTTTGATTTGCTGGATTTCTTTTACTATTTCTTCCTGTGACTTAAATAAATTGCTGTAGTGCTCTATTTCATCACCCAACTCAGACTGAAGTTCTTTGAAGTAGTCTTGATTGGTTTTATCAAATTCTTTTTGAATATCAGCAAAATCGACAACGAAGCCATATTGAAAGTCCTCATAAGTGCGGTTAACACGGGTGAGCGCTTGCAATAGGTTATGTGCGCGTATCACTCGGCCAAGATATAGCTTTTTTAGGCGAGGCGCATCAAACCCAGTCAAAAGCATGTCATACACGAAGACGAAATCAATATTCCCTGCTTTATAGTCTTCGACTAAGTCTTTTCGGCCAGATTTAGTACCCACGTCATGCAATATCAGCGCGGCGGTTTTAACTGCGCTGTCTCGCTTCTTCTTGTCGCTATAACTGGCCCTATCCTCAGCGGCTAATTCAGTTTGGGTTTCCTGAATTAGTGCTTTCTTTGGCTCAGTGTATTTAGATTGAAATATTTCATACATCTTCTTGGCTTGATCTGAGGAGTCACATATCACCATCCCACCGATAGTATTGTTGCCCCTGGTAATGCGCGCTCTTTCAAAGTCTTTAACAATGTAATCCAACATTGGTTCCACAAACTTTTCGTGAGCGTAAACTTCTTTTCGATCAGCATTACCTTTTAAAATTTCAATTTCTTCAAGCGCTTTTTGAAGGGTCAGTTTATAGCTTGTTTCTATTTCTTCTCGAATAAGTCTTAGCGTATAACCATCTTTGATGGATGCATTGTAGTAATACTTATGGATGTATGAGCCAAACAATGTTTTAGAATTGTAATCATCACCTAGTAGCGGTGTGCCCGTTAGGCCTATTTTGATAGCATTCGGGTCGGCTTGTTGTAAGTTGGCTAAAAAACTGCCCTCTGGTTTATAGCTACGATGCACTTCATCTAAGAAAAATACACGTTGAATATTTAACGCGTAGTCGTTATTACGAATAACGTTAGGGTCGCCTCGAAACTTTTGAATATTAACAACGGTTATTTCGGCTTTACCTGAATCATTATGCACCGCGATAGTTCGCTTTATATCGGCTGCGAATTCATCTCGTGTGTTAATATTGTGAACAACCAAACCACGAGCTTTAAACTCTTTACCTGCCTGAATGAGTAAATCAATTCTATCCACTATAAAATAAAACTTAGGGACTACCTGCTGCTTTTGAAAATAGTGCGATAAGTATTTTACGTTGTAAAACGCTAACGCGGTTTTACCGCTGCCTTGCGTATGCCAAATGATCCCTTTTTTTATTCCGTCATCAAGCTTTTGTTCAATGGCCTTAGTCGCAAACATTTGCGGATAGCGCATAATGTGTTTTTGTAAAGTTGTTTCTTCCTCCACATAAGCAATAGCATACTCAAGAATGAAAGCTAAACGATCTCGCTGAAATAATGATGTTGATAGTTTGTTTGTCCATGTATCAGGTGACTTGTTGATTTCAAAATCAGCCGAATTACGAATAGCAAGTAAGTTCGTATCTCTAAGAACGTCAATCTCTTTATCTTCGGGTATATCTAATAGAAGCTTATCAAGATCGAATTCTTGCTCTTCTCTAAAATAATTGAACTTAGACTCCTTATAAGATGGCGTCGCGTAATAAGCGCCTTCTAGGGGAATAGACGTGTCTTCGGTATAATCCATATTATTGGAAAACATCATCAACTGAGTAATATTTGCGAAGTTTCTAAATTTTTTATTCTGAAACCGTGTTCTTAAACGCTTGTGCTCAGCTTGAATTCCGTCTCGATTATTAGGAATTTTCACCTCAATAAACACCAACGGCATACCATTAATCAGCAAGGTTATGTCTGGGCGGAACTCTTCATCGTCTTTAATGCAGGGTAACTCAGTAACTACATGAAATGAATTATTATCGAAGTTTTCAAAGTCAATTAACTTAGCTCCGGATCGCGAAACAAGTTTTTCATAGAACGCTTTACCAAGATCTTCATTCTCGAGAGATATTGCAACATCTTTGTAAACTTGATCGACTTCAGTCGCTGATAAGCTCGGATTGATCGCTTGAATACTCGATTCAAAGACTTTAGTAAATATGTTTGTGTTGGTGTCCCAAACAGCTAGATCATCCTTCAGAGAAAGATAACTATAGCCGAGCCTTACTAAATGCAGAATTGACGGTATCTTAACCCTAGAATCTTCATTGAACTTCATGTTCTATTTTCCCCAAACTACGCTAATTTATTCTGCTTTATACCTAATATACATTAACGTAGAAAATGTTCCCATGGGAACATCTGGTTTCGAATACTCATGTCTGCAATGAAACTATAGATCACTGGAAACGCCTCCAATTGGTTTCCAGATCTAAATACGGTCATTTTTGTTTTTTGCACGCTCAAAAGCGATTCAAACACTCATATCACAGCAAAAGAATGACGCCAGGCCTTGTCTTTTACTTCTCAGTCCTCACTCTGCAACTAACTTAGGCACCTTTACCGAGCTCGCGACAAGTTGATATTGCACGCCACGTTTCACACTGCCTTTTTCGCCTAAGTCTTTAGACAAGTGCGCTGCCTGCGCGTCACTTACTTCGTTTTGAATAAGCTCGCCAACTAGTGTTACCTCGCGGCCGGCGATGTCTGTGGGCACAAAAAAGCTGTAGTCCTTAAACGTTACTCGAATTGTCTTGCCTGCATGTTGCGCAATAAAGAAGCAGCCTTTCTTTTGGCATACTTTGCTTACCTTGGTTTCTAGGGCTAACTGTTTGCCAATATATGTTTTTGGGGCCTCCAGTATTGCTGAGAGTTTTGTAAGTTCGGGTGGCTCTTCAATTAAGGCGCCGAAGGTTTCAGAGGTGGCGTCTTGATGAACGGGGTCAGACAATCGCAAGACCTCTGCAAAAGCTTGACTACTGACGGTTAGGGCAAACAAAAGAACTGCAATATGCTTCTTCATTTTTAAGGTAGAGATATGTATCGGTAGAGCTTGAGCATATCACGCAGGCTTAGTTTTCAGCGCGCGCTGTTTTTCGCCAGAATGACGCGAGGATAGACCCGTTAACATTCATGGTTGGGCCAAACACCGCGGGCGCAATACCCATGGTTGCAACCTTACCCATTTCTACGGCGATGCCGGATGCCAGCCCTGAGTTTTGCATGCCCACTTCAAAGGCTATGGCGCGCGCCGAGGCTTCGTCCATTTTCACTAGCTTTGCAACCGCGTAGCCTAAGGCTAAGCCGAGTATGTTTTGCAGTAGCACAATCGCGATCAATGCCAAGCCTAGGGTAATTAAATTATCTCGACCCGCTGCGGTGATAACCGCGATGATCACCACAATGCCAACCATAGATAATCGCGGCATGTTTTTATCAACGATAGGAAACTTACCGAGTAAGAAATGGTTAAACAACAAGCCGCCGATCACTGGCAAAATAACAATCTTGGTAATACTCCAGAACATTGCCATTGCGTCAATAGGCACATGTTGGCCGGCAAGTGCAGACATCAACACGGGAGTTAGAAACGGCGCTAGTAACGTTGAGAACGCGGTTAGCGACAACGATAAGGCTAAGTTGGCCCCCGATATATACGCCATCACATTCGATGCCAAACCACCCGGCGAACAACCCACCAAAATTATGCCGGCGGCGATCTCTGGAGGAAAGCCAGAAAGCATTGCCAACGAGACGCCAATAAAAGGCATGATTGTGTATTGGCAGATTAACCCCACAGCAATACTCTTAGGCATTTTCACTACCCGAGCAAAATCATCAATGCCCACTGACGTGCCCATGCCAAACATGATAATCATCAACAAGGGCACAATCAGACCCGTGGTTTTATAGTCTCCAATATAGGAGAACGCCTTTGGGAAAATAAGCGCAAGGGCCACGACCACAAAAATTGAAAGCGTAAAGGCGGCGTTTTTTATCATGCTATTGAGTTTGAAAGTGTAATTGCTGTTTATCAATTTTAGTCTAGCTCAGTTGTTTGCTTATTTCACTGTTCTATAGCTGGAACATGACTTATCGAATTTAAGAGCGAGGTTCTTCGCCTGCGTCTCAGAATGACGGTGAATGGTCAGCCAGTAGGCGAACGCAAAAATATGCGGTATAAATACTCTATGCCAATTCTTCATTCATCAATCTATGCAATCGCCATTGGTCTGTGTGTGTTTAGTATTTTGCTCATTCAGCATGGCAAGGCAGATGTGCCCGCGCGTTTCTTCGTTGCGTTTTTGGTGGTGCAGGCGTTGGGGTTTGTTTTTGAGTGGTTGATGATTCACCCCAATTTACCGCTGACCATGCTTTGGTTGTTTGGGCTGATGACGCTATCACTTTTTGTTTCGCCATTAGCATGGGCGTTTGCGCAAGACATTAGTAGCGAGAAACTTGATCTTAGACTCAAACGGCTTGCGCCTCATTTACTGGTGGTGATTCTTGGTATAGCTTTGTTATTGCCACTGTTTGCTACGCTTTTCCCCAGCAGCCCTATCACTCAGCTGCGTTGGCCTGGTGATGCAGGTTACTCTATTGTGCACATCACAATGTTGCTAATGGCTGGCGTGTTCTTAGCGCAGTCGGCGTACTACATTCGTTTGTGCTTGCGTCTGTTTGATGAGCGTGTGGAGCAGAACAAAGGCTTGTTCACTGAAGTCTCTGACTTAGGCAGTAACACGCTGCGTATTTTGGTGGTAGCAGTAATCGCCAATTGCGCAGTGAGTACCTTGCGTGTTTTGTATTGCTGGACGATGGATGAAACGCCGCTCTTGAACATTGTTCTTGCGGTACTACAAATGGCCTGCTTAGGGTATGTGGCCTACGCGGTGCTGCGGCAAGCTTTTGCCAGCACCGCAGATTTAAATAGTGAGCGTAAAGCGGTTTTCGCAAACTCAAATGCAAAGCAGAAGTATCAAAATTCAGGCTTGGGCAGAGATAAGCATCGGCAGATTATTTCGCAGCTTGCTGACTTGCTCACTGCAGAACACATACACCGCGACAACAACATAAATTTGAGCATGTTGTGCGAGCGTTTGGACGAATCACCACAGGATGTATCACAGGCAATTAATCAAAGTGAGTATCAGAGTTTTTATCATATGATTCACCAGCACCGCATTGCAGACGCGCAATCGTTGCTGCTAAGCCGACCTGAACTCTCTATATTGAATATTGCTTACGAAGTTGGTTACAACTCAAAATCAACCTTTAATAACGCATTCAAAAAGTTTGCCAATTGCAGCCCAAGCGAATACCGCAATCACGGAGTGGGCGCACTATCGTCTGGCCACCTCTCGGCCTAGCTTTATAAATTAGCTTAACAATCACTCATTTTGGGTGCGAGCCGATCGGGGCGGGCGCTTTGCTGTGTGCCTTGATGCACTATTTTCATGGAATTTCTAATAGGAGCTAACCATGAAACCATTTGCACACCTTTTTATTTTTCTTCTCGCGGCCCTGCTGTCAACAACCACTCTGGCTACCCAACCGGCTTACAATAAAACCAATTGGGTCATAGATGAATTCAGTTTCGAGTCGTCCATTCTTGCTGATAACAAAATCGATTTAAGACTTAAGCGAAACGTCATGGTTTGGTTACCACCGAGCTACGCCGACGGCAAGAAGGCCTACCCAGTAATTCACTACTTGCACAATTCCAATTGGAGTAGCCAACAAATGGCTGAACAAGAACAGATTCAAGAGGCCTTTGCACGTGCGCTTGATAGAGGCTTGATACAAGAATTTATCTTCGTTGTTGGAGACTTTACTACCACGCACGGGAACGGTACGTTTTTTGGCAATAATGAAGTAGGTGGTCGCTGGGAAGATCACATAGTGCAAGAACTCGTACCCGAGATCGATAAGCGCTATCGAACCTTGCCCACTAAAGCGTCGCGCGCACTAAGTGGTGACTTTCTGGGAGGCTATGGTGCATTGAGAATCGCCATGCATAACCCAGATGTATTTTCCAGCGTGTATGCACTGCACCCAGTCGGCACGGGCACCGGTGAACGAGTAATACATCAGGGGCCCAATTGGGAGCTTCTTAATAGCGCCAAGTCGTATCAAGAACTGGGCGAGCTCGGCGGCTATGACCATCCGTTTTTACTAATGGCGCAAGCCCATTTACCGAACCTAGCTAAGCCGCCCTTTTATGTAGACTGGATCATCGAAATCAAAGATGGGCAACGAGTGCCCAACGCCAAGCATGTCGCTCGCTTGAGAAACAACTTTGCCTTTGACCGCTATATGATGGGGCACGTAGACAAGTTGCGTCAGCTCACCGCGATTGGTTTTGACTGGGGCCGCCACGACCCGAACTTTGCCCACGTCGAAGGCAACCGCAAACTGGCGAAATCATTACGGGAGCTAGGTGTTCCACACATAGCCGAGGAGTACAACGGCGATATGTGGTCTGAAAAATGGATACCTGATGGCCGAGTTGAAAATGACATGCTGCCATTCTTTCAACGCTATCTGGCATTTGAGTAAGGCTAGGGCTATACGGCTAAGAGCTGCGCTTTGGCTTGCACTGGCCCGCGTTTATGCGGGCCAGTAACAAACACAAACAAACTTAACTAACCTTCGATAAAGCCTTAAGGCTTAGCTTGGCCTTTTAAATATTGATCTAAGAATTTAAGGTAGGCTTTAGACGCGGTAATGCGATTCTCTTTTTTCAGAAAACCATGGCCTTCATCTGGGAACAGCACGTAGTCTACCGGCACATTGTTTGCCCTTACCGCCGCCACAAGCTCATCGCTCTCTACTTGCAGCACTCTTGGGTCATTTGCACCTTGCACCACTAACAATGGCTTAACGATATTCTTGGCGTGGAACAAAGGAGAGATGCGACGCAGGCGCTCTAGGTCGGTTGCGGGGTCGCCCATTTCGTCGTACAAGGCTTCTTTAAACGCTTCCCACCATGGCGGAATGCTGGTGAGTGTGCGCTCCCAATTGGTTACCCCAAAAATGTTAACGCCTACGTCAAACACTTCAGGTTCAAACGCCAAGGCAGCGGCCACCATGTAGCCGCCGTATGAACCGCCCATTACGCCAATTTTGTCGCCATCTACCCAGTCGAGTGTTTCGAGGTACTTACGCGCGTAGACTATGTCTTGCAAATCAACTTCACCATGACGTTTGTCGTCCATGTGAAAAAACGTTTTGCCGTAGCCAGAAGAACCACGATTGTTGGCCGCCAAGACTGCATATCCATGGTTAACAAGATGCTGAATCAGCGCGCTATAGCCGCGTCGACTTTGGCCACCCGGCCCACCGTGAACAAACACCAATGCGGGAACCTTATTAGTGGCGCTCGCATCCTTGGGCTTATAAAACACGCTGGGTATCTCTAAACCATCAAAGCTTGGGTAACGTACTACGGTACTATCAACTAAGTTGGCTTCATTGATTTCAGGATTAAGCGAGGTCGTAAGCCGAGTATGTTTTTGAGATTCCATGCCAAACACGTAGATGTCAGACGGTGAACGGTCGCTTAATAGCCTTAGTGCTAACTGATTTTCTTCTTTGTTAAAACGAAACTGCGACGGGTTACCAGTAGGCAAGCTGGCGAGTGATTGTTTCTCTCCAGTTTTGGTGTCGTACATGGTGACTTTGGTTAGTGCGTCGTCATTAATGCCTACCATCTGGTAGCGACCACTCGGTGAGAAGGTAATAAAGCTCACATCCCAATCAGCTTTTTGCAAGAGCGACTTATCGCCTGAGCTCAAGTCGTATGTCCACGCTTGCACGAACTCGCCAAATTCATCGGTTGAATACGCCAGCTTGGCGTTGTCTTTAGTGAAGCCGTAAACACCATAAGAGATGTTGCCTTTATGCTCGGTGATTAGCACTGGGTTCTTATCGGCGCTGTTAAGGTCTATTAAAAAGATATCAGAGTCGGCACTGGTTCTAGGTTTAACCAAGGCAACCCAGCGGCCATTAGGGCTGATGTCTGACACTTGGTATCCAGGGTTTTCAAAGATGAGCTCTCTTGAATAATCGTCAGCCGAATAGGCGTAAACATCAAAGGCTTTAGAGTCTCGTTCATTTGAGAGCACCCAAAAGGTTTGCTCTGATTCAGACCAACCCATGAAGCTGGCTTTAATATTTTCGCCGGGTGTTAGATCTTTTGTGCTGCCATCCACTTCACGCACAAACACATGAGAAAGTTCATTGCCGCCATTATCACGGCTAAACAATAAACGCCCATCATTCGGAAAATACGTTACGCCAAAGGTTGCATCGTTTGTGGAATCAGTGAGCGCAACTGGCTGTGAGCCATCTACTGGCATTGCGTAAACATTAAACACGCCTGATTCATCAGACGACAAAAGAATGGTTTTGCCGTCACTCGCAAAGGCATTGCCTTTCCAATTGGCCATGCTGTAACTGGTGTTCTTGAAAAAAGCCTCGGCCGAATATTTAGGAACTTCTGCTGTTTCAGTTGAACTCGTTTTTTGATCAACCGCCGCTGGGGCATCAGCTGTTACGCTTGTATCCGTAGTGCTTGTGTCACAGCCCGCTAACAAGGCGAAGCTAATGCAGGAGAGAATGGGAATGAACTTTAATTTCATGTGGAACAGCCTGTCTGAAGTTGTAGGGTGAACCAAAGATAACAGACTATTGTTTGTTTTTCTAAAGTGAAGCCTAATTGAACTTAGTAGAAATGACCTTTCATACAAGAGACGCGTGTTTATAGACATCGCGTTAAGTCGTTTAATCGAGCATACTAGATTAAAAATTACTAGGGCAGTCTATGAAAATAGGGTTTTGGCGTTCTTGGGCGCTTGTGGTTGGCATGATGATCGGCTCTGGCATTTTTACCCTGCCAGCAGTACTTGCTCCATACGGTGCAAGCAGTTTCTTAGGCTGGGCTATCACCGCACTGGGCGCTCTTTGCCTAGTGTTCAGCCTGAGCTACATGGCTGCGCGCAACCCGCAAGCTGGAGGGCCTCAAGCCTATGTGTTTGAAGCATTTGGCCGGGTGCCAGCAATGATTGTTGCTTGGGGCTATTGGATATCGGTGCTGGTAGCGGTAGCAGCTATCGCTTTGTCTTTCGCCGGATATCTAGGAGTATTTTTTCCGATCATTGAAGGAAAGCCCTTGGTCAACGCTCTGGTAGCGCTGGTAGTTGTTTGGTGCTTCACCGCAATTAGCTTACGCGGCACAGAAGAAGCCAGCATAGTGCAGTTGGTCACCTCACTGCTAAAAATTATGCCGCTCTTGGTCATTGGCATAGCTGGTTTGCTTGTAGGCGATGTTACTTCGATCCCGCTAGGCAACCCTAAGAACGAGAGTTTTCCGGTAATGATCGCCGGCATTTTATTGCTGATTATGTGGTCATACATAGGCATTGAATCAGCCACCATTCCAGCTGAAGATACGGTTGACGCGAAAAAAACAATTCCTCGAGCCTTGTTCGCGGGCACGCTCACTGCAACCGCCGTTTACATGCTCTCGCTCGCTGGCGTAATGGCTCTTGTGCCAGTAGAGACACTAGCAAACTCGGCCTACCCTTTCTCCGATGCGGCGCGCCTGCTGTTTGGCAGTGCTGGTGCTTGGGTTGTTGCTGTCGGCGCTTTGATTTCCATTGGCGGCGCACTCAACGCCTGTGTATTTTTGACGGGCGTGGTTCCATTCGCTGGGGCAAAAGAAGGCTTGTTTCCTAAGGTATTGGGGCGAGGCCGCAACGACGGAACCGGCGTCAATGCTATTCTGTTCTCTAGCACCTTGGCGTCTGTGCTTATAATGAGCAACGCAAGTAAAGGCTTATTAAAATCATTTGAATTAATGATTTTAATATCAACCTTTTCAGTGTTAATTGCATACTTAGGTGCAGCACTTGCGAGCTTGAAATTACAATTGCTTGATCACAAGCAAGGCCATGCTATTAAACCTTTCAGGTTTTTGGTTTCGCTGCTCGCCACTCTGTTTGCACTATTTGCAATCGCCGGTGCTTGGTCGCTATATCAATAACGCTTGCCAATTTAATAACAACTGCTTTAAGTAAGGTTCATCATGTTTACTAATGCCATAGTACGCCAACCCGCGAAATCAATGATTGAAGGTTTAAGCGAAGCTAACTTAGGTTCGCCCAACTACCAACTTGCCTGCGAACAACACGCTGGCTACGTTAAGGCGCTCATAGAATGCGGTTTGAGTGTTACCGTGCTAGACGCGGTTGAAGAGTTCCCCGATAGCTGCTTTGTTGAAGACGTAGCATTGTTCACACCCACTTGTGTAATTCTAACCCGCCCCGGCGCCCCCACTAGGCAAGGCGAAGTTGCTCATATTGAGGCCGCAGTTCGTAGCACAGGCAAAACTATTGAAGTTATTGAAGCCCCTGGCACCATCGAGGCGGGCGACGTAATGATGGTGGGCAATCATTACTACATTGGTTTGTCAGATCGTACAAATGCGAACGGTGCCGAGCAGCTAATTGGCTTGCTCAACAAATATGAAATGACCGGTTCGGTTGTTGAAATGTCAGAAATGCTGCATTTAAAAACAGGCCTAAGTTACTTAGAGGGCAACAACCTACTGGCCTGTGGAGAATTTGTTAACAAGGCAGAATTTCAGCAATACGAGCTTACAGAAATTCCAATGGCAAACAGCTACTCGGCCAATAGTGTGTGGATTAATGGCACGGTATTAGTACCGGCAGGTTTTACTGAAACATCGGCGGCTGTAAAAGCGATGGGCTATGGCGTAATTGAAGTGCCCATGTCAGAGTTTCAAAAACTCGACGGCGGTTTGAGTTGTCTATCGCTGAGGTTTTCGATATAGCGGCTAGCGCACCGATCAAGGCCTGAAAGATGAGTGTTGTTCTTTTTACGATTTGTGATTATAAAAGACAGACACAACTTAGCTTGTTAGTTAACGTGGCGCCAACACACCCGCGTTTCAAATTAATACCAATATCATCCTTCTAAATGCAAACGCAACTTTCTCAATTACTGTCGGGCCGAACCCTTCTGCTTTTGATTGGAGTATGGGTGTTGTTGAGTGTGTCGCAGACCGTGCATTTCTACCTTTACTATGAACAAACCTTGCTAAATTCAATCTATTGGAGTTTTAGAGATTGGTTAGTATGGTTTGCGATTTTTGCTTTTGTCTTTGTTGTTACATCGAAGCATAAACACATCTTGGCAGTATCGCCAAGATCACTTCTAATTGTTACTACTCTGGCAATTTGCACCGGCGTTGTACACATCCTAATTGTTAATAGTATTGGCAATTTAGTTGGTACGGCCACTCGTCCATTTTGGGTTGATTTTGGGCGGCTTTATTCTAAGCGCTGGCTGCAATACCTATTCACCTTTGGTGTTTTTTGGCTGCTTCTCAAGAATTACTTTTCTCAACGCAGTACGGTAGAAACCAACCTTGCCAATGACTCTCCTCAAACAACGTTAAAAGTTAATGACGGCAAAAAAAGTCATTGGCTCAAGCTTAGCGACATTGCGTTTATTGAAGCGGCTGGCAATTACGCTTGCATCGATCTAGGTAATGAACAACTCATCATTCGAGCGACCTTAAAAAGCATAGAGAGCCAACTGCCCGAACCAACGTTTTTACGAGTCAGCCGCTCACACATTGTCAACACCCATGCTATTGGACGTAGCGCTCGAGTGAGTCGATCAAAATTACAACTCGAAATGAATAATGGCACTACGATATCTGTGGGCCGCTCATATTGGAGCCGAGTTAAGCAAGCCCTGGAGATCTAATTTACCAAGGGCCTAAACACAGGTCACCCCATACTCGTCACCGTTCGTCCCAAGCCAGTTGTTTACTGGTTTACGATAATAGTAATTTGAGGAACCGACTAACGTTTACCTTTAATTACTATGAATCGCCGATTGTTCCTTCAAAGCGGTGCTGCTGCGAGCTTGCTGCCTACCTTGTCATCTTGTGCTTCATCAACCCCAATCATTGCGCATTCAAAAAAGCGTGTTTTGGTGCTCGGTGGCACTGGTTTTTTCGGACCAGAACTCGTGGAGGAATTGTTAGCCCAAGGCCATGACGTTACCTTGTTCAACCGAGGCAAAACAAACCCTCACCTCTTCCCACAATTGACCAAAATACGGGGTGATAGAGAAACCGAGGACGTGAGCGGTTTAAAGAACCTGCGTGCCAATTCACAACGCTGGGATTGGGTGGTAGATACTTGGCAAGGCTCGTCTAAGGCCGTGGTGGATTCGGCCAAGCTGTTGGCAGAACGAGTTGATCAGTATCAATATGTATCCACTGTGTCGGTTTACGACAAATGGGACAACATCGGAATTAGCGAAAACGAGCCTTTGAACCCGCTGCCCGACACCTCTGAGCCCATTGTTACTAACAACCGATACGCTCTGAGAAAAACCTTTGCTGAGCTCGCTCTAAAGCGCATTTTGCCAAACAAAAGCGTGTTTTTTCGCTCGCACGGCATGCGAGGTTCAAGAAACACTCACCCGCGACACGAACCGTACTGGCAAGTGAAAGTAGCCAGAGGCAAACAATTTGTGGTGCCTGCAAACGTAGACCATTATCAAGTGACCGACATGGTCAGCCTAGCGAGATTTATGATTCATTGTGGTGTTGAAGGTCATATGGGGCCGTACAATGTTTGTTACCCACCCATGTTGTTTAAAGAGTTTATTCAAGCCATTGTCAATCACACTAATAGCTCTGTGAAATTACATTGGATACCCCAAGAGTTTCTATTAGAAAACAACGTGCGTTTAATTCGTGAACGGCCTGCTGGGCGCTATCGTTTCAACGTTGATAAAGCCCTCAAAGCGGGCTTGCGTAATCGACCATTAGAACAACTCTTTACCGATCAGTTACGCGGCTATCACAGAAGAAACCCAAAGGACGATTTTGAATTCGGAAAACCAGAGACGGCTACCATTTCTGTAGCGCAAGAAGCGCAGATCATCAAGCTTTGGACCGCACACCAACACTCAGGCAGTAGCTAATAGCAAAGTGACTTTGATGCGCAATATCCAGTGCAAGCCCTAATTTCTATTTCATGTTAAAGGCCTAGAGCGTACTCACAGACTAGCAAGTTGCCTCAGGGCTTCTCAACTACGCGCCAAATTTTTCGAGTTACAGCGAGACTTGGATGAGCTTAATTTTACTCTGACCCTAATGATTTCTGATTAACCATGGCGGCCTGGCCCTGCGAACGAGCGGGGCTAGGTAGCGGCTTTAGCTGGTTGATCTGATGCCAACCTCTTTTGAGAACACAAAACAAACATTTTCATTGATACTTGGTGCGACGGTTTTTTCGCACTCAAAACGTAGATACCACCTTGCTGTTTATCAATCAAATTAATAGAAATTCTTAGGTAGATAGCCTTTAGGGCCTTAGCTTTAGAGCGAAAACTCTATCTGTTTGAGTTTGACGTATGATGTGATCCCAGTTCTACTGGCTTAGCTTTGTAACAATAAATTTTGCGGTATCGTATGTTTTTTTAAAATAAATGCGATAAATAGGTGAGGGTTTTCTTGAGTTATCGATCTTCTAATATTAGTAGGAGTGTAATTGAATATGTCTTGTGCAACATCGTAGTATGGCAATTGAGGCTATTCATCATGAAATTTCGGTCGAATAACTTATGATAAAAAAGAAAACAAAAAGATCGCATCAGAATGAGGAATCGGCGGTTACCCCGGCGTTTGTTAAGAACCTGTCATTCTTGAAGCGTTTCTTAACAAGGTTTCTATCATCACCTCAAGATATTGAAGATGTTGTTCAGGAATCTTACCTTAAGGCCCTTTGCGCAGAGAAAAAGCACGAAATCAATTCTCCTAAAGCATTTTTGTTTCGAATTGCACGCAATGAAGCTTTGAAAGAGCTTCAGAAAAAGTCGCGGCGCATAACCGATTATCTCGATGATTTAGACGTGCCAGAGTCGGCCACTTCCGAGACGGTTGTCGAAGACACAAACATCTCCAGGCAACGATTTGGTTTGTTCTGTGAATCAGCTTTAGAAATGCCCCCTCGGTGTCGAAAAGCATTTTTGATGTGCAAAGTTTATGGTTTTTCTTACAAAGAAATAGCCTCACATCTTGAGATTTCCGTCAGTGGTGTAGAGAAGCACATTGCTCGCGGTTTAGAAATTTGCAACGCCTACATTGATAAAGCAGAAAGCATTGATCGAGGCCCTAACCGTACAAACGCGTTTGGAAAGGTGTCTGTTAAAGGTACTGCGGAAAATATTCAATATAACTCTGACTCTAGCTCAGCTAAAAAACTTAAGTGATACTCGATGAAAACTTCTAACAATAGCAATATTACTCGGCAGGCTTGCGAATGGGTTGCTAAATTACATGAAGCCGACCTCTCTGAAAGTGAGCGCGACGAGCTTAAAGCTTGGATGGCGAATAGTAAGGAACACAGAACTGAAATAAGACGTGTAGCTCAGCGTTGGGACGATCTGAATGACCTGACCTTGTTGGCGGTGCCGACCGATCCGCATAAGCCTAAAACAGAGCGCGCTCGGGGATTTTTTCCGGCCGCGACGTTGCCGTTTGGTATGGCGACACTAGCGATCGTTGCCGTGCTAGCAACGGTAGGATTGAAAATGGATTTTTGGGTTCAGGCAACGCCTGAAATACACACTGTGCAAGAGCTAAAATCGTATTCGACTGATATTGGTGAGCAGAGGCTTATTACGCTCCCCGACTCGTCCACTGTATTGCTGAATACAGACAGCCACTTTAGCGTTGCCTATAACTCTGAATTCAGAGACATATACCTGATTGAGGGTGAAGCTCACTTTGATGTAAAGTCGATGACTGAACGGCCATTTAGAGTGTTTGCAGGTAAAAGTAAGGTGCGTGCAGTTGGCACCGCTTTTTCAGTCTATCTTAAAAAAACTACGGTAGATATTACGGTCACGCATGGCAGTGTTGAAATCGATTCGATTCGTGAGCCAGTTCGCGACGCTTCATCTTCAGATGCCACAATTGACGCGCCAGCGAGTTCAATTGTGAGTGCTGGGAATGTTGCCGAGTTTGATCAAGTAGTTGGCTCTATCGAGACAAAGGAACTTCCTGATACATCAATTGTGCCGGCTTGGCATTATGGGAAGTTAAAATTCACGGGCGAACCGCTAACTCAAGTTGTTGAAGAAATAAGTCGCTATTCGCCTTTATCAATTGTGATTTTAGATTCTGATTTGCGCGATCTCCGTATAGGGGGGATCTTTGATGCCGGTGAAACTGATAAGATGTTTGAGGCATTAGAAACGGGGTTTGGTATAGAAGTTGAGTATATTGACGAACGCCTAGTACACTTGAAATCATCCAAAGGCGATAAGCGCCGAATGTAAATCATGCGAGTACTTCTTTTTTCGGAGATTTTCATATTAATAAGAACATCAACTTTTGGGTAAATGAAAAATATCATTTTTTTTACTGAGGTTTTCCCGTCATCAGAGATCTTCTATTACGTAAGGTCTAGATGGGGCGATAACCAATTGCCCTCTCCTTGACCATGAGAGGATGGAGCGCAAGTGCTCGATGGTTTCATTGCATACTTATTCTGGGTTTGCTCTGTTGCTTAATGAGTATTGCTAAAGCAGAACAAAAAGAAGTTTTCGACTTTAATATTCCGAGACAAGGGATAGAGTCGGCACTTAATGCGCTTGCTGGAAGTACCAGCAAGCTGCTGTTGTTTCCATACGAGACTGTACAGCTCGAAGAGTCTAACCCTGTGGTTGGAAGATGCACCTTAACTGATGCGCTTTCGGTAATGCTACAGGGAACTGGCTTGAGAGGGGACCTTACGGAGAGTGGAGTCATCACGATTTCACAAAACATCAATGAGGTCGATGGAAATAAAATGAAGAAAAATAAATCATCTAGATTTGATACAGGTTTCAGATTTAGAAAGAAAATAGTGGCTGCCGCAGTTTTATCAATGTGCGGTACTGCTAACGTTGTAGCACAAGAGCAGGAAGATGCAGCTGATGCGGCTTTAGAAGAAGTTATTGTCACTGGCATCAGAGCAAGCTTATCGAGAGCGGCTGATGTAAAGCGAAATGATAAGCGTATTGTTGACGCTATCGTTGCCGAAGACATCGGTAAACTTCCAGATAATAATATTGCAGAAGCTCTACAACGTATAACCGGGGTCTCTCTTAATAGAGATTTTGGCGTTGGTGAAGGTGTATCAATTCGTGGTTTATCGCAAAATCGCGTTGAACTAAATGGCCGTACTACCGTTGGCGATTCTCGTGACGGTATTGCTCTAGATGATTTCCCAGCAAGTTTCGTAAGATCGATTGAGGTGGTTAAATCACCAACAGCCGATATGATTGAAGGCGCCTTGGGCGGTACCGTTAGTTTAAAAACGTTTCGTCCACTAGAGTTAAATGGTTTGACCGTTGCCGGTTCTGTTGACGGTGAATTTGCTGACAAAACAGAAGAATGGGCGCCAGTTGTAAGTGGATCTATTGGTAATAACTGGGATCTCGGCGACGCTGGTAGCTTTGGCGCAATTTTCAATGTGTCATATCAAGACAGAGAAATCCGTCAAGATAACTTCAATAACAATCAGAATATTATTACTGCTGATAGCGCTCAAGGCCAAGAGCTTAATGCGCTTCTTGGTCCATCACCTGCAGCAAATGGATCTTACGTTCTTCGTGATCAAAATACATTAGAAACATTTACCGAAGTACGTGAGCGAACAGCCGCTAACCTTTCATTGCAATGGGCGCCAGCATCAGGTGCTGGTAACATATATTTCGAGTACAACACCACAGACCGTTCTGGTTCGCAAGATGGCAACCAAATTCTTGAGGTTGGTGGCTCTGCAGTATTTGATTCGAGAACGACTGTCAATGGCAACGGTGATTTAAACAACTACACATTAGACGGCGCGTTTGCAATTCCGAAAACTTGGGCGGAATTTCGCGAGACCGAATCTGATACAACCGCATTAGGTGGTGAGTGGAATATCACCGACAGACTAAGAGTGTCTGCTGAAGTTTCAAGAGCGACTTCAGACACTGTGCAACCTAGAACTGAGTTCAATTTACG
Organism: uncultured Arenicella sp.; assembly: GCA_947499305.1. Classification (GTDB taxonomy): domain Bacteria; phylum Pseudomonadota; class Gammaproteobacteria; order Arenicellales; family Arenicellaceae; genus Arenicella. The sequence goes on along the minus strand of CANMNN010000016.1, from coordinate 69,621 downwards.
TCCAATAAATAGAACGCGATTTGAGCAATATGCTGATGCCGTTGAAGCTGGAGAAATTGCAGGTAATTTTGTTGACGGATGCCTCGGTACATTCAACTGTCGTAGTGATGTAAATTTGTTCTTTTCACAAAGTGGCGACAACCTTCCGAGCGTTACCTTCTCAGATCAAGTTACGGGTGCGCCTGTTAACCCATACTTGAATCCTGAAAATTTAACGTTCCGTGCTCTTTTTCACAATGAAGCAGTTATCGAGAATGAAGAAACTGCCGCTCGCATAGATTTTGAATTTGATACTGGCTCGGAAATTGTTCACACTCTTAAAGCGGGCTACCGTGCAACTGAACGCGAATATAATTTCGTAGATAATGTGTTTGGTATTGACCTTAATGGTGATGGCAATCCAACACTAAATCCAAATAACATCCATCGCTCAACATTTGATTCAAACGGCAGACCTACTTCTCAAGGCATCGCCGATATAGAAGCATTGTTCCCTGGATCAACAGGCGTTGTTGCTCGAGAGAACTTGTTTAGCCAGACTGGTCGAAGTGGGCAATTCGATAATGAAGCTTTCTTGGTCTTTCTTGGTACACAGTTAGCGGATTTAGAAGGTACGTTTGATGTGGTGCAAGGCTTACTAGCGGGTACTAACCTAGCGTTATCGGGTGATCTAGCTGACAATAGGTTTCTTGACCAAAACTCTTTCCGAGATATTACCGAAGACACAGATGCATTCTATGTAACGGCTGATATCGATTATGGGCGATTGAGTGCCAACATTGGCGTACGTTACGTTGAGACTGATCTTACATCAACGTCATTTGAGAATGGTCAACTAGTCACTGATACCAATAGTTATGACGATACATTACCTAGCGTAAACATCAACTATCGAATTAACGATAGCACTCAACTACGATTTGCCTACGCTGAAGTATTGCGTCGTCCAGATTTTGTTGAGTTAAGTTCTGCGCTTAATATCGACACTGCGATTGTGAATGCGTCTTCAGGTTCAGTAGAATTAGATCCGTTCCGTGCTACTCAATATGACTTGTCATTAGAGCATTATTGGGGTTCAGGTAATGTTGTTTCTGTTGCTATTTTCTATAAAGACATTGAATCATTTTTAAACAACACATCTAGTTGTGCTGCTAGCCCTCTTGCTGCTGCGCAAAACACTACTGAGTTTGATAACATTTGTTTGCTTGATACTCCTGGTATTGACAACCCTAATATTGTGCTAACGTCGAGAAGCGCGTTTCCGAACCAAGATGATGGAATCGCAGCGCTTGCGGCCCTTGCCTCTCAAGGCTTAACAGGTATCGTAAATCAATCGCGCTCTAATGGTGAGAGCGGTACTGTTGAAGGTATTGAGCTTGGTTACCAACAAAGCTTAGATTTTTTGCCTGGTGTTTGGTCTAACTTAGGCTTCGGACTTAACTACACCTATGCAGATAGTGCACAACCTAACGGCAATCAGCTACTAAACATTTCTGAAAATACGTTCAACGCACAAGTTTATTGGGAAGGAGAGCGCCTGCAACTACGTGCAGCGTATAACTTTCGTGATAGCTACTTAGATGACGAAGAAGAGCGTCGTGTAGAGCGAATTGGAGAATTGGCACTTGGTAGTTCGACTAACGATGAATCAGACCCGTTATTTGATCCAACGTCAGGAAATGTTTTTGTTGACGATCGCGGTCAGCTGGATATTTCAGCAAGCTATGACATCAATGATTCATTGACGGCTGTTTTTAATATAGTAAACGTATTAGAAGAGCCTACTCTTAGAAATAATGCCCTCGGCGGCATTTGGAAATATTCTGAATCTGACCGTCGAGTCTCATTCGGAATACGGGGTAACTTCTAATAAATAATTAAGATTAATATCTACTTTATTGGAAGTAACAAAGAAGCCGCCTAGATCTCCTCCTAGGCGGCTTTTTGTACGCAAGGGCTTACCAGAACTACAAAGTATCTTGTGATATAGGTTCAGAGAACTACCCTACGTACCGCTTCTATCGACATGATAGAAAGATATTTCACTAGCTTCGGCCTTGCCTTGTCTTTGATAAAAACAGTCCAAATACTCGAAACGATTGGCGGCAGACCAAAATTTGCCGCCTCTCTAACTAATGAGCTTAGAGTTAACTTTATTAAAACTCTATCGGACTCTACTGTTTTTATAGGCTCAATTTTTTGTCACGTTAAGACGTACTAGTTCGGTTCAATGACTATGGCTGGTTAACCGTTAAGGTAGTCATCAATATTAACCTTCCTACTTCTTTGATTGGCGTCTTTCACAGCCTTGAGCATGGCGTCTAACGCTTGGCGGTCAAAGACGCGGCCTTTGAGAATTACAGTATCAATAGCTTGGGTGTTTTTGATATCGGTAAGCGGGTTTTTATTGAGCAGCAATAAGTCGGCTCGTCTGCCTGCTTCAACCGAACCTGCGTCACTATTCATCAACACCGCTGGATTTTTAGTTGCTGTCGCGAGCGTTTGCGCTGTGCTCATACCGCCTTGGTTGAGCGACTGCAGTTCTTTGTGCAGAGCAAACCCTGGAACGACAAGAAACCCACCAGAATCTGAACCGGCTACTATCTTAACGTTACGTTTAATCATCGCTTTTAGGAGAATATGATGTGCTTTCTCACGCGCTCTCCAGTAGATGTCATACTCTTTGTATTCAGCATCCGAAGGGTCGCTCACGGCTTCAAATTGATTGAACCCAGGCAACCACCCTATTCTATAGCCTGGAATTAATTTTGTGCCCTCTACCAGTGCTGGGTTCGCATATTCGAGAGGAATAGTTTTCAGCTTAGATTCGATGTCGCTGAATTGATCATGAATATTCTCCATGTAAAGTAACACTGAGTTAACCGTCATATCCTTTGCGAGTAAATCATCGATAATTTCATCACTACGAGCTTCGACATGCTTAAAGAAGTTATCACTGCCGTTCTTATTTATTGAACCGAATTCACGAATAAGCACACTGATAATTTCCTCAAGATGCGCCACTTCACGCTGCTGTGTGATTTTAAGCTCAGACAGTTCCATACTTAATGGGAAATGCCCGACTGTTGAGACGCCAAGTTCGGCGGCTAACTTGTTGACGGATCGGTAGCTGGGCATATCAAGGTGATACGTTTTAATCGCGTCATAACCTTGATCTACAAATTCTTTGACCATTTCGTTGGCTTGCTCGACATCACGAGCCGTTTTATGAAACGTCAAGAATTCGAAAATAGTGCCTTCGATAAAACCCTTTGTATTGATGGGCGGCGATGCCACAAACATGCGAGGCCCAACTCGACCTTGCTCGATTTCTTCTCGCAATTCCAAGTTTTCGGCATAGCCGCCTAGATCTCGAATATGAGTGATGCCATTGGCAACGTACAACAGTAGATCATTAGGGCTTCTATGCAGATGCATGTGCGAATCGACCAACCCCGGAATCAGATATTTACCCTGCCCATCAATTTCCTTTGCATTTGTGGGAACTTCGGCTGCGTCCGAAACCGAAATGATCTTTCCCTCATCAATGACAACCGTGCGATTTGGCAACATAGTTTGGCCATCTGGCGCTAAGACATGAACATTGGTAACTGCGACAAATTCGGTTGGCCTCGCAAAAGCCGTGTGATCGGCGACCTCCGTATTGGCGCCGTATATACCTTTAATAGCGCCTTTGTACCAAAACAAAACGGCTACGGTAAGAACGATTAGGCCAACTAAAATGCGTAGAAACCATTTAGAAAGTGTTTTTAACATTGTGAAACTCCATCAGTTATTTGATGAGTTCATTTGACCAAGAGAGCGGGTTAAAAATGGCTTACATTATAAAATTAGATGCCCAATATTATAATTTCAGCGCTTTTTAGGGTGTGTTCAACGCGCTTTGGATGCTCGTTAACCCAGTTGTTGTCGGAAAAGGCTGGGCGTTTTACCCGTGATTTTTTTAAAGATGGCGTTGAAGCTACTTCTTGATGAGAATCCGGCATCCAGTGCCAGATCAACCAATTTACGATCGCTTTTCTGCTCGAGCTGCTGGCATACTTCAGCGACACGGTATTCGTTAATAAACTGATTGAAGTTTTTTCCACCCTGCTGATTTAGTGTCTCAGATAGATGATGAACATTAATCCCAATATCATCAGCCAGCGTTGCTAGAGTGAGGTCGCTGTCGCGATACAGTGCCCGCTCTTTTACTCGCTCTTGCACCAATTGTAGAAAATTTGAGCGCATTTCTTGATCTAACACACCCTCAGAAGGCTGGTTCGACTCTGACTGACTTGGCGACGCCAGTTCATTTTTTAACTGTTTTACGTGGAAGAAACTGGGATTACGCCACTGAATAAATGCAATTGAGTAGACCAAAAGAACGAGTAACAAATCTGCCAAAATATTAATAGCTGAAGGTAACTTTAAAAAGTAAAACAGCATTTTCAAACCCCAGAATAGCCCTGTAAAAGCAATCAGACTCCAGAGCCACATGAAAATATCAGGGTTATAAGACGAAAGCGTCTGCTTGGCTTTAAGTTGATATTGGCCTACGAGTCTAATCAACAACGCAACATAGACGACTATCTGACCGTAATAAACAATCTTGGTAATGGTGTGCCTAAACTCGATCGTTTCAGGCAATCTGACAAAACTATAGGCTTTCTCAGCCGACAAGACGATATCGTAATTGAGCAAATAGCAGATACCCAACGGCACAAGGTGAAGCAAATCTGAATATTTTAGTGATGAGCCCGTGATGGCTGTTCGGCAATACAAGTAGGTAAGAGCGCCATAACAAGCAGGCAAAAACACTAATGGGCCAATCAACCAAGAGGTTATGCTTTCGTTTGCGTCTACGATTAGTGGCAGAGCAAACGTAGTTGAAATAAAGAGACACTGCAAGCCTAGCAGTTTGCTTGCGTAACTGACTCTTTTGTCGGAAATTAGCAGCGCAAATAGCACGAGCCCTTGAAAGGCACCAATCGCCAATATAAAAGTTTGAGACTGTGACATGCTGTTCTTATTCTATGAAGCCCACTAAAACGTCGATGGCAGAAGACAAGAGATCACTCTCGCCGCGATAGATTCCTAATAAAGATAATTAGGTTTTGCGATGCATTTCTTAACTGGGCTTCGCCTCTTTCATTTTATTCGTAAAGTCAGCTCAAGGCAAAGGTAAGGTCCGCCATTTGAAGTTCATTTGAATCTTGGTCCCTTAATATTTTCGTATCAACAACAAGCCTAGATACGGAATACGATCATGAAAAATTTAATCATTAGTTTAAGCCTCATCTCTTCTCTCCTAGTTGGCCAATCGGTCCGGGCGCAAGAAGGCCTCACGACACTTGCCGAACCAATTGAAACCATTGTAGTGGTCTCCAGGCCTGAAGTCGCTAACTTCGAAATCTACAGCGTCGAAATTACTAAGAACGTGCTTAATTCGACCCTGAAAATAATACGAGACGATATCTCGGCTTCCAGAGTGAACGGTGCCGTATCGCTCCTCAACGCTGAATTAGATCAGGGAGCCATTTGAGGTTCATTTGAACATTCATCCATTAGTCTTCTGTTTATCGAAACAAACCTAGAGAGCAATTATGAAGTTATCCAACTCAATTTTTTTGTTAGGGCTAATGCTAGCCCTACAGATACCTGCACTAAATGCAGAACCTGCGCCTGAGGCACTGACAGAGGTGAATTTAGCAGAGGTGAATTTAGCAGAGGTGAATTTAGAGCAAGCGTATTTATCTCATTGGTTCTCCTACGATTCAGCTGAACCTATAAACCTTACTCTTACAAAGCTAGAAGGTGGTGCAATTGGTGAACGCGCTGAAATTCGTTTTACCAGTGATGATGGGCAAGCGGTAAATGGCCTAATCGCATATCCAAAGAATACAGCAACACCGACTAAACTTGCGTTGGTGCTACACCCAATGGGCATTGATCAGCAATTTTGGTGGAGCGACAAAAGCCCACTTGATGCGCAAAAAATGACGGCTCATTTACTCGAAAAGGGTTATACCATTATCAGCCTAGATGCTCGCCAACACGGACAACGCGGCCGTGTTGGTTTTGGTCCACGCGAACTTATAGCGCGCGCTCACAGTAATGAGCCTCGCTTATATATTGAGACCATCATTGGTACCGTACGAGATTATCGTATTGCCTTAAACTGGGCGCAACAAGAACTCGAGCCAGACCAGGTATTGGTGATGGGCTACAGCATGGGCGCTCAAATGAGCTTATTGTTAGCTAGCTTCGAGCCCAGTGTAAACACAGTAGTTACAATGGTACCGCCCTATGTTGGCTCTGATACATCGCCGGTTGCGCCGCGCATTCATGTAAATAAAATCACTGATGCAAAAGTGCTATGGCTAGCTGGCACTAAAGACCCTCATTCAGACCAAGGTCAAACTCAAAAAACCTTTGATCAAATTTCATCGCGCGACAAAGTATTAAGCTGGTTCGACGCTGGTCACCGCTTACCGCCTGAATACCTAGACACGGCTTTATCATTCTTCGACGGCTTAGATGTGGATACAAAATTAGAAGGAAAAATACAATGAGCGCCATATTGTCAGCACAATCAATCAAGCGAAAAATCAATACCAAAGCGGGCCTACTGACCATTCTCGATGACGTCAGCTTAGACCTTAAGAAGGGTGAATCGGTTGCTATACAAGGCGCCTCAGGCAGTGGCAAGTCGACTTTGCTTGGCGTGTTAGCGGGCTTGGATATTCCGCAGCAGGGAAAGGTGATTATTGGTGATCATGACATTACCGAATTGGATGAAGACCAGCGCGCGCTCTTACGTGCCGATACTGTTGGCTTTGTATTTCAATCTTTCTATTTGATTGATGATTTAAGCGCGCTTGAAAACGTCGCTTTGCCGTTAGAGCTCTTTGGTCACAAAGCGCCTTTTGATGTTGCGGCCGAGTGGCTTGAAAAATTAGGCATGAAAGATCGTTTGAAGCATTTTCCGAAACAGTTATCTGGTGGCGAGCAACAAAGAGTTGCGTTGTGCCGAGCGTTTGCTGTAAACCCAGCTATCCTGTTTGCCGATGAGCCCACCGCCAATCTTGACACAGCCACGGCTGAAACAGTGCTGGATCAGCTATTCTCTTTGCAACGCGAGCTCAATACCAGCATGGTGATCGCGACACACGATAAAGCCTTGGCTAAACGATGTGATCGGGTTTTGTATTTGCAATCAGGCAGACTGGTGTCGGAGGCCTAAGATGAATTCACTCAGTCAGACTATGGTGCTAGTAAACCGCCTCGGACGCCGCACCATTGGGCAAAAGGCGAACCGCCTTTTAAGCCTTTGTATTATTGTGTGCACCTGTGTAGCCGCCAGCCTAGGTTTTTTCGCTAACAGTGTTCAGTCGGCGCTGGATAAAGACATTGCCAACTATCTTGGGGCGCCTCTTGTGGTGCGTTCTGATCAAGTTCTACCAAGCGACTTATTCGAGCTCGATGGCATCGCCCCCCCAGTGACAACCGCGAGCTTTACCACTGGCGCGCTAGCCGGAGACGCGTATCAAAGCGTTTCACTAAAAGGGGTTTCAAATGGTTACCCACTGCAAGGCGAACTGACGATTCGAACAATCGATGGCGAGCTAGATCTCAGCGCTATCCATTTGCTTGATAACACTGTTTGGCTTGACCAACGCGCTATGGATCAGCTTGCAACGAAATTGGGTGACACTATTCAGATTGGCGGCGCATGGCTACGGGTTTCGGGCGTGGTGATTCATGAACCTGACCGCTTAACGCAACTTCAACACGCACTGCCAAGAGCAATGGTCTCGCTAAATACCCTGAATAAAACCGGCGTTGGCATCAACAACAATCGGGGCGAGTATCGGGCACTTCTCGCTGGAGAAAATAGCGCGCTACGGCAATTCGAACAACGGCTAGCAGATTCTGCTAAGCAACCCTATGAAATATTGAAGCCAGGCAAAGGCCGCCACCCTTTTTCTAGAATTAGTCTGCGTGCCGAACGTATGCTAAACGTAATTCTAGTGCTCATACTATTGATGTGTGGTGGCGCCGCTGCGACATTAGCGGATCACTCAATGCGTAATTATGCGTTGCCTGCCACGGTATTGCGTTGCATGGGCATTAACCGCAAATCGGTTGCTTGGGCGTTGTGCTTGCAACTCATATTAGTTGCCTTGGTAATGAGCTTCGTTGGCTGTTTGTTAGGATGGCTGATTCAGCCTCTCTTGATTAAGGTAATGACGCCACATATGACCTTACAAGTAGCCGAGGTTACCGCTAGTGACTTGCTGGCGCCTATTGGCATTGGCTTAATCACCGTTATCGCTTTTGTGGTTCCAAAACTGCAGCAGCTCAGTTCTATTTCGGTTACTAGTGTGTTGCGCGGGCATATTGAGAAGCCTAATCGTTTCGAGCTTAAGTCTCACATCACGACTCTATGTGCCACAGTCGTGGTTGTGGCTATGTTGTGGCTAAGCAGTGACAACATGCAACTCACCATCATGTTAGTCGGCGCTGTTGCATTTTTAGTCGTACTCTCAATCGTTTTTGCCTGGGTTCTAAGCAAGGTTTCTGCGCAGGCGCATCGACTTTTTCGAGGCCCGATAAAAGTGGCCGTTCGTTCAATTGGACGATCACCTGGTCGACATATGACCTCACTGGCCAGCGTATCAATTGCGATGATGGCGATATTAATGACAGTGACTCTTCGCGGCAGTTTTTTGGATGTGCTACAGGTGCAAATGTTAGAGACCGACGGAAACTATATTTTTACTGGCTTACCCGCCGAGCAACATGCTGAGTTCTCACACGCAATTAATGCGGGTGGCGCCGAAGGTAAAGGCAGTTATCCTACAGTTTCTGCTAAGCTCATAACGATTAATGGCGTAGCCATTGATGATGCTCTAAATAACGAGAGTGATACTCGAGAGGAAACTCGCTCGAAAGTTCGCTTGTCATGGTCAGAAGAGTTACCAAGCAACAACCGGCTGTTAAAAGGCGAATGGCCCGCGGCCGGCAGTAATGCGGTATCGGTAGAGTACGAGGTAATGAGCGATTTGGGGCTTGAGATAGGCGACGAACTTGGCTTTCAAATTGGTGATTCATTGCTTAGCTCCACCATTACTAGCCAGCGTGAGTATAAAGGCGGTGGGTCGCGGATGATGTTTTGGTTTATGTTTTCGCCTGACGCGCTAGCGAAATTTGAACAGCGTTACATGGGCGGGATTATGGTGAGTGACGACTCAAAGGCGGTGCTTAGCACCATCGGCCGTGATTTTCCGCAAGTGCGCGTCACAGACCTTGAGCGACAGATTACTGGCATTCGTGACATTATGATTGTGCTAACTCGGTTGATGAACACAACCCTATTGTTACTACTCGCTGGCGCGCTCATGGTAATTGTCGCAACCTCATTCGTCAGTGCCGAAAACCGGCAGACACAAAGCGCATTGATGCGAGCCATTGGTTTACGACGCCGTCAATGTTACGCCATGAATATTACCGAACAACTGGTCATTGGCTTGGTCGCATGTCTGATTGGGGTATTGGGTGTGCAGCTGATCGCTGGCTTAATGTTTGATACTCTGTTCGCGCTATCCTATGAACTAGAATGGATAAGTGCCTTGGCGTTAACCGCACTTATCAGTACAGCCTTTGTTGGCTTAGGTTGGCTGTTTGCGTTTCGACAAATGCAGCAACCCGTCAGACTTTCTTAAACAGGAAAGAGAGTAGAACACATGAGAATACTAATTATTGAAGACAACCCTGATATCGCCGGTAATACTGGCGACTACCTTGAGCTGCAGGGCCACGTAGTCGACTTTGCCAGTGACGGAATCATGGGCCTAAACCTGGCCATTGAGCATTCGTTTGATGCCATCATTTTGGATATTAATATGCCCCGCATGGATGGCTTTGAAGTGTGTCGACAACTGCGCGACGAACATCAGATCGACACGCCAGTGCTAATGCTCACGGCACGCGACTCACTTGCTGACAAGGCAACTGGTTTTGGCTTGGGTGCTTGGGACTATTTAGTAAAACCGTTTGAGTTGAAGGAACTAGTAATGCGGATAGACGCGCTTAAGCTAAGGCTGGCACCCAACCGGAGCCGAACACTTGGCGTTGGAGATCTGAGTTTAAACCTCGACACCTGGCAAGCAACGCGCGAAGGCAAAGTACTTAACTTGCATCGTGCCTGTTTACAAATTCTTGAGATGCTAATGCGCGCATCACCCAACGCGGTATCGCGGCATGATTTAGAATTTTTACTATGGGGTGACAACCCGCCAGGAAGTGAGCCGCTGCGCTCGCACATGTATGAATTACGACGAGAGCTGGATCGACCGTTTGCAGTAAAGATGTTGAAAACAATGCGCGGTATCGGCTTCGCATTAACGGCGGAGGATGAGCAACATGGCCATTAGTATTTCGTCTCGTGTGCGCAACGCCATGATCGGTTTAACTTTAGGCTTAAGCCTTTTGTTTACCGTGCTGATCTTTCTTTTGGTTTACGTAATTGAAGACAAAGTGTTTGTAAACCAAATTAAGGTAGCGCAACTGGCGTTTGAAAACACTATCACCAAGGGCGAGCCTCAAAAGATAGATGAATGGCAACCGGCTAATGCGAACATACAGCGTGTTGACTCAGCGAGTAACTTGCCCAGCAGTTTGTCTAAGACGATGTTAAGCCGCATTATCGAACAGCCGGGAGTGCATGAATATTTTGATGATGACCACGCGCTGTTTATTGCCAGTTTATCTCAGCCGACTAATCAGGTGCCGTATTATTTAGTATACGATGTAAAAGACTTGCTGGTAGTGCGTGATACCAAGCAAACCTTGTTTGTCTTGATCGGTGGGCTAACGCTTGTCATCGCCTTAGTCGCAGTGATGTTAGCCCGCAGGCTCAGTAAAGCCACCTTGGCGCCGGTGTCACGCTTAAGCCACGCACTGCGAGACAACGACCTTGATCATGTAGTTATCGAGCTGGCGAATGAATTCTCTGAAGACGAAATTGGCGTTCTGACGCACCAGCTTGCACAAGCTCTCGAACGAGTAAGGGAGTCGGCACGACGTGAATATGAGTTTAACCGAGGCGTCAGTCATGAGTTACGCTCACCCATTCAAATTGCGCAATCGGCTACCGAGTTATTACAACTGTATACCGCAGAGGGCGATGAAGAAATAGCAAAACCAGTATCTCGTTTACAACGCTCAGTGACAGAGATGAATGAGGTTGCCGAAGCCTTTTTGTGGCTTGCCAGTGACCGAAGGGTTGAGCCAAATGAAATGTGCTCTGTGACGACACTACAAAGCACCGTGGTAGCCACTCAATCGAGCTTTCCAAACCATAGAATTGTTGTTAGCACAGGTTCTGCAGAAGAATTTCACTACCCACTACCCAGTACGGTGCTATCTGTGGTGCTGCGTAACCTTATTCGCAATGCGGTGGTTCATGGCGAGCCCTCACCAATTAATGTCGAGCTATACAACGATCGCGTTACAGTAAGTAATTCGGTGAGCACTTCACAGCAAGACACTAAAGGCTTCGGTATGGGCTTGAGTATTGTCCAACGGATCTGTGACCGATTTAGCTGTGAATTGCGTTCTGAATCACACCACGGCGATCGGTACGTATCGTCCGTTGTATTTCCCTAATTCTTTGGCCTACGAATAGCTTTAACGATCGTTCAAATAGACCAGCCCAGATTAAGCAATGAGTCTTGCTCTGACATTTAATATTAGAGCCCGCAATATTCAGCAGTCGTCATCGTTGAGACAACCTCCATTTTAGTATTCGGTGGCACGACGTATTCACTTTCACCAACTTGTATGAAATCAAAGCGCCCGCCCAAGCCAGCAGTTTTATAAGCCCAATCAAAGGTGTAACCGAGTGATGTCCAAGGGAATTCCACGGGGCGCGCTGAACCATATGATGAGTAATACTGTTGGTAGAAAAAGTCGGCTTTTTGATGACAGATCTTGTCGTTTAAATCACAACTCTTAGGAGCCTGAAGAGCGCAGCTGGTGGTTGTTACAGTGCTGTCGCCACATGGTCGAAAGAGTGATTTACCATCGGCGGGTGTATTGATTTTAAGCTCGATAAAATGTGTTTTAGATGAGGCGGGAGCTAAGCCCAGCCGTTGCTCTAAACGCAGGTTAAGTTGATCTGGATTACTGCTGTAATTTTCAACGAAGTCTTTACAAAACTCTTGAATATGTGGAGCCAGAGTAACCCATATACTACCGCTGCTAGTATAGGCACTACCCGGCTTACCGAAGCCTTTCACTTGACCTGCTCTTACCCACGACACTACGGTAGCGGGGCCAGAAGATGGCACTGCATCAAGGCTGTTAACTACTTCACTTGGTTCTGCTAAGGCCATGTCGTGTACAGCTTCTAAATAGCCATCGAACCGAAGCTTCAAGCGCTCGGCTTCCGCTATTTTAGGAATACAAACATGGCTTCCAGTACTCAGATCATGTGGATTTGATATAAAGTTAAACAGAGGATTGGCTGCACGTGCGTTGGTCGCGGTTAGTATTGCAAATTGAAAATCGGGCGAACCAAACCAAAAGTCAGCCAAGCCACTTAATGAGGTATTCGTCAGCACCTTTGGCGTGGCCTCACACCCGTTAGTCGTGGCCGACGCGCTGTCTATCGGCTTTGCGTCGCTACTTGTTGCATAAGCTGATACGGCTAGGGCCAGCATCAGCTTAAATGTTAGCTTATTCAGCAGGTCGATCATGAGTTAACTCCTTTCTACGTTGCAATCAAGATTCGGCAAAGCGGATATTCTCAAAATTAGCAATCCACTGAGCAACTAATGAATTATGAGCCTATTCAATTGCTAAGCAATATTACAGTTCATTACGCACTCGAGGCCGGAGAATGACTATTTCACAGGAACTCTCACTTCGGTGTCGTATCGCTGAAATTTGAAAAACATGGCGCTAACCGACGCTGATAAAACACGCTTCCTACAACACAATTACTGCAGCGCAAATTTTCGAAATCGAGACTGTTTAGTTAAGGCTTGCGAATGCCCTTGATACCCAAATACAGCCCAAGCGCGACTATCGCTATTAGGTTCGACAGCATGAATGCAACGGTAATAGTGTTGCTTGCAAGCGCGGGTATGAAATCTCGGCCGACGATAGCGGTGGCAACAAAAATTGACGCAAAGACACCCCAACCTGAGATCAATCTAGGTATCAGATTAGACTTTAAAAACAGTGTGAACACCGCAGCATTGGCGAGACAGCCTAGAACCAGCGATAAGTGAAATGAGGTGTAGTCTGAGCTTATCTGCATTCCAGCAAGCATCAAGCGCTGAGCGTCACTGGTAAGTACTTCGAATGCTGAGTTCTCAGCCAATAGAGCGACATTCATTGCCGACACTGCGCCCGTTAAGCTGAGCAAAGAGGCAGAGACACCGATAGCCAATGCCCAAGTTGCCAATATCGGCCCATACGCTCGCAAAAGGAAGAAGAAGCCAACAGAAATGAACGCTTGAAGCATAAAGGAAAACAAAGACACATACGCCCGAGCCTGCAACCTATCTTGCGCCTGCAGCATATTTTCAGCAGTTTTAGCAATGTCGGCCGATAAGTTTATATCGATTCCCGACGAAATGGTCATGGATGCCAATATCCCTATCGTGATTAATGCGATAAGTGACCAGCCAACATAGTGGCTCATCCTTTTGTTCTGATCAAGATCGTGGTGAGTCATTGCGTTCTCCTGAATTAGGGATGCCCTTAGATCATGCTGTGAGCTTACATGCCGATGCATGACCTACTTAAAGTAAGTCATGCATAAGCTTCATAGAAGCTTAGATGCAGAAACCGAGTTTTTGGATTCAAATCCGTCAAACTTCATAACGGTTAGATCAAGGACGGTTCAGAGAAGCAACTTCACCATGCCTGATAGCACCCTTTTACTATCTTGCAAGAATTACTATTCACAGCAGGCTTGACTAGCGAGTTAGGCTCGCTTCTTTCTCAGCTTCTCGGTAAATATTCTCTACGTAGAGGTCTATAGAGTGGTCGCTAAAATAGTCTAATTGCTTACGCTTGAAGCCGGCGACCAAACCTTTCCACATGTCAGTTCTGCGTTCTACTGCGTTAAGGTTTTTAATTTTACCGTTGGAGTCTAGGTACACCTCTTCACCAGAGTGCCGATAGCCCAACCATGCTGGTGGTGACTTTGGAACGATGTCGTTATTGTTAACCCATCGGTAGTAGTCTATTTTTGCATGATTAATGTAACGTTTGGTGCCCACTCTAGGGCTGCCAAAGGTGTGTACTTGCTCAGGCTGAGTGTCGATGTGGGACAGTAAGCAACGCCCCGCGCAAATTGATGCCATCGCTCCCCCTAACGAATGACCCGTAAACCATAATTTTTTGGCCAGGTTGGTTTTGTTAGCCACTAGCATTTCTTCTAGCTGAGGCCAAAGGTCGTCGACCTCTTTCTTAAAACCTCGATGAACATGACCTACCGTTTCCGCCAGTGCTTTCGTCGCATCCATGTCTGCCTTAATATCGTTCCACTCGTTGGGCTCGGTTCCTCGAAATGCGATCACAATATCTCGATCATTCGCGAACGAATACGCCTGTGAACCATCGTTATTGTAGAAGTGTGTTTCAGTAAAGCCTATACGAGATGCGGCGGCCAAAGCCTCACGCTGCGGTAAGTAGGCGATCATCGACAGTTCGGAGAACAACAACGCACGCTGCAAAAACGAGTACGAGGTAATATCTTGATCTTTTATACCCACACATGGTCGCGAGCGCAGGCGAACTTGATTTGCTGGGTGCTCAGAAAGTTGGGCTGCTTCGGAACTCATACTACACACTAGATTCGTTGTTTCTTACAAGGCGCTATTCTATTAAGAACGATTAGAATTCTCGCCCTAATTATAGAAAATTTTTGTTACGTTTTAAGCAGTCCCTGATCAACATTCAAAACGAGTAGTTGTGTATCGATACGCAAGCCTTCCCCGATTTAGTTTTCAGCAAAAGGCGGAGAGAAATTTACATCCAATTGGTTTAGCACAATAGTGGACTCCAAATTTTTGATATTGGGTATATTCGCTAGCTCACCCTTAATCAGCTTCTCATAGTCGGCTAAGTCTAACGCCACTACTTGCAGTAAGTAGTCGTAGGTACCGGCTAGGACTGAACATTCCTGAACGCGCCTAATTGACTTTACGGCTTGTTCAAACTTCGCAGCGTTCTCAGTGCTATTGATTGTAAGCTGAACAAAAACAAGTGCTGAAATAGAAAGGCCAATCTTTTTTAGATCTAATTGGGTTTCATAGCCTTTGATCACACCAGAGCTTTCAAGCCGCTTAACGCGCCGCAAACAAGGCGTTGGCGATAAATTGACGCGCTCAGCCAACTCGGCATTTGATATTCGTGCGTCAGTTTGTAAATGCCGCAAAATCGTTCTATCTATTTGGTCCATATTGCGTTCATAGCTCAATAAAATCTAGGGTTGAATCATAGTTGACTGACTCAGTAATTGACATAATAGTTCTTTAATTGGTTAATAATTAGTTGATTATGCCAATATTAGTATTTTCCCTGGTTTCAAATAGCCGATGTGTCTCCGCTCTTGTTGTTAAGCTCTTATGGTCCATACCAACACTATAATCAGCGAGCTACTACAAAGATCATGGTCGCAAACCTCAGCAATATCTCTACTAGCTCTAATTCAAGAAAACTTGATCGATGGATTCGTTCAGAATTCAAAGAACTTAATACTGAGCTAGAACAGCAATATGCCGAGCACGATTCGTTCACGGACGTTTCGGAGATCGGTCTTAAGTTGAAGCATGAGCTAGTCACTCAAGGAGGAGCGCTCATTGAGTCGCTGCTCAAAGAAGGCAATACTGACGAAGGCTTTGATTCGGGCTTCGACCTCTTGGGCAATGTTGGTTTTTTTATGGCGGCGTGTCGTCGACATGAAATCAGCGCTGAGAGCACGCCACAATTTAGCGCGCGCCTCCACGAGGCTTCCGCACTGTCCTTACAACTTGGTGCGTCATTAGGAGTGGTGCCTCGCTTTGCCTCCGCGCATCTTGAAACACACAACATGGCCTTGAACGGCGTGTATAAATCGTTCACGAATTTAGAGGACGAACAACTGTTCTTAGAGTACAACACGCGCGGTGTGTTTGCGTTTATTCGCGCCTCAGAAGCGCTACTGCACATCTTACCACTGGGTATCTCCCACCCCGTTACCTTGGATCTTTTAAAGGTTGCTAAATCTTCACTAGAGGACGTTGTCAGCAACAATAACGCGCTGTTTGAATCACTGGATAGGGATCGCTTTTTCTATAATGTACGACCCTACTACAAACCGCACACAGTCGGCCGCCAAGAATATCGTGGCGCTAACGCGGGCGACTTCGCAGGTATTAACGCAATAGATCTGCTGCTTGGATTATGCCGCGCTGATGACGCCTATTATTCTCAACTATTGGTCGATAAATTTTTGTTCATGCGCCCTGAAGATCAACTCACACTACGAGACTGCATGAGGCGTAGCAGTTTGATGGATGATTTTTTAACCAGCCTGCAAGCCGATGAAAACAATGAGCGCTGGTACCAGAGAAACCTCGCCGCGTTTATTGATGTTTGCGAGGCGCACGGAGAGACCGCCCTGCAGCATCATCACATGCTGATCAGCAAGTTTATTGAAGAGCCAGCCGAAAAAGCCGAGCTCACAGAAAAACCTGACCTAACCGCAAGCGGGCCTCCGTTACCAGTAATGCTTAAAGGCCTAAAAAAATTATGTGACTTACGCAGTGCCGCCAGGGTAGATGGCTTGGCGACTCGTTATCATGACCTCGAACGACTGCGCAGCAGCTTAACCGGAAACTAGGGGACCACAATGCCAACATCTAAAAACGAACCCCTAGATTATTCTGCACAGTTTAATAGACCCGAAGGAGCTTACTTTCTGACACACTCTATTGGACTAATGCCTCGCTCAACAAGCCGCTATTTAGAAGAGCAATATCTAATGCCCTGGAAATCGGCTGACCAAGGCACTTGGCCAAAATGGCTAGGGGCAATTGAAAAGTTCAACGAATCACTGGCAACACTATTCAACTCTGACGCCGATTTGTTTTGCCCACAGAGTAATGTGTCGAGCGGTTTGACCAAAGTAATTCAATCGCTACCAAAGCGTAAAGGGCGAAGCGTTATCGTTGCGAGCGAGAGTGACTTCCCGTCAGCGGGTTTTGTACTACAGCAAGCTGAACGCCTGGGATACACCTTAAAATTGATTCCCAAAACGGCCGACCTGCAATCGCTCGATGTATGGGAGCAAGCATTGACGAGCGATGTCCACAGCGTATTCCTAACTCATGTTTTGTATAATACCAATGCTAAAACGCCGATTGAAAAGATTACCAAAATAAGCAAACAACTCGGTATCACCAGCATAATAGATGTTGCTCAATCAGCAGGTATTGTGCCTATCGATCTAACTGAACTGGATGCCGATATAGTGGTCGGCTCGTGCATCAAGTGGTTGTGTGGTGGACCAGGTGCCGGATTCCTATGGGTACGACGAAGCCTTGTAGATGAGCTCAAGCCAGCCGACGTCGGCTGGTTCTCTCACCAAAACCCCTTCGAGTTCAATATCGATAATTTCAAGTATCATCAAAGCGCCGCTCGCTTTTGGGGCGGCACGCCTTCGGTGGCGGCGTGTATCGCTGCGAGCAATAGCATTGAACTCATAAACACGATTGGTATCTCTGACATTCAAAAACACAATCGCGAATTATCAGATCGTGTTCGGTCGGCCGTGCCTGATGAATGCATTTCGTCGCCTCTCGATCACACGCTCAGGGGCGGAACCATTGTTTTAAAATTAGCCGACCAAGATTCTATTGAGCAACGTATGCTGGCAAACGGCATACATTTTGATAGCCGCCAATATGGCATGCGACTGTCGCCACATATTTACAATAGTGTCGAAGAGATTAATCAGCTCATAAACTGTCTTTCTCGCGTTTAACCTCTCGCCATAATTAATTGCTAGAAGAGTCGCCTCCCATCGGAAATATTCGAAAATGGCTTAGCCTTGCTTTGCCGTCGATGATCACTACTTGATACAGGTTTTCATATTCAGTCTCTTCCATAGAATCGACCGCGATCCCGCTGAGTATTTCAGCTAAAACCGGTGTGGTGTTGCTATGGCCTACTATCAAGATATTTCCGTCTTCTTGGCTGAGTGTTTTAGCAAACTCTTTCAGTTGACGCGGATCGTACGGCGCAATTTCTAAACCAAGTAAGTCGGCCAAAGGCTTAGCTGTTGCTTGAGTACGTTTGTAGTCTGTGGAATAGATTTTAACGATATCGGCAAGCGATAATTGTTTTGCCAGAAGCTCAGCTCGCTTTTCGCCTTGGTGTGTAAGCGCAGGGTCTTGAGTACCGTCTTTCTGTTTCTCAGCATGTCGTACCAAGTAATATGTGCTGTCGGCGAAAGCAAACTTTGCGGAAGAAAAATACAGTAGCAACATCAACAATAGTGATGGGATTCTTTTAAATCGATTAATAAGTATTCTACTCATAGGTAATTGGAGTCGGAGAAAAATTGAGCGCGCTCGATAAGTTCTTTACTGACGCCAGACTTACCCTTACACGAAGTGTGCAACAAGCGATTGATAGTTTAGTGCTACGTACAACAGCGTGGCGAGATTCGCCATTACCAAAATTGGCATAAACCATAGCGCAACAATAAGCAGCGAACCTTCATTGAAGTAGATTAAGCATAGGGTCATAAAGACCCCAATATAGAGATCATAGCTAACCTGACGGAACCAATAGTATGGCAATAGGGTGCGCATTGTTTTAAAAAAGTTTTCTTTTCTCGAGCAATACAAGCTATATAGCAAGAAAACTGCGAGCAAAGCCCATGCTACTGCTTTACCCCAACCATACGGACCGGCGATTGAAAATACAGGCTCTCCCTCATGAGTGCCTATCGCGATAATCGCGAATAGAAAATAGAACACCCAAAGCGCATTGTTCTTTAACGTTCTTACGATACTCATAGCCATCTCCTAATTTTTTTGCTGATATTTCATTAGCAAATTCTGATTTAGACAACAATACCGACACTGTGTCGGTTAATTTTAGCTAAAATAACAAACCGACACAGAGTTTGTAAAGTAGATTATGGCAACTAACCAAGAACGGCGCGAAGCGACTCGCGCGAAATTAATTACAGTGGCACGAGAGCACTTTGCCCGCAACGGATATGAAGGCACCCATACCGGCGACATCTTGGAGCAGGCAGGACTTTCGCGCGGAGCCCTATACCATCACTTCAAAAGCAAACAAGAGTTGTTTGAGGCTGTTTTCATTTCTACATCTATACAGTCGATTGATGCAGCCGTAGCACACGGAGCGCTTGGAGAGTCACCGGTAGATGACTTAATTTCGGCCAGCTTAGCTTGGTTGAAAGCTGTGAGAAAACCGAATATCGCCAAGATACTCCTCGATCTTGGCCCTCAGGTATTAGGTTGGAAACATTCGAGGCAACTCGAATCGAAAACAAGCTTAGGCTTAATGATCCGCAGCATCAAACGCGCGGTTGAGGCTGGTGAAATTGAAGTCGCTTCGATAGAGTTAACGGCTAGACTTTTGAACTCACTGCTAGCCGAAGCAGCTTTAGCTAACTTGTATCGCGAGCCGGCAACCTCGATTGCCAAACAAGAAGCCTCTGTACGTCAGTTTATTAATGGGCTTCGCTTAGAAAAGTGACTGACCTTAGGGATTGCTACAGAAGCGATTTGTTAAAGTTAGTTTTAACCTAAAGGCTTTACCTAAATAAGTTGAGGGTGCGAAATTCATAAATTGACCATTTCAACTTCAAAAAATTTTGTTTAATATTTGGATTCCCTACATTTTTTCTTCTAGCCCGACAATGAAATTGGACGTCAACTATTACAGTATTTTGGGATTTTCCTTACCGCATTTACCTTATTTTCAAAGCGCAATGAAGGTCGCTTTTCCAGAGCTTGAGATCTCATACAGGAAGCTCGAAGATCAAGATCAGACCGATGCTGACTTTGAATTTAGGCAGGCAGGCGATGGGCCCGTTCTATTTGATATTTGCCAAGCTACTTCTTGGAACGAGCAGGCTGGCACCTATAACTACGACGGTTACTCGGCCTTTATTCGAGTTCAACACGCAGATGTATCACTCCTCGGTAAGTATCACCTAGAAGAAACGCGACTCAAAGATTTTGTCGACCCGAACTGCTACGAAGTCAACTTTGACCCAAGGGAAACATCGGTAGTCTGTTATGGAAAGGTGAAGGGAGGCTATAGCGGCTCTTTTTATTTCAGCCCTCCAGAAGGATATAGCGGCAATATTAAGGCGATGAACGCTGAACAATTTCGCGAGTGCGTATTGTCGTTTGCAACGTTTTCTTTTGCTCCTAAGTCTTCTCGACCTGAACCATTTATTTCTGAAGTAGAGGGCCTAGGGCTGATGACAGAAATGGCTGCCGAGCGTGAGACCAACGCCGCTAGACCAAGCGAGAGCGACGCAGCGCAACAAGGCGCAATTCTCAACCCTGTAGATGAAATAGTACGAAAGTCATTCGACTGCAGAAAAGCAATAGGCGCTTATGCTAGGCTGGCCAACTTGGCGGTGCATACTTCGGCTAAGACGAAGGCGAAACAAGCCTTGAAAAATGCGTTTGAGAATCTTGAGGTAGACCATCCAAGCGCAGAAGAATTGTTCAATGCCTTAGTGGACGCGACACCGAATGACACGCCGACTGATTGGCCCATTTTCTCAGTTGATTGGAAGGCAACGATAACAGGCGATATTGATTTCGCAGTTCAATCGCAATTAGCAAAGGTAGCCAAAGGCTTAACGCTACCAGACACGTCAGTCATTCCAAAAGAAGCAGGCATTACTGAGGCCGAGCACTTACGCTGCTATGCAAGCCAACTCGAAGACATTGGTTATGATCTCTATTTCGGCGGTTTAAACAGCGATGACTCACATAAACTAATCATTGCGCCCCTTGTGAATAGAAAAAAGATGGCGCTGTTTATTAAAGACTCCGCTTGTTCCATGTGTCGGGCATAGGGTTAGAAGAATTGACAAAGCACTATTGTCGCTCGCTATCAATCGGGTGTGCTGGATTGTGATCGTCTAACTCGCCAAAAAATTGGAAACCTCGGCTTACCATTTTTAGTTAAGCCGTTGTACTTATACGTTACTGATGTGCCGATTGCCGGCGGATTCTTGCGTTGTACATCACTAAACCCAGAACCAATTTTGAAGAGGATGCCATTAGGCATCTGCACTGTGATACTCCCCATAACATCCGATAAACGTCCTTTGCCTTTATGATGGGCTACGACCAGAGCTTCAGCATCGTTGCGCAGTTTGACTTTTAATAAGTCATCAGATCGACCGCCTTGATAGGCAGCCATTTTCGATTTTAACATTAGGCCTTCGCTGCCTTGGGCATCCATTTCTATCAACAAGGCTTGAAGGCCCGCCAAGCTATTCGGCGCCTCTTTCTGCTCAACAATTTGCCAAATTTGATTTCCATGCTGAGCGTGCAATTTCCGCAAAGCTTGATAGCGACTTAAAAATTCGCCACCAGCATGAGGCAACTCAAAAACCATGAATCTTACCTTGTGCCAACCTTCGTGTGGCCGACTTCGACGCACAATCCCGGACACTTCATCAAATGTTTGTCTACCGCCCCAAAGTTCCCCATCTAAAGGCATATTGGGTAACGCGTTCAAAAACCATGTCGGTGCGGCAAAACGGTGCCCACCTCGAGACACAAGAGATTCGCCATTCCAATACGCTCTAACGCCGTCTAACTTTTCACTTATAAGATAGTCATCAAGCGAATGCCTGTTGGGGTCGAAACTGCTTGCTAACAAAAATGAAAACGGGGGTTCATCTGCCAAAGTAGTAAGGGTACTAGTGGTGTATAAAACAAAAACAAGTATTAATGACTTCATCATATATGTGCTCCCTGCGATGATGATTAATGTTCATAGTGGGCTCGCTTAGGGCCACCATTATTAGCGACTGAGACACGGCTTCCTTGTGTCAATTCAGCGATGATCTAGCATAACATCTGCGCCCAGTATTTATGTAATCGATTCGGACTTTCGAATCAATCATACCTTAACCTATATTGACGATAATCGCTCTGCGTTTACTTAAGCACTCAAATTGAGTTTCTATTTATTACGTTCCACCAAACTCTGCTGCGGCACTTTGCGGATCTTGCTCACATCATAACCAAGGCTCTTCGTCTTTTGTACAAGTGCATTGTAGTCGTCATCACTTAAAGTGGGAGTTCGAGCCATTAGCCATACATAGTCGCGAGCCTTACGGCCGATGATTGTTTGCTGATAGTCGTCACTTAAGTACACGATTCTATAGTCTGCTTTGATGGGCCAAATAAACTGCATACCCCACATAGAATTGTTCGTGGTGTCTTTGATAAAACCCTTGGGCTTATAGGTTTTTAATGGGCCATCAAAACTGCCTTTATTAAAAGTAAACGTAGTCGGAATATTGCCATCGTCGTCCATCGCATACGTCTCTACGGCGTTATAAGCGTCGCGTTCGATAAACGTGGGGATATTACCAACAACAAACCAATCGCCCATGAATCGACTAAGTTCTACCGACTCTACCGTTGGCATTGGCGCGCGAGTAGCGCAGGCGGAAAGGCTGAGAATTAAAATCGTAGCGCAAAAATGTTTTGTGATAGAGGTCATAAGCTTAACAATAGCAGGTGAGACGAGTTAGTTTTGTAAACGAGTACAGCTTGAAGCTATATGCAGCATCGCGAGTCACCGCAACAAAATTCCTTGAAGTTGAATCCAAAACATCAATTCTCGCATCTAAGTTAATAGCAAGAGCTGTTATGTATAGATAAAACGAGGGAAATACTATGAGTGCGATTATTACAACGACATCAACTGTGGGCAGTAGCGAATATAAAACGCATGCGCTGGTTTCTTACATCCTACTTTCTTTTGGCTTATTCACCGGCATCCCGCTATTGTTTGGCGCGATCTGGGCAATGATTCAGAAAAAAGGTTCCATCGGAACGGTTTACCATAGCCATCTTGTCAACGCCACACGCGTCTTTTGGTGGAGTTTGTTTTGGACAATCATAGGCTGCGCTTTAATCCCAGTCGTAGTCGGCTTTGCGGTATTGGGCGTTGTTTGGCTCTGGGCTCTGTTCCGAGTGGTCGATGGCCTAGCGAAGATATTAAGCGATGAAGCTTACCCACTCTAATTAGTAGAAAATCACCCGCAGGGGTGAGGTACGTAGATACCTGATACCCTACTATTTAATTGTCAGCGGAGTTCAGGATGAACTGAAAAGGCAGGATGCTACACCACTGACATCGGTGTCTGATGGATCAGAATTTGAACATAGATGTTCTCACCACCTTGAAGTCTGGCTGCTCAACATGGAAGTTGGGCAGCCTCTTTCAGTTTTTCTTACTGAGCTCCCTGAGCAGTTTACCCAATTAGTTTTCTGAGCAACGATTGCAATAACTCGTCCGAGCCGATATAGTTATATTCAATGTGAATATAACTA
This sequence comes from uncultured Arenicella sp., assembly GCA_947499305.1. GTDB lineage: Bacteria > Pseudomonadota > Gammaproteobacteria > Arenicellales > Arenicellaceae > Arenicella. Next base: position 45,976 of record CANMNN010000016.1, on the reverse strand, counting down.
TAATAGATGCGACGCTTTAAGGCGCGCCATCATCAGGAGCTTGCAATGTCGCGCCCAGTTTTTATCGGTCAAAAAGAATACTTTCCTTCCATTAGTCGCATTGAGTTTGAAGGTCGCGACTCTGATAACCCTCTCGCTTTCAAAGCTTATGACCCTGACCGGCTGGTTATGGGCAAACGCATGGAAGAACACCTTCGTTTCGCGGTGTGCTATTGGCATACCTTTTGTTCTGGCGGAGCAGATCCTTTTGGCTCAGAAACGCGTAATCATGAATGGTTAATGGGCACTGATCCTTTAGCTATCTCTGAACAAAAAATGGATGCCGCGTTCGAATTAATCTCTAAACTCAATGTGCCTTATTACTGTTTTCACGACATAGACATGTCGGCCGAAAGTGAATCACTTAGCACTACACAAAGCCACCTTGAAACTACAGTCGCACTTGCGAAAAAGCGACAAGCTGAAACCGGCATTAAATTGCTCTGGGGCACGGCTAATGTATTCAGCAACCCACGCTATATGAACGGCGCTAGCACTAACCCAGATTTTCACGTATTAGCTCACGCTGGTGCCCAAGTGAAAATGGCCCTCGATGCAACGGTTGAGCTTGGCGGCGAGAACTATGTTTTCTGGGGAGGCCGCGAAGGCTACTCGACGCTGTTTAATACTGATACTAAGCGTGAGCTAGAGCACATGGCACAGTTTTTAAGCATGGCGCGGGACTATGGCCGCTCTATAGGCTTCAAAGGCGACTTTCTTATTGAACCAAAGCCAATGGAACCCACTAAGCACCAATATGACTTTGATGCCCAAACAGTCATTGGCTTTCTACGCCATCATGGGCTTGATAAAGACTTCAAGCTCAACATTGAAGCAAACCACGCGACTCTTGCCGGTCATACTTTTGCGCACGATTTACGCATGGCGGCCGACGCTGACATGCTCGGCTCTATCGATGCCAATCGTGGTGACTACCAAAACGGTTGGGACACCGACCAGTTCCCCACAGACCTTTACGATTGCGCACAAGCAATGTTGGTGGTACTCGAAAATGGTGGATTTAAATCTGGTGGCCTAAACTTTGATGCCAAGCTGCGCCGCGAATCAACCAACTTAGATGATTTTTTCCACGCACACATTGGTGGTATGGATAGCTTTGCGCGAGGTCTACTAATTGCAGAAAAGCTAATTAGTTCCGGAAAGCTAGACGCCATCAAACAGCAGCGCTATCGCAGTTTCGACGACGGTACGGGCAAGCAGTTCGAAAATGGTGAACTTAAACTAAGCGACCTATTCGAATTTGCAAACAAAACAGGCTACCCTGAGCCAGAAAGCGGTCAACAAGAGCTGGTCGAAAACTTAATTAACGACGCTTTTTTCCAAATTTAACGCGCGCTTAAAACTTAAAATAGCATCTAAAACCAAGGGAGTTTCATTATGGCAACATCAAATAATAATATGCCATTAATTATTGCCATCAGCTTAGTAGCCACGCTCGGCGGCTTTTTGTTTGGCTTCGACAGTGGCGTTATTAACGGTACCGTTGACGGGCTGCAAACGGCGTTTGACTCGGACAGCGTCGGCACAGGCTTTAACGTTGCCTCAATGCTTCTTGGTTGTGCGGTTGGTGCATTTTTCGCCGGACGTTTGGCAGATCGATTTGGTCGACGCTCATTGCTTCTTGTCGCGGCGGTGTTTTTTATTATTAGCGCTTGGGGCTCAGGCATCGCAAGCGGGTCGTTCGAATTCGTTATTTATCGAATTCTTGGCGGAATAGCGGTTGGCGCGGCCAGTGTTATGGCACCCGCTTACATCAGCGAAATTGCGCCGTCGTCGATGCGTGGTCGTTTATCGAGCATTCAGCAAGTGGCGATTATTTTTGGTTTGTCTTGCGCGTTTTTTTCTAATTACCTTCTAGCCAAATTTGCTGGCGGTTCTACCGCAGAGCATTGGTTGGGTTATGAAGCGTGGAGATGGATGTTCTGGATAGAGCTTGCCCCAGCGACATTGTTTTTACTCACACTATTATTAATCCCTGAAAGCCCGCGTTATTTAGTTCTCAGTAAGCAAGATCAAAAAGCTAAACAAGTACTCACGCGTTTACGTGGTGCCGAATCGGCCGACAAAATGGTCAATGAAATATCAGCATCCCTAGCTGAAGACGGCCACCAACCTCAACTTAAAGACATTTTTAATAAGAATGGCAAAGTACGAAAAATTGTCTGGGTTGGAATTGGCTTAGCCACTTTTCAACAACTAGTCGGCATTAATGTTGTCTTTTATTACGGCGCCGTACTTTGGCAATCGGTTGGTTTTTCTGAAAGTGACGCATTACAGATCAATGTATTATCAGGCTTGCTAAGCATCGCAGCGGTAGGCTTAGCACTGGTTCTTATCGACAAAATTGGCCGCAAGCCCTTGCTTATGATCGGCTCAATCGGCATGGCCGTAACACTCGCTTTGGTCGCGTTTGCCTTCGCGGGGGCAAGTGTTGAAAACGACCAATTAGTATTGAGTGACTCAATGGGCAAGCTTGCGCTTATATCAGCCAACGCCTATGTGATGTTCTTTAACTTTTCCTGGGGCCCAGTAATGTGGGTTATGCTCGGCGAGATGTTTCCGAATCAGTTGCGTGGTTCAGGCTTGGCCGTTGCCGGTTTATTTCAGTGGCTCGCGAACTTTTTAATTACTATCAGCTTCCCAATCATGTTGGTTGGAATTGGCCTCGCAGGTGCATACGGTATTTACGCGTTCTTCGCAGCACTATCAATTCTGTTTGTTGCTAAGGCTGTGCACGAAACCAAAGGCTTGAGTCTCGAAGAAATGCGAGGTTAGGCATGCACAGACACTCTGTAGACAGCTTAATATTTGGTTGCCGTAATGAACGGTTAGAAGTGTGCTTAATTCAGCACGCTGATGGCCCTGCCGAAGGTCAATGGGGCATACCCGGCGACTTTCTATACGACAACGAAAGCTTAGAAGATGCCGCCGTTCGAACACTACGCACGAGAACTGGCATCGACGATATCTATCTCGACCAACTACATACTTTCAGCGCCTTGGATCGCTATCCCGGTGAGCGAGTAATCACCACAGCTTACTATTCTTTAGTGCGCCCACAAGACTACGAAGCCGTAGCCGGCGCTCACGAATTGGATGCTCAATGGTTTTCAGTAAAAGAACTGCCCGAGTTGATGTATGACCATGGAAGCATAATTCAGTATGGTATCCAGCATTTGCGACACAAAATTCGTCACGCCCCAATTGGCTTCAATTTACTCCCTGACAAGTTCACGCTTTTAGAGCTGCAAAAACTATACGAAGCCATTTTGGATATCGAGCTCAATAAGCCAAATTTTCGACGGAAAATGCTGCGCATGGACTTACTCGTCGACTGCCAAGAAAAGCAAACCGGAGGCGCTCACCGAGCAGCTCAATTATACCGATTTGATCACGCAACCTACCAAAAACTACAAGACCAAGGTTTCGTATTCGAACTCTAGATAGACAGAACAAATTCAACGTGTTTATTCACACATTAAATTAACTCCCTCATTGCGATTTGAGAGACCACTTTTATGCCACCACAGGAGGCTACTTAGGAGACGATTATGATAAAAAAAACTACCCCCAAGCGGGTCATTACAATGGCCATACTAGCCGCTGGGCTCAGTGCTGGTGCGCCGGCAAGTGCGCAGATTTATAAAGACACTAGCCAGAGCACTCAAGCTCGAGTAAATGATTTATTACCGCGCATGACCTTGGAAGAGAAGATTGCGCAGATGGTTTGCGTATGGCAAGGCAAAGCCTCATTCATTGATCAAAGCGGTGAACTAAAACCTGACGCCTTAACCAAGCAACATCCTGATGGCATAGGCTGCATAGCACGCCCACAAGATGTTGTTGGCATGGGTAAGTCTGAATCCACGCCGGCGCGCAATGCTGGCTCTAGCGTCAAATTAGCCAACGGCATTCAAAAACAGCTGATTGAAAACACTCGCTTAGGCATTCCCGCCTTATTTCACGAAGAAGGGCTGCATGGTTTTCAAGCCGCAGACGCGACTTCTTTTCCGCAAGCAATTGGCTTAGCCAGTAGTTGGGATACTGAGCTTATTGAAGACATTTACAGTGTTGTTGCTCGCGAGATTCGGGCCCGTGGTGTGCATCATGTTTTGTCACCCGTGGTAGACGTGTCTCGCGACCCGCGCTGGGGTCGCATCGAAGAAACCTTTGGTGAAGATCCGCACTTAGTTTCACGAATTGGCGTGGCCGCGGTTCGGGGCTTTCAAGGTGATGGTGACAAACTGGCGAGCGACAAAGTGTTTACCACACTCAAACACATGACAGGTCATGGTCAACCAGAATCGGGTACCAACGTTGCTCCTGCAAATATTTCAGAGCGCATCCTACGTGAAGTTTTCTTCCCTCCATTCGAAGCGGCAATTAAAGAGGCCAACGCCGCATCAGTAATGGCGTCGTATAACGAAATCGATGGCATTCCTTCACATAGCAACAAGTTTTTACTGCAAGAAGTGCTTCGGGATGAATGGGGGTTTGAAGGCTTGGTGGTTTCAGACTACTATGCTATTGACCAACTTCAATCGCTACACTTTGTTGCCGACTCAGATGAAACTGCAGCTAAGCTAGCACACCAAGCTGGTGTCGACATCGAATTACCAGACGCCGATGTATTTCCGGTTCTTCTCGACTTAGTCAAACAAGGAAAATACTCTGAGAGTGATATAGACGTTTCAGTAGCACGCATTCTAACGCTGAAATTTAATGCCGGGCTTTTTGATGCGCCATATGCTGACGCTGATTATGCCGAGACGATCACCGGTAATGAAGAAGCTCGAGCGCTCGCTTTAGATGCTGCCCTAAAGAGCATGGTATTGCTGAAGAATGAAAATCAAACGTTACCACTCAAGCAAGATCAAATTAAACGCTTAGCAGTTATTGGCCCGAATGCCGACACCATGGTCTTGGGTGGCTACTCAGATCAACCTCGCCAAACTGTTACCGTGTTAGAAGGCATAAAACAACGTGTCCCAAGCTCGGTAGAAGTGGTCTATGCCGAAGGAGCACGAATTACCGAAAACCCGGGTTTTCGTAGTTGGTGGCGTGACGACGTTGTTTTCGCCGATCGAGATGAAAATCTAAAGCGTATCGACCAAGCCGTTAAAGTTGCCGAAGACAGTGATGTAGTAGTGTTAGTTGTTGGCGGCAACGAAGCCACTAGCCGAGAAGCCTATCAAGATAATCACCTAGGTGATCGCGCCGATATTACACTCATTGGCGAACAGCAAGAATTATTCGACGCGCTTCACGCGACAGGAAAAGAAATTGTTGTTGTGCTCATTAGCGGCCGACCATTAGCAATTGAAGAAATCAGTGAGAAAGCTCCAGCGATTATCAATGGCTGGATTCTAGGTCAAGAAACCGGCACCGCAGTAGCACAAGTTCTCTTTGGCGATGTTAGCCCAAGCGGCAAACTCCCTGTAAGTATTCCAAGGTCGGTTGGCCATTTACCGGTTTACTACAACTACAAGCCAACATCGCGACGCGGTTACGTAGACAATAAAACCGACGCACTCTACCCATTTGGTTTTGGCTTAAGCTACTCAACTTTTAGTTTGAGCAAACCTAAGCTATCAAGCAAAAGCATTAACCGCTTTGGCAAAGTTGAGGTTAGTGCGACGCTCAAAAATACAGGCTCAGTAGCCGCAGACGAGATTGTTCAAGTCTATATCCGCGACAAAGTCAGCTCTGTGTCACGGCCGGTGAAAGAACTAAAAGCGTTCAAACGAGTAAGCTTAGAGCCTGGCCAGAGTACTACCGTAGTGTTTGACCTTGATGCTCAACGTGACTTGGCATTCTTCGATATCAATATGGAACGCACAGTCGAAGCAGGTGAATTCGACATCATGCTTGGCAACAGCTCTGAATCACTTCAGACTACCTTGCTTACAGTTGCCGGTGAGTAAAGCCTAAATCGCATCGACCATTTATCCGTCATTAGATTATCGCCACCGAGTTGCGTTTGCATTTGGTGGCGATAGATTCCCTTCATGACTGTAACTTGTTGTACCAATTCGACTATGGTGACTTAAGCTACTATGAACAAACCAAAAAACAACATAATAGCGCTACTGCTTTTTATATGCGCTCTTCAAGCCCACGCCGTAGCTCCCGTCACAACCAGCGGCAACCAGGTTTTATATGGGGGCCAACAAGGTAGTTTGGCTGGCAACAGCTTCTTTTGGAGTAATAATAATTACGGTGGCGAACGCTATTACAATCAAGCGACCGTTGCGTGGCTCAAAAAAGATTGGCGCACACCGATTGTACGAGCTGCGATGGGCGTTGAAGACCCAGGTGGCTTTATAGATAGCCCCAACTCCAACCGAAATAGAGTTCGAGCCCTTGTCGAAGCCGCAATTGCCGAAGATATCTACGTGATCATTGATTGGCATTCGCACTTCGCCGAACGAAACCCCAACCAAGCGGTTAGCTTCTTCCGAGAAATGGCAACTCTATACGGGCAACACAACAATGTCATTTTCGAAGTCTACAACGAACCCATTGATACGCCCTGGAGCACTATAAAGAACTATGCGATTCCAGTAATTCAAGCGATTCGTGATGCCGGCTCAAATAACCTAATCATTGTTGGCACACCGTTTTATTCTCAGCGTGTTGATGAGGCTTCTCGCTCACCAATACAAGGCTTTGAAAATATTGCCTACACACTGCATTTTTATGCTGGCACGCATGGAGAGGACCTACGTAATAAAGCACGTACGGCACTGGCAAATGGCATTCCCCTATTTGTCACTGAGTGGGGCACGGTTAATGCAAATGGAGACGGTGGCGTAGCCCTAGCTGAGACGAATCGATGGATGACTTTTCTGGCAAAAAACAATATTAGCCATCTCAATTGGTCGGTAAACGATAAGCAAGAAGGTGCTTCGATTATCAAACCGGGCACCAGTACGAATGGCAATTGGCAAACTAGCGATCTAACCGAGTCGGGAATCGAGGTTCGAAAAATTATTCGCGATTGGAAACAAGCCGATATTTCTGAGCCTCAAACCGAGACAGCACCTCGTAAGCTGAGCATCAGCTCGACCATTAGTTTACTGCTTGATGACTAAACCGAGTCGAATTCATCCAGTGCCTTACACCAACTATTTGAGCCAGCGCTATTTTGCCCAGGCTTTAAAGGCTTTGGATTGCACTAGATCATAATTTTCAGGTGCCTGCAAAAACTCTTCGCTAGTGAATTCGTAATAAAAGGTCTCTTTCAAGACATCGAGCATCTCAACAGCGTTGCCAAACTGCTCAGCGCTAAGGTATGCCGAGAAGCTACTCCAATAAACCATTTCAGATTCTGGCTCCAGTGTTCTGGCGTACTCAGCCGAATTAATAGCCTCATCCAACAAGCCGCTTTCTAGTTGGAGCCCAGTCAATATGACATTTAGTGCAGCATCATCAGCCCACTCTTTTTTAGATACATTTACCGCGTCTATCGCACTGTTCCAATCTTGTTGAAAATAATAGTGATCAATTAACATAAAGGCATGCGCCGGATCATCGCCATACAGCTCAGCAAATTTCGAAAGTTTCTGGCGATAGAGCGACTCATCGAAACCTGACGCAAAGTTTATAGAATTTAGTATCAACTCTTTTTGATTCCTGAGCTCCTCAGGAAATGAGTCAATTATTTCATACCCTTTTTGGTACTCACCCTTTAAACGATACTCTGAAATTTTTTCAAACTTCTTAATCAACCCTTTATCAGGGTCTACTCCTCCGAGCAATCGTTTAAGAATCGACTCACTTGGTTTAATTAAGTACTTAGTTGCATTTGCTGTACCCGTACTACTCAACGCGCCGGTCGAGGCAAAGCCAAAATCAACAATGCGCAATGCACCTTTTTTGTTCTTGCGCAAAATTAGCTTGATGTACTCATGACCGCCCGAGGAGTAGTCCATGCGGAGAACTGGTTGCCGCTTTCCATTGGTACCAAGATAAGCAAATGACAGCTGTTCTGTCTCCGAAGCCGCGAAAACCTTTTCGGTGAAAGACGTTTTTTGAAGACTGGGTATGAAGCCACTCAAAAAAGCACGCTGCTTTGGCTCCTCATCAAAAACGCCTTTTGCGACCTTGGCTCCATAGGCGTTCATATCAACCATTTTATCTGCGGCCTTAAAATCTTTTTCGACAATGTGCTGCATAAATTTCACCCCCAATTTGTCGCGCGTGGCTTGGGGTTTACTCTTTTGAGCGTTTGCCAATTCAGACAAGCCAGTCGCGATTAGCAGCGTAGTGAAAACAACTAATTTAAGCGAAATTTGTTTCATATGATTTACCGTAAAAACCTAGAGAGAGTAATGTTAGTGTATCTGAATTTAATCAACGCTATAGAGTATCTTTAGTGAGAATCGGCACCCTATAGAGTTCTAAGTTACACTGAGGTGCGGCGTCTTTAACCCTTCTATGGAATTTTCATGAATTATTGAAGACGCTTGCATACAATGTGCTATAGCCCTTCTTTTAACTCGACCTATCAATACAAATCTATGATGAATAAATATCTAAGTACCGCTTTATTATCTGCCGGCCTATTTGCTAGCGTTAACACTCAAGCAATGGATACCACTCTGGTCGCTAAGCTCGAAGCCGCATCACATGGCGAACACCGCAGCGATAAAAACAAAGCGCGCAATCAATATAGACACCCACTTGGCACGTTGGCCTTTTTTGGTTTGGAGCCAGGAATGACCGTGCTCGAAATCGCCCCAGGCGGCGGTTGGTACACAGAGGTCATTGCGCCAGCCATGCACGGCAACGGCCGCTATATCGCCGGCAGCTACGACATTTCTGTAGAAGGCCAACCAAAATACCGTTACCGTCAACATCAAGCCTTGCTTGACAACATTAAGAATAAACCGGACCTATACGGAAAAATTGAGGTTGCAAGCTATTCACCACCAGATTCACGAGAATTGTGGGAAGCCAATTCGGTAGACATGGTTCTCACCTTTCGTAGCAGTCATGGCTGGACTCGTGAAGGTATGATTGACGATGTTTATGCGGACTTTTTTAAGGTTGTAAAACCTGGTGGTGTCTTGGGTGTTGTTCAACACCGCGCGCCTGAAAATGACGACGCCGTCGCATGGGCGAGAAAAGGCTACGTATCTGAGGCCAGAATTATCGCAGCTGCAAGCAAAGCAGGCTTCGTACTTGATGCAAAATCAGAAATCAACGCTAACCCTGCCGACACCAAAGACCACAGTGAAGGTGTGTGGACCTTGCCACCAGTACTCGCACTCAAAGATCAAGACCGAGAAAAGTATATGGCTATCGGAGAAAGCGACCGCATGACGCTTCGTTTTAAAAAACCCGCGCAGTAAACCAGCGATAACAACAGGGGCCTAAAAAGCAGTCTTAAAATAGGCCTCTGCACGCTCGAGGCCGAGCTCAATCATCTCGTTAGCTCGGTCTACCTCTAGAGTTCGGCAAGCATTACGGGGTATTTCGATAGTATGATCTGGCGGGTAAGCAGCGAGCTTTTGCTTAGCCAAACTACTCTGCATGCTATCGAATGCCTGGTTGGCTACGTCGTACATCCCCCAATCAAGTTCTGATTTCTTATTCGAACTATTTTTCTCTCGACTAATCTGTAGGCGCTGAATATAGTTTGCGATCTTCAGATGAATTGCTGAATTTTCATCCACTTCAATCGGCTGCTTCCTTTTTTTAGGTCGCTCAACGTTCAAACCGGGATCGGCCTTACCGCCTAAGTTAACGGCGATGGTCATGTCTGTGTTATCACCAAAGGTTGGCGCAATCGGTACAGGATTTAACACCGCACCATCGATAAGCTTGGCGCCATTACGGTCAAAAGGCGTGAAAAATAAAGGCAAAGAAATTGACGCCCGAATCGCTTCGAACAAATCACCTGAGTTTAGCCAAACCTCTTTTTCGTTTTTTATGTCAGCGGCTACCGCAGTAAATTTGATCGGCAAATCTTCGATTTTCTGCGTGCCAACAAGGTCAATCAAGGCATTGATAAAACGATCACCTCGAAAGAAACCGCCGCCACTCCAAGACACGTCAAGCAAGCGCACCATATCAAGCTTGGTAATGGCTCGAACCCACTCCTCAAATTCATCGAGTTTGCCGGCCGCATAGACGCCTCCTACAAGCGCGCCAGCCGAGCTGCCTGAAATAGATTCTATTTCATAGCCATTGGCCTCTAAATATCGAATTACCCCAATATGTGCCAAGCCACGCGCGCCGCCACTGCCCAAGACCAAAGAAATTTTTTTCATCAAATAAACGTCAGGTATATTCTTTTGTGTAATTGTACATCGTCGACTCTCAATTTACTTAAGATCTCATAGCTGCGACACTTAAGAACATACAAACTTATGCATCAAACACGTGTCCCATAACACCACTCTTAAAAAAGCTCTAAAGAGCACTCTTATAAACGCTCTAATTTCAGTTAGCGTACTTGTTAGCTTCAGCAGCGCATCCGCTCAAGAACAAAGAGATAAAACACCCGAACCGTCAAAGTGGCAAGTATTACTGCAACTTGATAACGATCTATTTTCAGGGTCCGACCGCGATTACACCAGCGGTATTCGCTTAGGCTTTGTTCAAGAGCTACCCTTTGAATCTGATGAGGGGCAACGCATGAATGAGCGCTTTCAAGAAGCCTCTAATATTTTGTATCGCCCGCTAAAACTCTTGGGTATAAGAGACGATTCAAACCTTCGTTTTGCCCGCGGCGTTGGCCTTAGCCAATTATTGTTCACACCCGAAGATCCCAGAGCGTTGATCGCCCCCGAAGGCGAACGCCCCTACGCGGGATGGCTCGGGCTTGAGTATTCACTGCACGCCAAAAGCGAGAATCTAGTGAATAGCCTAACCGTCTCCATTGGTACAACCGGTGAAGCAAGCTTGGCCCAGCCAAGCCAAGACTGGGTGCACCGCTACATTAGTAATAGCCCATTGTTTCAAGGTTGGGACAGTCAGGTCCCCGGTGAACTTACTCTGAATCTACATTTCGATCACAAACGACGCTTTCGCAAACTCTATAAAGTGGGCACTCGAGGTTTAGAAATTGATGGCTATTACGAAGGTGGTTTAGCCTTAGGAAACTTTAGAACCGATGCCTATGTTGGTTCTTTAGCGCGAATAGGTTTTCGTTTGCCTAGTAGTTTTTCTACTCCGCGTGTTCAGCTCGGCAGCTACGGACATCAATTATTCAGTGACAATCGCGACTTTAGCAATAAAATCTCAGCCTACGCATTTGGTGGCATTCGCGCCACGGGTGTATTACACGACATCACTTTAGACGGCCCCATATTTAGAGATTTCGACACCGGTGTTAAATCGAGCTCACTGGTTGGTGAGCTCATCTACGGTGTTGGAATGCGCTATAAAAAAGTGGAACTGATTTACTCACAAACAATACGCAGTGAAGAGTTCAATAGTCAAACTGAGAATCTTCAATTTGGCTCGGTGATGTTGCGTTTTCGGTCCGGACTGCGATGACGGTACGGGTCATTGGCTAAGCCTGGTATTGATAGCGTCTAGTTCTTGCGTCGATTAAACCAGAGATCAATTGACTATCCTTTGCCTGCCAAGCCTTAGAATCACAAACAATAATCAAATGCTTTTTGGCTCGACTAACGGCGGTATTCACATTTGATAATCCGCTAGATAGGTCGTTTCTCGAATCGGTAAACCACGGATGAGCACCATTGCCAATGTCGCACACATTATAGATCACCGTGTGCCACTCTCGACCTTGTGACTTATGTACTGTGAGCAGGCGACCTTGCTCAGCGAGCTCAGGTTTTAACTTTGCTAGCAATGAAACTTGGTCACGATACGGGGTCAATATAGCAAAATCATCATTTTCTAAAATGCCTGAATCAAGAATTTTAATAACGCAATTTGCCTCTGCAGTATTAGCCCGACGGCCGAAATCTCCTTCACCGACAAAGGCCCGATTATCAACATTAAAGACACTTATTTGTGTATCGTGCTCTAGGCCCGAACAAAAGCCCTCTTCGATATAGACATGTTGATGCAATACCGACGCAAGCTTTTTACCAAAGCGATAGCTTTTAGTCAGCGCTCGCCTCTTAAGTTCGTTAAAGACTGGAGAGCGTTGATCTTTATAGTTTTCTACCACGCTCGCGAAAGAATTCGAACACCAAATTGATTCACAGAAAATAGCCGACAGATCCCACATAAGAACCGCGTTATCAGCATCGGCTTTGAGAATTTCATCCCGTGCCATTTCGCATACTGGCGGTAGTTGCTTATGATCACCGAGGAATGTGATAGGCACGTCACTCGCAAATGCAGTGAGCGTTTTAATAGCGCTGGCGTAGCCCGCCTCATCGATGAAAATATGATCAGCATCAATAGGTTTGTCTTTGCTCCGAGCAATATATGAGTCGAGGGTCATACCGACTACACCCGCACTATTCAAGCGGGCTTCGCTTGTATAAGACTTAAGAGTAATTGCGTCGCTCTTGTAGTGCTTTAACTTATCCGCCATTTCACTTTCAGCAAACTGCTCATACTCCTGTGCCATTGAAAACAGCCGAGCTCGGCTTGATAACGCTTCTTGCTCCAGACTTTGTATATTCGACAAACTTAATTCAGTATCTTCCAGCCCACATTTCCTCGCCAATGACTGAACCTTGTTGAGGCGCTTGTTTACGATTTTACGCAAGCTGGAGACATCTCCATCGATGCTCTTATAGCGAGTGAGATTATCATCAAGCTTGTGTTTACTCTGTTGTAACTTAGCAATCAACTTGGCTTGAGATTCCTCGATCGTTGCATGCTTAACTGGGTTTGTTATCGACGCATCGAGCGCCTTCATATGCGCTTTAATTGAATTGCTCAAAGCACTTTGCGTATCACTCGCCGAATCAATTTCAGCTTGTAGCTTGGCCAGCTTTGCATCACTAATGCGCACCAATTTTTGACGCTTGTCTAGCCACTGTAGCTCTCTTATCATTTCAAGCAGAGTTGGCCCGTCACGTTGATCGATCATTTGAATAGATTCTAAGATTTCAATCTGGCGATTAAGCTGAGCCAGCTTTACATCTAAACCTTTGTCTTCACAAATTTCACCATAGTCCTTAGCAAACGCCTTAGTAGGAGTGCCGAGTCGCAATAGCTTACGGCGATCAATCTTAGCTCGTTGGAGTACGCCTACGATACCTCTAAAGATTTGCTCTAGAGCTAAATTGGTAGGCGCGAGCACCAACACTTTTGAATCGTTGTTCAGGTAATTAAGCAATGCATAGCTCAATACAAAACGAGTTTTCCCGGTACCAGGTGCACCCCAGATGTAACTTAAGGGTTGATTAAAACAGGCGTCAATAGCGCGGGCCTGTTCCTCACTGGGCTGTGCATCCGAAAAAACAAGAGAGGTATCAAAGTTTAGTGCAGACGATTTTCGGCCATTGAGAAATCGAAGACCATCACCATGCGCTTCATACCATTCGATCACACGCTTAATTAGAAACTTTAGATCAAAGGTGAGTATCCAGTTATCAGGGTGTTCAATACTTTCCTTGAGTAAATCGGCCACCTCAGAGCTGGTTTTCACAATAACAAAACGCTGCTCGTGATCATAAACCGCAATGCTAAGCTCATCGCTCTCAAGGTAGCGCCTTTCGATATCGGTATACACGAAACGAATGGAATCTAAGTCGAAAATTGTTCGAGATAACTTTAGCTTGAATTCATGGGTATCTACGATTTCGATATCAGCAACAGCAATCTCCTGCGCACCGCCATTTCGACGCTTGGAAACATGCTCATACAGCCGCGTTGATCCCTCTATGCAAATTTTCTTCAGCTCTGATGCATTCATTAGAGCTCATTGTATTTAGTCGAGCGGCCCTTGGATTTCTCTACTGGGTACTTGATTGCATTTTTATCTATCTTTTGATTCGCTGCCTCAATCAAATCGATATCAAGTTGCTCACACATTCTTAATAGATATAGAAAAACATCAGCCACTTCATCGGCGACTTCTTGCTTTTTATCGCCTTGAATATTGCGAGATTCCTCTTGGCTCATCCATTGAAAATGCTCGAGCAACTCAGATGCCTCAACCGCCAACGCCATGCTGATATTTTTAGGAGAATGAAATTGTTCCCAGTCGCGCTCTTCAGCAAATTTCTGTATTCGACCCAATAAAGTTTCTATCTGACTCATTCTATATTCTCGCATTTTTGGCTCTTGGCAGTGCCCTGCTCACTTGAGCGGTCGATAATGATAGCAATAATTTGCGCTTGGCAAATTATTGATTCGTCTGTGTTATTGTAATTTTCGCAAGACCCCTAAAACTATCAATTAAATACTACTATGAAACGTCACTCATATTTTCGTACGACTTTTTTTCTAGCTCTAAGTCTTGTTACCCAAAACACGCTAGCCGACCCTTCGTTCAAGAAGCAAGAGATCGCAAGCTTTAACGAACCGTGGGCGATGACCTTTTTGCCATCAGGTAAATTACTGGTTACTGAAAAGAGCGGCCAATTATTGTTAGTGAGCAAAAATGGTGACGTATCAAGCCCCATAAAAAATGTACCTAAAGTCGCCTACGGCGGCCAAGGTGGGTTAGGCGATGTAGTGTTACACCCAGACTTTGCCAATAATTCTCGTATCTATCTCAGCTACGCCGAAGCCGGAGAATCAAAAAAATACGGCGCAGTTGTGATCAGCGCCAAGCTCGATCTTAATGAAGGTGGCGGCACACTGAGCGAGATCAAGAAAGTCTGGGAACAAACACCCAAAGTCACCGGTAGAGGCCATTACGGCCATCGAATCGCATTCGATGCCAAAGGCTACATGTTCATTTCCTCAGGCGAACGTCAAAAATTCGACCCATCGCAAGATATGAACAGCAATATGGGTAAAGTACTACGCTTAAATGACGACGGCTCAATTCCGGAAGACAACCCATTCTTCGAGAAAGGTGGCGTAACAGCACAAATTTGGTCAAGCGGTCATCGCAACCCACTTGGCTTAGCTTTTGATGACAAAGGTCGACTCTGGAATTCCGAAATGGGCCCACTGCACGGCGACGAATTAAACCTAGTTAAACGCGGTGCCAACTATGGCTACCCAACGGTATCGAACGGCGATCACTACAGCGGTAAAAAGATACCCGACCACGATAGTCAACCGCAATTCGAAGCACCCAAAACATGGTGGAAGCCAACCATCGCGCCAGCTGAGCTTATCTACTACAGCGACGACATGTTTGAGACATGGCAAGGCTCTTTTTTAATTGCCGGCCTAGGCTCCAGAGCGATTGTTCGCGTCGAAGTTGATGGCGACACTGCCAAAGAAGTCGAACGCTTCGAAATGGGCGCTCGAATTCGGGAGTTAGAGCAGGCCGAAGATGGGAGTGTTTGGGTTTTGGAGGATGGGGTTGATGGGCGGCTATTAAGGCTTAGTCAGTGATCAACTAGAGAGCCCGCGCTAACCCTCGCAGTGACCTATTTAATTTCGAGTATTGAGGTTCTGCGCCTTTTGAAAGTCTTATAGAAATCAATACTATTACTGAAAATCAAATGGCTCGGTATCTATTCGTTTGCTCGCAAATGCTTTGAAGCCAGCCCAGTAGAATGGATGAGAGTAACGCGAATTAGCCATGATCTTTTTCGCTTCTAGTAATGCGGTGGAGACGTCGCTTCGGCCATCTGAAAGCTTATTGTAAAAACTATCAAAAAATAGAGCTGTTTGTCGGTCCGGCACTTTCCAAAGTGTTCCAACCGCATTTCTTGCTCCCGCGTAAAGGGCAACTTGGGCCAGTCCCCAGCCACTATCTCCAGCAGACTCTTCTGAAAGGGCCGTTTCACACGCACTGAAAACAACTAAGCGAGAAGCAATATCAAGTTTAGATAGTTGATTTGACGAGAGAAATCCTGAGCTAAGGCTAGCTGTTTCAGTTAGGGCTAACCCGGCAAGTTCAGGAGTCCTCGAGCTAAAATAACCATGCGTAGCTATATGCAGTATGGTGCTGGTGGAAGCCAAGTCTCTGAGACTCTCACTGGTTGCATCTTCTTTGGTTCTCAACGCAATCTGAGCATCGGGAAACGCCGCACTAATAGACTGCGATTCTTTGGCCGTCCATGGGAGCCGACTCAACGAAGAAATCCAGTTTTGAAAATTCTCGTCTGACACTCCGCG
The DNA here is from genome assembly GCA_947499305.1 of uncultured Arenicella sp. Taxonomy (GTDB): domain Bacteria; phylum Pseudomonadota; class Gammaproteobacteria; order Arenicellales; family Arenicellaceae; genus Arenicella. The sequence goes on along the minus strand of CANMNN010000016.1, from coordinate 29,728 downwards.
AGTAAGGCTCATTAAGTTACTGCCATTAAAATTTGGGTCGGCAATAACGGCAACATCGTTGGTGAGTACCTTTTCAATGTCAAACGCTTCTCTAGGCGCAAAATAATAGCTCGTAGATGTAACGTGAGTATTAGAAATATAAGTACCCAAATATTGCTCATTTAGGCTAAGCGTCGAGAACGGTATGTCTGAAAATTTGCCGTCGCCTGTCGTAATGGCGTGCCGATATTTATCCCCAGCTAGTACCTTGTTCAGCGAAAATAGACTACCTATTCGTTCAAGTATTTTCTGCGGCTCTGAATACCGATCGATCAGCATTTGATTCGCCGAGGCAACTATTCGATCAAGATCCTTAGTTCTTTCAACAGCAACAACACCCTTTTGGAATTTACTTAAATAAAGTAGGTAGGTGTGCGTCTTAGTGTTGAACGAATTCAAGTAGATCTCATCACCCCTTAACTTTTCAACTAGCGAAGTTACGCTCTCGATCTGTTCAACAAAGCTATCTGGCGAATCCTCTAATGACAGAGCTTGGAGAACATTCTCTCTTAGTACACTATGGTCTGCCCGAGCTCTCAAAGCATAGCTCTCTTTCTCATTTTGTGCAGTAAATACCTCCACCTCTTTACTCAAGCTATCATCTGATGAGCTAGTCTCCATCACTGCCCCTCTTGCAATCCGACTCCGCGCTGCTCTTGACGCTTCAACAACAGTTGCCCCTTGAATTTGGCTTAAAACTCTCAGCAGAGCATCGGCTTTCTCAGCCACCCATTTATGCTCTAAACTCAAGGCTAATTTTTCAATCAATGGCTCGGCGAAACCTTTTACTAAATTAGAGTATCCACGCTGAAAAGATACAACTCGCACTCGATCACGCGTTCTATTAACGTGCGACATTAGCGCTTGAAAGTGACTTGCGGCAGCAATAAGGTCATCCTGTTGCAGGTCTTCAATAAGATTTAGCTGTTCTAATCGAGCCTTTTCCAGTGAATACGAATCTGCTGGAGTTTCATTTAATACGTAAGCAAGTTTATCGCGATACTTAACTAAGCTGTTTGAATCACCAATTGAAGTGGCATAACTCGCTAAAGCATACAGAACGGTTTTTTCCGGCAGACTTTTCGAGGAGTCTTTAGATTCAAGAAATTTTTTATATGAAGATTCTAATTCCACTACATACTTACGCGACTGCTTCAAGTCACCTTGTCGCAAGGCTGTCATCAAACTCTCAGACCTGGTTGCTAAAAATGAATGTAAGTTGCTGGGGTTATTGTGGTCTTCTCCTAAAAACATGGTTATAGCTGAATCGTGAAGCTTATTGGCGACATCATAATTTCCAAGTTCGCGTTCGACCACGGCTAAGGCACGATAGCATCCGGATAGATAGTATGGATTTTGATTTGATTCATAAAAACTCATCGCAGTTATCAAACTAGCCTTCGCCTGTTGATATCTCCCGAGCTTCGCCAACGCACTACCTTGAACAAGCAAGTAGTAATAATATAAAGGTGATTCTTCATTCACTAATTCAAGAGCTAAGGTGATCATATCTAAGGCCGGAAGATAGCGCCCTTGGAGGTAATTAGTGGTATGCAATAGAGAGTAAACTGAGGTGAGATAGGCATGATTACCACTCTCCCTAAACTGTCTCTCGGCGTTTAAAAGAGGCTTCACTGAGTTTTCTAATTCACCACCTCTAATAAGAGCAGAACCGATCATCAAATTGATAAGACCTTTTTGATAAAGGTTCAACAAATTACGCGACTCTTCTTCCTTTAAAATTGTCTTCAAGTTAGTGATACTTGCTTTCACACTTTCTGCATCTGATGCCGCCACGGCTATATGCACATTTAGCTGCTCAGCACTCGCCTTCATAATTATTAGACGTGAGAGTTGGTTATCGGTCTTTTCTAAACTCGATAAAGCTTGGACTGTCGATACTTGTAAATTTCTCGCTAATTTAAATTTTCCAACTCTTTCTAGAGCATTCGCGCGAGTCCTCAATAACTCAAAACAATATTCCGAAAATGCCACTAATTCTATTAAACAAGATTCTGCATCAATCGATACCATCAACGACTTCTTAGTCAAACCCGCATCAAACAACAAGCGACTAGTCAAAAGATCAATCTGTAATTCATCTTGGATATTCGCTGGTAGCTTTACGATAAGTTCACTCAACACTTCTATTTGAGCACGACTCTCTACAACGCCTAACTCGGAAATACGTTCTAATGATTCTGTAATTTTATTAAGCAATGGCGCCCAAGCCACTAGCTCAGTTTTTCTGATTTTCGTGTCGAGAACCTGAATCGCATTGTTTGGTGCTTTACCAACATTCTCACTTTCAACAGAGTGGTATTTTTGAGGCTCATTGGCAGGTTGGAAATACCAACCGAGTAAAGTGTTTGAACCCAAAATCGGAAAGGCGAACGATGATTGCTTGTCCGCTGTTTTAAACGTTATACCTTGAGAATCAATGCCCTTTACAAGTACTAAATTAGGCTTTTTTAAATTCGATTCCAGAGAGTGCTGTTTGGCAGCAGCACTGCTCGCGAACATCACTCCAATCAAAATAGTTGATAAACAAGCTATTGTTTTACTTCTGAAAAACATGTTACAAATCAGCAATAATAAAATTGCTTATTAGAGCTATTTCAGTAGTTACTAGGAATAATGGCATCCAAAAATAGATTTACTTTGGTGAGACATAAGGAATATAGCTCCAAGATAGCACGCTCTCCTGACCACTATCCTTGTGCTCCCAGAGCATAACTGATAATCCCCCAAAATAACTGTTACCGTCGAATTGATTATCTTTGCGATATTTCAAAGTCCAATTTTTGAGCGTAAAGCCGTTAAATTCTGAAATAGCGCTTGCTACATTTTCTATTTTACCACCATCTCTCGCCTTCGCCTTGAGCTCATCTTCGTTATCATCCGTAAGCTGGAAGACTACAAGCTCAGCAAGCTTAATGAATTCATTGCCCCACTCTGATTCTTGGTTACGCTCTTCGTTGAGTATAAGTTCAATCCCCTCATAGCCTTTCTCATCGTCCTTACTGTAACGAGTTGTTACACTAAAGGCCTTAAATGTTTCCGGTGGTTGAGTGTTTATGTTACTTGGTAGGTATTGATTTATCGCACCCCAGATTCTATGTCCAGAGATACCACCCGCCCAAGCTGTAATTGCGCTAAGATGCGCCTTCGTTACACCGCTACTCGCAGCCTTTTCTGTATTCCACTTCATATAGTCTTGTTCGCTCATTTTTACTCCGATTCTAAAGGTTTAATCTTGCAAGATTCCGCAGGTTCAAAGGGTTAATAGAGGTTAAAAGATGTTCATAAGTCAAATAACCCCAATCAAGTCTATCCATCAAAATCTTGTTATTCTGAAAGATATTGATTTCGGCATTGTTAACACACTCTCTTATTGTTTCGGCATAGACAATACTTCCAACAACTCCGAGTCGATCTCTATTATGTAATTGAGGCATAGCATGCGACTCCAATAGCATCGACAGCAAAAACGGAGAATTTAAGTTGTCTAATTCAACCCTCTCACCAGGAAGTGTCGCTAACTTTTTATTGATTTTAGAGTAGTCAATTCGACCAAAATAACTTTGGGCATCGACGCCTTTGACATGCTCTAAAAACAGTCGAACATTCTTATTTCGCATAACACTAGAGAACGTACACAATTCTCTGGATGCAGCAATATCAAACGTAGCTAGATTCTTGGATGGGTTCCTACGATTATCAATTGGCCCACTTGAAACTCCTAGCTTTGCCGCCCGCAATTCAATTTTTTGTGCCTTGTTTACAGCGTTAGGAATATTGACCCATGGTTTATCGAAAAAGAGGTCCCAATCGTCGATAACAAGATCTTTATCTATTGGCCTGTTTTTAGCGAAAATATCTTCAACTAGAGTCCCTGTAACATCTCTATGATTGATTTTATAGCGAGGGCGAATCATAGTATGCGAATAACGGGACACAGCATGAGTGAATTCTTTCGGCACCGCTCCCGCCATACCTAATTTTGGGAAAAGGCTCGACCCATTATGCTCAAAATAATAATCATAAGTATCGGGGTCGATGGTGACCTTCAAGAGATCGTTGATACATAATTTTTGGAAAAGGAGCACCAAAATTTCTTTCGCTTTTTCAAAATATTCAAACCCTTTCTTATTGCTATCAGCGTGTTTGAGCAAATGTACAATATGATTGTGCGCTTTTTGTAGCAACAAATGAAGCTGAGACAATATAGTATTTCCATCGTTGCGATGTTCAGGCACAACTGCAAAATGATACGGCTCGGTTCGATTAGCCTCTACTTTAATTCCGCTACATTCGATTTCGTCGACTGTCCATTTTTCTCTCCAAAGGTCGGTGTCACAAAGAGTAAAAACAAACGTTCCATCATCATTCACACCTCCCCATCGATTTAACTCCGCGAAGTCAAAGTAAATGCTATCTAGGTTTAGCGCTGACGAGGTCTTAGCATACTTAGATAAAGTAGTACTGGGAACAATGTCATGAGTGAGAAGCTGGGAAAAATAGGTATATCCGGCCGGCTGCAGACGCGCACGCACGTTATTCGGTAGTTTGAACATGGCTTCAGCAATAGCCTCAACCGCAGCATCATTCAACTTACACACACAACTAGAAACAGAATCGTCTTTAAACAATTCATACTCTTCTATTTCCCATGTTATTGGCATATTCGGGAAAAATCTCTCGGCCCTTACTGCCTCGATTATAGAATTCTGCTCCGAGAAAGGTGATCGAGACTGGTCTTTTTGCAGCGCTTCTAAATCTCGTTGATTTCCTCTATTTATTGCATCCCATTGACTATCTAAATAGTCAGTTGCGCCTCGTGTGTATTCGTATTTTTTTTCGCCAGCATCATCTCCAGACCCCATACCTAATCCTCATATATTTATTTTTCTTTAACAACACTCACTCGATATTGAATTATCAAACTCTCAGCGGTAAAAGCACAAACAACGTATTCACCACTATTAAATTTTGATGGGGGCACCAAAAAAGAATATTTCGATTCTGCTACAGCTACATTTGATGTAAAAACTAGATCCCCGTCTCCATCACAAGCTTTCGCTGAATTCTTATCAACCTTAAACAGCCTTACATCGACTTCAGGAACTTCTGCAGCCAGAAAGAAAGTCAAATCAATTTCTTTTGATTGTTCTAGCCTTTCAAGGAACAACTGATTCGGACTTTCAACGGGACTGGTACTTCTTAAGTTCTCAAGCTCTAAAGTGTAGACCGCGGTCAAATTGTTTTTGTTATTGCTTGGTATCACTACAAGAATAGCTGTTGCAACAATAGAAAACGCAATCGCAAGTATCGGGGTTAATGACTTTTTAAATTTCGAAAACAAGCTCGTAGCTTCTTTATGGCCTTTTACTTTCGTAGTCAGCAAAAGAGAATCTACCTCTAGTTGCTCCAACGCCTCCGGATTCTCCATCAAATAAATCTCAAACAACTCAAGCTCATCATCAGCCAATTGTCCGCGCAAATACTTAATATCTATTTCGTTATCTTGAATGTACTTTTTATCCATAATAATGCCCCTCCGCATAACAACCTCGGAGTAATTCCCCTAACTTCGGTGCACTTTTATGTGTACTTCTGGCTGTTGAGTGACAAGTACTTGCTTGTTCTCTCATCTTTATAGATATTTTTTTTATAGTTGGGTTCATTGTTGCCCTCCTATCTTGAAGTCGATCAATTGCTTTAGTCGGCTCCTTGCTCTGAATAACACCCGGTCGAAATGCGCTGGCGTTAACTCTAAGCGGTTACAGATACTGCTCTTCTCTTCTTCTTTGGCGTAATAACTTAGCAAGATATCGCGGTCGCGCTCGACCTTCATTTCTTCGATCAATTGTTGAACTAGACCTAGAGTTTGATTTGACTCAACAGCACGTGAGACGTTTGTTGTTATGTCCGGTACTTCGATGCTTACTTCGCCATAGGTGTCAGTAGCACGGCGAGTTTCTTTTCTAAAATGAGCAATCATCAGATTAACGCCTGTTTGACGTATAAAGGCCGCAATGGCCTCTGGCGAATTTATTTTCTTTTCGCGGGCTTTGTTAATCACCACGATGAATGCGTCTTGGGCTATATCGGCGGCTAGCTGTTCGTCATTATTGCAACGTCGCATTAAGATGAAATGCAGGCTTTTGTAGTACTTATTAACGAGAGCGCTTTCAGCCAGAGCATCGCCCTCGCCAATCCTTGTTACCATTAACGCGCCTGAGTCATCCTGCGCAGCTTGCTGACTATTCAACAATTAATCCCATCCTATTCTTTCAAAGTTTTCGTTACCGACTGCAATTAAGTTTCGCATATAACGTGAGTCAAACTTTTACCTACCCATCACTCGACTATAGCACAAGAGTTTAACTCTACACAGCAAGCGGCCCTGCGGCTGTAGGTGTCAGTTCTTATAAGGTTTTGCAGTCTTATTTTTCGTTATGTATGAATAGATCTTAGGTTTGGTGAAGTGTATTTTCAAAGATTAAGAGACGCGATATGCCATATTCTTCTAAGCTCAACTAGCATCAATTGAGGCGTAAAAAATACTCTCAGCTTCTTTGCTTTTAAGGTAACCTTAGAGCTAATGATCGGCCTATGCGATCGGCTCAAATTACGAGTTGATGGCAAGCCGATTCGGCGTTTAATTCTCCCTATTAGCAATTAGTTTTTGGCCCTGATTATCTCTTTAGTCGTAGCCGAGCAAGCTGTTGTTCGCCGAGGGGCTAATCAGTTATTTATGCGAGGATAACTTAACAATGTCAGTCAGCCATACCACCCTAGGAATTGATCTAGGGACTCAGTCAATTAAAATTCTATTTTACGATTACGAGAACCGTAAAACGGTTTTCAGCTCATCGTCCGAACTCGATTTAGACCAAGATGCGAGCGGTAAAGCTGAACAGCAGGCCGATTGGTGGATTGATGCATTGTTATCCGCATTAGAAGAAGCGCCCACAGAACTTAAAGAGTCAGTACGGGCGTTGTCAGTTTCAGGGCAACAACACGGCTTTGTCGCGCTTGATAGAAGTGGAAATGTTCTTGCACCTGTTAAGCTTTGGTGCGACACAACTACCCAGCGAGAATGTAGTGAAATCATGAACCGTATGGGCGGTGAAGATAGCTGCTTGGAGTTGAGTGGTAATAAAATTTTGGTAGGCTTTACTGCGTCAAAGGTGTTGGCACTTAAAAAAAGTCAGCCCGAGGTATACCAGCAACTGGATACTATTTTGCTGCCACACGACTATCTAAATTTTTGGCTAAGCGGTGAACGCAGCATGGAGTTTGGCGACGCGTCCGGTACTGGTTTTTTGAACATACACACACGCGAATGGTCGTCAGACGTTTTATATGCGATCGATTCAGAGCGAGATCTAAAAGACTGTTTACCTCCACTATTAGACAGCACGGACCTTGCTGGCAAATTAAGCGAAACAGCAGCACAGCAGACTGGCTTGACTGCTGGCATTCCAATTGCGGTTGGTGGCGGAGACAATATGATGGGCGCGATTGGCACGGGAAACCTCAGTGTTGGACGCACTACCATCAGCTTAGGCACTTCAGGCACAGCATATGCTTACGCTGATCATCCGGTTATCGATGATGCAGGCAATATCTCAGCGTTCTGTTCGTCAACCGGAGGATGGATGCCGCTGTTATGCACAATGAATTGCACGGTAACCACTGAACTCGCCCGAAAGCTACTTAATCTTGAGATTGCCGATTTCGATAATGCGCTCAATCAGGCTGAGATAGGTTCGAGTGGCATTATCACGCTGCCATTTTTTAATGGCGAGCGTACGCCGAACCTTCCCAATGCGAAAGGCTGCATAATAGGTTTAGACAGCAACAACATGACGCCCGAAAATTTACTTAGGTCTGCCGTAGAAGGTGCGAGCTTTGCATTGAAGTTTGGTGTCGATGAACTCGCCCGTTTAGGCGTTAAAACCGAGCAAATAGTGCTCACCGGTGGTGGCTCAAATAGCCCTGCTTGGCGACAAATAATCGCAGACGTAATGAACGCGGAAGTGCTTATCATGCGCAATAACGAAGGCGCTGCGTTCGGCGCCGCTCTTCAGGCATTCGCAACGCTCAATAGTGCGGCTTGCACGCGAGAATTTTTAGCAGATCATTACGAGTTTGATGAATCTAAAGGCTGCAAGCCTAGGCCCGAAAATGTGGCGGCCTACTCGTCGGCCTATCGAGGCTATTCGGCTGCGGTGAAACAGGTTTCACCGTTTTTTAGACCAACGTGATAGCTTGACGCAAATTGAAATGCGAAGACGCTCTAAAGAAAAGAGAAGGCAAGAGCCTTGTCAACGAAAGAAACTGGATTAATCATTATTCTCATGATCGCCTCGCAATCACTGTTGTCACCAAATTGGCTTTTTAGTGCTCTTAATCATGTAAACGCATAGAAGTAATTTATTTGGATACCTAAAGTAGGAGCCTGATTGCGAGTAAGATAAATCAGCGTTGTAGTCCAAGTTTTTTTTCAGGTATAGTTCCTACAAAATAAAAGGATTAAAGCATTAATAGACATGAAAGTTATTTTTCCCTTCGCGCTGATTGCACTAGTCTCTGCCGCTTGCGTCGCCTATTTTCAAAAAGACGCAGCAATTAGCCTTAATGAACTAAATAAAAAGAATTCGGCTCAAAAAAACCGGTTAACAGACTTACCAAAAAAGGCGAGCCAAGACGCTGAAACATTAATTAGTGAGTTTGACATAAGTGGATCTAAAGAGAAAACTGCTGAGAACCTAACCCCCAAAAGCGTCGAATTTTTAAAGCAAAAGGGGGGTATAACCGATGGCTTATCGTCCGACTATGAGCAATGGGTCAAGCTAGCAAATTCTGGTGATCTAGATGCAGCGCTTGTCCTAGGGAAAACACTGCAATTCTGCGCTCTTCAAGCTCGCTCAAAGGAAGACTACAAAAAAGAAATAACGAATAGTGTCTCTCATCCTTTAGAAGCAATAACTAAAGGGTACAGTATCTGCAAAGGACTAAGTACGGCTCAGATTAAAGAGTCTGTTAGATTTTTCAAAATGGCAGCAGACACGGGCGATTTAGAAAGCATGATGGAATATGCTATGGCCGCCCCCTACCATATTGACGGCATCTTAGATCGTAACGAAGAGCTTAATATGATCGCGTTAAATAAATTCACATCTAGCCAAGTAGGTTACGCTGAAAAAGCTCTTCAAAACGGAAGCACTGACGCGGCGGCTTTCCTCGGCCTGCACTACTTGAACAACTCTAACGCCGTTTTAAAGCGTGGCGAAATCGGCAACGAAAAATCACTCTTCAACTGGCTTGTTCATCGAGAAATGGTGCCTCAACCGGATCCCTTAAAGGCACGAATTATCGAGAAATTATCTTTAGAAATTCCTGTTTATCGATTTAAAGAGCTAGAAACGATGGCCAAGAAATATGTAAATATAGAATTAAAAGGACAGACTTTCACGACACTAAATCGACCAAATTAATATATAACAGTCCACCGAATACGTATAAAAACGAATAAAATTCGAACAACACTAATCTTAGCTTTAGGCATAACAACTGCTGCTTACGCAACAGGTTTTGTTTTCAACACCGGGTCATCATAGAACTTCAGCAGCACTTTGCAGGCAAATGTTTTTAAGAGCGACTATGGCCACGACCAACTAAGTCCCGGTGATACAGTTGCTTTAGAAGCCTAGGGAGAATCACAGGCATACGAGTTCGTAACTCCAGCTATATCAACGCCATTTAGACCGGTTAGATTACCAAATGGGACAGTCTATGTAAGACTTCCTGGCGCGATGAGCCTGGTACTGGTGTCCCTTTATTTATAAATTATTAGAGTAATTAGTGTGAGCGATCGCTATGCTTAAACCCGTGGCGATCTTGTATTTATTTTTAGAGCTTGCTAACCAATATCACCCAATCTTGTTTAGCGTCGGTCGGTGCTTTGCCTAAACTGACCTCGGAGCCGCCGGTGAGCATGCCAATTTCGCCAGTTTGCAGTTCGCCGCCATTTAGTGGATCAAACCAACGTAAACTAAAGTCGCCACTTGCCGAGCTTAGATCGAGTGTCGTGCCTTCAACGCGGCTGAGATAGCCAACATAAACCTCTCCTTCTTTTGCAAAGGCCAGTGCTGGTTTTTGACCAACATCGGTCAGCACAACATCGCCGCTAGGTCCGCCGTTTTCGGGATGATTTTCTGGCAATTGCTCGGAGTCGCCTTCCTGCGAAATTAAAGCGTTATTTGACGCCATTTCCCAAAACGGAACATAGTTTTCAAAGAAACTTCTGGCATGGTTACTTAGCTCCCAAAGTCGCTCGCGTGGACGCCAGTCTTCAGTCGTTAAATCGGTACCTTCATGCTTGGCACCAAAGTACCATTCAACACCGGCACCACCACCGAGTAATGTTCCCCATAGCACCCAATGACGAAGGCGCTCGTGATCTGGGTCTTCAGCGTCGGTAATCGCACCGTGTTGCCAAGTGCCGATCTCATCCATGCTTATTAGCCATTCATTTCCAGCAGCCTTTGACTTTGCGCGCCATTTTTGAATTTCACCATTAACCATCGCACGTTTTTCTACTTGAAACGAAAGACCATCAAGCGGCGCATGGCCAAGTTGTGGAGCCACTATCTCTTCTTTATGTTTTGGCGTAGAGTGCGTGTGCAAGAGCACTGGGTGGCCATAGGGGTCGGACTCCTCGAAGTAGCTCGACATGTCTTTGCGCTGTTGATCGTTTTGACCAATGGGAGAAAAGGGTACTGGGCCATTTTCTTCACCGAGGTTCCAAACCAAAGCAGGATGGTGACTAAAGCGTGCGATCAATTCGCTTAGATAGAGCTTTCGTTGAGAGCCCATTTCGCCGTCATCAAACAAGCGTTCATTCTCGGTTTCTTGAATAGTGGCGTGTAATAGAATGCCCTTTGATTGCATGTGCTCAAATACGATATTCCATTGTGCTAACTTGCTCACATCAAAGCGCGTGAAATCATCGTGGCTTACAAACGGCCATACGTCTTTACCATCGCCATCAATGTTCATGGTCAGAAAGTAATTACTATTCATGCCCTGTGATGCGAGATAGTTGTAGGCGCCAATAAGTGCTTTACCTTTACCGTTCTGCCAAGTTGGATCGCCTATTTGCCAATCTTTGAGGTGGGGTTCAAAACGATGAAGTTGATCACTAGTCGCGGCTTCTCCATCACGGTCGTTCGAGCCGTGTTGATAGGTGCCGTCAAACTCGTGAAAGCCTAAGATGTTCTCAGGACTATTCGCACCTGCTTTTATCCAATAGTCACCACTATCGCGAAATCGAAAGTATGGGCCGTCGGCGGCAAGAAAGCCTTTGGCTCGAAAGTCAGGCATTTCTTTATCACTGTCGACAACATAAAACTCGCCTTTTGCATTGCTAATCTCTATCGCTTGAGCGGTATCTAGGTTTTCGCCAATCGCGATATCCTTCCCTGCGCGTAACACCGCTGTGTACCCCCACTTTCCTTTTATGTGTGGGGTAAACCGAACTCGCCATACTTTGCCACTGTCAGCACTAGTATTTGCCGCATCACCGTCAGCCGCGTAAAACCCGCGCACGGTTCGTTTACCAAGTTGATTCACAAACACAACATCAAGCCGATAATCAGTAAAGGGGTTTGGAGTGCCAGTCTCAGATAACTCAGGGCCGTCAAAGTCGATGGTTACAGTATGCCAGTTTTGATGAACATCTAAGCCTTCGTCCGCTGTCGCGCTTGTTGACGTGCTTGGAATAGCAACTGCGGGCTTGTTATTTTGTGGCAGTTTTAGTCGTTCAATGGTATCCAGCTCAGGGCCGCCACCGCGATTTGCCGAGCCAGAAGCGATATAAACGTAGTCACCGGATACGGCAAAACCCGTTCCATGACGAGCCGCGATAGAGTCGGGCCAACGACTCCAGGTTTGGCTTGCGGTGTTAAAACTGTCCATCTCAAAATGCGACAATTCCTGAGTATGACTCTCTCCACCGGCCACTATTATTTCGTCACCCCAGGCTAATAAACTATTACCCGCTCTTAAGGTCGGCAAGGCCATGCTTTGCTTTACAGGAGCCCAACGCTTGGTTTTCAAATCAAACGTCTCGCCGTATTTCACAAGCAGCTCAAGAACTTGATTTGTGCGCTGCCGACTGGTGCGGCCTCCAAATACGTAGAGTTTGTCGTTTTGAACGACCGCCTGCACATGATCTCTCGCAAAGCTCGCGTCAGGTAGGGCGGTCCATTCGCCGGTTGCTGGATCGTACTCGTCAAGCCAGGGAACATAGCCGTCTACATGACCGTTTTTAATGCCACCAACAATATAGATCTTATCGTTATAAACCACCGCGCCTGCTCCGCCACGCCGGCGCGATTCGGGGATCTCATGCAGTGTTTCAAACGTATCACTTGCCGGATAGTAGGCAATCACATTTGCTAATGGCGTTTCGTTAGGATATTGGCCTGTCATCGCACCAACAATGTAAATCGCGTCGCCAACCGAAACCGCTTGAAAGTGGTGAATTTCTAAAGGCGTTTGCGACTTCGCAGTCCATGCGGATGTTTTAGGGTCAAATACATCAACGGGGTTAATACGTCGGCCACCGAGTAAATACAACAACCCTTGATGCTCTAGGAACGATGCCTCGTGGCGAGCCGTCGGCTTGCCTTGGGTAGTGACTACTTCCCACTGCCAGTTTTCTTCGGCTCCATTCTCTGTATTTTCGGATGATGAACACGCTTGCAATAACAATAGAAACGCGGCGTAAAAGGTAATAGTAGTGAGTTTTCTTAGTCTGAGCATAATGACAGCAGGGTTATTATTATCGGTATAGCGGGCACGCAGACTTTTTTAAGCCGCGACCCTTTCGCTTTTGCCAACAGTGTCACTTCAAGCTGAACGTAGACAAGTTTTATAGGCCGGTATCGTTGTACAGATTAAGCTTGATCCACTCAATAAAGAGTGAGCAATACAGCAAAGTAAAACCCATTACCCGGATGCAGGTTTCAGAACTGAATACAGCCGACGAAGCGCTAGACTAGTGTACAGAAAAGCCAAGCAGATATTCAAGAGAAATGTTTTTACAGTATCATTTTATCGATTTACTCTTTTAAATTATAGACTTAGGTTTGATCTCCGATAAAACCGCCCGACTGCCGACTCCAAAGTCCCGCATAAACCCCGCCCGCTTCAATGAGCTCAGCATGCGTTCCTTGCTCAGCAATGCCGCCATTATCAATTACGATTAATCTATCCATTTTCGCGATTGTTGATAAACGATGCGCAATTGCCACGACGGTTTTACCTTCCATTAGCTGTTCTAGTTGCCCTTGAATTGCCGCTTCTACTTCTGAATCGAGCGCGGAGGTAGCCTCATCTAATACCAGAATTGGTGCGTTTTTAAGTATCACTCTCGCAATCGCAATGCGCTGGCGTTGGCCGCCTGAAAGCTTTACACCTCGCTCGCCGACCTTCGCATCTAGACCATGATTACCCTCACTGTCTTGTAGCTCATCGACGAAATCATCTGCCTTTGCCATGGCAATGGCTTCAATGAGCTCGGCCTCCGTTGCAGCTGGCCGCCCATAGGCAATGTTCTCTTTAATGGTACGGTGCAACAATGAAGTATCTTGCGTAACCATGGCGATTTGATGCCGCAAGCTATCTTGGCTCACGGTTGAAATATCTTGGCCATCTATTCGTATCGCCCCTCTCTCAAGGTCGTATAAACGCAATAGCAAATTCACCAAGGTCGATTTACCCGCACCAGACCGGCCAACAATTCCAACGCGCTCACCAGCCTTTATATCCAAGGAAAAACCGTTGATAACACCGCCACCCTTGCCATAGTGAAAATGAACGTCGTCAAAACTGATCTGGCCATTCGGCACGAGTAAGTCAGGCGCCTGAGCATTGTCTTCAACTAACTTTTCTTGTGCGATGGTCGCCATGCCATCTTGAGTGGTGCCGATGGACTCAAATAAACGCGCTAGCTCCCATATGAACCATTGACTCATAGCTTGCAGGCGTAAGGTTAGCGCTCCGGCGACAGCAATTGCACCAGCACTGACAATTGATTCGGTCCAAAGCCAAACACCAAAGCCCATGGTTGAGCAAATTAATAAGGCATTTAGAGTTACCAATGTGGTGTTTAGCTTAGTGACCAAACGCATTTGCTTATAGACACTGTCGAGCATGATCTGCATGCTCTCCTTTGCATAGTCTTGCTCCGCGCTACTAGAAGAAAACATCTTAACGGTTTGAATATTACTGTAAGCGTCGACCACTCTACCGGTCATAAGCGACCGAGCGTCAGATTGTTCGGCCGACACTTGTTTTAATCGCGGTAAAAATCTCCGCATCACAAACGCATAAGCGACTAGCCACGCAATTAACGGCAAGGCTAAGCGCAGATCACTACTAATAAAGATCACCAACGCACTGGTGAAATACACCACGACATAGACTACCAGACCATTGATGCTGACAATCGAGTCTCGAACACTGAGCGCGGTTTGCATTACTTTGGTAGCAATGCGTCCAGCAAAATCGTTGGCATAAAATGTAGTGGATTGCTCTAATAAATAGCGATGAGCTCGCCATCTAATCTGCATTGCGAAATTGCCCAGCAGGCCTTGATGCTCTAGCGCTGAATCCAACAGGGTAAGTGCTGGCCAAAGAACCAAGATCAATAGCGAAACCAAAATCAGATCTTGCCCGTAGACTTCGAAAAAGGTCGAAGGGTCACTTACTTGCATCCAATCGATCATGTTGCCGATTGCATGAAACATATACACCTCGATGCCTGAAATCAGCGCTGAGGTTATCAATAAGCCAAATAGTAAAAATCGAAACGGTTTAGCGTAGTGCCAAACAAATTTCAACAAACTCGCAGGAGGTTGCTCGACGGGGTCGTTGGCAAAAGGGTCGACGGCTTTTTCAAAAAACTTAAACATGAGTCACAATAAAAAGGTTACGTTAATATAGTATCACTGAATAGATGCAGCCCCACATTGGTTCGCTCAACTCTTTGCTTGTAGCGATAACAAACCAACTAACCCAGTTAGGTTTTTTGCAGAGTCAATTAAACACATAGATGCTCGAATTCTTTAGCCCCCCTACTTCTCTAGATAGCCTTGGCTTTGCGTTCTTGATCGGCATCAGTGCGCTTAGCTCATTTATCACCGCGTCAATTGGCATCGGCGGCGGAATGATCATGCTAGCAGTATTGGCACAGGCTCTGCCAATCAATGCAGTAATCCCGGTTCATGCGGTGATTCAGGTCGGCTCAAACAGCGGCCGTGCGGTGATGCTCTCAAAACACATCTCTTGGAAGCTCTTTGCTTACTTTGCCGCAGGTAGCCTAATCGGGGCTCTTATTGGTGGTCAACTCGTGATCAAACTGCCGATAGAAATACTGCGCGTAATACTCGCTCTATTTATTCTTTATAGCGTTTGGATGCCGCAGAAATGGAGCTTGCCGAGCAATACATTTGTATTAACGATAGGCGGCGCTATTACCACCTTTTTAACCATGTTTGTGGGCGCAACTGGCCCGTTTGTTCTGGCGTTACTTCGCGCATTTAAGCTCGACAGACTGACATTAGTGGCAAGTAGTGCGGCATTTTTAGTGCTGCAACATCTCTTAAAGGTAATCGTCTTTATGTCCCTAGGCTTCGTGTTTGAACCCTATTTAGGCTTAATGGCTTTGATGGTGTGCGCTGGGCTGATTGGCACAATGATCGGTAAATCTGTGCTGCTAAATATCAATGAGCAACGTTTTCAATTAGTGCTAAAGGTTTTGCTAAGTGCGCTTGCGCTTCGATTATTATGGCAAGTGGCGGCCGCGTAAAACAGCTAGGCGATCTCTAAATAACAGACATTCCTAAAACTGAACAAGCGAAAGAATATCAGTGTCACCCAATTGCTTGCGACCATTCAAACCATCAAGCTCGATAACAAAAGCAAACAGAGCGACCACCCCCCCTACCTTAGATACTAAATTGGCGGCCGCTTTCGCCGTACCGCCTGTCGCGAGCAAGTCATCGATAATTAATACTCTATCGCCCGATGAAACAGCTGTCTTCTGAAGTTCGACTTCGGCATCGCCATACTCAAGCGCGTAACTCTCAGATACACACTCGCCCGCCAACTTTCCCTTTTTACGGGCCATCACCAAAGGCACTTTTTTATGGTGTGCCAAAGCCGCGCCAAATAGAAATCCTCGCGCATCAAGCGCGAGGATTTTATCAACCTGATGCGATTCCATGGCCGCTGCAAACTGCTCGATCACGTATGAAAATGCATCGGGATTTTCGACAATCGACTCAATGTCTTTGAACTGAATGCCAGGTTTAGGAAAGTCTGGAATATTGCGGATGAGGTCTTTTAGGTTCACGATTTTTTGAAATAGTAGGTTGTATCAGCTGGCGATAAAACCAGCCCATGTCGCACAGCATTACATTTTACAACTGAACAGCTTAAAGCGCTATGGCCATTAGGCCGATGCCAAATACGATTGCCAGAGTCGCTATAGCATTTGCGTCAAAGATTAGCCGCACTATATTTGTAAAACCTCTCATCAAGCCAAGAACAAGCTGAATGATCCCGCCTGTAAACATCCAGTTTACGAGGTTCACATTTTGCGGGTTTGGATGATTTATATAAATTAGACGGGCCGTGCCATATAGAATCAGCAAACTGCCAATAATAATTAGAATGCTTGACGCTTGCTCCGACATAGGTTGAGTATAGCAATTAACTAAATGTATCGCTTAAAGTATGGTTTTCTCGAATATTCTTCGTGAGCAAAACTTCATCTAAAATTTGAACTCTACGACACGAAAAAAAGAGGCCGGCAAATGCCGACCTCTCGATAACAACTACTTCTATTGCTAAATACTACTTAGCCGATACGCCTAGAGCTTTCAAAGTGGCAATATTAATATATCGATCAACCGGTAAATTATTAGCCCGTTGAAAATCATTCACGGCCGCAATAGTTTGAGCGCCAATCACTCCATCAGCACCATTGGCACCAATATCATGACCTGCTTTTTGCAAAGCACGCTGTAAATCTGCGATGCGCGAGCGAGTCATATTTGTTTCACACAAAATAGAACGCCATGCCATGTAACCGTCTTTCACTAACTCTCGCTTTTGAACTGTGCGATATTTTGCAGGAATTTCAGTTACTTCCTCACGTGCAGCTGAAACAAGTTTATCGACTTTAACTTCTTTAAACTTAGCTGGTATCTCAATAGTGCGACTTTGAGCAGCTTGGGTTACTACAGTTCGTGTAACTGTCTTAAACTCTGGCTTGCTCTCTGTTAAGCAAATCTTGTTTCCAGTACGAGTAGTAGTAGGATGCTCAGTGTTACTGATCTCATGCCATACGAAGCCGGCTGCTTGATCAACCACTTGACGCTCTACTTCGCCATACTCAGCGGCTATTGGCGTGCGATTCTCTTGAGCCGCGCTCACCAGCTTACGAACCTTAACTGTACGATACTCTGCTGGCACCGCTACCGTTTCTGTTCTTGCCGGCGACTTTAACACCGTACGCTTAACAGTTTTATAAGTGGCAGGAACTTCAACCAAACACATGATCTCGCCAGTGGCTTCGTCAATACGTTGGATCGGACCAGTACCTTTCTTCCAAATCGTATGTGCAGGCTTGTCGATAATTTGCTCTTCCTCAACGCCATATTCGGCTGGAATGTTCACCAACTTAGTAGATGCTTCTTTCACTAGTACACGTTCTTCAACCATTTCATACTGCGCTGGCACAACCGACACGCTCTCTGTAGCTGCGCGTGTTAGGACTTTTTCAGAAACCGTTTTATAGCTCTCAGGTACATAGTGTTCGTGAAAACACATACCGACACTCGCTGAATTTAAATCAATTCCATGAGCTTTTGCCGCCGCCAACAACGCATTGCTTGCTGGAGCTGACTTCAAAGCACTGTCCACACGCCAAACACGTTGCGCGTCTCTAATCTTAATAGTCTCGGTCTCTTTACCGTACACCGCTGGCGTTGTTTCAATTCGAGTTGATGCCGCGCTAACTTCTACCGTTTGAGTCGCAGGCTCATACCGAGCCGGGATAACTTTGATTTTCTTGCTTGCTTGAGAAACAAGAACCTGCTCATCGCGAGTTGTGTATTCAGCATCAACCCATACGCGGGCATAACATTCACCCGGTGCAGCGTTCGGCGGCAATAAATCGCCAACTCTAGCCACATCGCTCGGCGAGCCGCTTGTGTCAGCAGAAGCACGAGCATTCAATTGAGCTTCTCTAGCATCCAGTTCAGCCGCTCGTCGGTCTAGTTCCGCGATTCGAGTCGAATCTGTGGCAGTGCTTACGCTCGCAGTATTGCCTGTAGTGCTGCAACCGCTCAGTGCAACTGTCGCGCCTACAAGGCTTATTAGTCCAGCTTTTTTGTAATATTTCATGGTTTAGATCCCCGATCTGTTTTTATGTTTAGCAGGGTGATGACAGCCATGTCAGCCCATCCACCTGAAGCCTCTAAGCTATCACCCTGACATTTATAGTCTACGCCTTAAGTGTCAACTAGTGTTAATGTTTCTCAGGGTTGAATAAGAGTACTAAGCACCTTCACTCTCTTGTTCGAGCCACTAATCGCCCTTACTATTAGAGTTTAGATATTAGAGTTAAGAAAATTTCTCATAGGATTTCATGGATATAGACAACCGCACCATTTCAACTTCACTCATGATTTTGAGCACCATAGCTGTGTTCTACGTAATGGTTGTTGGGCAAGAGTTTTTAGTTCCATTAGCGGTAGCGCTAATGCTTTGGTATGTCATAAACGCGATGAGTCGTAGCTTCGTGAAACTTATGCCTTGGGCTGATGAACCAAATTGGTTGAGCATGGTGTTATCAATTATCACTATTGGTCTTTTTATGGCGCTCGCCGTCGACATGGTGCAAACCAATGTGCTCGAAGTTAAAGCAGCCATACCAAAATACCGCGAGAATTTTGCAGGCCTTTCCCTAAAGATCAGCTCGATGCTTCCACCGTCGATTCTCGAACGCATGCCAAATATGGGCGAGGTAATTAGTGGAATCAAACCTGCGCCGGTTATCAGCGGCTTAACCGATACCATTGTTGCGATGATCGGCAAAATTTCCTTGGTACTAATCTACGTTGCGTTCATGCTTGCTGAACAAGGTACGTTTAAAAAGAAGATACGAGAGATTTTCCCGAACCAAGAAAAGCGCGATTCGGTGATGAGCATTTTGTCGCACGCGCAAGAAGACATCCAAACCTACCTTTGGATAAAAACCCTAACAAGTGGCCTTACCGGGGTAATCAGTTATTTCGTACTTCGTGCTGTCGGTGTTGATTTTGCTATTTTTTGGGCGTTCACTATCTTTATGTTGAACTTTATACCAACCATTGGCTCGATTATCGCGACTCTTTTTCCAGCGATGCTAGCGCTTATCCAATTTGATACCTTCGGCCCATTTTTTATTGTTTTGGCTGCAGTTGGTTCTATTCAAGTTGTAGTTGGTAACGTTTTAGAGCCTAAATTGATGGGCAACACACTGAATGTCAGCCCGTTTGTAGTAATGATGAGCTTAACCCTTTGGGGCAGCATATGGGGCATTGCGGGAGCTTTCTTGAGTGTGCCGATTACGGTTATCTTGCTGATTATCTTCGCTCACTTTGAAAAAACTAGATATATAGCGGTATTGCTATCAGGTGATGGGAGCTTAAAATTTGCAAAACACACACAAGAAAAACTCGAAAAAATGGACTAGAACTGTTGCTCAATGAAATTAGAATAGACATAAAAAAGACGACTCATTGAGTCGTCTTTTTTGTTTTTACTAATTTAAAAGCTTGCTCTTATAAACCAGCCGCCGCGCGTAACGCATCGGCTTTGTCTGTGGCTTCCCAAGTAAACTCAGGCTCAGTACGACCAAAGTGGCCATAAGCCGCTGAATTTTTATAAATTGGCCGAAGCAAATCAAGCGTTTGAATAATCGCTTTCGGACGAAGGTCAAAATGCTCAGCAACCAAAGCTTCAATTTTAGATTCTTCGATTTTTGCGGTACCAAACGTGTTCACCATCAAACTCACCGGCTTAGCAACACCAATCGCGTATGCTACTTGCACCTCGCAACGATCTGCGAGACCTGCTGCAACCACATTTTTCGCCACATAACGGCCAGCGTATGCCGCCGAGCGATCAACCTTAGACGGGTCTTTACCAGAGAAAGCACCACCACCGTGATGCGCAGCACCACCATAGGTATCTACGATAATTTTGCGACCTGTAATGCCGCAATCACCTACCGGCCCGCCAATTACAAAGCGGCCTGTGGGGTTAACCAAGAACTTAGTATCACCGCTGATCATATCCGCCGGTAAAACAGGCTTAATAATTTCTTCGATAACCGCTTCAACTAGATCATTTTGCGAGATCGACTCGTCATGTTGAGTTGACAAAACAACGGTATCTATCGCAGCTGGTTTGCCATTTTCGTAACGAACTGTCACTTGCGATTTTGCGTCCGGGCGCAACCAAGCTAGTTGCCCACTTTTTCTAACTTCAGACTGCTTTTTAACGAGGCGATGCGAGTACTCAACCGGCATTGGCATTAGCACATCAGTTTCAGTACAAGCATAACCAAACATCAAGCCTTGGTCGCCAGCGCCTTGATCAAGGTCAATGCCTTCTCCTTCATTCACACCTTGAGCGATATCTGGCGACTGACGGTCAAGCGACATCATTACTGCACAACTGCGATAATCAAAGCCCATTTCAGAACCAACATAGCCTATCTCCTTAATGGTTTCGCGCACTCGTTCAGTGACGCCATCAAGGCTACGATTACTGGTAATTTCGCCGGATAAAACGACCAAACCAGTATTTACTAGAGTTTCACAAGCAACGCGTGAAGCGCTGTCTTCTTCCAACAAATAATCGAGAACGGTATCAGAGATTTGATCCGCTACTTTGTCAGGATGGCCTTCAGAGACAGATTCTGAGGTGAATAAATAATCGCGCATTTTAGCTACCTTTTTTAAAACTACTTTTACGTAATAACAATATCGATGATGCAACTAGAGCAAAATGCGCTAACAAAATGCGCCGACCGAGCATACACTCAAATCGACAGCTACATCACCACAAAAAAACATCAAGCGATGGTAACAGCTTCTATGATCTAATACACCCAAGTTAAATCATATATGCGTGTATGTTCGCGCTTGGAATAGCAGGATTTTAATCAGTGGCAAACCGTCTACATAGTTGGCTTTTTATCCTTATCGCGTTGACAACCATGGGTTGGGGCATGATTCCCGTAGTCAGAGTAGTTTTCGGGCTCGACGATAAGCTAACAGGCTCATACATATGGTCTGTAAGTTTTGTTATTGGTGGCTTGATGTGCGGTCTGACCGCGATGCTGCTGATGGTTCGTAAACAACCTTCGATTAGTCGGTATTTAAAAAGTGATGATGAGCCTAATGACCTGTCAGCTGCAGCAAAAATTCACGCCTGTGGCTTTCTTATTTTTACCGGCATTCCATTGCTCAACTTCTTAGCATGCTACTACCTTTGGGTGAGTAACCGTGGCAAATCCAGATACCTAGATATGCAAGGACGCGAGGCCATTTGTTTTCAAATCAGCGTATACCTATACCTACTAATGTGCCTTTTCATGGCCTACATCATCATCGGCGCCTTCGTTGTACCGTTGATTTTGTTGTTTCAACTTATTGCGACTGGATTCGCGATCGTTACTACCCTAAATGGCAGCATATTCCGCTATCCAGCCAATATTACAATCATAGACCGATTTCTGAACTAGCCTTTGAAGTGGGCCTTGCTATACGTCGCCCATCGCCCACTTAAATAGCAGCTATTTTAGAGTCTTCATGACATCGCAAGCATGCTCAATAGTGTCAGCAATATCGTTCTCACTATGTGTTATCGACACAAAACCAGCCTCAAACGAAGACGGCGCGAGGTATACCCCACGGTCTAGCATACCGTGAAAAAACTGATTAAACCTCTCAGCATCGCAGGCCATTGAGCCATCGAAACTAGTAACTCGCTGAGCGTCAGTGAAAAAGAACCCGAACATGCCTCCTACTCCATTTGTTGCGAGAGGAATGTCGTGGCTTTGCGCTGCGTTCTTCAAACCCAATAATAAACTCTTCACCTTTACGGTTAGGTTTTCATAAAAATTCGGCGCCGATATTAACTCTAAGGTTTTGATCCCCGCAGCCATTGCTACTGGATTACCCGAAAGTGTACCCGCTTGATAAACTGGGCCTTGTGGCGATATATGGTTCATGATCTCGTCTTTACCACCAAACGCACCAACTGGCATACCACCACCAATGACCTTACCAAAACAGGTTAAATCAGGAGTAACACCATACACACCTTGAGCACCCTGTAAGCCAACTCGAAAGCCCGTCATTACTTCGTCAAAAATCAAGACGGTGCCATACTTATCGCAAATTTCACGTAAACCTTCTAGGTAACCAGGTTTAGGCGTGATCAAATTCATATTACCAGCCACTGGCTCAATAATTATTGCGGCTATTTCTTCACCTGTGGTAGAGAATAACTCTTCGACTTGCTCAAGGTTATTGAACTGCAAAGTCAGAGTTTGCTCCGCAAGTGCTGCTGGCACCCCTGGTGAGGTTGGTACGCCAAAAGTTAATGCCCCCGAGCCCGCTTTAACTAATAAGCTATCAGAGTGTCCATGGTAGCAACCCTCAAATTTTACGATCTTATCGCGCCCCGTATAGCCACGCGCTAAACGCAATGCACTCATGGTGGCTTCAGTGCCAGAGCTGACCATGCGTACCTTATCGATACTCGGAATTAGTTCGCAAATCATTTTGGCGAGCACGGTTTCAGATTCAGTCGGTGCTCCAAAACTTAGGCTATTTTCAGCCGCATCTTGAACGGCCTTGATTACCTCGTCGTTTGCGTGGCCCAGAATCATCGGCCCCCAAGAACCAATATAGTCGATGTATTGCTTACCGTCGGCATCCCAAAGATAGGCACCCTTAGCACGCTGCATAAAGATTGGCTCGCCACCAACGCTTTTAAATGCACGAACAGGCGAGTTTACCCCGCCGGGAATATATTCTTGAGCTTCTTGAAATCGGGATTTAGTCATAGTACTTGTCGCGATGATTTAAGATATCGTTCACTTTGTATGGGTATCGGAGCTTGCCACGTTGTTTACGCGACGACAACAACCCTGAGAACAATAATTATGGCATCGAAATGGTGAAATTTGTTACAGATAGGGATATACACCCAAGGAAACTTGCCAACACATTACATTCGCGTGTACGCTCTTAGCTGCAGTGTGTGCTGTAAAACTAACCAAAAATAGCCTTATTAAAAGGTGGGAGAACGAATGGGACTTTTTGATTTTGCATCAGATATAGGCAAAAAAGTATTTGGCATTGGCGATGCTGACGCGGCAGATAAAATTAAACAAGACATCGAAGCCAACAACCCAGGAATCGAGAATTTAGAGGTAATTATTCACGATGAAACGGTTTGCCAACTAAAAGGCACCTGCAAAACCGCTGAAGCTAAAGAGAAAGCGATACTCATGGCCGGTAATATGAAAGGTATTTCAGGAGTGCTTGCAGGTCGACTACACGTTGAAGGTGACCCTCTATTAGCTACTGCTAGTTCGGAAAACGCTACAGGCACAATGGAACAAGCTGGAAAGCTTGAAGAACAGGAGGATGCTGCATTCGAAGCCTCGACGGGAGCACAATACTACACTATCGAGAGTGGTGACACACTTTGGGGAATCGCGGCTAAATTTCTGGGCAATGGGTCTAAGTACCCTGAAATATTCGAAGCAAATCGAGAAGTTATTGAAGACCCAGATAAGATTTTTGTGGGCCAGAAAATACGTATCCCAAGCACAGACTAAATCGCTTGCTACCAAAAAAGCAGCTCGCTTCGGCAAGCTGCTTTTTTTATGCGCTAAATGCCACCACCAGATTTACTGCACAGGCAAAGTCGGGTCAGCCAATAACGCCCAATTACGAATCGCATTTAGGTAATTAATGGGTAGAGCGCGCATACCTTTATAAACTGCATCGCCTACGCTCACCCCTTGTATGCTTTGTTCCGCGATCAAATTGGCTAATTCCAATTGGTTCTGATACCCACCCACCATTGTCGGGCCTTGGACAATGACCGCACCATTATTTTCCACACCATCCGCAAATAGCAACTGGTGAGCAAGTGAATCGTGGCTCGGGCTTTCGAAATAGGTTGTGTAGCAGGCAAGTGAAGTCACCAAAACCGGCGCATTTCCATTGGGCAAATCCTTGATGTTGCGGTTAATGATAAAATTTGCTGACGACCAACTAAACGGAGAACCATGCCCGCCATACAGCAACCAAGTTGCTCCGTCGGCAATCGCCTGGTCTGCTTTCGCTTGAACTTCAGAATTAAAATTCGGATGATCGATAGTGTCGTCTAGTTTTAGCTCATCGAGATATAAGCGCTTTGTGCTGGATATGGTTAAATTCTGAGCGCTCAGTCTACTAAAATAGCCCTCAATGCCGTCAATAAATGGCGTCTCTCTTTCGTAATCAGACATCAGTACAAAGTTGTGACCATCGCGTAACCGCAACGCTTCTGAGTCAGCCCAAAGTATGCTCTTCATAGCAATTCGATTAACCTCGTCAAGCGTGCGTGCAGGCCATCGGCCGATCGCTTTTTCAGGGTAGCCATCGCCATCAAAATCAACAAAAGCTTGGTCACTCGGTGTATGTGGCACTCGGTAAACTGGGCGATAAAAACTTGGGATGAAACTCACATTGTCGTAACCCAAGTAGTTGTTATAGTCATAAGAATGCCCACCGACCAGCAGAACACTTTGATAATCGATTCGTTTATCGGCGTCGATTAGAAAGCGCTTTATCGCGATGGGCAACGGCACGTCTAAACCGAAAGTCTCAGCTATGTCGTCTGTACTCACCACTATTGCGTCCACGCCATAGCTTCCTCGCGATGCAACGTAATCATCTAAGACCTCACCCGTAAAAGATGGGTGGCTAATAATAAGCAAATCGGTATCGGCCAAGCCTATCTCTTGGGGTTCTGTTAACAACTCAATACGGCTCGGGCTCGGCAGGCTAGTCGCCAACAAGAGGCGAGCATCACCCTGTGCTGAAAACGGCAGGCTAAAGCGTTTTTTCTTGCTGGCAGAACGCTTACGAAAATCTCTAAGCTTTCTGATTTTCAGGCGCATTAAGTTGCCGTTATCTTGATATTGATAAGCAATCAAGCCAGGTCGCTTAGACGCCTCAAACTCCAAGCCATCAAACTCAGAATCGGTCACGATCGGGGTTTGAAAGTCGACCCCTTGAGCGACATCAGGCTCCATGGCATACCGCAGAGCAATCGCCTCTACACCAATCATATCAAAGCGATACCCATTGTCACGTAAAGTCAAATTAACCGTGTTCTTACCATTCTTGAGTAATCCTTGGGGTAGATCCAGAGTTTGGTTCGCTATGGCTCTGCCTTCGAAGCTCACGGTTTTCAAGAGTCGACCATTGAGACTAATCTCAATTAAATGATCTGGATCTGTCAAACCATCATTGTCGAGGTCCTGCGCCGGTGAATCAGCCAAGCCGACTAATTCGACTATCAATTGTGACGCTTGGTCATGTTGCAGGATATATTCTTCTGGCACGTCGAGTAGATAGTCCTGTGAGAGCTGGCTAGATGTACGGAACAAGCGGCTCATCAACCAAGGTGTCTCAAGCGTGCTAGTGAGCGAATAGACTTTTCTGTCATTCAAACTGACCTCATTATAAGACCAGCTCTGGGGGGGTTGAGCTACGTTTGTATTCATTCGAACCGGCCTTGCCAAAGACGGATTCAAACTCAGCTGATATAAGCCCTCAGTTGTATAAATAGATGCTTCACCCTTCGCCTTTTGCCCAACAAAGTCTATATAACTGCCAGGCCCAAATACATTTGAACGTGACCGCTTTGAAGAGCTCGTGCTACCTATACGCCGAGGCAAACCACGACCATCTTGGGTCAGTGCGATCTGAGACTTTTTAACGCCACTCCAATTAAGCCCCGCCGAGAGCAGATCTTCATAGCTAACACGATGTACGCCATCTTGCTCGACAGCGAGTTGCACCCTCTCGCTTTTACCAATATTGTTCGACCGCTTTTTTCGCCATCGCTTATGAGTGCGCTTATAACCCTTGGCCAACATGCTCGCTTTGAATTTCGCATGTACTTGAGCCCAATCTGTTGGCTGGGACTCAAGGTCACCACCATAGGTTTCACCAATATCAAAAGGACCATAGAATTCATTCTCTCCGTTCAGATCAACACTGGAAATCACCACATTATTGATTCCATCTCTATCGAAGAAACGATATTTATAGTGCTTTGTGCTTCTTGAATCGAAGCCCTTGCTACCAATAATGCGACGATTCAAAGCAATAAGCTCTTGTTCACCACTGTCACTAGTTTGCAGCGTCCATAAATCGAAGCCAGCGTTAAACGATTCGTCAGCCGTTTGCCATCTAAAATTGATGAAAGGCCCTGCTTTAAAACTTGAAAACTTTGCGAGTGTCACAGGCACGGTGGTTACCGTTCCGATCGTCGCAGTCGCCACGGGGCAGCTGGGTGCGAGTAAGTTAATTGCGGCTGATGCTCCATCTAAATCTACAAACGTTTCGTCCGCTAATGATCCATCAGCGTCGGTGTCCAGCCGAAACTCAATACCCAAAGGACCATCACAACAACGCTCGAAACCCAACGCTTTTAGGGTATGCGTTCCGGCCCCTAAAAAGCGGCTACCCTGGAGCACATCGGGATTTGTAAAGTTAGTAGCCCACCAAAGATCATCAGACCAATCCGCCTCCAAGGCGACATCATCTAAGTAGAGTTCTCCGCCTTGACCAAAGTCGGCTCCAAATCTGAACTCATATAAGGCAGGTGTCGTAACAACAAAAAAAATCTCGACAAACAATGCGTAGTCCCTGTTCGCACCCCACTGAGCATTGTTGTTTGTTTCAATGTTGGACAGAACTCTACAACTTCGGCCAGATGCGGGTGGCTCGACCACATCAAAATTAAAAATAGCTTCTCCACCAGCTCGCGATTCAGGGCCCGGATCAACGCCATCATAAAACTGTGTATGGTACTTAAAACCTGATTCTGTAAAGGTCGCCTCGGCATCGCTAAGCGGAGTCGGCAAAGTTAACCCATAATCAAGAAAAAACTCGGTATCTGGAGGGCTAACCGGAACAGTTGGAAGTCGAACCCATATGACGGCGGTATTGGCCACAGAATCCACTTCTTCGACATAGAAATCAAGTGTCGCAGTTTCATCGCCATTGACCACCAATATGCCATCGCCATTGTTGGTGAAATCAAAACCGGGGGCATTAACAGCGTTTAGCTCGATCCGAACGGTGTAATCGGTCAGTGGTGAGGCCGTGTTATTTGCAACTGAAATCGGCAAGCGAGCTTCTTGTGCCCAAGCTCCAAAGCAATGCACCATAAGTATAAGACATGCGAAAACGCGACATGTCAAAAAAATCTTTTAAAAACAAGCACAAAACATCCCCTTCTAAGTAATTACCTTCAATTCTAGAGGAGTCAGTTATGATTTAACATCACATGTTGATCGATTTAACACGATTTATCTGGGGTCTTACCCCAATTAAATCCGCGTAAATGCGCTTGATTACTAACTTTCACGCCCCTATACTCCGAAACCCGAGTAATTTACTCAGGTTTCACTCTCTTAGAGGTATATTTCCACAATGAAATTAACCACAAAAGGCCGGTACGCGGTTACCGCAATGATGGACTTGGCGCTACATGCCAAGCTCGATCGCATTGCCTTGGTGGATATTGCCGAGCGCCAGAATATTTCTTTGGCTTACCTCGAGCAATTATTTCGGAGCCTTCGAAAAGCTAACTTGGTTAAGTCAGTTAGAGGGGCAAAAGGTGGATATATGCTGGCCCGCAGTGATAAAGAGATCTCTCTTGCAGACATTTTGATCGCCTCCGATGAACACATCAATTTAGCCTGCGGCGGCGGCAGTACATGCGATGAGATAAACCCCTGTCTTACACATAACTTGTGGACAAATCTCAGCCAAGAATTTTTTCAGTTTCTTGATAGCAAGAAACTCAGCGACCTCGTTCGCTCGCGCCATGTTCAAACCATGGCAACCCAACAAGATGTCACCTCAATTGGCGACATCCCAATTCATATAAGCAGTTAAAGGTAAGTTGCTATGTCAGCCCCAATTGTAGATGAGAAAAACCCTGATGAGAAAAATCGGGACCTGAAAGAGCTCGTTAAACGCGAGTACAAAGAGGGTTTTGTTACCGACATCGAATCAGATACCTTCGAACCAGGTTTGGACGAAGATGTAATTCGTCGTATCTCGGCCAAAAAAGAAGAGCCGGAGTTCATGCTCGAGTATCGTTTGAAAGCCTTTCGTCGCTGGCAGAAAATGCCAGAGCCAGATTGGGCTCATATCGATTACCCGAAAATCGACTTTCAAGACATCGCCTACTTTTCAGCTCCTAAAGAAATGCCTCAACTCGATAGCCTAGACCAAGTCGATCCGAAGCTATTAGAGACTTATGAAAAATTAGGTATTCCGCTAGAAGAACAAAAAATGATGAACAACGTCGCGGTAGACGCAGTGTTCGACAGTGTGTCAGTGCGTACTACTTTTCGCGAGACCTTGTCTAAAGCCGGCGTGATCTTCATGCCAATATCCGAAGCTTTACAAGAGCATCCTGAGTTGATCAAGCAATATCTTGGCAGCGTGGTTCCAACTCAAGATAATTACTATGCCGCGTTAAATGCCGCCGTATTCTCAGATGGCTCATTCGTTTACATCCCAAAAGGTGTTCGCTGCCCTATGGAGTTGTCGACGTATTTTCGTATCAACGAAATGAACACTGGCCAATTTGAACGTACGTTAATCATAGCCGACGAGGGCTCTTACGTGAGCTACCTCGAAGGCTGTACTGCGCCGCAACGCGATGAGAATCAATTGCACGCCGCGGTTGTAGAGCTGGTTGCGCACAAAGACGCTGAGATCAAATACTCGACCGTGCAGAACTGGTACCCAGGTGATGAGAACGGCAAAGGCGGGATTTATAACTTTGTGACCAAGCGCGGTTTGTGCAAAGGTGATAACTCTAAGATTTCGTGGACCCAAGTTGAAACCGGTTCGGCGATTACTTGGAAATACCCAAGCTGTGTTTTGCAAGGAGATAATTCTGTAGGGGAATTTTACTCAGTGGCCTTGACGCATAACAAGCAGCAAGCCGACACCGGAACCAAGATGATCCACATGGGCAAGAACACTTCGAGCACCATCATCTCAAAAGGCATTTCAGCAGGTCACGGGCACAATACTTATCGCGGTTTGGTAAAAGTGGCAAAGGGCGCTGACAACGCACGTAACTTTTCACAATGCGACTCGCTGTTAATGGGCGATCGCTGCGGTGCGCACACCTTTCCTTATATGGAAGTACAAAACCCAAGCGCCAACCTCGAACACGAAGCGACAACGTCTAAAATTTCCGAAGACCAGTTATTTTATCTAAAGCA
>CANMNN010000015.1 GCA_947499305.1 uncultured Arenicella sp. | reverse complement strand
CCTCTGGTAAGAACCGTTTATGGAGCGGTTAAGCAAATTACCGCCAGTTTGTTTTCTGACGCGAGTCAGTCGTTTAGAGAGATGGCTTTGGTTGAGTACCCCCGCAAGGGTATTTGGGTATTGGCATTTGTTACCGGTGACACGCCTAAAAAGTTTCAAGAAGTCGCAGGCCATGACTTGGTGAATATCTACGTACCAACAACTCCTAACCCTACTTCTGGTGTTTACATCATGGTGCCAAGAGAAGACGTGAAGCGGCTAGATGTTCCCGTAGAAGTGGGCCTGAAAATGGTTTTGTCAGCAGGTGTGATTAACCCGCTAGATGACCCTGAAGAAGCGGCCAAGCTTGCTGCTGAAATTAAGAAGAAACAAAAAATTAAACGCTAGCTTAGGCAGCGTAAACGTATTTAAGAACTATTTGCATAATCAAACGCATTAAGAGAACACAATGAAAGCATTACGTAGCCACAACTGTGGCGAGATCAACGAGAGCCTTATCGATCAAGTTATTACTGTGGCCGGTTGGGCACAGCGTCGCCGCGATCATGGCGGAGTTATTTTTATCGACTTACGTGATGCATCAGCGCTTTTGCAAGTTGTCGTCGACCCCGATGCGGTTGATGCATTTGCGATTGCCGACACCGTTCGTAATGAGCACGTGTTGCAAGTTACTGCTAAGGTGCGAGCTCGCCCAGAGGGCACTACTAACCCTGATTTGCCTACTGGCATGGTCGAGGTATACGCCACTGAAATAGAGGTATTGAATCGCTCTGAACCAATCCCATTTCAGCTTGATGACGATGACATGAGCGAGTCGGTTCGTTTGAAGTACCGCTACCTAGATTTGCGTCGCGAGAAGATGCAAAAAATCTTTCGCTTGCGCAGCGGCGTCACTAAATACTTTCGTGACTTTCTGGAAGCTGAAAATTTTTGCGATATCGAAACGCCAATTCTAACTAAATCAACGCCCGAAGGCGCGCGTGATTATTTGGTTCCTAGTAGAGTACACGCAGGAGACTTTTTTGCATTGCCGCAGTCGCCACAGTTGTTTAAGCAATTGCTAATGGTTGCTGGTTTTGAACGTTACTATCAAATTGCACGCTGCTTTCGAGACGAAGACCTACGTGCTGATCGACAGCCAGAGTTTACTCAGCTTGATATCGAAACCTCGTTCATGAACGAAGACGAAATCATGGATATGATGGAGTCGATGATTCGCGGCCTATTTAAAGCTAAGCTTGATGTTGATTTGCCTGCCGAGTTTCCTCGCATGACTTACGCTGATGCGATTGAAGGTTATGGTATCGATCGCCCTGATCTACGCATCCCTTTGAAGCTGATTTCAGTGACCGATTTGATGGTCGATGTGGATTTTAAAGTATTCTCAGGGCCAGCCAATTCAGACGATGGCCGTGTTGCGGCCTTACGTGTGCCAGGTGGCGCGGCAAAACTAAGCCGCAAGCAAATTGATCTTTATACTGAATTTGTTGGCAATTATGGTGCACGCGGTTTGGCATACATCAAGGTTAATGATTTGTCAGCAGGCAATGACGGTTTGCAATCGCCTATCGTCAAAAACCTGCCTGAAGATGTCTTGAGCCAAGTCATGCAGCGTATCGGCGCTGAAGATGGCGATCTAGTGTTCTTTGGCGCTGACCGCGCTAAAGTTGTCAATGATTCACTCGCAGCTTTACGCGTTAAAGTGGGCACCGATCTAGAAATGGTCGAGACTAAGTGGTCGCCAATGTGGGTAGTTGACTTCCCAATGTTTGAAAAAGATGAAGACAACGGCCGTTGGACATCATTGCATCACCCGTTCACCGCACCAAAGGTAGAGCAGCTCGATGAGCTAGCGAGCAACCCAGGAAATGTATTGTCACGAGCGTATGACATGGTGCTCAATGGCACCGAGCTCGGAGGTGGTTCTATTCGTATTCATCAAACTGACGTTCAGAAGCAAGCGTTCACCGCACTAGGCATTGACGACGATGAAGCAGAAGAAAAATTTGGCTTTTTGTTAGATGCGTTGCGCTATGGGGCTCCTCCTCACGGCGGTATTGCGTTCGGTATTGACCGCATCGTTGCCATGATGTCAGAAGTCGAGTCCATTCGAGACGTCATCGCCTTTCCGAAAACTCAGAAAGCCTCTTGCTTATTAACCGATGCTCCAAGTGATGTTGATAAAACTCAATTACGAGATTTACATATTCGTTTGAGCCCAGCAGCTCAAGCCGCTAAGCAAGCTGCTGAAGATCAAGCAGGCGAATAATACTCTTTGGCTTTACCATGCAAGCGATAAGCCTAAGTAGTGGCACATCGATTCAAGTAGATGTGCCATTACAGCAATACAATACGCTTGCTATCCCGGCCAAGGCGGCTTTTCTAAGCCGCTGTACAAATTTAAATCAGATTCGACAATGTCTTAGCTTTGCGGCCGATAAAGATTTAGCTCCAATTGTTTTAGGCGAAGGCAGTAATACTGTATTTGCTAAAGACGTCGATGGCTTGGTCATCCTTAATCGACTTACTGGAATCGAGGTTCTGAAAGAGACCGAGCAAAGCGTTGTTATTAAAGTAGCTGCCGGTGAAAACTGGCATGATTTTGTCAAGTATGCGCTTGAACAGTCTTGGTTTGGCCTTGAGAATCTAGCTCTGATTCCTGGCCTTGTTGGTGCTGCGCCAATTCAAAATATTGGAGCCTATGGCGTTGAGGTCAAAGACGCGATCGAGTCAGTTGAGTTTATCGATATAGCTTCGCTAGAATCTCGAAAACTGAATCAGTCAGAGTGCGAGTTCGCTTATCGTGATAGCATCTTCAAAAAGGACTTACGCGATTGCTGCATTATTACTTCGGTAACTTTTCGCCTTACCAAGTTGGCTGACTCAAATATTAGCTACCCAGCACTGGCAAACTCAGTCCCTCAATCAGCGAGTCCTCTAGACGTGTTCGAAGCCGTTTGCGAGATTCGCTCGTCAAAGCTTCCCATGCCCGATGATCTGCCTAATGCTGGTAGTTTCTTTAAGAACCCGATAGTTAGCGCGAGCCAGCACTTAGAATTAATCGAGCGTTTCTCTGATTTAGTGTCGTACCCCATTAGTGGCGGAGGCGCCAAACTAGCCGCAGGATGGATGATTGATCAACGAGGCTGGAAGAGTAAATCGGTTCAGGGGGTTTATATGCACCGAGAACAAGCACTGGTACTGATCAACCCAAATATGAAATCTGGTCAATCGGTTCTTCATTTGGCAGGTGAGATTCAAGCCGATATCAAATGCCATTTCGGAGTAACGCTTGAGATCGAGCCCAGAGTTTATTGAGCAAAACCATCGCATGATCACTTGTCGTTTTTATGTTGACTTTGATTAATTAATAAGCGAAAAGATTAACATTTTGTAATGGTGAAACTTCTCGTTACACGGTCAGTACTAAGGTTAGGTAACTACTTAGAATAAACTGGACGATTAATGACACTGAATAACGATATTGTAAGCCTTGGTGGCAAAAAAATTGCCTCTGAAAGTCGGCCTAAACTTCTGTTTTTGCTACTTTTCGCTATATCGATTTCGAACTTATTGATTGCACAGAACGCTAATGCTCAAAATACCGAAAAGAAAAATGGATGGGCGTTAAGCAAAGCTGTTAAGTCTGATCAGGATAAACAGAGCCCTCAGCTCGAAGAGAGCCCTCAGCTTGACGAGAGCCTTCAGCTTGACGAGAGTTCGAAATTAGTTAAGAACACTGAAGTTGATCAACTAGCCCGCTCAGAACCAACTAATGTTATCCAGACTGAAAAGTCGTCTAAATTAACCTCGGTATCTGAGCCGAGTGTCGAGTCATCTTTCGACAAATTTGAAACTCCCGGTGAAAATAACGAGCAAGCGCCGGCTGTCGAGGACCGAGCTCAGGCTGTCGAGTTAACAACACAAGCAAGCGAGTCTAAGAAGGTAGAGTTTGCCGAAGCCGTTGCATTGAGCGATATCAATACTGCTAATGCAGATGAAGAGCTGTTTGCATACGATATAACCCAAGGCGCCGAGCCGATAATCGCGCCGAGAATTAATATCCAACCAGTAACCTCACTGAGCGATGAGCAACGCCAAGCTTTAAAAGCCCAGTTCGATCAAGTTCAATTGCTAAAAGAAAGCGAAGATGCGTTTAGTGAAAGGCTTGGAGAATCATATTTATCTTACGGTCGAGTTTTAATGCAAGCTGGTCGAACAGACGAAGCGCGAAAAATGCTCGTCAACGCTCTACACATTACTAAAATTAACAACGGCGTCAACGCTATTGAGCAGCGTCCAATCTTGCGTGAACTGTTCGAATTAAACTTTGCACTATCAAACTTCGAAGATACTGAAGACAATTTGCAGCGTATTATCTGGTTAGAAAAAAAGATTCCAGATAACAGAGATAACTATTCTTATGATCTCGTTGTTCGTTTGGGTAATTTTTTTCTTGACCAATATTTGAATGAACCGTCTATCAGCGAACTAAGCCTACATCGGCTGAATAAGTCGACCAAGTATCTTAGCTATGCTCTAAATCGTTATGGTGATCGGCCATTAAGTGAAGTGCTTTTACCTTTCGGCGAATTGGCCTTAGCTCATCATCTAAAAAGTAGAATACAAAGTGATGTCGACCGTTCATTTTATCAAGACACGCGGCAGCGTTCATACACTGATTTAAATAGAGTTAAAGACCGCAGTAGTAAGAGGCTGAGTTCCTTCGCTCGAAGTGAAAGCTACCTCAAAAGTTATTTGAGAAAAGCTAAAGATGAAAAAGATTTAGTTAATACGCTGCGCGCATTGCTTGGCCTGGGTGACCTTAATCTACTGTCGAGCCGGCAGAACGCAGCTCAGAATTACTATGACCTTGCTTGGACTGGCGCGCAAAACCTCCCGCTGGATCATCCGATACTTGCTAGTTTCGAAAACCCAGTGAAATTACCTTCGTTCAGCTTTTCTGTTGTTCGACAGCCTGTCGAAACCGACGAAAATTTCGAGACAATACCCGTAAGCGTTACTATTGATGAAACTGGGCGAGTAAAACGAGTCGCCCGAGAAGCCCTAATCGATGTTACAACGGCTAAAACTAACCGAGCTAGACGCATAGCAAAGCGCGCCCGTTTTCGCCCAGCCATTGATAACGGCAAGTTAATCGCCAGTGAAGATTTCCCCTATGAAGTAAGAGTCTCTGTGCTGCGATCAAAAGTCAAAGACGAGATCGATGATAACGCCGCGGAATAATTATGTCGGAGTGTAATGTGCAAGAAAAAATTGAGACTAGCGCTGTTCAAGCGCCGAATTATGCTGTTGGCATTTTGCCAACGGTAAGGCGACTAGCAGCAGCCGTTGGTGTTGTGGTTTTTGTAAGTGCTTGTGTTAGCCCTCCACCAAGTGGTGGTGGACAGCAAGGACCGAGTGGCCCTTCAATTCCGTTGCCTGTTCCTCCTATCGGAGGTGGTAGCTCCGGAGGCGAGTCTGGTCCAAGTGCACCTTCACTCCCCAAGCCTCCTCCCTCTGGCGGCAGCTCAGGCGAGTCAGGAGAGAAGGGCGAGCAAGGTGAGTCGTCTAAAGGAGAAGGCGGAGAAGGAGAGAGTGCTGAAGGGGAGAGCTCCGACGGTGAAAGTGGTCAAGACGGAACTGGCGAGTCAGGCAAAGATGGTGAAGTCGCGGAGGATTGGGAAGAAGAGGGGGAAGAAGGCACAGAGGGTGATGAGCAAGGCGAAGATGATGTGAGCTTCGAAGAGCCTGACGAAAAGTCTGGTAGCTTTGAGGAGCCTGGTTTCGAAGATACTGGCGGCCTTTCTGAAGAAGAGTTGGCTGATTTAGAAAAAGAACTAGAAGAAACCTTGGGTGATTTTGACGAAGAAATTGAGCGAGAGCAGGGCTACGCAGAGGGCCGGGCTAATGAAGACGGCATTGATGACTCAGATGACCCATTTGCTGGTGAGGGCGCGTTTGAAGATTACGATGAGAGTGAAGATGGTGTTGCCAAAGGCAAGCGCCAGCCGTCGTCTAGTGGCAGCGAGTCGTCTGAAGGCCAATCAGCTGATGGAGCTGAATCGCAAGATACGGGGGGCGAGTCGAGTGATGTTGGTGATAAACGCGAAGGTGAAGCCCAAGAGCAGCAGGCTGAAAATGATATTGAAAAAGATGACCGGCCCGATGTTGAAGACTTGCGCAAAAACGATGATATCGTTGCGAGACAAATTCGTGAATCAGCTGAAAACGAAACCGACCCTGAGCTAAAGAAAAAGTTATGGGATGAGTACTATAAATACAAGAATC
The DNA here is from genome assembly GCA_947499305.1 of uncultured Arenicella sp. GTDB lineage: Bacteria > Pseudomonadota > Gammaproteobacteria > Arenicellales > Arenicellaceae > Arenicella. The sequence continues at coordinate 91,510 of CANMNN010000015.1, read as the reverse complement.
AATAGAGGGGAATCAGTTGCTAGGTCAATTATTTGCGGCAAGCAGCTAAGTTGAATGAATACGTTAATGGCAAAGTTTACCCGCAGCACCTCATTGTTGCTCATGCTTGGGCTAATATCGGCCTGTACTACTTATGAATATCATGAAACAAAACGTGTTGCGATTGATCGAGTCGACGAGGTCGACGAGCAACTAATTCCCGAAGAGCAAATACTTGATGTTGGAGTGATCTTGTTTGATCCCGGTACGGTTGATTTAGACACCAATGAAACCGACTACTCGAGTGTAAGAAAAAGCGAGGCGGTTTGGTTTACCAGTCAACTCAAAAACACACTGGACAAAAGTAATGCATGGGGACTTGTCAGAGCATTGCCGACAGAAAGTTTAGGCCTAGATGTATATGTCAGCGGTGAGTTGCTCGAATCGAACGGAGAAGTTATTCGTTTGCTGATTAAGGTTCGAGACAGCTCCGGTAAAGTATGGTTTGAACGTGAATACGATCAACGCGCGAGCTCCTACGCCTACAACCCTGAAGTTGATCTTCCGGGCGACCCTTTTCAAGCAACCTTTAACGAAATAGCTAATGATATGTTCAGTTACCAAAAGGCTTTGAGTGCTGAGCAGTCGATACGAATTCGAAGTATTTCCAAGGTCTTATTCGCTAGAGATTTTGTCCCTGATGCGTTTAATAGTTTCGTTTCCTCATCTGAGTCGGGTGAGTTTAATCTCGCGCGCATTCCTGCTGATAATGACCCGATGATGCAGCGTGTTGAACGTATACGCTCTCGAAACGATTTGTTTCTTGATGTGATTCAAGACTATTACCGAGCATTCAATAATAAGATGGAGAACCCATATCAAGAGTGGCGGAAATTAAGCTACAAAGAGGTTTTGTATGCTCGCCAATTAAAGGAACAGGGCCGTAAAGAAAAAATTGCGGGCTTGGTTGCGATCGCAGGCGGTATCGCAGCAGCAACAAATAGCAATAGCCGAGCATCTCGCGGCGCTGGGCATATTGGAATAATTTCTGGTGCGCGATTGTTTAGTAATAGTTTTTTGAAAACAGAACAAGCGCTTGGGCATAGCTCGACTCTTCGAGAGTTGGGCGCATCGCTAGAATCCGAGTTAGAGCCAAGTATTGTTGATCTGCAGGATCGCAGTGTCACTCTGACAGGAACGGTTAATGACCAATATCAAGAGTGGCGGCGGATTCTAGGCGAGATGTTTCGTTTAGAAGAAGGTAATGTAAGCGAACAGGGGCCTCTGGCGGTCTCTAACTCTGAAGCGCAGGAAAAAGGTCAACAAGTCGAGTCGGCTAGTACTCAAGAAACTGAATTCTAGATTGTAATGTCAGATCCCATTAATAACAATCGCCCGTCAGGTGGCGGAGAACAAGACGACCGCGTATCGAAAGCGGCTAGGTCTATTGACGCGATTAAATTCGATACGCCCAACAATGTTGATCAAGCCAGCGTTGCTCACAGTTCGGGAGTTCCGAACTCTTCTCGACGAGAGTTACTAATACAAGAAGGTTCCCCTTGGTGGCACTCGCAATTTAATCTAATGCTGTCGGTATTTGCCTTGTTGGTTCTGGCAGCAGGGCTATTTATTTTGATAAGCCCAGCGCCTAGCTCAAGGCCTCTAAATACGACTTTAGTGTCCGCCAGCGGGCAAACCAGTACTCAGGAAACCTCAAGCCCGAATGATCAACAAGAGCTGGCACCTTGGGATGAAAGTCGAAATAAGCAAGCTCGAGCTGACTCTCAAGATATTCTTGCAGAGTTACTTAAAGCTAAAAAAGAGCTTGAAGCGCAAAACGTAAACGAATGGGGAGCTCAAGGCTACCAAGGGGCGCTCGATAAAGCGGCTGAAGGTGATGAGCTTTACAAACTCAAAGACTTTCAAAATGCAATCGCTGCATATCAACAAGCACTCGATGATATGCAAGGCTTAGATCTTTTGATTCCAGAAGTTCTTAGAGATTTAGTCTCTCAAGGGAATGCCGCAATAGCGCAGGGGAAAACCGAATTAGCACGCGAGAAATTTCAGGCAGCGATCGCGCTAGACCGAAATAACATCGCAGCCTTGCAAGGCATCAATCGCTCTGAAACCTTAGACCAAGTGCTGGCAATTGTTAACCAAGCCGCGCAAGATGAGGTTGAATTTCAAAACACCGATGACATTGAGTTCTTAGACCTTGCGGCTGACAAATATGCCAAAGCCTTAGTGCTCGATTCGAAAACCGAAACTGCCGAGCTAGGTTCTCAACGAGTTGCGCAACTCAAGTCTGATAAGCAATTTAGAGATGCCATGTCAGCCGGTTTTAAAGCGCTTTTTGCTCGACAATTTACCTCTGCCAAGCGGGGTTTCTCAGCGGCACTCAAAATCAAACCAAATGATCAGACAGCCAGCTCAGCGTATCGCCAAGCCCTTGCCTCAGACAAGCGGTCGTCATTGAGTTCGATGTTAGCGAATGCTAAAAAACTCGAAACCGGCGAAGAATGGTCGAGTGCATTGAGCACTTATCAAGCGGTGTTGCAGCGCGACCCAAACCAAGTTTCGGCGAAGATCGGCAAGGTTCGAGCTGAGGTTCGTAAACGCCTCGGCATATCGATCAAAAATGTATTGTCAGACCCCTTATCTTTGGCTCGCAGCAGCCAGCGCAAGACCGCAGAAACTGTATTGGCCGATGCCAAGGGTATAAAGCGCAAAGGGCCTGTATTGAATGCTCAAATCGCTAATATTGAAGCTGCGCTAAAGCAGCTTGATAGCACCATTAACGTTAGTTTTGAATCCGATTCGCTAACCGAAGTGAGCTTAAGCAAAGCGGGTTCGAAGCGTCTCCGACTAGGTGCTTTTTCAGTTAAGAATCTCGCGCTGAAACCGGGGCGTTATACACTAAAAGGCGTTCGTCTAGGCTTTAAAGATGAACTTCGCGAGATTGAACTGACGGCGACTGGTGAATCAATTCAGACTTTTATTATTGCCTGTACCACACCTGTTAGCGGCTCTCCGCTTGCGACCAACTAAGCATTATGAACGAGATCGAAAAATTAGATAATACGCCTATTGAGGCGCTCGATTTTGAAGCACCAAGTGGTGAAATTGAAGTCGTTAAGTTTAAGCCGACGGCGTTCCATTTTGTTTTACTGCTTCTTGCTCTTCTGAGTATTTTGTTTATCGCGTTTATAAGCTTTTCAAAAAGCATCGAAGTGCGCGCGGTAAAGCGCGATCTATCTAAACCTGATCAGTTTTTACGACAGCTCGCCGATATTCATATCGATGCAAAGCTGAAATTGCCACTCGGAAATCGCGTATTGATTCTTCCCGGGAAGCATATGGTGTCGATAACAGCTGACGGTTTTGAGCCAATTGAGCAGCAGCTCGAGGTTGGTTCCGAGCGGCATCAGCAGTTTGAGCTAGAGCTACTTCGCTTACCTGGTAAGCTTGCGATTGAACTCGCGGCACCGAGCCCTGCTCAAGTTTTCATCGATGATAAATTGGCTGGCACTTTACCCGGTATGATTGAAGGTATAGCCGCTGGTAAACATAAGATCACTGTTGATGCACCGCTTTATCGCTCAGCTTCTCAGAATATTTTGGTGAGAGGAAAAGGCGAAACCCAGTCCCTCAGCTTTGATCTACAAGAAGCCTGGGCCGAATACAATGTTAGCTCTATACCTGAAGGAGCCGACATTATCGTAGATGCTGAGAAAGTTGGCGTTACTCCAATGCTTGTTAAAATTGAAGAAGGCAAGCGAAAGCTTGTGGTACAAGCCGAAAAGTTTAAGCCGTTCGAGCAAGAAATTGCCGTTGTAGCAGGCGATAGCTTATCGGTACCTGAGATACAATTAATTCCTGCTGACGGAATAATAGATCTTGCTTCTACACCGACTGGCGCCGCTGTAATCATTAACAACGAATTCCGTGGGATAACTCCATTAAAACTGAATCTTACACCGAAGGTTGATCAGCGCGTGCAAGTGTATAAAGCAGGTTTTCGGCTAAGTGATGAAACTACTCGTTTAGAGCCCGAGCAGTTACTCCAGAGCAGAGTCGATCTTCGTGCGGACATTATTCCCGTAAAGGTCAGTGTGTCACCCAGTGATGCTGTGGTTTACGTAAATGGCCAGCGTCGAGGCACAGGCAGTCAAACCCTGAAACTCAACACATTGCCGCATAGCATCAGCGTTCGAAAGCCGGGTTACGTGACTCAAAATACGGACATTATTCCAACCCGTGACAACGACCAAATAATTAGTGCTAAATTGCTTACCGAAGAGCAGCATTATTGGGCGCAAATTCCAAATCAATACACTAATAGTGAAGGGCATAAGCTGAAACTTTTCCGGAACTTGGGCGAAGTTAAGCTGGGCTCTTCGCGGCGTGAAGACGGACGTCGTGCGAATGAGGCGGTTTATACTGCAACTCTGACGAAGCCGTTTTATGTAGCGACGCACGAGACAACTAATAAGCAATTTCGAGCCTTTAAATCGATTCACAATTCCGGCAACTACAAGGCCAAAAGCCTTGATGCGCAGAAAGCGCCGGCAGCCAATGTTAGCTGGCAACAGGCCGCCCGATATTGCAATTGGTTGAGCGCGAAAGAGGGTTTGGATCCGTTTTATCAAACTACTAAGGGTTATGTATCTGGTAACAATATTGATGCCAATGGCTACCGTTTACTTACTGAAGCTGAGTGGGCTTGGTTAGCGAGAAATACCGACGATGGCCTGCTCACTTACCCTTGGGGTAATAGTAAGCAACCTCCTGCGAGTAAGCGTGTGGGCAATTTCGCGGACGAAAAAGCAGCTGATATATTGGCTTTTATACTTGACGACTACGATGATGGTTTTAAAGGCCCTTCACCGGTCGGGCGTTTTCCTGCAAACCACCGAGGTTTGTTTGATATGGGTGGCAATGCCTCGGAGTGGGTTAATGATTGGTATAGCTCTAAAGGAAGCAGCGAGCTAACTGGCAGTGCCCTAGTCGACCCCATCGGCCCAGATATTGGTGAATTTCATGTTGTGCGTGGCGGCAGTTGGGCCAAAGGGCACTTGCCTCAATTGCGCTTGGCTTATCGAGATTTTGCTGCGAAAGGCAAGCACGATATTGGTTTTCGAGTGGCTCGTTATGCCGGACTAAACAAGAAATAGATCATGGTGCGTTATTGTTTAATTGTCTTTAGTTTTGTTTTTGCGCTAGCTCAGCCATCAACAACAGTGTATGCGCAAGACGGTAATTCTGAGCAAGCCAGCGAAGATGAGGCCAGAGCTAAAGCAATTAAAGAGCTCGAAGACCTTAAGCGCGCTGAAGACGAGAAAAAACGCCAACAAGCCGAAGCACGCGAGCAACAACAAGAACAAGAACGCAGTAAGCCAAAGAGCCCAAAGAAGGTCTTTAAACCTACAGAAGAAATTTCTGAAGATTTACCCGTACCGTTCCCGGTGGATATTTAAGCTGCTGTAGTTAACAAATTATAAGTACACCAACTAGACAACGACAAAAGATACACTATGAAGTTTCAAAAATCTGAATTTTTCTATCAAATAGTAGCACTGGTTTTGTCGTTCATATTGGTTCATACCATTTATGTTGGCTTAGTACGCCCAAACGCCGAAGCCGTACTCGAGGTCGAGCGTCAGGCCATTGCCGCGCAAGAAGCGACTGGAGAAACAGTGACCATAGAGCGCTCTGCGTGGGTTGTCTTAAAAGATTACGAGCAAGAAGCGTGTTTTATTTTAATGATTTGGGTAATGGCGATCATGGGGCTAAAGGCGCAAGGAGTAGTGGCGCAGCGTCGCTTACTTGATAAGCCTCTTGTGAGTATTGAAGATGGCCGAAAAGTACTTCCCGAGGATGCTAGGAAACTTGCACGTCCGTTGGAGGCCTTACCCCAGCCGGAACGAGGGTTTCTATTGCCAAGGGCGCTCAGAGGAGCGCTCAATCGTTATGGCTCAACGGCCTCTATTGCTGACGTTTCGAACGTGGTGCGGGACTTATGTGACACCGAGGCCGATCGCATGGATTCCGAACTTTCGATGGTGCGCTACATTACTTGGGCGATCCCTTCGATTGGATTCATCGGAACAGTACGCGGTATTGGTGATGCTTTGGGCAATGCTCACGAGGCGGTTGCGGGTAATATCGCCGCGGTTACTGCCAGTCTAGGGGTTGCGTTTAACTCGACTTTTATCGCGCTGCTGATCAGTATTGTGATCATGTTTCTGATGCACCAAATAACACTCATGCAAGAGCGTATGGTACGCGAAACGCAAGATTATTGTGACGACAATCTCATTCGTCACCTGCAGAGTTAGTTGAGCTAATGGAGAACGCGTCATGGTAGAAGTCTTACACATTAACGACAATAATTTGCAGTTGCAGAATGATCAGCGTATCGCTGTCAGCCAAGGCTATGCTTGGTTTAAAGGCGATGAGGTGGTGTTTGATCTAGGCAACGAAAAGCCCGTTAGAGCCTGTCGTCTTTCACCGCAAGAAATGAATAATCGCTACTGGCAACAGTGCGAACAAAGCGCGATACCGACCAATGCGTCTGGTATGCGTCATGCCGCAGACCTTGTCTGGAAACACTTGAGCGCGCTAAAGCAACACTTTAATCTGGAGCAAGTCGTGTTGGTTGTTCCGTCGCATTATAGAGAGGCGAACTTACAACTGCTATTAGGCGTTGCTAAAGCGTGTGGTTTAGACGTGGTAGGCTTGATCAACAAAGCGGTTGTCGCGCTTGCTAATACCGAAGTCGCCGATGGTGAATATTGCCACATAGATGTTCAATTACATCAAACGGTTTGCTCGAATATTACTATCGCCAACGGCTTAGCCAAACTTGGAGATGTAGATGTTCTAAGCGATGTCGGTATACATTTGATGCAAGAGGCCTTACTCAAAGGTTTGCAATCGAACTTTATTCAAAACGATCGTTTTGATCCTCTGCATGATGCCGCCACAGAACAACAGTTATTCGACCAACTTGCCGGTATTGCTAACAATATTGCCAAGTCCGGCAAAGCCAGCATTGCTTTAGAACATCAGAGCAGGCTTCATAATAGCGTGATCGACGATAAAGAATGGAGAGCTCTATTGAGCCCGTTTTCAAATCGTTTAGCGGCTAAGTCGAACGCTGTGGATAAATGCTTTATCGATTTGAATGCTGCTTTTGAAAGCGTCAATCTCAGCGCTTTAATCGAACACGGTTTCGGTGATTTAAATTCGATTTCAAGCATCTCCACCGATTCTTTGATTCAGGCCGATCTTAGTCAAGGCATTGTTTACAAAACTGACTTACCGTTAGCGGCTAGAGTTAGCTCGAAAGTCTCTTTGCAGATCAATGCTCAAACAAGTAACACCAATCTAGAGCCCCAATTAAAAACAATTGATATCGCGCAAGCAACCCATATTTTACAGTCAGGAAAGGCACTGCCAATAGAGCGAGCCGAAGTACAGTTTAGTAACGGTATTCTGAGTCTTGTTGCTGGCGATAATTTTAACATCCAAGAGTTATTAGACAATGGCCGTCTTATTGTATTGAACGACCCCGGCCGCACAAAGCTTGAGCCTAATGACCGACTCGGTTCCGATCTTGCTGACGGAGTAGTCAGCGCCATTCAGGTTTTTTAGGGAGCATTTGGTAGACACTTATGGCTCGTAAAAAGATACGCACCACCTCAACGTTTAGCCTGTCGTTTCTGGATATTATGTCCTGTGGCCTGGGCGCAGCGGTGCTGATTTTTTTACTGTTAAAACATGTGGTCGATTCGCCAGTACCAAACCAAGAACCCCAAGATACCTCTGAGATAAGTCTGCTCGAAGAAGAGATATTGATTGGTGAGAAAAACTTAGTTCGTATTCGAAACACCATCAGCGATGTGAGCGATGAAACTGTCATCGCGCAGGGTCTAGCGCGTAAGATTGAAGAAGACATCAATAAGTTAAAAAGCCTACTTGAAGAAATTCAACCTGATTCAGAGCTTGATGTACCGGGTTTAAAAGCCAAACTTGCACGCTTGCAACGCCAGAAGAAGGCGCTTGAGACAACCGTCCCGGCCGGCAATAAAGCCTACGAGTTTACCGGTGATGGTGAGCGTCAATACCTAACGGGTATTAAGTTGGGTGGCGAGAACGTTCTGATTTTAATCGACTCGTCTGCCAGCATGCTCGATGAGACCATTGTTAATATAGTGCGCCGTCGAAATATGAATGACGCTCTTAAGCTGCAATCGCCAAAATGGTTGCGTACAACTGCAATAGCCCAATGGGTTGTTGCTAATCTTCCTGTAGCGAGCGATTTTCAGATACTTCGTTTTAGTGAAGATGTTGCGCCGGTATTTGGCGAGGAAATCAATCAATGGTATGAGGTAGGCGATCGAGTATCGGTCGCGGCGGCGGTTGAAGGCGTGAATAAAATTGTGCCTGGGAAGGGTACCAATATGCACACAGTCTTTGAAACGGCAATGAGCATGACGCCAAGGCCAGACAATATATTTATCATCACTGATGGCTTACCTACTCAGGGTGAGGGTGCTCCGGAATCGGGCAGTATCACCGGCATTCAACGTCTTCGCACGTTTAAATCGGCGGTTCGGAAACTGGCCCCCGGCATTCCGGTTAATACCTTTTTATTGCCACTGGAGGGTGATCCTTACGCAGCGGCGTCTTTCTGGCGTTTAGCAATACAAACTCGGGGTGCGTATGTAACCCCTGCGAGGGATTGGCCATGAGTCGACGCAGAGTACGCCGGGGTGCTGAGGATGCCGGCCTTTCTTTCTTGGATATTATATGTTGTGGCTTTGGCGCGATCGTTTTATTGCTTGTGATTGTTAGGCCAAGCCAACCGACTGTTTTAGAAGAATCGCCAATTCAAGATAAAGGCCAAGTTCGTGCCCTGCAAGAACGTCTTTTTGAAATACGCGGTCAGGTTAAGTATTTAGAGACTGAACTGAATGCGAAGCAAGAGCAATTAGGTACCGATAAAAGGCGTGTCGCAATTCTACGTAGTGAGTTTGACGTACTCAATTCTCGTAAGCCAAGCGCCGAAGATGCGGGCGCCGAAGATGCGACCTCTGCTGAGGATTTACAGATTGCCTTGCAGTCCCTAAGTTTGGAGATGAAGCGTCTTTTGAAAGGCCGTAAGAGTCAGAACGAATACATCGCCGGTGTGCCAGTTGACTCCGAGTACATCATTTTTGTTATCGATATCTCTGGCAGCATGACTGGTAATGCGTGGGGGCGATTGTTATCCGAAGTTCGAAACACGCTGTCTCTCTACCCAACCGTGAAAGGTATTCAAGTGATGAGCAACGATGGTGTGTATATGTATCCGTCATTCCGCGGGCGTTTTATGCCTGACTCGCCGGGGCGTCGCCAGCAAATTATTCAAAAGTTGGCAACTTGGGCTGGAGCTAGTAGCTCGAGCCCCGTTGGTGGCATTACCAACGCGATACGCCAGCATTATGACAAGGACAAAAAGATTAGCTTGTATGTATTAGGAGATGACTACCAAGGCCGCTCAGTGCGTCGTGTTCTAAAAACTGTCGAAGAGTTGAATAAGCAAAACAGAAGAGGTGAGACCTTAGTGCGAATCCACAGTGTTGGATTTCCTGTTCATGTGTTAGCACGTGACCCTGGTATTAATAGCTCGGCTATGAAGTATGCTAACTTAATGCGTGGACTTGCTGAGCAAAACAATGGCACATTCATAGGGCTAAATAATGTTAGATAAAATGTTAAGAGTACGGGGAATTATGAAATCGAATTGGTTTACTCATAAGAGCATTTGCTTGCTTGCCGTTGCATTGATCAGTGGTTGTGCAAACTCAGTAGTGGTTAAGCCGGACATCCCCCGACCATTGGTCGAGCGCTTAGACCTTAAAACTAATTTAGTTTTCACTGACACTTTCAATGATTATGTTTATTTAGAGAGCGAAAAAAAACGAGGGAGCTTAAAAAGCTTAAACTTCGCAGATGCCCAGACAACTATGTTTCGGCAGGTGTTCTCAAGCGTCACCAACTTGGTGGAAGAAGGATCGTCGGAATATGATTTAGCGATTGAGCCAGAAATTCTGGATTTTCAGTATTCTGAACCCTCTGAGACTAAGCTTAAGCAATATGAGATTTGGATCAAGTATCGTCTAAAGCTTTTGAATAATACTGAGGACAGCATCGCCGATTGGACTATCAAAGGTTATGGCAAAACGCCAACAGGTTTACTAACCTCAGCGTCGAGTGCTTTTAATGCGGCAACGAATATTGCTCTACGAGATGTCGGTGCGCAGCTTTCAATACGGTTTCCGAAACAACGAGTTATCAAAACTTTGGTCGACGGCGGCACGCCAAGGGTGATTGCCACAAAGGCTGAGCGCATTCAGCAAGCGCTGGATAAAAAGGCGGCCGAAGAGCAAAAGGCAAAGGATCGAGCCGCTGAGGCTATCGCGGCAAAAGAGCGTCGGGAAAAAGAAAAGCAGGCTCGAAAAGAGAAGCGTAAAAACAAGACTAAGAATAAGTCCGATGAAGTAAAAGAAGCAGAGGATGTGGTAGACGAGGCTGATGCAGCCCAAGAGGGGCAAGTAGCTTCTGAAAAAGTTAAAGAAAACGAAGCGCCGACTTTTGAAGAGCCTCTAGTTGAACAAGAGCCGTCAGCTGATCAAGAGCCTGACACAAACGATTAAGCAACACTGCGGAGAACGCCATGAAACAAAATCTTAAATTTATTTCGACTGCAGCCGCACTTTTGCTTTTATCGGCTTGTACTACAATTAACGTTGACCATGTTCGACTAAAAGATACCGCCGAATTAAAAAAAGGCGATGCCATGGTTGTATTAGGTCGTCATCAAACAGCCGAAATTCAAACTGAAGCCTCGCTGGTTTCATGCATCGGCGGACGTCTAGCTCGGGGTACCGGCGAGGTGCGTATTATTCCTGAGAGCGAATTCGTTGACTCGTTCTACCCTTGGTTTGAGGCCCGAACCGCGCCACTGCATCCAAAGAAGCTTCGTAAAGTGCTCGACCAGCCATTAGTTGCCGAAAAAATTAAAGCGCTTAATATTCGTTACTTCGTCTGGGTCGAAGGGTCTACTGAGCGCACGAATTCTGCAGGCAGTATGACTTGTTCCGTCGGCCCTGGTGGTGGCGGCTGTTTTGGCTTTGGTACCTGGGAAGACACCAGCGACTATGAGACAACCATCTGGGATCTCGAAACTTTTACTGAAGTTGGCCGCGTGAGCACTGAGGCGGTAGGGACCTCTTACATGCCTGCTTTTGTAATTCCAATTCCATTACTGGCTCAAGTAGAAGGGGACGCTTGTCAGGGCATGGGTAATCAGCTTGTGCGATTTTTCGCAAAAGATGATACCGCTCTGAAAACCAGTCCTTAACATTTTTATTGAGGAGTCCATTATGAAATCTTATTCGATTATTAAGTATGGAGTGCTTCTGTTCACATCACTGGTCGTAACGTTTTCAGTGGCCACGTCATTTTCAGATGACGCAAAGGAATCAGAGCCAAAAACTAAGCCTTTGACGAAAGCAGAGGCGAAAGAACAGTTAGAGAAGTCGACTGGACTGAAAGGTAAGGCTTTACGCCGACACATTGGTTTGATGCAAGAGGCACCACCCTACGAAAACAGCGAGCTTCAACAATACGTGACCGAGATCGGCAATAAGATTCTTGCGCAAAGTGAGCATGCACATTTGCCATATCGGTTCATAGTGCGCGATACGCCGGCGGTTAACGCCTTTGTTAATGGCACGCCCTATGTGTATGTCGAGCGGGGGCTTTTGGGATTACTAAACTCTGAAGCTGAACTTGCAGGAGTGATGGCGCATGAAATAGGCCACAACGTTGCCCGGCATACAGCAAAGCTGCAAGCTCGAAATAGGCGCAACAGTTTTCTCGCAGGTTTAGCTTCATTCGCGGTGGGCAATAATGCGGTTGGCAGCGCCATTCAAACCCAGAGCACAGTCAGTTTGCTCGAATATAAACGTTCGGCTGAACTAGAAGCCGACTCGTTTGCCGCACGTTACTTGTTTGGTGCGGGTTACGAGCCGAGTCAACTAGTAAATGCCTTGGCACAGTTACGAGACAATAATATTTTTGCAGCATCATCGACTAGCCGTTCTTTGCCTCACCATGGCCTTCTGACAACGCATCCGCGTTCGGATATACGTTTGCGCGAAGCTATTGAAGATGCCGGCGTATTTGCGCCCGGCGAAGCATTTATCGGCCGAGCAGAGTACCGTGAGGCTATCGACGGCATGATTTATGGACCGAACTATACGCGCCGAGCACCACCGGGCTACCGTCGTTACTCGAACGAAACACTCGGAATTACGTTTCTACACCCCAAGAGTTGGACGCGAACGATTAAAGGCTCCAAGATCATTCTCAAAGATGCGGAGAAAACTGCCCAGTTTAAGATCAGCATTGAGAAAACTAAAGATAAGCAGCAGAGCAGCGGTGATGCCTTAAAAGCGAAGTACCCAAACTTAGTTAATGCTGAAAAGATTCAGAAGAACTCACAGCGCGATTTGGGTACCTTAGGAGCAATACCTGGACAACGCGTAGCGCTGGCAAAAGTGGCTCGCAATACATTTCATTTTCAAGGAATTGCTAAAAACAATAAGGTCACATCAGAGCAAGACGCGGCCTTCATCGATATGATTCGCAGCTTTCGTCGCATGACGCCAAAAGATAAAACAGCGAAATATGTAACTAAGGTTTCGTTTGAACGTTTAAAGCCAGGCGAGACGTTTGCAACCTTGGCAAAAGACCTCGAGAGTGAATTAGACAACGCCGAGCTCCAATTACGGGTCATTAATGGTTACTACCCCAAAGGCCAACCAGAGCCAGGCACTTGGATTAAGATGCTTCGCAAAGAAGAGATTCAAGAGCAATAGTTTTATCCATCTGAGCTCATGGCGCTTATAGCCCTCCTGCGGATACGCCTTCTAGAAATGCCGAGTTTGATCCAGCAAACTCGGCATTGTTGTGAGCTTAAAGCAATATAAGCTTACGAACTATCCAGCCTCAATGTTAGAATAATGCCCTACGCGATAAAAAAACCCTTTGAGCGAGGGTGAAAGATACATTTTTGTCAGCGACAGAATCACACGCAACATAGAAACAAGATAAGAGAACAGCATGGCAGGACATAGTAAGTGGGCGAACATTAAGCACCGTAAAGCAGCGCAAGATGCAAAACGAGGCAAGTTGTTTACTAAACACATTCGCGAAATCACGGTAGCCGCGAGAGAAGGTGGCGGAGACGTTGATTCGAATGCGGCCCTGAGAATTGCTGTTGATAAGGCATTGGGCGTAAACATGACCCGTGACACGGTTGAGCGCGCTATTAAACGCGGCACTGGTGATCTTGAGGGAGTGAGCTACGAGGATATGAGCTATGAAGGTTATGCGCCTTGTGGCATCGCTGTTTTAGTGGAGTGTAGCTCCGACAATAAAAACCGAACCGTTGCCGAAGTGCGTCATGCGTTCAGCAAATACAATGGCAATATGGGCAACTCAGGCTCGGTTGCCTATATGTTTAATTCCTTAGGCGTCATTGAAATGGCCGAGGGAGCTGACGAAGAGTCAGTGATGGATGTTGTTTTAGATGCTGGCGCCGAAGATATTATTACGCACGAAGATGGCCAAGTTGAGATTAATTGCCCGTCAAATTGCTATTTAGCGGTAATGACGGCGCTTGAGACGGCGGGCATGGCCGTAGCCAACTCGGAAGTAACTAAGCGTCCAGAAAACGAGATTGAGCTAAGTCATGAAGACGCATTGAAAGTAATGAAATTGGTCGACGCATTAGAAGACCTAGACGATGTGGTCGACGTTTACACCAATGCCGATTTTCCTGAGTCGGTGTACGAGTAAGCGCGGCTTAGATCTGCCGTAAGTGCCACTCCTTTAATCATTCAGCATCACTACAGTAAGCAATTTTGAGACAAACTCGCAGCCCTGCACCGGTCGTTACCATTTTAGGTATTGACCCTGGCTCGCGCATCACAGGTGTTGGTGTGATAAAAGCGCAAGGCTCTAACTTGAAATATGTTTATGCTGAATCTTTAGTGCTGCCCAAAGGCGAGTTGCCAGTGCGTTTAGAGGCCATCTATTCAAGGTTGCAGTCTATTGTCGCGCAAACTCGGCCCGATATCGTTTCGATTGAAAAAGTCTTCCTCGCGAAAAACCCCCAATCCGCATTGGTGTTAGGGCATGCTCGAGGTGCTGCGATGTTAGCGGCGGTAAATAATCAATTGCCGGTTGTGGAATACAGCGCAACCGAGATAAAGAAAACGGTTGTTGGTAAAGGCCGCGCTGATAAGGCGCAGATTCAACATATGATTCGAGTATTGCTTGGGCTTCGTGTGGCGCCCGAAGAAGATGCATCAGATGCTCTGGCGGCGGCGGTGTGTCACGCGCATCATCAACAAATCAATACCACAATCCGAGAGGCTTAATCTATGATCGCATGGTTGCAAGGGGTGTTACTTGAAAAACAGGCCCCTGCTTTATTGTTGAACGTTAATGGCGTGGGTTACGAGCTTGAAGCGCCGATGACCACTTTTTATGACCTTCCCGCGGAGGGCGAGCAAGCTACCTTGTATGTGCACATGGTGGTGCGTGAAGATGCGCAGCTCTTGTTTGGATTCTCAAGCCGCCAGCAGCGCGAGTTGTTTCGCAGTCTAATAAAAGTTAACGGAGTCGGTCCTAAAGTAGCGCTCGCGGTGTTATCCACTTTATCGGCGCAAGAGCTATTACAGTGCATGGCGGATGAAGACTACAACTTGTTGTGTAAAGTTCCTGGGATCGGCAAAAAGACCGCGCAGAGGTTAGTCGTCGAAATGAAAGACCGGCTCGAGAAAGAGTTTGGTGATGTCGCGCTTGAGCAACGTGCTGCTGACGGCGGCGTGAATAGTGCGCGTAACGACGCGATTGAGGCACTTGTTTCATTAGGTTATCGTCCTGCTGACGCCGGACGTGTGGTGAAAACCCTGGATCAAGATCTCTCTAGCGAAGATTTGATTCGTCAGGCTTTGAGAACCTTGTCAGGGAATGTATTGTGATGATCAATTGTGGTACTAAATTATTGGGGAGGCCTCTCAGTTGCCTTCGAAATGATGATGTTGATAGTTTGATTGCAGTCGAGAATTCTAAAAGTTAATCATGATGGAAGAAAATCCAATAAACCCTGATATCCAAATGGGCGATGAAGACTACGTCGATAAAGCGTTGCGCCCAGAGTATTTAGAGGATTTTGTTGGTCAACCAAAGCTCAAAGAGCAGCTCTCTATTTTCATTCAAGCGGCACGTTCGAGAAACGAGTCTTTGGATCATGTTTTGCTGTTCGGGCCTCCTGGCTTAGGCAAAACCACCTTATCAAACATTGTCGCTCGCGAACTCAAAACGAAGATCCGCCAAACTTCTGGCCCAGTATTAGAACGCGCCGGCGACCTCGCTGCCGTGCTTACTAACTTAGAGCCGTACGATGTGCTATTTATCGACGAGATTCATCGCCTAAGCCCCGTGGTAGAGGAGATTCTTTACCCCGCGATGGAAGACTTTGAGCTTGATATTGTTATTGGTGAGGGGCCAGCGGCGAGAACCGTCAAGCTGTCTTTACCGCCGTTCACTTTGATTGGGGCAACAACGCGGGCAGGTTTGTTAACCTCGCCATTGCGTGACCGATTTGGCATTGTACAACGCTTGGAGTATTACAACACCGAAGACCTCGCGAGTATTGTGCAGCGCTCGTCAGATATTCTCGGTGTGCCCACCGAAGACGAAGGCGTGAAAACCGTCGCGAATAGAGCTCGGGGAACACCGCGTATTGCTAATCGTCTGTTACGCAGAGTGCGCGACTACGCCGAAGTTAAAGGTGACGGCAAGCTGACCGAAGAAATGGCGATGAAAGCGCTTGATATGATGGAGGTCGACCCGCATGGTCTAGACTGGATGGATCGTCAGCTCCTTAAAGCCATCATGCAAAAATTTGATGGCGGCCCCGTAGGAATAGATAGCCTTGCAGCGGCTATTGGCGAAGAGCGAGGCACAATCGAAGACGTTATCGAACCCTACTTGATTCAACAAGGTTTTATGATGCGCACGCCCCGAGGTAGAGTTGTGACCAAGCGCACATGGAGTTATTTCGGCCTAAAAGCGCCAGCAGATCCAGCTTTGGCGAACCCGCAAACTCAACTGTTTGAAGACGACTAGCTTGGCTTTGAAAAACAGTATTCTCGAACTTACTTTACTAACGTATTTAATCAAGTAGACACTATGTTTGAAAAAAAGATACGTATTTACTATGAAGACACCGATGCTGGCGGTGTGGTTTATCATTCAAATTACTTAAATTTTATGGAGCGCTGTCGCTGCGACTGGCTAGCCTCATTGGGGTTTAATATCGCTGATATTCAACAAAATAGCGGTATTATATTTGTTGTCCGAGAAGCTCAGCTGAAATATGATCTGCCTGCACGATTATTTGATGAACTGACAGTTACGGTCAAACCATTGCAAGTGGGTAAGGTTAAATTGCAGTTAGAGCAGAAAATTTATAATAAAGAACAGTTATTGTGTAAGGGGCAAATAAAGTTGGCTTCATTGCACCATCAGTCATTTCAGCTAAGTGCCATGCCAATTGATTTACGTTTGGCACTCAGTGAGCAAGCGTAAGTCAGTTTTAACGTATCCTCTAAATTTAAGTTAAGTTTCAATTTCAAAGCACTCCAGAAATAGCACCTCAAGGGAATAATCGATGTCTAGCATAAGTCTTAACCTAATGGCACAAGCTGAGCCTCTACAAGCAGAGCCCGTAGCAGCAGATCAGTTGGCGCAGGCGGCAAGTGCGCATGTCGGCGACAGCATGTCAATTATTTCTCTCATCGCTGATGCAAGTTTAACTGTTCAGTTAGTGATGCTGATGCTGTTATTGGCGTCCTTATTTTCGTGGTCGATTATCTTCTCGAAAATGAAAAGCCTGCGCACCGAAACTAAAATGACCGCTGAATTTGAGCGCGAGTTCTGGGCTGGCGGAAGCATGCAATCGCTCTACAATAAATGGGGCGCCGAGACTGTAAAGTCTTCGGGCATGAGTGAAATCTTTGTCGCCGGATATCGCGAGTATCAACGCCTCGGCGAGCGAGGCTATGCGAATAACAATGATCTACTTGATGCCGTGCAACGAGCTATGCGGGTAGAGCTGGGTCGAGAAATCGATCATTTAGAGTCACAAATTCCATTTCTAGCAACCGTCGGTTCAACATCACCTTATGTAGGCCTGTTTGGCACCGTTTGGGGCATCATGAACTCGTTTCGCGCACTCGGCATGTCGACACAGCAAGCGACAGTCGCGAGCGTCGCGCCTGGTATTGCTGAAGCCTTGATCGCTACGGCCATGGGCTTGTTTGCCGCAATCCCAGCTGTAATCGCGTATAACCGTTTCTCGTATAATGTTGAAAAGTTGGTCGGCCAATATGAAATTTTCATGGAAGAGTTCGTCAGTATTGTGAATCGACAGCTAACGATTGAGAATCGCAAATAATGTCGATTTTTAAAAAATATTTTGCTCTGAATTTCGAGGGGCTTATCGATGAGTAAGTATCGTGATCGTAAGCGTAAGCCAATTGCCGAGATCAACGTTGTGCCTTACATCGATGTGATGTTGGTGTTGCTGATCATCTTCATGGTTACTGCGCCGCTGCTGACCGAAGGTGTGAAGGTTGATTTACCTCAAACATCATCAAAGCCGGTTGATTTTAACCCAGAGTCGCCTGAGCCGTTTATATTGACGGTCGACGCGAATGGGCAAATGTATATCGACGAGCTCGCAAAAACAGAGCAAGAAGTGCTGATCTATTCAGCGGCCTTGTACCGACAAAAACCCGCAACTGACTTCTTAGTGCGAGGTGATAAGAATGCGCGCTATAAGGATGTGTTAAACGCCATGGTAGTTCTAAAAAATGCCGGTATCGAAACAGTGAGCTTGGTAACAGAGCCCGTAAGTGAAGGCAATTAAGGTTAGCACTGATGAGTAACAGAAGAAAAGCCAGCGCTAAAAACCGAACCTTAGCTTACATCGCAGCTGCGGTGGTGCATATTGTGATTATCGCGGCGATGCTGATTAACTTTAGCAGCGACGAAAAATTTGAGAAGGTAGAAGCCTTTGATGCTGATAAAATTGATACGGTGAAAGCAAGCGTTATTGATGAGTCACAAATCAAAGACCAGCAAGAAAAGATCAAAAAAGCTGAACTCGAGCGAGAGCGTAAAAAGCGTGAGAATAAAGAACGCGAGCAACGAGAGTTAGACAAAATTAAAAAGCAGGCTGATCTTGAGAAAAAGAAAGTCGCTGATTTAAAAGCCAAACAAGAATCTGAGAAGAAAAAAGCGGCCGAATTAGAGAAGCAGCGCAAAGCTATTGCGTTAGAGAAAAAGAAAGAGGAAGAGCGCCGTAAGAAGGAAGAGAAAATAGCCAAGCAAAAGGCCGAAGCAGAGAAAAAGCGCATATCTGACTTACAAGAGAAACTGGCCAAAGAAGAGGCTGAGCTTTTGGAACGTCAGCGATTGAATAAGTTATTGGCCGAAGAAGAAGCTGAGTTGCAACGACAAGAGGCGGCTAGACGCGCTAAGCAGCGCACCACAACCTTGGTAAGTAAGTTTTTCAGTGGTATTCAGCGTAAAATAGAGACAAAGCGCACTGTAGATCCTAGTTTTGAAACGTGGCGCAAAAGCGTTGTCGATATTACACTATCTCCATCTGGTGATGTTCTATCGGTGCGAACGATACAATCGAGCGGATTGCAATCGTATGATCAATCAGTAGAAGCCGCGGTTTTCGCTGCTAGCCCGTTTGAAATGCCTGAGCAAGGTCAGGAACCCGAGGCAGTTCAGCGACTGCAAAATTTTGAATTAGTAGTAGTTCACCCGAACGCAAGAAGATAAGCGCCATGCAAAAAATCGCCACCACCAGCCGTATCACTATTGCTTTATTAACGGCTTTTTTGTTTGTTCAGGCGTCGTACGCCCAAGAACAGGAAAAGCTGAGAGGCACCATTGACGGCGGAGTAGTGCGTGGAAAACCCATCGCAATTGTGCCATTTAAAGTATTAGATGGAACTGACGTCGAGCACCAAATTCACGATGTCGTAGCTTTTGATTTAAATGCTTCTGGTAAGTTTGAATCGATCCCGGTAAAGGATTTTTTGAGTCAGCCTTCTAAGGACGAAGAGGTTCGTTATAAAGATTGGCGTTTTATCAATGCTGAGATTTTGGTAATCGGCGAAGTCTGGAACCTCGGCAGCGATAAATACGAAGTTCAATTTCGCATGTACGATGTAGTGCGTCAGCAGCAAATTGGTAATGGGCGTCGAATCAGTGGTTTGTCAAAGCGCGACCTCAGAACAGCGGCACACGTGATCAGCGATAATGTCTATCAGGCGTTCACAGGTGGTAGAGGGGCATTTCAATCGCGCATGGCTTTTGTTGAGCGCACTGAAATTGAATACCAACGTTATCGTTATAAGTTAATGGTCGCTGATTGGGATGGCTTTGGTGCACGAGAAGTGTATGCATCTTGGAACCCGATATTGTCGCTTGATTGGTCTCCAGATCGTCAAAATATTGCCTTTGTAGGGTTTAATCAAAAAGGCACGGTTATCAAAACCGTTAATTTGCGAACATTAGAAGAGGAGACCATTGCCCAATTTAAAGGCGTTAATTCAGCGCCTGCCTGGTCTCCTGATGGCAAGAGTGTCGCATACTCAACGTCGCGTCATGGCAGCCCAGATATCTATATTTATGACCTACTAACAAAGCAGCATAGCCGCATTAGTACACATTACGGTATCGACACAGAGCCGTCGTGGTCACCCAGAGGTGATAGTTTTCTATTCACGTCTAGCCGCACAGGCAAGCCTCAAATTTACAGTTATAGTGTGTATGACCAATCGGTGTCACGCATGACCTTTGAGGGCGATGAAAGTGCCAACGCGTCTTATGATACTGATGGTAAGCAAATAGTGATGGTTCATGATGGCGGTAAAATTGCTATTATGAATGAGGAAACAGGTAGGTTGACCATGCTAAGCAACTCGAAATTTGATGAAAGTCCTAGTTTTTCTCCGAATGGAGACATGGTATTGTACAAAACTGAAGTAGACTATGAGCCTGCTTTGATGGTTGCCTCGTCTGATGGGCGAGTGAGAACAAGATTAGATCTTATTAGTGGTGACGTGCGAGAGCCGGCGTGGTCACCTCTGAGAAAATAACAATAACGGCAAAAACAAACAAATCATTCTTGGAGTGAAATATGAATCGTAAATTGGGTCTAGCTATGACCGTTTTAGTTGCACTAGCCTTAAGCGCCTGTGCACCAAAAGAGAAACCTGTTGTTGAAGAGCAAGTGCCTACTCAAGAGGCAGCTCCAGAAGTTGACCCAAGCACTCTGCCTGCTTATGGTACTCCTTACACAGTATCTGAGTTAGCAAGCCGTTTTGGTATCAATGGTGACCCGCTTCAATACAAAGTGCTGTATTTCGAATACAACAGCTCTGCGATTGATGAGCGTTCAACCATTATTGCTACTCGTCATGCACAATATCTAGGTAGCAACGGTGGTGCACGTGTAAACCTTGAAGGTCATGCCGATGAGCGTGGTACTCGCGATTACAACTTGGCATTGGGTGAGCGTCGTGCTCAAACAGTTGCACAGTTGATGAGCAGCGCAGGCGCCAATAGCACAATCCAAACTATTTCTTACGGTGAAGAACGCCCAGTTGACACAGCTCATAACGAAGCTGCATGGAAGTCTAATCGCCGCGTAGAAATTAAGTACTAATCAGTGTTGTCGCCTCAGCAAACCTGAGGCGCTTATTTCGGGGGCATCGCAAGCCATTATGTTGTGTTGCCTTTGTTAAAGAATATCCCCCGAAATTAATTTAGCGAATAGCTAGGTAAACTATGCGACGAATTAAAACGTACGTATTGATGGTCGGGGTTGCACTAAGTGTTACCCCGATTTTTCATTATAGCCACGCCCAACAAAGCGGCAATAATACTCAGATACTTCTCGACGTGCAGGCATTAAAGCAAGAGATTGCTGAGCTGAGAGATATGGTTGAGCGTCAGAATTATCAAATGAAGCGTCTTCAGCGTCAGTTGGACGAATCCCTTCAGTCGAATTCGGTGAGCCACCAAGGCCAAGTAAATGGTGCGTACAATTCTCCAAACTCTAGTTACGCCCAACAGCCTAACTCTTACTCTCAGCCAATAGCGAACTCCCAAGGGGCTATTGGGGTAGCTGAACAATCTATGCAAAATCGATCTGCATTCGAACAGTCCGAAAGAGGTGTGCCATCATCGATTGCTTCTTCTGCCGATACAGCTGCATCGGTGGTTTCTACAGTTCAGCAGGGTGAACTATCTCAGCCTTACGCGACGGCCGAGGTCGCGGGCCAAAAACAGGATACAACTGGCCTTTATCAACCATATCCAAATACTCAAGGCGTAGGCACGAACTCTCAGAGTTCTGTTGACTCTGTCGCTCAACAAGGCGGGACTTACCCTCCTGTTGTTGATAGAAGTTTCAATACTTCGAAGCCTGATGTGCCAGTTACTGGAGAAGGAGCGCAAATCGCTACAAATTCGCAATTAGAGGCTGGAAGATCGGGCCAAAACAATTGGCGAACTTCACAGCCGTTAGGCGAACCAAGCGATAGCCAACAAGTACGAACGGCCCCACAGCAAGGTCTGCCTAGTCAGCAATTCTCATACGACCAAAATCAAGCTCTACAAGCGACAACGCAATCGGCTGGCGGGGTTGTGTCGGTACCCCCCTTAGCGGTAACAGGTGCCTCGAACCAGGCTATTAACGCGGTTCAAGCGCCCGTTACAGTTGGTGCAGAAGCGTCAAACACAGCACCTCAAAGCCAAACCTTTAATCAAGCTCTGGCAGTTGATAATGCCCAAGCCGTCGAAGAGACTCAAGCTGTTGATAGTACTCAAGCTGTCAATTCCGCTCCTGTGGCGGTTAAGCCGGAGAGCGACTTTTATTCCGAAGGTATTAATCTGCTAAAGCAATCTCAATATGAGCAGGCAGCGGTGATTTTTGAGCAGCAGCTACAAGCTCATCCGCGTGGAACCCTTGCCGATGGCGCTCATTATTGGATCGCTGAAGCAATGTTTTTGAATCGTAAACTTGATGTGGCCAAATCACATTTAAAAACAATTATCAGTGATTACCCTCAAAGCAGCCGTGTGCCAAATGCAATGTTGAAAACGGCCTATATTGAACAAGGTCAGGGTAATCAAATTGAAGCAAGAATGCTGTTTCAAGAGATTGTCACTATGTACCCCCAGTCGGATGCAGCTATTGCAGCTAAGAATCAATTGGCGTCGGATAGTTAAGCATTACCCGTGTCAAAAAGTTATCGAGGACTTTGACATCGTTTGAGTCGGTTCTCGATATGCCTGTTTATCAACTGCTTTGTCGGTTAAACCAATTCTTCGGTTAAAAGAGTGTCGTTAAAAATTACAGAAATCTTCTACTCCCTTCAAGGCGAGACAAACACTGTTGGTTACCCAACGGTGTTTGTGCGGTTAACGGGCTGCCCAATGCGTTGTACCTATTGCGATACTGCTTACGCATTTCATGGTGGAAAGCGCCGCGAGCTTGATGACATTGTTAGAGAAGTTAAGAGTTACGGAGCGAAGCATGTGACCGTCACAGGTGGTGAACCCTTAGCCCAACCCGAATGCCATCAATTGATGAAAATGCTTTGTGATGAAGGCCACTTTGTTTCGCTTGAAACTGGTGGAGCGATGGATATCTCGAAGGTTGACCCGCGTGTCTACATCGTACTGGATATTAAAACGCCCGCCTCAAATGAAGAGCCAAATAACACCTACTCAAATCTCGATTATGTAAAATCGACAGATTGTCTTAAGTTTGTAATTTGCGATGAGGCTGATTATGAGTGGTCAAAAGACTTCGTTGCAAAGCATGGTTTAACCGAGCGCTGTGATGTGTTTTTTTCGCCTTCTGCAGATCAGCTTGATGCGACCGAACTGGCCGACTGGATTGTTGATGACCGCCTTGCGGTGCGATTGCAAATACAGCTACACAAGGTGCTTTGGGCTAACGAGGCGGGTCGATAGCTACGAGTATAGATTGAGAATTAGACATGACTAAAAAAGCAGTAATACTTGTTTCCGGTGGCCTAGATTCGGCGACTGTTCTCGCCATGGCGATTGATCAGGGCTACGAATGTTATACCTTGAGTATGGATTATGGTCAGCGGCATCGTATTGAACTTGATCGGGCAAAGAAAGTATCGGCCGCCAATGGCGCGAAAGAGCATCGCGTGGTGCGAATAGATATTGGCAATTTCGGCGGCTCAGCGCTGACGGATCGAGACATCAATGTGCCGACCGAAGAGAGCGATGATATACCCATTACTTATGTTCCGGCTCGCAATACCGTGTTTTTGTCAGCCGCGCTGGGGTGGGCCGAGGTGCTCGAAGCTAAGGCTATTTTTATTGGTGCTAACGCGGTCGATTACTCAGGCTATCCTGATTGCCGGCCAGAATACATTGAAGCTTTTCAGAATCTTGCAAATCTAGCCACAAAAGCTGGTGTCGAGGGTGAGACTATAAGGATCGAAGCGCCGATCATTCATTTAACTAAAGCTGAAATAATCGCGAAGGGCTTGGCGCTCGGAGTGGATTATTCGCTAACCATCTCCTGCTATAACCCTCGTACAGACGGAAAAATTTGTGGCGAATGCGATTCTTGTCGTATACGAGCTGAGGGTTTCAATGCCGCAGGCAAGATCGACCCAGCTATCTCTAGATAGGTGAGTAATCGGAATCGTCAGGCATTTTTTGCGCAAATTGGTTAGCAGTCTATGCTAAAGATTGATGGTTTGGATTTTGGCTTCGGTGAGAAAGCCTTATTTGAAAACTTAGACTTAGAAGTAGAGCGTGGCGAACACGTAGTTATCGTTGGTGATAGCGGTGGCGGCAAGTCTTCATTGCTTAGCCTTATCGTCGACTCGGCTTCATCGGCTATTCACTTAGATCGCCAATCAAGTGCGACGATGGTTTTACAAGAAGGCGCCTTACTCGATCATTTAAATGTTCTTGATAACTTGCGGTTAGTGGCTCGTTATAATCGCCCAAGTGATGGCTCTGAATTAGGCGATACCGAAATTGAAAAGGTATTGCAACAACTTAATATTGACCCGAGTTTATTCAAAGTTAATGTGTGCCAACTTAGTGGTGGGCAAATGCGTCGTGTTGCCATTGCCCGGACCTTACTAACTAGCCCAGATTTAATTTTATTCGATGAGCCGGATGCAGGCTTAGATCTAGCCAATTTGGTTAAACTCGCTGATACGGTTAATGAATTATCAAAGACCAAGAATAAGGCCTGCATGACGGTGTCACATAATCCGTTTTACATTGCTCAAGTTGCGAATAAGGTATTTCGCTTGCAGGGAAAGAGGCTCACTCTAATCGCCGATTGGCCCAATTTGCCGATCAGCAAGCAAGAATTACATGATCGTCAACTTGTATTGCAGGCCCAATTGCAGGAAGTGCTTGAACCCATTACTGGGTCCCCGGCCACATCTAATCCAGAATGGCCTGTGGGTAAATGGTTAATAGGGATGGCCTCCAGCCTAGCCTGCATGCCTCATATTCCCAGGTCTGCTCGAGACGAGTTTTCAATCGCGGCATATACGTTCTATTTGAGCTTTATTAGTGGTGCGATATTTTTTGCCTTGGTTGGATTAATGTTGGGTTCAACAATCATCGCGGTAGTTCGAATGTTGGCCGATAATTCTTTGACTGGGTTAGTCAGCTACTTTGTCAAACCCGAAAACTTGATCGATATGATGGGCGGACGCTATGTTTTGTATTTGGCTCCTGCGATTGGGGCAATGTTATTCGCCGCGCGCTCTGGAAGCATTGTCTCAAACTGGTTGGGCGAGATGGTCCGAGGTAAGAGAGTGCGCGCATTGCAACTTTTGAATGTGCCAAGTTGTCAATATCTTCGCGCGCCAAGTGCATTGGCCCTATTCTTGGCGATGTTTTGTACCGTATGCTGGTTCACTGCAAGTGTATGGCTAGGAGGGGTGATCGCGACCGGTCAGTTGTTTGATGTGCATGCTCCTATGCAAATAATGGCCTTATCGGCATATGATTTGAGAGCCAGCTATTTCTGGATTAAAACGCTTATTTACAGTGTTGTGGTAGCGCTTACGATTGTTGCCTTGGGTTTAGCATCTAAAAAAACCTCACATCAACTGAATGTTCACACCACTAAAACCATAATCTACTCTACTCTTAGCGTCGCTTTTGCTGAGCTAGCGATCATTTTGCTTTAAAAAGCCGATCGCGAAAAAAGCGCAAAAATTAAGCAAATAAACTGCGAAAAAAGGTTGACCAGAGGCATTTAAGTAAAGATAATCACGCCTCGTTTGAGTAAGGGCCGTTAGCTCAGTTGGTAGAGCATCTGACTTTTAATCAGGTGGTCGGGCGTTCGAGCCGCCCACGGCCCACCACTCAAATGCCAAGCCCGCCTAGTGCGGGCTTTTTTGTGTTGATTCAAAAAAGCCCCGAAGTGCTCCATTATTTAAGTTGGGGACACCGAAGCCTGTAATGAGGGGCAAAATGTACTCTTTCGAAGCTCATTGAAAGGACTTTATTGTGTCACTATCGAACTTCCGTGTTTTGCTGAAGAGACTAATTATGGGTAGATGCATCTGTGGGGTGCAGACAGTTCAGAATTAGCCGACTAAAAACTAGTGTTTTGTAAACTTTAGTGACTTGCTGGCTGAGAGAGTCGTCAAAATACATCAATTGCTGTACCATCTCGATTCGGGTTAAATACTCAGGGTTGGGTAAATGAAAACAATAACCATACTATTGTCGTTTGCGGTGAATGATCACAATATCGTGCACCTAGCAGACTATCAAACGAACTTTACAGACTGCTATCAAGCTGAACAAGCTGCGCTTGATCAGGCGTTTATAGACTATGTCGATACTGGAAAAGCACATACTGTTACGGTCGAGAGTTGCGCGCAACAGGTAGCTGTCGACGAGCAAATTGACGCCAGCGATCTAGTTTCCAATAGCGTACCTATTTCTCTAACGACACAATGACCCAAACCTACACTCGGCCTGCCATTTTTGTATTAGAAGATGATGTAGATCAAATGAACTTGTTAGCGCAACTAATCATGGTTGAGGTCAGAGCCTTGAGAGAGGCTCGTACGCTAAGTAGTAAGCAGCTAGAGCTGCTCAAGAGTATGCAGATCATAAAGATTGGTGATCTACTGACTTTGCGTAAGGCGTGTCAAAACTTTAAGAGCATTGCATTTTCCCTGGTTGATTGTAATATTCCCGACGACAAACACTCTGTGCCGCATGATCAGTTTGTTAAGACCAATCATTTGGTGACCGGCCAGCATAGATCTGTAGACCTAATAAGTCAGTGTGCTCCAGGTGCTCCGATAACGCTAATGTCTTCGATGGATCGCTTTCAACGTTTAGTTATTCGTTATTATGAGGATCAATCTGAACTGGCAATTAAATTTATATCTAAACGAGAAAGATCCAAATTAAGCAACGCCATCGCTACACACTTAAGAGATTATATAGGTTCAGTTGAGAGCGAGGGAGACTCTATTGAACAGCTATCTATCGAGAGCTATTCGGATATTGATCAGTAATTTTAAGTGCAATAAGGGCATCTATAAATTTACGCGCCCTGATTAGAAAAAACCTTATTTATGCTCATTGTCCTAGTGATTTTATTTGCCAATATTAACTTAAGGGATTGGGCCAGTAGATGAACTGTAATTCAAACTGCCGAACCAATGGCGCGATAACAATTAATGGCTCCGATGAATTGCGATAGATTCATATAAATGCCTTATTCTCATTGAGTTCTTCTCTGCGGTTCTAGAACCTTGAACCAGCTAAAGACCCCTACACACAATTTCTATTAGGGCCTGCCGACAATCAGTTGCGTGAAATGTTTAAGTGTGGATAGCACTTTCGTGTTTAAGTCTTTCCCCATTGGTTTACAATGGCGCAGACTGTTATGCCAACCTGCAATTAGCACACATTGATTGATATAAATTACGCACCATTTTTATTGTTGGCTCTCTTAGGCGCCATCGTTGCCAATGCTACGGGGGCTGGTGGCGGTATAGTGTTTGTACCTGCTTTCAAGTTGCTAGGTATTGAGCACGGGTCAATTATTGCAACGAGTTTTGCAATTCAGTGCTTTGGGATGACCGCTGGCACCGTCGCCTGGTACAAGTACGCACGCAAAGCTCAACGAGACGTTGCGTCAAGTTCAGCATGGAATTGCTATCGAACCTTATGCTTGTTCTTTATATTGCCAACCATTGCCGGTGTCGGTTTAGGTCAAACCGTTCTGGTTTCAGGAGGCGCAACACAGACACTCAGCATATTCAAAGGCTTCTCGGCGTTTTTCGGGATCGCGATTCTATTTACCACCTATCGCCTCGCTAAAGTAAGAGCGCCAGATCTAGAAGCGGGTGATGTAAGCCGAGTTCTAGATAGTTTGGCACTCAAAACTCTTCTGATAGTCACCGCGATAATAGGCGGCATAATCACGGCTTGGTTGTCTGTTGGTGTCGGCGAATTAATCGCGATCGCTTTGATACTGCTGCGCTTCCCCGTAAGAATGGCTGTTGGAGTGGCGGTTACAATCAGTGCTGTGGCGGTTTGGTTTGGAGTTCAAAAATACCTATGGGTTGATCAGTTGATTGACTTTAATATCCTGGTATTCGCTGGGCCGGCTGCTGCGGTGGGTGGTACGCTCGCTAGACCGATAGCGAATCTACTATCACCAGTGCAATTAAAAACCGCGATTGCTATCTGGGTATTGATTAGTGCGGGCGTGATGTAGTCGATTAGCAGAGCAATTTGGTCCTAAAGTGGGTTTGAATGCGGAGGTTTCTATACGGAAACTGGATCATTGTTCTTTTACGTTGTTAAGCATGAGATCACAGGCTTATCATAGGGGTCAGGACTAATTTTCACTTTGGATGCGCGATGCAAAAAACTGAAATTGTTTTAGCGACACTGATTCTCTACAAGCTGGTGCTTATTAGTATCGGTTGGTGGGCGTCGAAAAGAACAAAAAGTAGCGATGATTTCTTTTTAGGGGGGCGAGGTTTAGGCCCGGTTGTTGCCGCTTTGAGCTATTCATCGAGTGCCGCATCCGCGTGGGTGTTATTGGGCTTAACCGGTATTGCTTATCAGTTCGGTATTTCAACCATTTGGGTAGCGCTTGGCTCGATCACATCTATGTTTGTTGTCTGGTTCTGGCTCGCACCGCGGTTGATGCGTTTCAGTCGCGACCATGATTATATTACTTTGACAGAAGTCATAGCGCATCAATCTAAAGGAGGTGCGCGAAAGGCTATTATCTATTTGTCCACTTTTATCATAGTTGCCTCATTTACACTTTATGTTGCCGCTCAATTCCAGGGTGCTGGTAATACGTTTGCCTCTACATTTGATTTATCTATGACAAGCAGTATTACTCTTGGTGCTTTCATCATAATGATCTATACCTTGCTTGGAGGATTTTGGGCGGTAAGCGTAACCGATGCAGTTCAAGGGTCTCTAATGGCCATCGCCGCGATCTTTATGCCGATTGCTGCCTACATTGGGGTAGGTGGATTTAGTGGCCTGCTTGAGGGCTTGGCCGAGCATGGCGATGCTTCTCACTTGAGTTTAACGGCGAGCAATGGCCTACTGTTTGCACTTGGCATTATTGTTGGCGGCTTGTCTATAGGTTTTGGCACCTATGGTCAACCGCATTTAATGGCAAGAATTATGGCACTTCGAGATGCTAACGCTATGCGCAGAGCTCGCACGATAACAGTTGTATGGTACTTGATTGTATTTCTAGGTATGTGGTTTGTGGGCCTCAGCGGCCATGTCTTACATGCGGGTCTGTCAAACCCAGAGCAAATATTCTTTGTGATGCTCGATGGATTGTTTCCAACCGTGGTAAGCGCAATATTTTTGGCAGCTGTGTTATCAGCGATTATGTCAACGGCTGATAGTCAATTGCTTTCAGCCGCCGCCGCTATAGCGAATGATCTTGGACTTGGTCGAGATAAGCCGGAGCGTCTGCTGTTGGTTTCTCGCTTGAGTATCGTCCTATTGGTGTTAGCGTCAGTCGTTGTCGCGCTTTATTTGCCTCAGGCTATTTTTAGTCGAGTTCTGTTTGCATGGATGGCACTTGGTGCAGCCTTTGGGCCGGCGCTGTTTTTTCGTTTAGCGCGGATCGAAGTGTCTTCAATTGGCCTTGTTATCGCGATAGCTGTCGGCTTCGGTTTAACGATTCTATTGTCTTTAGCCGAAAATGCACCCGGTGATGTTGTTGAGCGCTTGCTACCGTTCGTTGCCGGGACTTTGGTGTTGCTATCAAATCGCAAAAAGACTGAATCTTCCGCGTAGATCGATAAAGTACGGCAGGCTTGTTTTAGTGGTTCATGGTTCTAATCTAGGCGTCTTTAATGCAATTTTTATCTAATTTTTCGGGAATTCGCAGTTTGGTTTGGGATGCTCTCAATAGAAGAAGGGGCTAAACTGGTGCCCCTTGGAACTCTGTTTTTACCTTTGGCAATGTCTATGAAATTAGTATCGTTTTTTACCGAGCACCCTAATTCAATCAATGAATCCTACTGTCAGCATTTACTCAAGGCATCGTGCTTTTCTTGGAGCTTGTTTGTTACAGCACTGGCTTGTTTAGTGCATGCATTTCTGCCGTTTATTTTTGTTGATTCTGCAAGTAAGAATGTAGCTGAGTTGTATGAGTCGATAAACCGAAGAGGAAAAAAATAATCTATTAAAATCTAAACTTTTGGAATTTTAAGTTATTAAAGGTATAAATAAGAGATTAGATAACTAAATAGGGGGCGTAGTTATGAAGATAGATCGTTTGGATTGGCATATCCTTCGCTTGCTCCAGCTCGATGCCACACTTTCTGTGCAGGAAATCGCTGAACAGGTAGGCTTGAGCAATAATCCATGCTGGCGAAGAATTAAAAAACTTGAAGAGCAAGGTGTTATTGAGCGACGCGTAGCGGTAGTGAGCCCAAAAGCGGTGGGGCTAAACCTTGTGGCGTTTGTCACGTTACGTTTAGAGCGACACAGCGAAGAATGGGTTAGCTCATTTGCTCACAGCATCGATTTAATCCCTGAGATAGTTGAGTGCCACCGAATGACAGGCGATGTGGATTACTTATTAAAGTTAGCTCTCAGAGATTTAGCTCACTATGATTCAGTTTACCAAACACTGATTGGTTCAGTCCCTGGGCTTAAAGATGTATCCTCGACCTTTTCGATGGAGCAGTTGAAGCAACGAAATCTAATAGATGCTTCAACTGCAATCGCTTAGCCTATTGGCAAATTCCCTATCCCTTGGCCATTTGTTTGTTGCGTGATTCAGCTTCGGCCCAATCCTTTGGCAGCGTTTTGGCGGCCCAAAAGAAGCAGAGAATTGATATTATGTAAGGAACGATCAGTGAAGTAATCGCCAGTCGCAAGGAGTGCACTTCACCGTATTGTTCGGCGAGTGCTGAGCTTACTAATCCGACATAGGTCGGACCCCCACCAAGCGCAATTAGATTCAAAATTAAAAAGAACAAGGCCGTAGACATCGCGCGCATATTAATCGGCGCAAGTGTTTGGGCCGCAGCAAAGCTTGGGCCGAGATAGAAACCCGCAGACACTAAGTATATGGTCACTAGGCACAAGTGCGTAATTATGTCGTCTACCCAAAATGCGCCGATCAAAGCGGGTACTCCCAAAAGCAGTACGCTTCCTGGTAGCCAGCCGTATGCGCTGATGTTCTTTTTCGCTAACTTTTCAGTGATTAATGCACCGTAGTAAGTTCCCGCACCATAACCGACAAGGTGAATTAGGCCGAGCATCAGCATCAGCCATTTGAATTTGCCATTGCCCAAGCCCGGAGTGAATTCAGGCGCAAAACGTACTGCATAATCCACTCCCCAATTAGCGACCGCATAGCCGCCAAAGCTAACCCACGCAATCCCCATACACATAGCCCACCAGCTCGGAATCTTTGCCAGTGTTTTGATCGATTCACCGATCCCAACGGGTTTTAAAACAATATTGTCGCCTTCCATTTGACCGCGCTTTGGCTCCTTTACAACAAGTGCCAATATGATCGCCAAAAATATTCCAGCAACGCCGAGAGAGATAAGGGTGCCGCGCCACCCTAACGTTTCCACCAGAATTCCAGCGAGTATGTATGAGAATGCTATGCCGATCGGAATTCCGAGAGAATAGACGCCCAAAGCGCTGGCGCGTTGCTCTTTAGGATAGAGGTCTGAAATAATTGAGTGTGAAGGAGGCGAGCCACCAGCTTCTCCTATACCAACACCAGTTCGGGCAAGAAGCATCGTCAAGAAACTATTTGCCATGCCGGTAAAGGCTGTGAAGAGGCTCCAAAAGAAAACCGAGACGCTGACAATTTTGATTCTACTGTAGCGGTCGGCTAACCAGGCAATTGGAATGCCAACGGTTGTATAGAGGAGGGCAAAGCCAAATCCTTTTAAGAGGCCGAGCTGCCAATCTTCAAAGCCTAGGTCGGCTTTGATGCTTGGCGATAGTGCGCCCATAATCTGGCGATCAATAAAGCTGAAGATATAGGCTAATGTTAGTAGCCAAAGTACAAACGTGCGGTAGTTACTAGTTTCGGCCATTCTTTGTTGGCTCATACTGTCTCCTCTCCTTTGTTCGGTCTCTTACGCAGACACTTAGAATTTTCTGATTATTATTTTTCTAAAATTAATTATTTCTTGATTGAGAATATCAGGTTTGTTTTATACCGAGGTGATTTCGCTATAAATATTGAGCAACTGCCGAATAGGGCTAGGTTACAAGCGCGGTGATGGTTGGGACGTATTGACAAGTTTTAAGATATGTAAATTAAAGGCAACTTAGAACTCTTTAGAGATTAGGTTAGTGAAAAATTAAAATTGGCTAAAGCTAAGCTCCGCTTGAAGCTCCGCAGGTTTATGTAATACATAAAGTTTATCGCGTTTAGTCAAAGTGCCTTCCTCGGCCCAGTTTCGAAAAATTTTATTAATCCGCTGACGTGAGCCCCCGCTCATACGAGCGAAATCAGCCTGATTAAACTCCATTGGTAGTAATATGCCATCATGTACTGGCTGGCCGAAAAGCTGGATTAAATGCAATATTCGCGCAGATACGCGAGCTTTAAGGGTGTCGAATAGGAGCATTTCTACGAGCTTGTAAAGCATTTGAGTGCGATGCACCATATCTCGCAATATGTTTTTATAGAAAAGAACGCTGTGATCAAGAGTATTTTCAATTTCCGATAAAGGTACAGCGAGCACGGTGGCTTCAGACATGGCAGTTGCTTCTAAGGGCATAACTGATGATTCATGAAAAGCGCCTTCGCCAAACCAGTTGCCAGATTCCCAGATGGTTAGCGGGAATTTTTCGTGCTCCTTTCCTGCAATCGAAATCTTGATGAGGCCGTCTATCACGCAATAGACTTTGTCTTGTAGTTGCCCGACATTGTAGACGCGCTGGCCAATTTTAAAACGCTCAATGGTGGATGCTTCAACTAAGCGTGTGACTTCATCAAGATTAAGGTCTGAAAACCATCCTTTATTGAAGGCCATTTCAATGGCTTGATTTTTGTCTGGATCGATCATATTGGATAGAGTGAATAGCGATAGTATCCAGTAATCGCTGTTACGTATTATGATCTAGTGTAAAGACTTTGCGCTTGGGCCGCACGCTTAAATCACGAACAAATTCCTAAAAAGGTGGCTCTAATGTCTGTATGAAATAGAAATTGACCCATTTCCCTTTATGTCGCAAAAAATGAAGACAAAAGTGTTGTAAGGCCGTTCTGAATCTCGGTACTAGTAAACTGGCTTCTAACTTGATTGTTGAGTTTTCGAGCAATGTCCAACTTGGCGTTTGGGCCGATCGAGGTATTTTAATTAACAGGCTTCAAATAGATTACTTCCACGCAATGTAAATGCTTGATCTAGAACTTGTTTTGAGTTGCTAATGAAGGTACGATTTAAGATTAAATAAACCCTTTTTCCTAAAGTCAAAATATGCGTTCCATTAAGATTCTGATCGCCTTCTTCGCGATACTCTTGAGCTGCACTTCTACAGCAAGTGCTCAAAATAAGGTAGCTCTTGTTCCTTTAGATGACGATATATTTGTCCCGATCCTAGTCGAGCCCGAAATCCCTGAAAACCCTGAATTTTTAGATGAATTCTTCACAAAACCACTAATTTTCAATAAAGGTTGGGATCAATCTGTTCCCAATAGAATCAGGATCGACCCAACTGTAAAAATTGAATTTATTCGTCAGGAGCAAGTTTTTTGTTGTCGTGGCGTGATCTTTACACCGAATGAAATTAGACAATGGGGCGAGCAGCAACTATTCCAGTCTCCTTTAAGGATTTACGCTGCAGGTGTTCTAATGGTAGAAAAAGAAAATACACTTGAAGGTGGGCGTTTTGAATGGACACTCAATCAGCAAGGGTTTATCAGTTTTCATAATGTTGTTAGAACAGACTTCCCAGCGAATTGGATCCGAGATTGGACTGACCCTAGACCTGGCGATACTGTTCACTTTTTTATTATGAGCGATGACGAGCGATTTTCATCTAACCCGATCACGTTTACTTGGTAATAGTGCCTTACTGTTTAGTGGTCTTGAGTGATAGAGAAGCTTACTTTTATTAGATAATGCTGATATGTAGGTGAATGCTTTAACTATGACAATTATAGGCTGACTTAATGTCAGCCTATTTTTTAGAAGAAGTTGGTGTTGCATCTGAGTTATTTGATTCTGTGTTGGAAAGCTTGAAATATAGGTTCGTAAAATTTCGATAATTGAATATTCAGTAAAACTTTTTCCGCAAAATTTGGCGGCCCCTTAAACTTGTGCTTTGACAAAAACTGCACTTGGTTTTCAAATAATACTAATGTGAGTTGCTAGTTTTCATCCTTACTCGAGCAATTCGGTTTGTCTTTGCATATACACTGATGCGTGAGATAAGCTATTGTTAGCGCTTTAGTATTTATACCTTGACCCGCTTAGCTTTGTAGTTAATGCGGCAATTTACGTTTTGATCTTGCTCACCGCTTTCCGAAGCCCCGTGTCTGTCCTTTGTAAATGCTCTTTAATTATTTAATTGACAAGGCTCTGGCTTTTTCTGGATCCTGCCGGCCTACGCATTCATGATGTTTAGCCGGACACTCTCATCAAAATACTAACTCAGCGCTATTGTTGGGTTCTATTGATACACTGCATACTTGTTTGTAATGACAGTCATTGTTTTGCTGCCTTGGATCAAACTCATCCGACCCATACTTTATCCCTTAATGCATCTAACTCTCGAAGTTGACTAGCTGACTATTAAGCAAGCGTCGTTTTCGTATTTCTAAAGCCAAAACCAGTAATAGGCCACCAATCATGCCGGCTAGATGTGCTTGAGGCACGGGGGGCCAGGGTAGTTTTGAGAAAAGAGAATCCTGAATTAGGATCTCGACGATTATTTTTGCTATCGACAGTAGTAGCGTGATAACCGCTGCTGCGCGGTAATCGGGCCTCTGGTACAGGCAGTAAAGCGCGATGACTAAAAGGGAATTCAGTACTCCTGACAAGCCTGCGTAAGCATCCAAACTGAAGAATAATGCTAGGTAAAAGTTGACCCCAACAATGCCCAGGCCTAAAGCCCCTAATACTAATCGACGGGAAGTTTGTTCGATAAGACTCCCTAGAATTAGAAATGCGGCCAGGTTCCATATTAGGTGTTGTTCACTGATGTGTACCCAGTGACTGCTTAGCCACTGCCAAGCTCTTTGGCCTTCGTCACTGTGTAAAATGAGGGTGCTCGGTATGGCTCCGAAGATCCAAAAGATCAAA
Organism: uncultured Arenicella sp.; assembly: GCA_947499305.1. Taxonomy (GTDB): domain Bacteria; phylum Pseudomonadota; class Gammaproteobacteria; order Arenicellales; family Arenicellaceae; genus Arenicella. The sequence goes on along the minus strand of CANMNN010000015.1, from coordinate 56,480 downwards.
GCACAGGTCGCGCCCAATACCATGCTAACAATAGGCAATCTGACCTTGTAATCAGTTCTGTTTTGATTTTGTAATATGCGCATGCTGCTCATGATCAAACCTTTTTGTTTTGTAGTAATTTTTATTGAGGGAAATACCGCCTCACGTCCCTGTGAGGCAATAAATCTATTTATTAAGACTGCTTGTTTGTGCGACGTCTTACAAAGGTGACAAGCAGTGGTAACAGCATCAGGAGAGTTAATGGGTTGATGGCGCCGCCACCTCCACCACCGCTGTAACTAGGGCGGTTTTGACTAAACGCAGGGGTGTTTTGATCTACTTGACGTTGTTGAACACCGGAATTGGCACGCTTTTGTTGTGCTGCTTGTTCAGCTTCGCGGCGCTTTTTGTTATTGCGTTTGATACCGTTAGCTTCAAACTGTTCATCCGTCATTACGATCATTGACGTGAAGTCGGTGACCAAACCGTACTCGGTAGCCGTACTGACAATAGCCGAGCGATGATCGCTTAAATCGTTACCTAAGTAGCTTGACTCATCTTTTAATTGCTCGATTTTAGCGTAAGCCCATAGACGTTCGATCTCGGGGTTGCTACCTGCTTGATTAGGGAAGTCGAAGGTAGTTTTGTATTGCTTGTCTTCACCGGAGATTTTTGCATCTAATTGAGCGACTGCTTCACCGCTCCCATAATAGTGGCCGAAGATCACCATTTGCTGACCCCGATAGAGCGTTGCGACCTTATTGGCGACTAGGTCTTTAGTCTTCACGCCTTTGATTTTCAGCTCAACGTCATGTAACGCTTCGTACTTCACCTTTTCTAAGGCACTGATCAATACGCCCATGATGTCGTCGCTATTAGAGACACTTGTAGCAAAACCCTTTGAAGCTTTGGTCATACTCTCTAACATGGGGCGGTTAGCGCCATTGCCCATGATCGCCGTGAATAGACGCACATCTTGCTTTGTCATCAGGTCGATAAACTCATTTTTTTCGGTTTTACCAACGTTAGCAACGCCATCGGTGATCAGAATAATGCTTGAGGTACGATCGCTGTCCAACTTATCGATGGCTTTCGATAAGCCTCGGTACAAGTCGGTACCACCACGTGGCGCTGAATTGTTAAGCGCACGTTCAACTTTTTCGATTGAAACCTGATCGGCGCTCATCCATTCATTGCTAATTTCTTCAACTTGATCATCAAATAAAAGGATTTGAAAACGGTCATTAACACTTAACTTATTCAATGCTTGGCCGGTTGCGTCCATCAAAGTTTGGTATTTACCACTCATAGACCCAGAACGATCTAGTACGAATATCCAATCGCGACCCTCAGTGATCGGCTCTAGATCAACACCTGGTGTAACTGTCATCATAAAAGTACCACGGCGCGCTCCGGCTTCTTTATGCGCTACCAATTCAATAGCCCCTGGTAAATCAGCTTGAAGGCGCCAGTAAACGACGATGTCTTGGTTTAAGCGGTTGCCATTTGATTGGGTTTGCATTGCAGACTCAAAGTGTTGATCGCGATTATCTGCCGTAGTTTCAACGGCTGATTCGCTTACAGTCGCGGTCGGGTCGGCAATACCATTGCTATTTATTTGTAGCTCCCAGTTGTTTGCATCGGTGCTTGAAATCTGAGCACTAGCGTGTGCTGGCGCTCTGACCGCTTCAACAGGGAATCCAGAGCGCAGTGATAAATCGAAACTGAACTGACCTGTTACAGCGTCGTTCGTTTGCCAAAAGTCGAGTTTGGCTTGATCTGTACCACCTTCTTCAAGTGGATAGACATAACGCCCTACGCCGCCCTCCACATCAGCAGGCTGCATGTAAACTAGCCGTGTCTTTGTTGTTTGTTGTGGTCGAACGGGGGTTACCTTTGACTCGAAGCGATAAAATGAAATCTTCTCGGTTAAGCCAGCATCTCGTCCAGCCGCCTTTTCTGATTCGTATAGTTTCTTGGCTCGTTCTTTTTCTACAACTTCGCCAATGATCGGCTTACCGTCAATCCAAACTGTGAACTCTGCAACCGTACCGTTTTTAGGCACCGGGAATTCGTAAACTGCTTCAAGCTCAGTATTAGACGGATTGTAGAAAATGTTATCGACAGTAGTGATCGCGTAGCCATCTTCTATGCTGACTGAGACAACGTGATCTTGAATTTCTAAGTCGGTATTGCTGCCGTTGGCCGTGAGTAGCCCACTCGCGTCAGCCTGACTATTGGCGAAAAAGACAGCGGCTATGACGATAGCGGCATGCTTTAGAGTATTTACTAGCGTATTCATTGTTAGTCTCCTGCGCTCTAAGAGCGCCTGTGTTTCCCGTACTCGATGAGCTTTGGGATTGAATAGTAGAGAGACAAGAATGAAGTTGGGTGTCGTTAATGTAAACTAATTAAGAGATAGTCCTATAAATTTAACCTTAAGTTCAATATTTTTATACTTTATTGTTTTTATCTGCCGTGGTCTTGAAATCTAAAGGCGCGCCGACGCCCTGTAAAACCTGGGCTTCATACGATAAAAGTGTACAAATTTTCAAAAAAAATGTTTTATTAACGGAACTTTAACGCTATCCGATTAAGTTGAGAGGGTGAGGTTCGGTAGGGGATATGCTGGATACACTGCTAAAGGCACCTGTGGCCAATTCGGAGGGGTAATACACTGGCGCGGTCTGAATTGAGGTGGTCTACACTAGGCCCAGTCGTCACGGAGAGTTCGATTAAGTCTCGGTTTGGTTATGGACTGATCGCTAGACCTTTAGCACTGTATTCAAGCAGCAAAAGGAAGTTGGGCAAACGGAGTCTGTTGCAAAAAGGCTTAAATTGACGGTTGTAAAGGAGGTTGCTACCATGCCAAGTAGTATCGAAACCAATTCTGCGTGCGACATTATCGCCGTTAAAAATACGGTCTACACAAGGTTAATCGCGCGCGGTTTTCAGCAGAGCCTAGGAGGCCCGTGCGTGAGCGTTCAATCCGGTGATGCGGAGCCAAGAATTGATCAGCCCCTCAATGCAGCTGCAGAGCAGAGCCTCTGCCGTTTTTTTCTGCTTGGGCCGTTTTCCATAAGTGATTCCAATGGCACTCCTTTGACCCCGAAAGCGCAAAAGACTTGTGCGATGTTGGCGATGTTGGCTCTATCGCCGCGCGCTACCCGCACTCGAGTTTGGCTTCGAGACAAGCTTTGGAGCGATCGTGGTGAGGAGCAAGGTGCGGCAAGTCTTCGACAAGCATTATTAGATGCAAGGCGATCGTTTGGTGACTTGAGTGGTCAACTTATTGTTGCCGATAAAAAATCGGTTTCATTGTGTTTAGATAAAATAAGTATCGACACTGAGCTTCTGCTCACCGAGGCACACCAATCTGCACAAGATCTAGAGCGTTTGAGACGCTCTCTAAACGAAGACTTGCTCGAAGGTATGGATATTCGTGATCCAGAGTTTGAGGATTGGCTAGTCCTTGAGCGGCAAGTTTGGGAGCGTCGGGTAAGTCGGCATTTAGAGCAGCCAAGATCCAATTCGACAAGTACTTCAGATACAAGGCTTGAATCGTCTGGAGCAAATACAGAAATCGGGCAAAAGATTATGCTTAGCATTGTTGCGGTTCAACTCGCAAAGCTATCAGTCTCTGATTTTAATAATTGTGTGTCTTTTATTCGAGACATGTCGCCAAATTATGGTGGCCGGGTATTCGTTGTCGATAGCCAAGTATTACTCGAATTTGAGCGCCCTTACGACGCTGTGCGTTATGCGATCGCTTTAAGTATTGAGCTCAACTTCCAAGTCGTGCCTAGTGCAAAGCTCGGCATAGGTGTGAATACTGGTCTGGTATATAGGCAGCAAAGTCGTATCTATGGAACCGAATGTGATATTGCGCTTGCTGCTAGCAAGGCGGCAATTGACGCCGCCAAACAGTATTTACCGCTAAAGCGTCAACCGGTGTTGGTCACTGAAGCGACAGCTGTGTTGGTTCAGGACAACATTGACTATACGCTGGCTTTTAAATGCGATTGCAACGTTGAAAACTTGACTAATAAAATAAAGCTGTTTGATGTCACTTTGCCTTCTTCAGAAATACTCGAGAAACAGGGTTCGCGTAAACTGACAACGCTTGAACCATCTTCATTAGACAAACGTGAGCATGATCAAGATAGTCGACCTTTGATTGCTGTATTGCCATTTCGGTTGGCGAACGCGTCGGTCGATGAGTATATGTCGGAAGGTTTAGCGGATGATGTGATTCTAGCTTTATCGAACAATCAATGGCTAAAAGTGATTTCGCGTAATTCGAGTTTTTCTTACGAATATGATCAGAAAAATTCAGAGTCTGTCGCTCAAGGATTGGGCGTAGACTATATCCTCGGTGGTTCGATAAAAGTTTCGGGTTCGGTGCTGACTATTATCGTAACCTTAGAAAGCCTTGCCTCAAAGCGTATTGTTTGGTCAGAGTCTTTTTCTGAAAAGCTCTCTGAGATCATGAATCTGCAGGAGAGAATAACCAGCAAAATTAGCGCTCACTTGCTTCAAGAGCTAGGAAAGCATGAACAAGTTAGGGCCTACGAAAGCCGCATTGATGATCTAACGACATGGCAACTTGTTCATCGCGGCCATTGGCATATGGCGCGACGCACTTCCACCGGAGTAAAGCGAGCTCAAAAGCTATACCAAAACGCTCTCCAGCGAGACGAATACCAGTCAGAAGCCCTCGTAGCTTTGGCATGGTGGCACTTTTGGAAAGCGTGGTCAGAGCATGGACTTAAAAGCACTAAATACGATTTAGATCAATCGACGCAGCTATGCCGTAAAGCTATGTTGATGGATCGCTCAGACAGTCGCGTGCACGCTTACCTTGGAGCAATTGCCATAATGACTAATCAGGCTAAGCAAGCGGTTGGCTTTTTTAACGAAGCCATTCGGCTAAACCCTAGCTTATCGTTTGCCTACTCTTCTCGCGGTAGTGCAAACTTGTTGTTAGGAAAGCCTGAGCTTGCTCCGGTTGATATTCGAAATGCATTGGCTCTAAATCCAGCTGATTATTATCGTTTTCATAGTTTGGCTGAGCTAGCTGCGGCATACTATTTTTCTGGTGATTACGAAAGTGCCATTGAGGCGGCCGAGAATTCTTCGTTCTTGGCACCAAGGTATTGGTATGCAAGGCTAATTAAAATAGCAGCTTTGGTGAGCCGTAACAGACCAGAAGACAAGGTGCTAGCCGAGAAAGAGAAAGGTGAAATTAGCGCCCGAAAAGTAAACGTTAGCGAAGATAATATTCGCGCTATCCCATTCATAAAACAGGAATATAACCAACGTCTGATTGATGTCTACAAGGAGGTGTAGCTATGCCAAAGGTGAAGTATTACGAGAGGGTTGAAGAACTGAATGAGATTAACCTAGACTCAGCGTTACCAGGCTTCGATCTAGAGCGATTACGCTCGAAAGGCTTTGTTTCCAAACTTGCAGCAAAGATATTCCGGAGCCCTCGTGGGATACTCAAGCTTCTTAGGTGCACTATTCCAAGCCCGAGTTTTGGGGGATTTGTATTGATCACGCGGGCCGAAGATGTACGCGAAGTTCTGACCAATACCAAAGTATTTACGGTGCCATTTGGCCCTGAAATGAAAGTGGTAAGCGGCGGTGGAGATTTCGTGCTAGGGACCAATGATGGTGCTATTTACCGCGCGCAAAAGAAGGTGATATTAAAAGCATTTCCGCCCACGGAGATGGGCCAGATTATCAATCAAATCACCGAGCAAAATGCAGCTCGCTGCCTACGATCAGCCGGCGCTGATATTGACCCAATTGAAGACTTGTTTAAGCCCTGCGCGCTAGCCGTGTGTCAAGAATACTTTGGATTGATAATTGCCGACCACGATCGCTTCTATGACTCGGCTTTAGCGGTAAGTTCGTTTTTATTCGCCGATGTATTTGGTAATCAGGCTGTCCGAGAATTAGCGATGAGTGGTGCCAAGCAATTGCTCGATGTTATCGACAATTCCATCGAGCACTCCCGTGCGCGCTTAGACAGCTTGTCAGGCGAGGACGCAAGTGCAGGTCAATCCGCAGATCTCAATGCCTTAGATCGTTTGGTGATGGCTCACACCGATGATGTTCAAAGTGTGCCATACCAAGACCTGCGCTCTATCATGATGGGGATGTTGCTGGGCTTTTTACCTACCACTATGCTCGGCCTAGGAAATGCTCTAGAAGTGATTCTTGATAAGTCTGCCGCAAAAGAAGCGGTGCTGCGGGCAATTAAAGATAACGACGATGTACAACTCGATTCGGTCATTGCTGAAGCAATGCGTTTTAATCCAATTCAGCTTGGCCCGTTTCGCTTGTGTGAACAAGATTATGTAGTCGCCGATGGCACGCGTCGCCGTAAAAAAATATCTAAGGGTAGTTTGGTCATACCATCTACTTTGTCTGCTATGTTTGACTCAGCAGAGGTCGATCACCCAGATGAGTTTCAGCCAAATCGCAATAGCCAAGATTCGATGATCTTTGGCTATGGGGTGCACAATTGCATTGGTGCACCGATGGCGCGTGCATTCTCAACTCAAATCGTCAAAAAACTATTCTCTTTGCCCGGTCTTAGCGCTAAGGGAGGTATTCGCGGGAAGATAAGTCGCATCGGAATATTTCCCGAGTCGGTCAGTATGTCTTGGAATCAGCAGGACAAATTTGGTGATCATAATCAGTCGCATTGCACTTACTGCATTCCGATCAAACATGCTCAGTATATTGAAGACTTACAGCAAGGTTTAGAATCACTGGGAAACGTCGCCTGTCATCTTCCGAGTTCCGATACTTCAGATAAACGGGAGGCATCCTTGGGGGGCGATCAGCACCTTCTAGATGTTTTTACTCAGGAGCCGAAAATTCATTTCGCCAGCGGTATGATTAGCCCGGCATATCGGCAAGGCGGAAAAGAACTTGAGCCCGCTCACTTATTATTTGAAGTGTCCAGTGACTTGAAATCTGAGCATGTTGCAACGTTATTTGCCAAGGGCATTAGCTCAGCGCTTGGTGATTCAATTCGGCTGGCGATTGGCGTTGATGCATCGCATGCTGTAGCTAGTATTCTAGAGAAGAATCGACTTAGAAACGTTGAGCCATTGAGCAAAAATCTGGGTTTGAACTTTAATGGTACGCCAGGTCATAGCGTTAAGCGAGTGCACAAAGAGGCCGAGTTAGCCGACAAGATCTATCAGATGGTATTAGACCAAGATAAGGCCTTATCACCGGCTAACTCACTAGAAAGGTTGAACTCAATTCGCCAAGAGCTCGCAAAACAAGGTGATTTTGACTGGGCTTTTGCGCAGGTTCGTAATCGTTTGTCTGAGCCCAAGCGCGGTCTATTGAAGTACGTTTTTGACTATCTTCGTCAAATCTGGGCGCTTCTGCCGATTTTAGTAATTATGTTTTTTATCGGGCTGAATTTTTATATTTTAGGTGGCGGCTCTGACAGTAACTGGACTACTGTTGGCCGCATTGGCGCCGCGATAAGTATGACAGTTCTTGGTGGGGCGCTGCTAGTTGGCTCGATAGCGAGCGCGACGGTGATTTATCTTCGGCGTTTAGAGAAGCGGGATCCCAGTGATTTCGTGTTGCCTGAGCAAAGTAACTACGACCGAGTAACAGCTAAAGAAAATCAATTGCGACAAAACCACATGTTCTCAGTGTCGCGTATCAAGCCCAGTCGTATTCGCTCTCTCCTTCTTCGTGGCGTACTTTGGTCGATTAAGCTTGCGGCTGGCTATAAGAATCAACCTGGAGTGCTGTCGGTAATAAACTCTATTCATTTTGCTCGCTGGGTGCGTATTCCCAATACCAGGCAGCTGGTTTTCTTTAGTAATTATGGTGGCAGCTGGGAATCGTATTTAGAAGATTTTATTACCAAAGGATCAGAAGGGTTGACCAGTGTCTGGAGTAATACCGAGAATTTTCCGCCGACTCAGTACTTGGCTAAAAGTGGTGCTCAATTGAGTGAACCATTTAAGTACTGGGCGCGCCAACAGCAATTGCCAACGCCGTTTTGGTATGTTGCCTACCCAAATATCACGACTGGAGATATTCGTAAGAATGCCAAGATACGCCAAGGTTTTGCCAGTATTAACGACGTCCGTAAAGCGGACCAGTGGTTTTCCTTATTCGGTTCATCTTACCGGCCTAGATCGAGTCTAGATAAATCTAATATTCAAACGTTGGTTTTTGGAGGCATGGGAAAGCGCCTACCATTTAGCCGTGTGTCATTAATAGCCTTTGATGATAAACATGACAAGGTCGAGCACAAAAAGCTGCTCACTGATATTTTTGCCCGAATAGCTTTTGGTGAAAAAGCGCTTGATCAGCAAGCCTGGCAGATTGCGTTTAGCTATCGAGGTTTAAACCGTCTCGGTTTATCAGCTGACAGGGTTGACGCCCAAATTTTTCCGAATGTATTTTGCCAAGGGGTGGATGCTGATGCGCGTGCCAGAATTCTCGGTGACAGCGGTGAGAGCCATAGGGATCATTGGTACTGGGGCAGTGGTCACAAACAAGTTGATTTCGCATTGCTTGGGTACTTCGACAGTGAGCAGCGATCTCAGTCCGAGAATAAAAAGCTGGATAGATTGTTGAAAAAATATGGCGCTAAGTTGATATCGCAACAAGCCTGTAAGGTTGAGCGAAATAGTCTTGGCGTGCCGGTTGAACCATTTGGTTACGTCGATGGTATTTCACAGCCTATTATCAAAGGCACCAGCAAAGCGCAGCGCAGCAAACAGGCTGATCAACTTATCGCAGCGGGTGAAATTTTGTGTGGGTACCCAGACGAGCGCGACAATCTTTCACCATCGCCAGTGGTTAGTGTTGGCAAAGATCGGCGTAATGTACTTCCACAAGAGCTATCTCAAACCCGCACAGACATTCGAAAAGATTTTGGCTTAAATGGTAGTTATTTGGTGATACGTCAACTTGCTCAGAAAGTTAGTGAGTTTGATGATTTTTGTCATCAAAGCGCTGAGCAGTTAAATCTTCAAGATGGTACTAATGAGCATACTGCCGAGTGGGTCGGAGCGAAGATGATCGGGCGCTGGAAAGATGGTCGACCTCTCGTGCGTTACCCTGACGACCAATTGTCTAGTGATCAACAAGTCTTTGAGCTGAGCGACAGTGACAACAATTTTAGATATCGCAACGAAGACCCGCAAGGTCTGCATTGCCCTTTAGGCGCGCATGTGCGGCGCGCCAATCCTCGCGATAGTTTGGGTGACGACGTTGAAACTCAAATTGGCCTGTCAAATAGACACAGAGTTTTACGAGTAGGCCGACCTTATCATGATGCTGACACCGACGAGCGTGGACTGATGTTTATGTGCTTAAACGCCGATATTGAGCGCCAATTTGAGTTCGTACAACAGACTTGGTTAGGCAATACAAGCTTTCATGATCTAATGGGAGAGTCTGATGCGATCACTTCAGGTAAGTGTCCGATGTCGAAGCGATTTACCATACCAACAGCGCAAGGGCGAAAAACTTTAACGGGCCTTGAGCAATTTGTTACTACTAAGGGTAGCGGTTACTTTTTTATGCCAGGGCGGCAGGCTTTGCAGTTTCTATTGAATTTGTGATTTGCGACTAATTGATGAGCAGGTCGCCTACTGATTAGCCAAGTTTAGCGCAAAAGTAACATACGCTGAACGGGGAGAAATCGGCCAAGGAATGGCTAAATAAGGCGCTTTAGATAAGCTCTCTGGTAATCGTGCTCAGAAATGAAAAAATGCAGTTTCCTGCCGCTTAGCTTCCCTCAGTTTAGTTTTCTAAAGCTTAAGTTCCTTATATTTTAAGTTTCTAATCTCTTAAGTGCGCAATCGGTCGATATGTTTGGAACGGAACGTTTCATCTAATTAGTCAAACCTAACCGCAATAAAAACCTAACAATGGCTACCAAATTAGAGACCTAGTTCACTCAAGCCAAGATGATCATCTGGGCGACGACCGAGAGACCAATGAAATTTTCGCTCTGATTCGTCGATTACCAAGTCGTTAATACTCGCGTGGCGATATTCCATCAAGCCTTGCTCATTGAACTGCCAGTTTTCGTTGCCATAAGAGCGGTAGTGTTGACCTGAATCGTCGTGCCACTCATAGGCGAAACGCACAGCGATACGATTATCGGCATAGGCCCAGAGCTCTTTAATCAGTCGGTAGTCGAGCTCTTTTTGCCACTTGCGAGTTAGCAAAGCATGTACTTGTTCGCGGCCTACAGAAAACTCATTGCGATTTCGCCAGCGAGTGTTTTTGGTGTAAACCAGCACGATTTTGTCAGGGTCTCGGCTATTCCAAGCATCTTCGGCCATTCTGATTTTCTGAATCGCGGTTTGTTTTGTGAAAGGTGGTACCGGCGGTTTTAGCTCGCTTGACTGATTGCTCATGTTAGGGCCCTTAGATTCCTAGATAAATTAAGATCGATAAGGCATTTATCGTCTTAATAAGTAATGACAGGCCTAATACCGAAAATATTACTTCGAAAGGGCTTTAGCAACCTTCGATTGATTATCACGACCAAGCGCCTTAGAAATGAAATCGCCTGCTCTGGCAACTTTCTCAATATCGACGCCGGTTTGAATTCCGAGCCCGTTTAGCAAATAGAGTACATCTTCAGTGGCAACATTGCCGGATGCCCCCTGCGCATATGGACAGCCGCCTAAGCCAGCAACTGAACTATCGATTGTGCTGATCGAGCATTCAAGCGCAGCGACAATATTAGCTATCGCTTGCCCGTAGGTGTCGTGGCAATGAATCGCAAGTGCGTCTGACGAAACCTTATTGCTCACCGCGTTTATCATCTCGCTAATTTTGTTTGGTGTACCAACGCCGATGGTGTCGCCCAGAGATATCTCATAGCAACCCAAATCGAATAAGCGCTGGCTAACGTTGGCCACCATTTGAGGCTCAGTTGCGCCGTCGTAAGGACAAGCGATTACACAAGAAACGTAGCCGCGAACCTTAAGATTGTGCGCTAGCGCTTTTGCTACGAGAGGTTTGAAACGCTCAATGCTTTCATCGATCGAGCAATTTATATTTTTTTTGGAGAAACCTTCAGAGGCGGCACCGAAAATTGCTACTTCATCAACACCTGCCTCAATCGCGGCATCTAAACCGATTAGATTCGGGGTCAGAGCTGAATAGCGAATGCCCGAGGTGCGGTCGATCTCATTGATCACTTGGCTCGAATTCGCCATTTGAGGTACCCATTTAGGCGACACAAAACTGCCCGCCTCAATGTGTTTCAAGCCTGTTTTCGACAGCCGGTTTATCAGCTCAACCTTATCGTCCAAACTAATGATGCCGCTTTCATTTTGTAAGCCGTCTCGAGGGCCTACTTCGTAAATAGTTGCATGTGTTGGGTAGTTGGATTTATGCATAGGACCGACCGTTAACACGCTAGAGTTCCTCAAAGCTTAATAATTCTGTACCACCGTCAACCAAGTCGCCTAGTGCATAGAAAAGTTCACTAATTTCCCCGTCGCTCGGTGCTTTGATTGTGTGTTGCATCTTCATCGCTTCAATTATAATGAGTGCTTGATCTTGTTTAACTGTGTCGCCTTTGCTCACTAATAGTTCAACAATGGTGCCGTTCATTGGCGCCTTAAAATTACTGAGTGACGTGTTGCTATTACTATCACCAAAGTCCGGCCTGCTTAGGGCGAACTCGATTTCTTGATCATCGCTAAATAAGCAATAGCCTTCATTAGAGTTTAAGATAGTAAAGGATTGTTTATGGCCATCGATCACCGCTTCAAGCTTATTGTCGTGTAGCTCAGCACTTAGATCATAAGACTTGCCGGCAAGGTTGATGCGATATTGACTGCTCAGGTCACGAAGACTTATTTGATGCTCGTTACCGTTCACTGTGACGTTGAGGATTTGAGTGTTGCTTTGATTTAGTCGCCACGCATTCCCTTGACTCCAAACAGAAGCGGTGCAATTACGTTTTCTATCGAGCATCAAGAACAACGCCATTATCGGTAGCAAATGGGCGTAGTTGCACTCGTTCTTACTGAACAAGCTTTGTTGATGATGTTCAATAAAGCCGGTGTCGAGTTCAGCCTTGGCGAACGATTGGTGTGCAGCAAGCCGTTTTAAAAACGAGATGTTGGTGGTGATGCCACTAATTTTATAATCATTCAGGGCGTGTTTTAGTTTGGCTAGAGCCGCAGGTCGATTTTCGCCCCAAACGATTAACTTAGAAATCATCGGGTCATAGAATGGACTTACCTCATCGCCTTCGAGGACACCTGTATCAACTCGAACAGAGTTGTTTAGCGCAGGTTCTTCTAAATCTATTAGTCTACCTGAAGTTGGTAGGAAATCATTGTTCGGGTCTTCTGCGTAGATGCGCGCTTCAAACGCATGACCATTAATCTTAAGGTCGCTTTGTTTTAGTGGCAGCGGTTCTCGGTTGGCAACTTTCAATTGCCACTCGACTAAATCTTGTCCGCTGATCATCTCCGTAACTGGGTGCTCAACCTGAAGCCGAGTGTTCATTTCCATAAAATAGAATGAGCCGTCTTCGTCGAGTAAAAATTCAACCGTGCCTGCACCTTGATAGTCGATCGCTTGAGCCGCTCGAATCGCGGCTTGACCCATTTGTTCTCGTAGCTCTTGACTGAAGTTTGGTGCTGGTGCTTCTTCAATAACTTTTTGGTGTCGGCGCTGAATTGTACAGTCGCGTTCGAAAATATGCAGTGCGTTGCCATGAACGTCACAGAAAACCTGAAATTCTACATGTCTAGGCGCGGTCAAATATTTCTCGACCAACATGTCGTCATTAGCAAAACTTGATAAGGCCTCACTCTTAGCGATGCTGAGTTCGCTCTCGAAGTCTTCGGCGGACCAGACTTGCCGCATGCCTTTGCCTCCACCGCCGGCAACGGCTTTCAGAAGCACCGGGTAGCCCATTTCGTCGGCAGCCTGCTTCAACACGCTAAGGCTTTGTTCATCTCCGTGGTAACCAGGCACTAGGGGGACACCCGCATGTTGCATGATGTTTTTAGCCGCCGATTTGGAACCCATCGATTCGATTGCCGATATCGGCGGGCCTATGAATACTAAATTATTGTCGGCACACGCTTGGGCAAAATCCGCGTTTTCAGACAGAAAACCATAGCCAGGGTGGATTGCCTCAGCCCCTGTTTTTAGCGCCGCTGCGATAATGTTATCGATCACTAAGTACGATTTACTAGACGCCGATGGTCCGATAAAAACCGCTTCGTCGGCTTTTTTTACGTGCAGCGCGTTTTCATCTGCTTGGGAGTAAACTGCCACAGTTTTAATATCGAGTCGGCGAGCCGTGCGGATTACTCTGCAGGCAATTTCGCCGCGATTGGCGATTAGAATTTTGTTAAACATATCTTTGCCCTCATTTCGGCTCTTCAAGATCAGAATCGGTTTCAATCCAATTTGGCGAGCGCTTTTCAAAGAATGCGCTCAAGCCTTCTTGACCTTCTTCTGATGCACGCAAAGTCGCTATCACTTCGCTAGTGTGGTTCATTAATTGTTCGTCAATGGCTTTGTATTCGGTATCACGAACTAATTTTTTAGCCGCCTTTTGAGCGTTGGGGCTATTCTTAAGAATGGTTGAAACGAGGCTTTCTAACGTTTGATTAAGTGCGCTATCTGAGGTTTTGTCTTCGCTCAGTTCTGATACCAAGCCTAAGTCGTGCGCGCGTTCTGCGGAGAACCGCTCGGCGCTAAGGAAGTAACGGCGAGCTGCACGTGAACCAATCGCGGCGATCACATACGGGGCGATAGTCGCGGGAGCAATTCCGACTTTGACTTCACTCAAACAAAAACTTGCCGAGCGGCTCGCTACAGCCATATCACAACAGCTGACTAAGCCAACAGCACCACCATAAGCAGCACCTTGTACTCGAGCGATAGTGGGGACTGACAGGGTGTTGAGTCTTTGTAGCATCAGGGCAAGTTGTTTGGCATCGTCGAGATTTTCTTGGTGAGAGAATGTGATCATTCGCTTCATCCAATTTAGGTCTCCCCCAGCCGAGAAGTTCTTTCCCTTAGCGGCGAGTACCATCACTCGAATTGCTGGGTTTTGCTCGACTTGACTAAAGATATCAATCAGTTCATTGATAATGACGTCATCAAAGGCGTTTTGTTTTTCTGCTCGATCAAGTGTGACTGTGGCGACGCCGCGATGATCGATTTCGAGTAAAACTGTCGGTCTCGTAAGTTCGTTGCCGCTAATGGCGACTTTGTCATCGATTGCTGTTTTGTCGTTCACGGCTACATCCTGAACACGCCGTAGCGCGTTTCTTCTATTTCTTTGTTTAGTGACGCTGAGATGGCCATGCCTAATACCTGTCTGGTATCTGCCGGGTCGATCACTCCGTCGTCCCACAGTCTTGCCGAAGCATAGTAGGCATGTGCCTGGGCGTCGTATTCATCGATGATTGGTTGTTTAAAATCAGCTTCTTGCTGCTCGCTCCAGGTTTCTCCGGCCTTGTCTTTTTGCGCACGTTTAACTTGTGATAAAACACCAGCCGCTTGCTCGCCGCCCATCACCGAGATGCGAGCGTTTGGCCACATAAAAAGAAAATTAGGGTCATAGGCTCGTCCGCACATGCCGTAGTTTCCGGCACCGTAAGAATTGCCAATCAGTACGGTGAATTTAGGAACCTTGGCGCACGCAACTGCGGTCACCATTTTTGCTCCATGCTTGGCAATGCCACCGGCCTCATATTGCTTGCCAACCATAAAACCGGTGATGTTTTGCAGGAATACCAGGGGTATTTTTCGTTGTGCGCAAAGCTCGATAAAGTGCGCGCCCTTTTGCGCGGCCTCGCTAAACAGTATGCCGTTGTTGGCAACAATTCCTACCGGGAAGCCCATGATGCGAGCAAAGCCACAAACCAGTGTTGTGCCAAATAGCGCTTTAAATTCATCGAACTCTGAGCCATCAACAACCCTCGCAATGACCTCGCGAACATCAAAGGGTTGCCGCATGTCTTCGGGAATAATGCCGTAGAGTTCGCGGCTGTCGTAGAGTGGTTCAACACTATTTTTAATATCGAGTTGTTTAGGCTTAATTCGGTTGAGCCGAGCTACGGATTGTCGTGCTAGTTGCAATGCATGATGATCGTTCTCGGCATAGTGGTCTGATACACCAGACTCTCTGCAGTGCACATCGGCACCACCGAGCTCTTCAGCGGTGACAATTTCTCCAGTTGCGGCTTTGACCAAAGGCGGGCCAGCTAAAAATATAGTCGCTTGATTACGTACAATAATTGACTCGTCGGCCATAGCTGGGACGTAGGCTCCACCTGCGGTACAGGATCCCATCACCACCGCTATTTGAGGAATGTTCTGGGCGGACATATTGGCTTGGTTAAAAAAGATTCGACCAAAATGTTCGCGATCAGGAAATACCTCGTCTTGGCGTGGTAAGTTAGCGCCTCCGGAGTCGACCAAGTAAATACAGGGGAGATGGTTTTGTTCGGCAATGGTCTGCGCGCGAAGGTGTTTCTTAACCGTTAAAGGGTAATAGCTACCGCCTTTAACCGTGGCGTCATTTGCCACGATCATGCACTCCTGACCTTCAACAATGCCGATACCTGCGACCACGCCTGCGCAGGCAACGTTCTCGTTGGGATAAACATCATGGGCGGCTAATTGTGAGATTTCTAGAAACGCAGTGCCGTCATCAATGAGAGCATCAATACGATCACGAGCGAGCAACTTACCTCGTAACTCATGTCTCTCTTGCCTAGCTTTGCCACCACCTAACTTAATTGTTTCAACAAGCTTGTAAAGGTCGTCGACGCTAGCTTGCATATGTTCGCTATTATCTACAAAGCTCTGAGAGCGAGTATTAATTTTAGTTTTGATTTGAGCCATATCTGTTTCTCAGTTGAGCTAATTAACGTTGGCTATTTAGTTTCGGCAAAGAGCTCGCGACCGATTAACATTCGTCGTACCTCAGATGTGCCGGCACCAATCTCGTATAACTTAGCGTCGCGTAAGAGTCGGCCTGTTGCGTATTCATTGATATAGCCATTACCGCCTAAGGTTTGAATTGCTTGCAATGCCATTTGGGTTGCTTGTTCTGCTGTATAGAGTATTACTGCGGCGGCGTCTTTACGGCTTTCTAAGCCCTGATCACAAGCCCTTGCGACGGCGTATAAATAGGCTCGACTGGCACTTAGAGAGGTATACATATCGGCAATTTTCCCCTGCATTAATTGGAACTCGCCAATACTTTTGTTGAATTGTTTGCGCTCGTGAATATACGGTACAACAATGTCCAAGCATGCTTGCATGATGCCGACAGGGCCACCTGAAAGCACAGTACGTTCGTAATCTAAACCAGACATCAAAACGCGTACGCCGCCGCCTTCAAAGCCTAGTATGTTTTCTTCTGGAACATGGCAATCTTCGAACACTAACTCGCAGGTATTTGAGCCACGCATGCCTAACTTATCAAGCTTTTGTGCTTGGCTAAAACCTGCAAAGCCACGTTCGATGATAAACGCCGTTATGCCTTTGGAACCGCCGCTGACATCAGTTTTTGCATAGACCACGTAAGTGTCAGCATCGGGGCCATTAGTGATCCACATTTTGTTGCCGTTAAGCACATAGTGGTCTCCGTGCTTGTCGGCTCTAAGCTTCATGCTTACCACATCAGAACCGGCATTTGGCTCTGACATGGCTAGCGCGCCGACATGGTCACCTGAGCATAGCTTTGGCAAATATTTTTGCTTTTGAGCTTCGCTGCCATTCTTCGAAATTTGGTTCACACACAGGTTCGAATGAGCGCCATAAGATAAGCCCACCGATGCTGATGCGCGGCTGATTTCTTCCATCGCGACACAATGTGCCAGATAGCCCATGTTGCTACCGCCATAGGCTTCATCAACGGTAATGCCAAGCAGCCCGAGGTCGCCAAATTTGCGCCATAAGTCCTTAGGGAACTCGTTGTCGCTATCGATCTGAGCTGCGCGCGGGGCGATTTCAGCTTGAGCAAATTGGTGTGTCATATCGCGCAACATATCAATTTCTTCACCGAGATTGTGTTGCAGAGTAGGGTAGGCAGTAGTCATTTATCTTTCTCTTTAAGGTTGAGAGTGCCAACGTGTCTTGGCTGTGCGTCATAAGACGCGTTAACTAATGAATGTGTTTGAGTGATTCAACGCATTTTGCTTCGGCCAGTTCGAGATCTTCCAGCGTTTGTTCGAGATCTTGCTTTTGTTTTTCAAGATGTAAGCGCTTGTCTTGAATCGCATCGATCAGCGTTAAAATTTGTTTGCTGTTTGTTCCAACTGGGTCGTACATCAATATTATTTCGGCGCTTTCATCTAGGCTTAGCCCGAGTCGTTTGCCACGCAAAATAAGCTTTAGTCGCGTGCGGTCTGCCGCACTATAAACGCGAGTGGCACCTATACGAGATGGCTTGAGTAAGCCTTTTTCTTCGTAAAAACGCAGCGTTCGAGTGGTTACATTAAACTCTTCGGCTAGTTCCCGAATTAAATAGCTTTTCTCAGCGTGCTCTGGTTTTGATGAGGCCATGGTCAATGCCCTGATGGTTTAAACAGGGTTACTGTAAATTACGTTAACGTTAACGTCAACGTGTGATAAAGCGAAAACTGGATACCCAAGCAATTAAATTCAGCCTGAGCCTCGACTCATCAGTTATCGGGGTGTACAAATGCAAGCGAGTATCGCAAGCTTCAGAGGTTATTGATGCATTGACTTGGTGTGGGTTTTGACACTACGTAGCATTGGTATGTCCCAACACAATTTACAGCATATATATAAATTAGTTTACGGCGTTGGGATGCCACACGCGGCTATTACGGCACGCTAAGCCATAAATCGCTGGAGGCAAAAGTTTCTATCAAAATTTGAGCGTGATCCTATTCGGGTAAAAATGAACTGCTTAAAATCTTCACTCGCTTTCGCGTGCCCTATCTTTTCATCATCTTTATGAATATTGCTAATGCTGAAACTGAGGACCTCTATCAAAAACACTTAAGTGATTGGGAGGAAACACTCGAACGCTTCGTTGATGATCAGGGTCGAACTGACTTTGTTGCGCTGGAAAAAGATGTCTTATGCTTGCAGAAGTTTATCGATGCTGTCGGACAAGTAAGCCCGGAAACTCACCCTGAATTTTTCCCAAGCGAGGCGCATATAATTGCGTATCACATCAATACTTATAATGCGTTAGCGATGAAGGGCATTATTGAACGAGGAATCCCAGAGCATTTAAACTCATTGTGGAGGCGCGCTTGGTTTTTTAAATTTAGGAGTGTTGCCATCGGCGGCAAAAAAACAAATCTTTATGATTACGAGAACAAAGTTATTCGATCTATTGGTGAGGCGCGGGTGCACTTTGTTTTAAATTGTATGGTGATTGATTGTCCTCGATTACCGACTTCTGTATTTACCCCTGAGTGCTTAGAGCTAGATTTGAAAGCAGCATCGGTGGAGTTTTTTAATAAGCCTAAGCACATTGAGGTAGACAATTATAGGAAGGTGATTAGGCTATCGGGAATTATGAAGTTTTACACTAAGGATTATGTTGGTTCTGGGAACAAGCAAGATCTTATTGCCTATGTGAATCAGTTTCGTAATGATCAAATCCCGAGTGATTATCAAGTTGACTTTATTGATTATGATTGGACTATTAACCAGGCTCCAAAAAATGAATAAAGTCTGATAGTAGCGGCAAGCGAAGCTTCGAAATCAGGCACTAATTTAAAATGATGAAGCTGTATTTGAGAGCTCAATAACGGTTGCTCAAGTGATCGTGGCCCCGTAATCATCGCGCCAAAGCTCAACTAACTTGGCTTGTCATAATTATGATGTACACTCTCATTAAATAGTTTCCATTCCACGATACGATATAAACAATGAAGAAGTTAGCACTAGTAATTTCCGCCTCTATCATTTGCCTCGCAGCCTGCTCTGGCCCTAATGAATCAAAACTTGAGGCGAAATCTAATTCGCCGGTTAAGAATGTCATTTTTCTAATCGGTGACGGCATGGGGCTTGCTCAAGTTTCGAAAGCGATTCAACAAAGTGATCAGCCTTTGAACCTCGAGAAGGCTCACTATATTGGTTTGAGTAAAACCAGCAGCGCTACCGAGGTTATAACGGATTCGGCAGCAAGTGCCACGGCATTTTCGATTGGTGTTAAAACCAGTAATGGTTCTATTGGACTAGATGCAAATGGTCGTTCAAAGAAGACCATTATTGAGCTCTTATCGAAAGAAGGTTATTCCACTGGTTTGATTGCTACCTCGAGCATTACGCACGCTACTCCGGCAAGCTTTTACGCCCACGTAGAGAGCCGTGAAAATTACTATGAGATCGCAGAAGGTTTGGTCGATGCTCCTGTAAATTTATTTATTGGTGGTGGTGAAGATCATTTTGATAAACGTTCTAATCAAAAACGTGGTGAGCCAGATGAACGTAATTTGATCAAAGAAATGCAGGCGAAGGGTGTGACTATGGTCAACAATCTTGGCGCAATTAAGGGCGTAACAGGTCGAGTTGGCTACTTTACCGCTGGGGCGCATCCTGATCCGGTTGCAAAAGGTCGAAGCGATTACCTTTCTAGGTCAATTCAGCCAAGCATCGACTTCCTTAGCAAAGAAGGTAAAGCTGGGTTCTTTCTTATGGCCGAGGGTTCTCAAATAGATTGGGGTGGTCATGCGAACGATCTTGAGTATACGATGAGCGAGCTTTATGACTTTGATAAAGCGATAGGTGAGGCGATGAAATTTGCTGATAAAAATCCTGACACCTTGGTGTTGATTACGGCCGACCATGAAACCGGAGGATTGACCTTGCCTACCGGAGATATGGACGCCACCGTACCTTACGCAGTGCCCGGACATGCTTATTCTACTATGGGGCATACCTCAGCAATGGTACCAGTTTACGCATATGGGAACGGCGCTGAACGCTTTAAGGGCGTGTATGAAAACACGGCCATTTATCATAAAATTTTACGCGCGATGGGGAAATAATCGAATATTGACGATACTCAGAAACGGATTTCTCGGTAACTCTGAGCTTGAATATTGCGTGATTAAACGGGCTAGCGTTTTAAAATATCGTCTATACGGTCTTCAAACTCGCTTTGGTTTTCAGGGCGCTCGTACTTGCGTCTTACTCTAGGATCGATATGTCGGTCATCTAAAGAATAAACGTAGTCGTTATAAACATAGTCTTGGTAGCTCCTCGCTTCGGCGAGATCGTCATAGTAGATTCGCTCTAGATGGCTAACTTCTCGCTTCGCGTATAAGATATCGTCACGCAGTCTGCGTCGTTCATGGCGGAGCCGTTTTCGATCATCTTGGTCTAAGTCGCCAGAATTTATCTTATTGTTAATTCGGTCGATCCGCTTACGGTTGCTGTAAATCGTACTGTTGAGACTGGATATTGATTGACTGCTGCGGCTAGCAATACCACGCAGTCTATTTAGTTTAAAGCCAACTTCAAAGGCCTCGCTAAAACCGGGGTAGTCTCTCTCCGGGCAAAGGTTATTTTCTAACGTCCTTAGCCGACCCTTAACGCCGAGTTCCACTGCATTGTTGAGTTGGCAATGGTAAACACGCCCATCGGCAAAGCCTTGTAGAAACTGTTGGTAGTTCGCAACCTCACCGTGTTTTGCGCACGCTTTTTCTCGCTTTTCAAAAGTCTCGACTTGGCTTACGGCGCCACTATAAGCAACTTTATAGCCGACTTCACGCCAGTTTGCGTCCATGCATTGTTGTTTGCTCATCACCGCACAAGCGCTTAATTGGCTGAGCATTGCAACTAACGCTAAAGTTTTAACTCGTTCCATTTTTTAAGTATATCATTGGTCTAATTGTTGTCATGATAAGCACTCAAAGCTTAATTTAAGCTGAACATCAAATAAAACACTCTTACTTATTTAATTCGCTCGGTAGCCAAATGCGTCCTCAGTCTCTCGTTAAAACAGTTTTATTCTCCTTTATGTTATTTAGCGCGGGCTCGTATTCGCTTGCGAGCGAAGGAGACCTGCGAAGCGATTCAAACTGTGAACTTTCTTCTCAAGCCGCCGATTTAATTAGATTGATAAATGTGACGCGCAGTGAAACGCACTACTGCGGCTCAGCAAAGTTAAAGGCCAGTGAACCTCTGACTCCAAATTGTCGCTTGCAACAGTCGGCCGAAGGGCATGCGAACACACTTGCAAAAATCGAAAGCCTGAGTCACCTGGGTAAGGGCAATTCTAGGCTAGGGGATCGAGTCACCTCCAGTGGCTATGCCTGGTCAGCTGTGGGAGAAAATATCGCAAAAGGCCAACCTACGGCTCCGATTTTACTTGCAGATTGGCTTGCGAGTAAGAAGCACTGTAAGAATTTACTTAAGGCTGATTATCAGGAGATAGGTGTCGCTCGGACCGGAGCATATTGGGTTGCTGTGTTTGCGAGACCTCAGTAGGTTTAATTGCTTTGTCTGATAAGGCTCATAATCAAATCGCTAAGTGGCTTGTAGAGTTGCATCGGAATGTTGTGTCCCATGCCTTCAATAATCTCTAAGCGTGCACCGTTAATAGTATCAGCTGTATGAATGCCACACTCCTTAGGAACCAAGCGATCATCGTTGCCATGGATTACTAAAGTTGGGCACGTGATTCGCTTGAGTAAATCTACTCGACTCCCATTGGAATTGATTGCGTTAAGGTGCCGCATATAACCAGCCGTGTGAAACGAGCGTTGGCAATTCGCTTTAGCTCTTCGATAGAGTTCTTGATCGTCCGCGGGGTAAGCGGGGCTATCGATTCGGCGTTTGCTTTCAACCCAGTTTTCGATAAACCCAGCCTCGCTGCCATCGGTCTTTTTTGTCAACATCTCCGCTACTTCTGGGGTGGGGCCTGGCAAACCTTCGGCACCACTCGATGACATAATGCTGCACAAGCTTAAGGCTTTTGTGGGGTGCTTAGCACAAAATATTTGCGCTATCATTCCGCCCATCGACATGCCAACGATATGCGCAGCTTCAATGTCTAAGCTCGATAGCAATCCACAAGCGTCGTCAGCCATGTCCTCCAAAGAATAAAGGCTAGCTACTTTAGTCGATAAGCCAATATCTCGATTATCGTAGCGAATTACCTGAAACCCTTGACCAGCCAATAACTCGCAAAAGCCCGTGGGCCATTCGCCAAGTTGCTCACCGAGGCCTGCAATTAGCAATATGGCTGGGGCCGAATTATTGCCTAGTCTTTCGTAGCATAGAGTTAAGCCATTACTTTCAGCGTATTTCTGCACGATTGTTTCCACCATTTTTGCCGTTGTTCTTTTCTAGTAAGACTAACCAAGTTTCTAACTAGCGGCTAGACTTACTGAAAGAATTAGCTCGCTGTAGCGGTCATTGCATTTATGAAACCTATAATTTCTCTACTAATTATTTTATTTACTATGCCAAGTTACGCACACGATCACCTTACAATCGTTGCCAGTGCTCATTCGGTTAAAGACACTGCGGATAAGTTCGCCCAGCTAGTTGAAGCCAAGGGTCTAACCTTGTTCGCGCGCATTGATCACACCGCCAATGCCAAAGGCGTTGGTCTCGAGCTCGCGCCGACAGAATTGGTCCTATTTGGTAATCCAAATGTGGGCACTAAATTAATGCAATGCGCACCTACTGTAGCGATTGACTTACCTCAAAAAGCTCTGGTCTGGGAAGATGCAGACGGCCAAGTAAAGTTGGCGTATAACACGCCCGCTCATCTAAAGGACGTTCATTCGATTGAAGGCTGCGATCCAGTCATCGAAAAAATAACAACTCTACTAGCAGGGCTAGCGGCAGCGGCCACCGAGTAGTTTATTTTGGATAGAGTAACGCTCCTCGAATCGAGCTTTAGTGTTTTTGATCAATATCTAGGCTAATGCGTAGATTCGTTTTTTCGCTATTCTGCTTCAGCGTATTAGCAAATAGCGGCTTGCTGCACGCCCATCAAGATGGACAGCCTAAGGTGGAAGTTTTGAGTGACTATCGCTTGAAACTGTCTTTACCAACAAGCGCCAGCCCTGAAAGAATTTGGGCGCTATGGAAAGACGTTGAGAATTGGAAGCAGTTTGATACATTGCTTGAGTATTCTCATCTAGATGAGGGTCATACATTTTAAAGTGGTGCGAGCGGCCACATAAAAGCTCGAGGCGCTATGCGAACTCGGTTTGTACTTAAAGAGGTAAATCAAGGAATTAGCTTTACTGAAACCTTGTTTGTGCCCTTGTACCAACAAATCGAACTTAAGAGCTATGTGCTGGCTATTCCGGCTTCTGATACTCAGAAAGCGCATACTCTGTTCACGCATGAAGTCGTTTTTAAAGGGCGTTTACGTTTTTTGATTTACGTGGCGGCCGCACCAAGCTTTAAGAAGGAATTACCGCTTGTAATGCAGCGCCTCCGAAAGCTTGCTGAGACTTTAGAGGCCTCAGAGTAAGCTCGAGCAGTTTACGCATTCGTATTCATAAAAATTTGCCGATATTTTGATCTATATTCATGGGCTGATTTTTTAAGAGGCTGCGCCATGATTGCACGACTATTTTCTACCCTTTTTCTCGCGATTGGCTTAATCGCATGCGTTAACGCCGATAGCGCAAACGATCCAACAAATAAAACTTACGAAGTGAGTTCACCAGATGGTGTGATCAAGGTTGCACTGAGTGATGAGGGCGGTGAGTTGAGATACAGTGTCAGCCGAGATGGCCTCGAAGTTATACAATCTAGCTTATTAGGCTTACGCTTTTCTAAACAGCACGGTTTCGATGCTCAGATGTCTATTGTCGACAGCCAGCTTAGTTCTGCAGATAGCACATGGGAACAACCTTGGGGCGAGAATCGACAAGTTCGAGATCACCACAACTTGCTGCGTTTAGTAGTCAGGCGTGCTAAGCCTGAGCAGAGCATGAATTTTTATGTAAAAGCCTTTGATGATGGCATTGGTTTTCGCTACGAGGTGCCTAAACAGGCTGGCTTTGAGTCGGTTGAAATCACCGAAGAGATCACTGAATTCAATATGGACCAAGACGCTCGTGCGTGGTGGATTCCTGCCCGAAAATGGAACCGTTACGAATATTTGTACAATACGACTAGCGTCGATGAAATGGAAATGGCGCACACGCCGGTAACCATGAAACTTACAAATGGAACACATGTGAGCTTGCACGAGGCTGCATTGGTAAATTACTCAGGCATGTCGATTGAGCATCGTCGTGGGCCTAATCTCGTAGCTAATCTTGCACCACGCGCTGATGGTGGTTTGGTTAAACTTGAGACGCCTTTCGTAACGCCTTGGCGGACTATCCAGATTGCTAAAGACGCGCCAGGATTGGTTAATTCGAATCTGATTCTAAACCTCAATGAGCCAAGTAAAATGGATGATATTTCTTGGTTTAAACCAGGCAAATACATCGGTATTTGGTGGCAGCAACACATTAAGGATCGCACCTGGGGCAATGATGGCATTCATGCGGCTACTACTGAAGCCACAATCGAGATGATGGATTTTGCCGCCGAGCATGACTTTGATGGAGTTTTGGTAGAAGGCTGGAATACTGGTTGGGATGGCGATTGGTATAACAATGGAGATGTATTTAGTTTTACCGAAACCTACGACGACTTTGATATCGAAAAAGTTTCTGCGCACGGTCGTAAGGTCGGCGTGCGTCTGATTGGTCACCATGAAACATCTGGCAATGTAACTAACTACGAAAATCAAATTGATGATGCATTCAAGCTCTATGAAGAGAACGACGTTGCGATTGTAAAGACTGGCTACGTTGCTGATGCGGGCAAACTTAAATATATCGATGAGAGTGGTGTTACTCGTTTTGAGTATCACGACGGACAAGAAAACGTAAAGCATCACTTACGTGTTGTTGAAAAAGCGGCGAAGCATAAGATTGCGATTAATGCGCACGAACCCGTTAAAGACACAGGATTGCGTCGTACCTATCCTAACTGGGTAAGCCGTGAAGGCGCTCGTGGGCAAGAGTTCAATGCGTGGGGAGTTCCACCGAACGGGCCTAATCATGTATCTCACTTAGTTTATACCCGCATGTTGTCTGGCCCAATGGATTACACTGCGGGCGCGTTTGACCTTCGTCCAAGCGAGCGCCCCCCGATTACTGAAGCAATGGGTCGTCACGACAAGCGGTCGCGAATTGAGCACACCCTTGCGAAAGAACTGTCCTTGTACGTAACGATTTATTCGCCTATTCAGATGGTCATGGATTTGCCTGAAAACTACCGTGCCCGCCCAGATGCGTTTCAATTTATTAAGGACGTACCAGCCGATTGGGACAAATCGATCGCACTTAGCGGAGAAATTGGGGAGTATCTAGTAATTGCTCGAAAAGACCGTAATTCTGATGATTGGTATGTTGCCGCTCACACAAACGAACATGCTCGAAAAGTCGATTTTCCTGTAAACTTTTTACAAGAAGGTGATAAGTACCTTGCACAGATCTACCGAGATGGTGATAATGCTGACTTCGAAAGTAAGCCTTACGATATTGTTATCGAGGAAAAAGTGGTTACTTCGGACCAAACATTAACGTTTGATTTAGGCCGCAGTGGTGGCGTCGCAATTCGATTTACAAAGCAATCTGCGGCGTCTAATTAAAGGCCAACAATCGAGAGCGCTGAACACAAGCGCTTTCTGACCGAACGAGTTGCGATCAAATTCGGTGAGTCAAGTGTTAGACCAGTCCCTGAGAGGGGAGGATTAGCCCGGTAGGCAGTTTTAGATTGAGTATTACTCGCTTCTAAGTATCTTTTAAATCGCAATGAGGGGTAGCTGACTCACCGGGCTTTTCAACTTCTATTTGGGCTATTCAGGTCTAAATTTTGTCCAAAACGTCGTGTTTTAAGGCGGTCATTCTTAAATACTCAGCCTTGCGATTTCTTGGCCAGCTAGCGGCTAATTTTTTTAGTCACATGCCGTTTCTGTGTGTTAATAAATTAAGCTAATTCTACTTTTTAAGCCTTCTGTCTTCTAATTGTCTTATTTATGTAATTTTTTTACATAAATCTAAAGCCAGCCGTTGATTTTCGCAAGTTTATGACACTCTGGTTTGGGCTGAGTACTTTTTTTATGTAAACGTTTAACACCTAGTTTCTACTTCAAGTAGTTGTTTTAGATATGAAAGCAATTGATTTCGCTTGATTGATCGAAATTAGCCATGAAATTTTTTTACAATAATCGAGTGACAGAGTGAATTTATTGTCATAAAGTGGTCCCTAAGTGGTAAAAACCACTCATTGCGTGATAGAAAAACTGACAATACGGCTCGACGGCGGGCTGTGAACTTTGATTTGAGCTAGGCTAAATCCGTCCCGGGTTTTACCTTGTTGCGATCATTGTAAACATGACAAGCCGGCAGAATAGCCAGCGGTTGATCTATCAAAAAAATAAAATACCATTTAAGAAGGAGATTAGATCATGGCCAAAGGCATATCTAACAGAATACCTGCAGCTAGTGCGCAGAGATTCCCACTCAAGAAAACGATGTTGGCAGCGTGTGTTGCCGCAGCAATCCAACCTGCCGCTCAAGCTCAAGAAGCCGCGACTCCAGATGAAGGCCTAGAAGAAGTAACGGTTTACGGTGTACGTGCCAGCTTAAAAACAGCACAAGACTTGAAGCGAAATGCTGATACTCACGTCGATGCGATTTCAGCTACCGATCTTGGTGCGTTGCCAGACGTTTCAGTTCTCGAAGCGCTACAGCGTGTTCCTGGTGTTGCTATCGAACGCTTCCAAGCGGCTAACGACACCGATCATTTTACGTCAGAGGGTGCGTCTATTTCGCTTCGTGGTCTGCCTTACACTCGTTCAGAGTTTAATGGTCAAGATTCATTTTCGGCTGATAGTAACCGCGGTTTAAGCTTTCAAGACGTACCAAACGAGCTTCTTAGCAGTGTAGAGATTTATAAAAACCACACGGCTGATCAAATCGAGGGAGGTATTTCTGGTACGATTAACCTAAATACTCGTAAACCTTTCGACTCTGATGGCCGACGTGTTTCATTTCAGGTTGAAGGCAACTACGGAAGTTTAGAAGAAGAGCTGACTGGAGGCTTCAGCGGCCTATACAGCGACCGTTTTGATGTTGCGGGTGGCGAAATTGGTGTTTTGGTTTCTTATGCAAATCAGGATCTGGATTTTCGCACTGATGGAGTAGAATTCGGGCTCCAGTCGTTAATTCAAGATGCTACTGGCGTGGGGCAAGATCGCTTTGTTCCTACGAGTGTAGGGATTCGATCGCTCTCTACAAATCGTACTCGTGAGGGTGGTTCCTTAGTTTTGCAATATCAAAACACAGAGCAAACATTCTCGGCAGTTGCTGAATACGTTCGCTCTGATAGTAGTACTGAATGGATCGAGCGAGCGTTTTTCTCTGACGATGCTTCATCTAACGGATCTGGTTTCGGCTCGGACGCTCAATTTGACAATACAACCTTTGTCGGTGGCACTCTAACTGGACTAGGTGGCGCTTTCGGGCCTCAACTGCGCCGCCAAGATACTAACTCATTGGTTGAAGATTTTAGTTTGAGCCTTAACTATCAGGCTAACGATCGCTTGTTCCTAAAAGCTGGACTTCAATTCGTTGATGCGACCCGAGACCAAGAAGACCTTACAGTATTCGGTGCTTTAACAAACACTGGCGGAGCTCGAGCACAAGTATTGTCGGCTGGCGATGTGCCGCAGATTCGTTTCTTAGCACCCCAAG
The DNA here is from genome assembly GCA_947499305.1 of uncultured Arenicella sp. Classification (GTDB taxonomy): domain Bacteria; phylum Pseudomonadota; class Gammaproteobacteria; order Arenicellales; family Arenicellaceae; genus Arenicella. The sequence goes on along the minus strand of CANMNN010000015.1, from coordinate 28,716 downwards.
GGTCAAACCAAACTGATGCTGAATTTTTCTCAGATCCTAACAACTACTTCTATCGGGCTGCAATGGAGCACTTGGACGACGCGGTTGGTGATCAATCTGCAATCCATCTGGATGCTGAGTATGATCTAGAAATGGACTTCTTTAAGTCTATTGAAACTGGTGTGCGTTTCGCAAAACGAGATCAGACTGTTCGTTGGGCAAACTATAACTGGGGTAATGTTTCTGAAACTTGGGCTGGTGGTAGAGCGGGATTTGATGGCAGCCAAGGTGGCCGAGGGTTTGGTGTTGCTGGAGCAGCTCCAAATGTATTTGATGGCTTTCATAATGGCAATGTTAATGCCTTGCCGGGCAACGTAGCCTTATTTGCCGATGAATCAGTTATAAGTAGCTACGATGCATTCTTAGCGGCATTCCCTAATCGCAATAATCCAGCCTTGGCAGATCGGGCAGGTGTTATACCCGGGACAGTTTATTTGCCTGCCGAAGTTAATCAAACACAAGAAGACAACGCAGCAATTTATGCGCGTTTGAACTTTGGTTCTGATGATAGTAATTTATCAGGTAACGTCGGACTTCGTTATGTTAACGTAGATTTTACCGTAGCTGGTGGGCAAGTTTTTCCTACGCCGTACTCTTCACAATTACTGCCGTTCATTCCCGCTGAAGTGGCTGCATTCGCAAACGGCTTCAGCGATACGCAAGATGCTGAGAGCTCTTTCAGCGAACTGCTTCCGAGTTTGAATGTCAAGTACGAGATTGATGACAAGCAACTGATCCGATTCGGCCTAGCTAAAGCGATCACTCTGCCAAATCTCGGTGAGTTACGCTATGACTTCAATTTGAGTTCTGCAAGTGTTCAGGCCATTCGAGATGCCGATGGCAATGTAACCGGCGTTACATTTAATGGGAATGCGAGCCAAACAAGCGGTAATCCATTTTTGAAACCGGTAGAAGCGGTAAATGTAGACCTTTCTTATGAGAATTATTTTGCAGATGACGGATATTTTAGTGCTGGGATTTTCTATAAAGATTTAAGCAACTTCATTTCGGTTCAAGCCATTTCTGAGTTAGTTACCAACCCTAGCAATGGCGCGACCCAGCTAGTTGATTTGAATCAACCTAGAAATATCGCCGATGCCTCATTAACGGGTCTTGAATTGTCTTATCAGCAATTTTTTGATCAACTTCCCGGTTTTTGGAGTGGTTTTGGCATTCAGGCTAACTACACTTATTTGAACCCGAGTGATATACCTCAAACGTTCTTGAGCCCGCAGCAATCTCGATCAGCTGCTGCACTTACGAGTAATGTTACAGAAGGCCTTCCGCTTGCGGGCTTGTCAGATCATACTTTCAACTTGGTAGGTATTTATCAGAATGAAAGGCTTGAAGCTCGTTTGGCTTACAACTGGCGTGATGATTATTTATTGACAGCTCGAAATGTAATCAATCAATTGCCTGCGTTCCAAGCGGCTCGTGGTCAGTTGGATGGTTCGTTTTCGTATAATATTAACGATAGCTTACAAGTTGTGTTCCAAGCAACGAACATTTTGGAGGAAGAAACTCGTGTTGAGAATCAAGTCAACAATGCGGGTGACCGTGTATTCCGAACGTCGTTCGCTTCTGATCGTCGTTTGACGGTACAACTACGTGGCAACTTCTAATCGTTAGAAGGTCAATGGTAAAAGGCCGTCTCAGGGTAACTTGAGACGGCTTTTTTACGTTTAATGCGATTCGAATCAACGGGATATTGACCTGAAGGTTTGGCTATCTAGGTATACTGCTTAAAACACTCGGCCTTCTAGGCTGGCTTGACGTTATGCAAAATAAAACAAACGACGCGGTTCAAAACATAGTCATTGTTGGAGGTGGCACGGCAGGCTGGATGACGGCCGCAGCGCTTTCTCACTTGCTTAAGGGCTCTTCAATTGCTCAAGGCTGTTCATCGGCTCAAGGCTGTTCATCGGCTCAAGGCTCTTCATTGGCTGAAGGCTCTTCATTGGCTGAAGGCTCTTGCAAAATCACGCTTATCGAATCGGAGCAAATTGGTACCGTTGGTGTTGGCGAGGCAACCTTGCCGCATTTACGCTTTTTTAATCAACGCTTAGGGATTGATGAACCTGAGTTCATGCAAGCGACTAACGCAACCTACAAACTGGGTATTGAGTTTGCAAATTGGGGGCAGCAAGGTGACGCCTACATACACCCATTTGGCGATTTTGGTCAGCCGGTTAATGGTGTTCCGTTTCATCACTATTGGTTGAAATCCAAACAGCATGGCAATGATCATCCAATTGGCGACTATTCTTTACCTGTGGTCGCGGCCGCTCAAGAGCGATTTGACTTTCCTTCGCAAGACCCTAATTCGCTGCTCGCGACCTATTCATTTGCCTATCATTTAGATGCGGGCCTTTATGCGAAGTATCTTCGAGGCTACTCGGAGGAGCGAGGAGTTATTCGTCAAGAAGGTTTGGTTGAGAGTGTGCAACAAGATTCTGAGTCGGGCTTCATCACGTCGGTTACTCTGAAAAACGGAGTGCAAGTTGATGGTGATCTATTCATCGACTGCTCTGGTTTTCGCGGTTTATTGATTGAGCAAACCCTAGAGACGGGTTACGAGCATTGGAAGCATTGGCTGCCATGCGATAGAGCGGTTGCAATACCGTGCGAAAAGGAAGAGCAGCCATTGCCTTATACCCGCGCTACCGCGGATCGAGCAGGCTGGCGGTGGCGTATTCCTTTGCAGCATCGTACTGGCAATGGGCATGTTTATTGCAGCGATTTCATGAGTGACGACGAAGCTCTCGATTCTTTGCAGAAAGGTTTGGATGGAAAGCCGTTTGCTGAACCCAATTTTCTTAGGTTTAACACGGGCCGACGTAAGAAAATGTGGAACAAGAATTGTGTCGCAATAGGTCTATCAGCAGGTTTTCTTGAGCCGTTAGAGTCTACCGGTATCCATCTTATTCAACTTGGTATTATGAAGTTGATCGAGTTCTTCCCTAACAAGCAGGTTGATTCGGCGTTTTCGAGCGAGTTTAATCGAGTGATGCAAATGGAAATTGAGCGCGTAAAAGACTTCTTGATTTTGCATTATCATGCAACTGAGCGCGACGATACTGAGTTCTGGAATTATGTTCGTACGATGAGCGTGCCTGATGAACTTAGACGAAAGATGGATTTGTTTAAGCAAACCGGGCACGTGGTGAAGTATCAAGAGGGTTTGTTTTTAGAGCCGAGCTGGGTCGCAGTGTATTTGGGGCAACGATTTTTACCCCAGCGCTACGACACTAGGGTAGACGGATTCAGTGTTGGGGATATGCAGGCGCAGCTAGATAAGTTACGAGTCGAAGTATTAAATTCAGTGCAAGCGATGCCGTTACATAAAGATGCGATCGCTGGACTTGAAAACCAGCTGAATGATGGATGGAAGAATACGGATATGAGTTTATACGGAACTCGCAGCCGTAACTTTCATTAGGTGCTGTCTATGAACGCTATAGAAAAGAACTCGATAGAAAAAATACGCTCGATTGTTATCGCGGGAAATGACATACATGGATGGGCGGTAGCGGCGCGACTGGCTCGAAGCCTGCGTAGTCAGGGCGTTCAAATTACAATCGTTGAGCCGAACCACGCTGTGGTCCCAAACGCGTTGACTCTAAGCACCAACGCGCTCGATTTTCACAGTGACCTTGGTGTGCAAGAGGTGGAGCTTCTTAAGAATGTAGGCGGTGTTTATAAATACGGTACGCGCTTGCAGAATTGCCGAGGCAGCAAAGACAACCTCTTTTGTTATTCGCCGACCGGCGAATTGGTTGACCGAGTTAAGTTTCATCATTACTTGAGCCGTCAGCGAATAAACAGCCGTCAGCGAATAAACAGCCATGAGCAAATAAACAGCCATGAGCGAGATAGTAGTCCTGAGGTTAAAGTGGCCGAACATTCAATTGCCACCACCGCCGCGCTGTCGAACAAATTTACTCACCCTGAACCTAATTCGGCACTGCATAACATCGACTATGCATTTCAGGTTGACGGGGTTCGCTACCTGCATTTTCTTGCTCAATTTGCTTTGCGCTATGGAGTAAAGCGGCTCGAAGCTGAAGTTGAAAAAGTGGTGGTGGGCGATAACGGTTTTATCCAGACGCTGATGCTTAGCAATGGTGAAAGCGTGCATGCTGATTTTTTTATCGATGCGACTGGGAGCAAAGCCTTGCTGATTGAAGAGGCACTGGGCGTGACCTACGATGATTGGTCGCAAGCCTTTGGCTACGATCGTCGTTTAGAAATGATCACGCCGGATAATAGCGAAACCCCGCTGTTTAACACCGTTACGAAAACGCGTCATGGTTGGTTTCGTTCGATACCAATTCAGGGCGCCAGGCACTGCCATTTTAGCTATAGCTCAGCTGCAATGTCTGAGGAGCAGGCGCGAAGCGTAGCCTTTGCGGAATTTGGCCAGCCTATTCGAGATGATCTGGTTAGTGTCAGTGAACAGCGCCAAGGTGTACGCCATACTCATTGGCAAGGCAATTGTTTGGCGATTGGCGAAGCGGCGGGTTTTGTTGAGGCCTTACTCTTTTCTCCACTTGACCTCACGATCAATGCAATCGAGCGCTGGCTGGCCGTTTACCCTGATAAAAGTTGCAATTATTTGCTAGCTCAAGAGTACAACATCACTACTCGAAATGAATATCTCAGGGTCGCCGATGTGCACGCACTGATAGCTGATTCAAATTTAGCCGGGCAAGCATTCTCAAGCTCAGTAGAGCATCGCCTTGAATTGTTTCGTTCAACTGGTCAGGTCGCGTTCTACGAGTCTGATGTTTTGAGCGAAGCGCAATGGATCAATTTATTTTTCGCGCTAGAGCTATGGCCAGAATTTTATGATCCCTTGATAAGTAAGGTTTCAGATTCTGATCTGAGGAGCTTGCTCGACAAGCACGCTAGCCACGTTCGTGATGTTGTCGCGCGCCTGCCGAAACATGATCAATTACTGCAGGAGATTCTGAAAACAACCCAGAATGCTGATTCACAGGCAAAAAGCAATCAAACTTCGGCCAGGAATAGCTAGCGATGGACAATAGAATAAGAAAAGTCGTTATAGTTGGCGGCGGCACTGCAGGTTGGATGTCAGCGGCGGCGCTTTCGAAAGTGCTGGTTAACGACTATTGCAAAATAGAGCTAGTCGAATCTCAGAGCATCGGAACGGTCGGCGTTGGTGAGGCAACGATACCGCAAATAGCTACCTTTAACGGCTTGCTCGGAATTGATGAAGATGAGTTTGTGCGCGAGACCAAGGGAACCTTTAAGCTCGGGATCGAATTTGTAGACTGGGGGAAGAAGGGCGATTCCTACGTGCACCCCTTTGGAGTCTACGGTGTACCGATTGAGTCAGTGCCTTTCCATCATTATTGGCTAAAAATGCACCAAGAAGGTCGGTTTGAACGTCTTGAAGATTTTTCTCTGGCGTGCAAAGCGGCTAAGGCGGGGAAATTCACACGCCCGCAAAACATCCCTGATTCGCCATTGTCCCAAATCAACTATGCCTTTCAGTTTGACGCTGGCCTTTACGCGAAATACTTGCGTAAGTATGCAGAACAACGAGGTGTGGTTCGTACAGAAGGAAAAGTAGTTCAGGTTCATCAGCGCTCGGAAGATGGTTTCATTGAGTCCATTGAATTAGACAGTGGTAAAAAAATTGAAGGTGACTTGTTTATTGACTGCTCAGGCTTTAGAGGCTTACTTATCGAGCAGACACTCAAAACAGGCTATGAGAACTGGAGTCACTGGCTGCCCTGCGATCGAGCTATTGCTGTTCCATGCACAAAGCAAGGCGCGCCAGAGCCGTATACACGCTCTACCGCCAGAGATGCGGGGTGGCAGTGGCGTATACCTTTGCAGCATCGAACCGGCAATGGTCATGTGTACAGCAGTAACTATATGTCTGACGATCAAGCTGCTGATGTGTTGCTTTCTAACTTAGATGGAGAGCCTCTAGCTGATTTAAATAAATTGCGTTTTGAAACAGGGCGCCGCAACAAGTTCTGGAACAAAAATGTTGTCGCGATTGGCCTTTCTAGTGGTTTTATTGAGCCGCTGGAGTCGACTAGTATTCACCTAATTCAATCTGGTATTGCTAAGCTAATCGGCTTATTTCCGAGCCGTGATTTTGATCAGGTCGGTATTGATAAGTACAACGAGCAGTCGATATACGAGATAGAGGCGATTCGAGATTTTATCGTGCTGCATTACAAAGCAACGCAACGCGATGACACACCTTTTTGGAACTACTGCCGTACCATGTCAGTGCCAGATACCTTGCAGAACAAAATTGATCTCTTTGAAAGTAGTGGTCGTATCTACCGAGAAAATGAAGAACTTTTCTCAGAGCCAAGTTGGTTAGCGGTAATGTTTGGGCAGCGAATTACTCCCAAGAGTTACCATCCGATTGTCGATGCTTATGACAGTACTGCTTTACACAAATATTTGAGTGGCATCGCAGATGTAATAGACCGTTCTGTCAATACCATGAGTAGTCACGAGGATTTTATTCGCAAGCACTGTATAGCCGATAAGCCCTAGCAATAGAGGCGGTGTTGTATCGAAGTAAAACACTCAACCAAAACTGCTAGTAAATCGTTATAATCTCGGAAATTCAAACCACGACGAGATTCTAGTATGAACAAACATTCCATCGCTGAAATTTTCAAAGGCGCTGTCGCAACTGATCAGCAAGTGACACTCAAAGGCTGGGTTAGAACTCGTCGAACCTCGAAAGCCGGTATTTCATTTGTTGCCTTGCATGATGGTTCCTGTTTTGACGCGATTCAAATTGTGGTGCCTGATTCTTTAGCTAACTACGAAGATGAAGTGCTACACCTTGGGGCCGGCTGTGCGGTAATTGCCACCGGCACCTTAGTTGAGTCGCAAGGCCAAGGTCAGTCAGTCGAAGTTCAGGCGACTGAGTTAGAAGTAGTCGGTTGGGTTGAGGAACCCGAGACCTACCCCATTGCCAAGAAGCGACACACTTTTGAGTACCTGCGAACGCAAGCGCATTTGCGCCCCCGAACCAATGCTATTGGGGCGGTGACACGAGTTCGAAATACATTAGCGAACGCGATTCATAACTACTTTTACCAAAGCGGCTTTCAGTGGGTCAATACGCCAATCATAACTGCCAGCGACGCCGAAGGCGCTGGTGAGATGTTTCGAGTGTCAACTCTAGACATGCAAAACCTTCCGCGAACTGAAGAGGGCGCTGTTAACTACGGCGAAGATTTTTTCGGTGGTGAAAGTTTTTTAACCGTATCGGGCCAACTCAATGTCGAATCGTATTGTTTGGCTATGTCTAAGGTGTATACATTCGGCCCAACGTTCAGAGCTGAGAATTCTCATACAAGCCGTCACTTGGCTGAATTTTGGATGGTTGAGCCTGAGATTGCTTTTGCAGACTTAAACGATGATGCGGCTCTCGCGGAAGACTTTTTAAAGCATTGCATTAAGTCGGTTTTAAGTGAACGAGCTGATGATATGGCGTTTTTTCAGCAACGAGTAGATAAGGGTGTGCTCGATCGTTTGAATGCCGTTGTCGACAGTGATTTCGTGCACATGGACTACACCGACGCGATCGATATTCTATTGAAGAGCGGCAAGAAATTTGAGTTCCCAGTAGAATGGGGCGTTGACCTAGCTTCAGAGCATGAGCGCTTTTTATCCGAGGAGCATATTAAGGGCCCAGTCATTTTGAAGAATTATCCAAAGGATATTAAGGCGTTTTATATGCGATTGAACGACGATGAAAAAACCGTCGCCGCAATGGATGTATTAGTACCTGGTATTGGTGAAATTATCGGGGGCAGTCAGCGCGAAGAGCGTTTGGATATGTTGGATGCACGTTTTCCTGATCAAGAAACAGCTGAACACCTTTGGTGGTACCGAGAGCTGCGTAAATATGGCACGGTACCGCATGCCGGTTTCGGCTTGGGCTTCGAGCGTTTGATCAACTATGTCACCGGTATGGAGAATATTCGTGACGTGATCCCATTCCCAAGATCGCCAGGGTCTGCACAGTTCTAGGTTTGCGTAACGGGCGTTGAGTCGTTAGTGAGTCTAGCCGACGTTGCTTAGACTCACAGGTCGGCTTCTAAGTATTCAGCTTTTCGGTTCGATATTGACTCGGGGTCAGGCCTACTACCTTTTTGAAGAAAGTGTTAAAGGTGGCTTTGCTGTTAAAGCCACAATCGGCCATCACATCAATCATCGTTTTAGATTTCTGGTCTGGGTCAGCCAAAAGCAGTTTGGCTTCATCGATTCGGTAATGGTTTACGAACTCAAAGAAATTCTGCTCATAGTGTCGATTGATCGCATTAGAGAGTGTTCGGGGTGGAATATCGAGTTGCTTTGCGAGGCGTTCTAAGGTCAATATGTTGGCAAGAAATGGCTTGCTGTCTCGCATATGTGCTTCTATTTTGGTGATTAACTCCGGAGCTATATCTGAACGCTCCTCTTCTTTTTCCTGCTCCTCTACTTCTTCGCGAGTGTCAACACCTTCAAATAACGAGCTGCTGATTAGGCTGAAGAAAATTAGGCCGCTTACTAATATAAAAGTAGTGTAGTTACCGATTAACCCCATCAACTCAAAGTCGATATTGATGTGTAGATGCGCTCTCGCAATTAAGGCGATAGATACAAATACTGCCCAAATACGGATGAGCAAAAACGCGATCACTAAGAAGTTTAGCCAGCCCAAATCTATTTGATCGACATTTGAGTAGCGTTTGCGAATCTGTTGTCTACAGTGGCGAATATCGATGACACACATAACGCCAAAAACAACGCGAAGGCTCTCACGAACCAAGCCTGACAGATGACGTAAAATCGGTGCTTCTACCGTTTGATAGTCTCGTAGAGCGAGATACTTGGTAGTGTAGTCTTGACTATAGAAGGTAATGACGGTGAACACTAAGTAAACCGCGGCGGGCAAAATAAATGCCAGGTCGATTTTCGACCATTGGTAGTTTTTATAGACCAATGAACGTGTGTACCAAAGTAGTAGTGGCGCTTCTAACCAATACGCGGTCTCAAAAATGCGATACAAATTTGGCGAGGTGTTAAGCGCAATTAAGCGAAAACCGTCGCCATAGTTGATAAGCAGATGAAGTGGAATTGCGGCCTGCGTGAGCAGAAACCCTATTAAGTAGAAATCACTTGGATGACGCTCCTTTTTGACCATAAATATTAGCAAAGCGAATAATATGCTTTGATAAATTGTCGCCAACAAAATGATGTCGTGAGTATTGAATATTAGGTCTTTCAATGTTTTGAGCGTTTATTCAACCGCTTTTATAGTTCTCTCTCTAAATCAGTATAGCCGAACTTGAGTTTGTTAAAACAGTTAAGCAAGCTCTGATTTAATAGATTTTGCACATGACGGTGTGTTTGCTCGTTTTGTCGCGCTCACCAATCGACGATTAAGCTAGATTCAAAGCGAGCATAGGCTAAGTCCGAAGGGGGCGCTCAAAAAGCCCAGCTTCACCCCTACTAAGCTTGATCATGGAACAATTTTGGTGCGGCGTCCCCGCGACTCGAATCTGAACTTTCTGAGACAGGAACCCAGACTGAACTTAATTAAATCAGAAGCTCGCTGACTATTTGATCAGTTTCAAGTAATCAAAAACACTGGCGTCTATATAGCCTCGGTTTCGATCGCCATTAACGGGCTCGATTTCATACGAGCCAAGGAAGTGTTCGCGGCCGTTCATACCATCGCTATCACAGTAGGCAACCATAAAGCCAAGTTCTTTCCCTGCGCGCAAGGCTACCGGTTTGGCTGTGTTGTCGTGATCAGAAAATTCGTCAGAATATATATCGAAGCTCGCTTCCCAAATTACTTTGTTTGGGCTTTGTGCCGAGCGTTTCCATACGCTTGTCACGTGATCGTTAAAGGTTCTTGGTTTGCCTTCTGAGCTGTAGTCGACTGTTTGGTTGTCCAGCGCAATATGGTAGGCAAAAGCGTTGTAGCTCTTCAAATGGTTACCGCCAGATTTATCCTCATCAATGAAAACTTCAAGTGTATCGTCATCCCAATAGCTGTCCAGCGGATCACTGTGAGTATCGATTAGCACATCGTCGACAATCTCGGCGAGTAAATAGAGCTTCTCGGAAGTCCAGACCACTTTAAATCGTCCAGAAAAGTCATCACTTGATGGTTGCTCACCAACAGTTAGTTGGTCGATACTTTCCCAGCTCGCGGTCGCCCAAGCGACATCAGTGTTTAGTCCATCGATTAGTGGTGCCACCTCAGCATATGGTGCTTCGTAGGCGTGAATGGCGGTGTTACTTGCAATTGTAAGCATTGCAAAAAGGCTTAAGTGTTTGAGCATAAATTTAAACAGTCGTGTTAAGGTGTTTTTGTTAAGGTCAAGATTTAGGTCGAGTCAAAGTGTTGCTCAACTGCAGAGATAGCCGCTTTGCTGACAATCTCTAGGGGTTGGGCCACATCAATGCTAATAAGATTTTCTTTTTTGCTGGCCAACTCTAATGCTTCATACTGACTATCAAGTAGACTCGCGGGCATGAAATGATCAGTTCTTGCGTTGATTCGATCGCTGATTAGCTCCTTGCAACCCTCTAAATGAATAAAGAGAGTGTCAAATGGCAAATCACGAATTTGGGCCCGGTGGAGCCTGCGTAAACCCGAGAAGGACATCACACAGCTTCGCTTTGCTTTAGCTGCTTGTTTCAAGTGTGCTTGAAGTAGTTGAATCCAAGGTGCGCGCATTTCGTCGGTGAGCGATTTCCCACTCGCCATATGGTCTAGATTTTCTTGAGGGTGAAAGTCGTCAGCTTCTACAAATTCGTATCCGAAGTTGCCAGCTAGATGCTTTGCAATGCTCGATTTACCGCAGCCGCTTACACCCATCACAACAATTAATCTTTCATTTGATGTGCTCATTATGATCTCGCTTTTATATGCTAATGCAGAGTTTACTCGCAAAGAAGCACGCTAACTGAATATCGTTTACCGCTCTGGATATTGCGCACGATGTTGTCCTCGAGGTGAATTCCATCTAATTCGGTTCGTTGAGCGCTAATGTCGCTGGAACGCGTGATCGAGATATCGAATTCGGCTCCTCTAAATCGGCGAGTGAGCTTAGCGCTCGGCCAGTGGCTAGGCAATTGCGGCGCAATTTTCATGCCGTCGACGCAACCCTGAACGCCGAATAATCCATCGATGATGCATCGATAAACCCAATGAACAGTTCCCGTATTAAACAGCTGGCTCGATCGGCCAGCGGTGCGTTCATATTGGCGATAAGCACCGCGATAGTAGTTGGGAATGAAAACGGGCATTTGGCCACGCTGCACAGCATCGTCTTGGTCATCACTCGGTATCATTTTTCGCAGAAGCTCGTAAGCTTTGTCTCCATGCTGAATTTGATACAAAGCGTATATATAAAATGCTGCGGCATGATTATAGACTGAGCCATTTTCCGAAACGCCGGGCCATTTTTGCGTAAGCCTTCCGATGTCGTCCCGCATTGACGTGTAGGCGGGCGCTAACATCTCAACCCCATAAGGTGTTTCGAGTTGTTCTTCGACGGCTTTAATTAGTGATTTCTGTTGTTCTTTATTTGCCGCACCGCTCAATATTGCCCATGACTGAGGGTTGAGATAGATGCTGCCTTCGTTGTCACTGGCGATACCAAAGAGTGTGTCGTCGTCGGTAATACCACGACCGTACCATTCGTCGCTCCATATGTGCGCATTGACCGCACTATTGCAGGCTCTGGCTTGTTCTCTGAATTGCTCAGCATCACCACTGCAAGCCGAATTATCTAAGATATCTGCCCATAAATTACTGGCGTAAGCGGTAGCAAGTGTCAGCCAACCCGAGACGCCACTACCTTTGTAGCCGACCATATTCATTGGGTCATTCCAGTCGCCTTGTTTGATATAGTTTAGGCCGCGGTGATCGCGCTGCTCAAATAGCCATACCATGGCGAGGCTAATATGTTCGAGTAGGCTCGTCTTTTCGGCTGAGTCGGCAAAAGCGACTTGTTCACTCAGAATATTGTAGTCATTTGTCTCATCTAAATATGCGCTTAAGCATACGGGCAACCAAACGCAGTGATCCATGTGCGGGACCTGGTTTATGTATTTAAGCTCAGCTTCTTTGCTCAAAAGAATTCCATCAGGCATCGCTCCGTTACTGTTTTGTTGACTAACAGCTTTTATGAACGCCGCGCGACTTGTTGTCGATTTGATATAGGCCATGCCCATATTGTCTTGTAGGTAGTTTCGAGTTTGCGGGTCGGTACTCAATCGATTTACGTCACCATGATAGTAAATCTGTCTGCCTAGCCAATTGTTGGTGAAGTCATCAAAGCTGGCATCTGGGGTGCGAATAGAGAGTGGTACTTTGCCGCGATTGATGTATGACTCGTAGTGAGAAACCGCTGTGTCAAAGCCTTTTGAGTTCTCAAATAGCTCTTCACGAATCGCGCTAATCTCAGCATTGTTTTTCGCCGGCCCGAAAGCAAAGCGTAGGTGTTCGCTTTGACCGGCTTCTAGTGTGAGTTTGTACTGCATAGCCGCAGTTGGCGTTTCGAAGTTGGCGTCGCTGTTTGAGAGTTGAGTATTTTCTAAGGCGCTAGGAGAATACAAGCCTCCTTCTCCTTCAAATTCGCATTGTCGAGCCTCCCACGAGTCGGGTGCTTTCTCTGCAAGCAAAAACGTTGCGTCTTTGAGTTCTTTATTTTTAAAGTAGTCTGGGTATTTTTGATATGGCGTGATCGAGCGACATACAACGGCGTTGAGGTCAGTATCAAAGCTTGCCCCTTGATTCATCCAGGACATATAACCAACTGGGAAATACGGAGTGATGCTGAGCCGTTTGCTGGAATCGTCAATATTAGTAATAGATGCCGACCATAGTTCTAACGGTCGATTTTCACTAATGCTAAGAGATAGTTCAATGCGAACGCCGTCTTTCTCGACAAGCCACCGTATTTGATGCTGCTCTGCAATAAACTCAAATCGGTCGAGCTTAGCGCGCACAGGCTCATAAGGTGCTGAAAATAACGTCTCTCTATCAAGGTCCTTTATATAAAAGAACCGGCCAGGGTGATGCGCAAAGTATTGAGTTTCCGGCTGCATAAACGTTTTTGCTTCCAGCATTGGTGCGTGCGCATACTTGGCTGGCTCTGGTTGCATAAACTGAGCCGTCGCATATCCGCGACAATTCATTTGAACCATCATAGATGGGTTCCAAAGAAATGCAGAAGCTTCGGGCATTGCTTTTGGGCAATTCAGACTGACTGTGGGCCCCTCTCGCGTAATGAGGGGCTGCGTTGGTTTTGTCATGGCTTGATCTTTAGAGGTGTTTCTTTTTAGTTGTTATGCTTTGGCAGGAACGTGTTTAGTTTTTGCGGTTCGCAAGATCGGCTTGTATTTGTTCTAACTTTTTATTGCTCAGGTTGTAGAACAGAACAACCAGTACCGCGATGCCTGCAAAAAATCCTGGAGCGGCCGTTTGTAAGAAGTTGATGCCTTCTAATGATGCGCCACTTTGTGCCTGGTTTGCTTGATATCCGAAGTATGCGAGCACACCGAGCATCGCACCAGAACCAACGGTGCTCCCCAGCTTTTGAGCGAAGGTGGCGGCCGCAAAGGTCATCGCTGTTGCGCGATTACCCGTTCGCCACTCGTTAAAATCGGCTGCGTCGGCATACATTGACCATGTTACCGGTGACTTTGGGCCGAGCGCTAAGCTGATTAAGATATTGAGGGTAAACATCAGCCAAATCATATCTTTTGGTACGAAGTAGAAGGCGATTGAAAGTACGCCGACAATGGTCATTAGGCCCATTAATAGTTTGCGCTTATCGAACATGCGCATCAAAATCGGAGTTGCAAAGCAGCCAGCAAAATAGGCGATAAACTGTGAGCTGGCGTAGATGCCAACTAAATCCTCCCGGTCTACGTAATATTTGAAGTAGTAGAAGGCAGAGCCGCCACGCAGGGTGATGGTAATCATGATTATTAAAGCCAATAGAAATAAGATCACCCATGCTCGGTTATGTAGCAGTTCAACTATATCTTGCAATGGATTAGTCTTTTGCTGAGCAGGCGGCGCGACTCGCTCTTTGGTTAATTTGAACGTTATAAAAAATATCAGTGTCGCGGCTACCGCGTAAAGTAGCGCCATGAGTTGCCATCCTGACTCAGGGTTACTTCTACCGAATAACTCAACTAATTTTGGGGTGAACCAGGCTATTAAAGCCGATGCGCCAAAGGCAAACATAAAGCGGATGCTGACTAATAGGTTGCGTTCTTCAACATTGCCAGTAATTACTCCTGATAGAGAGGAGTAGGGTGTATTTAGAACCGTGTAGCAGGTCATCATTAAGCAGTAAGTCACAAATGCCCAGATCGCTTTATGTTCAACGCTAATATCTGGAACGGTAAACGCAAGGACTACCGAGATTGCCATCGGGATGCTGCCCCAAATTAGGTAGGGTCGAAATTTGCCATGCTTAGTGTTGGTTCTGTCCGCAATAGCGCCCATGACTGGGTCGGTGAACGCGTCGACAATTTTTGCTGCTGCAATGACCGTTCCGGCGACAGCGGCGCTTAATCCTAGATAGTCTGTATAAAAAGCTGCTAAATAGGTGCCTATCAGAGCCCAATAGAAGTTAAAGCCGGCATCGCCAACCCCATACCCTAGCCTTTCTTTCCAACTCAAGCTCGCGACACGGCTTTCTTGATTTTCGGAAATAGTATTTGAATTCATGGCCTTAGCCTCCTTTGGCATGCTACTTTTTAAATTATTGTTTTTCTTGAAACATTATAATGGAGAATGATAAAACAAATTGCACTTCATGGCGTTCAACTTTCTTCTGAACCTGTATTTGAACGTTCAACTTCAGGTATAAGCGTAAAGTTTGTCGCCACAAGGGTGCGCTTTTTCTATATTTGCGAGCACATCAAGTGAATTCGATTCGCCGATGTGAAAACGATCGTCGACAGCATGTTTGAATTTTCAAACGAGTTTTAGCTAAACGACGACAATTTGAATAGTTGCCGAGCTGGCGTTTACGCTCTCTCTCCTCGGCATACTTTTCACCAAAGTTGAGTTGATGATAATTGATTCAAATTGGACGGCTTTGCATGGTCTAGTCGTCTGCTAATAGAAATGGTCGCCCGGTGCTCCCTCTCCTCCTCTCTCGTGCGCTGGGCGGCTCTTTTCTAAATTATTAGCACTAAGTGCTTTATAGCGCGTTGGAAAAGCATTAAGCGGAACGGTATCTATTGCCCCGCGGGGTGTTTAGAAGCTTTTGCCCTTGTGCGAGAGGGCATTGCTTCGACCAAAAAATAATGGCTGGCCTACGCAATGGTGGGGTTGGCAATAATGATAATAAAAGCTTGAGCCACTATGAAAATAGCCACCCACAAACTAATTAATCCTCGTCAATCTCGTTTCTCTTCGATCGCTTTGTGTATCGCTACCAGTTTGCTTGTTGTTGGTTGCGCTCAACCATCAAGTGATTCTGAGAAAGCGGCTTCAAAAGATCAGGCTGAGGTTGTGGCGACTGCGGATACTGGAATGAATCCCGAGCTTTGGCCAAAACGCGAAATCAGTCCAAGCCGAGTTCAATCGATTGAGGAACGTGCGGCAGCAATCCTGGCGAAGATGTCGGTGCCTGAAAAGGTGGGCCAAATGATGCAGCCAGAGCTGAAATACATCACGCCTGAAGAAGTTAGAAAGTTTCACATTGGCTCAGTGCTCAATGGCGGCGGTACTACCCCGAACAACAATAAGTATGCAACGGTTCAAGATTGGGCTAATTTGGCAGAAGAGTTTTATCAGGCGTCTATGGACGAGTCTGACGGAAAAGTGGCGATCCCTATAATCTGGGGTTCAGATGCAGTGCATGGCAACAACAATGTATATGGAATGACACTGTTTCCTCATAATATTGGGCTTGGAGCGGCGGGTGACCCTGAACTAGTGCATAGAATTGGGAAAGCAACGGCCATGGAAACGGCGATTACTGGTGTCGACTGGACATTCGGACCGACGGTTGCCGTCGTAAGAGATTTGCGTTGGGGTAGAACTTATGAATCTTATTCAGAAGATCCTCGTATTGTAAGTGAATATGCGCGTGAAATGGTTCGTGGAATCCAGGGTGATGATGTCAAGCCTGGCGTATATAAGCCAAGTAATGTGGTTGCTACGGCTAAACATTTCTTGGGAGACGGCGGCACAACACAAGGCGTGGATCGTGGTGATACAGCGGTTAGTGAGAAGGAGTTGGTTGATATTCATGCGGCAGGCTACATTTCAGCTTTGGATAGCAATGTGTTGACTACAATGGCGTCTTTTAACAGTTGGAACGGCGAGAAGCTCCACGGTCACAAGTATTTAATGACCGACATTCTTAAGGAGCGTATGGGCTTCGATGGCTTTATCGTTGGTGATTGGAATGGTCATATGCAGGTTCCGGGTTGCACAGTTAAGAAATGTGCTGCGACAATTAATGCGGGCCTAGATTTGGTAATGGTGCCGAGCGATTGGAAGGAGCTGCTCGCCAATACCATCAAGGCGGTTGATATGGGCGACATTCCAATGTCTAGAATTGATGATGCGGTAACTCGAATTCTGAGAGTTAAATTACGTGCAGGCCTCTTTGACGCTGGACCAATTTTAGCTCGAGAGTACGTTGGTGATTTGAGCTTGGCAGGCCATCCTGACCATCGTGATATAGCTCGTGAGGCTGTGCGTAAATCACTCGTTCTTCTAAAAAATAATGGCTCAGTGCTGCCGTTGTCGCCTAAAGCTAATATTTTGGTTGCTGGCGATGCTGCGGATAATATTGGCAAGCAGGCCGGTGGGTGGACCCTTTCATGGCAAGGCACGGGGAATAAAAATGAAGATTTCCCGGGAGCTAGCAGTATTTGGGATGGTATTAAGTCCTCGGTCGATCAAGCTGGCGGCAAGGCGGTGTTGAGCGTTGACGGTAGCTTTACGTCCAAAGACTTCGGTGGTGCTGAGAAGCCCGACGTGGCTGTCGTGGTGTATGGCGAAGAGCCGTATGCAGAATGGCATGGCGACATCACCAGCATTGAATATCAGTATGGTAGCAAGCAAAAAGATCTTGATTTGCTAAAAGAGTTTAAAGCGCAGGGTATCCCTGTTGTATCGGTTTTCGTCACTGGCCGGCCACTTTTCACTAATCGAGAGTTGAACGCTTCTGATGCTTTTGTTGTCGCTTGGCTTCCGGGTTCGGAAGGTAATGGAGTATCGCAAGTGTTGATGCAATCGCCAGATGGCAAAGTTCAATATGACTTTCAGGGCAAGCTCTCTTTTAGCTGGCCTAAAGATGTGAGTCAGGCGGTTGTTAATGTAGGCGATGAAACCTACGACCCGCTATTTCCATATGGATACGGTTTGAGTTATGCCTCGCATCAAGAGGTCTCTAACGCTTTCGACGAAAGCACAGAGCGGCGTGCCACCGATAAGCTCGAAGAGTCTTGGATGTTCGTTTCTCGCGAAATGAGTGATTACCAGTTTAAGCTGAGTGATGAGGATGCCGAGCCGGTTGTTGTTAACGGCAATCGTCAAGTGAGCTCGGAGGACGAAAACCTGATGTTGCTATCTGTGGATAAGGTCGCGCAAGAAGATGCGCGCCGACTTGCATGGAAAGGAAAGAGACCCGCAACGGCTTCATTAGCTGCTAAACACCCGATGGATATGAGTCAATATCTTGGCCAAGACGCAGCTTTATCCTTCTCGATGAAAGTCGATAAAGCGCCCAAGGGAGAGGTTCATCTGTCGATGGTGTGTGAGAGCGGATGTGACTCGACACTGCCTTGGTCTGAGATGCTGAGCAGCGCTCAACCGGGTGAATATGTTGATTACAACATTGATTTGGGTTGTTTTGTTTCTGAGGGCGCCAAGTTCGACGCTCTCACAGAGGCCTTTGTCATGCGATCCACCGGAGCTTTGGATGTCGTCGTTTCGGATATCAAAATCGTGCCGAATGTTGCGAAGGAAAGCGCTTACTATTGTGGGTAGCTAGGAAGACTTAGTTAGCGGCGATTAGTTTACAGTCACGCGCTGTTTAATGAGCGATGGCTAGCGCCATTGTCGTAAGTATTGGCGCTAAATAGTGAATATAGACCCTAGCTAGGTCTCTTCTGAGCGATAAACGCGACAAGTTAAAGCGGTTTTGTTTACAATAGCGGCATCGTAATTTGATCGCGACATCAGCTACCATTAGCTGGTCTTGAATGTATGTGAAAACACGTCAGGCGTGCGCGGTTCTCGTTAATAAGCAAGTGGAGGAGAGACCATGAGCAAATTTCCCGCGGGCGTAGTATACGGCCAACAATTAATCGATCTTTATGAAGATGCAAAGGCCAATGGCTATGCCTTGCCTGGAGTCAATGCAGTAGGTACATCTACCGTAAATGCCATTATGGAAACGGCGGCAAAGGTGGAATCCCCCGTTATTGTGCAACTGTCTTTTGGGGGCGGTCAGTTTTTTGCTGGTAAAAGCCTCGAAAACGGTAATTTTGAAGCCTCGGCAGCTGGTTGTATATCGGCCGCATTGCATGTCCATCAAGTTGCTGAAATGTATGGTGTGCCGGTGATCTTGCACACCGATCATTGTTCTTTGAAAAATATCGAGTGGATTGATCGTTTGCTTGATTACCAAGAATCATATTACGAGCGGTATGGCAAGCCATTGTTTAGCTCGCACATGCTTGATCTTTCTGAAGAGTCTATTGAAGAAAATATTGATGTTTGTGCTAAGTACCTTGAGCGCATGAGCAAACTTGAAATAGGTTTGGAAATTGAGCTTGGCATTACTGGCGGCGAAGAAGATGGAGTGGATAACTCAGATGTAGATGTTAGTAAGCTTTATACTCATCCGTCTGAAGTGTTCTATGCCTATGAGCGCTTATCGGCTATTAACCCTAATTTCACCGTCGCAGCGGCGTTTGGAAATGTTCACGGTGTGTACAAGCCGGGCAATGTTAAGCTGTCGGTCGAGATACTTAAAAACTCGCAGAACTATGTTGCCGACCAAATAGACAAAACAGGTACTAAGCCGGTGAGTTTTGTTTTTCATGGTGGTTCAGGGTCTTCTCAGGACGACATTCGCAAGTCAATTGAGTATGGCGTGATTAAAATGAATCTCGATACCGATATGCAGTGGGCATTTAGTGCTGGCGTTAGGGACTATTACGCCCAGTATAATGAATACGTTGCGACGCAGATTGGCAATCCTGATGGTGATGATCTGCCAAACAAAAAATACTACGATCCACGTAAAGTATTGCGCCAAGCTGAGGAGTACTTTGTGACTCGCCTGGAAGAGTCGTTCGCAGACCTGAACTGCATTGGTCGCAATAAGTAGTTGTTTTAGAAGAACTCACCCTACACTTCTTCTGCTCTTCGAGTAGGTCAAATTTGGTATGGCCTACTTGAATTTTGATAGAAAAGGTTGTTTGCGCGAAGGATTAGCGCAATATTGTCCTAAACTAACGCTAAGTATCGACTTTAGGTCAATGAATTTTGTTGGACGTTTCACTTAAAATGTACAATATCAACGATTTATTGTAATTGACTCAAGTAAATTGAACCAAAACAGTGCTAATTTGGCACTCAGGTTGGTAGAATCAGCTCGAGCTGGTGGTTTGTGCATGCTCATGTGCGCTTTTGGGTAGAAGCAAGCGTTCGTTTTGAAATGTATAATGCTGTTAAATCGTTGGTTGACGGTTTGAGTTACAAGCGGCTGGGTTGGTATTATTGATACATCTAGGAGTAATACAGTTTGCGTAATTTGGGTAGCTGTGTATCGCGAGGCCTTGGGCCAAGCTTAACTAAACGCAAATGTTCCTTTTATGTTTCTATTCGGCTTTTTCTAATGCTACGAGGCTAGAATTCGTGCGCTAAGTTTGAATAGAGGGTTGGATCTTTTCTTAAAAAATAGATCCTTATTTTTGTTGTGAGCAATTAAGCACCTAGCGGTTGGCTGTGGCTGGTGTTTGCGTTCTCGGTTGGTTGAGAATGAACTATTGCTAATTCAGAAGCACTCAATGTTTGGGGCGCTTTTTGATCTCTAGGTCGTCTACTAGGCGATGGGGTTTGGTTCTAATGATGAGCAAGTATGTTGGCGCAATCGCCAAAGAAAAAACGCTGAAAAATCGTGTGGTCGATTTTACGGGTAAAACTGTTTTGGCCGCAATGTTGAGTGCATTCGCCCAATCGAGTTTTGCATTCGAGGAGTTTTTTGTTCCGTTTCCAGAAGACAATACTCTCAACTTTCTCCAAGGTATTACTCGTTCAACCTGCCCAGCAGGCACCGACTTCCAAAGTCGTGTTGGTGGGATAGCCAACGGTGCGACAACGTTTGCCCCGCAAGACCCTATTAATACAATTACCGACTTTGTAGTGCGTGTAACTGGCACTATTATCGTTATCGATCACTTTGAAGATGACCCGCTAACAGGTGCTGTTGAGGGTTACGAAACATTGGCGCTATCTGACATCGCCGCTGATCCTTCGCTGCGTGCAAGTGTCACAACTCGTATTTACGGAGACGGCGATGTAAGCAATGGTGCAGCTCCGGGTGTTACAACTAATGCTGATGATGTGCTCGTACAAGGCCAAGTGGTGGTCTTCGAAGAAGAAATAATTACTGCTGGCGGTGCCGGCAACCCTGGTTCGCAAATCAATGATTTAGAAATAGCGGGTCGCCCGATTACAGGCGGCGGCACCAGACTTGTAGATGGTGTTGATGGCGGTGATCGTATCTTTGCGACCGAAACAATCAATATTACACGCGCTCAATGGGCAGCCGGGTCTGAGACCTTGTTCGCGGGTGCGTTTGAGCTATTCCCGATTGCACAATGGGGCACTAGTTTTACCGTCCCGGTTGGCGAGAATTCGGGCTCATTCGAGTTTGAGTGGACCGGCATCACGGTCATGGCTGCTAATGACAATACAACTGTCTCGATTGATGTCGATGGTGACGGTGATTTTACCAATGTCGCTGCGGGTGACGTTAATGGAGTCATTATTAACCGTGGGGAAACGATCGAAGTTGCGGGTCTCAATGACTCAGTGCCAGGTGATACAGGAGTTGGTTTGAGGCAAGGCGCTAGAATTGTCTCATCAGACATTGTTCAGGCGAACATCATCAGTGGCCAAGAATGCACGGGCTATGCCTCTCGCTGGTTTACCTTGTTTCCAGATGCATTGTTAGGTAACACTTATTATGAACCCGTTTCCACACGTGCAGCGAACCCGACTACTATTTATCTGTATAACCCTTCGTCAGCAGCGATTGAAATAAACTGGGAAACGACCGCTGGCATTCAGCCACTGATAAACGTTCCCCCACGTTCAACAGTCTCTCAAGTAATTCCTGAAGGCACTGGAGCTAAATTTTTCACCACGACTACCGCGACGTTTGGCGCCCTCACGGTAACTGATCAAGCAAATGGCTTGGTGGGCGGCTTAGCCGACGGGATTACGAATGATTGGGGGCATGCGTCAACCTCACAGCGTTTAATGGGCAACATTGTTCAGGTCGGTTACGCCGAAGGTGATGACCCTTCGACCACGACCCCGACCGAAAACGGTTCTCCGGTATGGTTAATTGCTGACAATTTAAAGGATCCAACTGATACGGCCTATCAGATTTGTGTTGATGTTAGTGGTGATGGTGGTCCGAACACTGACCCAAATACCGGCTTTAGCTACGACTATACATTTGAACTTGCGCGCCTCGATAGTGCGCGTTTGTATGACGAGGATCGAGATACCCCGAATGCTGTGTCAGCTGATACCGATGGTGATCAGAGTGGTATGTTGGCATTTGTTTGCGATGGCAGCGACGCAATTTTGGCGGCGGCATGGGGGCAGGCACCTAATACTGCGAGCGGCGGCGCGCCTGGCGTTGACTTAGGCACCACAGTGCGTTCTGTCAGTGCTGATGTTGCTTTTATTGGCGACACCGTTTTTGAAGACGTTAATGGCAATGGCTTACGCGATCCAGGCGAGCCTGGCATTGAAGATGTAACGGTCATTTTGACGCCAGCTCCTTCTGTCAATCTCGGTAATGGTCCTGGCCAAGCAATAACAACTCAAACTGACTTTAACGGTAGTTATCTATTCACCGGTTTGGTTAATGGTGACTATACGATTGAGGTGGTTGCACCTTCTGGTTTTGTGCAAACCTTTGATCCAGATGTGTCGAACGGAGATGCGCTGCTACTGGATAATCAGACGAGTCCAAGTATTGAAAATTCTTCAGGTAGATTAGACCAAGATTTTGGCTACCAAAATAACGTCCCGACCGGTCGGGTTGGGGATTTTATCTATCAAGATGTAAATGGTGATGGTATTCAAGATGCAGGCGAGCCGGGGATCGCAAATATAGACGTTGAATTGTGCTTAATAAGCAGTTCACGAATTGCCGGCGACGAATTTTCGGCTGTTAGTTACTCGAACAATCCATCGGAATGGGCTTCTGATTGGATTGAGGCGAACGACAATAACAGCCCTGTCGGTGGTGAAATATTTATTGACGGCACTGAGTTACGACTCAACGACGACGACGGCGCGGCGGTTAACCTAACGCGAGAATTTAGTTCGCTTGGTACCGACTCAGTTGATATTAGCTACGATTTTCGTGCCAATGACGGCGCTTATGAAGCGAACGATATCATTTCAGTCCAGACCTCTATAAATGGTGCGGCATTTGTAACTCAAGATACCCTCGTAGGTACTGCGATTGACGGTACTTCGGGTACTCGTTCATTTTCTGTCACTACTGGGTTTGCAGGCAATGTTCGTTTAAGATTTTTGATCGCACAGTATCGTGGCGGTGACGAGTTCGTATTTATCGACGATATCGAAATTACAGCTAGCCCCTCTTGCCAAACTCAAACGACTGATTCAGCCGGCGCTTATCTTTTTGAAAACCGCTTAGCGGGCGCCTACGAGGTAACGGTATTGAATCCGCCTGCGGGTCAGCCAAATACCGACGACCCAGGTGGTGACGGTGACAATGTTAATACTTTTTCTCTGAACAACAACGGCGGCAACTTAGAGCAAGATTTTGGTTACTTTATACCTGCAACCTTAGTCGGCCATGTTTATTTAGATACTAATGGCAACGGCGTGCAAGAACCGGGCGAGCCTAACGTTGCTGATTTAGATGTTTTTATCACTGATTCAAACGGTAACCTTCAAACAGTTACAACCGACAGCAATGGCGATTACTCAGCCGAAGTTCCTCCTGGTAACACGCAAGTTAATATTGATGATAATGATCCTCAATTTCCATCGAACTTTATTCAGACTGACGGCACAGACCCGAATAGCGTAACTGCGGTTGCGGGCTTAACTGTGGACGCTGGTGACGATGGTTACTTCCGTGGCAACACAATTGGTGACACGGTTTATTCAGAGCAAGATGGCACACCGGGTGTGCAAGGTGCCGGTGATCCAGGTATCGCGAATGTGCTTGTCACACTGACCCCTCCATCTACCGTCGATCTTGGCCTTGGTAATGGCGTTGCAATCAGCCAATTCACTGATGCGTCGGGTAACTATAGTTTTGTCGGCCTCCCAGATGCTAACTACGTTGTTAGCGTGGCTCAACCCAGTGGCAGTACGCAAACTGAAGACCCTGATGGCGGTAACGACAATAGTTCAACCGTTTCTATTTCCGGTGGAACAATTAATAACGATCAAGACTTTGGCTACTCCAACGATGTTCCTGGTGGGCAAATTGGTGACCGAATCTATAACGACGCAAATGGCAATGGCCTGCAAGACGCCGGAGAATTAGGCTTAGCGGGAATTCAGGTAGAGTTATGTGGC
The DNA here is from genome assembly GCA_947499305.1 of uncultured Arenicella sp. Lineage (GTDB taxonomy): Bacteria > Pseudomonadota > Gammaproteobacteria > Arenicellales > Arenicellaceae > Arenicella. Next base: position 4,808 of record CANMNN010000015.1, on the reverse strand, counting down.
GATTTAGATAACGACGATGCCACCGTAAATACTTGTCGTGTTGAAGTAACCGACGGTCAGGGTGACTACTTATTCGGTGATCTACTCACTCCGGATGGGGCAACGGCTGACCCTGCAGATATCGCGGTGCCTGTTTCTAACGGCTCTGAGGTCTATACGGTGACGGTTTTGAACCCACCAGCAGGCCAAATAAATAGTGCAGACCCAGACAATGGTTTGCCAAACTTTAGTCAATTGGCTTTGACTAGTGCCGGCGGAAACTTAGACCAAGATTTTGGCTACTTCGAACCCGCTACCATCACTGGTCACCTGTACATCGATACTAACGGAAATGGCAGTCAAGACACGGGTGAGCCTGATTTGGCCGGCGTCGATGTTGTGATTACTGATTCTAGTGGCAACCAGCAAACGGTTGTCTCTGACATCAATGGCGATTACATCGCTTCTGTGCCTCCAGGCCCTACGACAGCCAATGTCGATGAAACCGATGCACAGTTCCCAATAAATCATGCGCAGACTGAAGGTGTTGATCCAAGTACGATCAATGCGGTTGCAGGTGTTTCTAGCTCTATCGGGATAGATGGCTACGCGCCAATGGGTTTTATTGGTGATAAAATTTTCTTTGACAACTCTGTCGCTGGCACGGTTGGTCAGTTTGATCCTCTGTTTGATTCTGGGATACCATCGGTTGTTGTGACCCTGACGCCTCCAGGAGGCGTAGATCTAGGCGCGGGTGCTGGTGTGGCCGTTACTACCCTAACCGATGCAAATGGCAATTACGGTTTTGGATTATTGCCCGCGGGCACTTATACGGTTCAAGTGAGTCCACCTGGCAGCGTTAGCCAGACTATTGACCCGAACGAAGTTGGTCTATGTAGCGTCTGTGATAGTGTTTCTACAATCGTTATCAGTGCCGGTGAAACGAATGATCTACAAGACTTTGGCTATCAAAGCACTGTGGCTCCGGGTATATGCCCATCGGGAGCTGCTCAGCCGACCGGAACGATTACGTTTGATGAATATACGTTAGCCACAGCGACTAGCACAATTATATTCAATTCAGAGTACACAACTGGCGGAGCTGACAATAGTAATAGCCCCCTTGCGCCAAATGAAGGCGTTACCATCTCAGCGATTGGTGGTACGAATCAAGCTGTGGCTTACAATACTACGGCAGGCACGGGTGGTAATGACCCTGATTTAGAGGTCTCGAATACTGGTAATGCATTAATAGTACAAGAGCCCGGTAATACCGGGGGAACAGGTGAGGGCGGTCTGGTGCCAGACGACGTTGTTGGTGGTACTTTGATTTTTGCCTTCGAGCGCCCGCTGACCGAATTTAGTGCAACTTTAGTGGATTTTGAAGGAACTACGGCGTCATTTACGTTTATTGATACAACAGTTGTTCCAAATGTGTCGGTAACTATTACTCACAATAATCTAGTAAATACCGGCGCCGGTACGACTCCTGACTTTTTGCAGAATACTGCGAATTGCCCAGCATTGGGTGATGAGGAGGTCTGTATTATGGACAACTCAATTACAGCTCAAGAGCTATCTGCATTTGCTGGTGTTTCATTGGCACGCTTTAATCGAATTGAATATCAATTTCAAGCGAGTGGCGCGATCGACAATCTAAATTTCACCTATGACTGTGCTGTGACGGCTCTAGTAGGCGATAAGATTTTCACTGATACCAATGCCAACGGTATTTTTGATGCTGGAGACGTAGGTCTGCCTGGAATTGATGTGCAGATTTGTGGTGATTTGGACGACAATGATGCGACTCCAGAAACTTGTCGTATTGAAACCACTGATGCCGATGGAGATTACCTTTTTGGTGATGGCTTTGAGGCTGACGGCGTAACTGTCAATACTAATGACAGCGGGATTCCAGCGACCAGCGGTACCGAAGATTACACGATTACGGTGTTGAACCCTCCCGTCGGAAGCACCAATACAGCAGATCCTGATGGCTTGACTCCGAACGTGGCTCAATTGACGTTGCCGGGTGGAATCAGTAACTTAGATCAAGACTTTGGCTATGTTATTCGTAGTTCTCTCTCTGGAACAGTTTGGTTAGATGAAGACCTTGACGGCATTTTAGACATTGAAGAAACAGGCATCACGGGCACCCAAGTAGAGCTTGTTCTGGACGGTGTCGTAGTCGCGACAACTGTGACCGATGCAAACGGTGATTATTCGTTCCCTGATATTTTACCGGGCGACTATATTGTTAACGTGGTTGACGCAACGTTACCGACGGGCCTACAAAATACCGCGGGTGCAAAAGGCATCGACCCGAGGCCAATATCAGTGTTACCAGGCGAAACGGTTGAAGAGATTGACTTTGGTTATATTCCGAATACGAATACCGGAGCGATTGGTGATCGAGTTTGGTCTGACGCTAACTCTGATGGCGTACAAGACCCAGGTGAAGCTGGCATTGCCGGAGTAGTTTTGACGCTACTGGGCAGCGATGGTAATCCTGTGCCAGGTGTGTCGACCGTAACTACAAACGAGAACGGAGACTATCTGTTTACCGATGTTCCATTTGGTGATGATTATGTTGTTTCGATCAGCCCTAGCGCCCCAGAGTTAAGTGGCTTCACGCCAACAGTTGGGCCACAAAGTGAGGGTAGCTATGTTGGCAACCCCGTCACAATCAACGCGACAGCGTCGGTAGTGACTGATATCGATTTTGGTTTCAATGCCGCTAATACTAATACGATCATCGACGCATTTTGGTTTGATAGTGATCGCGATGGCGTTCGCGATACTGACGAGCAGCCAATTGCTGGTGTCTCGGTAACTTTGTTCAACGATGCTAACAATGATGGTATTGCTGATGACGCTGACAATAACGGGCAACCAGATGTTGTTGCCTCGACTGTTTCCGATGCAAACGGCCAAGTATTTTTCACAGGCTTGCCTGACGGCAACTATGTAATTGGAGTAACTGATGTTGATAACCGGTTACATAACTATTTAGGTACCACTGGTGAAGCGGCGGCATCCTTATCTGACACAGTTTCAGTTGCTGGCGGTCAAACCGATACTCAAGAAAGTTTTGGCTATAACCAACCTGGCTTAATTTCAGGTACGGTTTATGCTGATACCGATAGCAACTCAGACCAAAACGACGGTGAAGCCGGAATTAGCGGTACCACTGTTACTTTGTTGCTCGACTCTAATGGCGACGGTTCATACGATACTACTGTTGACACAGTGTTGACCGGCCCTGATGGCTCATATGAGTTCAACGTTAATAATGGCGGCGAGTATCGTGTGGTGGTAACACCTCCGGGTGGCACGCAAACTGAGGATCCCGAAGGCATAGTTGATGATCAAGCTGATATTAGCCTCGCTAGTGGTGAAAGCTCTGTAGGTAATGACTTTGGTTACACGAGTTTAGCCAATGTGTTCAACCTGTCTGGCACAGTATTTATTGACCCAGACAAAGATGGCGTCGAAGACGCCGGCGAGCCTGGTATAGAAGGTGTCACGCTTGACCTGATTGATCGAAACCTATTGAGCGCCTACGACTTGTTGAACGGTCAGGTTGATATCAATAATGACGGCCGAATAACCGCTGCTGATGATGGCGTTGTCAACGGAATTGCTATCGTGGATGGTGGCTTTGATATCGATGGCAATGGCGTGGTTAACCAGTCGGACCTAGGCGACGTTAGTGGGCTCGACATTCTTGATGGACGAGTTAATTTAGCTGAAGCAGGAACAGCTTCGCAATCATCCAATTTTAACGGCTCCCTTCTTGCTGATACGGCGAATGACGGTATACCTGATGGCGGTTTGTATGCCCACACCACAGGTGATAACCCGAATGAGTGGTGGCAAGTAGATTTAGGCTCAGTTCAATCAATTGGTGATATTAAAATTTTCAATAGAGATGGTTGTTGCCAAGATAGGCTAGCGGGTGTTTCTGTGCTTATCTCTGATACTCCGTTTCCGGTAGGTGGCTCTGACGCGGCAAATTACGCGGCTGCACAATCGGTAGCGAATGCCGAAATTACGCTTCCAAACGTACTTACAGGTGACCCTGTTGTTGATTTCGCAGGAGTGACTGGCCGATATGTGCGTTTGCAAAAAACGGGCACGAATATCGGTGTTGGCAACTCTAATATTATCAACTTTCAAGAATTATTAGTAAATGCATCTCGAGTTCCTGCAACTAGCGACGGCGTTGTTGCATCCATTACTACCGATTCGGTTGGTAACTATTCTTTTACCGGTTTAGCTGATGGGGACTATAGTGTTGCGGTTACAGACCAAGCTGTGCGTTTAGCTGGTTACGATATTACCAGTGGTCTTGATGTCATTGACCGCACAATCGCGGGCGCTGATGAGATTGACGTTGACTTTGGCTATATCCGTGAAGAGGCAACAGGCTCTATCGCTGGTGAAGTATTCATTGATGAGAACGACAGCGATAGCGCACAAGACGAAGAGTTCGATCTTGCAAATGTTGATGTATTTTTATGTCGAGCACCGCTTGATACTGGTGCGGTGTTACCGAACGGATCAGTTAGCTTTGCGCGCTATAACGGAGCATTTACCAGTGTCACTCAAATCGAGACTGGCACCCTAAGCTCTGCCCCAGGTCAAACGACTAGTTCTTTCGGCCTGCTTCCTGCCGATGCATCCAATGCCGTTGACAACTTTGGTTACATCTACCAAGGCTTTATAAACATCACTACAGCGGGCGATTATGTATTTAGAACGACCTCAGATGATGGCAGTATTTTAGTAATTGATGACGTTGAAGTTGTTTCGAATGACTTTCTACA
>CANMNN010000014.1 GCA_947499305.1 uncultured Arenicella sp. | reverse complement strand
ATAAAAAAAGCGACTCAATTGAGTCGCTTTTTTAAGGTCAGGATCAAGGCTAATCTCTAGCAATAACCTTCAACTAAACGCGGTAGTTATCTGGCACATGGCGCTCGCCAGAGCCTTGGTAGTTTTGGCGCGGGCGAGTAATGCGGAACTCAGGATCGTTCATTAATTCCATCCATTGAGCCAACCAGCCCGCTGTACGTGGAATTGCGAATAAAACTGTGAACGCTTCCATTGGGAAACCCATTGCTTCGTATATCAAGCCTGAGTAGAAATCTACGTTAGGGTAAAGGTTACGCTTTACGAAGTAATCATCTTCAAGCGCAATGCGCTCAAGCTCCATAGCGACATCAATGAGTGGATTGCGGCCAGTAACTTCAAATACCTCGTCAGCAATTTCTTTAACGATGCGAGCGCGAGGATCGTAATTTTTATATACACGATGGCCAAAGCCCATAAGGCGAAGCTCACCACCCTTGCAGCGTTTTACGTAATCGGCAACCTTATCTTTAGTGCCGATTTCACGAAGCATGTTCAGTACTGCCTCGTTAGCGCCACCATGAGATGGGCCATAGAGAGCCGCTGATGCGCCAGCAACCGATACAAACGGATCAGCCTTAGAGCTTGCAATGTTGCGCATTGCGCTGGTTGAGCAGTTTTGCTCATGATCAGCATGAAGAATGAATAATACGTCTAGCGCACGTTCAAGAACTGGGTGCGCTTGGTAACGTGGTTCAACCATGCGATACATCATATTCAAGAAATTGCCAGTGTAGCTCAACTCATTGTCTGGGTAGATATAGGGCAACCCTTTGCTATTACGGTAAGCGTATGACGCAATGGTCGGTGTTTTACCGATCAAGCGACAAGCCTGCAACATGCGAGACTCGTGGTTGTCGACTTCTTTGGCATCTGGGTAGAATGTAGACAAAGCCGCAACGGTTGAAATGAACACACCCATTGGGTGTGCATCGTAGTTAAAGCCGCCCATTAAACGCTTCGTCTTTTCATGCAGCATTGTGTGGTGCGTAATGCGCTCTTCCCAATCACTAGATTGCTGCGCATTAGGCAACTCGCCATTGAACAATAAATAAACAACGTCTAAGAAAGTGCTCTTCTCAGCAAGTTGCTCAATAGGGTAACCGCGATAACGTAGAATACCTTCAGAGCCATGTAGATCAGTAATACGACTTGTGCAGCTAGCAGTGTTCAAGTAACCAGGGTCGTAGCTCATCATGCCAAAATCGCCTTCGTTCTCTTTGATTTGACGAAGCTGTGAAGCGCTAATGTTGCCATCAACGATTTCGATTTCGTATTCTTTTCCGGTTCGGTTGTCTTTAATTGACAGGGTATCTGACATGATTTCCTCAAAAACTTAGTTTGTATGCTTGCGACAAAACACGGCGTGAGAGCCTTGTCTTGGGAGCTTGCTAACTCCATAGCTGGTGCTTGGAAGTTTCAGCGTCGCGCAGGCAGTCTAGAATTGCGACGCGAAGTATAGCAAAGCCGAGATAAAAAATTAATAAGACCTTTGCTTGATAAACTGAATGACAGCTATCAGGCACGCGAATATCGTTTATCTAGCGTTAGTTTGACGTCAAGAAGGTCTAATTTGGCTGAATCAATCCTGTCTATTTTACGCCGGTATGACCGAAACCGCCGCTGGCTCGGTCAGATTCAACAAATTCTTCAACGATCTCGAATTGTGCTTGTACGATTGGCACTATGATCATTTGGGCAATACGGTCGCCAGCTTGAACTGTGAAACTGCTGTCCGACCGATTCCACAAGGATACCATTAATGGCCCCTGGTAGTCAGAGTCGATCAAGCCCGTGAGATTGCCGAGCACAATACCGTGTTTGTGGCCTAGGCCTGATCGAGGTAGCAACACTGCGGCCAAGCTAGGGTCCGCGACGTAAATTGACATACCCGTAGGGACTAATACAGTTTCGCCAGGTTCAATAGTCGTATCTTTTTCTACGCATGCGCGCAAATCCATGCCAGCCGATCCAGCGGTGGCGTAGTTAGGTAATTCAAACTCGGTACCCAATCTCGGGTCGAGTATTTTCATTTGTATTTTTGTTTTCATGATTTTTGGTTATTAATACTTGTTGCCCAGAGCTGTTGCTGGCTTAAGGCTGTTTATTGTAAGCCTTAGATATCTCAGAAATGAGTTGGCGGGCTAATGCAGACTTGTTCTGTTTAGGTAGCTCTATTGTATCGTGGTGACCTATTAAGGTAATTGCATTATCAGGTGTGCCAAACCCTGTTTCGCTGCCGCCGACATGGTTTGCCGCAATTAAATCAAGCTTCTTACGCTCGAGTTTGCTTCGCGCATAGTCGACGACATCGTTAGTTTCAGCGGCGAACCCTACACAAAACGGAGGTGCATCGCGTGATGCTACATCAGCCAGTATGTCTGGGTTCTTTATCATCGTGATCGTCATTTCGTCGGCGTTTTTTTTGATTTTTTGATCAGCTGAATCAACCGGTCGATAGTCTGCTACCGCGGCAACACCAATGAATATATCTTGCTGGTCTATAGTGCTCATCACCGCTGAATGCATGTCTAAGGCCGAAACCACGTCTAAGACAGTTGCTCGCTCAGGCTTAGTGATATGCGTAGGACCAGTGACGAGTGTGACTTCTGCGCCCGCTTCAATGGCAGCTTCGGCTAGCGCGTAGCCCATTTTGCCAGAACTGTGGTTCGTGATTCCTCGAACTGGGTCGAGGGCTTCCCAAGTTGGGCCAGCGGTAATCATGATTCGCTTACCTGTGAGCTGCGTATTTTGAAACATCGAACCTACCCGAGCAGCAATGTCGACGGGTTGTAACATGCGACCAAGGCCAACTTCGCCGCATGCTTGTTCGCCAGCGTCGGGACCCAGTATGTGCACACCTCTCGACTTTAATGTTTCGATGTTCGCTTTTGAGGCGGCGTTTTGCCACATCTGTTGATTCATAGCAGGCGCTACCGCAATGGGGGCTTCGGTAGCAACACAGACAGTGGTTAGCAGTTCATCGGCATTGCCTTGACAAAGTCGAGCCATGATATTTGCAGTCGCTGGGGCAATTAGAACAATGTCAGCCCAACGGGCCAAATCAATATGGCCCATGCCCGACTCGCTCTCGGCTGTCATCGCATAACTATGAACTGCGTGACCACTTACCGCTTGTAATGACAGAGGCGCAACAAACTGGTCCGCATTTTTACTTAGAATTATTTGTACCTCAGCACCAAGTTCGGTCAGCTTGCGAACAAGGTCTGGGGTTTTATAGGCCGCAATGCCGGCGCTAACGCCGAGTAATACTCGTTTATTTGTTAGACTTTTCAATGTTTTAATGCCATTTATGGTGGAATTTGAGAAATAGTTGGCTATTTATTAGAACGAGATTATCTCTGATTGCTCACGGGCTTGTCATATTTTTATTTTCGACTATGCTTCTGACTAGTCGAGTGAGGGATTTATTCGACAATTGTAGAGTTATTATTACTCTCCTATAAATTTGTTATGCGCAAGGAGCGACCTATGTTTTTCAAGAACCATATTCAACATCTACCTATTAAAGAATGGCCCGAGGCCGAACGCCCAAGAGAAAAATTGCTTGAGAACGGCCCAGAGTCTTTGGGTGACGCTGAGCTTTTAGCTATCTTTATCCGTACAGGCTTGCCGGGTAAAACTGCTCTTGATTTGGCCCGTGATGCATTGCTGGAAACGGGTGGGTTGAGGGCTTTGCTAAATCTGTCGCATGGTGATTTATGTCAGCTCAAAGGCATTGGTACCGCTAAGTTTGTGCAGTTTCAAGCTGGCCTTGAATTGGGGCGCCGCTATCTAATGGAAAAGATGGAGAAGGGCGATGCAATCTCAAGCCCTCAGGTCAGCCGCGATTACTTAACTCTGCAGCTACGCGATAAACAATACGAATCGTTTTTTGCGATGTTCCTGGATAGCAAGCACCGGGTTATCCATCACCAAGAATTATTCAGGGGTACTATTGATAGCGCATCTGTACCGGTACGCGAGGTAGTAAAAGAAGCGCTCAAGCACAATGCTGCGGCGATGATTGTAGCGCATAACCATCCGAGTGGCGTTGCTGAACCTAGCTTAGCTGATAAGTCATTAACTGAAACGCTCCACTTGGCATTGGCGATGGTTGGTGTGAAGCTGCTCGATCATTTTGTTGTTGGTGATTCTGAGGTGGTTTCATTTGCCGAGATGGGTGCGTTAACATGAAATAGGGGCTTGCTTGAACGCTTTATGGTATTGAATTGTTAAAACCCATAAAAGGCGATGAAATAAGCACTAAAATTGTGAGAATCAGTTTTATTTTCAACGCCTTTCTGGTATAAATCGCCCCCTAGAAAGGAATGACGGTTTGTAACACGCTCTCATTCTTGAAAAAACAAACACTTAGCTTGATTGTAAAAGGCTACTGCTTGTATTTTGAAATAACGATTTATGTTGGTTCGAAGTCGAAGTTTAAAGTTGCTTTAGTTGTCAGGTTAAGATCAACAGCATTATTATTTAAAAGGTTAGAACAATGTCTAGAGTATGTCAGGTGACTGGTAAAGGTACGACGTTTGGTAACAATGTATCGCACGCGAAAAATCGCACGCGCCGCACTTTCCTGCCAAACCTACATTACCGTAAATTTTGGGTAGAAAGCGAAAGCCGTTGGGTTCGTTTACGTGTATCTTCGAAAGGTATTCGTATTATCGACAAAAAAGGCATCGACACTGTATTAAAAGACTTGCGCGCTTCAGGCGTGAAAGTATAAGGCTGAGGTAAGCAATCATGAGAGATAAAATCAAATTGGTTTCAACAGCCAAAACAGGTCACTACTACACTACGACTAAGAACAAGCGTACTATGACCGAGAAAATGGTGATCAAAAAGTACGACCCAGTTGTTAGAAAGCACGTTGATTATAAAGAAGCGAAAATCAAATAGATTCTGCTTTTTGAGTAATCATAAAAAAACCAGCCTAGTGCTGGTTTTTTTGTGTCTATATTATTTTAAGACTCTTTGAAAGTGAGCTAATTAAGGGTTACTTAGATAAACGTTTCTCAATTTCGGCAATGTATTTTTGCAAGGACTCAAGTGCAAACACATCTGCCTTTGGTCGGTCTTTGCGAGGTGGCGCTAGCTTTGCTTTCTCGAAGTAGGTTCTTGCCTCTGTGTATTTTTTTTCAGCGAAAAGGTATTCACCATATGTGAAGTTTGCGTCCATACCATCGGGGGATAGCTGCAATGCTGTTTGGTAGTTCTTCAGAGCCTTCTTTTTATCACCAAACCCAATCGGCCAGCCAGGCACTTGATAGTAGATAGTGCCTAGAACTGAGTGAGCTGAAGCGCCATAGATTGAGGGGTCTATCTCAGTCGATTTTTCTAAGTATTTGCGCGCAGCTTTGGCATATTTCAGAGCGCCAACACCACCCGTATAACCGGCATATTGAGCGTTATAGAAACCCGCCATCATCTGAAAACCAGCGTTGTCCTCATTTTTCTTAGCAAGGTCTTCGGCGTGAGGAAGTAGTTTTTTTAGGCGTTCAATGCGGCCTTTTTTGTCTTTTATGTCAAAATTGACAACATCAAGCTCGACGCGCATTTCGGTAACCGTATTCGGTAAGACGAGGTTTTCATTATTTGCTGAAGTGTGAAGAGCAATACTAGAAGCGAGCAGCAAAAGTACTGACTGATAAAGTGTGCGGAATTTCATTTCCATCTTTTCCCTCAAAGCTAGAATTATTATTGTTAGAGCGAAGCTTGATAGGCTTCAATAGTCGATCGATGGTAGCTCGGTTAAATGGTGACATGACATTGATGTCAAAAAATTAAGGCGAACAATAGAGCCTTATTGGCTCGTTAAAACAGGTCTCAGTTTTGGGTCTCGGCTGCCTCTTGTCGTAACTTGTTTCGAACGTTCATGAGTACTTTGCCATAATGATTATCGCCTCGGTGGTCACGCCCGCAGCCCCAGTAGTAATCAAATTGACTGTTTTCCACTAAGTCTTGTTCTAGTGTCTCGAGTAGTCTGGTGGCGACCATTGGGTATGTTTTTGCCTTGGTATAAAAAGCTCGTGTCATTAAGGTAGTCCTCACTTTTTTTAGGTCGACACGCTTTCGCTTAAGCCTAGCCTGGCCGAGTTTGCGTGCTTGCTCAGGGCTGTCTGCATTTAAAATCTTAGTTCTATAAGTTTGATTATCAAACTTCATGGCTTGATAGTAGTGCTCCACAGTTGGCCATGTCTGACCGTCAAGCTCAAACGAATGCAATGACGTTCGTGACATGAGCTCCGCAGCGTCGTCCATGGAAAAATAGAGTGCGTTTTTATGGTTGGGAAATAGTGACATCGATAGCGTAGCGAGAGTTGAGGTGTAAAAAGAGCAGGAGTTAATTGCTTGATGTTAATGGTTTAGCGATGAGTGAGTCGATTGCCCATTGAATGTGTTCGCTAACCATGTCGTTTGATTTTGATAGCTTCGATTTTAGTAGCTGAATAATTTGGCTACGCTCACCGGCTGAGTTAGGTTGAATATTTCCCAGTGCTATGGCGATATTGCGTTGCCATGATTGATAGCCGATTCGGCGAATGGCACTGCCTTCGGTGTGTTTTAAGAATTCATCTTCGCTCCAATTAAACAAATCGATGAGCTTTTGATCGGTTAGTTGTTCTCTGGGGCTGAAGTCTTGTTCTTTGCTCGTCTGCGCGAACTTATTCCAAGGGCATACGAATTGGCAATCGTCACAGCCATATATACGATTTCCTAGTTTTGCACGCAGCTCCACTGGAATTGGACCTTTTAACTCAATGGTCAAATAAGAAATGCAAAGCCGAGCATCTACTTGATAGGGGCCGATGATCGCCTGAGTAGGGCATACGTCAATGCATTTTCGACAGCTGCCACAATGGTTCGTTGCGGGCTCATCCGTTGGCAGCGGAAGGTCGATATAAATTTCTCCTAGAAAGAACCACGACCCGGTTTTCGAGTCTAAAAGATTTGAGTGTTTACCTATCCAGCCAAGACCAGCTTTCTCGGCGAGCGCTTTTTCCATTACGGGAGCACTATCGGTAAAGACGCGATAGCCAAGTTTACCGACATTTTGCTCAATTCTTTGCGCTAACTTTTTCAAACGAGAACGCAAAACCTTATGATAGTCACGGCCTAGAGCGTAGCGTGATATGTATCCAGTGTCTTGTTTGTCTAAAACGCGCTCTGCCTCTCTGATATCGGCAGGTGCGTAGTCCATGCGTACTGAAATTACTCGCTCGGTGCCTTCCACAAGTAGGTTTGGTCGAGTACGTTTTACACCATGTTTTTGCATGTAATCCATGTCGCCGTGCATGCCTTTTTCGAGCCAATCTTGAAGGTGTTCCTCATGCTCACCGATATTTCCATCACTAATTCCAACCTGATCAAAACCTAGATCGATACCCCATTGCTTTATTTTCTCGGCTAGTTGCTGTCGCTGGCCTTTGTCTAGACGGCGCGTTTCGTCCAGACTGAGTTCTCTTGCGTTTATGTTATGTTGCTCGACTGTCATAATAGTCATATTCTAACGTAAACCGTATAAACCATAGCTAATCATTGTGATTAATTCGAAATCAAGCCCTGAAGAGAGGCAACTCTCTTTTGAAACCTGCAGTTTGGAGCAAACCTATGAAGTTGGTTCTAAAATCGCATCTATGTTGAGCTTTCCGAGCTGTATTTATTTGGTTGGTGATCTCGGCGCGGGGAAAACAAGCTTAGTGAAATCAATCATTAATTCGCTTGGCTACGTCGGCGAGGTTACTAGCCCGACATACAATTTGATTCAGGAGTATAAGGTAGGGCAGGGCGTGGTTTATCACATGGACCTATATCGACTTGAAGACCCGAGTGAATTAGAGTATCTGGGGCTAGATGACTTGTGGTCAAGCCACAGCTTATTTCTAATCGAGTGGCCTGAAAAAGGCGAAGGTTTTCTGCAGCGAGCAAATATCGAGATCACTTTGAGAAAAATATTCGATTCTTCAGTGAATCATCGGAATATTGTTTTGCAATACGCCTAGTTGAGTAAATCTTTGTCTAATATCGCGGTTGTTGACATTATGTAACAGTGTTATGTCTATTTTTGGATAAACTGCATTTGTGCCTAGAGCTAAACACCTAGAGCTGAACATAGATTTTGTTCGATCGAAATCGCTTTTAGGCAAACACAAAAGACTTACCCTCTTTTGGGTCGCTCCTACTTATTTATGCGGCTAGACTCCAAACCGGGCCAGCGCCCCCCAATAGATATTCGCTGGCTCGGTTTTTTTATGTCCGCGAACACAACTTTCTTTAAAAGTCTCCGGTAAGCATAGAGTAGTTCTAGCAGTAGCGTTTCACTGGCCATTGAGTCAGTTTCTCGAATTAAATAAAAACCGCTGAATATTGAGATATATGCAGAATTTCGAGTTAAATTATCTGCGGGAACCGACAAAAAAACAAAATATATACTATTTATAATACTTATATATTATATAAAATCTTTATTTCACATTTGTGCTGTATTTTTGACGTAGATTGACAGAATGTGGAGCAAAGATGTGAGACTATCGCCCTTGTTGGAGGTCGGTATGGTTAGCGACTTCTCAACAACCGAAGACTTACCCTCTTTGGGTTAGGCGAGTTTTTAAATTCCCTGACACTCCGGAGTCAAGCCAGCATCCCCCCCATCCCCCTTCGCTGGCTTGGCTCTCTCTTTGGAGAGAGTAAATCAGAGAGCGCAAACCGTTGTATCTAAGTAATTCAATCAGCCCCAAAAATCATTTACTCTTTAAAGCTTTTTTAGCTATTTATATTCCGCTAAGTGCCTATCAATAGCTCAAGCTTGCTTTCTTAACGCTGTGTATAAATTCTCGCACTAACCTTCAAAAACTGTTGTAATCAACTAATATGCTAATAGTGAGATATCCTCTTTTAAAGCCCTAAAATCGTTCTAAGTTGATTAACTCATCACACCAAAAAACTCGAGTCATTGAAGAATTCAAGGTTGTCTAGCCACCTAGCAAAAAAACGCGCACTATTATTTCTGTTGCTCGCGTTATTCCCGATACTAGTCTGCTTGTGCGCGCCTAATCTGGCCGTGGCTCAAACTGAGGTTTTGAGCTCAGCGGTTGATAATAAAATTGAAAGTGTTCGCCTATGGCACTCGCGGGCGAAGACTCGGGTTGTTCTAGATGTTTCAGAGAATATTCAACACACAATGTTTAGCTTGAAGAGTCCTGACCGTTTGGTCGTCGATATTGAGAACGCCGCGCTTCGAACAAAGCTGCCAAGTATTGATGCGAGTAATTCGCACATCGTGAATCTGCGCTCGGGTACGCCTCGGGAAAATGTATTGCGGCTAGTGCTTGAGCTCACACAGCCAATGCAGGCCAATGCCTTTGTATTAACGCCGAACGAGTTATACGGGCATCGTTTGGTCATTGATTTAATTGATCAGAAAGCATTAGACACGCCAGTCGACACTACGGCTAATATGCCTTCTGATCCAGCAACTGCGTCAAGGCCTGAGCCGCAATCTCCTGTAGTAGATGCTTCGTCTTCGCAAAACGAGCAAACTAATGACGCGTCTCAAAAAACTCCGCCAGTAGATGCAACTCCAAAGCAGGCTAGAAAGCTAACCATCGCGATTGATGCGGGGCACGGAGGTGAGGACCCCGGAGCTTTGGGTCATAGAGGCAGTCGTGAAAAAGCGATCACATTGTCGATCTCGAAACATTTGAAAAAAATCTTGGATCAAGATCCTCGTATGCAGGCGTTTTTGGTTCGAGAAGGTGATTATTATGTAGACCTGAGTCGACGCCGTACTTTGGCTCGTCAAAGAAATGCGGATATTTTCATTTCTATCCACGCCGATGCTTTTGATAAAAAGAGCGCTAATGGATTGTCTGTATTTGCATTATCTCAACGTGGTGCTACCAGTGCTATGGCTAGAGCATTGGCTAAAAAGGAGAATGCGGCAGATTTGATTGGTGGAGTGAGCCTAGCAGACAAAGACCAAGTGTTGGCTCAAGTGCTTGTGGATTTATCGATGACGAACACCATCAGTGAGAGTGTAAACTTAGGTGGGAGAGTACTAAAGGAGCTTTCGAAGGTCGGGCGACTTCACTCTAAGCGAGTTGAACAGGCTGCATTTGCGGTGCTTAAGTCACCGGACATTCCCTCAATTTTGGTTGAAACCGGCTTCATTACTAACCTCAATGAAGAGCGGCGGCTCCGAACAAGTAAATACCAAAAGAAAATTGCTCGAGCGATTCATGCCGCACTGGGAGATTACTTTGAGCAAACTCCGTACTACTCGCAAGCTAGTTATTCGTCGCCCAAGCTTGGTGGCGCGTCTAATACAAAGCCCGGCACTAGTCCCAGAACACATACCGTAAAGCGCGGGGATTCTCTCTCTAGTATTGCTTTGAAATACTCAATGTCGGTTAGCGAGCTTAAGAGGTTGAATAAACTTAAGAGCAACGTGGCTGTATTAGGGCGAAAGTTGAAGGTTTCAGGCACCAGGCCGACAACGCGTTCGACGCCGTCTAAGCAAGGTAAAAACGTAACCCATATTGTTGGTCGCGGGGATTCTTTATCTAAAATCTCAGCGAGTTATAATGTCACCATTCAGGCGATAAAACGTGAGAATGGCTTGTCTAAGGATGCTGTCTATTTAGGGCAGCGTTTGACGATACCAAGTGGTGGTTCAATTAAAGCTAAGCGTACACCCGCGTCGCATAAGGTGAAACGAGGCGATACCTTGTCTGAAATTGCCGAGCAGTACGGTGTGTCTATCAAGGCACTCATGCGAGAGAATAAAATGCGATCGCGCACAGTAATGCTAGGGCAAACCTTAAAGATCCCCCAATAAACTACTTACTTTAGAAGTTCAGTTAATGACCGATACAAGCTCAAGCCCTAAGCAGCGTATTTACGCTCTCGACCCGCGATTAATCAACCAGATTGCTGCAGGTGAGATTATCGAGCGCCCAGCGTCGATGCTCAAGGAGCTTATCGAGAATGCGCTTGATGCGGGCGCGACTAGTATCGATATCGAAGTAGAAAATGCCGGTGTAAAGCGCCTTAAGATCACCGACAATGGGCATGGTATTTTAAAGACAGATTTATCCATGGCACTGTCTCGGCATGCTACAAGCAAAATTGAGAATCTTACCGATCTCGAGCAAATTGCAACCTTGGGGTTTCGCGGTGAGGCTTTACCAAGTATCGCTTCAGTAACCCGTATGACCATTAAGTCACGTGAGATGAATTCCGGTCAGGCGTGGATGGTTTCCAGTGATGGCAACAATATTACGACTGAGCCGCAGCCTGTAGCGCACCCCATAGGCACATCTATAGAGACGCGTGATCTGTTTTACAACACGCCGGCGCGGCGCAAATTCCTTCGTACTGACAATACTGAGTTTAAACATCTAGATCAGGTTGTTCGGAAAATGGCGCTGTCGCGTTTCGATGTGGCATTTAAGTTACAGCACAATGGTCGTGTGGTATTGCATCTGCCAAGTGTGCCTGCCGACGATGCACGTCGATTGAAAATGGTGTGCGGCGATAACGTCCCTGAAAACAGCCTTTACTTTGATGAGCAGCGTGACGATATGCGAATTTCGGGTTGGACTGGTTTGCCGAGTTTCTCCCGAAGCCAAGCGGATATGCAGTATTTCTTTTTAAACGGGCGTCTTATTCGAGATAAAACCATCGTGCATGCTGTGCGCCTAGGCTATCAAGATGTGTTGTTTCATGGCCGGCATCCGGTTTATGTGTTGTATCTCGAAATGGATCCGGCAGGGGTAGACGTGAACGTCCATCCAACCAAACATGAAGTGCGCTTTCGAGATAGTCGAAGTGTGCACGGCTTTGTCTTTCGTTCTATTCAACGCCATATAGGCGCGAGCGCCGGCGAAGTTGGCAGTTTACAAGTTGATGCGGAGCAGGGCGCGGCAGCACCCAGGCCGATAAACCCAAACTCACAAGCAGGGGTGCCGAATGGCTTTACCCAAATGAGCGAGCAGTCGCCGATACGCTACCAAGATAACTCGCAAATTGCGAACCGCTATCAAACCGGCGACAGACTTACGCCAAATCAAGTACGTGAACAGATTGGTGGCTATAAAACCTTGGCTGAATCTTTGTTTCGACCTGATGCCAATAAGACTAGCTCTGAGACAGCCAGCAGTCATTTGAATGTATCGTTAATCGCAAAAGACAATAGAGGTGACGATGCAGTAATACCTCCAATGGGTTATGCCTTAGCACAGTTAAAAGGCATTTACATTCTTGCCGAAAACGAGCAAGGTTTAGTTCTGGTTGATATGCATGCGGCTCACGAGCGTATTACCTATGAGCGCTTAAAATCAGCGATGGATGCGTCAACAATCGCTCAGCAACCCTTGCTGGTGCCTGTTACGATCCAGGTCAGTGAAACTGAAATGATGGCTTGGCAACAGCAACAAGATTTATTCGCTAAGTTGGGTCTTGAGGTTGAACAGCTTGATCAGCAAATTCTCGTGGTCAGAAGCGTGCCAGACGTATTAGTGAACTCAGATGTTTCACAGTTAGTGCGTGACGTCTTGTCTGACCTGGTAACCAATGAAAGCAGTAATCGGATTGAAGAGACCATGCACGAAGTCTTATCGTCTATGGCCTGTCATGGTTCGGTCAGAGCAAATAGATTGCTATCGATTGCCGAAATGAATGCCTTGCTCCGAGACATGGAAGCTACTGAGAGAAGCGGGCAGTGTAATCATGGTCGTCCTACTTGGGTGCAGATGTCGATTTCTCAGCTTGACGGCTGGTTTAAGCGTGGTCAGTAGAAGGTGCCTGGTGCATTATGAAACTTAAATCGACTCTTCCACCTACTCAAATCCCCTTGATTTGCTTAATGGGGCCTACTGCGACCGGTAAAACCGACGCGGCGGCACAAATTTATGAGCAAATTGACGCGGAAATTATCAGTGTTGATTCGTCTCTCGTTTACAGCGGCATGGATATCGGTACAGCAAAGCCTGACGCAGAGTTTCTCAGATGCTATCCGCACCACCTAGTAGATGTGAGGCATCCAAACGATACTTATTCAGTGGCGGAATTCTTTAATGATTGCAGTGCGCTGGTGCACGATATTACCCAAAGAGGTAAAGTCCCTGTCCTTGCTGGCGGAACGATGTTCTATTTCAACGCGCTTGAACAAGGCCTAACGAATTTACCCGAAGCAGATGCAGAGTTACGGCTAGAAATCTCAAGAGAGGCCGATGAGTTGGGTTGGCCGTCCCTACATGAACGATTAGCCGTGTTGGATCCGCAAAGTGCCGAGCGAATTGATTCGATGGACGCACAGCGAATTCAGCGAGCTCTTGAAATAGTCTTGGCCGGCGGTGTGCCGGTTGCTGAGCACAACGCTAATCGAAAACTTCCTCCGCCAAATCCTTTGATTAAAATTGCTTTGTCGTTCTCCGATCGATCCGTATTGCATGAACGGATTGCACGGCGTTTTGATATTATGCTAGATGCAGGACTTGAAAAAGAAGTGCGAGACCTGCTCGATAGTGGAGTCGAGGTCGACGCTGCTTCAATGCGCATGATTGGTTATCGTCAAATGCTTGAGTATATCGATCACTCTATTGATATCGATCGGATGAGAGAGAAGGGGATAGTCGCAACACGGCAGTTAGCTAAGCGCCAGCTTACTTGGCTGCGTAATCAGCAAAATTTAATTTGGTGGGTTGATCACGGTTTAGAGTCGAAGCAGTTCCAGGCGCTGGTAGGCATGATTAGGCATTTTGTATGATGTAAGTGCGTTAATTTATCATCGCCGACGTTTAAAATAGCCTATAATCTGCATGTACTAAGGGGGATAGGCGGTCTCGGGTAAGTGTAAGATCGCATAAAGAGGCTCTTGGAGCTGAGCCTTAGGTACATAAATAATAGCATCGGCCAATGAGCTCTTGTATTGAGGTTGCAGGCGGCGGTGTGTTTTCCGAGTGATTGTCACTTAAAGCCTTGTCTTACAATGTTCTTTTACCGACATCAGTCATTGGAATTTCACAACTCGTCTTTATATTAGAGTGACACCAGTGTTTTATTTGAACGAAACTTGATTGCTTTGATCATTGGGCTTTTGAAAAGGCTTTAGATTAAGTCGTACACAATCTAGCTACGTCTGCAGATACTTTTTCTGCTCAGAATGTAACTAGGCGTGTTCGTGGTAAGCTGATATCTCGTTCGACAAAAGTGAACTTAGAATTAATGTCATCGAGCGTTACCAATGTGTGATGTAAATGACATTTACTAGGTCATATGAATGCATACATAGAATTAAAAAGAGAATAAAAAAAATGGCACAGAATAAAGGAACAGCGCTGCAAGATCCGTTCTTAAATGCGCTTAGAAAGGAAAGAATCCCAGTATCTATTTATTTAGTAAACGGCATCAAGCTTCAAGGGCAAGTTGAATCATTTGATCAATTCGTAATTGTACTTCGAAACACCGTTAATCAGATGATATACAAGCACGCGGTATCTACTGTCGTGCCATCAAAAGCAGTTCGAATCGATTTCGAAGAAGGCGAGTAAGATACTCCGCTTGATCGCTAGCGTGGCGAGCGATCGCATTGAGGGCCAATGTACGGCCTAATGCCAACTGTGAAACGTTGAACTAACTTTTCTAGCTAGGCAAACTCGTTCTAATGCTAAACTCAGCTTAATTGAGCCTTCAGGTAGGTGTCTGAGCCTTGCTATTGCTACTAAAGTAGTAGCGTAAGAGGATCACTATTCGCCCAAGAAGAAGGCTTCTTATTATAATCTATTCAACTGATTAGACCGAAAGTGTGACGCATTCCGGTTTAAAACCCGTACAAATAAATCGTGTTCGAACTAGCCGAAGCCAAAGAGCAACCTAACGCCCTGATCGTGTATCAGCGTGATACCTCACAAGAAGATAAAGAGATTCTTGAGGAAATTCAATTGCTTGCTGGGTCAGCAGGGGCAGTCGTTATTGATACTATGACTGCATTTCGTCGTTCGCCGGATGCGTCAACTTATATCGGTAAAGGGAAGGTTGACGAAGTCAAGTCGATGATCGAGAGTGCCGAAATCGATTTGGTGATTTTGAATCACTCTGTCAGCCCTATTCAAGAACGTAATCTCGAAAGAGCTTTAAAGGTTCGGGTGTTAGATCGAACGGGTTTGATTCTTGACATTTTTGCGCAACGAGCTACAAGTCATGAGGGTAAGCTGCAGGTTGAGCTGGCTCAGCTGCAGCACATCTCTACACGCCTGGTACGCGGTTGGACACACCTGGAACGCCAAAAAGGTGGTATTGGGCTGCGTGGCCCCGGTGAGACTCAATTAGAAACCGACCGTCGTTTAATCGGTCATAGAATAAAGGCTCTCAATAAGAGGCTTGACGTAGTTTCGGCTCAGCGTCAGCTGCGCCGAAAGTCGCGCGCTAAGGTTCCTGTACCAACAGTTTCTTTGGTGGGCTATACCAATGCCGGCAAGTCCAGTCTTTTCAACACTATTACTAACGCAGAAGTTTACGCGCAAGATCAACTGTTCGCCACACTCGATACCACTATGCGTCGAGTTGAGCTTGAAGAGTTTGGTACAAGTATTCTGTCTGATACTGTCGGCTTTATCCGCGATTTACCACATTCATTGGTTCAAGCCTTTCATTCTACGCTTGAAGAAGTCAGTAATGCGCACCTCTTGTTACACGTTGTTGACGTAGTGAGTCACTATCGCGAGCAATGCATAAGTGAAGTAAACAAAGTGTTGTCTGAAATAGAAGCGTCCGATATCCCAACTATCATGGTTTTCAATAAGATAGATTTGAACGATTCAACGCCCAAGATTAAGCGAAACGATAAGGGACTGGTCAGCGACGTATGGCTTTCAGCTCATACTGGCGAAGGCGTAGGTCTGTTACTTGATGCCATCACTGAGCATTTATCTTTATTACACACACGCTGCCAGCTCACTTTGCCTGCGAGTAATGGCAAGTTGAGAGCAGCTTTATATCAAAAGAGTGTTATTAAAGAAGAGCTCATCAATGATGACGGTTCGTTCAGCCTTACGCTCGAATTATCTCCGGCCGATTTAGGCTGGTTGAAGAAACAAAATGACATTACGAAAATTAAACAGCTTTAAGCCTTGTATGTAGGCAAGCTAATCACTATAACTTTGCTAAACTACACAACAATTATCTTAACGATTTAGTATTCCCTTTTGGAGAAATGAAACATGCCTTGGAATGAACCTGGCTCAGGCAATTCTGGAAACCGCGACCCATGGGGTAACGGCAATAAAAATAGGGGTAATCAAAACCCTGACCTCGACCAAATAATCGATAACGTTCGCAAACGTTTCGGCGGTGGCGGTGGTAGCAATGGTAAAGGTAAGGGAATGTTCTCGCCTTGGTTGCTGATTATCTTGATGGCAGCACTCTATTGGCTATCTCAGTCGTTTTACCAAGTTGACGAGGGTAATGAGAGTATTGAATTGCGATTTGGTAAATTCAAACAGACTGTTGGTGCGGGCTTGAATTTTGTGGCTTGGCCCCTCGAAGAAAAGATTGTTTTTGACACACAGCAAGTTCGGACAGTTGAAGTGGGTTATCGCAATAACTCACCTGAGCTTAAAGAAGCTTTGATGTTGACCCGAGATCAAAATATCGTAGATGTGACAATGGCGGTGCAGTACACCGTTAAATCCATCGAAGACATGATTTTCAATGTGGGCGATATATTCCAACCTGGCGGCTTAGACCGAGTGGTGCGTAGCGCCACCGAGAGCGCCTTACGGGAAGTTGTCGGTAGTACCAATATGGATGAACTACTTACTACCGGTCGTGCGGTGGTGGACACTGAAACCAAAGAGTTACTGCAAAGTGTATTAGACCGTTACAAAACAGGCATTCAGGTTCAATCAATTGAGATTCAAGACGCCAAACCGCCATTGCAAGTGCGAGACGCGTTTGATGACGTTGTACGAGCTGATCAAGATAGAACTAAGCTTACCAACCAAGCTGAGGCATACGCGAAAAAACTCGTACCAAACGCGCGTGGTGAAGCTGCTCGAATTCTGCAAGAAGCCGAAGCCTACAAAGCAAAAGTTGTCGCTGAAGCCACAGGTGAAGCGGAACGCTTTAGTAAAATTTTGGCCGAATATCAAAAAGCGCCCGCAATTACTAAGACACGTTTATACATCGAAACAATGGAGGACGTGCTTACAGAGAGTAGTAAAGTCCTGATGGATCAAAACGCCGGTGGCAATAGTTTGATGTATTTACCCATTGATAAGATTGTTGAGAATAATCAACGCCGTAACGCCTCATCAGCAACTACGCGGCGAGACGATGTGTTGCCACCAGCCCAATCGCAAAAAGAGACACCTCGCACTACCACCACAACAACTACGCGCCGAGGAGGTCGATAAATGAAATCCGATAAATTTTTAATGGGCATCGTTATTGCCCTAGTTATTTCGATTGTTGTTTTTGCAAGTACTGTGTTCACTGTAAACGAGTGGGAACGTGGTCTTAAATTTCAATTTGGTGAATTCTCCGGTGAAGAGTTGCAACCTGGTATCAATTTTAAGATGCCATTGGTGAATACGATTCAAACCTATGACGTTCGCATCCAGACAATGGATCGTTCGCCAGAGCGCTTTATCACGGTTAATAAAGAAGAATTGCTGGTCGACAGCTTCGTTAAGTGGCGAATCAAAGACCTTCAAACCTACTTTAAGTCAGTTAAAAACCGTGCCAATGCTGAAAATCGCCTTGAGCAGAAAATTAACAACAGTTTGAAAGCTCAAATTGCAAAGCGTTCAATCGCTGATGTGGTTGCGGGAGACCGAATCGAAATCATGAACGTTGTGCAAGCGGCAATTGTAGAAGAAGCGGTTTCTATTGGTGTTGAGGTTGTTGATGTGCGTTTAAAGCGTGTAGATTTGGCTGACCAGATTCAATCAAATGTGTATGAACGTATGCGTTCAGAGCGTCAACGTATCGCCAATGAGTATCGTGCAGAAGGTAACGAAAAAGCGATTGAGATCAAAGCAAACGCCGATCGTGAAAAGGTAGAACTGGTTGCTGAAGCTGAGAAAAAAGCGCAGTTGACTCGCGGTGATGCTGACGCGTCCGCAACTAAAATCTATGCCGATTCATTCGGTCGAGATCAAGGCTTTTATGAATTCTATCGTAGCCTGGGCGCTTATAAAAACACCTTTAATTCATCGGGTGACTTAATTATTCTTGATCCGAGTTCAGATTTCTTCAAGCACTTCAACTCGACTACGAAGTAGAGAGAAACCTGAAGTTGAAAGCCTCTGTGTTAAAGCAGGGGCTTTTTAACGTTCGTCGGGTACGTTAAGTTAGGGCCTTCTTGATTGGCTTGCGAGATTTTCATCATCAGGGCTGTACTAAAAAGCCTCATGGCGTATAATCCGCCCGTAATTAACCAGACTCTTTCCAAGAAGGCGATTCGCCATGGTCAATGACGCTAACTGGCTTCTACCAGAAGGTGTTGAAGAAATTCTGCCAGATGAGGCGATTAAGTTGGAGATGCTGCGACGCAGCGTTACAGATGACTTAATCAGCCGTGGTTTTCAATTAGTGATGCCACCGGTAATGGAATTCGTAGATTCTTTGCTAACAGGAACAGGCGAAGAGCTAGATACTCAAACCTATAAGTTCATGGATCAACATACTCATCGTATGTTGGGCATTCGAGCCGATATCACGCCGCAAATTGCACGCATAGATTCTCATTACTTATCTGATATTGAGATAAACAAGCTCTGTTACGCTGGCACGGTATTGCGTACGCAGCCGTCTCAAATGGGTGGGCAGCGTGAGTTGCTACAAATTGGAGCCGAGATCTTCGGTATCGAAGATGAAGGCGCTGATATTGAAGTGATCGATGCGATGCTCACGGCGCTGCGTTTGAGTAAGGCTAAAGGTTTAACATTGAGCTTAGGTCACGTTGGCATTTATCGAGCACTCGTTGAAGAGCAAGGTATACGAGGCCCGATTGAGCAAAGTTTGCGCGATGTTTTATTGAGAAAATCAACACCAGATTTACAAGACTTGTCAGGACAGATTGATATTGAGCCTTTTCAGAAATTGTTGGGTTTAGCTGGCTCAGTGAAAACCGTTAAAGAGGCTCAAGCCGCATTTGAGTCTAACCAAGCAATTGCCGGGGCTTTAGCGCAACTCAATAATGTAGTGGGCCACCTGAGTGCTGATATAGACCTAAACCTGCATATAGACTTAGCCGATGTGCTTGGATATCGTTATCACACGGGTTTGACGTTTAACGCTTATGTAGCGGGGCGTGGCCGTACAGTAGCGCAAGGCGGTCGTTATGATCGAATTGGTAAGCAGTTTGGCCGAGCACGGCCGGCAACAGGTTTTAGCGCCGATTTAAAAACCCTGGTAAAACTAGGTTAGTTAAGTCACGTTTTTCGAAGATTTTTAATTACTAAAACAATTTAAGCGGCTGATTCAAATTAGCCAAGATTAAGCATGAGCAAAAAAGTAATCGTAGTCGGCACTCAATGGGGTGATGAAGGTAAAGGTAAGATCGTAGACTTACTGACTGATACCGCCAACGTTGTAGTGCGTTTTCAAGGTGGGCATAACGCTGGCCATACCTTAGTAATCGAAGGTAAGAAAACAGTCTTGCACCTGATTCCGTCTGGTATTTTACGCGAAGGTGTCGAGTGCTTAATTGGTAACGGCGTAGTACTAGCGCCGGATGCTTTGTTCGTGGAAGTTGAAGAGCTTGAGAAAAACGGAGTTCCCGTAAGCGAGCGTTTGCGCATAAGTGAAGCTTGCCCATTAATCTTGCCGCATCATGTGGCACTTGATCAAGCCCGTGAGATTAAGCGTGGTAAAGCCGCGATTGGTACCACTGGCCGCGGCATTGGCCCAGCCTATGAAGACAAAGTTGCTCGACGAGGCATCCGCCTAGGTGATTTGGTTTATGACAATAATTTTGCTGAAAAACTGGAAGAAGTGATGGAGTTTCATAACTTCTCGCTGAAGAATTATTACAAGGTTGATCAGGTTGATTATCAGCAGTGCTTAGATCAAACTTTGAGCTACAAAGAACGGTTATTGCCATTAACAGTGGATGTAACTCAATTGCTGGACGATTATTCTCGTGCAGGGCGCCCAATGATGTTTGAAGGCGCTCAGGGTATGATGCTAGACATCGATCACGGAACCTATCCTTTTGTGACCTCGTCAAATACATCCGCAGGCTCGGCAGCAGCAGGTAGCGGCGTTGGACCAAATGTATTTGATGAAGTACTGGGAATTGTAAAAGCCTACACCACACGTGTAGGCGCTGGCCCATTTCCAACTGAGCTTGATTGCGATGTTGGTGAACACCTAGGTGTGAAAGGGCATGAATTTGGTGCCACTACCGGGCGATCACGTCGCTGCGGTTGGTTCGATGCGGTTTTAATGCGTCGTTCTCGCCAAGTTAATGGCTTGTCTTCTTTATGTTTAACTAAGTTAGACGTATTAGACGGCCTAAAAGAATTGAAGATTTGTAACGGCTATCGTTACCAAGGCCAAGAGTTGAGCGTCGCACCTATCGGTGCCGATGCATTGGCTAAATGTGAGCCTGTGTACGAGAGTATGCCGGGTTGGTCTGAAAACACACAAGGAGTGCAGTCATTGGCAGAATTGCCGCAGGCCGCGCAAAATTATATCGCACGCTTATCTGAATTGGTTGGCGTGCCAATTGATATCGTTTCAACAGGTCCAGATCGGGCAGAGACGATCGTATTAAAAGATCTCTATGGCTAAGCCTTACAGGCAAAACGCGACCGTCGCGTGCTTTCTATAATGAATAGAAGCGCCCGCGGCGTAGTGTTGCGCCTGCGGCTCTACAAAAGAGAAATTAGGAATAAGAATAAAATTTGAGTAAAACTAACAAAAACAAGAAACAATCTACACGAAAACATAAACGGTTAAGTTCCGACATTGTTTTAAAATATTTATCGCAGCGTACCGAGCCTGCGAATACCAAGGCCATCGCAGAGACGCTCGGCCGAGTTGGCAAGGAAGGTCGACAAGAGACATTCGAAATCTTAGAGGCTTTGCGTGATGAGGGCAAAGTATCTCAGCTAAGCAAACATCGCTGGGCGATGAAGCACGCGATAGTAGAGCACCGAGGTCGTGTGGTCGGTCACGTTGATGGTCACGGCTATGTACTTACCGATGAAACCCGAGAGAAGGTTTTTTTGCGATCGCACGAAATGCGCGAGGTGCTGCATAACGATATCGTTAATGTACGCATCACCGGTCGCGACCGTCGGCAGAAGCTATTTGGTCAAATTACCGATATTGTTGAGCGAGGCAACTTGACTATAGTTGGGCGCTACTTTAACGAGAGTAATATCCATTTTGTGGTGCCTGATGATCAGCGTATCGGGCAAGATGTTTACGTGCTTCCAGAACACACAATGGGTGCTCAGCACGGTCAGGTAGTAGCGATTGCGATTACCAAGCATCCAACTAAGAATTTTCAACCCTTAGGTGAAATCACTGAGGTTCTCGGTGACTATATGTCTCCCGGTATGGAGATCGAGATTGCCATTCGTAAACATCAATTGCCGCATGAATGGCCGAACGCGGTCGCAAGCCAAATCACCTCGTTTGATCAAGAAGTCACTGAGAAAGATTTTGCTGGTCGTAAAGACATTAGAGACCTACCTCTGGTAACCATTGACGGTGAAGATGCGCGTGATTTTGATGACGCAGTGTATTGCCAACCTTTGGATAACGGCCGACACCGATTGCTTGTCGCGATTGCTGATGTCTCCAGCTATGTCAAAGAGCAAAGCCCACTAGATCAAGAAGCATGGCAACGCGGTACGTCGGTTTATTTTCCGAACAATGTGATTCCAATGCTTCCGGAGGTTTTATCTAACGGCTTGTGTTCGCTAAACCCTAAGGTAAACCGCCTTTGCTTCGTATGCGACATGATTGTCGATACCGACGGAGAAATTGAACGCTACGATTTCTATCAAGCCGTGATGTTCTCGCATGCTCGATTGACCTATACACAGGTTGCGGCCTTAATAGATGGTGATGCTGAAAGCTCTGGAATTGAAGAGGACTTGCAGCAATCTATTCATGATTTGTACACCTTGTCTCAAAAGTTGGGCAAGCGTCGCCGAGTAACGGGAACAATTGAGTTTGAGATACCCGAACCGATTATTATTTTTGATGAAGAGCGAAAGATCGAGAGGGTTGAAGCCCGTGAGCGAAACAATGCTCATCGACTCATTGAAGAATGCATGCTGGCTGCGAACATTTGCGCGTCTCTCATGTTGGATGATTCCGGTGCCGCTGGAATCTACCGCGTTCATGATGCGCCTGATGAAGACAAGATCGCAGACGCAAGAGTATTTCTACGTCAATTCAAGTTATTGCTAGGAGGCGGGGAGCAACCGACAGCGAAACATTTTCAAGAAGTGATCAATAAGGTAGACGACCCTATTGTTGCCAAGATAGTCCAAACGAGCTTATTGCGAAGCATGAAGCAAGCTCGTTATGATGTTGAAAATACAGGCCATTTCGCATTGGATTTTGATTCGTATACCCACTTTACATCGCCGATTAGGCGTTACTCTGATCTCGTCGTTCATCGCCAAATTCGTCGATTGCTTGACAATCCTGAATTGCAAGACAGTGACGATAAGTTCCTTCAAGTTGAGAAAACAGCGGAACAAACATCGGCCACCGAACGTCGAGCAGAGGCGGCAACTCGCGAAGCTATTCAATGGCTAAAATGCGAATTTATGAGTCATAAGATTGGCGACAATTTTTTCGGTGTGGTGTCTACCGCGACCGAATTTGGCATATTCGTAGAGTTAGAAGAGTTTTATATCGACGGGCTGGTGCACATAACCTCACTCGGTCAAGACTATTACCATTTCAATGCCGATAAGCGCCAATTAGTTGGCGAGAACAGTGGCAAGGTGTATCAAAGTGGTGACCGCTTGGAAGTGCAAGTGGCGCG
The DNA here is from genome assembly GCA_947499305.1 of uncultured Arenicella sp. Taxonomy (GTDB): domain Bacteria; phylum Pseudomonadota; class Gammaproteobacteria; order Arenicellales; family Arenicellaceae; genus Arenicella. The sequence goes on along the minus strand of CANMNN010000014.1, from coordinate 80,585 downwards.
CGTAGATATGGAGCAGGGGCGCATAGACTTCTCTCTAACCGATGTTAAGAATGAGAAGTTTGGCCGACAAAAGCAGTTTAAGTCGGGTTCAAAGAAAGGTGGATACTCTAAGCCGTCAGGTAAGACATCGGCAAGCAAACCGAAGCCTTACAGCAAATCTAAATCAAGCAAAACCAAAAAACGTAAATAATGGCTCATCAACTATCTTGGGTGCTTGGTCACCATGCTGTGAACGCAGTGCTCGCGATCAACCCGGAGCGCGCCGTCGCGCTTTGGGTGAGCATCAATTCTAATAGTGAATCTCAACGAAATATCATCGAACAAATGCAACAGCTCGGCCTGCCAGTACATTCGGTAGATAAAAGAGAATTGGTTCGGCGTTGTGGCTCCGAGCAAAATCAAGGCGTAGCACTTCAAGCCAGGCCAAAACACGATGGTGGTGATAAAGAGCTCGAAGCCTTTATTAAGAAGCTAGATGGTGAGAAACCACCTCTACTTCTTATACTCGACCAAGTTCAAGATCCACATAACTTTGGCGCTTGTTTACGCACAGCTGATGCTGCAGGTGCCAATGCGGTCGTTGTCGCGAAAGACAATGCCAGCCCGATGACTCCAGTGGTGCAAAAAGTTGCTAGCGGCGCAGCCGAAACAATGCCTATATTTCGAGTGACTAATTTGGCGCGGAGCATGGAGAAGCTTCAGCAATTGGGTATTTGGATGATCGGCACATCCGACAAAGCAAGTCACTCGATCTACCAAGAGAACTTGGATGGGCCTTTAGCAATAGTCATGGGGGCTGAAGGAAAAGGGATGCGCAATTTAACCGAAAAGAAATGCGACTCTCTCGTAAAAATACCAATGGCGGGAAGCGTTGTTTCGAGTCTAAATGTCTCGGTCGCCACCGGTATTTGTTTGTATGAGGTCGTTCGTCAACGAGGGTAGTAGATTGCAAGTGAAGATAAAATGGCTTGCAGTGGGCCTCTTAATTTTTACACTTGCTGGCGCTTCTGTTGCGTATAAATATGCTCGCTCTTTTTGGTATCCAAGCTATGTAAAGCTTGCGGGTAAGCGAACCGTGAGCGACGTCGTCGCCAGATATGGTCCCGAGGCTATGATGCGTTTAGAACGCGATTTAGAGGCTGCTCAGTTTTACGATTTGCCCGACAAATTGGCGCTGATTAGCTACAAGGATACTAGGGTACTTGAGCTTTGGGGAAACGTTGGTGAGCAGTGGCGGTTAGTAAAGACTTATACAGTTAAAGCAGCTAGCGGAGTTCTCGGGCCAAAGCTTCGCGAGGGCGATTATCAGGTTCCCGAGGGTATTTACTCAATAGAGGGTTTGAACCCGAATAGCTCATACCATCTTTCTATAAAGCTTAACTATCCTAATGAGTTTGATCAGAAGTGGGCAAGAGCGGAGAATCGGCTTACACCAGGAACAAATATCTTTATCCATGGTAAAGCCGTTTCAGTGGGGTGTTTAGCGATGGGAGATCCAGCTATAGAGGAGCTGTTTGTTCTAATTAATAAGGTAGGTCGTTCGAATGTGACCGTGGTGATTTCACCTACCAACCCCAAGCTTCGGCCGCTAACTAACCCGTTTCCAGAAAGAAAATGGGTTGATCAACTCTATTCAAGAATCACCAACACAATTTATAGTATTCAGGGTTTATCAGTTGATACATCAAGCTAGTTTTCTCATCAAAACACCAGGGCGTGGGTTGATTGAAATTACAAATCAAGTCGCTGAATGCGTCGTTCAGAGTGGCGCTAGCAACGGCATTGTGAATGTATTTTTGCAGCATACTAGTGCTTCCTTAACGATCACCGAAAACGCAGACCCTACTGTCCTTGGTGATCTTGAAACCATCATTCGTAGACTTGCGCCAGATGGAGACCCTGAATACCGGCATGACTACGAAGGTGATGATGATATGGCCGCGCATATAAGGTCAGTTTTAACTACCAATGAGTTGAGCGTGCCAGTTAGAAATGGTCGACTCGCACTGGGTACCTGGCAAGGTTTGTTTCTATGGGAGCATCGTTATCAAGCTCATTCTCGCTCGGTCCTTATTACTGTAATGTGCTAATGGTGTTTTTATGAAAATCTGGGTAGATGCTGATGCGTGTCCGGTGGTGATCAAAGAAACTTTATATCGAGCGGCCGAGCGAACAAAGGTCATGCTTATATTGGTTGCCAATCAAGCTATGAAACATCCGGTTTCCGATTATATTCGCTCAATGCAGGTCTCTAAAGGCTTCGACGTTGCCGATAATGAAATAGTCCGCCTTGCTGCGACTAATGATCTCGTAATAACCTCAGATATCCCTTTGGCCGCAGATGTTGTGCGCAAAGGCTGTCATGTTCTAAGCCCACGTGGAGAACGCTATACGGCTACCAACATTCAGGCGCGATTAACCATGCGCGATTTCATGGATACTCTTCGGGGTAGTGGTGAGCACTCTGGAGGCCCAGCACCCTTGAATGCACAGGATAGAAGGTTGTTTGCCAGTGAGCTCGATACTCTCCTTCGGCGTTTTACATCATCTAGTAAGAATTAATTATGACGAAAATTTGCGTGTTTTGTGGTTCGAGCGATGGCAATCACCCCAAGTACATCGAATCGGCTAAACAACTTGGCCAAGAGCTCGTAAAACGCGGCTATGGACTAGTCTATGGCGGAGCGAGCATTGGAACAATGGGCGCAATTGCCGATTCTGTATTGGCCTCAGGTGGAGATGTGACCGGTGTAATACCTCAGTCAATTGCCGATTTGGAAGTAGCGCACTCAGGTTTAAACAACCTTGAGGTGGTCGCCGATATGCACCAACGTAAAGCAAGAATGATGCAATTAGCCGATGGCTTTATCTCAATGCCAGGCGGCTTAGGAACGCTTGAAGAAATGTTTGAAGTACTCACTTGGTCGCAGCTAGGTTTACATAAGAAACCCAGCGCCTTGCTTAATTTGGATGGGTACTACGATGGCTTGCTGGAATTTCTGCGTAACACTTGTGTTCAGGGTTTTTCCAAGCAAGCACATATCGACACTTTAGCTGTTTCTCCAACGGTTGCGGGTGTTCTTCCTGCTTTGATGGCAGCACCGATAACTACCATTTCGAAGGTTTAGTATGATAATTCGAGCTAGAAGCCTGATTAGGAACAAAGACTTCGCAAAGTCATATCAGCATTAAACCGTGCGCCTAAACTAGCTGTAATTGGCTAATCTGATTTTCTTATGATAACGTTTACCATGTTGTCGTCGCTAGTTTGGAGCGCTAAGAGATAGGGGCTATCTATTGCAAGGTTGTTAACAAAATAGACCATACAAACAACGGAGACCCCTATGACTTCTCGACTATTTGGGCACGAAGAGACGTGCCGAGTGGAACAACGTATTATTCGTAAACATCTAACTCTTATTCTTTTTGCTCTTTCTTGCATATTGACCTCGTCTAGAATCCTTGCCGCAGTAGAGGCCATCACAGTTAACGGCTCGCAGGTTCAAGTTGGCGGTCAAACTAAGGCCTTATCAGGCAATAGTTTTTTCTGGAGCAATCAAGGCTGGGGCGCAGAACGTTTCTATAACGCCAACGTCGTGGGCTGGTTGAAGACTGATTGGCAAGCCAATATCGTGCGTGCTGCTATGGGAGTGGAAGACCCTGGCGCGTATCTACAAAATCCTGTAGCTAACAAAAATCGTGTTAAGACAGTTGTAGATGCGGCGATCGCAGAAGATATGTATGTGATCATTGATTGGCACTCGCATCATGCCGAAGACCATCAAGCGGCAGCCGTCGCCTTCTTTACTGAAATGGCACAAACCTATGGGCAGTACAACAATGTAATCTACGAGATCTACAACGAGCCTCTGCAAGTTAGTTGGAGCAATACTATTAAACCTTATGCTGAGGCTGTGATCGCTGCAATTCGTGCACATGACCCTGATAATTTGATCATTGTGGGTACACCAACTTGGTCGCAAGATGTTGACCAAGCGGCCGCTGACCCGATTATGGGCTATGACAATATCGCTTATACCTTGCATTTTTACGCGGGCACTCATAAAGCTTGGTTACGGGACCGGGCAGAGCGCGCGATGAATGATGGTATTGCGCTCGTGGTCACCGAGTGGGGCACGGTCGATGCCAGCGGTAATGGCGCGGTTGACGTTAACGAGACTCAAGCCTGGGTAGATTGGATGAAGCAATTTAACTTGATTCACCTCAATTGGTCAGTCAATGACAAGTCTGAAGGGGCATCGATTCTAAAGCCCGGAGCTTCGAGTAATGGGGGGTGGTCAAACACTGATTTAACCCAGTCGGGCAACTTGGTTCGCTCTATTGTGCGTAACTACAATGGTGCTACTAACGGCGGTGACACAGGTGGAGGTGATACAGGTGGAGGTGATACAGGTGGAGGTGATACAGGTGGAGGTGATACAGGTGGAGGTGATTCTGCGTCGGTAGTTTGCGAGTTTGTAATCGCAAATCAGTGGAACTCGGGCTTTGTTGCTGAAATTCGAGTCATCAATAATGACTCAACGACTATCAACGAGAACTGGACGGTTGATTTCGAATTTAATGACGGTTCAAGCGTAACCAATAGTTGGAACGGAAGTTTCACCGGAGCTAATCCATATGTCGTGGCTCCTCTAAATTGGAATCAAACAATCGCTCCCAACGGCATAACAACTTTTGGTATGCAAGTTAGCAAAGGGTCAAATGGCTCACCAGCACAAACGCCCAACGTCACCGGCCCGCTCTGTAACTAGAGTAGCTATAGGTCGATAGTAGCTCGAGGTCGATAAAAAAGCCGCCGTACCTATAGAGGTCACGGCGGCTTAGAGTCACAAAGCACGGCTCCTTGTCTAGAAAAGTGCACAAACCGCTTGCGGTCACTTCGCTCACATCCAGGTGATGCTTTGCTAACTCGAAGTCTAGAGAGTTTTACTTGCCTGCGCGTCACCCCTAGAGGTGATTTAACGTAGTGATAATGAGAGGTGATTTAACGTAGTGATAGTGCTGTATCTCAATTTAGCTGTTTACCAGCGACAAGAACTCAGTTCGAGTTGCTTGATTGCTTCTGAAAATTCCGAGCATCGATGATGTTTTCATAACCGAATTTTGCTTCTGAACACCACGCATCATCATGCACATATGTTTAGCTTCGATAATCACACCTACACCTTCAGCGCCGGTGACTTCGCGAATAGTCTCAGCGATTTCAGTAGTGAGCTGCTCTTGAATTTGCATGCGTCGCGCATACATATCCACAATTCTCGCCACTTTTGATAAACCTAATACTTTGCCGTTAGGAATATAGGCAACGTGTGCCTTACCAATGAAGGGTAGCAAGTGATGTTCGCACATCGAGTAAAGCTCAATATCCTTCACGATTACCATTTCTCGTGAATCTGACGGGAAAAGGGCATTATTAATAACGGTATCAAGGTCTTGGTCATAGCCTTGAGTGAGAAACTTCATGGCTTTTGCCGCGCGCTTCGGAGTGTCTACCAAGCCTGGGCGACTTAAATCTTCGCCACACTCGGTAATGATCTTTTTGTAGGCATCTTCCATTGTTTAATTCTCTTATGAAGGATAGTTTAATTTGAGTGTTTTACGCTCTCATTATGCAGTAAAGCCATTCAATGCAAAACACTTTGTTACTTTGAATAGATTGATTTTTAGCGAGATTCACCAGTCTTAAATTTCTGCGGCCTTAAATTTTGCTTTGCTGAAAAAACTTTTAATGAGGGTGCGCATGAACTACTATTTTGCTCACCTAAATTTTTCCTCGTCGACTGACTATGATACATAACCGAATACAGTTAACCGTTGAAGACCACGTAGCTCACGTGGTTCTATCTCGTGCTGATAAAATGAACGCTCTGGACAATGAGATGTTTGAGGCGATACCAATGGTTGGTGAGCAAATTCGCAATGACCCTAGTGTGCGAGTCGTCGTTGTTTCAGGCGCAGGAGGTAATTTTTGCGCAGGCTTAGATAAATCAAATTTTGCATCTATCTTAGAAAAAAAGGGAGTGTCTTTGGAGCCAAGCGAACCCGCTATGGTGTTGGCCGATAGAACACATGGCATTGCTAACGCCTTACAGTATGTTGTTTGGATGTGGCGAGAACTACCAATGCCGATAATCGCCGCGGTTGATGGTTTTTGCCTAGGCGGTGGATTACAAATCGCTTTGGGAGCTGATTTTCGCTATGCCAAAGCTGATAGCCAATTCTCTATTCTTGAAATGCGATGGGGCATTGTGCCGGATATGAGCAGCACTCAAATCATGCGTCACCTAATTCGTGACGACGTCATTCGTGAGCTTACCTATACTGCTAAGATCTTTAACGCCGAGCAGGCCAAAGAATGGGGATTTATCACAGAAATTGTTGATGATCCGCTAGAGCATGCCCTTAAAACAGCAAAGCAAATAGCTTATAAAAACCCTGACGCGATTTGTGCCGCTAAGAAAATCATTGATGCTAGTAACTATCAAACAGCCGCTGAAGGTTTGTTAATGGAATCTGTTGAACAAGATAAGATCATGGGTACACCGAATCAAATTGAAGCAGTCATGGCCGAGCTTCAGAAGCGAAAGCCTAACTTTACCGATTAGACCAGAGGTTAGAGTTGTAGAGCTCGATGTTTGGGCTCTAAAACTCAGGCTGTAGTGTGAAGCCTTTTGATATATTGAGTGGGAGTAAGTCCAATTAGAGACCTAAAGTCTTTAATGAAATGGGATTGGTCAAAGTATCCGAGCTGTACGACAAGCTGTTGCCAGTCTTTGCCGCCGCTTTCAAGTTGGGCCAGCACCTCTTGAATTCGACATTTTCTGATCGCCCACTTCGGGCTCACTCCCACCTGAGACTTGAATAGTCTTTGAAGGCCTCGTTCTGGGATAGCGAATAGGTCAGATAAATCTGAGACTTTCATGATTGATTGGTTTGAGTGAATCTCATTGATTATTGACTCCAGCTTAGCAACTCCGTCACATGAATCTGGCATTTTAGGGCGCAAAAATGCTTCAGATTTTGACTGCATTTGCACAAAGGTTTTCGCTTGGCGAATATCGTCAACAAGCTTTTCGCCGTCTGACCCGAAAATCTCGCTAATTTCTAGCTTGGCATCTGTAAAGTCTGAAACCTGTAATTGCGTCAGGGCGTGAAAGCCGCCAGGGCGAAACTTAATTCCAAAAATGTGACCTTTGCCAGCAAGCGTCGCGGTATACCGTTTAGTGACCGCACCGACTACTTGCGCGGAATACATGTCAAAAACCATGTGTATGCAAGGGTCAGGTATGTTTTGCTGTATGTGAGGGCTGTTGTCATTCAAGTCCCAGTCCACGCGCCAAAATGTCTCTACTAAGCCACCAACACTTTGGCCAGGCTCGCTGCGAACTAGGTGATAGTTTTTTTCACTGTTTTTGGCATGTAAGACGCCTCGGGTGGTTCGCTCTTGTTGCTTCATCCGTTTCTCATCTGTCGTGTTTTTACAATACTTTGCTCGATTATGCGCATACGATATATCGAGAGAAACTTGAATTTGATTATGAATAGATCGATCGTAACACTAAGTACAGCCTTCTTGGTTGTATTTACCGACGCTACAATGACTGCACGCGGAGACACAAAAATGAGCAATATATTCGAAATACACAGTTGGGACGAGACACCCTACATGGAGTTAGAGAACGGCGTGAAGTATTCGAATGCCAAACTGTTGAAAACCTATAGTGGAAAGCTCGAAGGCAAAGGTCAACTCACCTATCTAATGTCCTATAACGAGTCTGGTCACGCTTATTTTACAGGGCTCGAACATTTTGAAGGGAACATTGCTGGGCTCACTGGCCACATAGCCATCGCTCATGAGGGCACGTTTATCGATGGCGTAGTGGAGTCAAATTTTAAAATCGTTGATGGATCGCAACAAGGGGAGCTTGTTGGAATTACCGGAGAGGGGAGCTACACCACCGGTCACTCCATGCAAGTAAACTATGAGTTCTCTTTTTCCAAAGCCGAGGAGTGAACGAGTAGCAGATGCTGTTATCAACCAAGCCTAAAGACAATAAATCTGATCCCTAGTAAAACAAGGCAACGCTTTGCTGAGCGCTGATTAAAAGCTTCCCTGCGCTATTCCAGACTTGCATGTCTTGGCTCGAATAGCCTTGTTTGGCGTCTTCTGCGGCGGAGCGCATTAAAAACCATCCGTCGTCGGTAGAAATATCTTCGCTTAGAAAATTCATCATCCAGGTCATCGAGCTTATTGGTGCGAAGTCGTTAAACATTGGCAGCACGGCGGGCGGAGGCATATCCGCTATACCGATTAGCGCGCTTAGGTCGTTCGCATTTTGGTCTTTGTGGCGCACCCAAATATAGTGTTCGTGTTCGCTGGAACCGCTAATTGGATGGCCACCTTTGCTCAGTAGACAATCATAGTTACTAGCGAACGAAGGGCCTAAGCCTGACTTAAAGAATTCAGCAGATTGCTCAACATTTGGCACATTAGGCGCTACTGAAAAATCTTTATTTAGGCGAGATTCTCGGCTTTCGCCAAAACAAAATACCGCGTGTGTGGCTAAGCCTTTCTCGCCTGTCATTTCCGCGCTGATGTAAGCTACCGAGCGGCCTCGGCGCATCACTTTAGTTTCGATGCTGACACTTCCGCCAACAGGGCCAATAAAGTTTACTTGGGCCGATCGTAAAGGAGGTAAATCTTTGTGCTGCGTTATTACGGCTTGATAGCATAAGGCTGCCGACATGCCGCCATAGGTTGTGCGACCCTGCATCCAATTAGCTGGAATGTTTACCAAGCTTTTCTCATCTGATGCCGGTTTAACCGCACTCATTAGCTCAGAAAAGCTTGGGGTTTTAATGTGCTGTGTCATGTCGATCTAAGCCTGTTTAGCTGAGTTTTTTTCGTAACATTTCATTGGCCATCTGCGGGTTCGCTTTTCCACGCGACTTTTGCATTACTTGACCGACTAAAAAACCGATTACTTTTTCGTTTCCATCTTTAAACTGCTGAACTTGCTCAGAACAAGCGGCGATCACTTCATCGACAACTGCTTCAATTGCACCAGTATCGGTGATTTGTTTTAAGCCTTTGGCCTCGATTATCTCATCAACTTCGCCTTCTTTTTCCCAAAGCGCAGAAAACACTTTCTTGGCTGTATTGCCCGAGAGTGTTTTATCGGCAATGCGATCTAGCAGCAGCGCGAATTGGCTAGTAGAAATCGGCGACTCGCTAAGTTCCAGTTCAGACTTATTCAAATTGGCGAATAGCTCGCCGCTCATCCAGTTTGCTACTACCTTGCTCTCAGCCTTTGTGCTCTTGGTGATGGTTTCGAAGAAATCGGCTGTTTCTCTATCGGCGGTTAGCATTTGCGCATCGTCTAATGATAAGCCAAATTCACTCTGGAATCGTTCTTTTTTAGCGGTTGGCAACTCCGGTAGAGTTGCGCGCACCTCGTCTAAGAATGAATCCTCTAGGACCATTGGAGGGAGATCGGGGTCGGGGAAGTAGCGATAGTCATGTGCTTCTTCTTTCGAGCGCATTGAGCGAGTTTCGTGTTTGTCTGAATCGTATAAACGAGTCTCTTGCGTAATTGAGCCGCCGTCTTCGAGAATATCAATTTGACGCTCAATTTCGTACTCCATTGCGCGCTCAACAAAGCGGAATGAATTGATGTTCTTGAGCTCAGTGCGAGTACCTAGCTCCTCTTGTCCGCGTGGACGAACAGATACATTGGCGTCGCAGCGAAATGAACCTTCTTGCATGTTGCCGTCGCAAATTTCGATATAGCGCACTAAGCTATGCAATTTGCGAAGGTAGGCCACGGCTTCAGCGGGTGAGCGCATGTCTGGCTCTGAAACAATCTCCAACAGCGGAGTGCCAGCGCGATTTAAGTCAATACCGGTTTGTCCGTGAAAGTCTTCGTGCAGTGATTTGCCCGCATCTTCTTCCAAGTGCGCACGGGTGATGCCAATGGTTTTTATGCCGTCGTCTGTTTCAATCTCAAGTGATCCAAGCCCTACAATCGGCAGCTCCATTTGCGATATTTGATAGCCCTTTGGTAGGTCAGGGTAGAAATAGTTTTTTCGCGCGAATACGTTCCGCTTATTGATATGCGCGCCAATCGCCAATCCAAACTTAACCGCTAAGCGAGCCGCTTCAAGGTTCATTACGGGCAAAACACCGGGTAGGGCAATATCCACCGCGCTAGCTTGAGTATTTGGCTCCGCGCCGTATGCGATAGAGCTGCCCGAAAAGATCTTTGATTTTGTTTGCAGTTGAGTATGTACTTCTAGGCCAATGACCACTTCCCAACGTTTATCCCAAGTAAACATTATGCCTTACCCCCTGAAATTGCGTTTGGTGCGGTGCGCATATGCCAGTCAGTAACTTGTTGAAATTTATGGGCAATATTGAGCATCTTTGCCTCTTGAAGATAGGGTGTGATTAGGTGCAGGCCTGTTGGTAGGCCGCTTTTAGTAAAACCTGCTGGGATCGAACCGGCCGGTAAACCCGCAAGGTTGGCTGGAATAGTGTAAATGTCATTTAGGTACATCGATACAGGGTCACCGCTGCGGCTTCCCGCCTCGAATGCTGGGCTAGGCGTTGTTGGGCCCATTATCACGTCACACTCGCCAAAGGCATCAGTAAAGTCATTTGAAATTAGTCGGCGTAATTTCTGAGCTTGTGAGTAATAGGCGTCGTAATAACCAGATGACAAGGCGTAGGCGCCAATCATGATTCGGCGCTTTACCTCGTCACCAAAGGCTTCGGTGCGGGTTTTAGTGTACATATCGACCAAGTCATTATATTCCTCGGCGCGATAGCCATAACGTACGCCATCGAATCTAGAAAGGTTAGATGAGGCTTCAGCGGGTGCAATAACGTAATAACTTGGCAAGGCAAGGTGCGAGTTCGGCAGTGAGACTTCTTTGATTACCGCACCCATGCTTTCAAACTCTTTCACAGCGGTTTCTATAATAGACGCCATTTCATCATCTAAGCCGTCGCCAAAAAACTCTTTTGGTAAGCCTATTTTCAATCCATCAAGCGAATCGTTTAAGCAAGCGCTAAAGTCTTCGGCTGGAACATCAAGCGAAGTCGAATCTTTCGCGTCAAAGCCTGCCATGGTGTTCAGAAGTAGGGCTGCGTCCTCTGCGGTGTGTGTCATTGGCCCGGCTTGGTCGAGTGATGATGCAAATGCGATCATGCCGTAGCGTGAACATCGACCGTAGCTTGGCTTTATGCCAGTCAGGTTGCAAAATGCGGCTGGTTGGCGAATTGAGCCGCCAGTGTCAGTGCCTGTTGCCGCAGGTGCTAGCAATGCGGATACCGCCGATGCGGAGCCGCCTGAACTGCCGCCAGGAACTAGCTTGGTTTCTTCGCTTCCCCAAGGGTTGCTGACACTACCGAAGTGCGACGTTTCATTAGATGAGCCCATCGCGAACTCGTCCATATTGGTTTTACCCAGACTGACGACACCGCGGTCTTGCATATTCTGAACCACAGTAGCTGTGTAGGGTGCAATAAAGTTTTCCAGTATCTTCGAACCGCAGGTGGTCTGTGTACCTTCTATGCAAAAAATATCTTTTTGCGCTACTGGAATACCCAGTAGTGTATGTTTATTGCCATTCGCGCGTTGCGCATCAGCTGCCTGAGCTTGGCCGATGGCGAGGTCTTCGTTAACGCTTATAAACGCATTGTGGTGCGAGGCTTTAATTCGGCCGAGGTAGTCTTTTGTGATCTCAACGCTTGAGCGCTTGCCTTGGTCTAGATCGGCCGCTAGTTCGGCCAGAGTTGTGATAGTCAAAACGGAATCCTTAAGAGATTTTGTGTTTCCAGTGTTGCGGCTGTTCTCAAGTGATTAGGCGAGAAATAGCCACGACATCAAAAGTTGGTGATTTACTTCGAAAGTTACAGCTGAGCAAGACTCAGTCGATTACTTTTGGAACCAAATACAATCCACCTTCGGCTTTAGGAGCGATGGCTTGAAACTTGTCGCGCTGATTTGCTTCAGTAACAGCGTCGGCGCGCAAGCGCATGGTTGCGTCGAAGGGGTGCGTCATAGGCTCAATACCTGTGGTATCAACTGCTTCCATTTGAGCAACTAGCTCGAGTATATTTTCTAGGGCGCTACGTGTTTGCGACACCTCAGAAGGGTCAATTTCAATACGTGCGAGGCGTGCGATGTTGTGCACGGTTTCGTTATCTAAAGCCATGTTTTATTAGGGTGATGGGTAGCGGTTTAGGGAAGTGCGTTGAGATATCAGGTGAACGCGTTCGATGTTTTGATTCGTAGCCTTATTTTAAACTTGATGTTAACAAACAAACGTCTGACTAAAATCGAAAAAGTTATTTTAAGAAGTGGATTACACTTACCAAAAAAAGACGTTCGAGTAATAAGAAAAGCGATAATTCTGAAAACCAATGACAAACCACGAAATTACCACAGATAGCAACGTTGTTGAATAGCGTAAACGCTCGATTAGCTGTACAATAATTGATTAACCCGAATAATAATAATTCTTAGCACTTTACCAACGAATAAATAATGTTACGCAGTATTTTAGGCTTGTTTTCAAACGACTTGGCGATTGACCTCGGCACCGCCAACACACTTATCTACGTAAAAGAAAAAGGGATCATTTTGAATGAACCGTCGGTGGTAGCAATTCGCTACGCACCTGGTGGAGGTTTGAACAATAAAAGCATTCTTGCAGTGGGTTCAGAGGCAAAGAAAATGTTGGGGAGAACGCCTGGTTCAATCAAAGCAATTCGTCCAATGAAAGACGGCGTAATCGCTGACTTCAATGTTACCGAAAAGATGCTTAAGTACTTTATCAAAAAAGTTCAAGAAAACCGTTTCTTGCAAGGCAGCCCTCGAATCATCATATGTGTACCCTGCGGTTCGACTCAGGTAGAGCGACGAGCAATTCGTGAGTCAGCCTATGGTGCTGGCGCTCGCGAAGTGTATTTGATTGAAGAACCTATGGCGGTAGCGATTGGTGCCAACTTGCCTGTAGCTGAGCCGACAGGTTCAATGGTACTGGATATCGGTGGCGGCACAACAGAAGTTGGTGTTATGTCACTTGGTGGCATGGTTTACAGCACATCCTTAAGAGTTGCTGGCGATACTTTTGATGAAGCTATTATTAATCATGTTCGCCGTAATCACGGTCTTCTCATTGGTGAAGCCAGTGCAGAGCGTGTAAAAAAGGCTATTGCTACTGCGTGGGATAAGTCAGAAGAACGTGAAATGGAAGTTAAAGGCCGTGATATCGCTGAAGGTTTGTCTCGCGCCGTTACGTTGAGCAGTAAAGAGATCTATTCTGCGATTAGTGACCCGCTCGAGTCTATTGTTCAGACAATCAAACAAGCGCTTGAGCAAACGCCGCCTGAATTGAGTGCTGATATTGGCGACAAAGGTATGGTTATTGCCGGTGGTGGTGCATTGATGCGTGATATGGATCGCCGCTTGATGGAAGATACCGGCTTGCCTGTGGTAATTGCAGATGACCCGCTTACCTGCGTTGCCCGAGGTTGCGGACGCGCGTTAGAAGAGATGGACAATTTAGGCGATGTGTTTGCACACGAATAAGCAGGCCTAATTATTGTCGTTTGATGACTTATCTAAAACGTGATGTTTGAACCGTTTTTGTGTCGTTAGGCTTTTTAAGTGTTTGATTTAATTCGTTATGGAGTGAAGAGGTGATCCGTCACCTATCAATACTGGCTAGCCCTTGAAAATTGCTCGTCGATACACTTTAGATTACCTCAAACATAAGTTTAAGCAGTACTTAACACCTAATTCTTATTAACTCAGTCGATTGATTCGTGGCAAACCCATTTCGTAAAAACTCAGGTTGGTCCCAATTTGCTTCGGTGTTTGTCATTTCAGTGGTGATGATGATTATCGACTCTCGCACAACCTTGCTTAATGGCCCTAGAAATATTTTATCGGTAGCACTCAGCCCTATTCAGTCGCTTGCTTCTATTCCGTCTGCAATAGGTCGATATTTCACCTCGAGCTTGAGCGCTGAGCCTGATCTGCAGATTTCTTACGATAACCTTCGTAATGAATATTTTAAACTTAAGTCTGAGTCTCTACTGCTAAGAACCCTGCAAGACGAGAATAGAGATCTGCGCGCTTTACTGGCGGCATCTGAACGGCTTAAGGAGAAAATCACCTTAGCTGAATTATTGGATGTCAATCTCGATCGCGATAATCATCGTGTGTCGGTAGGTTTAGGTATCAGCGACGGTGTTTATATCGGTCAAGCTGTGATCGACGATCAGGGGGTGATCGGTCAAGTTACAGAGGTGATGCCGTTTAGCAGTATAATTGTTTTAATCACAGACCCGGGCCATGCATTGCCTGTTCAGGTCGAACGCAATGGTTTAAGAACCGTGGTGCATGGCACCGGCAGCGTGTCCTTGTTGCGTGTTCCGTTTTTGAATCAGAACTCTGACATTGTTGTAGGAGATGTATTAATCAGCTCAGGTATGGGCGGGCGTTTTCCCAATGGATACCCGGTTGCAACCGTGACCGATGTCAAGGTTGTGGAAGACGAAGCCTTTATTCGAGTAACCGCAGATCCGATAGCTAAGCTGGATCGCTCCAATCATGTGTTGCTCCTGTCGAGGCAGGCGCAAACCGATGCTGAAAGGCGTGTCGAAGAACTTATTGCGGAGCCAAACTAATATGTCTTCTATGCCGTCAAGCGGTCGTTCATCAGTGGGTAGTCTCGCATTTGCGGTGTCTGTTTCAGCCTTTATAGCGCTTGTGCTTACCGTAGTACAACTACCAAATTGGCTGTTCTATTTCTGGCCTGACTGGATTGCTATTGTTGTAGCCTATTGGGCTTTGGTCGCTCCAAGAAGGGTTGGGCCATTCATTGGTTTTATTATTGGAACGCTGCTTGAAGTGCTGTTTGTGCGTAAATTTGGTGTCCTAGGCCTTGGTCTTGCCACTGTCGCATTTATTGTGAATTCAACGAGTCAGCAATTACGTGCTCTGTCGATTTGGCAACAGATGATATCCATCGGCGTCTTCATCGCTATCTTTAAGCTTTTGACAGGTTGGCTATCAGGCTTGGTCGCCGGCTTTACAATAACTCCCGAGTATTGGTACTCAATCTTTGGCACGGTTCTAATTTGGCCGTTTGCCTATATCTTATTGGAAGAATTACGCCGCGCAATGCGCATACGATAAAGCAGTATATGGCCGCCGCCCAAATTGAATTAAAAGACTATCTGCGTGAGACCAACCTGATACACAGTCGCTTAATCGCGTTAGTGGTGTTGCTGGGTATCTTGGCACTAATTCTGATCGCGCGCGTCTGGTACCTACAAATATATAATAATGAGCGTTTCGAGTTATTGTCTAAAGATAACCGCGTTCGATTGGTTCCTGTGCCGCCGGTTAGAGGGCAAATATTCGATCGCAATGGGAAAGTTCTAGCTGAGAATATCCCTGTTTTTACGCTCGAAGTTTTACCCCAAGATGTCGAAGACATGGATGAACTTCTTGATGGACTTAGTAAAATCATCGAAGTGTCGCCGAGTGACATTAGCAAATTTAAGTCGCAAGTGCGTTCGCATCGAAAATTTGAAACTCAAGTGTTGAAAATTGACCTCAGCGAACAAGAACTTGCTCGTTTCTCGGTTAATCGTCATCGATTTCGCGGTGCGAAAGTTCAGGCACGATTGCAACGAAGTTACCCTTATGCCGGTGAGATGGCCCATGTGTTGGGATATGTTGGACGCATAAACCAACGCGACAAGGAAAGCATTGACTTAAAAGCTTATAAAGGCACAGACTACATCGGTCGTCGAGGCATCGAAGCTAGGTACGAAGATCATTTGCTAGGGCAGGTTGGTGTTGAGCAGGTAGAGGCCAATGCGCACGGTCAAATCATACGTACCTTAGATCGAAAGCCTCCTGTCTCGGGCGATGATATTTATTTGAATATCGATGTTGAGCTACAAATAAAGGCACGCGAATACTTAGGTGACCGGCGAGGTTCAGTAATCGCTATTGAGCCTGAGTCTGGCGAAGTATTAGCCTTCGTAAGCAATCCTGTTTATGACCCTAATAAATTTGTGAACGGCATTGATCATCGCTCATATAATGCACTTCGCGAGGATGTGAATAGACCATTAGTGAATCGCACGATTAGTGGCCGATATGCGCCGGGCTCAACCATCAAAGGCTTAGTGTCGATGGCTGGCCTCGAGCAAGGTTGGAATCCAAACACTAATATTACCTGCCCAGGTTTTTACCGACTCAATGGTAAATCGCACCGCTATCGTTGCTGGAAACGAAGCGGTCATGGGGTAACATCGATGCTTGAATCGATAATGTTTTCTTGTGACGTTTATTACTACCAGCTTTCAAATGCTATCGGCATCGACAAGATATCGGCCTTTTTGAAGGATTTTGGCTTGGGCTCAAAAACGGGCATTGATCTAAAAGGTGAGCCATCAGGCTTAGTTCCTTCGCGCGAATGGAAACGTCGACAACGCGGAGTATCTTGGTATCCAGGAGATACTTTAAATGTTGGGATTGGCCAAGGCGACGTATTGGTTACACCACTTCAACTTGGCGTTATGACAGCGACGCTAGCAAATCGCGGCAAACGTGTAGAGCCTCGCATTGTAGGTCGCCTGGAACATAGTCTAAATGGCGATGCTGAGGAAGAAGTTTCCTTGATGAAAGGTGCTGAACTTGGGCAGGTTAATGCGAGTGATCAAAGTTTTCAAACTATTATCGATGCCATGACAGCGGTAGTGCAACACCCTCGCGGCACCGCGCACCGAGCTGCTGGCCTCAATGCTGAATACACTATGGCGGGAAAAACCGGTACCGCACAAGTTGTCGGTATCGCCCAGGGAGCGGAATATGACGCTAGTATTTTGAACGATTTTCAGAAAGATCACGCCTTATTTGTATCTTTTGCACCTGTAGAACAACCTAAAATTGCAGTCGCTGTCATTGTTGAAAACGGCGGCAGTGGTAGTGGTGCTGCGGCACCAGTGGCGAGAAAAGTCACTGACTTTTATTTGCTTGGCAAAGACGCTAATGCACCAGTTGACGCCGGTACTTTGAGTCAAACTGCTGCGACAGTCGGGCTTGGAGTAGCTAGATAGTGTTTCGTATTAAGGTCGACATGCCGTTGTTGTTCGGTTTGATGTTGCTGTCAGTGAGCAGTCTCTTCATTTTGTGGAGCGCAGGCGGCGAGAGCTCTCGTTTGATTATTAACCAAGCAATTCGAATGGGCGTTGCGGTTACAGGCATGATTATCATCGCCCAGATCAGGCCCGCCACATTATTTCGTTGGACGCCACTGTTTTACACAGCGGGCTTGGTAATGCTTGCACTTGTGCTATTAGTTGGTGACGTGGGAAAAGGAGCTCAGCGCTGGCTCGATTTAGGTGTGATTCGGTTCCAACCGTCTGAGGCGATGAAACTTGCAGTGCCGATGATGGTTGCATGGGTTGTGACCCGTAAAAGCCTGCCTCCAAATATGAAAAACCTTTTCTGGGCCACGAGTGCTTTGATGGTACCGTCGATGTTCATCTTAGTGCAGCCGGATCTTGGCACGGCACTGCTGATAATTATGTCCGGGGCATTGATTATCTTTCTAGCAGGCTTTGCGTGGCGTCATATCGCTATTCTCAGCGCCTTGTCTGTCGCATTTGTGCCTATTGCCTATTATTTTATTTTGGAAGCGTATCAACAGCGACGCATACAAACGCTCATTGACCCGTGGTCTGACCCGTTGGGTTCCGGGTACCAAATTATTCAGTCTATGATTGCGATTGGCAGTGGCGGAGCGCAGGGTAAAGGTTGGGGACAGGGTAGTCAGTCTCAGGGAGACTTTATTCCTGATCGACATACCGATTTTATCTTCTCCGTGTTTTCTGAAGAAATGGGCTTTATCGGCGTACTACTTTTAATCACTGTATATGTGGCTTTAGTTGCGCGGGGCTTGTACATCGCTTACTACACCAAAGATACGTTTTCTCGGTTATTGGCAGGCAGTCTGTCAATGACCTTCTTTTTTTATGTATTTGTGAATATCGGAATGGTGGCCGGAATGCTGCCAGTTGTCGGTGTGCCATTGCCGCTGATAAGCTACGGAGGCACCTCTATGGTGACTCTGATGGCTGGCTTTGGTATCTTGATGGGTATTCATAATCACCGCAGCTTAATGTCACGATAGGGCACTTTATGTCATTGAAAAAAAACACGCTTCTTGCGCTAGGCCTAGGGGGCTTTAGTCTTGGTTTGCAAACCGTTGTACACGCGGTCGAGCTCGAATCAGAGCCAAAGCTTCAAGCCATCGCGGATGAGTTGATTGCCGAACAATACTATACCCAAGCTGAATTAGAGGCGATATTTGCCAAAGCAACTGTGCAGCAATCAGTTCTTGATGCAATGAAAAGCCCGGCTGAATATAAATTTACGTGGGGTAAGTACCGCAAGTTATTTTTAAAGCAAGACCGAATTCAACAGGGCGTTGAATTTTGGAATGAGTATGAAACCGAGCTGAGCCGTGCTGAGAAAGAATATGGTGTGCCCGCGCATGTCATTGTTTCGATCGTTGGCGTCGAGTCTAAATTCGGCCGTTATAAAGGTAAGCACAAGGTTCTTGATAGTTTAGTCAGCCTAACCGTGGGCTATCCGCGGCGAAGCAAATTTTTTGCTAGTGAACTAAAAGAATTCTTGATATTGACTAAAGAGAACGGGTTGCCTGTCGATCAAATATTAGGTTCATACGCGGGCGCCGTTGGTTATCCGCAGTTTATTTCAAGCAGTTATCGAAACTATGCGGTGGACTTCTCAGGTGATGGCAAAACCGATTTAATTAATCAGCCTATCGACGCAATTGGTAGTATTGCCAATTACTTTATTGAAAATGGTTGGAAGCCCGGCCAAGCTGTAACCTCGCTGGCGCATGAAACCGTTGAAGTCGGTGTTGCTGATCTTGCCAATCGTAAGCGTAAAACTCTATATACTGCCGCGGCACTACGGGAGAAGGGAGCGCCGATTTCGACTGCGGTTGACGACGCGGAGCGGCTCAACGTTCTAATGCTAAACGCCAGTGAGGTGCTGCCAGAGTCTCGAGACAATAGCGTCTATATTGTCCGTGCAGGGGACACTGCATGCGCGATCGCTGAAACCAACAATGTATCGTGTAAGGCTTTGTTTAAGTTAAATAAACTTAACAAGAAAGGCGATATATTCCGTGGTCAGAAGCTTAAGTTACCGCAAACTAAAATGACGAGTGCCAAGGCGTCGAAGGCTAAAGGCCAGAGACCTAACGTCGTCGAGGGAAGCAAGTGGGCGGTCTCAAACCCTAAAATTGCGGCCTCCGCTAAAGGCATCACTCCTGAGTCAGAGCGTGACAGCTCGATAAAGGAGAGATTTTTTTTCACACACCATAATTTTTATGCGATTACTCAGTATAACCACAGCGTGTTATACGCAATGGCTGTGTATGACCTCAGTGAAGCGATCGCTAATGCGAAAGCCGATTTCGACAAGAAGGCGGTTAACAACTAGTGTCTATGTTCAGTTTTAACATTAATCGGCTAGTCGCTTGCACATTAATAATACTGTTGTGTTTGTCATCAGGTGCACAGGCCCAGCAAGTCCAGCCTAATATTGAGGCTAAAGCCTGGGTCTTATATGAGATAAACAGTGGTGCTGTTGTTGCCTCTAAGAACCCGGATTTAGCCTTACCGCCGGCCAGCATCACCAAACTGATGATGAATTATGTGCTTTTTTCGCGTCTAGAGAGTGGAGAGCTACAGCCGTCGGACATGGTGCCAATTAGTGAGCAGGCTTGGCGTGCTGAAGGCTCGCGAATGTTTGCTGATGTTAATACTCGCATTGAGCTAGGCCACCTTTTAAAGAGCACTATTATTCAATCCGGTAACGATGCAGCTATCGCCTTAGCCGAATTTACCGGCGGTAGTGAATTCGCATTTGCGCAATTGATGAATCAAGAGGCCCGTAAATTAGGTCTCGACCATTCTAATTTTGTTAACAGTACTGGCTTGCCCGATGAAGGGCATGTTATGTCGGCATTGGATATTGCTAAGTTATCGGCAGCAATCATTAAGGAGTATCCAGAGCAATATGCTTGGTACGCCGAGAAGGTCTATACGCACAATGAAATCACACAGTACAACCGTAATAAACTTCTATGGAAGGACGATAGTGTCGACGGGCTAAAAACAGGCTACACCGAAGCCTCGGGGTTTTGTTTGGTTGGCAGTGCAAAGCGAGCTAAACAACGATGGATAGCTGTAGTGATGGGCGCAAAGAGCCAAGTCGCGCGGGAGGCAGCGGTGTTAGAGCTGCTAAATTACGGGTTTAATTACTTTGACGCTACTGAGCAGCTAAATCAGCAGGGCGGCTTAACTTCGGTGAAAGTTTACGGTGGCGAAGCCGACCAAGTTCTGCTCCAAGCTTCAGCGCCAGCTAATGTGGTAGTGCCCAAAGGCCGCGAGTCTGAAATCAAAACCACATTACACCATAGTCCATATTTTGAAGCCCCGATTGAGGTAGGTCAGCCTATGGGGCTGGCTCAATTGACATTAGATGGTGAAACACTTATCGAGGTACCGTTAATCGCGACTAGCCAGATAAATGCTGCAGGTTGGTGGAAACGCTTTGTCGATTCGATTAAGCTGCGCGCCAAGCAATTTTGGGAAGACTAGCATTGAGCTATTCGTCGCCTAGCAAAGTATATTTATGAACGATAAAAGCAACAATACGCCTGAAGATCCTAAAGATGGTTTCGATTTAATCGAATACCCATTGGATTATAATTTCAAAGCCATGTGCAAAGCCGAAGAAGGCGCTCCAGCAGCCGACTACATCAAGGGCCTTATAACGCCTTTACTAGATGATGGTGCTCTAAAGAAGCTAAGTTCGAACACCAGCCGCACCGGCAAGTTCGAGTCGGTAACTGCCGTGGTCAAGATAAAAAGCCGAGAAGAGCTAGAAGCAGTGTATGGCTTAATTGCAAAATCTCCGCGCGTGGTAATGACGCTTTAGGGTTCTTGCAAGTGGTTATGAAATCGGTGGCGAACCTCAGTAGTTTGGATAAACCAAAGCAACGTAAAACCCTTAAAACGGCGTCTGGACGTGAGATATTATTGTCGATTTATGATCAGCTAGATTATGCTACTAGTTATCAAGCAATGGCGGAGTTCGCTGCCGAGCGAGACGATAACGCCCCAGATCAAATATGGGTATTGCAGCACCCGAAAGTATATACACAAGGGACCGCTTGCAATTTGGATACCTTTATCCCTAGCGATATTCCTACCGTGAAAACCGATCGCGGTGGCCAAATTACCTACCATGGACCGGGGCAGATTGTGATCTATCCACTCTTAGCGCTTAAATCGCATGGAATTGGCGTTAAGTCTTTAGTGCATAAGTTAGAACAATGCATGATCGACACCCTTGCGGATTTAAACATTAAAGCCGATCGTCGAGAAGATGCGCCGGGTGTGTATGTAAATGAGGCGAAAATAGGTGCGCTAGGGTTACGAATACGTAAGGGCACCAGTTATCACGGTTTGAGTCTGAATGTTGATATGGACCTTTCACCATTTGTTAATATTGACCCTTGCGGTTATCAAGGGTTAAAGGTGACGAACATTGCCGACCATATGAAAGAGGCACCTAACTTTGATCAGATAGCCGGCACAGTTGTCGTCAAATTCGTTGATTCGCTCTAGTCCTGTCTTCAATTTTCAGTTTTTGCAGAGTAGCTTGTTTAGAGCGCGCTATTTAACTGTGCTAAGCGCTGGGGTGTTCCAACATCAGTCCAATTACCTAAAAAGGGAATCGCTTTGAGCTGCCTATGCTTAATCAGTGTTTTGAGAATTGGTCCTAGCGCCAATTTACCTTCAGGTAGTTGTCTAAACATTTCTTTTTGGTAGTGGGCAATGCCGCTATACGTCATGCTCTTCTGGGCACTTGATAGGCCAACAACAAAATTGCCATCGTGATCTAGACCGAAATCCCCATTAGGGTTGTGTTCTGGGTTTTCTACCATTACTAAATAACCCAGCCCTTTCGCATCTAAACCCAACAAGCTAGCAAAATCAAAGTCCGTGTAGATGTCGGCATTGATCGCGATAAAGGATTCGCTGCGAAGTAAATTAAGCGAATTCTTGATGCCGCCAGCCGTTTCTAAGGCACCCGTATCAGACTCATCTGAATATTGAATCTCTAAGCCGTAGCGTTGACCGTCACCGAGCTCGCGATGGATCTGTGTTCCGAGATAGGCGGTATTGATTACAATATGCTGAAAACCTCGTTCAGCTAATCGGTGGAGATGATGTTCAATCAGAGCGTGTCTGCCGACTTTAAGTAACGGCTTTGGGGTGTTGTCGGTTAGAGGGCGCATTCGAGTTCCGTGCCCTGCGGCGAGTAATATCACCGACGTTGATTCGGGCGATCTGGATTGCAATCTTTGCATGTTTATCTTGGGGTATTAAAGCTTAAAGCGCCGCTTTTATATGGCCTTCAAAGTGGTCCTTAAAGGCTCTAAGCTCAGGGTATATTTCGAGCACTTCAAGCGTATATTTAGCGACTAAGGGAAGGTCTCTTAGATAATTTTCTTTGCCGTCACGATAATTTAAGCGGCAGAAAATCCCAAGTACTTTCAGGTGGCGTTGTAGGCCGGCGAGGTCTACCCAGCGAGTTAGTGTTTCGAGGCTAAACTCAGGCAAATCAAGCGCTGTGATCGCCTTGGTTCTGTACTCCTCGAGCCATATTTGTTGACGCTGCCTAGGCCACTCGATATAGCAATCTTTAAATATCGAAGCTAAATCATAGCCGATAGCGCCTACCACCATATCTTGAAAGTCGATTACACCTGGCGAGTTGATCTCAGTGATCATCAAGTTACGCGAGTGATAATCGCGATGGACCCATACTTGGGGTTGCTCTAGGCACGCCTGGGCGAGAAATTGTTGAGTATGAAGCCATACTGCAAAGCTCGGTTCATGAATGCTTCGTCCAAGATGTTCGTTTATATACCAACGCTCAAATAGGGACATTTCTTCGAGCAATTTCTGTGAGTCATAGTGTGTTGGCCACCACTGGCTCCCAGATATTTTTCCGCTCTGAATTTTTACTAAAGAGTCAATTGCTGCACTGTAGAGCTCGTTCGGTTTTCGGTCTAGTTCATCTAAATAGGTTCGCGTGCCAAGATCCTCGAGCACAATGAAACCCAGACTTAGGTCTTTAGCAATTATTTCCGGTGTGTGCACGCCGAGGGATGCTAGCGCTTGAGCGGTATCGACAAACGCTTGGCAGTTTTCCTTTTCCGGCGGCGCGTCCATTACGACGAAAGTTCCGCGACTTGTCACGGCGCGAAAATAGCGGCGAAAGCTGGCATCGGCCGATGCAACTGAGAAGTCGCTTACGCTATAGCCTAGCTTCTGGGTGAGCCAATTTAATAGTTCTAACTGTCGTTGATCTGTGGTCATTGAGAAAGTTTTTATCGTGATATTTTGTTTGATCAGACAAAAGGTAATAGGGTTGGTTAAGGCCTTAGCAGCGTAATGCGTATTGCTCTATAATAAGAAACGCAAGTATACAGAAATCCTCGCCGTTAAGTGCGCAAGCATTGCTAACAATTAAGTGCTGTTTTGCGGCTTAGAGGTTACAATCAGCGCTACGAGCTAAGCGTTAACATCACGTATCTGTGTAAAGTAGGTGTGTGGTGGGATTACTAGCTCGGTAAAACACAATAACAATCAATAAACCAAAGGTGGATTGGCTCTATGGTTAAGCAGCTTGAACAGCTTGATAAGACAGAATCAAAAAGGGTAGTAAGTATATCGACCGAGGGCCTTGGCTCCAGTACGGTAAACTTCGTTAAAGGGAATAAACTGCTCGGCTTGGCAATGACTGGCGTAGCGATGTTTGTTTTTTCAAGCAATGCGGCAGCCGCGTGCAAAGGTATCGATTGTGTTTGTCTGCCATCCGAGCTCGAGTTTGCCTCACCTGCACTAGCGCCAAATGCCGACGGCGAATACCCAATTTCGCTAGAGGCAGATAGTGTCGAATCAGAAGGAGATGATCTCGTAACCTTATCCGGCAATGCCGAGGTGACCAAAGGGCGACAAACTGTTGTTGCTGATAAGTTGCAATATTATCGTGAAAGTGAACGTGTCGTTGCTGAGGGAAGTGTCGAAATGATTTCTGAACGCGGCGATTACTTAAAAAGTGATGCAATAGACGTTCATGTCCCAACTCAAATTGGCACTTTAAAGAATTCAGAGTTCAAGCTGGCTCGCTCAATGAGTCGATCCGGTGACCGTGATGTGGTAAAAGTTGAATCTCGCGGTTCGGCCGAGCTTGTGAGCTTAGAAGGCGAGGGGTTTGTTCGTCTTGAGAATGCAAACTACTCAACCTGCCCCGAAGGTAATGAAAGTGTTGTTATCGGCGCCAACAGCTTAGAGCTTGATCGTCTGGGGGGAGTAGGCCGCGCTAGGGGAGCAACTGTTCGCTTTAAAGGCGTGCCAGTGTTTTATGCCCCGTATATTTCTTTCCCTCTAAACGATCAGCGCAAAACGGGTTTTCTAACACCGAGCTATGGTTCCGATGAAGAATCGGGCAATATTTTCGAATTTCCGTGGTATTGGAACATCGCAAAGAACCAAGACGCGACAATTACACCGCGCTTTTTTACCGATCGTGGTTTGCAGGTAGCGGCTGAGTATCGTCGTAGAAGTGAGAATTCATCAACGCAAGTGTATGCTGAAATATTGCCGGACGATGATATTTTTGGTGACGATCGAGACTTGCTTAGCATTCAACACTCGCAGCAAATCACGCGAAATTTATCGGCACGTATTAACTACAACGATGTCTCTGACATCGATTACTTTAATGACCTACGTAACGACGTTCGTTCATTTAGTGCGACATTTGTGCCGCGTGATGCGCAACTCAACTATACACATCGGTATTTTCGTCTAGGCGCTCGTGCCAATGAATATCAAATTATTGATGATCGCGTCTCAAGTGAATTTGCGCCGTATGAGCGTTTGCCGTCACTTACTTTCAGCACTAACCTGCCTGATGGCCCTTATGGAGCTAAGTATGGCGTCAACGCATCGTATACAAATTTCAATTCAGATTCTCGAGTTGAGGGTACTCGAACATCGGTTAACCCCTATGTTGAACTGCCGTTCGAGAACCTTTGGGGCTATGTAAAGCCTAAGTTGTCGATCCATAATAGTAGCTACAGCCTAGATAACGTAGAAGCAGGTGTTGAAGACAATCCGTCGTTTACTGTACCTGTATTCAGTGTGGACAGCGGTTTGTACTTTGAGAAAAATACCAGCTGGTTCGGAGAGGATGCTCTGCAGACCTTAGAGCCACGTGTTTTTTATGCCTACGCTCCTGATGAAGACCAAGATGATGTGCCGGTTTTCGATACAAGCCAAGTGTCGCTTAATAACTTTAGTAATATCTTTCGTGCCAATCGATTTTTCGGTTACGACAGAGTAGGGGACACCAACCAACTTACTCTAGGTGCGACGACCCGCATTATTGATAATAAAACCGGCGATCAACGCTTAACAGCAAGTATTGGTCAGCTTGTTTTGCTTGATGATCTCGAGCAAAACCTGAGTTCAACAGCTCCAATTGAAAGTGGTTTAGGCGACTTGCTTGCCGAAGTTCGCACCGAATTCAATGGTTGGACTACCTACAGTTTTCTACAGTACGATCATGATGAGAGTGAGCTCCGAACTGCGCGCTTTTCACTCGGTTACAGTCCTAAAGACGATAGCCGCAAGAATATTCAGGTTGGGTATTATCGAGTTGATTCTGGTGATTCGGCGGTTGATCAACTCACCATCGACGCTAATTGGCCGATTTCTGATCGTTGGCAATTTTTCGGGTCAGAGCGATATTCGATTGAAGACTCTGAAAGTATCGAAACGCGTGCAGGTGTTGAATACAATGGTTGCTGCTGGAAGTTACGTTTTGTTGGTACGTCACGAATTGATACTCGTTTGAGACGAACCAACACGACGATGGATTTCGATGATAAACGCACCGCTTTTTTCATTGAATTAGAGCTAACCGCATTGGGTCGCATCAAAACGGGTCTATAGTTCATGGCACGAGTTCACGGCACGGTAAGTCATGTTACGTGTAGTTAAGCCAATCTATACCCTCATGCTATTTGAATAATAATAAGGCCCTAGACAGCTAACACAGCGTCAGGTTGAAATATGAAACTACTAATTAAGTCTGCGGCAACTATGCTTTGCGTAGTTGTAAGCGCCTCAGTACTCGCTCAGTCTACATTTATGGATCGAGTTCTGGTGATCATTAATGAAGATGTGATTACACAGTCTGAGTTCGACTATCGCATGAATACGATCTCTCGAGAGTTCACTGCTGAAAATCCAGCTCCACCGGATTTGCCTAAACAATTGCTTGAAGGAATGATCTCTGATCGACTTCAAGTACAAGAAGCAAATCGCCGCGGAATTGAAATTGGCGAGCAAGAGCTGAACGCTGCAATTGGCAGGTTTGCCTCTCAACAAAATGCCTCGATCGCGCAATTACAAGCCTCGTTAGAAGCCGAAGGTCAACCGTTCGCTAAGTTTCGAGAATCGGTACGCGACACCTTAACCATTTCTCGCCTAACCGACTATTACGCGCGAACACGTGTTGTGGTTCCAGATTATGAAATTGATGTTGCGATAGACCAAGCAGGCTTGTCTGCCGACAATTCTGAGTATTTGGTAGCTAGAATATTAATTTCTAACCCTGAGGTTAACGCTGATTTAGCACAAAAGGTCCGCGATGAAATCGAACAGGGGATGAGCTTTGAACAAGCTGTATTAACCTACTCAGAGGCTCCGGACGCTCAAGAGGGCGGCCTCATTGGTTGGCGAAAACCTGACAACCTGCCTTCACAATGGGCGAACGCTTTGAAAGAGCTTGAGGCAGGACAAGTGTCTCAAGTCGTGTCTACTGGTAATGCACTGCATATCTTGAAAATGCATGAGCGAAAGGGTGATCGATCTGAGATTATTCAGGCCAAAGTGAGCCACATACTTATTAAAGCTGAATCTAACGTTGCAAAATCTCAAGCGTCTAAGAAGTTATTTAATTTACGACAACGCATTATTGATGGCGAAACTTTTGAGGATCTCGCTCGAATCTATTCGGATGACACCGGCTCAGCTGCTAATGGTGGTAGTCTTGGCTGGGTTTCTCCTGGTGAAATGGTGCAACCGTTTGAGGAGGCGTTTAAGCAAATTGCGTTGAACCAGATAAGCCAGCCTATCAATACGCAATACGGAATGCATATCTTGAGAGTTGAAGATCGTCGTAAAAAGAATGTTACCGAGCAAATCACTAGAGCTAGAGCCGAGAGCATGTTGCGACGTCAGCGAGCGGATCGCGAGTTTGGTCAATGGGTTCGAGAGCTTTTAGAGGGTGCGTATGTGGAGCATGTCGCAGCGCCGGTGATCTAAGCGTAGAATTTAAAAAGAAATTAAAAAAAAGCCCCGTTGAAATTATCAGCGGGGCTTTTTTAGTTTTACAGCTTATGGCTAGTTTAGACCTAGATCATTTGGCGTTCTTTGATCTCATTCAAGGTCTTGCAATCAACGCATAGCTCTGCAGTTGGACGTGCTTCAAGCCTGCGGATGCCAATTTCGATACCGCAGCGATCACACCAACCATAGTCATCACTGTCGACACGGGCAATGGTTTGATCAATTTTCTTTAGTAACTTGCGCTCTCGATCGCGATTACGCAACTCTAGGGACATGTCGGTTTCCTGACTCGCACGATCATTCGGGTCAGGATGATTGATGTTTTCGTCTTGCATCAAATTGATGGTGCGCGACACCTCGTCCAGTAAATTAGTTTTCCATGCAATCAAAATATCACGAAAATGATCAACCTGATTTGGGTTCATGTACTTCTCGCGCGCCTTCTCTTTGTAAGGTTCGATACCATGAATTAGTTGATCAGGATTTACTTCTTTTTTTGCGGCTTTCTTAGTGGCCATGAAATCAGTCTCTGTGTTTCTCGACACCGCTGTGTTTATATAATCTAGTTAGAATTTCTTGAAACTAAATTGTAGATTCACAGTTTTCTTAGTGTCGACGCGCTCAAGCGCAGGTTTTTCATATTGGAAGAGTGGCGATTTGGGTATGCGCTCAAAAATTTAGCACGCATTTTTACTATAAAGTTCACTCATAATCAATAAGCCACGTCGTGTTAATGGGGATTAGTTTGATTAAATAAAGGTTAGGTAAGCAAGTTGGGGATGGTTCGGCTAGAGATCTCGATGATTGACGCTTGTAGTCTGGCGATATTAGTGCATTTGCTTTAGTATGGCATACACCTTGCGGTAGGGGATATTGCATGGTCGCTGAGCCGAACCAGAGCCGTTATGCTTGTTTCGAGCTAAACGCACGAATACTAATAAAAATATAGATAACTACTGAGACTACTATGAAGAATTTGAACAAAACAGCCATTGCTTTGGCTCTAACTCTAGCGTTAACTGCCTGTGGCGACAGCGATGAAAAGTCTGCTGTTGGTAATGCGATTGAAGCTACTAAAGAAGCGGCTTCAGATGCAGTAGATGCAACCGCTGACGCCGCTAAAGGTGCCGTTGATGGTGCTAAAGAAATGGGTAAAGACGCAATAGATGGCGCAACTGATATGGCAGAAGGCGCTAAAGAAATGGGCAAAGATGCCATAGATGGTGCCGCCGATATGGCCGGCGATGCGGTAGATGGAGCCAAAGAAATGGCTACTGACGCTGTCGATGGCGCCAAAGAAATGGGCAAAGATGCCGTAGATGGTGCGGCTGATATGGCAGAAGGCGCTAAGGAAATGGCTACTGACGCTGTCGATGGCGCCAAAGAAATGGGCAAAGATGCCGTAGATGGTGCGGCTGAGATGGCTGACGGCGCTAAGGAAATGGCTGCCGACGCTGTAGACGGCGCAAAAGAAATGGGCGCAGATGCAATGGAAAGTAGTGCCGATGCTGCTGGAGAAGTTAAAGATGCAGCTGAAGAGGCCACCAAAGAAGCAACTGACAACTAAGTTCTGTTGATTGATTCTAAAGGCCTCGTTACTTAGGTAGCGGGGCTTTTTTAATGAGCTGATTTTGTAGAAAGCCGGCCATTCTAATAATTCACTCGAATTTTAACCTTCACAACCCTAAATCTTGACTGCCCTATGACTGACTCTACACCGCAATCGATTCTTCAAAAGCTGCACAGTGAAACTGCGCTAATGCATTGGATAGATTTGCAGCGATTTTTTGCCCAAGGCAAAGTGCTGTACATTGATAAGCCGCTAAATTTGGTCGAAACCGCGGTTTTGTTTGCTAACGACGATGCTCAGTCCCTTGAGCTCTTGATTAGTTCAGAACAAGTATCCGCGCCAAGCAGTGATCAGGCGAGAGCTTGGTTCGCGAGCAATGCTGAACTATGGACAGTTGTTGTCGCACCCTACGTGCTCGTTCAAGAAGTCAGTGAGTCAGACCTGCTTGGGGCTAAAGGCTGAGTACCAAAGCCCTTTTATCAATAATGAAAGGTAAGATTCTGTTGCATGGATGCTTGTTGTAATACTTCTGTCACACATCGCCTTTACGATGGCCACAGTTTCAAAACGACTATTATTTATTACAACTTTTACCCTCTGTTAAAGGGAGACTATTGTGAAAAAACTTTTATTAGGATTATCAGTAATCGCGTCAGCGACAGCTGCATCAAACTCAATCGCTCGCGATTCAATCAGCGTTGTAGGTTCGTCTACCGTATACCCGTTTGCTACTGTTGTTGCAGAGCGTTTCGGTAAATCGACGGATTTTAAAGCTCCAAAAGTTGAATCTACTGGCTCGGGCGGCGGCTTAAAGCTTTTCTGTAAAGGTGTTGGCGTCGCAACTCCTGATATCACTAATGCATCTCGTCGAATCAAATCAAGCGAATTCGAACAATGCCAAGCAAATGGCGTGAAAGAGATTGTAGAAGTTCTAATTGGTTATGACGGCATCGTATTGGCAAATGCTAAAGGTGCTGCGCCAATGGAATTGACTCGCAAAGACATCTACCTTGCGTTGGCGAAACTTGTTCCTGGCCCAGACGGCAAATTAATCGAAAATCCGCATAAAACTTGGAAAGATGTAAACTCAAGCTTACCAGCGAGCAAAATCGAGGTTCTAGGCCCACCACCAACATCAGGTACTCGCGATGCGTTCGCTGAGCTGGCTCTTGAGGGCGGCGCTCGAACGATCGCTGACATCAAGGCACTTCGAAAAATGAAAGCCGATCAAGCTGACGAAATCGAAGCAATGGTTAAAAAGCTAGGCATCGAAGCAGCTTGGGCTGCAGCGGTTAAAAAGAAAGGCGCTAAAGCTAAGGGCAAGGATGTTGTTAAGATTATTGGTCGCTCAGTTCGAGAAGATGGTGCATACATCGAAGCCGGCGAGAACGATAACCTAATCGTTAACAAATTGGTTGCCAACCCAAATGCGCTTGGAATCTTCGGTTTCAGCTTTTTGGATCAAAACTCAGACAAAGTTCAAGGCTCAATCATTGACGGCAACGAGCCAAGCTTTGATGCAATTGCCACCGGTGAGTACAAAGTGAGCCGCCCTCTATACTTCTACGTAAAGAAGGCTCACATTGGTACAGTACCTGGCATTCAAGAGTATCTAACGACTTTCGTTAGCGAAGATGTTATTGGCCCAGACGGTTACTTAATTGACAAAGGCTTAATTCCATTAAGCGACGACGCGTATGACGAAATGGCTGGTGGTGCTCGCGCACTTAAAAACCTAGCTCTTTAAGCTAGCGTTTGAATTAGAGGTTTTCACCTCTCGAATACGCTATCTTGGCCTCAAACGCTGACAATAGCATATTCACAAAGGCGGGTAAGTCTTAGGTCTTACTCGCCTTTTTGTGCGATATTTTCGCGTTGCTATGGATGATTGAGACAGTTTAGGTGAGAATACGCGCTTGAGTTGTTTCGCTTAGAGTTTGGCTTTAGAGTTTCGCCTCGAAGTTTGAATCGAAATAGCATGTTTAAGAAACGTCGATTTACAGTCAGCTACGAGTGTGCACTTGTTAGTTGGCAAATTGAGCAAAGGTAAGATGAACCTATCAACCCTATTATTAATAATTCTGGCAGGATCAGCAGTAGCGTATTTCTTAGGCTACACACGGTCTCAGCAGATCGCAAAGCCGATAGGCGGCGTGCGCAATCTTGCTGCATTGCCGACGTACTACGCCAGTATGATGAGTCTATGGGCACTCATACCAGCGCTTATCGTTCTGTTTCTATGGACAGTGCTTGATGGATCAATCATCACGTCCTTGGTTAAGAGCTCTTTACCGACGGAAGCAAAACAGCTAAGTGACGAAAGCCTTGGATTGGTAATGAGCCAGGTCTATAACGTTTCACAAGGCATTGGCAGTCTCGATACGCTAGGACAGGAATATGGCCCCGCGGTGGAGCGCCTTAATTCTCTGAGTAGTCTCAGCGCCAAGGCTATGCCGGTACTCACAATTTTAGTGCTTATCATCGGTGCAATACTGGGTTTGCGCGCGGTCAAACCGACAAATAATGCTCGCTATGCAGTAGAGAAAGTTTTTAATGTAATGCTATTCGTTTGTTCGAGCATTGCTATTTTTACCACCTTCGGCATTGTTTTTTCGGTCTTGTTCGAGTCACTTAATTTTTTCCAAAAAGTACCGTTTTTTGATTTTCTTCTTGGTACTCATTGGAGCCCTCAGATTGCTATTAGAGCCGATCAAGCTGGGGCGTCTGGTTCGTTTGGTGTGATACCGCTGATTGTCGGCACACTACTTATATCGTTCATCGCATTGTTAATAGCTGTGCCTGTTGGCTTGATGTCGGCCATCTACCTATCTGAATATGCTTCCGCTCGAGTGCGCGGAATTGTAAAACCTGCGTTGGAAGTGTTGGCGGGTGTGCCGACGGTTGTGTATGGCTTCTTCGCAGCACTGACTGTCGCGCCAGCAATTCGTCGCTACGGCGATCAATTGCGAGACTGGGGCGCTGAGAACGATATCAGTTTTCTCGCTAATCTAGCGGTTTCATCGGAAAGCGCACTGGCGGCCGGCCTGGTGATGGGCGTCATGATTATCCCATTTGTCTCATCACTCTCAGATGACGTTATTAATGCGGTGCCACAGAGCTTACGTGATGGCTCATATGGCTTAGGAGCGACTCAATCTGAGACCATCAAAAAGGTAATATTCCCCGCCGCACTTCCAGGTGTAGTCGGCGGCGTATTGTTGGCGGCTTCTCGAGCGATTGGCGAGACAATGATCGTGGTAATGGCCGCCGGTTTAGCCGCTAATTTGACCGTGAACCCACTTGATGCTGTGACCACGGTAACCGTGCAAATTGTGACATTGCTGGTTGGTGATCAAGAGTTCGACAGCGCCAAAACCCTCGCAGCCTTTGCATTAGGCTTGTTCTTATTTGTGATCACTCTGGCACTTAATGTTATCGCCCTTAAAGTGGTGAAGAAATACCGTGAGCAATATGACTAATCAATCTAAAACCGATAGTAAGAATTCGGTAGACGCCGTGTTTCAAGATCGCGCAATATTGGCTGAGAAACGTGCGGCTGCTCTAAAGAAGCGTAATAAGGCCGAAAAGCGTTTTCAGTGGGCTGGGCGTATTTCAATTGCCTTCGGTATCGCCTGTGTACTATTTTTGTTTACCGACATTATTAGCAAAGGGGCAGGGGCGTTCACCCAAACCTACGTTGAAATGGAGATAACCTTCGATCAAGAAAGACTTGGTCTGACACCTCAAAGCACCGAGAAAGAGATAAAGGCCGCTAGTTTTGGGTCGTTTTTCAAAAGGCAGCTCCGCGAAAAGTATCCCGAGATAACTGGGCGTAAAGAAAAGCGTGAGTTATACGCTTTGTTTACCAGCGACATGCCATTGATATTGCGTGACATGGTTATCGCAGACCCATCTATTTTGGGCTCGACACAATCGATCTCCATGATCGCTGATGACGACTTTGATACTTATTACAAACATAGTTACGGACGTGATCTAGCGGAAGAAGACAAGATTACTCGTTTGAGCGAAATGCAAGAGGGAATAGTTGACTCCCTAGCTAAGTCTGGCGCGGTAACTAAGAAATTCAATACAATTTTGTTCACTAACTCAGACTCTCGAGAGCCAGAGTTAGCAGGTATTAAGGGTGCGATTGTAGGCTCTATTTTGACCTTGCTTGTAACCTTGGTGTTGTCATTTCCAATTGCTGTTGCGACTGCAATTTATCTGGAAGAGTTCGCCCCTAAAAACAAGATCACCGATTTTATCGAAGTCAATATCAATAACCTTGCTGCCGTTCCGTCGGTAATCTTTGGGTTATTAGGATTGGCGATTTTTATAAACTTCTTTGGCTTGCCACGTTCAGTGCCCCTAGTCGGTGGTTTTGTGCTCACACTAATGACCTTACCGACCATCATTATCTCGAGTCGAGCGGCTATCAAGGCAGTGCCGCCTTCCATTCGTGAAGCGGCACTTGGTATGGGCGCGTCAAAAATGCAGACGGTTCTACATCATGTGTTGCCGTTGGCGATGCCTGGGATGTTGACCGGTACCATTATCGGTATGGCCCAAGCATTAGGTGAAACAGCACCCTTGCTAATGATTGGTATGGTCGCATTTATTGTTGATACTCCCGCTGGAATAACCGACCCAGCAACGGTATTGCCGGTACAAATTTTTCTATGGTCTGATAGCCCTGAGCGCGCGTTTGTCGAGAAAACGTCCGCTGCAATTATGGTGTTGTTAACCTTCTTGATTTGTATGAACAGCTTTGCGGTTTGGCTACGTAAAAGACTCGAGCGACGCTGGTAGCTTAAATCAAAGAGATAGAAAACCCTTGAGGTTTGTAGCTACTGCTATTTTCTGAAAGAATGAATCAAATTATTATGAATACAGCACAACAACCATTGGTCGATATTGTGACAGAAACTTACCAAACATCTGGTCTTCCTCTATTAGAAGACCCAAAAATGCGCGTGCGAAATGCGAACGTATTTTATGGCACCAAGCAGGCCATTTTTGATGTCAATTTAGATATTGGCAAGAACCAAGTGATCTCAATGATCGGGCCGTCGGGGTGTGGTAAATCTACGTTTTTGCGTTGTTTGAATCGTATGAATGACACCATTGATATTTGTCGAGTAGAAGGGCAGTTATTACTCGAAGATCAAGATATTTACGATAAGAAGATTGACGTAGTCGAACTTCGTGCAAGAGTTGGGATGGTGTTTCAGAAACCAAACCCGTTTCCGAAGTCGATTTATGAAAACGTTGCCTATGGCGCACGTATTCATGGGTTAACCGACAACAAGGTGCAGCTTGATGAATTGGTTGAAGTGAGTTTGATTCGCTGTGGTTTGTGGAAAGAAGTTAAAGATCGCTTAGATGAACCCGCTACAGGCCTTTCCGGTGGTCAGCAGCAGCGCTTATGTATTGCACGTGCGATAGCGGTGAACCCCGAGGTAATCTTGATGGACGAACCTTGTTCAGCACTTGACCCAATAGCAACCGCGACGGTGGAAGAACTGATCCATGAGTTAAGTGAGAATTTTACGATATGTATCGTGACGCACTCTATGCAACAGGCCGCTCGCGTATCTCAACGCACAGCCTATTTTCACTTAGGCAAACTGATTGAAGTTAATGATACCTCGCAGGTTTTCACTAACCCTGAGCATCAATTAACTGAAGAATATATTACTGGCCGTATTGGTTAAACTATTAAAAATAGAAGAACAATCGACAGAATAAAGGAGTTATCATGAACGAAGAAGTAATGATTGGTGGGCATATTTCGCGCCAGTTCGATCTTGAGCTAGACGAGATTCGCTCGCGTGTATTAAAGATGGGTGGCCTTGTTGAGTCACAGTTAGACAAGACTCTAGAAGCATTAAGAGACGGTGATGCAGAGTCGATCATTGATATTGAAAAGCTTGATCGCAAAGTAAACGCGCTTGAAATGGAAATCGATGAAGAATGCACGCAGATTTTGGCTAAGCGGCAGCCTGCCGCTGGCGATTTGCGGATGATTATCGCTACCACCAAGTCTGTGCGTGATTTAGAGCGTATCGGTGATGAAGCTGAAAGAGTAGCGCGCATGATTCGCCACGCGTTTGACAATGATGCCTCTGTAAAAGCGTTTAAAGGCTTGTTGTCGCTTGGTGAGCACGTGAAGGAGCTTTTGAATGCTACCCTGAACACTTACGCTCGTATGCAAACACGAAACGCTGTCAAGAACATGCGTAAAGACCAAGAGATAGACGAAGAGTATTCTCGCGTTGTAGTGCGATTAGTGGATTATATGAAAAAAGACCCCGATAATATCTCCGACGCGTTGGATGTTATGTGGGCGGCTCGCTCGTTAGAGCGGATCGGAGATCATTGCATTAATATTTGTGAAAATGTGATCTATCTTGTTGAAGGACAAGATGTGCGCCACTCTGATATTGAAGAAATTGATGAGCAACTTGCGTAACTGTTCTCTGCAACATTCCTAATGAATGTTGACGGTATACAAATGGCCAATCGACACTCGTTGATTGGCCATTTTTAGTTATACTCAATGCACCTTAACCGTAATGAGATGTACTGTGCCAATTACTCCTATACGCGAGCTTCAAGGCGATGGCCTTAAGTCACCATTCGCTGATCAAGAAGTGACTACCTTAGGTGTTGTTACCGGGCTGGTGAGGCGCGGTTTCTTTCTCCAGACACCAAATAAAAAGTGGGATGGTCAAGGCTCCGACGCGATTTTTGTATATAGTCGAGAATGGCTTCCCAACAAAGGTGCCGAGCTCCTTGTTAAAGGTACTTGCACTGATTACATCAAACATGAAACGGCCAAGCCGATAACTCAATTACAATTTGAGTCCGCCGAAGTGAAAAACACCGATGCCGGCGGAGTTGAGCCGATTGTGTTCACCAATGATTTTTTGCCAAGCAAGGCCTCTGAGTTAGCAAAAGTACTCAATAGTTTGGAAGCTATGCTGGTGGCCATCGAACCAGGGCAGACTTTTGTTGCACCGAGCAATAAATATGGCGACTACGTATTAGCACTGGATCATCCTGAGAAGGATACTAGTGCGCCTAGAACCGACATTGGGGGCTTTATCGGCGACGAGAAAAATCATTTGCGATGGCTGCCAGGCTTTCGAGTTACTAACTATAACCATGCGCAGAGGCTTAACGTTGGTGCGCGATTAACAAGTGGTATTCAAGGCCCGTTAAACTATCGGGTGGATTCGTATCAGATCTCGGTCAGCGACCCGTTCGAGCTTGAAGAAAGTTATGTGTCGCTTACTAAATCGAGCCTCTTTCCAGAGGAGTCGGCATTGACGGTTATGACCCTAAACTGTTTTAATCTTGATCCTAATGTAGAAGCTCCAGTACGCGTTAAGAACCCAAGGCAGGACGTTGACGATGATTGGGGAGAAGGGCGCTTTCATACCCTTGCGCAAGCGGTCGCTTTGCAAGCTAATTTACCTGACATTGTTGCACTGCAGGAGATTCAAGATAATGACGGCGCTGAGCTGAGTGACGAGGTTGACGCAGATGAAACCTATCGATTGCTGATACTCACGATTAAGCAATTAAGCGGTATTGAATATCAGTGGATTGATGTGCCGCCAGAATTAAACGCCGATGGCGGGCAGCCTGGTGGCAATATTCGTAACGGCTTTTTGTATAACCCCCAGCGCGTTGATGTTGATCGAGATTCATTACATGTCGTTGGCAAAGGCAACTGGGCGTTTGATGACTCGCGCAAACCACTTGTTTGTGATTTTATTGAAAAAGCGTCGCAAAAAAGGCTAACCGTGATCAATGTACACTTAGCCTCTAAACGCCATCAAGAGAGCATATTCGCATCCGTTGATGCTGGTTTAGATGGCAAACTAGGGGTGCGTATTGAGCAAGCTCATTCTATTCATAAGGCCGCGCGTAAAGCTTACTCCAAGGGAAGTTCTTACTACATCACCGGTGATTTCAATGACGCAGAGTTCAGTAAGCCCTTAGAGGTGTTAACTAGTGACGGTGCTGAAAACTTGGTGATGCGTCTTAAGGATACTGAGCGCTATGATTATTGTCATCGAGGCAAGTTGCAAGTATTGATGCATGGGATTGTGTCACCAGACTTGAGCGCTAATTCATCGTCTGATAGTGCGCGAGCCGAATACGAGATTATTCATGGAAACGAGTTAATTGGTGTTATTCCGGGTGAGCAAAGCGATAAACCAAGCGATCACGCTTACGTTATCGCCAAACTGCATTTGTAATTTTGCTTGAGCTTGGCCCTAGCCTTGCTCAAGCGTGTTTAGTTGATCAGATTCGGCTGCAGGAAAGATACAGGCGAAGCTACTGCCTTCGCCTTCTTCACTGCTGATTTTCAATTCAGCCATATGACGTTGCAGCACGTGTTTAACAATCGCTAAGCCTAAACCCGTGCCTCCTCCGTCTCGTGAACGGTCGGCGTCTACGCGATAAAAGCGCTGAGTGAGCCGATTGATGTGCTGCGGCGCTATCCCTAAGCCGTTGTCTTTTACAGAAAATATCGCGCCATCAGGGCCGTTATACCACTTAATATTTATCACTCCGTTTTCAGGTGTGTAGTTTATCGCATTGGTGATCAAGTTTGAAAACGCACTGTGCAGCTCCGTTTGTGACCCTACAAGTTCAAGAGAGTGATCAATGTCGAGCTCGAGCTTATGATGTTTTTCCTCAATCAGTGGTCCGACTGCTTCTACGATGGTGCTGACAACGCTGGTGACGTTGACTGGCTCATGTGGCTTAATGCTATCGGAGTCTTCTAGCCTGGCTAAGTAGAGTAGGTCGCCGACAATTAATTCCATGCGCACAGTTTGCAACTGCATTTGCGAAAGCGGTCGTGTGAACTTATCGGGCAATTCTGCGTTATCTCGCAAAATCTCGACATAGCCTTTTAGTACAGTTAGCGGCGTTTTTAACTCATGTGACACGTTTGCCACAAAATCTGAGTGCATTTGATTTATTTGCACTAGTCGGCTGACATCGCGAGCGATGACCATGCGCGTTTTATTGGTATAACGCACGCACTTAAAATTGATTGTTGCGTCACTATTGCTTATCGAAGTGACGATTACTCCGGGCTTGGCGGGTTCAACTTTTGATGTTGTTTGACGCAATAATTGATCGACCTCAGGGTAGCGTATTAGGTCGCTAAAACGCACATTGCTGTCCTCTGGCCAACGAATGCCGAGCACTTTATCGGCATTTTTATTTGCCCATTCGATTTTGCCATTGTCATCGATCAACACGATGGCATCAGGCATCGCGCTGACCGCCTTTCGAAACTGCGATAGGTAAGTCGAGAGTTGACGTTTGCGCTTTAAATTCTTATTTCGGTTGCGGCTAATTATGCGATACAAGTTGTATAACTGGCCACTGACCTCTGGCATCGGATTACCGCGAGGGTTTTCAATCCATTCGAAAAGCAAATTAATACGATAAATTTGCCAAGCGATAATTGCAAAACAGGCAAGCAGCATGCCCAGCAGGGCTTGACCTAACATGAAGCCTATTAACCCAGCGGCAAGTATGATTGCTATAAACTTCCAAATATCGTGCTTCATAGTATTTCGAATAATTGGCGGCGAGGGTATCGCCTAAGTCGGCTGTAAGGAGAACCGGTATCCTACGCCGCGTACCGTATTAATATATTCATCGCATTCGTATGGCTTTAAAACCTTACGCAAACGACGAATATGCACGTCTACGGTTCGATCTTCAACATAAACTTGGTCGCCCCAGACGTTATCTAATAATTGGTCGCGCCCAAATACGCGATCTGGGTGAGATAACAAAAAGTGTAATAGTCGAAATTCGGTCGGGCTTAAGTCAACGTTTTTAGAGTCTATGAGCACTCGATGTTGATTGGTGTCAATAGTGATCTTGCCAGCACTTACAACATCGTTCGCACTGCTGTCATTCGATAGTCGCCGCAATACCGCATTCATGCGCGATATCAATTCCTTGGTTGAAAAGGGCTTTCTGATGTAGTCGTCGGCACCAACATCCAGGCCTCTGATTAAGTCGTTTTCATCATCCTTAGCTGTCACCATGATAATACCAACTTGATGATTGCCTTCTCGACGAATGCGGCTAGCAAAATCAATGCCGGATACTCCCGGCATCATCCAATCGAGTAGCATGAGGTCAATGTCATTTTGTTCCAAGAGTTTTAAGGCTTGATGGGCGTTGCTCGCATCAGAGACTTGGTAGCCTTCTATTTCGAGAGCCATGCGAACCATGTCGCGAATGGCAGCTTCGTCATCAACAATTAGTATATGTGCGCTCACAGAGGTTTCCGTAGTTAAAGATGATGTATTAGGGTAGTACCAAGCGATATATTACATAGAGCTTATATTACAGGCTCGTGACAATGACTCGCAAGCTTGCATAAACTCTTATGAGCTGAGATTTATTTTTTGTTAAACCGCGGCTTAAAATAAGAGCCTGAGTGGCGTAGAATGCGCAGCAATCCAAGATCAGCCGATGTGACTCCATGAGCGACTCCCGCAAACAAGATTATAGTAATAACAAGCTCGCTAAGCGCCTTCAAAGAAATGTAGGACAGGCGATTGCTGACTTCAACATGATTGAAGAGGGGGATCGAGTGATGGTGTGTGTTTCAGGCGGTAAAGACAGTTATGCCATGCTCGATATATTGCAGAGCCTGCAGGCAAGAGCGCCGATTAAATTCGATCTAATTGCGGTTAATCTTGATCAAAAACAACCAGGTTTTCCAGAAGAAGTTTTGCCTAACTACCTTGATAAGCTCGGAGTTGACTATCGCATAATCGAGGAGGATACCTATAGCATTGTGACCGACAAGATTCCCGAAGGCAAAACAACATGTTCTCTGTGTTCGCGCTTGCGTAGAGGTATTTTGTATCGGACGGCGGGGGAGCTTAAAGCAACAAAAATTGCCCTAGGGCACCACCTAGATGACATGGTTGAAACTCTGTTCTTGAATATGTTTCATGGAGGGCGCATGAAAAGCATGCCTCCTAAGCTCTTGAGCGATGATAAAAAAAATATGGTGATTCGCCCTATGGCCTATTGCCGCGAAGCTGATATCGAACGTTTTGCACAGGTGCGTGAGTTCCCGATTATTCCGTGCAATTTATGTGGTTCACAGGAAAACTTGCAACGCAAAAAGATCAAGCAAATGCTAGCCGACTGGGATAAGCAACAACCTGGTCGAGTAATGAATGTGTTTAAGTCTATGTCACGAATTACGCCATCGCACTTGACTGATGTTAGCTTGTTTAACTTTGCCGATCTAAGCGCCGATAGCGCAGCGGAACTCACTGAATTTGATATCGCATTCGATGAGTCTCCAATGGAAATGCTGATTCAGCGATCAGAAGCAAATTTGGACCAATAAGCCGCGAACATCCGATCTAAGTGCGCTAATTCTTAGCTATTCACCCCAAAGCTGAGCGATACGTCGATCACGCCCGCAGCCGTTGCGGTACAAGCGGTATCTTATGGGGTTCTTTTTGTAATAATCCTGATGGTAGTCCTCAGCGCTGTAGAACGGTTTTACCGCAGCAATAGTGGTTACAACCTCTGCCTCAAACGGTTTGTTTACTTTGAGGTTGGCGATTGAAGCCTCAACGATAACTCGCTCCTCATCGTTACCATAGAATATTGCTGAGCGGTAGGAGCTACCTTTGTCGCAAAACTGCCCGTCAGGGTCTGTTGGATCAATGTGTCTCCAAAAGTATTCAACTAACTCGCTGTAACTCACTTTTGACTCGTCATAGCTCACTTCTACCGCTTCAAAATGTCCTGTTTCAGTGTAAGAAACGGTGTTGTAATCGGCGGTTTCGGCTGACCCACCTGTGTAGCCAGACTCTACGCTGAATACGCCCTCAAGCTTCTCAAAGTCCGATTCGATACACCAAAAACAGCCTCCTGCGAAAATTGCCTTCTTGAGATTGGTGTTGGTGCTTTCATTTGTTGGAATTTGCTCTTGCGATTGCTGCTTTTGCGCAGCGATGACCGTACCGATCAATGCAGCACAACATAGCGCAATAGTCGAGATGGTATATAGAGTTTTTTTCATGCTGGCCTATTCAGTCTTTAGTGTGTTTATTAATTAGAAGTCAAGAAGTTACGATGATTCAATAAAGTGATATGCTCGAACTCTATTAAGAATACCTGTTACGAGAAAAGACCGTGTTAATCGATAAGTTATCACTCCCAAATTCTGACCAAGTTTTGCCCGGACGAGATGAAGCAATGCCGCTTCATAATGAGCATTACGTAAACATGCGGCCCCTAAAAGCCCCGTTTAGTGACAATGATGCCAACCTTTCCAGTTTATATCTCGGCATGGGCTGTTTCTGGGGAGCCGAGCGAAAGATGTGGAATACCCAAGGCGTTTTCACTACTGCGGTCGGATATGGTGCTGGGCTTACGCCAAATCCAACTTATGAGGAGGTTTGCACTGGGAGAACAGCGCATAACGAAATCGTCTTGGTTGTCTACGACCCCGCAGAGATAAGTGAGTCGGAGTTGTTTAAGGTGTTTTTTGAAAGTCATGACCCTACACAAGGCATGCGTCAAGGAAATGATAAGGGAACCCAATATCGTTCGGGTATTTATTACACCACAGAGGCTCAAAAACAAGCTGCACAGGCCGCTAAAGACATCTACCAACAATCGTTAGACGCCGCGGGTTTAGGCAGTATTACTACAGAGATAATTCCAGCACCTCAGTTCTATTATGCTGAACAATATCATCAGCAATATTTAGCCAAGAACCCTGGCGGCTATTGCGGAATTGGAGGCACTGGCGTTACGTGTGCTATTTAGTACTCACACGGTTCTTGAGCCAAGGCTATTCGCAACTCAACTATAGCCGTAGCTCAACTATAGCCGAGCAGTTGTCTATGTTGAGCGGCAAACAATTTACCAGAATATAAGGCATTGAAAAACTTAAACAGAATTGACTTAGAATCGTCTGTTGCAGCGAAACCCAATCTAACCGCGCGCTTTGTTGCAACCGGTTTGATAGCGCTTGTGCTGATCGTTTCAGGGATGACCTGTCGCGGATTTTATGTGCTGCGCTCAACTGGTGTTGAGGTGGAAGGCCATCGAGCAGCAAAGCGTGTGTCTGAGCTTGTGGGGATGATCAGTCAAAATGCATCTCGTATTGAACAGCGTCATGTAAGCATGGTTGGCGAGTCATTTAAGTACCTTAACGGGGTTGAGAGCGCAGTGATTTATAGCACTGGCCTCAAACCGGTCTGGCCCTTGAAAACTGATCAAGTGCTTAATTCGACCGAAAAGCGGTTGTCCCAGGCTTTATTAGAGGACACTACTAAGCTCGAAACAGTCATCGATAGGGACTTTTCTAATATCGATACATGGGTAGATGGCTTACTTGGTGAAAACCATAGGTTGCCGTTGCTGGTCAAACTCAAAGACCGATCGGGCAAAGCGTTTGCCATCGCTCGAGTTGATTATGACTTTGAAGAAGCCATTCTTTATGCCCGCCATTTTGGTTTTCGGGTGTTTCTATTTTCTCTTATTTGCTCGGCACTATTATTCATGAGCCTTTACTACACGTTTAGGCGCGGCATCAAAACCATTGAGCAGCAAGAAGAAAAGTTAAACCATCAAATTAGCCGGCTTTCTAACCTGCTTAATGACAATAAATCTTTGCAGCAG
Organism: uncultured Arenicella sp.; assembly: GCA_947499305.1. Lineage (GTDB taxonomy): Bacteria > Pseudomonadota > Gammaproteobacteria > Arenicellales > Arenicellaceae > Arenicella. The sequence continues at coordinate 37,710 of CANMNN010000014.1, read as the reverse complement.
AGCATGAAAACCGCCAGTGCTCGAGCGGTCGAGCTGAATGAGCAGTTTCTGCGAAGGGTAGGGGCTGACTTACACGATGGGCCAGCTCAGATGATTGGTTTTGCAGTACTCCGATTGAATCAGGTATCTAAACAAGAACCCGCAAAGCACTTTGGGCATGAATTTCATGCGGTTAGAGAAGCACTCGATGATTCTCTCGAGGAGATTAGAGGCATTTCATCAGGCTTGGTCTTGCCTGAGCTTGAAACAATGTCGCTCGAAGAATGCTTACGAAAAGTGGTCACGCTACATGGTGCAAAGTCGCAAGCTGAAGTTACGCAGTTTTACCAAGACATTCCGAGCGATATTCCTCTTCCAATAAAGATCTGTGCTTACCGTTTTATACAAGAGGGCTTAAATAATGCCCATCGACATGGTCAAGCAACGAAATGTCGGTTGTCTGCATATATAAAGAGTGACCAGCTGATCATCTCTCTTAAAGACAATGGCATCGGCTTTAGAAAGTCTAAGTTGGTTCACGGTGGTGCGCATTTAGGGCTCGTCGGCTTGAAAGATCGTGTCGAGAGTTTGGGCGGGACCTTTAGTATCAATAGCGAGTTGGGCACCGGGACAGCCTTGAAAGTTACTTTGACCTTGGAATCTAATCTCAGTTAATTGCTATCGAATTCTCTGGGCTTTCGATCAAGCGTTCTAGCTTAAGAGTCGCTATCAATATTGTGCGATTTTTACTATTATAGACGACTCTAAAAAAATAGATAAGCCTTTGATATTTAGGCTTTTCTAGAAAATGCCAGGATTGGTTAGCAAAGGTTCCGCCATATTATGTCCGATTTAATTTCGATAATTGTTGTTGATGATCATCCGCTATTTCGCGAAGGCGTTGTAACAACACTCGTAGAATCAGGAAAATTCGATGTTGTTGCTCAAGCAGGCACGAAAGATGACGCCATTAGGCTTGCCGAAAAACATCTGCCTGATCTGATGTTGCTCGATGTTTCAATGCCCGGTGGCGGAATTGAAACGGCGCACGAAATCGCCGATAAAGTTCCCATTATTAAAGTGATAATGCTTACTGTGTCTGAGCAAGAACATGATGTTCAAGCTGCTCTAAAAGCTCAGGCGAGAGGGTATGTCTTAAAGGGCGTTGCCTCTGATGATTTGGTCAATATTCTTCAAGATATAAGCCGCGGGGACTCTTATATATCCCCTAATTTGGCCGTAAACTTACTGATGAGAAGTACTGAAGATGCGCACAAGGATACACCAGATGACTTCGACTTAAATGATCGAGAGAGACAGATTCTCGAAAAGTTGGCCATAGGAATGAGCAACCGTGAGATCGCTGATGATATTCATTTGAGCGAGAAAACAGTAAAGCACTATATGACCAATATTATGCATAAATTGCACGTATCAAACCGTGTTCAGGCTGCGATCAAAGCCTATGAAATGGGTAAGCAATCTAGAAGGTGATTAGCATTTGGTAGCTTAACGCGCGATCATCAGACCTTAGTCTGATAAATTGCCTACTTTCGCCCGTATCTATTCAATCTGCAGATCTTTATATTAAGCGAATGGTTAGGTAGGGCATGTAGGTTAGCTTTAGCAAGTTCAAGTTTTGGGTAGGGTTGGGTAAATCCTTTTTTGCTAAACACTGATTTATATTTTTGGTACGAGGTTTTGTAGGGAAACTGATGACTATCAAACAAGTGCTGAACCAGGAGCTCTCCTTTATGGGGAGCTTTTTTTTGCCTACAATATAGTGTTAGTTACCTTTTCAAGCAGATGCTTTCAAAAAACTGCTCAGCGCGTACTTAAGGTTCTTAGGGTTTCTCTGGTTCTCTATGGGTGCCTTTTTCTGCGATGCTTACGGTTATAGTAATCGCCTAGCAGCATTTCAAACTGAAGACCGATACGAACAGCGCTTTTGTATGCGGCTCCTGGTCTATCGCGTTCCCAGCGAAAATCGACTCCAGTTTCCATGAATAGCCAATCTCGTAACACTGGACGAATATAAGTAAATGTAAGGCCATACTCTGGAATTGATACTGGGTTCTCCTGTTCTCCGCGTATATAGGCGCTAGATGATATCCCTTGTTTATCGCTCAAAGTGTGGTGCCAAGTTGTGTCAGTAAACCACTCCAGCTGGTCGGCTTCTTCTGTGAATTTTACGCTTCCACTTGTCACCCATATGTCGGCATCGCTTATGAATTTAGTAAGTTCGGCATTGCTACTAACACCAAATCCGTCTTCTTTTCGCCAGAATGCGGTTTGTGTTGCCCGCAGCATGGTTGTTTCCGAGATATCGAATAAATGTCGATGCGACAGCCTCGTGTAAGGGCTAAAGCCACTGCTTAGTTTGGCGCCAACAGAGACATCGAAACCATTGTGGTCTTTACTTGGAGCTCTATATCCTAAGCCAATAAGCCATTCGCTTTCATCATCGTTAGTTGAGCGTAATCCGACGTTGTTTAATCGATCTTCACGGACCTCTGTATTGGCGATGTAACTGTCTTCTTCTACACGGCCTAAAAATGCATTAAAGCGCTTGCTAACATTCGGGAGGTCGGTTTTTATTCTTACCCTTACACGTGGATCTATGCCTTCGATTTCATCGTATTTAAACCCCAAGGAAAACTTGCCTCTGAAGTCTGATCCAGGGAATGGCTCCTCGTCACCAAATAACCCGTCTAGCCAGCTTGCTGTGTTACACAAACGCGAATGAGTGCTCGCCCTAAGGCCATCAATCCATTCATCGCTTGCTCTAGCACTAAAGCAGCCATTGTCATTGGTTGGTTCAAGTTTTTCTACGGGAGTAAGGTTTTGCTTTGTGGTGTTCGCGCTAATACTAGGCGAATCTTCATTGGCGAGCACTGAATTTGCCAAAGCGAATAGTAGTAATGCTGGTATCGCGTGAAAAAATGACGTGTTAGGCACGTTCTTATACATGTTTTATGTGATCCTCGGAGTTGATATTCAGCGTTGCAATTAAGCGGCTCTCATCATGCCTTAAAAGTTATCATAGTCTTCTTCAGGATAGTATCTCTGATAGTCAACCTCGTTAGATTTAAGTAGTCCTTGAATCAAGAGTTCAACGTCTTTCTCTACCGCGGTTACGAAGTTTGTTTGATCATTGGTCTCAGCTGCAGTGCGCAAGGCGCTTCCCCAAGTAGCAACATTGGTGCTGTTAATCAGGCGCACGTCGTTATTTTGAGCCCATTCGTTGGCGATTCGAGTGCCAAGTTTTTCTAGCCTTTGTTTCATCGCCTTTTTTGCTTTTGTATTCTCTATTGATGCTAGAAAGCGATCCGAAACTCGATTCCAGCCATTTGGATACAGTACGGTGCCTTGGTAAAAGCGTATTATCCAAACTAAGTGGTTTTCAATTGCAACAGATGTAGCTTCAGAGATGCCTCTTTTTTCTAGATAAGCATCAACAAATATTCTGCGATCGGGTAGATCGCTTGGCCAGTTTTCGTTACTAGGGTCAGTAGCGCATGCGACCGTGAATAGAGTGATAAACATCACTAAGGATAATCGGACTTTTCTATACATATACTTGTTTTATCAGCCGGCTTTGGCGCTGATTTGTTGGTCAAAGGTGTTTATCACTGGTGCAAAGGGCGTTCAGTTTGGATGTCGGTTTTACAACATTATGTGACATTTTACTTAATTAAGCTTCATCGTGACCTAAGCAAGTCAGGCAGCAATGCCATGATACTTTTGGCTAAAGTGCTTATTTAACTTAGACATAGCATCTAGAATCAATGTTAATTAAAAGTCATTTTGTGAAGTTTCGTAACATAGTTCGTTAAGTTGTTGGAAATTTGACTAGAACATTGTCTAATTGCGCATGTTTTGTAGGTTTGCGTTGATTTATAATAAAGTAAGCTTACATAAGCAAGTTAAACAATAGTCCATTCTTTAGATTGGACCGCTGTTGTTTAAGTTTGATTTTGTAGCAGTGTCGGTAAGCCTCATTGATTCACAACTTTCTAGGCTTTACGTGTTTAGGAAATGGAGTATTGGTTTGATCATGAGAACAAGCCGGATTAAGTCGGGTAAGACATTATTACATGGAATTTTTTATTAGCGCACTTTGTAGGGGTATATTGTGGACTTAAGAAAACGAAGAAGCCAAGAAAAGCTTCAGCTAGCGTTAGCGCAGCATTTACAGAACAAGACGATTGACGAGATTACTATCGGTGAATTGACTAAAACCGCCGGTGTAAGTCGTCAGACATTTTATTCTAACTTTGATAGCAAACAATCGATTTTGCTGTCTCGCATAGAGGCTCTATTTGAAAAAGCGTGGACCAAAACCGAAGCTTTGATTCAGAGTTCCGAAATTGGTCGAGAAGAGTTTGTTGAAGTTAGTGTGCGAAACTTGCTTGAAGAATGTGACAAAGAGAGAACAATGATGCGCGCCGCCTTTACCGGTCAGGCAGGCATTCAATGTTTATCGCTTTTAAAAACACTTATTTCGCGTTTGATTTCTGATCGAATCTTGTTTCAGTTCAACCATAATTTCAATGCACGTCAGCTTGATACCATCTCGGATTTTTATGCTGGTGGTATTATCGGTACGGTACAAGGCTGGTTAATTGATGAAACCTCTATGAAGGATATAGCGTCGGTTTCACGCCAAATTGGTCGGCTGATTCCACATGGTTTAGATGGTTACATCGCTAAGCCGTATTAAGTAAAAGCTGGTTTGAGTTCAAGGGGCACTCTCAAGATTGAACCCGAGAACTGTATTAAAGAGGGTGCTCGCTTATCGAGCGCCCTTTTTTATTTGCGTGATAGACCGAGCTAAATCATACTTATGTCATGCATGAACTATTAAAAGTCGCAATAAGAGCGGCACGCGCTGGTGGCGACGTTATCAAACGTGGCGCAAACCAGCTAGACAGTCTTACGGTAGAGCAAAAGTCATTGCACGATTATGTCTCTGAGGTCGATCGTAATTCTGAAAATGCGATTAGAGAAACCATTTTATCGGCTTTCCCAGACCATCAGATTATAGGCGAAGAGTACGGTGTCGTCGGCGAGAAGACTGGAGTTCAGTGGGTTATTGATCCGTTGGATGGTACAACTAATTTTTTGCGCGCTATTCCTCACTATGCCGTGTCTATAGGTCTTATTGTCGATGGAGCCTTAGAGCATGCTGTTGTTTTCGATCCGGCTAAAAATGAGCTTTTCAGGGCTTCACTAGGCCAGGGAGCTTTTTTGAACGACAAGAGAATTCATGTAAGCAATATCGACTCTGCGAGAGGTGGTTTGTATTCAACAGGAGTTCCCTTCAGTGGCGACAATCTAGCTGAAGTCGACAGCTTTACTGCAACCATGCTTGATCTGTTGAATATTGAGACCAGCGGTCTTCGTCGGCTTGGTGCGGCGGCACTCGATTTAGCCTACGTTGCAGCTGGACGATATGATGGATTCTGGGAAGCGAAGCTCAAGTTATGGGATATCGCAGCTGGCGTTCTATTAGTCTTAGAAGCGGGCGGAACGGTGTCAGATTTGCATGGGAGCAATCAATATTTAGCAACTGGAGACATTGTCGCCGCGAGTCCCAAGGCTCACACTGAAATGGTCAAGATTAGTCGCGCGAACTATCGGCGCCTTTAATAGTCGCTTGGATAGTTGCCAATACTGTACCGGAAACATAAAAAAGCCTCGTTATTTCTAGAATAACGAGGCTCGAAATGTAAGTTTGGGCTAGCGAACTGAGGAGTGAGGCTAGTGCGTGCAAGTTAACTAGATAACTTGAACTTTCACGCGATGTATTCGTTTGACTAGTGGTCAGTTAGCTCGTTAAAAGCAACTAATCCAAGAAGTACAATCGTTACGATGGTCATGATTTCCATAATAGCACCTGTAGTTTGTTAATTAATAAATCTGAAAGTTGGTTAGTTGCGGAGCGGGTCTGCCGCGCCGACAGGTGTAATATGCGCTCCTAAATAGCTTTTTTAAAATGGTTTAATCTCATATTAGATATTCTTCAAAGGAATGAAATAATTAATTGGCATGCTTTTAAAAGAATATCTTATTTGACTATTGTTTTTAGTTATAAAAAGTCGTTCGCTAAGTGTCTTCAGTGACAATGAAAAGACATCTCTTATTCCAGTGTTTAGAGAATTTATGCTATGATATTGTTTACAATAATTGAGTGATTAGGCTCAATGAGCCTGTATTTTGCTTTCAACTTATTTTATTGTAAACAATATGCGTTCTATTGCCAAAGTTATGAACGTTCGGAGTTATAGTCTCGGCTCGGATGTGTTGGCGGCAAAAGCGACCCCAAATTAGGCTCACTACTGCTAATTTTCCAAAGATAACCTCATACACCAAATCTTATGAATTCTGAATTTAGAAGAAAACTCGCCTCAACTGACCTTGATTTTTATGATACTCGTGCTGCTGTGGAGGCAATTACTCCCGGTGCGTACGTCAAATTGCCCTATACATCAAAGGTATTAGCTGAAAACTTGGTTCGCAGATGTGAGCCTAGTTCGTTAGAGGCATCGTTAAAACAGATCATTGATCGAAAGCGCGATTTAGATTTTCCTTGGTATCCTGCTAGGGTTGTATGTCATGACATATTAGGGCAAACGGCGTTGGTAGATTTGTCTGGTCTACGAGATGCTATAGCCGAGAGGGGTGGGGACCCTGCGCAAGTAAACCCGGTGGTGCCTACTCAGTTGATAGTTGACCATTCTTTAGCGGTAGAGCACGCGGGGTTTGAAAAAGACGCTTTTGAGAAAAATCGTGAAATTGAAAATCGCCGCAATGATGACCGTTTTCACTTTATTAATTGGTGCAAAAAAGCGTTTAAAAACGTCGATGTTATTCAGCCTGGCAATGGCATCATGCATCAAATTAATCTGGAGAAAATGTCACCTGTGATCCACGCGCGTGAGGGTGTGGCATTTCCTGATACTTTGGTTGGTACAGATTCACATACGCCACATGTTGATGCGCTTGGTGTAATAGCGCTTGGTGTCGGAGGCTTAGAAGCAGAAACAGTGATGCTGGGCCGACCGTCTTACATGCGTTTGCCAGATATTATTGGCGTTGAGCTTACCGGTAAGCGTCAAGCGGGGATTACCGCGACTGATATTGTTTTAGCAATTACGGAGTTTTTACGAAAAGAGCGAGTAGTTTCTTCTTATCTTGAATTTTATGGAGAGGGTGCGGCTGACTTAACGCTCGGTGACCGCGCTACGATCTCAAATATGACACCTGAGTTTGGCGCTACCGCGGCGATGTTTTACATTGATCAGAATACTATCGACTACTTAAAACTCACAGGCCGCGAGGATAGCCAAGTTCAATTGGTTGAAACCTACGCAAAAGAAACTGGTCTTTGGGCTGATGGCATGGTTGAGGCTGAGTACGAACGAGTTCTTAAATTTGATTTGTCGTCAGTGGGGCGAAATATTGCGGGGCCATCGAGCCCTCATAGACGTGTTTCCACTAGCGAGCTTGCTGAGGCCGGAATCACTGGAGAGGTTGAAAACGAAGAAGGCAAAATGCCAGATGGCGCGGTAATCATCGCCGCAATTACTAGTTGCACTAATACGAGTAATCCACGGAATGTAATCGCCGCTGGCTTAATTGCTCGCAATGCGAATAAGCTTGGCTTAACGCGTAAACCTTGGGTTAAGACATCGCTCGCACCTGGCTCTAAAACTGTTGAGTTGTATCTTAAGGATGCCGATCTGTTGAGCGAACTAGAGTCACTCGGGTTCGGTATTGTTGGTTTCGCTTGTACCACGTGCAATGGCATGAGTGGCGCCCTTGATCCTATTATCCAGAAGGAAGTAGTCGACCGGGATTTATATTCGACGGCAGTGCTATCTGGCAATCGAAATTTCGATGGCCGAATTCATCCCTTTGCAAAGCAAGCATTCTTAGCCTCGCCGCCGTTGGTTGTTGCTTATGCAATTGCTGGAACTATTCGCTTTGATATTGAGAAAGATTCACTCGGTGAAGATCAAGATGGGAAACCGGTAACCTTGAAAGACATTTGGCCGACGGACGAAGAAATCGATGCCATCGTGGCAAAAAGCGTTAAACCACAGCAGTTTAGAGATATCTATGAGCCCATGTTTTCAGTGCAACTGGACAATGGCGAAAAAATAAGTCCCTTGTACCAGTACCGGGAAATGAGCACTTACATTCGTCGGCCACCGTATTGGGAAGGCGCGTTGGCGGGAGAGCGCACCATGACTGGAATGCGCCCTCTAGCGATTTTGGGCGATAACATCACTACTGATCACTTGTCTCCGTCGAACGCAATCATGCTCGATAGCGCGGCAGGTGCTTACCTAGCTAAGATGGGCGTTCCAGAAGTCGATTTCAATTCATACGCGACACATCGTGGTGACCACCTAACAGCGCAGCGCGCTACGTTTGCTAATCCTAAATTGCTGAACGAAATGGTTCAGAAGAATGGCGAGATAGTTCAGGGTTCTCTGGCGCGTATCGAACCTGATGGAGAGGTAACTCGAATGTGGGAGGCAATTGAAACCTATATGGATCGAGGTCAGCCTTTGATTGTTGTTGCGGGTGCCGATTACGGTCAAGGTTCGTCAAGGGATTGGGCGGCGAAGGGTGTTCGTTTAGCCGGTGTGGAAGTGATCGCAGCAGAGGGCTTCGAGCGCATCCATCGCACAAACTTGCTTGGTATGGGCGTTTTGCCTCTGCAGTTTGAAGAAGGCACTAATCGTAAAACACTGGAACTAGACGGTACTGAAACGTTTGACGTGAACGGCGATATCACACCAGGCGGCAGAATGAAGTTAATTGTGAATCGTATGAACGGTGAGCAGCTTGAGGCAACGATGATTTGCCGACTAGATACCGCCGATGAGGTACGGGTGTATGAAGCGGGCGGTGTATTGCAGCGTTTTGCGCAAGATTTTTTAGAAAATACTCAAGTATCTAGTTAATTGAGCTGAATAGTTAGAACTAACTCACAGAGACGCAGTAACAGAGACGCAGTAACAATGACCAACACAGACAAAAGCCATGCTCCTCAAGTAAAAGTACCCGCATGTTACATGCGTGGTGGAACTAGCAAGGGCGTTTTTTTTAAACTGAGTGATATGCCTCAAGCCACTCAAAAGCCGGGGCAGGCTAGAGATGACTTTTTATTGCGCGTAATCGGTAGCCCTGATCCGTATGGGAAGCAAACCGATGGTATGGGGGGCGCGACCTCGAGTACGAGTAAGACGGTGATACTATCGAGCAGTTCGCAGCCCGAGCATGATGTAGATTACTTGTTCGGTCAGGTTTCGATTGATAGACCGTTTGTCGATTGGAGCGGAAATTGCGGTAACTTAACGGCGGCTGTTGGTTCGTTTGCGATTAGCAACGGGCTTGTCGATGCTAATCGCATACCCCACAACGGTATTGCTGTTGTGCGTATCTGGCAAGCTAATATAAAGAAAACGATTATTGCTAATGTGCCTATTTGTAATGGTGAAGTTCAAGAAACAGGCGACTTCGAACTTGATGGCGTCACTTTTCCAGCTGCTGAGGTAAAAGTAGAGTTTATCGACCCCTCATCGGGCGACAGCGCAATGTTTCCGACGGGGAGTCTAGTCGATGATCTGGAGGTTCCAGGTGTAGGAACCTTCACCGCCACGATGATTAACGCGGGCATTCCCACGATCTTTCTTAACGCTGATGAACTTGGCTATAGCGGAACAGAGTTGCAAGCTGATATTAATGGTGATGCCAAGGCCCTAGCTAAGTTTGAGCAGATTCGCGCACATGGCGCTGTAGCAATGGGGCTCGTAGAAAGTGTAGAGCAAGCCGCCACGAGACAACACACGCCCAAGGTGGCGTTTGTCGGGGCTGCTAAAACTTATACATCCTCTAGCGGCAAAGAGGTAAGAGCCAATGAAATTGACTTACTGGTCAGAGCGTTGTCAATGGGGCAACTACACCATGCCATGATGGGCACCGCGGCCGTCGCGATTAGCATCGCATCGGCAATTCCAGGCACAGTGGTTAATGCTGCTGCGGGCGGTTCAGAGCGCGAGAGCGTTCGCTTTGGTCACCCCTCGGGTACGCTTAAAGTTGGCGGCCAAGCTTCACATGAAGACGGCGAATGGCAAGCTAAGAAAGCCGTTATGAGTCGCAGTGCGCGCGTTCTGATGGACGGGTCGATTCGAGTGCCCGCTGACGCGTTTTAGATGTGTAATGTTTAGCACATTTGGTATGCCATACTTCTTCGTCATTATTTAAGAAATATTTACGGAGATAAAACATGGCGATTGGCGTTACAGCAAAACTTACTGCAAAAGACGGGCATGCAGATCAATTTGAGGCATTGTTCAAGGAGCTGCAAGATGCGGTAAATGCTCAGGAACCGGGTTGCTTATTTTATGCTCTGCATAAATCACGCTCTAACCCGCTGGACTACATTGTATTAGAGCAATACCAAGACCAGGAAGCTGTCGATGCTCATCAACAAGCTGAATATTATCGCCGTATTGGCGCCCAACTTGGAGAGCATGTAACAGGTGCTCCCGAGATAGAGGTATTTGATTCGATATAGGTCACTAAGTTAAGTCTCTTAATGGTCGAGATGCTAAAAAGGCTGAGCGTTTGCTCAGCCTTTATTCTTCGCTAGAAGTAATCAAAAACTGGAGGCTTATCCGCGCTCCGCAATCGGCTCTACTTTACGATGTTCTGGACCAGTGTATTCAGCACTCGGTCTAATTATTCGGTTGTTTGCACGTTGTTCAAACGCATGAGCCGCCCAACCTGTGATTCTAGACATAACAAATATTGGGGTAAACAGGCCAGTAGGAATGCCCATAAAGTTATAGGCCGATGCGTGGAAAAAATCAGCGTTACAGAACATGCCCTTCTCACGTTTCATAACTTCTTCGCAACGAACTGAGACAGGGTAGAGTACTTCGTCGCCAACTTCTTGGGCTAGTTTTTCAGACCACTTCTTAATAATCGCGTTGCGCGGGTCGCGCTCTTTATAAACCGCATGACCAAAGCCCATAATGAGCTCTTTATTTGCAAGTTTGTTTAGAATTGCCGCTTCGGCTTCATCAGCCGACGACCATTGTTCAATCATCTCCATTGCGGCTTCATTTGCTCCGCCATGAAGAGGGCCTCGAAGAGTGCCAATTGCTCCAGTGATCACTGAATGAATGTCGGTAAGTGTGGACGCTGCAACACGACCATTAAAAGTCGAGGCATTGAATTCGTGCTCTGCATAGAGAATTAACGATACGTTCATTACCTGCTCATGCAACTCACTCGGTTTTTCGCCATGGAGCATATGAAGAAAGTGACCACCAATGGTTGCGGCTCCAGTGTCAGTGCTGGTGCGTGTTCCGTCTTTAGCAAAACGATACCAATAAACGACCATGGCTGGTAATAAGGCTAGGATGCGATCGACTCTATCGCCTTGTTGCTCGAAGCTGGTCTCTTGCTCTAAGTTACCGAGCATTGAAACCCCGGTACGCATTACGTCCATTGGGTGAGCATCGGCTGGGATCAACTCTAGAGCGGCTTTTAAGGCGGCCGGCAACTCGCGTAAGCCGCTTAACTTAGCTCGATAGCTATCCAACTCAGTTTGTGTAGGAAGATGGCCTTTTAAAATTAAATGGGCAACCTCTTCAAAGATGCAATTGTCGGCGAGGTCATCTACATCGTAGCCGCGGTAGTTCAGGCCAGAACCTTGAGTGCCAACAGTGCATAGAGATGTTTGACCTGCGACCTGGCCTCGTAAGCCTGCGCCAGAGAGTTTTTTATCAGTTGTCATAATGCTTTCCTAGTGAGTCCAAAATGTGAATTTCGGTAGTGAAAATTAAGATTTTCCTTGCGAGAACAGTTTGTCTAAAGTGTTCTCGTAATCGTGATAGTTCAAGTAATCGTAGAGTTCCATGCGTGTTTGCATGTGCTCAACCATGTCACGTTGGTGGCCTTGTTCTAGTACATCGCGATATACCATTTCGGCGGCTTTGTTCATCGCGCGTGTTGCAGTCAGCGGATAGAGCACCATATCGACACCATGAGCGGCGAGTTCTTTTGTGTCGAATAAGGGTGACATCCCGAACTCGGTCATATTGGCGAGAAGTGGCGCATTGACCGCGTCATCGTACGCTGTGTATTCTTCGAGCGTCGCCATCGCCTCGGCGAAGATTCCGTCTGCACCAGCTTCGACATAGGCGCCAGCGCGATCCACAGCGGCCTGTAGGCCTTCGCCAGCATATGAGTCTGTACGAGCCATGATAAAAAATTTTTCATCGGTCTTAGCGTCAACAGCCGCTTTGATGCGGTCGACCATTTCGTCAGTGCTGACAATTTCTTTATTTGGTCGGTGGCCGCATCGTTTGGCAGCTACCTGATCTTCAATATGAACGGCTGCAACACCCGCGCGAATGCTCTCTTTGATAGTGCGTGCGATATTAAATGCGCCACCCCAGCCTGTGTCGATGTCAATCATCAGAGGAGTATCGACAACCGCAGTGATACGACGCGCGTCCTCAAGTACGTCATTCATGCTGGTCATGCCCAGATCAGGCAAGCCGTATGAAGCATTTGCGCAGGCGCCGCCAGAAATATAGATGGCTTTATGACCAATCTTAGTCGCCATCAAAGCCGTATATGCGTTTATGGTGCCCATAATCTGAAGAGGGCGGGTAGTTGCAAGCGCGTTTCGAAAGCGCTGACCTGGGGTAGGCGTAGTCATGATTTTTTCCTAGTAAAAAGCATTATCTGTGTCTTGAGTTGTGCGGCCTTGGTCTGCGACTGACTAATCACTTAGTGATTGACTCGTAAGTGCTTTCCTTATCGAGTTTTTTGCTCTCGAAATATGTTTTCGCATAAGCATTTCTGCCAATTCTGGGTCGCGTTGCTCAATCGCGTAGATCAATTGTTCATGCTCTATCAGTGCTCGGTTTGAGCGCGACTTAAAGCGGCTTGTCTGAAAACGAAACATTCTAATCAAGTGGTAGAGCTCATCACATAATTGGTCTGTAAGCAGCTGATTGCCACTGCCCTTAATAATTTGATAATGAAAATCGAAGTCGCCTTCAGTTTGCATGTATTCGCCTTCGTTATCTTGTGTATGTTTGCGATGCAATTCCAGTAGCTTACGTAGCTTCTCAATATCTTCTTCGCTCATGTTTTCAGCGGCTAGGGCCGCCGCCTTTCCTTCGAGCGCCTCGCGAACATCGTAGAGTTCAAGAATACTTTCAAGCTCTAGAGTGACGACGGTTGCACCTACATGGGGAACATGACGCACTAGTCGCATGGCAACAAGGCGACGTATAGCCTCTCTTAATGGGCCTCGACTAACCTGGAATTGTTCAGCAAGTTTGGGTTCGTTAAGTTTTTCACCCGGTGCGAAAACTCCTTTGATAATGGCTTCGCGTAGAGCGGCTGTAGTTTGTCCGCTGAGGGTTTTGGTGTCGCTTGACGAGTCTATGTCAGCAACTTGTGTAGAGGAGTCATTCATTAGTTTGAATTCTGCCGACTAGTGAGTTTATTGTCAACAATTCAGGGTTGAAAAGCCCGATTTTAAGATATTTAATCTTAATATTTGATTATGTGTATACAATGCTTGTGTCTAGGCGAATGTCGCTCAAATGGTTACGGAGCGGCTATCTTGCAAATAAAGTCTGTTAGCACTGTCTTTGATTTTCGCCTACCGGGGTTTTTACTAATGGCAAATTGCATTACGCTACCGGAAATTATTTGTGCAATATGCTTGGGATCTAGGCCCAAAATAATTTCGCTTCGTTTCTCGGCGTTCTTAATGATTTTACCCACCATACGCGCGTAGGGGGCTCTAAAGTATCGACTGGTTTGGAGAAGCTCGTCTTTGTCCTTGGCGACTTCAGAAGCAAGTATCAAAAAGCCTTTTAGAACATTTGGTTTATGGATTGCGTCGATTGTCAGCTCCAAAAACGCCTCGATATCTTCTTTGAAACTTCCCGTATCAGGCTGTGGCCATTGCTCTACGTTGGGAAGTAGGGCTTCTTCTACGATGCGAATGATATCTCCGTCCCACCAATTATAGAGCACGTTTCTCGACACCTTGGAGCGACTCGCGATCGCTTTAATAGACAATCTTCGAAAGCCGTCTTCTTCGACCAGCTCCCGCGTCGCTTGTAAAATAGCGGCATATTTAGAACTATCCCGGCGTCGTTGGTTCGGTTTATCACGCGTGCAATTTCGCTTGATGTTGAGGCTCGAGCTCATTTTGACTGAGTTTATAGATTTTGAGTCGCTTGGCACTGGGTAGGTGTTTATGGCAAAGACAGGTAAAACGTGGGCCTATCTTAGCGCAAATTCTGTTTCGATGAACTCAAAGTTGATTGGTTGATCAATCGCCGAAATTCAGTGCGACTATTTGACTTGCTTGTTACAAACAAGTAAGTTTGTCGGGGTAAATTCTAACTTACTTATTTAAAGGCAGCAGTATGGCTGATTATAAAGCGCCCGTTTCTGAAATTTCATTTGTTATCAATGATTTACTCAATATAGATCAACTAACTTCGATCCCTGATTTTGCTGAGGCGACACCTGAGCTAGTAGACGCGGTTGTCGAAGAAGCCGGCAAGTTTGCCGCAGATGTCATTGCGCCGTTAAATCGTATTGGCGACATTCAGCATAGCAAAGCAAGCAATGGTGAAGTCAAAACGCCAGATGGTTTTCAGGAAGCGTATCGGCTGTTCATTGAAAACGGATGGCTAAGCCTGGCGCAGCCGACTCAATATGGCGGACAAGGTCTGCCGTTTACATTGCACATGGCTGCCAGCGAGTTTTGGAATAGCGCGAATATGGCATTAGCCTTGTGTCCAATGTTAAGTGCCGGTGCGATCGATGCTTTGGTTGCGCACGGCAGTGAAGAACTCCGTGAAAAGTTTTTACCAAATATGATCGATGCAAGTTGGTCAGGCACGATGAACTTAACCGAGTCGCATGCGGGATCTGATTTATCCAATTTAAAAACAAAGGCGACCCCTAATGGCGACCACTACCTAATTAAAGGGCAGAAGATCTACATTACTTGGGGAGAGCATGATATGACCGATAACATTATTCACATCGTTCTTGCGCCACTTGTTGATGCTCCAGCCGGTGTAAAAGGTCTGAGCTTGTTTTTAGTTCCAAAATTCTTGGTCAATGATGATGGCAGCTTAGGTGAGCGTAACGACTTAACTGTTGTTTCTACCGAAGAGAAAATGGGCATTAACGCGAGCCCAACCTGTGTTATGAGCTTTGGCGAGAATGAAGGTGCTGTGGGTTATATGATTGGCGAGCCAGGACAGGGCTTGAGCTGTATGTTTACGTTAATGAACCATGCTCGTCTGGAAGTTGGGCTTGAAGGTGTTGGCATTGCAGAACGCTCTTATCAAGATGCGCTTGATTACGCCAAAACCCGAGTGCAAGGCCGTAACCCCGAGACAGGTGAGTCGACTACTATTATTGGTCACCCTGATGTGCAGCGTATGTTGATGCAGATGAAGTCTAGCGTTGATGCAATGCGCGCGGTTTGCTTTGACGCATCAATGTCTCACGATTTACGTGGGCATGCTAATTCTCAAGAAGAACGTGATTACCACTCTACCAAATTTGCTTTGTTAACTCCGATTACCAAAGCTTGGTGTACTGAGTTAGTTAACGAAGTGACGTCGCTCGGTATTCAAGTGCATGGTGGAATGGGCTTTATTGAAGAGACTGGGGTTGCGCAACATTATCGTGACGCGCGAATCACGGCAATCTACGAAGGCACCAATGGTATTCAAGCCAATGATTTAGTTGGCCGTAAATTATTGCGTGATAGTGGTGCGGGCTTCAAAGATTTAATGGCTGAGATGGATGTCACTATCAACAGCCTCGGTAGTGATCATGCCTTAGTTCGTCAGTTTGTGAAGTATAAAGATTCTTTACAAGAAACTGCGCAGTTCATTCTTGATAACTCTGGGAGCAGTAGCAACTTTGAAGGCGCGATTTCGTTTAACTTTTTGATGCAAATGGGCTATGTGTGCGGTGCGTGGTATCACTTGCGTTCATTTGAAATCGGGCAAGCTAAGCTCGAGGCAGGCGAGGGCGATGCTAAGTTTTATCGCAATAAGAAACTGGCCGCGAACTTCTTTATTAATCAAATGTTACCTCGTGCCACCGCTTATGGTGACGCAGTGACGCAAGGCGCTAGTATTGGCTGTGAGCTTAGTGCAGATGCATTCGCATAATGCGTGTAATTATTCTTATTAGATAATGATCTATTGCAATAGGAAATTACAGGGCTCGTGAACAACGCTATTTCGACAAAGCAAGTTTCAGCCAAAGACGTTCGGCTTACCCAAGCCGAACGTACTGAAATATCGGATCAGAAAATGTTCGATGCCGCGGTAGCGCTGATTAATCAACATGGCCCAGCTGGAACTAGGCTTAGTGATGTCGGCGTGTCGGCTGGGTATAGCCGCGGGCTGGCCAGTAATCGCTTTGGCTCCAAAGACAGCTTGTTCAATTTTGTTGTATTGCGAGTTGGTGATATTTGGTTGGAGCAGCTGAAGAATGCGACGACTGATCAAACGGGCTTTTCAGCCATTGAAAAAGCTGTTGACCAGCATTACCAGTTTTGCCTTGATGCCCCGGCAAACTTGCGCGCTTTTTATACGCTTTGGTTTGAGTCCGTGAATTCGAAGTCAGAGTTGAGCGAGACCATCCAAAAGATTCATCAACGACGTTTTCAAGACATTGTTAACTGGGTGCTTAACGATTCTCACGTTGGTGAATCGCAAAAACGCGATGCCGACATCATCGGCGCACAGTTCAGTGCCTCGGTTATTGGGATTGTTTACTATTGGTTGGCAAACCCCCAAAAACTCAAAGAAACCAAGCGCTTACACGATGGACTTAAGCACACAATGATGCACCTTTTAAGGTAGCTAATGACTATGTCACAACAGCCTTCGACTCAACTGGATATCATAATGAACAATCATGCTAATCAAGCAGCAGCAAGCTCAAACCCGCCAATGAGGTTTATCACTGCCGCGAGCCTTTTTGACGGTCATGATGCGTCCATCAATATTATGCGGCGGATTTTGCAATCGCTTGGTGTTGAAGTGATTCATCTTGCACACAACCGTTCTGTCTCCGAGGTGGTACAGGCTGCGCTTCAGGAAGATGTCCAAGGCATCGCAATGAGCTCGTATCAAGGCGGTCATGTTGAGTATTTCAAATATATGGTGGACATGCTCAAAGAACACAATGCCGAGCACATTCAAGTATTTGGCGGCGGTGGCGGTGTGATTATTCCCGAGGAAATTAAAGACTTACATGAGTATGGTGTCAGTAAAATATACTCGCCTCAAGATGGAATGCGGCTTGGTCTAGTAGGGATGATCGAGGACATGGTTGAACGTTGTTCGCAGACCAAGCGGCCGGCGTCAACACTTCAGGCTCTTAGTTCAAATACGCAGGACTATCTCGCCTTGTCTGAATTGATAACGGGTATTGAAAATGGCGACGTAGCAGGCGAGAGTTTAAATCGCTTGGCTGAGTCTAAGGGTTCTCGACCGCCGGTTTTGGGTATAACTGGTACTGGAGGCGCGGGTAAATCGTCTTTAACTGATGAGATGATTCGCCGTTTTCGTATTGATTCGGGAGATTCGGCAAAAGTGGCTGTCATTGCTATTGACCCGACTCGTCGCAAAACGGGTGGCGCATTATTAGGTGATCGAATCCGTATGAATTCGATCTACCAAGATAATATCTACATGCGCTCGATTGCAACGCGTGGAGCAAGTGGGGAGGTGCCCCACTACTTGAGCGACGTGATTGCTTCCGTTGGCTTATTTGAGTTTGATTTAATCATTGTCGAAACGCCAGGTATCGGTCAAGGCGATGCAGGTATTGTTCCGTTTGTTGATGCCTCGATGTATGTGATGACGCCTGAATTTGGCGCGCAAAGCCAACTCGAAAAAATTGACATGCTTGATTTTGCTGATGTTGTGGTTATCAACAAGTTTGACCGTAAGGGCGCCGCTGACGCATTGAGAGATGTTGCGAAACAAGTTCAGCGAAACCGAGAAGCTTGGTCAACCGACCCATCTGAGCTACCTGTCTTTGGCTCAATTGCGTCACGTTTTGGTGATGACGGTGTGACCTCGGCATATCATGGTTTGCTCTCAGTATTGCGAGAAAAAGGACTTCGAAATTGGGAGTCACGCTTACCATTCTGTGATAATAAAATTCCGTCCGAACGTTCGGTGATTGTGCCGAGCTCTCGCCAAAGGTATTTGGCGGAGATCAGTGAGTCAGTGCGAGCTTTTCATGCGCAAACTGAGGCACAGGCGAAGCTTGCAAGTGAACGACAAGCACTGCAGATTTCTCAAGCGCTGCTAGAAGATCGTAATTCCGAAATCGAGGCTCTGGTCGATTCGCGCAATCAGGCCTTAACAAGCGAAAGCCGCGCCTTGTTAGAGAAGTGGCCGAGCATTGCGCAGACCTATGTAGGCGATACTCGAACCGATGTATTGTCTAATGGCAAAGAACTTGTTACTGAGTTAACACGTGAAAGCCTCTCAGGTACCAAGGTGTCAAGGGTCTCCTTGCCGCGCTACAACGACGCAGGTGATCTTTTGCGTTGGCTGCGCCGGGAGAACCTACCAGGTTTCTTTCCTTACACCGCGGGCGTGTTTCCGTTTAAGCGTGAGGGCGAAGACCCTGCGCGAATGTTTGCGGGAGAGGGTGACCCCAAACGAACAAACATGCGCTTTAAAAAGCTTTCAGAGCACGCGCCAGCGAATCGTTTGTCGACCGCGTTTGATTCTGTAACGCTCTATGGTTTTGACCCCGCGACGCGCCCCGATATTTACGGCAAAATCGGTAACTCAGGGGTGTCTGTAGCTACCCTAGACGACATGAAGCAACTATTTGACGGCTTCGATCTATGTGCGCCGTCAACCTCAGTGTCGATGACAATTAATGGGCCAGCGCCGGCGATATTAGCAATGTTTCTAAATACCGCCATTGATCAGCAAGTGGCTTACTTTGTAGAAGAACATAATCGCCAACCGAGTGACGCTGAGCATGCAGAGCTAAAAGCTAACGCGCTGCAACAAGTCCGCGGAACAGTTCAGGCCGACATCTTGAAAGAAGACCAAGGTCAAAATACTTGTATCTTTTCCACCGAGTTCAGCCTAAGAATGATGGGCGACATCCAGCAGTATTTCATTGATAAGCAAGTGCGAAATTTTTACTCGGTTTCGATATCGGGTTATCACATTGCTGAAGCTGGCGCGAACCCGATCTCACAACTTGCCTTTACCTTGTCAAATGGATTCACATTTGTTGAAACTTACCTTGCTCGAGGAATGCATATTGACGATTTCGCGAGTAATCTTTCATTTTTCTTTTCAAATGGAATGGACCCCGAATACACTGTTATTGGTCGTGTAGCGAGGCGTATTTGGGCGGTAGCAATGCGCGATAAATACGGCGCGAATGCTAAGAGTCAGAAACTCAAATACCACATTCAGACCTCGGGTCGTTCACTGCATGCGCAGGAAATGCAATTCAACGATATCCGAACCACGCTTCAGGCTCTATTGGCAATTAATGATAATTGCAATAGTCTGCACACCAATGCGTATGACGAAGCGATAACAACGCCAACTGAAGAATCTGTGCGAAGAGCTTTAGCTATCCAGTTGATTATTAACAGAGAATTCGGCTTGGCTAAAAATGAAAACCCAAGCCAAGGAGCGTTTATTGTTGATGAATTAACCGACCTAGTTGAAGAGGCTGTGCTGCGTGAGTTCGAGCGAATTTCAGATCGTGGCGGGGTCCTCGGCGCGATGGAAACCGGGTATCAGCGCAGTCGAATCCAAGAAGAGTCGATGAAGTATGAAACCAAAAAACACGATGGTAGTTACCCGCTTATTGGGGTGAATACTTTTTTACCTGAAGAACAAGAAGAGCCTTTTGAAATAGAACTTGCGCGCTCGACCGAAGACGAAAAACTAAGCCAAATTTCGCGTTTAGCCAGCTTTCATAAGCAGCATGCTGACGCCTCTGAGCAAGCTCTTGAAATGGTTAAGCAAACGATCAACGAAAACGGCAATGGTTTTGAGGCACTCATGGAGGCCGTCAAGGTATGTTCCTTGGGGCAATTAACCGACGCGTTTTTTGAGGTTGGTGGACAATATCGTCGCAGCACTTAATTTAGACTGCGCTCTACCTAGAACACTTATTTAGCACTCATGACTAACGACGCTCAAATCGCTCAAGCAAAAACCTGGCCTATCCCTGAACTAAAAGAGAATGTTCACTATTATATGGAAAACGGCTTTATGGTTTTTACCGAGGCTTATCACCTAGCGCGCGGGCGTTGTTGCGGTAACGCCTGTCGACATTGTCCGTTTGAGCACATTAACGTAAGAAAGTAAGCGCTTTTTCTTTAGGTCTACCAACATTTAACAATGGAGCTTTTAATGAGCAAAATTTCTACCCCCGATATTTGCGATGACTATGAAGCCGACATTGCTAGAGGCTCAGTTAGAGTGCTCGATGCAGTTTTTAATAATTATGGCGCCTTAGATAGCTTTTACGGTCAGGCAATAACCATTAAATGCTTTGAAGACAACTCTTTGGTTAAGCAGTTAGTTGGCACGCCTGGAGAAGGTCGGGTTATCGTGATGGACGGCGGCGGGTCATTACGTCGAGCAATTCTCGGCGATATGCTGGCCGAAAAAGCCGCGCGAAACGGCTGGTCAGGATTGATTATCAATGGGTGTATTCGAGACTGTGATGAGATTGCCGTAACCCAACTAGGCGTAAAGGCATTGAATACTCACCCAATGAAAACTGAAAAACGCGGGCTAGGTGACATGCACGTAGACGTAACCTTCGCGGGCCAAACAATTCGTGATGGTAACTGGGTCTATAGTGACAACAACGGGATCATTGTTAGTGATACAGAACTAGCCTTAAGTTAGATATATTTGATCAATCATTCGTGAATCAAAAAAGCCGCTATCGATAACTCTTTAGCGGCTTTTTTACTTACTAATTCAAATGGGTAGACTATCTAAATGCTGCCAATACCTGTTTGGTCATTGTTTCAGTTGTGATAAACCCCCAACTATAAGACTCGTATTTGGATAAGGGGTTCGCTTTGAGAATCTCTTCGTCGCTTTTGCCTTCTTTGACTAATGCGCCAACCGAGGCTTTAGCACCTTCAAGCATTTCGACTATTGCAAATACGTCAGCTCGAGTCGCTAACGGCCCGTGGCCAGGAATGATTTTTGATTTATCGTCTGTCATCGATGCAATGCCTTTCAGTGCATTGATCACGCCGTCTAAGCTGCCGCCGTTGCTACCATCAATGAAAGGGAACAAACCATTGAACATAATATCGCCGGTGTGCAGCACATTGTCGTTTTTGAAATAAACCACGGCGTCGCCATCGGTGTGTGCTTGTTGGAAATGAACAATATGAGCCGCGTCACCATTGATATGGATGGTCATACGATCATTGAAGGTTAGTACCGGAAACGATGCGGGCCCACTATTTTTCTCGTTATTGACGAGCGACTCACGCAAGTTCTCATGGCTGACGATTTTGGCACCATCTTTGCCAAAAGCGTGATTGTTGCCGATATGGTCACCGTGGATATGGGTGTTGATCATATAATCAACTGGTTTCTCGGTTACTTCGGCGATCTCAGCTTTTAGTATTTCGATAACGCTGGAAACGCCATTATCGATCATGGCAACACCATCCTCGCCTACGCTGAGGCCAACGTTGCCGCCAGTAAAGCCGCCTTCACCTGACAGCATATAAAGGGTGTCGGTTATTTTCTCCGTTTTGAAGCTCAAACTTGAATCTTTAGCGTGATGATCATCAGCAAACGCAGTGGAAGAGAGGGCGGCGAGTGCCAAGCTTAGGCCAGTTTTTTTAGAAACTTGCTTTAGAGTGTTTATCAACATTTTATGTCTCGTGGTTTATTATGAAGGCCAAGGCTCGATATTACTTGTATAGGGTATCTTGGTAGTTGTGACTTCGGTGAGAAATAGCCGATATTAATGACCGCAAGTTATTGATCTTTATAGTATCGTTACGGTAGGCTTGCACGCACAGATTTTCCAGCTCGCAAGCTAAATGCTAAGAGACTTAAGTCACGACGATTAATTAAACTGCTTCTTAGGTAGCCAAGTCAAGCCGCTCTAAGTTGCGAAATATAAACCGCGGCGAAATAGGGCATTAACCCTAAAATATGAGCCGTTTCTGGTAGGAATTCATGAAGTTTGCCATTTTAACCTTAATATTGATTTCTTCTATCGGTCACGCAAACGCGGCTAGGGTGCTGTTTATTGGTAATAGTTTCACGGGCTTTACCATGGCCACGGTAAAGCGTTTTGAAACAATTTCACCGCTTGGGCCACATCAATTTCAATTTGAATTTGTTGGCGGCATAACCTTGCAAGGTCATTCTTCGCGAGTAGAAACGTTGAAAGCGGTTCAATGTCAGCGATTTGATTACGTGGTCATGCAAGATCATAGTATGAGAACGCTCAATGCACGACAGTCGTTCGAGTTTGAAGTGACCCGATTGACCGAGATGGCTCGAGAGTCTGGCGCTCAACCAATGCTGTTTCAAACGTGGGCCAGAGGGCGCGATGGCAATCTGAATGGTTTCTTATTTGATCAGAACATTGTTTCTAATGCCTATCTCGATATCGGTTCTAGGCTCAATGTACCGGTTATTCGCATCGGTGACGCATGGCGTGAAGTGAGAAATACTAACCTCAGTCTATTTAATAGTCTTTACTTGCCTGATTTAATACATCCAACGCCGACTGGTGAGTACATAGCTGCGGCATCAATTTACCGAGCGATATACCCAACTGATTTGGCTTGGTTGTCGTCGTTTCCCGGGGATAATGCTCAGTTGGCGGGTATTCGAGGCATTGTGAACCGTCTGAACCCGTCAGGCTCTCCCTACACAAACCCGAACTCAGAGAGCGTATGCGATACCTCGAGAGATGAAGAACAAAGGGACTTGTGCGGTTGCGGGCCTTTTAAGGAACCACCCAGACCTCTTGCAGGTGTTTTAAGTCTACTGCTGGAATAAATGTTGTAGGAATGGCTTCGCCCGATGGCCGAAATCGGCTAGAATTCAGCGCGATTTAAACCAAAATATAGTATCCCCGTGACTAAATATAAAATAGCCATCTTGGCCGGCGACGGAATTGGCCCTGAAATTATGCAAGAGGGCATTAAAGTGCTCAAAGTGATCGAAGCTCGTAACGACGTAGAGTTTGATTTAGTTGAAGCACCCTTTGGAGCTGGCGCTTGGTTTAGTCATGGCAGCTCCTTCCCGCAAGAAACTCAAGATTTAGTTGATGTTGCAGATGCGGTGGTTAAGGGGCCAATTGGCCTTAACCATGAAGAATCAAAGCAGATCCCCATCGATGAGCAACCTGAACGAGGTGCGCTATTGCCACTGCGCCGTCGTTTAAATACGTTCGCAAATTTTCGTCCTGTATATTTGCCAAAAGCCCTTTCGCATTTCTCTCCATTAAAGCCTGAAGTAATTGGCGATGGAATCGATATGATAATGGTCCGAGAGTTAGTTGGTGGTTTGTATTTTGGTGAGAAGCAAACAGGTACAGATGAAAACGGAAAACGTTTTGTTCGTGAAATGCTGGAGTATGACGAAGACCAAATTCGCAATATTTTGCACGAAGGTTTTAAGTTAGCCCAAAGCCGTAAGAAAGTGCTGCACAATATCCATAAAAGCAACGTATTGAAGTCAAGCGTCTTGTGGAATGAGGTCCTTGATGAAGTGGCCGAAGAATATCCTGACGTCACAGTGATTCATAACCTGGTAGATGCCGCAGCAACCGCGTTGTGCCTAAATCCAGCTCAGTTTGATGTGATGGTGATGGAGAACATGTTTGGTGACATCCTGAGTGACCAAGGGGGCGGTATTTTAGGTTCTCTGGGTTTAATGCCTTCGGCGTGTCTTGGCCCGAATGGCAAAGCGTATTACGAGCCCTCACATGGTTCGGCACCGGATATTGCCGGTAAGAAGATCGCTAACCCGTACTCAATGATTGGCTCAATGGCAATGATGCTGGAGTACAGCTTTGGAATGGTAGACGAAGCGCGCAACGTATGGGACGCGATGCAAAGCGTTTTCGCCGATGGTTACTCAACCTCAGACCTATCTAAGCCTGGCAGCGGTGTCACCATGCTGTCAACCGATGATTTCGGTGATAAAGTTGTTGAGCATTTGCTCGCTAACGGATAGTCGTTCTCGTTAGCGACACTTCTGCTAACAAACACATTTAGGCTCGCAGCAATCAGTGTAACCGCACTCGTTTTTGCGAGCCTTTTTTGTGACCATTGCCTATACTCAAGTGATATTTAGCTACTAGACAAGAGTATCAACAATGAAACTTCAGCAGTATCAGGTCGACGCGTTTGCGAACAGGGTCTTTGAGGGCAACCCTGCGGCTGTTTGCCCATTGAAAGAATGGTTGAGTGATGACTTAATGCAGGAAATTGCGGCTGAGAACAACCTCGCCGAAACGGCATTCATTGTCAAAGAAGGTGAGAATTTTCGAATCCGCTGGTTTACTCCAAAGACTGAAGTTGATTTATGTGGCCATGCTACTTTAGCGAGCGCATTTATCATGTTTAAGGAGTTGGGCTTTGACCGTGATTCGATTACTTTTGATTCGCGTAGTGGCCCTTTGATCGTTCGCCAGAACAGCGACTTTATTGAAATGGATTTTCCTAACGAACCCGTCTCGCCTTGTGATCCTCCTATCGGTGTGCATAAGGCTTTAGGGCTAAACGATATAGACGTTCGAGAATGCTATATCGGAGGAGATCTTATTGTACAGCTAGCTTCAGAGCAAGCTGTCTATGAAGCAAAACCCAACGTTAGCCTACTTAGTCAAATTGATGCCCGCGGCGTGATCATTACCGCAGAATCCAGCGAGTATGATTTTGTTAACCGATGTTTTTATCCGAACCTTGGAATCAATGAAGACCCCGTAACTGGGTCGGCATTTACTCAGCTTGTGCCTATGTGGGCGCAGCAGTTACAGCGATCTGAATTCCACGCCAAACAGGTGTCGCAACGAGGTGGAGAAGTGTCTTGTGAGCTAAACGGCGCCCGCGTGACGCTAAGAGGTAGGGCGAGCTTGTTTATGCGAGCTGAAATAATGCTGTAAGCAGTTGATTGTTCATGATTAAATGCTAAAACTTAATAAGGTTCTTTTTTTTTGATTTATTTGAATCCGAAATTCGAAAGGCCGCATCTAAGCTTATGAGAACGTCATTAACGACGCTCGATTAACACTGGAGAAACACTATGAAAAACTTACTAATATTATGCTCGCTACTGGCCATCGGCTTAAGCACACCTAGTTTTGCTCAGGATGCTGACACTGTTAACGATACCTCAGAAAACGTTCTAAACGTAAAAGAACTGTCTGAAGGCGGTGTAAAGGTAAATATTGATTTCGATGAAGAGATTAGCGCTGACCAGAAAATACGCAAAGTCACAGACCTTATGGGCGAGTTCGACCCTGAATTGGGCCGCGAATTAGAAACTGAGCTGAACGCTCTAAGTGACGATGAAAAACAACGCTTAGTTGAAAAGCTCGATGACGGTTTCACGTTCGACCCCGGCGTAGATAACTTTCCAATTGGTATCGTTTTTATCGCTGTGCCAGCGGTACTACTAATATTCGGTATGCCTCTGTTTTTATTGATCGCGCTTTTGGTTGCTGGGCATCGTAAGCGTCGTCAGAAAATGGAATTAGTAGACCTTTATATTAAGAGCGACCGAGATATTCCAGAGCATGTGATGACCGGCCTCGATAATGGCGGCTCAGCGAGTTCTCTTAAGAGCGGCTTAACCTTAACAGCAGTCGGTATTGGTATCGTCGCCGCGCTTAGTGCATCAGGCGGAGATGAAGCTGCCGGTTTTGGCCTAATTCCGATGTTTCTAGGTATTGCCAGGCTAGTATTCTGGTTCCTAGTTGAAAGAAAAGTTGAACAAAAACCTGAATCTAACTCATAAGCGTATTTATTAGCCCACAATATAGAAGCAGATAAATACCGTGAAAAGACAGGATTTCACTCAATTAGACGAAGCCCAGTTGGTCGAGCTTGCGGTAAGCAAGAACGATCAGTTGGCGTTTGCTGAATTGGTAAACAGGCATCAATCGAACTTGCGCTATTCATTGCGCCAATTAACCGATTGGAACGAGTCATTAGCCGATGACCTTGCCCAAGATACTTTTATTCAGGCGTTTAAGGAGCTAGCCAAGTTTCGTCAACAAGCCAAGTTCTCCAGTTGGCTTTACCGAATTGGTTACAACGTCTTTTTACAACACGTGCGCAAAAAAGCACTCGATACCCAGTCTTTAGACGAACAGCCTTTGCTGGGTAATCAGCTTGAGCAAGCACCCGAACACGATGAAGAATCTGAAGTGCATCAAAAAGTGGCTAAATTGCTTGCCACTTTAGACCCAGAGCGGCGCTCTGTGCTACACTTATTTCTACATCGTCAAAATACCCAGCAAGAAATAGCCGATATTATGGGCATTCCACTGGGAACTGTTAAAACGCATATCAATCGAGGCCGTGTGGTCTTACAAGATGGTTTGCAAGCGTGGCGAGATTAATATTATGAATACAAAGACTCCACATACTGATGAATTTGACCCTCTAGCGAGTTTGTTTGCCGCTGCGCGCGACTCTCAACCTAACTTGATGGACGACAATTTCACTAAGGTGCTCATGAATAGCCTGCCAAGTATTAATTTGGTGGCGACTAAGGCTAGCGCCAAGAAAGGTTTATCATTTGATTTGATCGGCGCGATAATGGGTATCGTATTAGCCTACTTTTTTATTACACGCGATTCTGGCGTTGAGTCACTTTCGTTTGCGATGCCTGAGTCTATTGTGTTGTCACCGCTACTCGCTATAGCCGCCGTTGGTGCGGTTGCGATATCGGGTGTTGTAGCTTGGTGGGCCGTTGAAGATAACAGCTTATAGTAATTAGACTAACTACACAGCACTCATTTGGGTAAGCCGAAAGCCCCGATATCTTTTTAGGTATCGGGGCTTTTTTGTTAAATGCTTCCTCGGGCTAATGGCTTCCTCGGGCTAATGGCTTCTATGGGCTAAGGGCTTCTATGGGCTAAGGGCTTTTTTATATGCTAAAGACTTTTTACTTTTTATTGCGCTCGATTGGTTAGACTAGGTCTGGGTTGCTAATTCGGCGATTGCATGTTTAAGTTAACCTCAAAATAATAATTAAGAGGTGTGCCTCATCCAGTAGGGCATGCCAAGACACGACACACCACGTTTAGGAGCAAAAGCTATGTTAGGACTGATGATGAATGATCAATTGACGATCACATCACTCATGCGTCATGGGCGAAAAATTAATGGAGACAGCGAGATTGTCTCAGTCGTCCACGATAACCCTCGCCACGTTTATACGCAGGCCGAATGTTACGATCGGGCGGGCCAATTAGCACATGCCTTGCAACGACTCGGTCTAGAGCATGGGCAAACTGTGGGGACTATGGCTTGGAATGATTATCGACATATGGAAGCCTACTATGGCATTGCTTGTAGTGGAGCGGTTTGTCATACCATTAATCCGCGCCTGTTTCCCGAGCAGCTGGTCTACATTATCAATCATGCTGAAGATCAATTCTTATTAGTAGATCCAATGTTTGTGCCATTGATCGAAGCGATCAGTAGTCAAATCTCGATTAAGGGTATTATTGTCATGGCAGGCCCCGAGTCGATGCCAGAAACCAAGCTAGATAATGTGCATTGCTACGAAACCTTGTTAGCACAAGAGAGCTCAGATTTTGATTGGCCGGAGCTAAGCGAACAAGCGGCCTGTTCACTTTGTTATACATCAGGTACCACTGGTAACCCGAAGGGTGTTTTATATTCTCATCGGGCCTTGGTGTTGCAAACCTATGCTTGCTGCCTTGGCGATGGAATGGGCTTGAGTGCTCAGGATGTTGCATTGCCAGTAGTTCCCATGTTTCATGTGAACGCTTGGAATATGCCTTACTCAGCGGCACTAGCAGGCTTTAAAATAGTCTTCCCGGGCTCTAAAATGGGTGACGGCGCAGCGCTGCAAGGGCTTATTCAAGGAGAGGGTGTTAATTACGCCGTTGGCGTTCCAACAGTTTGGTTAGCCTTGCTTACTTACTTGAAAGAATCAGGTAAAGACGTACCAAGCCTTTCTAAGATTGGTGTTGGGGGCTCTGCATGTCCATTGAGCACAATGAAGGAATTTGAAGAGCGTTTCGGTGTGATTACTGTTGCTGGTTGGGGTATGACAGA
Organism: uncultured Arenicella sp.; assembly: GCA_947499305.1. Taxonomy (GTDB): domain Bacteria; phylum Pseudomonadota; class Gammaproteobacteria; order Arenicellales; family Arenicellaceae; genus Arenicella. Next base: position 9,311 of record CANMNN010000014.1, on the reverse strand, counting down.
AATGGCGCCACTTGGTACCTTCAACGTGCCTAAATTCCCTCGATCACATTATTCAGATGAAGAGTACGACAAGCTTAGAGTTAGGGCCGGTCGCTCAGTCTTTGGAGTTGATATGAAAATTGTTGATGAAAACGATGTTGAGCAGCCTTGGGATGGAGTGGCTTTCGGCGCGCTTAAAGTGCGTGGCCCTTGGGTTGTTGAGCGCTACTTCAAACATGATCAGACAGCGCTAGACGACAAAGGATGGTTCGATACTGGGGATGTGGCGAGCATCAACCCTGATGGTAATATGACAATTACTGATCGCACTAAGGATGTGATCAAATCTGGCGGAGAGTGGATTTCGTCAATCGACCTAGAGAACTGTGCTGTTGGTCACGAAGGCGTTGCTGAAGCAGGAGTTATCGGTATAGCACATCCTAAATGGGATGAGCGCCCATTACTGGTTATAGTTAGGCAGCCGGGTACAGACCCAGTAACGGCCGAGCAGGTACTGGAGTTTATGGACGGGAAAATCGCTAAATGGTGGATGCCAGATGAGGTGGCGTTCGTAGATGAATTGCCGCATACCGCAACTGGCAAAATCCATAAAGTCGGTTTACGTGAGCAATTTGCCGATTTTAGTTTTTCCGGAACCTAGATCATCGAAAACCTGAGCCAGAGCGCATGGCTGCTGTAGTTGATGACGATCTTGATAAAAAAACGCCCTCCGAAAAGAGGGCGTTTTTTTTGTCTATGGCCTCAAATTGCTTGGGTGCTATCTCGAATCACCAACTTGTGCGGAAGTATCACTGTTTTCTGAGCTACAGATTTACCGTCAATTACGTCTAATAAAATCTCGACACACTGCCTTCCAATATCATCTACTGGCTGTGCCACAGTCGTTAATGCGGGAGAAAAGTATCTCGCAAATTTTATGTCATCGAAACCGACCACTGAGATGTCGCTTGGCACGCTGATATTGTTTTCTTTGAGCGTATACAGGCAACCTAGCGCTGTTTCATCACACATACAGAGTATTGCGCTTGGCCGCTGCGGCTCGCTTAGGATTTCTAAGGTTGTTGAGCTTCCTGCCTCGAGTGTGTACTCACCCTCGAACACAAGTGCAGGGTTAAATTCAAGACCGGCTTCTTTTAGTGCTAACTTATACCCCAATAACCTTTGCTGTGTGCTGGGAGAGTCAATGTCGCCAGTAATCACGGCGATTTCACGGTGTCCTAAGTCGAGCAAATGTTTTGCAATTTCTCTTCCTGCCGCAACATTGTCGATGGTAACTAATGGTATCGAACGCCCAGCAAGTTGCAATGATTGAAGTTGTTCGCACGAATTAACTATTGGCGGCATTTTGAAATTGTCTGAATCAAGGTCGGCGTCACTGAAAGGTAGATTATGAGAGAAGCAAATAATGCCATCGGCCTGACGTGTTCTTACCATGTCTCCATAACCTATCTCCGATTCACGAATGCCTTGTGTGTCGCCAAAAAGAACAGAATATCCGCGATCAGACGCAGTTCGTTCGATTGAGCGGATAACACCAGAGTTAAATGTGTCGCTAATATCGGGAATAATCACGATGATGTTTTTAGTCTTAGCGGTGCGCAGGCTCGCGCCCATTTTGTTTGGACGATAGCCGGTTTGTTTCGCCGCATCTTGAACGCGTTTGCGCATGGCATCTGAGACACGTTCAGGGTTGTTTAGCGCACGCGAGACCGATGCTGTAGAAATACCTAGAATTTTGGCGAGCTGTTTTATTCCGATATCGGCCATAGATCTTGCTTTGTTTTGTTATTAATTTCTTGATTGTACATTACTATCGCTTTTGATATCTCGCGCACATTTCATCACAAAATAGCATTCGCTAGATAATTTAGGTAAACGTTTACATTGTGATGTGATATATTGTTCAGCGCTTAAAATAAAAAGCTCCAACGCATCAGATTGTTGGTGGTTTATAAAATATAGAAGCTCAATACAACAATAATAAAACGCATAGCAACATAGTTGCTTGACCATCCAAAGGAATAGTTAATGAAGCTCGCATTACTCGATCTCTCAATAATTCTCGTCTATCTATTGGCTACCGTTGCTATCGGTCTTTTGTTAAAGAAGCGCGCGGAACGTTCTAAAAAAGACTATATGCTCGGCGGCAATAAAATGCCCTGGTACATGCTTGGGTTATCAAACGCCTCTGGTATGTTCGATATCTCAGGCACCATGTGGCTTGTTACTCTGCTGTTTGTGTATGGCTTAAAAAGTGCTTGGATTCCCTGGTTATGGCCAGTGTTTAATCAGATATTCCTGATGGTGTTTTTGTCGATGTGGTTGCGCCGATCAAACGTTTCTACCGGCGCCGAATGGATAGGTACTCGTTTCGGTTACGATTCATCTGCAAATGCATCGCACACCGTAATTGTTGTGTTCGCAATCATTATGGGGCTAGGCTATTTAGCCTATGGCTTCATCGGGGTTGGAAAATTTGTTGAAATTTTTATTCCTTGGGAAGTAACTGCTCCCTATGTGCCCTTTAACGTCGCGCCTGAGTATGTACCCCATTTCTACGGTATCTTACTCACCTGTTTCGCAGTGTTTTATTCCTTACTAGGCGGAATGATGAGCATTGTCTGGGCCGACGTAATTCAATTCGTGCTGATGGCCATTGCCGCTATTGCTATTGGCGCACTGGCAATGATGGCAATTAACGATAACCCGTTGATTGTTCCCGATGGTTGGATGACGCCTTTCTTTGGCATGCAACTTGATTTGGATTGGAATCAAATCATTCCTGAGGTGAATGAGAAAATCGCCAGTGATGGATTTAGTTTGTTCACTATTTTCTTCATGATGATGATTTTTAAAGGCGTACTGGGTAGCTTAGCTGGCCCAGCACCGACTTATGATATGCAGAAGATTTTATCGACAAAATCTCCTCGTGAAGCGGCTTTAATGAGTGGCTCGGTGAGTTTGATTCTAATGCCTTTGCGTTATTTTATGATCGCAGGCTTTGGTGTGTTGGCTATTATCAATTTTGATAAACTCGATTTGCTGGTTAATGGCCAAATCGATTTCGAACAAATCTTACCATCTGCTATCAGCGAATTCGCACCGACAGGCTTATTGGGTCTGCTGCTCGCTGGTTTGCTGGCGGCGTTTATGTCGACATTCGCAGGTACCCTGAATGCTACTCAAGCTTACTTAGTAAATGATATTTACGTAAAGCATGTGAACCCAAACGCATCGAGTAAGAGCATTATGACCGTCAACCGGCTAGCTGGCTTAGCGATGGTGTTGTTGAGCATCGTTCTCGGCTTCTTTGCTAAAGATGTGAACGATGTGTTGCAGTGGATTGTTGGTGGTCTCTACGGCAGCTACGTCGCCGCGAATGTTCTTAAGTGGTACTGGTGGCGTTTTAACGGATCGGGCTTTTTCTGGGGCATGGTCGGCGGTCTCGTGCCAGCCCTATCATTTCGATTTATCTTTGATGGCGTGCTCGATTTATACACGTTTCCATTAATGTTATTACTTGCCCTAATTGGCTGTATTGCCGGAACATTATTGACTAAACCAGTTGATGAAGAGGTTCTTAAGAGCTTCTATAAGAATGTTAAGCCGTGGGGGTTCTGGGGCCCAATTAAAGAAAAGGTAATGGCTGAGGATCCGTCATTCCAGCCCAATACAAATTTCAAAAATGACGCGTTCAACGTATTGGTTGGCGTCGTTTGGCAGACTTCTTTAGTAATTCTTCCTATATACCTCGTATTGCAGGAGGCCGTTCCAATTGCAGTTACCGCTACCATCGCAATCGTTACATCGCTTGTTCTGAAAAGGACGTGGTACGACAAACTACCTAAAACAGCTAAAGCTGCATAAATAGGGCCTTGAAAATGAATTTAGCTTTACGTTTTCCCAAAGAATTTGTGTGGGGAACCGCCACGTCTTCGTATCAAATTGAAGGGGCTGCCGACAAAGACGGTCGCGGAAAATCGATTTGGGACGTTTTTTGTGAAACGCCCGGAAAAGTATCCAACGGTGATTCAGGCCTTATTGCTTGTGATCACTATCATCGCTTCGAAGAAGATATTCAATTGATGGCGCAAATGGGCGTCAAGGCTTATCGTTTTTCGATTTCATGGTCGAGAGTCTTACCGAACGGTATGAGCGATTCGATTAATCAAGCTGGTATCGATTTTTATAACTCGTTGATTGATTGTTGCATAGATCATGGTATTGAACCTTGGGCGACGTTGTATCACTGGGATCTACCACAACACTTGGAAGAGTCCGAAGGCGGCTGGTTGTCAGACTCTATATCTGATCGTTTTGCTGACTACACCGAGGTTTGTTTTAATGCCTTCGGTGATAGAGTAAAACGTTGGATTACCATTAACGAAGCATGGGTTGTTGCCATTCTTGGTTACGGTCAGGGCGTTTTCGCGCCTGGGCATAATTCGACCAGTGAACCATATATTGCTGGTCATAACTTACTCTTAGCACATGCAAAAGCGGTCAAGGTGTATCGATCGCAGTTTCAAGCTGAGCAGGGTGGTTTGATCGGTATTACTAACAATTGCGACTGGCGAGAGCCGCTCAGTGATAGTGCGCAAGATAAGGCGGCAGCTCAGCGGGCCCTGGAGTTCTTTCTTGGATGGTTCGCTGACCCAATCTACCTCGGTGATTACCCTGAATGTATGAAAACCGGCGTCGGTGAACGTCTACCCCTGATTACTGAAGAGCACAGAAACTTGATATTTGGCTCGAGCGACTTTTTTGGCTTAAATCACTACACCACGATGTACGCCGCAGAGGCAAATGGTGATACTGCAGAACAGAGTGTGTACGGCAATGGTGGGCTGAATGAGGACCAGGGCCTCGATCTATCGGTTGATGATTCTTGGCAAACCACTGATATGCAATGGGCTGTTGTCCCGTGGGGTTGTCGAAAACTATTGCACTGGATAGCAGACAGGTATGGTAATCCAGATATTTACATTACCGAAAACGGTTGTGCGTACGACGATGAGCTTGTGGGTGGTGAAGTGAATGATACTCGTCGAGTTGATTTTTACGCGAGCTATTTAGAGGAGTGCGCGAACGCAATAGATGGTGGTGTAAACCTAAAAGGCTACTTCGCCTGGTCTTTTATGGATAATTTTGAGTGGGCATCGGGCTATGACAAACGTTTTGGTATTCATCATGTTGATTTTGATACGGGCGAGAGAACACCAAAACAAAGTGCTAAATGGTTTAGGCAGTTGTTAAGCGTAAGTTAACGTGGGTCTAGTCGGTTGGCTCACGCTCTGCGCGGCTAAAGTAAAACACTCCAAGAGCGACTAAAGCCAATATGGCCGCGGCCGCGAAGGGGGCTCCGGGTAGATAGAAATTGGCCCCTTGCTTGGTGAATTGTTGAAAAGTGTAGGTCATAATCAATGGACTAATTATGGCCGCTATCGCAAGTACTGAGGCAAAAACTCCTTGTAGCTCCCCTTGCTCATCATCATTAACTTGATCTGCCATCATTCCTTGTAGTGCAGGCCCCACAAGCCCCCCTAGTGCCGTTATTGGCATGCCGAGAAATACAAGTACCGGATTATCCACTATAGTAAGAAATGCCAAAGCGCCGATCGAGATGACCATGCTGAAAACGGCGGTACGTTCGACGCCGATTTTTTTAATTGCTATTCCGAGTACATAGATCTGTATCAAAGCCGAACAAATGCCATATACCGCTAAGCTAATACCAACCATTGAGGGTTCCCATGCGAATTTCTCGATAGTGAAAAAGCTCCAAATTGAAGGGTAAACACCATTCGCTGTTGAGTAGAAAAACACAACAAACATTAGGCTACCAACCGTTGGTAAGTTGCGAATCCTCATTAATGCAAGAAACGGGTTAGTACGACGCCATTCGAATTTTCTCCTTTTTTCAGATGGGAGAGTTTCAGGTAGCACGAGTAACCCAAAGATCGCGTTTGCTATTGCCAAACCACCGGCAACGATAAAAGGCATTCGTGTACCAAACTCCGCGAGCAAGCCGCCAATCGCGGGGCCTAATACAAAGCCGATACCAAATGCGCCGCCAATGTAACCAAAGTTCGTAGACCGTTCTCCCTTGGCCGAGATATCAGATAAATATGCGGCCGCGGTAGAGTAGGTTGCACCACTAACGCCAGAGACCACTCGAGCTAAAAACAATAGAAACAGGCTTGGTGCAATTGCCATGACGAAGTAGTCGACGCCCATAAAAATGAGCGAAATAATTAGCACGGGCCTACGACCATATCGGTCCGATAAATTGCCTAAAAATGGCCCAAATAGAAACTGCATCGCAGCGTAGCTAAACGTAAGCAATCCGCCCCACAAGGCCGCGTCAGCCATCGAAACATTGCCTACTTCGCGGATTAATTCTGGCATTACAGGAATAACTAAACCAATGCCCATTGCATCAAGCATCACCGTGATGACGATGAATAGCATCGAAGTTTTTTTTGCGGCGTTTGGGTTCGTCGAAAGTGAATCTATTGAGTCGTTCAAAATTGGTGGTCAATCCTTTGCTAGTTTAAAAGCGGGTCTTATAAAAAGGAGGGCGCTGCTATGGATAAGCTGCAATAATCACATTGAGGTCAGTGTACGTATTTTTTCGCTATGAATAAATGCGTTTCGGAGCTGCTCGAGGTACTATCGCGTCAATTATTTCATCCGTTCTTTATTGGCTTGGTATTTCTATGTCTGATTATCACTTTTCATCGCTCTCGCTCAACCCTGAGCTGCACAATAACTTGGCGTCTTTGGGGTTTAACTCAATGACCGCAATTCAAGCGCAGAGCCTACCAATGATTTTGTCGGGTAAAGACGTTATTGCTCAAGGCCAAACCGGCTCGGGCAAAACCGCGGCATTTGGGTTGGGCTTGTTGAACAAGTTAGATGCCAAGCTATTTAAGGTTCAATCTTTGGTGTTGTGTCCTACTCGCGAGCTTGCGGAGCAAGTATCTGGTGAAATTCGTCGCTTAGCCAGAGGCATTGCCAATGTGAAAGTCGTTACAGTGTATGGAGGCACACCAATTAAATCGCAGATCGCTTCGTTGGAGAAAGGTGCCCACATTGTTGTCGGAACGCCAGGGCGCATTGATGATCTTTTAGGTAAAGGTTCCTTAGATCTTGCCAACATGTCGACCTTAGTTTTAGATGAGGCTGATCGCATGCTTGATATGGGCTTTCAAAAAACTTTAGAAGCGATTATTGACGCAGTACCAACCAAGCGGCAAACATTATTATTTAGCGCAACCTATCCTAAGGGTATTAAGGCGATTGCCGAAAAAATCATGCAAAACCCAAGCATGGCCGAAGTTGCGCCAACGCAAGACACAGTGAGGGTTGATCAGGCATTTTTCCTGGTCGAAAATGAGAAAGACCGGTTGCAGTCTTTGAAACTCTTGCTACTCGACAATAGTGGTAAGCAGTCGGTAGTGTTTTGCAATACCCGCCAAGACACTCAAACTATCGCCGGAGCGCTTAAGAGTAGTGGCTTTAGCGCTGCGGCTTTGCATGGTGACATGGAGCAGAAAGATAGGGATCAAACTCTGGTTCGTTTCGCCAACGGCAGTATAAATACACTCGTGGCTACAGATGTGGCCGCACGAGGCTTGGATATCGACTCGCTTGCCTTAGTCTTTAACTATCACTTGCCTAGAGAACTTGAGGTATACACGCACCGTATCGGCCGCACCGGTCGAGCGGGAGAGAAAGGTCAAGCATGCTCCTTGTTTCAAGTATCTGAGCAGTTTAGAGTGGATCAGCTCGAAGCTTATTTGAATACCGAAATTCGCCAGAGCATGTTGCCCCCTCTGGAGCTTTTAAATCAGTCGCCTGAGCGCCCGAAAATGTCGACACTCCGAGTTGAGGGCGGCAAACGTCAAAAGCTTCGTCCTGGAGATTTGGTTGGCGCATTAACCAAGGCCGACGAAATCACGGGCGCGAACCTTGGGAAGATTCAAATGCTAGACAATTGGGCTTATGTTGCAGTTGATCGGCCTTTGGCAAAAACTGCCTTACAGCAACTTGTTCAAGGTAAGATCAAAGGGAAATCTTTCAGAGCGAAGCTAATTTAGCACGCCATTGCTGGTCATTTTGCGAGCATAAAGATATAAGGCAACTGCTATTAAGAAAATCGCTGCTGAGAATGCCGCCGCGCTAGCACCGCCCATAATTTCATAGCCGTTTGAAAGGCCGTAGCTGTAAATACTGCTTACCACAACACCAATAAGCGAAACAAGAAACACAGGTGTGCTGAGCTTTTTCTTAAGCAACAAAAGAAGTGAGCCTAGCACGCTTGCCCAAATGGCGGTTGCCCACGCGAAAATCATCCAAGTTGGCATTGAGTAAAAATAATCGAGTTGCTCTTGGCTGAAATTTCCAGCTGACATATAAGCCTTATTTTTTGTTTGCGTCATCACATAATCAAGTGCGCCCACACTATTCCAAAGAAGCGCAAGTATGCCAACGACCCACAAATGCTTTGGAGTAGCGTTTGATGTATCAGCCATATTTGATCCTCGTATTTAGTGGTTTGTTTTTATATTTAGAATTTCAATCTAGATTATCAGCCAAATTCAATGCTGAAAAGTTGCCTGACGGATAAATCGTCAATTTGTGCATAAAAATGGTGATAAACCCTTGAACCTATTGATTCTATCCCCATAATTCACGCATTCGATTTTGGACACACTTTTAGAAATATGACTGAACAAGAAAACCAAGATTTACCTGAGGAAAATCAAGTAGATACTGCTGAAGTTGAGGCCGAAGAGGTCGTTGAGGCAACTGAGCAAACTGACCCAGCAAGCGAGCTAGAGACCGCACAAGCTGAAATTTCTAAGCTAAAGGATGCTTATCTTCGTGCCAAAGCCGAAGAAGACAATGTGCGTCGTCGTGCTGAGAAAGAAGTCGCTAATAGCCGAAAATTTGCTGTTGAAGGGTTTGCTAAAGAAATGGTCAACGTTTTCGATAGCTTAAAATTAGCCGCCGCCGTTGAAGTGGCTGACGATGCCGACGACGCAATAAAGAGTATTCACGAAGGCGTTGGTATTACCTTGAAACAGTTGCAATCTGGGTTTGCTAAGTATGCGCTGGTTGAAATAGCTCCTGAAGTAGGCGATAAATTAGATCCGAACCTACATCAAGCTATGACTATGGTTGAGTCTGAAGACGTAGCGTCAGGCTGTGTGATCAATGTTATTCAAGCAGGCTTTCAGTTACACGACCGCTTATTGCGACCGGCGATGGTAGTTGTAGCCAAATAGGCGATGACCAGTCGTAGC
>CANMNN010000013.1 GCA_947499305.1 uncultured Arenicella sp. | reverse complement strand
ACGACCCTGAATTAACTTCTCACTTTTTCAAGTGTCGTTATATTGGATGCAATCATAGTTTTGCGATCTTACTAAAACTTTTGAACCCTTGGTTAAACCTTAAAACCTTAGGCTTTACTAACAATACTAATGGATTGCAGCGTGCCGCTGCTGTCCATAAAATAAATGATATCAGAATCTACGATCGGCTCGCCGATAATGGTCTTAGCACCTAAGCTGTGTTTACCTACAACTTCGCCGGTAGATTTGCGTATCACATATAAACCGCCCTCACCCTCACTAACCAGAATATAAGGCCCAACCGAAATTGGGGCACTAACTGAAAAATGCTGTAAGGCATTTTGTGACCACCCTCTTTGACCATTGGACCGATCAAGTTGATGAACCACACCGGTTTTGTCAGTGATATACAAATATGCCGCATCATAAGCAAGAGAGTGAAAAGACGATACATCACTACTCCAAGCGATTCGTTGATTACGAATATCTAGGGCATGCGTGACTTCTTGGTATGAACTGATATACAAATACTCACCTACTAATAGCGGGTTGGTATCGACATCAGCGAGACGGTCAATTTCATTGGTGCCGCGAGGGAACGAGATCGGAAAGTCCCACAAAGCAGCACCGTTTTCAGCACGGAAAGCGGCCATATTTCCATCAGAAAAGCCAACAAAAGCAACGCCTTGCGTCAACACTGGGCGAGAATCGCCGCGCAAAGTCAGTTTGGGTAATTGACGACTGATAGTCCATTTAATGCTGCCATCATAAGATGACAAACCAAATACCTTACCATCACCTGCACGTGCTACGACAATGCCGTTATCTATTACTGGACTAGATAGAATCTCACTGCTAAGAGGCGCTTTCCAGGCAATTTCACCATCTTGCTGATTGAATGCGTAAACGATCCCTTGATCGGTACCAACCAAAACCAAGCCACCGCCAACGCCAACGCCAGAAGATATGGTTTCCTTGCGCAACTTAGTTTGCCAAACTTGTTTGCCGTCAGACGCATTTACTTTATAGACTTTGCCATTTGCAGATGCGGCGTAGATATCGTCGCCAAATAAAACTGGTGACAAGATAGCATCACCGGTTTGAATTTTCTTACCGAGGCTGACACGCCAATTTTTATCTAGCTTAGTAGTGGTACTAACTTTAGGCTTTACTGGCTTAGGCTCCTCACCGAAGAAATCAGTTTTCTTAGTTTTAGCACCACAAGCAGCCAAGAATACGGCACTTGTGAGAAGGACGATCAAGCTTGATTTTTTCATTATCATTATTCCTGTAAAGCACTGATTAACTAATTAAATTGAGTAAGCAAGGCCACTAGAGCGAGCTTTATTCGCTGTCGTCAGACTCAACAATAGTCGGCTCAACATCGACTTTAGATTCAGTTGCAGCTGAAGCCTTCGCCTCTGGAGCTGGTAGTCTATCCATTTTAAGTGTGAGCAATTGAGAGTATCCCGCTGAAGCGCTAGGCAGAGTATCGATCGCTTTCTGGTACTGTTCACGGGCAATATCAAAGTTGCCTTGTTTGGCATTTATTTCGGCCAAAATCTCAGAATAATTAGATTCAAAGCCCTGTGTTGGGGTAAAACTAGCAAGTACTTTAGCACCGGCTAAATCACCTTGTGCCACCTTAATCTTTGCTTGGCGAATACGAGCAGTATGTTGAAGGCCAAATTCGGGAGCATTATCTACAACCCACTGTAATTCAGTATAAGCTGCATCGAGATCGCTCACTGCTAGCTTCTTAGCATTTAGTAGCGCAGCTTTCGCTGCATATGAAGAAGAAGCATGATTTTCTTTGAGTTCTTTAACCTGTGCATCAATGTCAGAGAGGCTCGAATCGTTAACTTCGCTAAGCGCCGCATCGTAAAGCGCAGAAGCTTGCTCGGCACTGCTTAGTTTGCTCTCTTTGTATTGCTCGTAACCGAAAATGGCTCCCAAACCCAAGACAATACCAATCGCTAAAGCCGGCCCGTTGTCTTTAAGCCACTTACGCGCGCGCTCGTCCTGTTCTTCAGGGGTGAGGAAAATATCATCAGCCATTGTGTAAATCTCGTGTTCTTTTATTGTTATTGATGGTTTAGCTACCTTTTTAGTAGCATTCAAACCAGTTTCAAGTTGGTGGTGCGATATTTTAATCATGTGCCCGGCAAAATCGGGCGGAAAATATCGCTTATATCTGCAAACCCAGCATTATAGCGATTCTAGAAGATTAGTCACGAGCTTAGAGGCCTCGTTTTGCAATACTGATTGTTGTGCAATGGGCTCAGCGGTTCTTCTTAAAACTTTAACGCTTACAGTTTGAGCAGCAGATTCGTCGTCGCCGATGATCAATGCTATGGCGGCACCACTTTTATCGGCCTTTTTAAATTGGTTTTTTATACTACCTTCGCCCATGTGACACTGAACGCGAACATCAACCGCGACTAAACTAGCTTGCAATTGCAATGCTTGGGAGCGCGCCTTAGAACCGGTTGAAATAATGAATACATCGGCAGCATCCTGCGCTGCCCGATCAGCGATGTCAGCGCCTTGCTCTTGGAGAATTTGAACCAAACGCTCAAGCCCCATTCCAAAACCAAAGCCTGGGGTCGCTTGACCACCTAGTTGCTCGACCATCGAGTCGTATCGGCCGCCGCCGCAAACCGTCGCTTGAGCACCGTAACCGGCGTTAACCCATTCAAAGACAGTGTCATTGTAATAATCTAGCCCGCGTACTAGCTTAGGGTTAATCGTGTAGCCAATACCAAGATCGTCTAAATACCCTCTTAATGTGGAAAACGATTCGGAAGATTCATCACTTAAATAGTCGAGAATACTCGGAGCACCTTCAAGGACTAACTGAACATCGGCATTTTTACTATCTAAAATCCTCAATGGATTAGTACTCAAGCGCCGCTGACTATCCTCGTCTAAACTTTGCTTATGATCCGACAAATAATCAACAAGTGCTGCTCTATAACTGCTACGAGTGTCAGAGTCGCCCAAACTGTTTAGTTGGAGCTCAGTATCTTGCAAGCCAAGCGTCTGAAACACCTGATCAAGCATGGAAAGAACTTCAGCTTCAATGTCCGGCGATGACCAGCCGTAACACTCAACACCAATCTGGTGAAATTGACGGTAACGGCCTTTTTGTGGGCGCTCATGCCGAAACATTGGGCCTGTGTACCATATTCTTTGTTGCTGATTGTAGAAAAGACCGTTCTCAATACCTGCACGCACGGTACTCGCGGTTCCTTCAGGGCGTAGAGTGAGCGAGTCGCCGTTGCGATCATCAAAGGTATACATTTCTTTAGAAACGATGTCTGTATCGGCGCCAATCGAGCGCGCAAACAAATGAGTGCTCTCAAGCAAGGGCGTGCGTATTTGCTTATAGTTATGCTTTGCAAAAACATCAGAGCATACGCGCTCTACCGCCAACCAAAGCGGTGTTTCGATCGGCAAGATGTCGTTCATGCCTCGAATGGCTTTGATTTGGGACTTTTTACTCATGTTTAATTCAAATTGCTGATTATTGAAGAATGGCGCACCCTATTAAAATAGATCTTCTTTTTGTACACAGGGACCATAGTTTATTTAGTGAATAAGCTAAGTGTTGGTCGTAGCGCCTTGGTTTCACGCACTCGCTCTTCTAAACGATGACTAGTCCACAAGATTGCTATTGACCAACCTCAAAGCGCGCAAACACGCCCTCGCGATACTGAGATATATCGTAAGGTTGGCCGTTAAATTGAGCCGAAACGGCTTTAGCGTTACCAATAAAAACCTTCATGGCAGTTGCTGACGTCACGGTAAAATCTTCGCCCTCAGCGTAGCTTTTGTATGCTAGACGGTTGCCTTCTTGGTCACGAATATCAACCCAAGAAGTATCGCTAAAACTCAAACTTAAACTGTACTCTACTTGCTCCTGAGCTTCATCTGTAGCTTGTTCTTCGCTGCTGAGAGCGTCAGCCAAGCTTGGTTGACCCTCGGCAGTGGCAACATTCGCTGTTTGTTCAGGTGATTCCATCTCAAGTGAACTCGCATCAGCCAATGATGGCGTCGTAATTGTAGCCACAGGCGTTGAAGCCTGATTATCTAATAGCCCGTCTAACTTGCCTGTAAACCATAGAAAAGCCATCACTGATAAAATTACTATTAAAAAGATGATTTTACCTGGAGTAAAAAAAACAGTCTTTTGAACTTCATTAGCACTGCCTATATCCCGTGGCATGTCATCGAGACGAGTGCCTTTCTGCCAATTAGGGTTTAGATAATGCTCTAACACCTCATCGACATTTAAACCAAGCAAACGTGCATATGACCGAATATACCCGCGAACATAAGTCGGCTCAGGCAAACCTTCACTTTGATCAAGCTCGATAGTGCGAATTTGAGTTACAGAAAGGTTTAATTCATCTGCTATCTCTTCGACCGTGCGCTTTTGCTCCTTACGAGCGGCGGCCAGCAAGCTACCGCTGCCCACTTTTGGTAGCTCTTGAATTTCGTCTTCTAATTTCTTTTTGTCGTCCACTGTAAAACCTCTACCAACCCAGACCCAGATTTATTCTGCAAGCCATATGATGACTATCATCGACCGCTACTACTTGTATTTATTACTACCGGCGAGCAATTTCTTAAACGTCTAGCTCGATACCAAGTTGATTTGCACGAGATAGAGCATCGAAGTTGCGAATTCGACGCTAACGGCCCGCGTCACGCACAGTACGAGCCTCTTGCGAAGCAGGAAACCCCTTTAACAACCGACTACGATATTGTGCTGCAACATCGTTCGCGTTCAAGCTTGATTCTATTTGATATGCAAGCAAAAGAGACTCAGGTTGCGGTTCGGTAATCGCAAACAACCGCTCAATATAAGCGCGTGATGATAAATAATTTCGGTTATCAAATTTCATGCGGGCAAGTTTGTATAACGCAGGCGCCAACCGAGGGTTGATCGACAAGGCTTTCTTTAAATACACTTCGGCTTCCACCGAATCAATACTCGCCAGACACTCCCCTGCGCGCATATAACTTAGTTCTGCGCGCCTAAATAACGGATTTGATACAGCAATATCGAAATACTCCTTTGCTTTCTCACCTTTGCCGGTTTGACACAAAAAAGTACCAAAGTCGTGGGCCGCAGCTGAATTCTCTGGATCCGAGGCAACAGCCTTAGTAAAAAATCGCTCTGCTTTAGGATATTGATTTAAGCGCGTCATCAATAGCGCCATTACATAGTTGCTATCAGAATGATTGGGACTGATCCCCAAGGCCGTATTAAGAGAGTCTTTAGCAGTAGAAAGTTGGCCTTGCTCCATGTAGCCGCGCGCGAGCTTTGTGTGTATGAGTGCTTTTTCATCGGCACTCACTCTTGCCTTACTTCGCTTGTCGGGCAAATCACCATTGCCTGTTGATACACATGCGCAGAGTAAGCTCGCTAAAACAACAGCAAATATTCGTTGGCTTAACCGTTTAATAAAGCGCATATTGACGGCGAATGTAGGGGTGTTGCTAGCTTTTATAATAGGCATGCTGGTTATTGTATTTTTTCCGCCTGCTTTTGTCTAAATTTTTCAGCTCGTCTGGTTCTATCCATAACATCACCGGCTAATTGCCCGCAGGCGGCTTCAATATCATCACCGCGAGTTTTACGGACCGTGACAATAATGCCTGCGTTATGCAATATATCTCTGAAGCGATTAATTCGCGAGTTTGATGAACGCTGATAATCAATACCTTCAAATGTATTAAATGGTATTAAGTTGACCTTCCCAGGCACTGTTTTCATTAACGCAGCAAGTTGATGGGCATGCTCAAGATCATCATTTACACCTTCTAACATTACGTATTCGAAGGTTATTCTGGACCTGGCTGAATCAGCAACATATCGATTACATGCATCAAGCAACTCTTTAATTGGATACTTTTTATTTAGCGGCACCAACTCATTACGAAGTTCGTCATTCGGGGCGTGCAATGACACTGCTAAACTTACTGGACAAGCTTCTTTAAGCGCATCGATTTTTGGGACTACGCCAGCCGTACTCAGAGTGATTCTGCGTTTTGATAGACCAAAACAAAAATCATCTTGCATGATTTTCATTGCGGAGACGACATTATCGAAGTTCATCAACGGCTCTCCCATGCCCATCATCACAACGTTACTGACAATACGATCATCGGTTTTGTATTGCTCTGCCAGCATATGTTTGGCAAGCCACACTTGACCAATGATTTCAGCCGTTGTGAGATCGCGATTATAACCTTGCTTGCCCGTCGCACAAAACGAGCAATTGAGAGTACACCCTACTTGAGAAGATACACACAAAGTGCCACGAGTTTCCTCAGGAATAAACACCATTTCGATAGCGCTTTTACCTGGGACCTTAAGTAGCCATTTACGAGTACCGTCTTCAGACAAATTATCTGAGATGATTTCGGGCACAGAAATCTGTGCGCTTTCAGCCAAGGAGGCGCGCAGTGTTTTGCTGAGATTTGTCATCTCGTTAAAATCACTGACGCCAACTTGGTGAATCCACTTCATAACTTGAGAAGCTCGAAACGACTTTTCGCCTATAGAGGCGAAATACGCCTCCATGGCTTGACGATCTAGGCCCATTAAATTGGTAGGCTGCTGTGATAAGTCGTTCATAATCAAGATATCAGTTGGATTAAATGCTAATCACAAACTCTTAACGAGTACGCGGACAAACGCCGTCAGTACCGAAGAAGAATTCGATTTCTTGAGCGGCGGTTTCCGCTGCATCTGAACCGTGACATGCATTTTCATCGATGCTGCTAGCAAAATCGGCACGGATTGTGCCAGCGGCAGCTTCAGCTGGGTTAGTCGCGCCCATTACGTCACGGTGAGCCGCAATTGCGTTTTCGCCTTCAAGAACTTGAACTTGAACTGGACCAGACGTCATGAATGATACCAAGTCACCGTAGAACGGGCGCTCTTTGTGAACCGCGTAGAATTCGCCAGCTTGCTCATCGCTCAAGTGCATCATTCGCGAAGCAACGATATTTAAGCCCGCTTTTTCAAAACGTGAGTAGATTTCGCCGATTACATTTTTTGCAACAGCGTCAGGTTTGATGATTGAAAGAGTACGTTCAACAGCCATTTTAAGACTCCAAAAATTTGTCTAAATAGTTAATAAATTTGTTTAGCGGAGGCACGATGTCGAGCCCCAAGTCGCAGGGCGCATATTCTATCAGCTATGGCGCTTTAAATACTAACTTTGAGAACGGATTATTCTTCCGAAACAGCACTTACATCGATACCCTAAGGGAAGAATCAAGCATAACGACTCAGAATAATAAAATAATACGTTTAATTGTTGAACCTGAACGCGCTTTATAGCGAATTGGCCAACAGGAAGTCGCCATCTACACGATCGTATTTAACTTGGTGCCAACGCCCCAGTTCTAATTGTTGTTGCGGTACCAATACAGCTAGATAGTCTTCAGCACGACAAAGCATATAACCTTCTCTTTTCGCATTTTTCTCAGGTAAAACCCATGCCGTTTTCCCCACACTTGCTTGTCGAATCGCATTCTGGATTGGTTCTGCTGCAGTACGCAAACGCAAGTTGCGCTCTTTGCGCTCAGCAACGGGAACCTGCTTTAGGTTTGGAATTCGTGCAGCAGGAGTTCCTTCTCGCTCAGAATAAGAAAACGTATGCGGAAACGCCACTTTGATATCGCGCAACATTTGCTCTGTATCAAGGTATTGCTCTTCGGTTTCAGTAGGAAAGCCGACCATGACGTCGGCACTGATTACCAATTCAGGCATCACCTCACGAAGTTTACCAATGCGTTCACGTACCTGCTCAGCACTGTAGCGGCGTTTCATGCGCTTCAGAATCAGGGTATTTCCACTTTGCAACGACAAGTGCATGTGAGGGCAAATACGAGGCTCTTTGGCCCAGAGCCGTATGAGGCGATCACTTATATGATGTGGGTCGAGCGAGCTCAAGCGTATTCTGAATGGGTTTTGCTGATCACACTCCAGGGCCAGCAGCTCCTCGAGCAAATCAGTTAGGTCAAAAGTTTTGCCATTTTCTTGCGCTAAATCTTCACCATATGAGCCGAGATCTACTCCGCATATCACAATTTCAGGATAGCCATTTAAAACCAAACGCTGAACTTGACGCTTAATCAAGCTGGGAGCCAGCGAGCGACTTGGACCTCTAGCGACGTGAATAATGCAAAAGGTGCAACCTTGATCGCAACCTTGCTGAATTTGCACAAACGCGCGTGTATGAGCTTCGTACCCAGCAAGTAATTGATCAGGCAAACTGACATGTTGATCCAAGTCGCCAACCATAACCTTTGGCAGATCACCCTGTTCTAATTGCGGCAGCAGTCTATGCATATCAAGTTTACGATCGTTACCGAGAACCAAGTCAACTCCCGGGATAGCGGCGCAAGCATCTGGATCCATCTGCGCATAACACCCCGTAACAACAACCAGCGCATCAGGGTTACGCTTAACGGCTTTCCGAACTTCTTGGCGAGCTTGGCGGTCAGCCTCTCGTGTGACAGTACAGGTATTGATTAAATATAAGTCAGCGGCTTGAGTATTAGGCACCACAGCCCAGTTTTCAGTTTTCAAGGTTTCACCAATTAGCTCGCTCTCATAGGTATTAACCTTGCAGCCGAGTGTAGTAATACCAACGCGCTTGGTCTCACTAGTAAGTACAGACTGCCTGGGCGTCGACACTGATTCAAGTGGCTTGCCTATCTGCTCAACTTTGATTTCGATGTTGCTCATAATTAAAAGGCACTCATACCTTAGACGTTTTCATACTGCGCATCGTTAATGCACTGCAATAAACAGAAAAAGCGGCCTTAGCCGCTTTTTCCAGTCATTAACTAAGCGCTAACTACTTAATTAAGTAGCGTATGCCTGCACTGAACATACGGTTATTTGAAATTGAATCAAGCGTCTCAGAATCGCTGTCGAATACACGCCCTTCTAAGAACCACTGCAAGTTTGACTTACCAATGTCGCCGCCAACAATGCCGTATAACGACGTGTCACGAAAATCACTGTCATCAACATCCCAAGCACCGATACCGGCACCGATGAACGCACGTTGGCTTAATTTGTGCTCTAAACCGACATCAATAGAGAAGTTTTCTTCTGGGTAAAGATTACCACCGTTAACGCCTTGTCGCTCAAGATATGAAACCTGCCCTAGAAGCGACGTTTTAGCCGTCAACGCTTTGAGCAAACCGGCACGCACACCAATAACGCCGGAGGAGTCACGCATATCCATTTCCCACGCAGTTTCGAAGCGAGGGCGAGTTTCAGTACCAGCAAAAGCACCGATGAATGGCACTAATGCCAATGGATCAGCTTTAGATTCGGCCGCAGGCGCTATTTCAGCAGGCTCTTCGATCGCTGCAGGAGCCACGGCAGCGACAGGCGCTGGAGCGGCACATGCATCTGAGGTATCAGCAACAACTGATACCAAAGAAACGTTACAACAAGCTTTAGGAATAGCAATGTGGTGGACTTCGCAATTTGACTTTAGATCGATTCGAAATGCCTCAAAGGACTGTTTTCCCGCGTATTCGCGATAAGGCTTAGCCAAATAGCTGCCTTTCACCTTAGAGCCTGACCAAAGAAGCTTTGTACCCGTTGGGTAAGCTTGCTCGCTCATCTGGCCATTAGCGACCGCTGCAAACAAGTCAGCGCTATTTCCAGACCAGTTGGCGTCTGCGAGAAGCTCATTTACCGCCGCAGGATTGTTGGCAAAAAATTCTTGTAGCTGTTTCTGAGTTTCAACGCCGCCTGCACAAACCGACTCTGATGTACCAAAGCGGTAAACTTTTTTGTACTGCTGTGCAAACGCAGTTTGAGAACCGATGACTGTTGCTAGCAGCACGGATGGCAACATTAAGGTTTTAAAGTGTGAGCCTTTCAAAATGATTTCCTCTTTTTTTTTGAATGGTTAGATTACTAGCAAGCATTAGCTGAACTACTTTCCCTATAGTTTAGGGCTTTTTGATAGGAAATAGCAGATACTAATTAATAAAATTAGTTAACAAATAGGAAATAACTATCGATCAGGCTGTCATAGACAGCTCTATGCTAACTATTAGCTTGAGTCTCAAGGGCAAAACTTTCACCACAACCGCATTCGTTAGTAGAGCGCGGGTTAGAGAATTTAAAGGTCTGATTTAAGCCTTCTGAGACATAATCTATTTGAGTGCCGGTTAAAATATCTAGACTTTTAGGGTCGATCACGACTTTGACATCGAAACTCTCAAACACGGTGTCATCATCACTCGCCTCATCGGCAAGATCCATTACATAAGAGTAACCAGAACACCCTGATTCCTTGGCCGCAAAACGGAGGGCAAAGGCGTTGTTTTTAGCAATTTGGTCAGCAATTCGAGCTGCTGCTGGTTCGGTCAATGTAATCATATCCTTTACTATGCGCGTTTTTTCGTGAATTTCAACTATTGTTGCAACCAAAACTTGATGTTGTAACCAAAATTTGAGGTTTACGTCTCTGCAGTTTCTTCGCCTGCAGCCTTCCTACTAGGGCTCAACTCGATGCAATCAGTTTTCACCTCCGGCACGTCTATATCGCCTACCTGTATGCCGGATGATTTCAACTTTTCGGCAAGCTCCCTATTATACCTATCTAAGGCCTGCAATTGCTCGCATAAACCATGAATCGCTACAGCCACGGGATCATCGGCCGAGGCTTGGTGGCCATATGCTTCAAATCGACCATTTACACGATCGTATTCAACAGAACCGACCGCGTTTGCTGGCAAGCCCACCATGGTCGAGCCCTCTTCAACATCTTTCACGACAACTGAGTTGGAACCGATCCGAGCATTATCAGACACTGTGATCGGCCCTAAAACTTTCGCACCAGCCCCGATAACAACATTATTACCTAATGTCGGATGACGCTTACCTTTATTCCAACTGGTGCCACCCAAAGTTACTCCATGATAGAGCGTGCAATCATCGCCGATTTCAGCCGTTTCTCCAATCACCACCCCCATGCCGTGATCTATAAAAAATCGGCGACCGATCGTCGCGCCGGGGTGAATTTCTATTCCAGTAATCCAGCGGGAGAAATGCGCGATAAAACGCGCTAACCATTTTAAACCGATATTCCAACAAAAATGAGATAAACGGTGAAACAATAAGGCGTGAACACCAGGGTAAGTGGTTAAAATTTCTAAAGCATGGCGGGCCGCAGGATCGCGGTCAAACACTACTGAAATATCTTCTCGTATTCGAGTGAACATAATAATCTACTCGACATCACCAGCGCTGCTTTCGCGTGCCGTTGAGTCTATTTGTTGCTGCACAGCGGTTAAAATGCCACGCAATATTTGTATATCTTCTACCGATAAATCGGCTTTGCTATACAGCCTAGTTAGCTTTCGCATCAATACTGTAGGCGACTTAGCTTTCATAAAACTTAGTGCTTGTAGCGTATTTTGCAAGTGCTGAATGTGCCCTTCTTTCTGCTTTTGTGTTGCCGGCATTTGACGCTCTTTAATGGCGGCTTTCGGCTTAGTCGTGGCTTGCTCACCCTGAGCATCATTACGACTGCTTAGAAACTGCATGCGAAGTTCATATGCAATAATTTGCACCGCGCTGGCTAAGTTCAAGGAGCTATATTCACTATTTGCTGATATTCGGATCTGACTTTGACAAAGGTCCATTTCAGAGTTTGTCAAACCACTACTTTCTCGCCCAAACAATACAGCAACATTACTTACATCGCTCGAAGCCAGCAAATGAGAATCCACCAATTTCGCTGTCTGCCTCGGGTCAAAGGTCGGCCATGTAACCTCTCGATCTCGCACAGACGTACCGATCACCATCGTACAATCAGCAATCGCCTGTTCTGCCGATTCAACAATTTGAGCATTGAGCAACACACTTTCAGCACCAGCCGCCAGTTTTGTCGCCTCATAATGCGGGAACTTTTTAGGATTAACCAAAACCAATTGGCTCAAACCCATCGTTTTCATTGCCCGTGCGACCGAGCCAATATTGCCCGGGTGGGTTGGTTCCACCAAGACTATACGAACTTGCGAAAGAGCACTCTCAAGACCAAGGCCACTGAAATCAGAGTTGATGGTAATGTGTTGCTGATTGCTCATACAGGTTTTATCTTTAGAGAAGTGCTAAAAAAGCTACGTTTATCAGTGCCGAATTTGGCTGTTTCGCGCATTCTAACGCATTCAACTCAAAGCGGCATGCAAAAAGGGTGAAAGACAGTGCCTACAGACTGATTCTCCCGAGTCTAGATCTTTTATTGTCGCTCACAGAGAGTTACAATGCGCGCTGCTCTTTACAACTTATCTCTGGGACTTCTCAATGGAATCCAACTTAATGGCTGGCGCCTTAAATGTGGCCACGGCGGCTGCGCTTGAAGCGGGCAAACTAATTACACAAAACATTACTCAGCTCGACCGAATCCAAGTTACAAAAAAGGTCAGCACCAGAAGCCGCACTGAACTAGTTTCAGAGATCGATTTGATGGCCGAACGTACGATTATCGAGTTTCTTGACAGTAGCTACCCAGAATTCAATGTAATCAGCGAAGAAGCAGGAGACCTTGGTCGTGATAGCGAGTACTGCTGGGTCATTGATCCGATGGACGGCACACACAATTTTCTACATGGTCACCCTCACTGCTGTGTATCAATTGCTCTAAAATTTCAAGGCGAAGCAGTTGTTGCAGTAGTTTATGATGCTCTAAGAAACGAATTATTTACTGCTCGTAAAGGCGGTGGGGCACAGTTGGAGGGACGACGAATTCGCGTATCTGAAAACAGTCGCTTAAGCGATAGTCTATTATGTACTGGTTTTCCTTATCGAGACGGCTCGGAGACCAAGCTTTGGCTTAAGACCTTTGCGGCACTGATGCCTCGCGCACAGAGTATTCACAGAACTGGCTCCTCGGTTCTTGATTTGGCCTATGTTGCTTGCGGCCGTTATGATGGTTTTTGGGAATTCGGCTTAAAGGAATGGGACATTGCGGCTGGCGCATTATTAGTTAGAGAAGCCGGCGGTTTAGTTACTGACATTTCTGGTAGCACTGATGCTGACAAATCCGGCAATGTAGTCGCTGGCACCCCAAAGGTGCATGAAAAGTTGAACCATATTCTGAGTAATATCAAATAATACACACAAGAAGATACTACCCATAAATTGCATGAACTAGCAGAACAGCTACTAGTGACCACTAATATCACCCCAATAGCACTTAAGTATCGCCGATGAATGAGACGGTAAAGGCGGCAAGCCAAACTCAACATACGCCAATGATGCAACAGTATTTACGCATCAAGGCTGATTACCCAGACACGTTAGTACTTTATCGAATGGGCGATTTTTATGAAGTGTTTTATGGTGATGCTGAGCTGGCCGCACGATTGCTCGACATCACGTTAACACAGCGAGGCAAATCGGGTGGCGAGCCTATACCGATGGCTGGCGTACCTTTTCATAGTGTTGATCAATATTTGGCAAAGCTGGTAAAGCTTGGGCGTTCAGTAGCGATTGCGGAGCAAGTTGGAGACCCTGCAACCAGCAAGGGCCCAGTTGAACGCAAAGTAGTTCGTGTTGTAACTCCAGGAACACTAGTAGAAGATAGCCTATTAGATGAGCGCCGCGATAACACCCTCGCCGCTGTCTATCAACGAGACGGCGCCTACGCGATCGCCACCATGGAATTGTCGCTGGGACACTTCAAAGCCCAACAACTCGATGACATTGAGCAGGTTCAATCCGAGCTAAAGCGAATTCAGCCGGCTGAACTATTAATAGCCGAACAGACACCTGCTGTAGATGAGGGCACAACGGGCATTGCCGCTCGCTCAGTGCCAAATTGGTACTTTGACTTTGATGTCGCTAATGAGCTTCTATGTCGCCAGTTTAATACCAAAAACCTCACGGCCTATGGTTGCCAAGACTTCCCCTTAGCGGTATCGGCAGCTGGTGCGTTACTGCAATACACCAAAGATATGCAATACGATGCAGTACCGCATATCAGCGACTTTAGTATTTCGCAAAAAAGTGACTTTTTAATTATTGATGCCGCAAGTCGACAAAACTTAGAGATTGAAACAAACCTATCCGGAGGTCGCGACTTTACGCTTGTCGCTCTGATGGATAAATGCGCCAACCCGATGGGTGCACGGCTCCTGCGTCGATGGCTGCACGGCCCGATTTCTGACCGGCAAGCGCTTGCACACCGCCAATTGGCCGTTGGCGAGTTCATTGATCGCATTGATCAGAACATGGTGCATGACCACCTCAGAAGATGCGGTGATATAGAACGAATTCTGACCAGAATTGCCTTAAACACGGCGCGCCCAAGAGACCTAGTCAGATTACGTCAAGCCTTGCATTGCTTGCCTGCAATAAGCAACCTGCTGAATACCGCGAACACTGAACTACTGCAACTCCTGAGCACTAACCTAGGCCCTTTTGATACAGCAAAAACACTACTCGATCAGGCAATACTTGACGAACCTGCCGCGGTTATCCGCGAAGGCGGCGTCATAAGGCCTGAGTTTGATGCCGAGTTTCATGAGCTTTACACATTGAGCAAAAATACTGGCCAGTTTTTGGTTGAACTTGAGCAGCGCGAGCGTGAGCAAACTGGTATTTCGACTTTGCGTGTAAAGTACAATCGAGTTCACGGCTTTTATATTGAAACCAGCAAAGCTCAGGCAGATTCAGTGCCCGAGCACTATATTCGTAGACAAACCCTTAAAAATGCTGAGCGATACATCACCGAAGAACTCAAAGAGTACGAAGACAAGGTGTTGAGCGCACGCGAAAAGTCGCTGGCTAGAGAAAAATATTTGTATCAAAGCGTGATCGATCAATTGCAACCAGACCTGCGAGACATGCAAGTCATGGCGCAAGCGCTTGCCCAGCTCGACGTTCTTAGCAATTTTGCTGAGCGCGCAGTTGCACTCAATTTTTGCTGCCCAACATTGTCGGACGAGCCAGGCATTCATATCGTTGAAGGTCGCCACCCCGTTGTAGAAGCGAATCAATCTAGCCCGTTTATTGCGAACGATTTAGTGCTAGACCAACAAACGCGTATGCACGTTATTACTGGTCCAAATATGGGCGGTAAAAGCACCTACATGCGACAAAACGCGCTAATAACATTACTCGCGTACACCGGCAGTTATGTGCCAGCAACGTCAGCAGCCATAGGCCCCATCGATCGAATTTTCACGCGAATTGGCGCTGCCGACGATCTGGCCGGCGGGCGTTCGACTTTCATGGTCGAGATGACCGAAATGGCGAACATATTACGAAATGCTACTGAAAACAGCTTAGTGCTTGTTGATGAAATCGGTCGTGGCACCAGCACCTACGACGGGCTATCATTGGCCTGGGCGTGTGCGATTGATCTCGCAAAACGCTTAAAAGCGTATAGCTTATTTGCCACGCACTACTTTGAGATCACAGAGCTAGCCGAGCAACTCAGTGACGTCAACAATGTTCATTTGGACGCAGTGGAACATGGCCAAGACATCGTCTTTATGTACCATGTAAAAGACGGCCCAGCAAACCAAAGCTATGGGATTCAAGTCGCGCGTCTAGCTGGCTTGCCGCAACAAGTCCTCAAGTTCGCTGAAGATAAGCTACAAACTCTTGAAGCTGAAAGTGTTGCCTCAGCTGCCGACCAAAGCCCTCAGCACAGTATGAATTTCAGCATGCCGCAAGTTGTTCACGAAAGCGTGCTGGAGAAAAGATTAAAATCCACCGAACTAGACGATTTGACAGCGCGACAAGCGCTTGAGCTATTGTATGAACTCAAATCGACACTAGATTAGACAAGCAGATTGATTTAGCAGCGACAAGCCAATAAAATACGCGCTGTTTTAAGAATCGTCGAAATAATAAAGACGCGGAGAGACCGATGACCTATGTTGTAAAAGAAGAATGCATCAAGTGTAAATACACCGACTGTGTTGAAGTATGCCCAGTGGATTGTTTTCACGAAGGTCCTAACTTTTTGGTTATCGACCCAGAAGAATGCATTGATTGCAGCTTGTGTGAACCTGAGTGCCCTGTCGGCGCAATTGTTGCCGATGACGATTTGGAATCAAAAGACGAACATTATCTTGAGCTAAATGAAGAGCTATCAGCGATATGGCCTGTTATTACAGAAAAGAAACCAGCGCTTGAAGACGCTGATGAGTGGGCCGAAAAAGAAGGCAAGTTTGAGCTGCTTGAGCGATAGGTTGCCTTCTTTTGTTCTGAGTGAACAATAAAATATTGAATAAAAAAAGGAGCCGATTGGCTCCTTTTTTTATGACCTAATACCTACACCTCAATGCTAAGCAATGACTAGGCAAGAATCAAAATTATGCATCAGGCTCAACCCCCATACGACGCATAAGTTCAGCCGCAGGCAAATAGCCTGGCGTTAGGGTGCCGTCGTCAAAAATAATGGTCGGTGTACCGCTTACGCCAACTTGTTGGCCCAAGCTGTAAGTCTCTGAGATAGGGTTGTCACAGGTAGCCGCAGCTGGGTCTAGTCCATTTTTAGCATCAGTTAGTGCTGTTTGCTGATCGCTATTGCACCACACTGACACGTATTTATTAAAGCTATTGGATCCAACGCCTGCGCGCGGAAAAGCCAAATAACGCACCTGCACACCCGCATCATTCAATTCGCTAACTTCATTATGTAACTTGCGGCAGTATCCGCAATCAATGTCGGTAAACACCGTGATATGGCGCTTAGCATCTTTGGGCCCGAAAACAATCATTTTGCTCGTAGGTACATCTTTAATGACCTTAGCAACCTTTTCGTTCTGAGCAACTTGCCCAACATTCACTTTGTCTTTGGTGTTCAGCAACTCGCCTATTAACACATGATCGCCGGCCGCATACACATAAGCAAAGTTGCCTTGAAATTCCATGCGATAGACATCTTTAGCATCAGTTGCAATGATATCAGCCGTTGCCGCAGGTGGAATCATTTTTACTAGCTCTGCTCTAACACGCTCGATTTCATTTGAGTCTTCAACGTCCTTCGCATTGGCACCAAGACTAACGGCGCTGATCAATGCTAGGCCAATTAAGCGAAGCGCTTTGCGGTTCAATACATTTTTCATATTCTTTCTACTTTTGATAATGGTGTTTAAATTTCTTAATACTAAAAACTGGCTTAGTTCACTTTTCAGACTAGTCTCTAAAATTATTAAATTGGAGAGGTATTCCCGCTTCAGCTTCGCGTAAAAACGCGATCACCTGTTGCAAGTCATCTCTCTTCTTGCCCGTAACTCGGAGCTGATCGCCTTGAATTGCGGTTTGTACTTTCAATTTTTTATCTTTAATTTGCTTGATCAGTTTTCGGCCTAGCTCTGTATCTATACCTTCTTTTAAATCAATCACTTGACGCGCTTTTCCGCCACCAACCTCTTCAATTTCACGATAGTGCAAACAAATCAAATCAATGCCTCGCTTTGCTAACTTTTGGCATAACACATCAACCGCTTGGCGCACCTGAAAATCATTGTCAGCATACACAGTTAAGGTGGAAGCGCTCTGCTCAACTCGAGCGTCAGTGCCTTTGAAGTCAAAGCGCGTGCTCAACTCTTTATTTGCCTGATGTAAGCCGTTGGTCAATTCGGGCTTATCGATTTCAGACACTACGTCAAATGATGGCATAATAGCGGTACAGTTTTTTAAATAGTTGATTAATAAGCCAATCTGAGCTGGTTAAACAACTCAAATACAACCTGTTCAATAAGCTTAAATGTATCATAGCCATTACTCTTAACGGGCGTAGATTGATTAAAATTGAGCTTACTTTAGACTATCAGTGCCAATAACATTTCTAACCGAAACTAAATCACACCTTAGTTGACCACCAAGATACCTGATTCATTACAGAAAATGACTAAGTTGTTACGAAACCTCACAATTGCAACTATCGTTGCATCAGTATTAGCACTTCCGTCTTGGGCAGCAGTGTATGTCTATGAAGCGCCTAACGGAAGTAAAGTGATTACTGATAGCCGCATAAAAAAGAAGGGATACACCTTAAAAAAGAGCTACACGACTAAATCTTATCGATCCGGCGGCAAACGCTCTCCTTATCAGTCAAGAACAATCAAATCAAAGTACGACGCGCTGATTGTCAATACAGCCCTGAAATATGACCTTGAGCCGAGCTTTATTAAAGCGGTAATTCATATCGAATCTGCCTTTGACCGCTATGCACTCTCGCACGCTGGCGCAATGGGCTTAATGCAATTGATGCCAGCGACTGCAGCAAGTTACCAACTCAAGCAGGATCACTTTAATCCAAACTTAAACATTGAAGCTGGAGTTCAGCACATTAAAGATTTAATGGACCGATACGACAGTGACAAGCGCCTGTCCTTAGCTGCTTACAATGCCGGCGCGGGCGCTGTGAGCAAGTACAATGGCATACCGCCTTATGAAGAAACTCAAAATTACGTTCGCAAGGTCATGCGTTTGTACAAACTTTATAAAAAAGAAATTTAAAGCACAGTAAACCTACTGCATAACGATTTCTTTAAAACCCTAGGTTCCTAGGCCTTCCGACTCTAGGCGCGCGCCAATCATGATCTGCTTCATCGCAAACACCGCTTCATAAAAGCCCGTCATTGCTGCTCGAGCCACAATAGAGTGGCCGATATTTAGGCATACCAACTCGGGTATTTCGGCGATTTTCGCGACGTTTTGATAGTGCAGCCCATGACCCGCATTGACCTGCAAACCCAAGCTGTGGGCTAACTCAGCGCCGAATCTAACCCGTTGAAATTCATTGTCGCGCTGGTCTTCAGCACAATCGGCATAGGCTCCTGTATGCAGCTCTACAATATCAACCCCCAGTTCTTTACAGGCGTTGATTTGCTCTTCATCTGGATCAATAAAAAGTGATACTTTAATACTGTGCTCTTGAAGAGCGCCAACGAAGTCACCCAGTTCCAACATGTTGCCAGCCACGTCCAAACCGCCTTCGGTTGTCAGTTCCTCTCGTTTTTCCGGAACTATGCAACACTCAAATGGCTTTACCGTTTTCGCTATTTTTAGCATCTCATTGGTTGCGGCCATTTCTAAGTTCATCGGTAAGTTAACATTTCCACGAATGCTATACACATCGTGGTCTTGAATGTGCCGGCGATCTTCTCGAAGGTGGACGGTTACACCGTCAGCGCCCGCCTTACGAGCGATATCGGCCGCTTGCATCGGGTCGGGGTAAGTCGTGCCACGTGCTTGGCGCAATGTGGCAATATGATCAACGTTAACGCCTAGTTGAATTGTATGATGCTTACTCATTAGTAAAATATTACTGGGGGTTCTTAGGGTGAAATCGGCCTATCGATGTTTAGGATAAAAAAGTTCGCGACTTAAGATCTGTTTTCTACCTAACGTTTGAGCCAATATATCACGCATTAACTGTTTACCTTGTGAGACTTCCAGATTACTCAGCCCTTCACGGCTATCTGTGTTTAGAGACCGAATCACTCGGCCAGTGAAGGTCATACGTTGGGGAGTCGCAACTCTAATGAAGCCTTGACTTGGTTGATAACGATAGTAAGCCTCGTTTTGTATCGCCGTTTTACCGTCGACCTCATAATCGAAGTTCACTTGGTAGCCTGTTTCCTTCATCACCACCTGCTCAAAACGACGGAGAACCAGAGGTAACACATCTTCGCTCTTGGCTTGCGACAACGCCATAATGGTAGAGTGATAACGGTCAAACAGAGCTGCATGCGGGTCATGTCGGTGTAGTAAGTTCACAATGAGTTCATTGCAGTAAAAACCGCATACCAATGCATCACCGCGAAGTTCATGCTCGACTAAGTTGTAGTCGGTTTGATCAATTTCAGCTGAGGTCAACGTTGGCACTTCACCTTTTCCTGTCCAACTGAGTAGCACTGGCTGGAACGGCATAAGCGCCCCTTTCAACTTTGACTTAAAGCGTCGCGCCCCCTTTGCCATCAAACCTATTCGACCGTACTCGCGACTGAAAACTTCAACAATCCAAGAGCTTTCGCTGTAAGGCCGATTAACTAAAATATAAGCACGCTGCTGATGAACCCTCATAATAGTTAGCGAAAGAAAGTATAAGTGAGCAATTCTGAGCGCTCTATTTAAGGTCTTCGTCGTAGCCCAAACTGTAGAGATCACGGGCATTATCCGACCACCCCGACCGCACCTTTACAAATAACTCAAGAAACACTTTTTTGTCTAAAAGCGTTTCGCAATTTTTGCGTGCGTAGGTGCCAATATTCTTTAGGGATTCGCCTCCCTTACCGATTACCATAGCTTTGTGAGAGTCTTTTTCGACCCAAATATCCGCACCAATTTGAGCCTTCCCGTCAGCCAACTGAAAATCCGTTACCTCAACCGCGGTAGCATACGGCAACTCGTCTCCTAAGCGACGAAACAATTGCTCTCGAACAAGTTCGGACACCAGAAATCGATAACTTCGATCCGTTATTTGATCTTCATCAAAGCCCGCTTGTTCGTCAGGTAGATAGGAAGTCAGTACTTCCATTAAACGCTCGACATTATCGTTACCTGATTTGGCAATTGCGCATATCGGCACGATTTCGGCGAAGTTGTACATTTCGGCAGACTCGGCGATAAGAGGCAATACTTCGTTAACCGACTTCAACTTATCAAGCTTATTTATGACCAAGATAACAGGCACATTGCAGCCTTCAAGCGCCTGTAAAACGTGTTTATCTCCTTCAGTCCAACCGGTTGCGGTGATCATAAAGCAAACAGCATCAACACCATCGATGCTCGAAATGGCTGTTTTGTTGATTACTTTATTGATGGTCTTGCGATTCGATTTCTTGGCAACCGAATGAATACCCGGTGTATCCACAAATACAATCTGTTTATTGTCGTCTGTATGAATACCTAAGATTCGATGTCGCGTCGTTTGTGGTCGATGCGACGTAATGCTGATTTTCTGCCCTATGATTCGATTCATCAAGGTAGATTTTCCTGCGTTTGGCTTGCCAATAATGGTCACAAAACCAAACTTAAAATCTTTATTCATTAGGGTTTTCTCAATTTATTATATTTTGATTGCTTAAATTCAATCAGTACTTGTTCCGCAGCGGCCTGCTCGGCGGCACGCCTTGACCTTGCAGTCGCCTGACTGCTTAATTTCAGTTCGACCAAACAGCATTCTACTTTGAACTCTTGATCATGCTGCTCACCACGCGTGTCGACAATCTTATAAGATGGCAATTCATAGCTTTGCTTTTGCATAGCTTCTTGAAGTTTACTTTTCGCGTCTTTATAGGTCGATTGCGAAGAAATACCATCAAATTGTTCTTTAAATTTTTTATGGATAAAACGGCTGGCAACCTCAAAACCGGCATCAAGATAAAGCGCACCGATAATACTCTCAATGGTATCTGAGAGTATTGATGCTCGATTGAAGCCGCCACTTTTAAGTTCTCCCTCACCCAAAATCAAATATTCGCTCAAGCCAAGATCTCTCGCGACGATAGCTAGGGTTTCTTTACGAACTAGACTTGAGCGCATGCGGCTTAGCTTACCCTCAGCAAGTTTGGGATAGTGGCTATACAACCAATCTGCTACCACAAAGCCAAGAATGCTATCGCCGAGAAACTCTAGACGTTCATAATTGTTAGCGCCTCGGCTTCGATGAGTAAGGGCGAGTGTCAAGAGTGATGCGTCGTTAAACTCGTGTTCGAGTTCGCGCATTAGTTTGCCTAATTTATTCAACAGGGCCGACCTAAAGCTTACTCTTTTGAACCCGACGTTTTCTCACAGGCACCATCGAAAGAACATTCGAACCTAGGATGAAAAGTGACCAAAACGCTAATATTTCCAAAAACTGGAACGATTCGCTGATACTCGACTTCGAGTATAAAAAGCGAACGCGTTCTCTGCATAACGAGGTCTTTCTTAAAATTGACTGCTTGCTGACTACCATCGAGCAATAACTGTCGGCTCATCTTTAATAATATATCAGCACGACGAACTGTCTTTAGGTTTTGCCCTTCTAAACTTTGTTGCATCGCTTTCTCAACACTTGAATTAGTGCTGTAAATTGGAACCAATTGCATGCCAATGTAAGCAAAAAACGACAATACGCCCAGGGTGAATGCTAAGCTCCAAAACGTCCAGCCTGCTTGACGTGAAATATTTGGCAATGATTTGATTGCATTCGGTGGCGGCATTTTATTCATTTTTATCTCCGGCATTTATTTATCTCAAGTTGAGTCGAATCAAACGGTGTCTCGATCAACACATACTCAGTCTACTCTATTTCTCTCGCTTGTATATCTGCTCCAATACGATCGGTATCTAAGCCTCCACCGCTTGACGTGCCGAAACTTAACCATACGAAAAAGGCTTCGCCGACAATATTTTCATCAGGCACAAACGTGAAATCAGAGCTACGACTGTCTTGGCTATTATCTCGATTGTCACCCATCATGAAATAGTTACCTTCGGGCACCGTCCACTGACCTGCGTTAATATTCTGCTGCATCAAGCGCTTGTTAAACAGTACTGAATGAGCAACTTCCTTGCCTTCAGCATCTCCCACCGGCAGGACTTGCTCAAATCGAAACTGGGACTGGGATCTGCGCTCTTGGATGTAGTCATCCATGGCAGTCATCGGGATTTGCTTACCATTTACAAACAAGGTTTGATTGCGATAAGTTATGGTGTCACCCGGCAAACCGATAAGGCGTTTTACATAGTTTTTAGTCGGCTCTGGCGGATACCTGAACACTACTATATCTCCCCTTTCGGGTTCATTTATATCCAAAATTTTAGTATGAAGAATTGGCAAGCGGAGCCCATACTTGTACTTATTAACGAGGATAAAATCACCAATCTCAAGCGTCGGCAGCATTGAGCCAGACGGAATTTTAAACGGCTCGGCAATAAAACCACGAATCAAGAACACCAAAAGCAGAACCGGCAAAAACGATCGAGAGTAGTCTAAATACCACGGCTCTTGCTCGCGTTTGGCAATGCTTGGAACCACAAAGCGGCATATAAATACGACCACCGCACACAGGCATACAAAGGAAAAGAGTAAAATTTCAAAAAACATTAATCACCTGTGGTCTTGAGCACTGCCAAGAACGCTTCTTGAGGTATTTCAACCGAGCCAATTTGCTTCATACGTTTCTTACCTTCTTTTTGTTTTTCTAGCAACTTACGCTTGCGCGATAAATCACCACCGTAACACTTTGCCGTTACATTCTTTCGCAATGCTTTTACCGTTTCACGGGCAATAACCTTAGAACCAATGGCGGCCTGAATCGCAACATCAAACATTTGTCGAGGTATCAATTCACGCATTCGTTTAACCAATTCGCGCCCTCGGTATATTGATTGCTCCCGATGAACAAGTATCGCCAGCGGATCAACAGGGTCACCATTGATCAATACGTCAACCTTAACCATATCAGTGGCTCGATACTCTTTAATACTGTAGTCAAGCGAGGCGTATCCACGACTGACCGACTTTAAGCGATCAAAGAAATCCATCACCACTTCATTTAGCGGCAACTCAAAATGCAACATGACCTGGCGACCGAGGTATTGAATATTCTTTTGAATACCGCGTTTTTCCATGCAAAGTGTCATTACCGCGCCAATATACTCCTCTGGCATCAGCATATTCGCGTCTATAATCGGCTCGCGAATTTCTTCTATCTTAGAAAGGTCCGGCAAGGCCGATGGATTATCCACCTCTATAACTTCACCACTCTTAAGTTCAACCTTATACACAACCGTTGGTGCGGTCGTTATCAGGTCCATATCGTACTCACGCTCTAGACGCTCTTGGATAATCTCCATGTGCAGCATACCCAAAAAGCCGCACCGAAAACCTAAGCCCAATGCATCGGATACTTCAGGATCATAAACCAGCGATGCATCGTTCAATCGAAGTTTGCCAAGCGCATCGCGAAAGGAGTCATAGTCTGCAGAATTAATTGGGTAGAGACCGGCGAATACTCGCGGCTGCACCTCTTGGAAACCGCCTAGAGGTTGCTCTACTCCGTGTTTCGCAGTTGTAATAGTGTCACCAACTTTCGCGCCCGTGATATCTTTAACGCCCGAGATCAAATAACCAACTTCACCAACATGAAGTTCGTTTTTGGGGGTACGTTTTGGAGTAAAAACACCCAAGTCTTCAACACCATATTCAATGCCGCTCGACATCATTTTAATGCGATCACGCTTTCGAATAGTTCCTGAGATAACCCTGATAAGCGACACAGTACCAAGATAGTTATCAAACCACGAATCCATAATCAAAGCTGAAAGTGGCGCTTCGCCGTCGCCTTCAGGTGCTGGCAGTTCTGTAACAATTTGTTCAAGTAAATCTTCTACACCGATACCGCTTTTTGCACTTACGTGCAGTGCACCAGAACAATCTATGCCAACGACGTCTTCAATCTCATCACTAACTCGCTCAACATCGGCCGCCGGAAGATCAATTTTATTCAGGACAGGAAGAACCTCTAAACCGAGATCAACGGCGGTATAGCAATTCGCCACAGTTTGGGCTTCTACACCTTGTGAGGCATCGACTACTAGTAGCGCGCCTTCACATGCCGTGAGCGAACGCGAAACCTCATAAGAAAAATCAACGTGCCCTGGAGTGTCGATCATATTCAATTGATAGATCTCGCCGTCTTTAGCTTTATACTTTAGCGCAACACTTTGTGCCTTAATGGTGATACCGCGCTCGCGCTCGATATCCATTGAATCGAGTACCTGCTCTTCCATCTCTCGGTCAGTTAAGCCACCACAGACATGAATGAAACGGTCAGCCAACGTCGACTTGCCGTGGTCAATGTGAGCAATTATCGAAAAATTGCGAAGTTTAGTAATATCGTGCGACATGACGTCCTATAAAAATACTTGAAAATCAATCAGTAAGCTCAATAGCACTGAGATTTTGCGGTTTGCCGGTAGCGGGCTACCGTCGACGCGGTATTTTAACAAACCCTAGGACTAAAGCCTAAGCTATTCGACTATAAGTTATTCAAGTTATTTGACTGATTGATGCCCTAACAGCCGCTTCTCATACTATGTTCAATGTTTAGGACGAAACGATCAGCTCTAAGCTATACTCATATGAAGAAAATGGCTCTATCAACCTTCTCGAATTATGACCACACAATACTCGGATGTTTTAATCGTCGGCGGCGGTGCCGCCGGCCTTAGTCTTGCTCTCCGTCTCGCACAAGATGACGTATCGATCACCCTTCTCTCGAAATGCGAGCTAACAGAGGGCTCTAGTTTGTACGCTCAAGGCGGTATCGCAGCCGTGCTTGACAGTGACGATAACTTTGAATCACATATCGACGACACCCATGTGGCGGGCGCCGATCTATGTAAGGACGACGCCGTTCGGAAGGTTGTCGAAGGCGCGCCAGAGGCAATAAATTGGTTAATCGACAAAGGTGTCAAGTTTACCTTGGTTGACGGCGCTGAATACGATGGCGAAGACAGTGAATACCACCTAACCCGAGAAGGCGGCCATTCCCATCGGCGAGTTATCCACGCTAAAGATGCGACGGGGCGAGAGGTAGAAACAACCCTAGAACAACACGTTCGCGCACAAAAGAACATTACAATTCTTGAAGACCACATAGCAATTGACTTGATTACCTCGCAAAAACTCAAAGGCGAATTTGGAACGCGTTGTTTTGGTGCCTACGCTCTAGATGTTAAAAGCAATGAGGTCAAGACATTTGGCGCTCGCTCAGTGGTGTTATCCACTGGCGGTGCTTCAAAAGCTTATCTGTATACTACTAACCCCGATACTTCAACCGGTGACGGCATCGCTATGGCTTGGCGTGCGGGATGTAGAATCGCGAACATGGAGTTTGTACAATTTCATCCAACCTGCCTTTATCACCCATACGCAAAGGGTTCATTGATATCCGAAGCCGTTCGAGGTGAAGGCGGCTTGCTTAGACTGCCGAACGGTGACCGATTTATGGACCAACACCACGAGCTAGCGGAGCTTGCTCCAAGGGATATCGTGGCTCGTGCAATTGATTATGAGATGAAAAAAGGTGGTTTTGATTCAGTCTATTTAGACATTAGCCACAAAGGCAAAGATTTTATTCTCGATCATTTCCCTAATATCGCCGAGAGTTGTGAAAGCTATGGCTATGACATGACCTCTCAGCCTATACCCGTTGTTCCTGCGGCACACTACACTTGTGGCGGCATTATGACCGACTTAAACGGCCGCACTGACCTTAAGCGATTGTACGCTGTTGGTGAAAGTAGTTGCACCGGATTACATGGAGCTAATCGCTTGGCCAGCAACTCACTACTAGAGTGCTTAGTTATTGCCGAGTCAGCTGCGAATGACATTCGCCAGCGCCTAAACGATGACGAAGATGATTTGCCAATACTCCCCGAATGGGACGATAGCAAAGTGTCGGACCAGGACGAGCGCATTGTTGTGTCACATAACTGGGACGAATTGCGCCGCTTCATGTGGGACTACGTAGGCATTGTTCGAACCGACAAACGACTGGAGCGCGCGCGAAACCGTGTTGAATTACTGCAAGAAGAAATTATCGAATACTATGGCAACTTTCGCGTTAACAATGATCTGATCGAATTACGCAACTTAGCGACGATCGCGGAATTAACCATTGAATGCGCCCTAACCCGCAAAGAAAGTCGCGGCCTGCACTACACACTCGATTACCCAGACATAAAAGAGCACGCTCGTGACACGATTTTGACACCAAATAATTTTGTTGGTCATGCTCCCGTACCAGAATGGAGTAAAACCTAAAAAGCTAGATTTAGAATTCAACCAAGCTAAACGCAGCGACATTCTAAAATAGCGGTTTATTTCCTTGCTCTCATAACCTAAAATTATGGAACGTTAAGAACAACTCTACTTTGGTGTATGTATGCAAGATCCCTTATCTAGGATTGACCTGAATCTTTTGGTTGCGTTTCAGGTGTTAATGCAAGAAAAGAATGTAACCCGCGCCGCTGAACGCTTGTTCGTAACCCAACCCGCGATGAGCAAAACGCTTAATCGATTGCGAAACCTTATTGACGATGAGCTATTCGTGCGTTCATCGCATGGCCTAACTCCAACGCCTAAAACTCTCGAACTCGAAAAGCCCGTTAACCATATATTGAATCAGCTAACTGAGCTGATGGTTACCAATCAGGAGTTTGACCCAGCGAATACAGCCGCAACAATATCATTGGCTACGCTCGGCACCTCGGCGAGTGTTGGCATGCCAACCTTCATCAATAAGCTTAGACAAAATGCCCCTAAATTGATGTTAATAAGTCAAAACATCGATGACAAATGGGAGGACCGCCTACGCTCAGGCAGTTTGGATTTCGCCATTGTTGCGAAAAACAAGTTCAGCGATGATTTCGTCACGCGAAAGCTGATGAGCATCAAACCGGTTTTATATATGCGTAAAGACCACCCCTTAGCCGAGGTAGATCATATAACGCTTGAGCTTCGCCGCGAGTATCAGCACATGGCGGTGTACTTTCCAAACTTTGAGACTACTCGCGAAGATATGCAAAAGCTATTCGCATCGTTTGGAATATTGTCAAACGTACCGTTTTTGACAACAAACCTTCTTGTTTGCCTGGAAACTTTGCGTGAGACCGATATGTTGATGATTGCCTCCGATCGACTGATGGACTCCTCACTGGTTAGCGACCATTTTGTTAGCAAGCCCTTAGATGATCTAATCAATTTGAAAATAGATGCACTCTCTCTCGTTCAACATGTGAGAACGAAAAACTCAGCACTGCATCAATACTTAACCAAGCTGATCGTTGATAGCTTCACTGAAAGTGGAATAACGTAATCTGTTTTCGAAAGCACGAACGACCAACAGACATAAACATTGAGTTAAGTTGCAATAATCACTGGTTCCAGCAGAGGTTTTGGCGCTGCGACCACACTGAGGCTGGCTAAGGATGGCTTCAACGTTTGCATAAATTATCATCGAGACAGGGCGGCTGCGATGAAAATTGTTGAGCAAATCCACTCAAAAAACCAACATGCAATAGCGGTTCAAGCGGATATATCTGATGAAAGACAAGTTCGAAATTTGTTCGAAAAAACAGATCGAGAATTAGGTCGACTTTCGGCGCTTGTAAATAACGCAGGTATTCTTCATCAGCAAAGTCGCTTAGTAGATACGGATGCTGAACGCATAAATAACGTGCTTGCGACCAATGTTATAGACACCTTTCTGTGTAGCAAATACGCGATTACGAGAATGTCTTCCAACAACGGAGGGTTCGGCGGTGTCATTGTCAATAAGCGTTGAGCTCAAAAAAGTTACAGCCCTGAAAGAACCTTGAGTCGTTCGACAATCGCGGCGATACCTGCGTCCTCGGCATCATACTTACCAAATAACCAGTCCATGATTATTGGGTCTTGCACTTCAAGCAAGCGCTGAAAATTGAGTTGCTCAGCGCTGCTTAGAGTTTGATAGTCACTGTCAAGAAAGCGATTAAACAAGACGTCCAGTTCTCGAACGCCACGTCGGCAGCGCCAAACTAGTTGTTTCGCATCAAGCATGTGCTAATCATCGCTTTCTAACAGTGAGAATGGGCTTGTCGCTTTAGAAAGAACCTAAAGCGAGCGTTCAGCGATCATCTTTTTGATTTCGCCAATCGCTTTGCCTGGATTCAAACCCTTAGGACAAGTGTTGGTACAGTTCATGATCGTATGACAGCGATACAACTTGAATGGATCTTCAAGTGAATCCAAGCGCTCACCCGTTGCTTCATCGCGGCTATCCGCTAACCAACGATAGCTCTGCAATAAAATTGCCGGGCCGAGGTACTTATCACTATTCCACCAATAACTTGGGCATGAAGTAGAGCAACAGGCGCACAAGATACACTCATATAGGCCATCAAGCTTTTCACGGTCTTCTTTAGACTGCAAACGCTCAGCGGCTAATGACACTGGAGTTTTTGTTTTCAACCATGGCTCAACCGACGCGTATTGCGCGTAGAAGTGAGTCATGTCAGGCACTAAGTCTTTAACAACTGACATATGAGGAAGCGGATAAACTGCAACATCCCCCTTACACTCGTCTACACCTTTAGTGCAGGCAAGCGTGTTGGTGCCGTCGATATTCATTGCGCACGAACCACAAATACCTTCGCGACAGGAGCGACGAAAAGTCAAGGTTGGGTCAATTTCATTCTTGATCTTGATTAATGCGTCAAGAACCATCGGCCCACAGTTATCCATGTCAATATCATAGGTATCTGTATGAGGGTTCTTATCGTCGTCTGGTGACCAGCGGTAAATCTTAAATGAGCGTACATTAGTCGCACCGCTTGGCGCAGGGTAATGTTCGCCTTTTTCGATTCTAGAATTCTTTGGTAAGGTAAATTCAGCCATTTTTAAACTCCTCTTAAACCTTTAATATACGCGCGGCTTCGGCTTGATGTACTCGACATCATCCGTCATCGTGTATGAGTG
This sequence comes from uncultured Arenicella sp., assembly GCA_947499305.1. Classification (GTDB taxonomy): domain Bacteria; phylum Pseudomonadota; class Gammaproteobacteria; order Arenicellales; family Arenicellaceae; genus Arenicella. The sequence goes on along the minus strand of CANMNN010000013.1, from coordinate 76,184 downwards.
AACTGGGCGAAAATCGATGGTTGTATTATGCTGATCATCACACCAAGTAAGCGTGTGTTTCATCCAGTTTTCGTCATCACGATCTGGCATGTCATCGCGCGCATGAGCACCACGACTTTCGTCACGGTTGGCAGCTGAGTTCATAGTAACAACCGCTTGGCTAAGTAAGTTTTCTAGCTCAAGTGTTTCAATTAAATCGGTGTTCCAGATCAAGCCACGATCAGTAGTTTTGACATCAGCAAAGGTCGCCGCGGTCGCGGCTAGTTTTTCAACACCTTGATTCATAACTTCGCCAGTGCGGAACACGGCGCAATGTGCTTGCATAGTACGTTGCATTTCCAGGCGAATTTCAGCGGTTGAACGTGAACCCTCTGCGTAACGCAACTTATCTAAACGCTCTAAGGTCGCTTGACCAGCGTCATCCTTAAAGCCAGACATAGGCTCAGAAGGGTCAACCGTATCTTTAGCTCGAAGCGCAGCCGCTCGACCAAATACAATCAGATCGAGTAGTGAGTTTGAACCAAGACGGTTGGCACCGTGTACTGATACACAAGCCGCTTCACCAATCGCCATCAAACCAGGTACAACGCTATCTGGGTCGCCGTCTTTCAGTGTAAGAACTTCACCATGATAGTTAGTTGGAATACCGCCCATGTTGTAATGCACCGTAGGCAATACTGGAATTGGCTCTTTGGTTACGTCTACACCAGCGAAAATTTTAGCTGACTCAGAGATGCCTGGTAAGCGCTCTTCTAACAACTCAGCTCCCAAGTGCTCGAGATGTAGGTAGATATGATCTTTATCTGGGCCAACACCACGACCTTCATTAATTTCAATCGTCATAGATCGTGAAACAACGTCTCGCGATGCCAAGTCTTTAGCGTTTGGCGCGTAGCGTTCCATAAAACGCTCACCTTCTGAGTTGGTTAAGTAACCGCCCTCGCCACGTGCACCCTCGGTGATCAGGCAGCCCGCACCGTAGATACCGGTCGGATGGAATTGCACGAACTCCATATCTTGAAGTGGCAAGCCAGCTCGCAAAACCATGGCATTACCGTCGCCGGTACAGGTGTGAGCAGACGTTGCTGAGAAGTATGAACGGCCATAACCGCCCGTCGCTAATACAACTTGCTTAGCGCGGTAGCGATGGATAATGCCAGTGGCCATATCGATTGCCATAACACCGCGACATTCGCCGTCTTCCATAATTAGATCTAGCGCGAAGAATTCGATAAAAAATTGTGCATCGTGCTTGAGTGCTTGCTGATAAAGGGTATGCAAAATCGCATGCCCAGTGCGGTCAGCCGCCGCGCAAGTACGTAACGCTTGACCTTCGCCGTAGTGAGTTGTCATACCACCGAAAGCACGCTGATAGATCTTGCCTTCCTCAGTTCGCGAGAATGGCACACCGTAGTGCTCCAACTCATAAACTGCTGCTGGTGCATTTCGACACATATACTCAATTGAGTCTTGGTCACCTAACCAGTCAGAACCTTTAACCGTGTCATACATGTGGAAGCGCCAATCGTCTTCGCCCATGTTGCCCAATGCGGCACTCATACCACCTTGTGCTGCAACGGTATGACTGCGAGTTGGAAATACTTTGGTTAAACATGCGGTTGATAAGCCCGCTGATGCCATGCCAAATGTAGCACGTAAACCTGCGCCACCGGCGCCGACCACTACAACATCGAATGAGTGATCAATAATTTGATAATCGCCTTTCACGAGTTAGCCTCCTACAGCAACTTTTAGAACAGCAATAACGGCCAATACGGCCATAACTACTGCTGCGAATTTGGTACTTAAAAGCAGAACAAGATTGATCCATTTAGTTGGCACGTAATCTTCAATAACTACTTGCAAACCAGTTTGAGCGTGGAACAAAGCCGTTAGTGTGAACAGCAACACAATCGCGGCGTTTACTGGCGAGCTAAGCCATGCTTGAGCTTCAGCATGCGTGCCGTTAGCGAGTGATAAAACCGAAATAACAAACCAAAGGCCCATCGGAATTAAGGCGATAGCGGTAACACGCTGCCACCACCAATGCGAGAAACCATGTTTTGCTGAGCCAAGACCGGTGGCTTTAGAGAGTGGGCTACGGTATTTCATTAGGCACCTCCATTAAGCGCGACAAAAACGGTGATCAGAGTCAGAACACAAGCCACACCGACTACCGCATAGCCTGACTTATATAGGTTTTCCATGTCGAAACCCTTACCTGCATCCCAAAACAGGTGTCGCACACCGTTGCACATATGGTAGAAAAATGCGAATGCCCACGCTAACAGGAATAGTTTAGCAAACCAATGAGAAAACACAGCTTGTAGCTCTGCATAGGCATCTGGGCCTGAAGCGATGGCCATCAGCCAATAGATCAATACCGGTGTACTAATCGCGAGAAATGAACCCATGATTCGATGTGTTATCGATAACACCATGGTGATCTGCGGCTTATACACCGACAGGTGAGGAGAAAGGGGTCTCTCTTTTTGCATAATCAGAGTTACTCTTGTTTTGAACGGTTTAGAATTCGTTTACCTGGGGCGAATATCTAGCTAGATATTGCAAAGCCCTCAAAATTAGCTGCTCTCAAGCTGCGCGCATTCTACATCAACTGCCGCCTAAGTGGCAGTTCAGACACTGAAAACTTTTGTTATTAGCGAGCATTTATTTGCTAAATAGCGATTTTAATTAGACTGCAGCCAAGCTTAAGCGAAACGAGACCACTTTAAGCGCGCGCGGAAAAGTGGCAAAAATCGGACAGTGTCTGGCCAAATAGCTCTAGGCCCGCTTAAATGTACTAAAAATCGTAACAACGGCCTTTTGATTCCCAATCGCCATAACGAGTCGGTTCTAAGCCTTTTGGCCCCCCAACTTCTTTCACCTTTATAGGGATATCGCTGTTTGAATGAGCGCCTTGATGCAGATTCTTATCATCATTCAAAGGGGCACCAAGCGCCTCTGCAGCATTTTTTGGAGAATCTATCTCTAACTTACCGCTAATTTCGCTTTGCATTATTTTATCAGGTTTGGTCATATCGTTTTGGCACCAGGTAGGCGCTCAAGATCAGTGATTTTCGACAAGGCGAATGATAGCATGCTGCATCTCCTCTATTTTTCACGTATGTCAACACTCGAGCTTCCTGCAATGCCAGTAAAACCTAACGACATTTCTCTACTTAAATTCTCTGGTGCCGATACCATAAGCTTTTTACAAGGCCAGTTAACCAACGATCTCAACATGCTGGATGGTCGATGGCAATTTAGCGGTTATTGCAGCCCTAAAGGACGCTTACTCGCCCTGTTTCAGCTTTGGCGGGAAAACGACGATATCTATGCATTGATTGATAGTAGCTTGCTCGAGTCAACGGTAAAACGTCTAAGGATGTACATTATGCGCAGCAAGGTGACTATAGAGGTAATTGAGCAAGCCTCGATAAGACCGATTTTCAACCAAGAGCACCCTCAATTTTCTATCACTATTGAGGCACAGTCTCGCAATCTGCATCATGGTACGCGCACTCTTAAAGTAAGCTTCATGACAGAGTCAACGATGCCTAATGCTACCAACGAGCACTCTAACAACAGCGCTCTCAATCAAAAGGACGATGCATGGGCGTTAAGTTGCATCGAAGCCGGAGAGCCAACGATAAACTCGAATAATGTCGAGCTGTTTGTACCTCAAATGGTAAATTTAGATCTACTCGATGGCATCAACTTCAAAAAAGGCTGTTATACCGGGCAAGAAATCGTAGCGCGTATGCACTATTTAGGTAAGCTCAAACAGAGAATGTTTATCTGCGATGTTATACATCGCGATACCCCTACTCCAATCGCCGGGGAGGCTACTCCAATCGCTGGGGAGAAGGTTGTTAGCATTGTTGATGGCGCCGAGCGTAATGCCGGAAATATAGTGTCGACTGCCGCAGGTAAGGCCCTCGCAGTGCTCCGCACCGAGATGGTGAACTCGACGCTAAAATCTGAATCAGGCTGTGAGCTCCGGGTAAGCCAACGCCAAGCTTATGAGATACCAGCCTCAGTTTAGAAATATAATTTTTAAAACTCAAGTTAGCGGTTTGCGGATTAAATTCGCAAACCGCTAAAGCTATTGCTTAGCCAAAAGTCTGGCAGGCCTGAATACTGCCGGTTTTCATACCCTGTTGAAACCATTGAATGCGCTCCTGAGAGCTACCGTGAGTAAAATTCTCACGCCGCGGTGCACGACCTGCGCGACGCATGATTGTATCGTCACCAACGGCCTCGGCAGCACGAATGCCCTCTTCGATATCTCCAGCTTCAAGTATCGCGTTGCGCCTTTCAGTATGGTTAATCCAGATTCCAGCGAAACAGTCAGCTTGTAACTCCATATTTACCGAGAGCGCGTTTGCTTGAGCTTTCGAAGCGCGAGCCTGCTGCTGACGAACATCGCTGGCGATGCCAACAATGTTTTGAATGTGATGGCCAACTTCGTGAGCTATCACATAGGCAAACGCAAAGTCACCAGATGCTCCCATTTGTTTAAGGTCATTTAGAAAGCTAAGATCAATGTAAATTTGATAATCACCAGGGCAATAGAACGGGCCAGATGCCGCAGAATTAACTCCACACGCCGAGCGAACTTGATCTTCATAGAGCACCAGCTTAGGGGGCTGATATGTTTGCCCCGATTGCGCAAAAATAGCGTTCCACGTATCTTCGGTTTCAGCCAGAATAGTACTCACAAACTGAGCTGCCTCATCATTTTGTGCGGTCGTCGACCTTGGTGCCGAAGATTGCTGCATCTGTTGATTCTGAGTACCCACGAATAAAGATAAAACCTTTTGCACATCTTCGCCGAAAAACAATCCCACCAGTATAAGCAAGATAGCAGCGCCACCGCCCACTCCCTTTTTCGATCGCATCATAGATCGACCTCGACGGTCTTCTACATTTCTACTTTGTCTTCGTCCTCGCCAGCGCATTAGGGCTCCCCTCTATTGGATTGTGTCTGATGATCTAATCGGCAGTCTAAGTTAACAATAAGTTTGTAGCAAACTCGCTACCTTGCCTACCGCAACCTTAAGCTCATCAATATGGGCTACGTTTTCGACCTTATCCGCGGCCAACATGGCTTTTCGGCTAGCCACGCTAATATCATCGTAGTCATACATTCCCGAAGAACCTGCTAACTTATGCAGAAAACCTCGCAGTTCAGCAACTTGATCGAGAGTAGCGTCATCGCTCTCCATCGCAATTAAATAGTCAGACAGCGACTGCATCTTATCTACTAAACTGCTTTTGTAGCGCTCTTTTAAAGCTAATATCTGTGGGGATTCATGGTCTGTCATAATATTTTACGGTGAGAATTTTTTAGATTTATCGTTCTTTAATCACTGCGCAGCGATTTAGACTCTAGGCTCGCTGATCAATCGCAAGATTCATAATTCGTATAACGTCGTCGATCTCTACAGGTTTAATCAAGTAGTCGAAGCAGCCAAGCTGTTCAGCCTTTGCGCGATCAGACTCGACTGCCGATGCGCTCATGATGGCCACCGGGGTCTTGATACCTTTGACTTGCAGCTCACGCAATACATCGTAGCCAGTCATAATAGGCATGTGAATATCCATTAAAACAAAATCGAACTCTTGGTTTTCTAACGCGTTTAGCGCAAGCTCACCATTGTCGACATGGCTTACTTCATAGCCCCGCTCGGAGAGCATCATGACAATTAGGTCGGCAATATCGTAATCGTCTTCGGCTAACAGGATCTTGGCTTGCTTAAAAGGCAACATTTGCGATTCTACGGGCTTTGGTTCGGCATCTAACTGAGGCGCCGGTATTTCAAAACTAACTTGCGTACCGCAACCAAGCTCTGAAGAAATTTCCAACTCACCACCCATCAGCTCAACAATTCGCTCAGTGATGGTCAAACCTAAGCCAGTTCCGGCCTTTCCGGTGTCGGCCGCCTGCCAAAATGGGAGCTTAATTTTGGCCAAGTTTTCTTGGCTAATCCCCGGGCCTGTATCAAACACGCCTACCTTCAAAAAGTCGTCGGACAACTTCGCGGTTAAGCGAACAGAGCCTGAGTCAGTAAACTTGATCGCATTCCCAAGAAGGTTAATAAGACATTGTCTCAAACGACTATCATCAGTAACCACTATCATCGGTTGCTCAAAGCCCAGCTCAACAATAAAATCGATGTGTTTTCCATCACTTAAGGGCTTGAGTAGTAGCTCTACATCATTGAACAATTCAGCAAGATCAGTTTCTTTGGGTCTTACAATAATTTCATCAGAATCCAATTTGCCGTGATCAAGCAAATTTTCAACCAACGATAGAAGGTGTTTACTAGACCGTTGCACTGCGCCTATATGTTGAACTTTATCACTTTCAGAGCCATCGTCGCCCGCACTTTGAAGTGCTTGCTTGACTAAATTGGTATAGCCGATGATCGACGTTAAGGGTGTTCTAAACTCGTGCGACACGCCTGAAAGAAAGCTGGTTTGTAGGCGAGATGCTTCTTCAAGCTGTACATTCTTTTGCTCTAGCATCTCGGATGCATTCTCGAGTTGCTTCATCAACTTGATCTGCTGCTCAACAAGCAACTCGTTTTCATTAGCTTTTTGCTGTAACAGTTGTCGCTGATCAGCCTCGGCACTAGCGCTTGAAATCAAGACTGTTAAAAAACTGTCGCGGGGCAACAAACTCACCGAAACTTTCTTGCCCGATGGACTTTCAACCATCGGTAAATCAAGCTCCGTGTACGCGTCGAGGCCAAACATAAAATCAACGCAATCGTCGGCATTAGCGCCAACAACAACACCTGTGTAACCATAGTTTTCAAGGTTTTCGCTGGCATCAATAATTTGCATCGATTGATCAACGCAAAAATAGGCTAATTCCAACTTCTCGAAAAGCTGCTGATTTATATGTTGTTGTAAGCTAGTTTCTACCATATTGAATACAATGTAGCTCTTTTTATCATCGTTCCTATATTAGAAATCTAACTGCTTATTTCTGAATCTTAGAACAGCTTTACCCGATCTCAGAGACCAGTGCTTCAAAAAGTGCTTTTACGTTTTGCCCATCTTTAGCGCTGGTCTCAAATGTCTGCCAGCCCTGCTCCTCGAAGTAAGCAGTTTGCTGAGCATCTATGTGCCAGTCTTCCAAGTCAGACTTGTTTAATGCCACTACAGCTGGCACCTCACCTATGCGCTTTTTGACCACTTGCCAAATATCTTTGATATCAAGAACGGTGCTTTGCCGAGTACCATCGCACACCAAAACAATGCCACTGGCACCAACCAGATAGCTGGCATTAATCGGAGACAACGAATCTCTGCCTGCCACATCCCAAACAATCAGCTTCGTATCATTCACAAACGCGGTATCGATCTTAACGCCGATTGTGGTTAGATACTTTTCAGAAAATACATTGTTTACAAATTTTTGCGTAAGGCTAGTTTTGCCGACTGAAAAGTCACCAACCATGCATATTTTTTTCTTTAACATCAGTACTTAGTTTCTTTGAGGCGAGGTAAAGTCGATTTAAGGCTGACTGCTATTTTTACGAAGAGGACGGGTCAGCGCTTTGATTGTTTTCTTCGGCTTGCTTAGCAGTAACCGCAACCCAACGGTTTCCGGCAAAAAGCGCGCTGATGAGAGTTAGATTCTCCGCCGAGAGAGAGCCGCCAATTTGAACGGTTGTTGCGTCAGCTCTCGCTGCACTAGACATGCGGATAGTTCTTAAATCATCCTCGCTAAAACTGGCACGCAGTAGGTCAGAAACAGACTCAAAAGATGCAGAGAGGGCCGAAATAGTAAGCCTACCATCGGCAGCCAGCTGTCTTATTCTCGAATCGTTCTCGCTAAGCCATGCAATCGGGGCTTCGCCATATAGGTAAATCTTACCGTCGCGCACCGATAGATAAACCCCAGAAGGCAAGGTAAGTTCATTGCGAAAGCGTTGCAGCTCCATATCAACTTCTAACGAGCGAAACGGAATAGTTCTAAAGTCGAGCTCGTCTCGGCTTATGCCATAAGCCTCAAACGTGCCAAATGGTATCTTCGCATCAGGGTCCTTTAAGCCCTCAATGACAAGGAGATCGTTACTCCAATAGACGTCAGTGGCAGCGATGCCAGGTGTTTGACGGAGATGATATTCAACAGTGCCAATCTTACTGTTTTGCACAAACCAAAAATAGCAAAGGCCTAGCACAACCAGAGCAGCAAGTATTAAGGGCCAGCGTTTATTCGATGGCCCACCACCTTCATCCCTGACTTTACCCTCGGCTGTATCTTTTAATCGAAGCTGTAAAAGCGGGCGCAGATGGTTATCAACACCGACGAAGCTGTCGACATTTCCGTCAAAGGAAGCTATTTCATTGGCATAGTCTGTACGTATTTTATACGAAGCATCATAAAGATCATCTTTTAGAGCTTCTGGCGCATTACCCTGAATAACACAAGCCAACATGAGCCGTGGACCATGAGCGACCCAAACGTTATGGTCACCTACCTTCAAATCAGTCAGCATTGCTGAGCGGTCATGCGAAAAAGAATCTTGAACAAAGCTTTGAATCGCCGAAAACATCGCACTTACTGCGTCGCCATCGAGCCCTTCGGCTTGCTGAGACGCAACCTCTGCGACTTGCATTCCTGATTCGCGGTCAATCAAATAAACATGCTCGACTCGGTAAAGCAATGACTGACGGAGTGCCAATTCGGCGTATGGAATACCAGTACGAAACGACTGAATACGTGTTCGAATTCCGCTAACCGAGGTAGCGGACTCTACTGTCTTATTTATAGTAACCATCAAGGATGATATGGCCTGAGAAATCGCCCGCCGAATCGCCGGCGCCATTACCGGGTATAAAATCTCCGCGTAATCCTCAGGTTCTGAGCGAATTGCGTACTTCAAACTCGACGATACAGGGTCTTTAAGGGACGAAACCAAAGCCTCGTTATCAGACTTTCGAATAGCAGGAGCAAGAACCTCTGCAACATCCTTTGTTCGACTCTCTACGCTCTCAATTCGCTCCTTAAGTGCAGCTAACTCGCTCGAGTTGCTGCCGTTAAGTATCTCACGAAGTTCATCAATTTGATGATGATCATCTATTTGAGTCATCGCAATAAACGCTCAAGACCTATTGGCCTAAGAACCGCGTAGTTTAATCGCCACTTCATCCAGCAAAAGAGCTAATGACTGACGCCCTACTTTGTCGTTCTGTAGTTCTTCTTTTTGCTGGTCAAGCTGCGAGGTTAACTCAGCTTGGCTCGCAAGCGTACGATCCATTAAGTCTTGATGGCTTTCCTCAAGAGAGGCTCGAACGGAGGCCAGATCTTGGTTCGCTTGATCTTCCATAGTAGCTATGGCGTTTTGTAGTGCTGCCTCAGCTTCACGCAAGGTGTTTTGCAAAGAATGTAGCTCCGTATCGCGAGCCGATTTTTCTTCGGTAATCTGCTTGTCTAGGCGGGAGAGCGATTCATTAACAGCGCCATCCATGCTCGCCATTTTATCGATTAGCTTTTCTTTGAGTTGATCTACATCCGCTTCGAGACGAGCCTCTAGTTCAGAAAAACGTTGCTCAAAACTGGCAACGTATTTGCCAAATAGAATGTCCCTAACCTTCTCAATGTCGCCAAGGCCAGGGTTGATGATTTCAGCGCTAGGGCGTTTCTTTTTTTCGGACATAATGACCTCTGAATTTTGCATCAACTCACTCGAGATTGATCGTGCTAAGACGGCTAATTCTTCAAGCGTAAGTGATACTTAAATTATTTAGTGTTTTCCAAACGATAGCCGTGACGGTAGACGGATGTTAACTGCCAGTCTTGTTGTTCATCAAGCTTTAATTTAGTACGTAAGCGACTAACATGCGTGTCAACTGTACGAGTGTTCAACTTGGAGCTGGTGCCCCAGACCATTTCGAGCAAATGTCCTCTAGATATCACCCGCCCTAGGTTTTTGAACATGAACAATGTAAGTTCATACTCTTTCTGAGTCATATCGACGATCTCATCATTGAGAGTGACATGACGTAATCGAGTATCGATTTTATAAGGTGGAACATTATAGTTGTCAGAGGTGTGCTCATCTCCAAAACCCATCCGCCGCGCGATGGCATTGACACGAGCCATGGTTTCTTTATGGCGAACCGGCTTGGCCATATAGTCGTCTGCACCGGCTTCGAGAGCCTGAACAATATCCTCCTCTGAATCTCGCTGAGTAATAAATACAACCGGCACAACCTTGTCGACATGTGCTCTTAGGTGCTTCAATACATCTAAGCCAGATAGTTTCGGTACCATCCAATCAAGCAAAACTAGATCGTAGCTATCTTGCTTAAAAGCTCGCACAAAGGCGTTTCCATCAGGAAAAACATCACATTGATGGTTGGCTTCTTCAAGCCATACGGTTAGTAAATCAGCTTGATCTCGATCGTCCTCTAAAATAGCAATTCGCATATTTTCTACTTGCCCCTCTATGGGCCATGTTTTGGTTCTCAGTATTCTATCAATTTTTTAGCTGATGCCTCTACAAACGAGTGCATATTGCCGCCCCAACGTACAATGTAAAGTTTAGTGTCATAAAAAGCAAATTCAGCGGCTTGGTAAATATATGTAAAGCTTGGCGAATAAGTAATGTAGAGGCTGATTAAAAGTTATGCTAACGTTCATTCTCTTCTTTAAGCACCTATATGCATTAACCGATGATGTGCCAAGTCGGAAAGCTTCCAGACTTTAGGCGTGACGCATTATAACTTTACCTAAAAGCTTTAAACCACGGCGCTAATCCAAACGCTCGGACCGACAAGCCCCATTTACAACACTCTGACTGAAAAATTTAGGCATGACTGAATCAAACCAACTACTTATCGGCGGCAATGGCCAGCAAACTGTATACATGGATGCCAGCATGGCCAATCGCCACGGCATGGTTGCCGGAGCTACTGGCACCGGCAAAACGGTAACGTTGCAAATTTTAGCAGAAAATTTCTCTAAAATTGGCGTTCCAGTTTTTCTGGCAGATGTTAAAGGCGACGTTTCTGGGGTTGGCAAAGCCGCAAAGCCGCATCCAAAAATTGATGAGCGCATCAATACTATCGGCATTGAAAACTATAATATGAGTCCGAGCCCAGTCGTATTCTGGGATTTGTTCGGTAAAAAAGGGCATCCTATTCGAACAACAGTGAGCGAGATCGGACCTCTGCTACTCTCTAACCTACTTGAACTCAATGAAACTCAGACTGGCATTTTGTATTCGTGCTTCAAGATAGCTGATGACCAAGGAATGCTGATCCTGGATCTCAAAGATTTACGTTCGATGCTTATCTGGATGGGCGACAATCGGGCCGAGCTGAAATCTGAATATGGCAATATCTCAACCGCCAGTATTGGCGCAATTCAACGTGGACTGCTGGTTCTCGAAGAACAAGGAGCTGAATTTCTACTTGGTGAACCCGCCATTGAGTTGCAGGACCTGATGAGCCTCGACTTCTCAGGCCGAGGCGTAATCAACATACTGGATGCCAGCAACCTAATTCAGAGTTCGCCTAAACTCTATTCAACGTTCTTGCTATGGCTATTATCTGAGCTCTTCGAAACCTTACCTGAAGTCGGTGACGCCGATAAACCTAAGTTTGTTATGTTCTTTGATGAAGCGCACCTATTGTTTGACGACGCGCCGAAAGTATTGGTTGATAAAATTGAGCAAGTTGTACGATTAATTCGCTCAAAAGGGGTTGGAATCTACTTTATCTCGCAAAGCCCGCTAGATATACCAGAAGAAATCCTTGGTCAACTTGGCCTGAAAATCCAACACGCTTTGCGAGCATTCACGCCGAAAGATCAAAAAGCGGTTAAAACCGTTGCAGGCACTTTTCGAGCGAACCCGGAAATCGACACTGGCAAAGTAATTACCGAACTTGGTGTTGGTGAAGCATTGGTAAGCACGCTTAACTCTGAAGGTATTCCAACACAAGTCGAGCAAGTTTTGATCCGGCCGCCTGAGTCTCGCATCGGACCGATGAACGATACTGAACGTGAAGAACAAATCTCGCGCTCACCCTATCGTGGTCGATACGATCAACCGCTTGACCGCGAATCAGCCTATGAAATGCTGATAAAACGCGCAGAAGCCTCCGCGGCCGAAGAAGAAGCCATTGAGCGAGAAGAGCAAGCTCGCGCTGCAGTTGAAAAAAGTGCCAAACCAAGTAGACGCTCTAGCAGACAGACACCAACTGAAGCCTTCATCAAGAGCGCAGCTCGATCAATAGGCTCCCAATTAGGCCGTAGAGTAATTCGAGGCATCTTAGGTTCTCTGTTTAAGGGCTGAGCTTAATAGCATTTTACAGCCATAGGCATAACCAGGGCAGATGAAGACCGGCTTATCGATCTTAGTCAATACTCATTATTTAAAGCATAAAAGGCGATTAAAAACTGTTTTTCCCTATCGGGAGATGAGCTATAATCGCCCCCGATTTCAAACCACGTCTGATGTTAAAACAATTGATTAAATATCGGACGGCTAAATTGGCAAGCATATTGGTAGCGACTGATACGGCCATTTAATAGTAAACATAGAAAAGGTGTTCCAATGAGCGAAGAGCAAATGAATGATTCAACGTTTGGTCGACTATTTATCATCATGATTATCGCCATGGTTGTAATGGCCGTGATTATCGCGGTACTAGCCTCGTTCGCGGCAAATGATGTAAACACTCGATTGGACGAACGAAGCGATCGTGAAAATACACAAGCGATTGCCGAGCGCATCGCCCCAGTAGGCAAGTTCTCAGCAGAGACCGCGGCAGCGGCACCGGTTGTTGCAACAGAATTAACGGCAAAAGATATGTATGTTAGCTGTGGCGCTTGTCATGCTAGCGGTGCAGCTGGAGCGCCAATTACCGGTGACGTTGCTGCTTGGACCGACAGAATTGCCAAGGGCATAGACACGCTAACGACTAACGCGATCAATGGTATCAATGCCATGCCAGCTAAAGGCGGTAACGCGGCCCTAAGCGATCAAAATATTCGAGACATTGTCGAGTATATGATCGAAGAATCAAAATAAGCCAAACTCACTAGCGAATAGACCCGCAAAAGAGAGTAACAAGCCCCTATAAACCTAAACCTAAAAAGGCCGCTTAGCAAAATATCGCTGAGCGGCCTTTTTATTTACTCGTAAGCCAACAAAACTTCTAAAAGTATCTCTGCTTATTTAGTCAGCCAAATGTCTTTTTGAGAACCCTACGAACTTAAATTTTTAAGCTAGAGTTTTGAACTGGCTTTTTGAACCACTTTTTGATCATCAGGGGCTTTATTTCCCCAAACAGCCCTTTGCTCTACCTTGAGCATTGATAACCTGCTTTTTCTTGCCATGTTTTTACGTCATTGCAAACCGAGATTTCAAGGGCGTGTAGCGCATGAGTATCTAAGCCAATCCAATATTCAACTTCTTGGCGTACTCTAAAAACAGACTACCAATAATTTGATCGCTAGAAGACCATCACCACGCCGTATATTTAGAGTACTACTGCGTATTTAAGGCCTAAAGAACGTAACTCTGATTTCAGCAATATTTGGCTGATCTTCATCACGCTCGGCACTAACTTGCCTAATATCGACACCATTACGCTTGTACAAAGTATCGACCCAGCGAAGCCATTGGTTAAAGTCGGCATTTTCCAGAACCACTCGCACTTCATTACTCTCGAGCGCGGGTACCATTTGCTGAATTGACTTGCGAATATTGGCTAGTCGAGCGGTCGATTCAACAACCGAAAGCAATGACTCATTTGCCCCCTCTATTGAAGATTCTACCGAGATATTACCGCCACGTTCAAGAAGCTGATCAGTTTGACGCATCCAAACTAGATTACTCCGTAAACTGGGTAAAACACCTTCCATATGTGCTAGAGCTCGATAAAGCGGCTGCAGCAATAACGCATAGATAAGAATCAATGACACGATGACACTGCCCAAACCTAATATAAGACGCTCTCGTGGCTGCAATTCTGCCCAGTATTTTTTAATTGAATCCATAAAACTCAGTTCCGCACCTTAATTGTTCTTGATGCTATAGCTAGCGATAATTTTGCCATCTTCAGAGGCCGAGGATTGCAGTGTTGCATTCAAACCGGGGCGCTGATTAAATTGTTTATTCAGAAGATCTACCTGAGAGAAATCGTTTAACAAGCAGGTTAAAATTAACTCCTCATTGCGAAATGTAATATCACTTAAGCTAACTCGTTGGCGCGAAAGAATTGCCGCTGCCTGCGCCAAGGTATTATGCACGCTCTTAGAACGATCTGGCCCTCCCATACGAGCAATGCCTTTTTCCATGAGCTCGCGTTCGGTTCCGCTAGCGACTGTTTTAAAAACGGGGAACCGTTTTTTCAAAATCGATTTCGCTTCCGTCTCAATCGCAGCAATTTCTGCATGCATGGCGAAATAACGATAGGAGTCGTAACCAAGTTTTAAAGTAATACTCAACACGATCAATGCGAGGGGGAGCAAATAAACCTTCTTGTTACGCCGGCTGACTCGAGGACGATAAGTATCGGTCCATAACTCAATGGTCGAAGTTTGTGCATATTCAAGCCAATGAGACAGTTTCTCACCGAAGGCCCAGAAGCGAAAATCCCTCTCTGGATGCTCAGCGATTAAGTTTTCCGCAAGCTGCTCACTATTTACCGCGATGATGTCACTAGTATCTGTGTTCATCAGCCATGCATCTAGAAAATCTGGGTCTATGCTAACCCCGGTTCCATCACGATTGTGTGTCAGTAAACCATGTTCACTAAGAGCGACAGAGCAATCCGCGGCATCATGAAACGGTAACAACGCGTAATCGGGCAAAAGTTGTTTGATGGGTAAGCGATGATCAGTAGCCACCTCTTTCCACTCAAGCATTTTATTTTTAGCAACGACAAATACAGCCACATCCTCACCGGCCTTCCAATTAGGGCAGACAAAATGCATGTTTTCAACATCTTCAGAGATCGCTTCTTCCAAAGAATATGGCAACGCTGTGTTGAACTGCTTACGGGTCTTTGCAGGCAAGTTTACCTGATGGCTGGTGACCCATTCACCAGAGACCACTCCAATGACTTCGTCTTCGTCATCAATGGGATAATCTGCTGGGGACGGTACTTCGCCAAAAGCCGTTACCGTTTTGGCGCTGACGCGAGCCCATTCATAAGGGGCTTCTAAATTAAGATAAATCTTCATCGCTATTTGTTGTTATTGTGCTTTGCTCTTCACACAGAGTACTGTGTTGGCGATTCAATACTGTTACTTTAGGAGTGGTTCCACCTTCGGCCGTGGCGCTTTCTCGCAATACTAATGAGGTCATACAAAAGTCACGATTGCCGAGGGTCACTTTAGCGTTAATCTGAAAGAATTGGCTGTTGAGTTGCATCATACCTTGAATAAAGCCACCGTTCGCTGCTGATGATGCAATAACTGCGGTTTGAGCAGTGGTGACTTCGCTAAACCCTTGAAAACCTTCTTGTTCTCGCTGAGCAAGAAAGCTAGTTACAGAACCTAGATCAGTAACCACACTCTTACTCAAGCTGGCTAAAATTTCAGGACTTGTAGTGTTGATATTTATTTTTGCGGTTTCGACTGGCAATACCGACACATAAGGCCTCAATTTGTTGATTATTTCTTGATTAAAACCTTCAACGAACCGAAGCTCGCCGATAGACGTCAACTTCTGGTCCGCAGCAAAGTATGAAACCGTCTTGCTGCCATAGTCTCCACTCTCAAAACCGTTTGGCCCGGATAAGTCGTTCTCGTCTACCCAATCGACCAATGCGCCGTGAAGCCTGTCTCGCTCATCAAACTCACCTATTTCCAAAACGCTTAACAAGTTTTGAAAAATCCGCTTTTGGTTCGCCGCTGCTTGAGGCTCTTTGATCGCCAAATTATTCAAGTTGTAACGGCCCTGAAGGTCATCAATCGTGACTTCAACTTCATCAATACCAAAATCAATTGTTGCATTTTCTTCATCAGACTCTTCCTGAGCTCTCTGTGTACTCCTATCAAGAGAGAAAGAATCTGCCCCTTGCTCCGCGTCATTATCTCCTAGCTCTTCGGGTCGCCCGAACTTAGCCCAATCTTCATCCAAATAGTCAATAGCTCTATTCTGATCGTCATTGAGCACCCGCTCAGCCCAGGCATTCAAGCCTTGGGTATATTGGTAACCCTGTTCAGCGACTTTTTGATTGCCCAAGCGGCGCACAAACATATGTTGATCTTCGATCATAATAGCCAAGAGCGTGGTCATCAGTACAATCGCAAAAATCACCACGATTAAAACCACGCCTTTCTGCTTTGTGGTATTAGCGGGTTGTCTAACCATCATCTTGGTCTCTCGGTGGCGAATCTCCACCCGGAATGCCTGTTGACGGCGAATTCAAACTAGCCGCAACCGCATCTACACTATTACCACCAAGCATCGTAAAGACGCGCCGATACTCAGTTTTATTTTCCAGCTCGATCGTCACGCTTATTTTATCCGGTAGGCGCGTTTGCTCTTCCCAACGCTTAGAAGTGCTATCACGCCCATCTTCGATCGCACTTAACTCAATCTCAACATCCCGAATGTCGCTAAGCAATACTTGCTTGAGTTGGCGAGTATCACTATCTGGGTCCATAACCGGCGATTGCAGCCGCAAGAGCACACCGTCATCTAAACGCCAAATAACTCGCCTCGGCACAGCTAATCCACCAAGATTTAAATCGGGATAAGCCGTGGTGAGTTCCAGCAAAGCGTCATCGCCTACAAGCAGCGTCGCATCAGCGGCATCACCAAACTCATCCTTGCCTAGCCGATTAGCGGCATAGCGCAGATCGTTAGCTAGAAACAGAAATGTCTTTTGCAGGCTCTCGAGCCGCTCCTGTTTAGCACCTGCTCGATCTCGAATTTCTAAAAACTGAAATAGAGCTGGGCCGACAATGCTAGCGATCACGGCAAAAATGCCGACCGCGACCATAACCTCGATCAAGGTAAAACCTGCAGTCGAAGGTTTTATGTTTGAACCAAAGGTTGAATTAGACATCACGGTAAACCATCCGTAACTGCGCTGGTCATATTGGCGTAGATTGTTTTTTCAGGATCGCCATCAAACGAAACTTCCACAGTTAATAGAAACACTTTTTCGACCTCTGTCTCATGCAAACGCGCACGAGATCGCCAAGTATGGCCCCCCATATCAAAGCGCTCAGTATCGGAACGGCTCCGAATCCGTTCTACCTTAGCGTTGTGCCGAATTTCGGCAATATGATTGCTCGCTACCCATGACGCCAGCATGCGCTTCTCGAGCTCGCTTATATTGCTGACATGTTGCGAGGTAACTTGGATTACCGAGACGATACCAAAGCTCACCACAATCAATGCCACTAATACTTCAATCAGTGTAAAACCAGCCTGCTTTTTGAGGCGAGCTTGGTCGAACTTTTTAATGCTGATTATTGACATAACTAGAACGCGCCCGTTTTCTTATCAACTCGCTCGAGCTGGCCATCATCGTTTACTAAAACAACATATTTTAAATCGCTGCCAGCAAAGCTCGCTTCAAACGGGGTAATTTCACCTAATGAAGATATCAGCACCTTAGGTTCGGCCTCTGGGTCATCTTCAAAGACCTCAAATACAGCCCATTTCAGCTCCACCTCTGGATCAACATTGCGGTCTTTAAGCAATGAATCTTTACTTTCTGTCTGAGAATAAATTGATTCAAAACCATAGGTTCCGGCACGTTCATCTACACTTAAGATAAAATTGTCACCCGCGATAATTGCCTCATCGCGAACCTCATTTACCACCGCCATAAAACGGTCTGCCTGAAGGCGCGCAGCTCGGTCGTCACTGCCGCTCAATGACGACACCACCGCAACCGATACTACCGCAATAATCACCACCACCACCATAATCTCAATCAAGGTAAAACCTTGCTGAGCAACTGAATTCTGGCGATATTGAAATTTAGAGTGAGGCACGGTTTAAATTAAGCAGAAATTTGAAGAGAGGCTTTGTTCTAGGCCAACGTAGACAGGAAGTGATGTTAGCACCACCGACGCTCTCAAGGCAGAATTTATGCCGCATCTTAAGAAATTGTCACTATTTTCGACTTTCTCACCAAGGATCTTGCTCGTGCTATCGTCTTACCTAACGGATAAAAAACCAATGATTGCAAACTTAAATAACGCACACTAGCTGTGAAACATAAAAAATGAATCGTCGAAAATTTACGCAGAACACCCAATGCAGATAGAGCAACTGGTTAAAAAGTGCCAAGCAGGAGACAGCGGTGCGTTTGAGCGATTGCTTGAACTGCACTATGACACCATCTATCGCTTTGCGTATCGCTGGAGTCAAGACCAACATAATGCTGAAGATATAGCTCAGCAAGCCAGTCTAAAGCTCGCGCGCTCAATCAAGCAATATGATGGGCGCTCGAGCTTTACATCATGGCTTTACCCCTTAGTAATTAATTGCGCTAAAGATTTCTATAAGAGCCCCACTCAACATAATACTCGCGAAGAATCCGATGTTGATAAGCAAGAAAGTAAAACCGAGGACCGAACCGAGCAGCGCGTATATGCCCGACAGATCTTAGAACATATCGAACATCTTCAAAGCGACTTTAAAGACGCATTGATTATGGTTTACGGAACTGGGTTGTCCCACGCGGATGCTGCAAGTCAATTGGGCGTTAAAGAGAGCACTATTTCATGGCGAATCCATCAGGCTCGCAAGCTACTAAAACAAACCTTTAGCTCGTCGCAACTCAATAGCCAAAACACTCTAGGCGACACTAGCCTAGATAGCAGTAGAGGTATCGTATGAACGACCAATTTATAGATGATTTACTTGATGAAGACATTCCAATGCCTAGCTCAAGCGCTAAGCAAGCAACGATTTCAGCCGCACTCGACGAATTCTCACAAAAAGTTAACCAAGAAAATGTCGCTCCAGCTCGCCCTATGAATAACGAAGACACTAAGCCTTCGATTCAAACACTGATTTACTCAGTAGGGAGCAACATAATGACTGTATTCAAAAAACTTAATTCTAAACCAGTACTTGCCACTGTCGCTGTGGGCTTTTTGAGCTTCGCGATTGTGAGCCAGCTACCTGTTGAAGAGCTAGCTAACAAAGAGCTAGCCTCAGCTCACGTGAACCCTGAAACACTACCCCCTAGAGAAGCCAGTGTTGAAGAACTAAGCTCGCAAAGCAAAGGTGACGACAAAGCCGAACGTATTGACTCTGTAATATCTGTGACCCGTGTCGAGCCTGATACCTCAGCAGACCAAGCCACAGTTGTGGTTCCAAATAATAATACTGAGACAATGCTAATTGAACAGGAGGCGCCTATTAGCGTTACCGACGCACGCCAAGCCTCACCGGAAATGAAGGATAAGAAAGAGCTCGATGCACGTTCGAACACTAAGAAAGTCGAGTCCTTTCGAGTAAAAATCGCCAAGGAAAATCAGGCGGACTTTGACAGCGCTAGTCTAGAAGAGGTCATCGCCACTGGTCGTATTTCGTCG
This sequence comes from uncultured Arenicella sp., assembly GCA_947499305.1. GTDB lineage: Bacteria > Pseudomonadota > Gammaproteobacteria > Arenicellales > Arenicellaceae > Arenicella. Next base: position 56,635 of record CANMNN010000013.1, on the reverse strand, counting down.
AACGAGCCAGTCCAGTCGCGCGCAGCACCATTGACTAAATACCGCATATCTGACTTGTCAGCGCCTGCTGCGAACAATAGCGGTGTTCAACCAATCGGTCGAATAATGCCACTACCAGAACCATTAAACAAACCAACTCTGCGCCCGGACCTAGGCGAAGAATATGCAGCGCACAGCGAAAACCGACTAACCTTAGTCAGTGAGCAACCTGTATCGACCTTCTCCGCCGATGTCGATACGGCCTCCTATAGCTTGTTACGTAATCAATTGCAGAGGGGATATTTACCATCTCCCGTCGCAGTTCGGTCTGAAGAATTAATTAACTACTTTAGCTATAACTACCCTTACCCAACTTCGAAGAAAACGCCCTTCAAGGCAAGCGTTTCGGTACTCGATTCCCCGTGGAATTCCGGCAAAAAATTAGTTCATGTTGGCATTAAAGGCTACGACATCAAAGCCATAAACACTCCTGACAGCAATCTCGTATTTCTTCTGGACGTCTCTGGCTCGATGAGCAGTGCCAATAAATTGCCATTGGTGAAACAGTCGATAAGCTTGCTGCTCAAGAAGCTAAAGCCCTCTGATACAGTAAGCATTGTGGTTTACGCAGGCGCAGCTGGCGTTGTGCTTGAGCCAACCGAGGCAAAGAACCGCAGCGCCATATTGGCCGCACTTGAAAACCTAAATGCGGGCGGCTCTACGGCCGGAGGTGCAGGTATTGAATTGGCTTATCGTTTGGCCGAGCAAAACTATAAAAAGGATGCGGTAAATCGCATTATTCTAGCGACCGATGGAGACTTCAATGTTGGCCAAAGCTCTAACGATTCTCTTAAAACACTGGTCGAGCGCAAACGCAAAAACGGAGTCTTCCTCTCAGTGCTTGGCTTTGGCCGAAACAATTATCAAGATGACATGATGCAAGCTCTTGCGCAGAACGGCAACGGCACAGCGGCGTATATTGATAGCTTGAGCGAAGCGAAAAAGGTATTGGTCGACCAAGCTAATTCTACTCTGTTCACCATCGCCAAAGACGTGAAGCTGCAAGTTGAATTCAACCCAAATACAGTTAGTGACTATCGCCTTGTTGGTTATGAAACCCGTCACCTAAACCGTGAAGATTTTAACAATGATAAAGTTGATGCGGGAGATATTGGCTCGGGTCATACAGTAACGGCAATTTATGAAATCACACCAACCTCAGCCGATGCGCCCTCTGTAGACGCACTTAGGTACTCCGACAACAACGCTACTCAAGCGACAAGCTCGAGCAGCAGTGAGAACGAATACGGCTTTCTAAAAATTCGCTACAAGCTCCCTAAAGAGAGTAAGTCGAAGCTTATCGAAACGCCTATTCGCATTGATCAAACCAAACTCAAAGAGAACAATCAAAGCAGTCGAGATATTCGGTTCTCGATTGCAGTTGCTGGCTTTGCGCAATACCTTAAGGGCGGCAAATATATTGGCGATACAGATCTAGAAAGTATTCTAAAACTGGCTCGTCAAAATAAGGGAGCCGACGACTACGGCTACCGAAGCGAGTTTATTCGCTTAGTTGAAATGGCCGAAATCGCCAAGCCTTAAGCTACCAGAGCACATATTGCATAACGTTTCAGCCGTGAGAGGTGAGCATGAATCACTTACCTCTCTCTGCTACTCCGATAGCGTTTGTATTTCCGTAGACTTGGGGTTTCACTATTTTCCATCTCAATAGTTTGATCAGGATACCAATTAGAAACAGGCAATGTGTGCTCATCAACACTCGCACAATTTAGTTCGAGGCTTAGGTTAGTTGAATACCATGCTCGTTGGCAATCGACTCGCTTAGTAGACTGTAGCCACGCTGCCCACTGTGAATTCGCCTTGAAACGGCGCTGCTCGAAAGCAATTGCGGCGTCACTTAGTACATCGGCCGACAAATAGCTCAGGTGATAGAGATCAATTCTTGAATCAGCTTGTTTTGACAAGGCCATGTTACTGCTAAATATAAGTTTCTCAATGGGCGAGATTGTTGCTAAAGAAAACATCCAGAGCACTGAGAACACAACCCCCTTAACCAAATCTTGAGGCTTTTTGGCAAGTAAGCAAAAACCCAAAAAGACGAATAAGCCCAATGCGTAAAACGTCGTGTAACTGGCGAAGAACTTCTCATAGCTCAAGCCATAATAGTAAACATAAAGTACCATACGCCATGCGGCTGACAGCAAAATCAATACACTGGCCAACAAATACAGTGACAGTAGCCATTGAAGCCAAACCGCAGTATTTCGATAGGCCCAATAAAACAAGCCTAGATTAATAATCGAAAGAAAGAATAACTGCCAGAACCCGGACTTGACTATACGTTCAGTGTCTCCGAACTCAATAGGCAATTGATCCACTAAAAGATACTCGATTTGCAGAGTGAGAAATGCGATGTATACCACTAGAATAGCAAACAACACGATGGCGGCGGTTACATTATCAACAGCTCGATATGCCACCGGCCCCTCATAGATAAATGGTTTGCGAAAGACATTCAAAGCAGCAACAACAGTGACCCAAAGCAAGATTATGAATAGCAGCTTTGCGAAAATAGAAACCTTAAGCATGTCGCCTATAAATTGAAGCGCTCGCTCTAACAATTGATCGAACTGCTGATCGGCCGATGACAACAACGCCAATATGACAAACATCAGTGGTATCAACACAGCAATGGAGCGTGCAATGCGCTTTGCTATGCTTATACTCGGGCCATCTACCTGACTCAGTGCGACTGAGCGCAAATGCTTACTAGCTTGAGGCCATTGAGGCAAAACTCTCAACGCAAAGAAACCAAGTCGAATGAGAAAATGTGAACTCCACCATTGCTGATGTTTCTCAATTGTGTGCGCATAGCTAAGAAAAACACCGATCGACATCGGTAGCGCCATCATATTTATAGCTTTTAGCCAAGGGTTCTCATATAAGCCGAAACTCAACGCCATAAAAGCAATGGGAACAAGCCACGCCCAATTCTCGCGAAACTTGATAAACGACTTGTCATGCAACAATAGGGTTAGTACACAGAGGTAGCTAGCGCTGGTATTCCAACCCAGTGCGTATACGCCAATGTCCCAGAAGCCCCAATGGCTAAAAACGGCAAATATAGAGGCAAGTAAGGCAAAAAGAATGTTACTGGGCCGCATGCCCTGAGTATCGCTGTCTACGGCAACGGCGTAAGGTTCTGTTTGAAGTGTGGCGTGAGAAGAAGGCATGAAAGCTCCGTTCGAATTAGTCAATGCCAAAGCCTAAGGCCTTAGTTTGAACTCTCGATGAGAGCTTTATGAAGAACAAATGAGCTTGTGTGAGGCTAGTATGTGTTTATTGGCGAATGCCAGTGACAGGTTTTCCTAATGGTTTTTTTTGTAGAAGCCGATAGGCAGCATTAAGATAAAGAAGCCAATTTTTTATTCTAGGCGACAAACCGTGTCCGAATTTTGCCTACAGCGGACATTTATAGTTAACGTCAATTGAATATAGTGCTTTTCTAAAATCAATAAAGTGTAATAGTATGAACTTAGGGGTTTTACAGAAGTTCTTTTATAAGCACTAAGTTGCACAAAACGTGCAAATCAAGGCAAAGAGGTCGGCCTTGATCACCAAATAATTAAAACAACAGAAGCGCAAAAAAGTGTATTAAGAAGTCCCACCACCATCTGACCACAAATAAAAGCGACTGCTTTGTGTGCATTTATTTTAGCCGTGATAACAACAAACGGGTCCACCGCATGACTATATTCACTTCTTTCGTTCGCCACTTACATTTATACGCGCGTCGATTAATACTCGGTTTTTGTCTGCTTTTTGCTCACATCAACAGTGGCTATGCCGCCACCTTTGTGGTCACTACTCTAAACGGCGATGCCGTGCCGACTGAGCCCTGCTCGGTCATCAGCTGCACTTTGCGCCAAGCCATAGACGCGGCGGAAGATGAAACCACTAACCCCGGTGCTGACACCATTGTGTTTGCCAATGGCTTAACAGGCGACTTGTTGCTTAATATTGACGATACGCCTAATGACCCTGACCGCAATGCCGGTTCGAGTGCCTTTTACATTGCAACCGAAATCACAATCAATGGTGACAACCTGAGTGCCGACGGCACTGAAGGCTTGGGCATGATTAAATTGAATGCGCAGCAACAACGGCGAATCTTCACGGTTGAGGCTTCAGGCTCGTTGACTGTTAATGGCTTAACGCTGAGCAACGGGTTCTTTAGAGGAGGTCCATCAGCCGCGGGATTCGGTGGGGCTGTGTTTAATTTTGGTGACTTTACGTTGACGAATAGCACGTTAATCAACAATAGTGCCGCTGGTGGCAACGGCAATAATCCGCTCCGCATACTGCCTAATGGTGTAGGCATAGGAGGAGGCAATTTAGCAGGAGGCTTCGCAAGTAACGGTGTTGAGAATGGTACAATCGGCGCTAACGGAAGTAACGGGGCGTTCGGCATCGGAGGCCAAGGTGGAGGCACACTGGGCGGCAATGGCGGCAATGGCGGTTTTGGCGCTGCCGGGGGGAATGGCAGTACTACATACGTCTCATTTACTGTCCCTGGTTTTGAAGGCATCCCCATGGAGGCCGGTTTTACTGGGGATGGCGGCAATGGTGGCTTCGGTGGTGGTGGAGGCAGTGGCGGCGGTGGCATCGACTCTAATCGAGGAGTTTTTCCTGGTCGAAGCGGTTTTGGTGGCTTCGGCGGGGGAAATGGCTCAGCTCGTCGCAGTACTGTCGATCTTCTCGGAGCAGGTTCAACCTTTTCTGGCGGGGGCATGGGGGCCGGTGGCGCAATTTTCCAATTTTCAGGCTCTCTTACCCTAATCAACACCACCCTCTCTAGCAACCAAGTTATTAACGGCAAAGGCGTCAACGACCCACAATCTTTCATGCTCCCCTCCGGCGACGGCGCAGCCCTTGGAAGTGCGCTCTTCGTGTACGGCGGAACCACGTCGATAAACCACTCTAGCATTGTCGATAACAACCCAAACGGTGTGGCGCCGCCTATTTACGTGTTTGCAGCCTCACCAAGCAGTTTGACGATTCAATCCTCCTTAGTTGTTGATGATTCGGCGTGTGCTGGCACCGCGCCCACCGATGCCGGTGGCAATTTAGCCAGCAACGGTTGTGGCCCAATCGTGGCAACCCCCATCACTGGATTGGCGCGCAATCTAGCGGATAATGGCGGCCCTAGCCCAACGTTTGCATTAACGGCTAACAGTAATGCGGTAGACCTAGCAACGGTAGACATCTTAGAAGATCAGCGTGGCCTCACACGCCCGCAAGGCAATGCTAGTGACAGTGGCGCGTATGAAGTCGAGCAAGCACTAACGGTTTCGCTATCAAGCAATCAAGTGAATGAACAAGATGGCACGGCTGTATTAACGGTATCTCGATTTGGGTCACTTAATCCGATGACAAGTGTAACGATCAGCAGTTCATCTCCGGGTGATGCGTCAGTGACAACGCCTGTTCTTTCACTTGGCGCTAACCAAACGGCGGCATCAACGTTAATTTCCATCGTCGACAACGACCTTATCGACGGTTTACGAACCGTTACGTTTACCGCCAGTACGGCTGGTTTTTCAAACGGTGTCGCCAGCTTAAATATTAGCGATAATGACCTGGATGGCGATGAAGACGGTATTGCAAATCAAGTTGATAATTGCCCCGCCATTGCCAATACTGACCAAGCCAATTTAGATGGAGATAATCAGGGTGATGCCTGCGACAGCGACATTGATGGCGACACCATTGCCAATGACGCTGACAACTGCCCTCTCACGCCCAATACAAATCAAGCTAATCTTGATGGCGACAATCAAGGTAACGCATGCGATAGCGACGATGACAACGATGGTTTGCCCGATGACTATGAAACCGCAAACGATTTAAACCCGCGGGATGCGAGTGATGCGAATGGCGATGCCGACAATGACGGCTTTAGCAATATTGAAGAGTTTGAAGCAGGCAGTGACCCTCAGGTCGCCGATACTGATAACAACAATAATGGTGCGCCGGATTCAGTGGAAATAAAGTCAACGGTAATAGTTCCAACACTTCAACTGCTTTTATTCGATGAGGAGTAGGTCGCAAATAAAATCAATTCAGAGAAATCACTGGCTGAATCGAACTTCCGGCAGAAAATTGAACATGCCTAGATCTCTGTTCGGTGTATTTTAAACACAAAACAGGAAACCTTGCCTTTCAAATATTTAGTTCATGCACCAACTATTCCCACTCAATTGTAGCTGGCGGCTTGCCTGAAATATCATAAGTAACTCGGCTAATGCCGCGCACTTCATTGATGATTCGGTTCGAAATATGGCCGAGAATGTCGTATGGAATATGTGCCCATGTTGCAGTCATGAAGTCGATGGTTTGCACCGCTCGCAAGGCGATAACCCAATCGTAAGCGCGGTTATCACCGACAACACCAACTGACTTAACCGGCAAGAACACGGCAAATGCTTGGCTAGTTTTCTCATACCAACCAGTTGCGTAAAGCTCTTCCATAAAGATGGCGTCGGCTTCACGTAATACGTCGGCGTATTCTTTCTTAACTTCGCCCAATATACGCACGCCCAGGCCTGGCCCAGGGAACGGGTGACGATTGATCATTTGTTCTGGCAAGCCCAGTTCTAGGCCGATTTTGCGTACCTCGTCCTTAAATAGTTCACGAAGAGGCTCAAGCAATTCAAGCTCCATGTCGTCAGGCAAGCCGCCAACATTGTGGTGCGATTTAATGACTTCAGCCTTACCCGTTTTCGACGCGGCAGACTCGATTACATCGGGGTAGATAGTGCCTTGGGCAAGCCACTTTGCATTCTCAATTTTCTTTGATTCTTCTTCAAAAATCTCTACAAACACTCGGCCAATAATTTTACGCTTAGCTTCTGGCTCGTTTTCCTCGGCTAGCTCACTCAAAAAGCGCTTCTCAGCGTCAACCCGAATAACTTTCACGCCCATATTTTCAGCGAAAGTCTTCATCACTTGGTCGCCTTCATTTTTGCGTAACAAACCGTTATCAACGAAAATACAGGTAAGTTGATTGCCAATTGCACGATGCAACAAGGCCGCAACAACCGAGGAATCGACCCCGCCAGAGAGGCCTAAAATTACGTAATCATCACCAACTTTTTTCTTGGCCGTAGCAACTGCATCATCAATGATATTGCTGGCTGACCAATTGTCAGCACAACCGCAGATATCATGAGCAAAGCGGCTCAACAATTGCTCGCCAAATTCGCTATGAGTTACTTCTGGGTGAAACTGAACGCCGTAAAATTTGCGCTCTTCATCGGCGATTGCACATAGAGGAGCATTGCCAGATTGAGCAATAACCTTAAAGCCTTCTGGTAATTCAGTAACTTTATCGCCGTGGCTCATCCAAACATTTTGCGTGGCTTCAGTGATCAACGCATTGTCGGCGCATAGCTCAACTTCAGCATGACCAAACTCGCGCTTATCGGAGGTCGATACACCTCCGCCCAGCATTGCCGCCATGCATTGTAAGCCATAACAAATACCGAGCACTGGCACGCCCATATCGAATAGCCCTTCGGGTGCACGAGGCGTGTGCTGTTCGGTCACCGTTGACGGGCCGCCCGATAGAATGACACCCTTGGGCGCAAATTCTTTGACCGTTTCTAGGTCATTGTCATAAGCCCAAATTTCACAGTAGACGCCTAATTCGCGAACTCGGCGGGCGATCAGTTGTGTGTATTGAGAACCAAAATCTAAAATTAAGATCTTATCGCTATGGATATCAGTCATTAGGCTATCGCTTTTGAGTAGAGTGTTAATTTTAAGTGCAGTGACTTATGCTTCGGTAAAACTTATGCTTCGGTAAAATATTAGCTTCAGTAAAGCTTAGCTTCGATAATTCGGTGCTTCTTTAGTAATGGTTACATCGTGTACATGTGATTCGGCAACACCTGCGTTTGTGATCTGTACAAACTGACAGTTCTCTCGCATTTGAGCTAAGGTTGGGTTACCGGTATAGCCCATGCTTGATCGCAAGCCACCCATCAATTGGTGAATAATATTAATCGCAGGGCCTTTATACGGCACGCGACCTTCGATGCCTTCAGGCACTAGCTTTTCAGTTTCTGATTCATCAGATTGAAAATAACGGTCTTTCGACCCCTGCTCCATTGCGCCAATTGAACCCATGCCTCGATACGATTTATACGAGCGGCCTTGGTATAACTCAATCTCACCGGGCGCTTCATCAGTACCGGCTAACAAGCCACCAACCATTACGCAGTTAGCGCCGGCGGCAATCGCTTTAGAAATATCGCCAGAGAAGCGCAAACCACCATCGGCAATCAGTGGTACGTCAGAGCCTTTAAGTGCTTGGGCAACATCATAAACCGCGGTAATTTGCGGTACACCAACACCAGCGACCATTCGAGTGGTACAAATTGAACCTGGACCAATACCCACTTTAACGGCATCGGCACCGGCTTTAGCTAAATCAATCGCTGCCGCGGCGGTAGCGATATTGCCGCCAACAATTTGAATTTGTGGATAGGCTTTCTTCACTCGGCTAACAACGCTGAGCACACCTTCTGAATGCCCGTGAGCGGTATCAACAACGATCACATCAACGCCAGCGTCGGCCAATAGCGCGACACGCTCATCGGTGTCAGCGCCTGTTCCTACAGCTGCACCTACGCGAAGATTGCCGTTTGAGTCTTTCGACGCATTCGGGTGATCAGTCGATTTTTGAATATCTTTAACCGTTACCAAACCTTTTAAGTGAAAGGCGTCATCAACTACCAGCACTTTTTCAATGCGGTGCTCATGCAATAGGCTTTGAATCTTTTCTTTGCTTTCGCCCTCTTTCACCGTGACTAACTTGTCCTGAGGCGTCATGGCTTTTGAAACGGGTTCGTCTAGGCGAGTCTCAAAGCGCAAATCACGACCGGTAACGATACCAACGAGGTTATCTCCATCAACAACCGGCACACCAGATATACGGTGGCGACGAGTTAGGGCCAACACATCGCCAATGCTCGTGTTTGGCGAAACTGTGATCGGGTCATTAATTACGCCGCTTTCAAATTTCTTTACACGAGAAACATTCTTAGCCTGCAATTCAGGCGTCATGTTCTTATGGATCACGCTGAGGCCGCCTTCTTGGGCCAAACAGATGGCCATGCGAGACTCAGTTACCGTGTCCATTGCCGCTGAAAGCAAAGGAATGCCTAGGCGAATGTCTTTGGTAAGTTGCGTGGAGAGATCGACATCACGTGGTAAAACGCTTGAACGAGCAGGCGTTAGAAGAACGTCGTCAAAGGTGAGGGCTTGTTTGATATTTTCCATCGCGGAATTATACGCATCTCTTGTGAGAATTCAACGATTGCAGGCCTTTGAATCAATAAAAAAAAGGCGCTCTAGAGCGCCTTTTCTAATAAGCCTCCATATGAGCGCTTTTTTAATTCGAAACTAGTTAACTTGCAGTAATTTTAATGTATTGGTGTGACCATCTACCCCAACGACATCTCCATAAGTAATTGCCACATAGTCACCTTTTTTAAGCTCAACTGCCTTACCAACATACTTAATTACATCTTCAAGTTGGGTATTACGCTCTGAAGTATGCGGCAGATGCGCTGGGCGCACGCCTTTATAAAGCGCCACGCCGTTCAAAGTAGCTTCTTTGGGAGACATCGCAACCAATGGCAAATGCGTTTTAATTCGGGACATCCAAAGCGCTGTGCTGCCTGACTCAGTCAAACACACAATTGCCTTCACCGCCTTAAAATGATTTGCCAAGTACATTGACGCCATCGCAATTGATTCATCAACGTAATCAAACTCAATCTCTACTCGGTGCTTAGACACTTGGGTGAGAGCATGCTCCTCAGTTGCGATAATCACATCGTAAACCGTTTGAATCACTTCGACAGGGTAATCACCGACCGCGGTTTCGGCTGACAACATAACCGCGTCAGCGTAATCAAATACTGCATTCGCGACATCGGATACTTCAGCACGAGTTGGCACTGGCGAGTCGATCATGCTCTCCATCATCTGTGTTGCCACAATGACCGGCTTGTTCAATTTTCGAGATCTAGCAACAATTTGTTTTTGATAAGAGGTGACCGATTCGAAGCCAACCTCAACCGCCAAATCACCACGAGCAACCATAACTCCATCGCAACTATTAATCATTTCATCGATCACGGCTTCAGATTCGACTACTTCGGCACGTTCTAGCTTGGCAATTAGTTTGGTTGAGCAGCCGATCGCATCGAGTTTTGATCGAGCGTCCAGCATGTCTTGCGCTTTAGAAGGAAAAGACACGCACATATAGTCAAGGTTTTGCTTAGCCGCAAATTCCATATCTTTGATGTCTTTCGGCGTCAGAGCATCTTCAGCCAAACCACCACCCTTCAGGTTTAAGCCTTTACGCGACGATAGTTTTGTACCAGCGATAACCTTAGTACTGATTGCGTTTCCATCAACCGATGTCACTTCTAGCTGAACACGACCATCATCAAGCATCAATACTCTGCCAGGCCCACAACTTTCGGCCAAGGTATCGCATAAATAGCTTACGCCGTCTAAGCTGCCATCTTCGTCAGCGATATCGGAGTCGAGCAATAACTCTTGGCCAACGCTTAACTCAATACTGTCACCTTTGATGGCACCAATTCGAATTTTAGGACCTTGCAAGTCACCCAAAATAGCAACATTTTGCCCAAGGTTTTCAGCTGCTTTACGAATGTTGGCAATCGACTCGCCATGTGACTCATGAGACCCGTGCGAGAAGTTTATTCGAAACACACTGCAGCCATTGATGATCATTTGCTCCAACACACCAACATTACCCGAAGCTGGGCCGACGGTCGCAACAATTTTGGTCCGATTAAGATTCTTAATTTTGTAATTTTCTTTCATTTGTAGCCCAAAACTCTTGTTCTAAATAAGTTGGTTAGTGACATTTGTGCTGTATTGTCGCTTATTAGCGAAATAAAAACACAGCTTATTGTAATTTGTTTACAGGAAAATGACAAAGGCATTTATATGATAATTACTATGCAGCCTGTCTTGTAATCGATGTTTTACTAATTAACCACGTCAATAAAACGTCGAAGTCGTCGCTATAAGCTGTGGTAGACTGCGCCGCAAGATTTAACTATTAACCTAGAACTATTAGGAGACATGAATGTCTATTGAATTACCTGCTCTACCCTACGCCCGTGATGCCTTGGCACCCACCATTTCTGAAGAGACAATCGACTATCACTACGGCAAGCATCACAATGCCTATGTAGTTAACCTTAATAAAATGATTGAGGGCACGGCTGAGGCTGACAAATCGCTTGAAGAGATCATCAAGTCGAGCACAGGCGGTGTATTCAATAACGCGGCGCAAATCTGGAACCACACATTCTACTGGAATAGCTTGTCACCAAATGGCGGCGGCGCTCCTACCGGCGAACTAGCCGCGGCTATCGACGCAGCCTTTGGGTCTTTCGACGAATTCAAAGCTCAATTCACCGCGAGTGCCGCAGGTAACTTCGGTTCAGGGTGGACTTGGTTAGTGAAGAATACGGATGGCTCATTGGCGATCGTGAACACCAGCAACGCAGACACTCCTCTCACCGACGAAAGCGTTACGCCTTTGCTAACAGTCGATGTATGGGAGCACGCCTATTATGTTGACTACCGCAATGCTCGCCCAGAATATCTAAAGAACTTCTGGGAACTTGCTAACTGGGAATTCGCTTCAGCTAACTTAGCTAGCTAATCTTAGTACTTAGCAAAATTTAAAAGGCCAGCTAATGCTGGCCTTTTTTATACATACTACCTCTTATTTAAAGCCTAGGGGTGCTCTGGCTAAAAACCGCCGCCGGTTTTAAATCCACCGCCACCAGAACCTCCGCCTCTCGGGGCTCTAAACACACCACCGCCTCGTCTAGGCTTGGGCATATTCCATGTAGACCCTCTATTTGATCGCCGCCGCCGACCTTGGCGCATTATTTCTCCACCGATCATGTCAGCAATCTCACCTAAACCACCGCTACCAAAATCAGGGCTTGCCGCAACGTTTCGATATCGCTGATTTCGTTTTATAACTCGCCATACATCAGCACCCGAAACCAGCCCCTGCATAAATTGACTGATCACTCCGCTAATTAGCGACTGATTCCCAAAGCCCGAACGCGCATCATCGAAGCGCGAATTTTTGAAGTCCCGCCTCACTTTTTCCAACTCACGCAAACGAGCAAAACGTTTGTCATGCAGATTACGAACGTCGATTATATTTTGCTCTACGTCCTGCAAAGTATCATCCAAGGTTTGCAGCTCAATAACCAACCTATCGTCAGTGGGGGAGACCGTTTCACCTACGTATCTGTGAATCGCGGCCAAACTCTTATGCTCTAATGCTGAGCTCAAACGTTGCAGACACAGCCGAATATACTGATCTTCGCCCGCAACAAATTTGGCTCGCCGATCAAGTTGCTCGTTAAGAGAGAGTTCCAACGCCTCGATACTGTCATCATGCTTATCAATCTCATCGCGACGCTGGTCGATATCGGCTTCCAGCGCTTTCACACCCATGCTTTCCAGTGCATCTAACTCGAACTGCTGTAATAACATGTGCTGGGTATCAGCCTGATCACCTACGTATTCAGCGTGATCGTTTAAGCGCTTAGGAATCTCTTCTAAGTTCCAATAATTAACTCTGGCCGGCTCATAATCTATTAGCTTGGCAACCCATGAATCTGCAAAACGCGCAAACAAACCTGCCGAATACACGGTGGTACCAAACCCGCGATTCCATAGATACATAAATAACTTATCGGCTTGATAAGGCTCAGCCTTCTTAGCCATGTTAGTTTGAGCCTTTTGCACCTTTTTTAACGCTTCTTCAGCAATAGACTCAGCCTTTTTAGCAATATCAAATTGCTGCATGTACTCATCATCAGATTTCAGCTGCTGTTGAACGGCTGCTTCGAGTGCGATTAATGACTCGGCTTTCTCATTTAGGACGGCTAGTAGACGTTCCCGCGCTTGCTCCGCGCTAGAAATAGCCTCGTTACTCGACTCAATTTCTATAGCTAACTTTGCAATTGCCTCATCTCGTTGCGCAAGCGTTTCCACCGCCGATTGATCTGCCGCTGTCATGCTTGAATGCAGCTCACCAACATCAAGCTCATTGAGCCTGACCTTAGCGATATCATTGAATAGCTTTGCGCGGTGACGCTGATTTTGAGCGACCTCGCTGGTTAGCTGATTTAACTGAGAATCAAGTCGAACAACGTCATTACGGATGCTTTGCAGGCTTTGATCAATAGTTTGAAGCGCGGCTGTTCCTTTCCACATAACTACCACTCCGTTATTGTTGCGCCACTGGTGGCAATACTAAACTCGGGTTTCAAATAGCCACGTGCTTTTTTACCAACCTGGTTCGATTGAATAATACCATCATCTTTTTTATCGGCAGCGACCTTATAAAAGGCCTCCTCACTCACCCGCAATCCCCACAACTTTTTAAGCACAGCCTTATTGTTCTCTTGATTAACAATTCTCAGTTCAACAACCCTATCGCGTGAATCAACCGCCTCTACAATAAGATAGTAGTTTTTCCCACTTGGGTTGTTAGGCGGGATGCGCCAAACTCCAGAATTTTGATTCGGCCTAGATATTACTCGCACGGTATACTCAATTCCAAGCATGCGTTTGACTTCTTGCATATTGGCTAAAATTGATTTCGCCTCACTTAAATCACCATCATCAATTGCCTGATAAGCAGCTTGAGAAGAGCTTTTCGCTTGATCTATCACAACTTGATTTTTAGCTAGACCAACAATCGCAGAAAAATTACTACTAATTTGGCCTGGTAAATTAGCTTTCAGTCGCTGCTCTGGCAATACATCGTTAAAAAAGTAATACCCGTAGAACAAGCTCGCAACAATCCCCAGAAAGCCAATCGGCTTACCCCAGCGCGAACGTGATACCCAGAGGTGCGCGAGCTTTGTACGCCAACTTTGCGGTACAGGTTTATACTGAAAACGCTCTTGCTCTAAGGCCTCAATACCTTCTTCTAATACATGATCGGGCACATCGATACCTTGCGCTGCATACATATCGCGTAATCGCGCTAGCAGGCGCTCACGTCGCCCACCGCCATCAAGTTCTCGCTCAGCGATACTTTGATCGTGCCGGAGCGTGTCGACCACATCCATGGCCGCCATTAAATCCTCTAACGGCGCTTTTTCGCCATTTATATCCTTGCTTACTGGATCATTCACAATTAATTAGCCTTCACGGTTTCAATTGTTCTGAGCCGAAGCGAGCTTGATATCAACCCGCACCGGCCTCAGCTAAATGCTTATGCCGAGCTAGAATTTATTAGCAAGCGGTAAAGAACCACCTCGCTCAATAATCTTTGCCATACGCTGTTTACCATCCTCAACTGACTCTCGGATTTCTTCAGCGTTTTTGGTCGACAGAACACGCATTTCATCAATAATTTCTCTAGACCGTTCCTGAAAATTCACTACCGAATCAACTAACTTTTTAACTGCATCTGCTCGAATTGTCGGCCCATAACCAGCACGAACAGCAGCTTCCTGAACCTTGCCGCCAATATCAGCCAAATCTTCCAAGCTTTTTGATACGCCCTCTTTCATAGCCTCTAAAGCCTGAGTGCTTTCATGCAAACCAAACAAGCCAGTAAAAGACGCGGTTAAGGCGGTAAGTACTGACTCATTGGTGCCAAAAAAGGTAATCGCTTGTTTATAAACACGCTCTTTTGCGCTGTTAGTTTGCATTAAACGAGCCATGATCACTTCAGAAGTATTGTAGCTGACGGTTAGATTATCAGATATATCCTTAGCGACTTGATAGCGATCTTCGCTGAACTGCAATTGTCGCATGCTTTCATCACGTGCCAACTCCAACTTTGCTCGCTCAGCTAGGTCTTCACCGGCATAAGCTGTTACGGTATCGTTCGCTTGTTTTAACGCGCCTTTCGACTCATTCCATATGCCCTCGGTTTGCTTTAACACATCTAGAGCGTAAATCTCCGACTGTTTAATCGCACCACGGAAGTCTTGATAGGCTTCAAGGATAACGCGTTCGCGCTCAATCTGATCACGCGAATCACTCGCTACTTCTAAATAGGTTTCTTTAATATCATCAAAGCGAGTCGCTATATCACCACGAGTAACTTTCATCCAGACATTACTAATGCGCTCGAAGGTATCAACTTTACCATCGTCCACTTGCGCAACCATGCGCTTGGCATCATCGCGAATCGAGTTGAAAGATTCGGTGATCTGCTCATAACGAGAACCAACCGACATCTGCGACACCTGTTCACGTACGATGTCATTGAAAACCGAGGCCTGAGAAAGCGTGCGGGCAATCGCAACGACCTTAGCCTCATCGATATCTGTAAGCTTTTCTAATAGCGCAATCACAGGCGCCTCATCAACCTTTTCTGGCATTAGACCGAGGTCACGTACTTGTGAAAGTGCTTTATCGAGATAGTGAAACGTATTAGCCATGAATCCCCCAGGGCAAAATTTAGATAAATTAGTCAGTGAAAAATGCGGTCCACTCTATTGCGGCTGCATAAAAGGATCCGCAAAGGCGTTACTCAGAAAAGTAGCGGCACTCATGAGTATTCACATCAGGTGTCTACAATAGTAATTCGCGCAACTTATTTCAAGTGAGGTTTACGCTCAGCTAACAGCCTTCGAGACATTGGAGTCGCAGTCGCGTGTAAAAACCAGTTAAAAGCCTCAAAATTTAGTTTCTTTGGGCCATTTAATCGCCCCTACTGTTTGCTTAAAATGAGAGACTTACACTATTATCTCCCTCTAATTTGAGCCTTGGGAAAACACTTGAATAGCCGCAACACAATGTCTATGCGGGCTCAGCATCGTTATCCACAAAAACTGTGGATAACTTTGTTAACAACTATGCAAACCACTAGTGAATCCTAAACACAACAGTGATTGCCTAATTTTTAATCACCCAAACTTAATCAAATAAAATCAATGACTTAAAGATCAATCATTAAGCAAGATCAAAGACAATCACTCTAAATACAGTTAACCAACCGCGATGAGCTCAATTGTGTACAACTTTTCGTTTAGCCGGTAAAAACATCTCAAAGAAACCAGAAAATGCAAACAATCGGATTTTTTAAACGCCTACTCGTGATGACTTACGACGGTCTATTATTAACCAGCGTAGTATTCTTTACTTCAGCTGTGTTGATGGGCTTTTTCACATGGCTTGGTCCTGATGCCTTTTTCGCCACGCCAGATCCAGCAAACCCCAATTTAATAGAACGCAGCGAGCTCGGTCGCTTGGTCGGTGGAATATTGGTGTCCATCAACATTTTTTGCGTAAGCTTTTTCTTCTACGGCTGGTTTTGGACGCATGGCGGCCAAACACTTGGCATGAAAGCTTGGAAACTCTACTTGGTCAAACCAGATGGCAAATTTATCGATTGGAACACCGCATTTAAGCGATATGTAGCCGCCTTGTTATCTTGGGCGTGTTTGGGGCTTGGCTTCACATGGTCGCTATTGGATGGTCGTAAACGCACGTGGCACGATATTTTAACCAATACCATGATCGTCAAATCAACTGAGCAAGCAGCCAAAGATAAAGCTTCTAACTTAAAACGTCATCAAGCAAAGAATAGAGCGAAGGGTAAATAGGCGTTATTAAGCTTATCGTTAAGCTTAATTTAAACGGTCAAACTATCCGTCGAATCATAATAGCACTAATAAGTGCTACCAGCATTGTCGGCAAGGCGGCGCCTAATATTGGCGGAATTCCAAACAGCGTCACAAAATAACTGAATGCTTGGTTAGCGATAAAGAAGCCAAGGCCTATCATAATGCCCGAAAAAAGGCTTCGACCAAGATTGCCACTGCGCGCCTCTTTAAATACAAATGGCACCGCAAGAATCAGCATAACCAAGGTCGCAAACGGGGTAACGATCTTGGACCAAAACTCAAGTTCGTAGGTTGCGGTATCTTGTTTGTTAGACCCGAGGTGAGCAATGTACTCTCGCAGTTGCCATATCGAAAGCTGCTCGGGTTTAACTTGGTAAATTTTAAGAATTTCGGGGTCGAGTAAAGTGTCCCAATATGCTGCCTTTACCTCATCAGCCACAGAACTATCATCTCTGATCATAGTTCTCTTTAAACCCTTCAAAAGCCATCGGTCCTTTTGCTGACCAGTCTGTTGGGCAGACTGATATTCACCCTCTTTAGCTGTAGATAAAAAACGTAAAAAGTTACGACTATCAAATTCGAATATTTTAATGTCCGCTAACTTGAGCTGCTGACCAGGAAACACTTCACCAATATTAACGTAGGTATTATCGTCTCGCAGCCAAACGCCGAAATCACCGCGGCGGCCACTATTATTAACGATTGATTCAGCTTTAACAGAAATTGCTCTATCTTCAGTGAAAGGCGCGACAACTTCGCCCATAAACATTGAGATGATTGCCAACACGATACCAACTTTAAGCACTGAAAATACAATTCGTTGGATCGATACACCCGCAGCGCGCATTACAATCAATTCGGAATCGCGCGCCAAGGTAGACAAGCCCATAATCGAGCCGATCAAAGCGGCCATTGGAAACACCTCGTAAAGCGTTTTGGGAATCGTCAGTATTACGTATTGAATGATCTGAACAATACCGTAGCTCCCGCGATCAAGGTCTCCCAATTCGTCAATAAAGCTGACGAAGGTAAAGAGGCCGAGCAATACAACAATCGTCACCATGATATGACGTAATAAAATTTTGCCAATATAAAGGTCTAAAATTCTCATGTGTCTTAGCTCGCTACAGCGCGTTTACGGCCGAAATTAAATTCAGGTATAAGCGGCAAATTGTAGTTACGTCGATACAAGCAGTAACAAGCCAGTACCAAATAGAGCGCATGAACCAACCATACTGGAGTGCCCGAGGTTGCCTCACCTTTCTTAATCAAAGCAACGGTGTATGCCAACATATTGGTGTATGTAAGGTAGACAAGAAAGGCTAACACCATGCCAGTGGCCTTTCCTCGGCGAGAGTCAACGTGGCTTAGCGCCAATGCAAAAATCGCCAGTATCGGCAAAGTAAAAACTTTCGCGATTCTCCAATACCACTCACTCTTCAATTTAGGGTCGTCGGACTCTCTCAATTCATGATTTGGGCGAGCACGCACCGGCAAATACAGCTTAGTTTGATTCCTTGGCTCTATTCGCAGAGCGTACTTTTCAAAGTCGACCACCCTATAATCAGGTGAACCCGGATTACCTTCATATCGAGAACCATTAACCAGTACTAAAAACTGATCTTGTGTTTTCTCATCTTCGGTTCGATAAGCGGTCTTGGCAACTACAACACCCTCTCGGTCAAAAGACTTGCTGTAAACGAACACATTCTCGTAATTGCCACTGCCACGATTGTAATTTTCAACGAAGTAAACACCATTGCCATCTTTAGCTTCAACAAATCGCCCGGTTATCACACCCGACACTTCATTGCTCTGTCGATACTGTTGTTCGAGGCTATAACCTTGAGCTAGAGATAATGGAGTTAGATAGAATGAGAAAAAGGTGACCAAACCACCAAGGATAAACACCAATACACTAAGAGGTTTGAGAAAATGGAAGGTTCCGAGGCCAGCGCTAGCCAAAACCGCCATTTCATGATCAGAGTACCAACGATTGAGCACCATGATAAGCGCAATGTAGAACATCAGCGGTAGCATCACATCAAGATACGACACCATCTTAAGCGTCACCAAACTCAACACACCGCCAACCGGAATCAAGCCCTCAGCAGCTTGGCTTAAAAAGCCCATAACGCGCATCACCAAGAATATACTAATGATCACAAAAGTAACCGCCAACGCGGTGCGCAATACTTCAGTGATAAAAGACTTATTGACAATCATTCAGGAAAACGGATTTAAGGGTGGATAAGTAATTATTGATGTTAAGGTTTCGCCTATCGCTCATAGTGTTAGGCTCGCACATTTCAAGCTATACTCGGCACATGGAATTCAAGCGACAAACATCACTTGATATCGCCTTCGGTTATTATGTTTACTCCAAGTGTTGGGATTGTAACAAGCAATGCAACACAATTGGCGAAAACTAATCATTGCTTACCGCATCGACACATTTGAACCGAACACTAGAGCTAAAACACGATTAAAACGAATAGGACCTGAACCGCAGATGAAGATTCAAGCAAAAGCCACCAAAAACTATCAACAAAAAACCGACTGCTTAGTTGTTGCCTTAAAATCTCTGAAAAAAATCAGCTCTCAATGCGCTGAGCTGAACAGCGCAACCGGCGGCGCAATCGCGCGCTTACAGGAAACCGAGCAGTTTAATGCCAAGCTTGGTGAGGCCGTAAACTTGATGGTGCCGCAAGGCATTGGGGCAAAACAGTTAGTACTTCTTGGTACAGGCGACGCTAAAACCTTAGACACAGAAACTGTTCGCGAAACATTATCTGGTTTAGCCAAAACGCTAAAGGCACTTAAAGTTAATGAAGCTGTCTTCGACTTGGATGCGTTGTCGGGCAAAAGCGATATTGAAACGGTGAGTCGTCACTTAGCCGAAGCGTTTGGCGATGCCGAGTACGCTTACGTCAAGGCGCCTAAGGCTGCTCGTGGAGCTAAAGCAGCAAAAGATTTCAAAGCAACGCTTTGGTGCCAAGATCGCAAGGCTCTGAGTCTCGCTAAAAAGGCCGCGTCAGTAGGCTTAGCTATAAATAACGGCAAAACCTTAGCAAAAGATTTAGGTAACATGCCAGGCAACGTTTGTACGCCAAGTTACCTAGCGAGTCGAGCGAAAAAAATGGTTAAGTCTCATGGCCTAAAAGTTAAGGTATTGAGCGAAAAAGACATGGACGAACTCGGCATGGGCTCACTGTTGTCAGTAAGTAAAGGTAGCCGCGAGCCGGCCAAGTTAATCATCATGGAATACAAAGGCGCAAAGAGCGCGAAGGAAGCCCCACATGTACTGGTCGGTAAGGGCCTTACGTTTGACGCAGGCGGTATCTCACTGAAACCTGCTGGCAAAATGGACGAAATGAAGTACGACATGTGTGGCGCAGCCAGTGTATTTGGCGCTGTTCAAGCTGCGGCTGAAATGGAGTTGCCAATTAATGTAGTTGGCATCGTTCCGAGTTCGGAAAACCTGCCTGATGGCATCGCTAATAAACCCGGCGACGTTGTAACCAGCATGTCGGGGCAGACCATCGAAATTCTAAATACCGATGCCGAAGGTCGACTCATTTTGTGCGATGCGCTCACTTACGCGAAACGCTTCAAACCTGCTACCGTTATCGATATTGCTACCTTAACTGGCGCGGTAATTGTTGCGCTTGGTCACCAAACCGCAGGCGTAATGGGCAACGACCAGGGCGTGATCGACGACCTGATTGCCGCTGGCGATACCAGTTTAGACCATGCTTGGCAGCTTCCCATAAAAGAAACTTACAAGAAACAACTTAAGAGTAACTTTGCCGACCTTGCCAATATCGGCACTCCCGGTGCTGGCACAATTACAGCAGCTTGCTTTTTATCGTACTTCACTGAAGATTTTCGCTGGGCACACCTGGATATCGCTGGCACCGCTTGGGGCGGCGCTGCAGGCAAACTTGCAAGCGGGCGTGCGGTTCCAATCTTAACTCAATATTTGATGGATCGCTGTTAGGTCAGAGAAACTTTAGTTCTGGCTTAATTGGATTCTGACAAAGATGATAGAAACATGAAACAGGTTGATTTCTACCTAATTTCAAATCGCGTGACAGACGCTCGTTACAAGTTAGCGAGCCGTCTGGCGAATAAGTTGCAGAAAATGCAGCAAAGCTGTTTGGTGATTACAGATAACCCGCAAGCAACCTCAGAGCTCGACCGAGTAATGTGGTCGTTTAATGACAGTAGCTTTCTAGCGCACGATTCACTCGCCGAGCTAACACCCGCTTCTAAGGTCCACATCGGTGACCATAATTCGGTCTCGCCGATAGTATTAGAACGTCAGCATGATGTACTCATTAACCTATCTGCCGACGTGCCGATGTTTAATCATCACTTTGAACGTATCGCTGAAATTGTTGAGGCCGATGACGACGCTAAAGCGTCTGCTCGTAAACGCTATAAAAGCTATCAGGCAGAAGGCTTTGAGCTCAAGATGCACAATATCGAGCTTTAGCGAGACTGCCAGCAGCCAAACGGCACGAAACCCAATGCCTAACAAACGCTCGACAAAAAAGCCGAGCGCTAAATTATCCCCACTGCGATCGATTTATCCCTGCATAAACGCGCAACAAAGCCGTATAATCGGCGCAATTGAATCATTAGCACTTCACTGCATTTAAAAGCCATGAGCAACGCACTAGATAACCAATATCAGCCATCTAAAATTGAACAGGCGATTTACCAACGCTGGGAAGACAATAACGCATTCGCCGCTCGTGAGTCTGAAACGGCCTATTGTATTACCATTCCGCCACCGAACGTAACCGGCAGTCTGCACATGGGGCACGCATTCCAAGACACCATTATGGATTTGCTAACTCGCTACCACCGCATGAAGGGCGACCAAACTCTGTGGCAAGTCGGCACAGACCATGCCGGTATCGCAACACAGATGGTGGTCGAGCGCCGATTGGCGGTTGATGGCATCAGCCGCCATGATTTGGGGCGCGAAAAGTTCATTGAAAAAATTTGGGAATGGAAAGCTGAATCAGGTGGAACCATCACTCGTCAATTGCGCCGAATGGGCGCGGCAATTGATTGGTCGCGCGAACGCTTCACCATGGACGACGGCTTATCAAGTGCCGTTCAAGACGTATTTGTAAAACTACATCAAGAAGGTCTAATCTACCGAGGAAAGCGCTTAGTAAACTGGGACCCTGTGCTGCATACAGCCGTATCAGATTTGGAAGTAGAATCTGCCGAAGAAAATGGTCATCTATGGAGCTTGCGCTACCCGCTCAGTGACTCACCCGAAGACTATTTAGTGGTCGCTACGACTCGTCCAGAAACGATGCTTGGAGATAGCGCCGTAGCGGTTCACCCTGAAGACGAGCGCTTTAAGCACTTGGTTGGCAAGACTGTAGACCTGCCGCTAACGGACCGTAAGATTCCAATCATTGCCGACGATTACGTTGACCCAGAATTTGGCTCAGGCTGTGTGAAGATTACTCCCGCGCATGACTTCAATGACTACGATGTTGGCAAGCGACACGACCTTGAGAAGATTAATATACTCGACAAAAACGCCGCGATTGAACTAGAAGGGTCACCCTATCACGGTCAAGACCGTTATGTCGCTCGTAAGAACATTATCGCCGACTTTGAAGCCGCAGGCTTGCTCGAAAAGATTGACGACCACAAACTCATGGTCCCGCGCGGTGATCGTACCGGCGCGGTAATCGAGCCCTATTTAACCGATCAATGGTATGTAAAAGTAGAGCCTCTTGCCAAAGAAGCGATTCGTGTTGTTGAAGATGGTGAAATCAAATTCGTACCAGAAAACTGGAGTAACACCTACTACGAATGGATGCGCAACATCGAAGACTGGTGCATTTCGCGCCAAATTTGGTGGGGTCACCGAATTCCAGCGTGGTATGACGAAGATGGCAATGTATTTGTCGCCAACTCGGCTCAAGAGGCTCAAGAACAAGCCGGGCCTGATGCTGTATTAACGCAAGATAATGACGTACTCGACACCTGGTTCTCATCGGCATTATGGCCTTTCTCTACCCTCGGTTGGCCTGAAAAAACGCCTGAATTAGCAAAGTACTACCCAACCAATGTACTCGTTACTGGCTTCGACATTATCTTTTTCTGGGTGGCCAGAATGATTATGTTCGGCCTAAAGTTCACTGATCAAGTTCCGTTCAAAGAAGTCTACATTCATGGCCTCGTGAGAGACCAAGAAGGCCAAAAGATGTCTAAGTCTAAAGGCAATGTACTAGACCCAATCGACTTGATCGACGGCATCACATTAGAAGAGCTTGTCGAGAAACGCACCAAAGGTCTAATGCAGCCTAAAATGGCGACCAAGATCGAAAAGTCAACGCGTAAGCAATTCCCTGACGGCATTGAATCGTACGGAACTGATGCCTTGCGCTTTACCTTTGCTAGCCAAGCGACACTCGGTCGTGACATTCGTTTTGATTTGGCGCGGGTTGAAGGTTATCGTAATTTTTGCAACAAACTTTGGAATGCATCACGTTACGTGCTGATGAATACCGAAGGCCACGATTGCGGTCAAACTAATGATGATGTTGAACTTAGCCTTGCCGACAAATGGATTATCTCGCGTCTTCAGCAAGTAGAAGCTGACGTCACCGAACAAGTCGAAAGCTACCGATTTGATCAAATGGCGCAAACCCTTTACAGCTTTGTTTGGGACGAATATTGCAGCTGGTATGTTGAACTTACAAAGGTTGTATTAAACGACGATAATGCAAGCGAAGCTCAGCTACGAGGAACTCGACGCACATTGGTTCGAGTACTCGAAACCACTTTGCGTTTGCTGCACCCTATCATGCCGTTCATCAGTGAAGAGCTTTGGCAAAACGTTAAAGCACTTGCCGCAGTTGAAGAAGACACAGTAATGAACTGCCAATTTCCAATTGCCGATACTAGCAAGATTGATCAAGCGGCCATCGATGAAATGCAATGGGTTCAAGCCGTAATCACCGGTGTGCGTAATGTGCGCGGTGAAATGAATATAAGCCCAGCGAAAGAGCTGCCAATTCTATTAGAGGGGGCCGATGAAAAAGCGCTTTCATGGATGCAAAACAACCAAGCGTATTTAGTGAAGTTTGGTCGTTTCGAGTCAATGCAAGCGGTTGCCGCAGGAGATGAACTGCCTGAATCAGCAACCGCATTGGTTGGTGATATGCGTGTTCTTATTCCACTGGGTTCATTTATTGACGCGGAAGCCGAAATCAAACGCTTGAATAAAGAGCTCGAAAAAGCTGAGAAAAATATTGCTGGCGTTGCTGGCCGGTTAAGCAATAGTGCCTTTGTCGACAAGGCACCTGAAGCGGTGTTAAACAAAGCCAAGCAGCAATTGGCTGACGCCGAAAAAGCCAAAGCCCTGTTGCTTGAGCAAATCGAACGCATGCAACAATTTTTGGAATCATAGGTTTTCAAGGCGCATGATTCAGTTTGAAAACCTTTCAATTCGTCGTGGTGAAAACATGTTGTTTGACGGCGCCAGCTGTCAAATTCACCCGGGTCAAAAGGTTGGATTAACTGGCGCAAACGGCTGCGGAAAGTCGTCGCTATTTGCAGTACTGCGCAACGAACTGGTTATCGACAAGGGCGATGTGAAAGTTCCTCGCGACTGGGTTATGGCTCACGTTGCCCAAGAAGCACCTGCCAATGAACGGCCTGCAATCGAGCATGTACTTGACGGCGACGCCGAATGGCGCGAGCTCGACGAAAAGATACAAAACCCCGATCACCCGAGATACCTAAAGTATCAATCTCGTTATGAAGAGATCGAAGGTTACTCCGCTCGAAGCCGTGCAGCCCAATTAATGGATGGCCTAGGCTTCAAGAGCAGCGACATTGAAAAGCCAGCTCAAGAATTTTCGGGCGGTTGGCGCGTTCGTTTGAACGTAGCCAAAGCCTTGATGTGTCGCTCAGATTTATTGCTTCTCGACGAACCGACAAACCATCTCGATTTAGACGCCGTGCTTTGGCTAGAGCGTTGGCTCAAACACTACACCGGCACGTTGATTCTTATTGCTCATGATCGTGATTTTCTCGATCAGCTCACCACGCATACATTGCATATTGAGCATCAGAAAGCGCAGCTCTATAAAGGCAATTATTCAGCGTTCGAACGCATTCGTTCTGAACAACTGGCTAATCTCAAATCGCAGTTCGACAAACAACAACGTGAAGTCGCGCACATGCAAGACTTTGTTCGTAGATTTCGCGCCAAGGCCACTAAAGCCACACAAGCGCAAAGTCGTTTGAAAGCGCTCGAGAAGATGGAGTTAATCGCACCTGCGCATGTTGACTCACCGTTTACCTTTAACATTCCTTCGCCCGAGAAGAACCCAAGCCCTTTATTAAGTTTGCACTCTGCAGCCGTAGGCTATGGCGATACTAATATTGTTGAAGATATTGAGTTCGCCATGACGCCTGGTGACAGAGTTGGCCTTATCGGCCCGAACGGAGCCGGCAAATCGACCGTAATTAAGCTGCTCGCTGGTGAACTAAAACTCACAAGCGGCAACTATCACTCTTCCAAAGAGATCAACATTGGATACTTTGCACAGCATCAAATAGAACAATTGCAGATGGATCATTCGCCAATGGAGCATATGCAGATCCTCGATAAAGAATGCAACAATGGCAAAGCCACCGAGAACCAATTACGCAGTTATATCGGCAGTTTTGGCTTTAGCGGCAATAAAGCCACCAGTAAGGTTGCACCTTTCTCAGGTGGCGAAAAATCACGTTTGGCATTAGCGCTTATCTGCTATCAACGCCCCAATATTTTATTACTCGATGAGCCAACCAACCATCTTGATTTAGAGATGCGTCAGGCGCTCGCCGTTGCTTTGCAAGACTATGAAGGCGCGGTAGTTTTGGTATCGCATGACCGTCATTTATTGAAAGTAAACTCAGATAAATTGATACTGGTCGCGAATGGCCGAGCAACTGAGTTCAAAGGCAGCGTCGACGACTATCCCAAATGGCTAGCCGAACACAATAAGGGGGCGGTTGTCTCAGATTTTGATGCAGACAAACGAGCGGATCAAGCGCCGCAAAACACTGCCAGCGCGAAGAAAGAGCAAAAGCGAATCGACGCTGAACGCCGTAAACAACTTCAGCCGCTAACAAGTAAAATCAAACGCGCTGAAAGAGTGATGGAAAAGCTCGGAGCCGAGCGCGTAACTATTGAAACTCAACTAGGTGATACCAAGCTATACACCGACGACAACAAGGATAGACTCAAACAATTACTCTCTGATCAAGCGTATTTACAAAAGGAACTAGATCAAGCAGAGGCCGACTGGCTCGACGCTACCGAGGCACATGAAGAACTATCTGAGAGTCTAAAAGCCAGCGCATGACGTCAATTAAGCCACGCAATATTGTTGTTATTGGCCAAGGTAAAGTTGGTCAAAGCTTAGGCAACTTATTCAAGCTTCGTGGTCATACGCTTACAGAGCTTAATCGAGAATATAAAGAACACTTTGTTAAAGTAGCCGGCGCAGATATTGTGCTTATCTGTGTTAACGATGACGTTATCGAAGAAGTTTGCCAGATCTTAGCAAGCGAATTAAAGGCTGGCGCAATCGTGGCTCATTGCTCAGGTGCACTGGATAGCTCGGTACTTGTGAGCGCTCAGCAAAGCGATTGTTTCGTTGCCTCATGTCACCCTTTGAATACCTTTCCAAATCTCGAAGCCTCGCTTACTAAATTCGCTAGTACCGACCACACGAGCTATCTTTACGCCGAAGGTGATCGCGAGGCATTAGAAGAATTACTGCCGATGTTCGAAGATACGGGTTTCATCACTCAAGAAATCGAAAGTGCGGCTAAGCCTCTCTATCATGCGGCCTGTGTTTTTGCGTGCAACTATCTGACGTCGCTAATGGATATGAGCATAGAGACAGCTCGTATCGCTGGGCTCGACGAAAAACAGTTTTGGAAATCGCTGCAGCCGTTAATTCAGTCTACGCTAAACAATATTGCTAACGGAGACACTGCCGCTGCCTTAAGTGGCCCGATTGCCAGAGGCGATTTTCAAACGGTTAAGAAACATTTAAATGTCTTAGAACAAGAGTCTAAATCACTTACGAGTAATTACGCCAGTCTCGGTATTCGAGCACTAGAAATCGCACAACGTAATGGCGAACTTAAAGAAGACGAGCTATCTAAACTTAAGAAAATTCTCGGTAAACCAAACTAAGCGCTCAGCGACTTACCGTACTTAGCAACCCGTTCTCGCGTAAGTCTTCGACAATGCGCTCACCGAGCAGAATTAGGTCTTCGGTTGCGCCGCTCAAATGATTGCCTGCGTCAAAATTGCCAATCAATGCGTGCAATCCGTTGCGGTATCTGCTCACTCGAGTTTGCTCGTCTGAATACAAAATCCCGTAGCGCGCGATTAAAGCATCTAACTGAAATAAGCAAAATTTCAAAGCCGTAGAATCGTTGGCCACTCTACCCTGCTCGTCAAGTGTTTGCATTGAGGTTGACGCGATATTCGGCAAACTCATCTTAATATTATCTGAGAACTCGATACGCAAATGCTGTGCGCGAGCTCGATTAACTTGGTAAGCGCGATACTTTGGAATGGCTATGATCACCGCTACAAAGCCTAGCAAAAGAGCGATTAGTTCAATCCAAAAGTTTGCGGAGAATGTCATTATTAAACGAGATTACTTAGTTGATACTGATGAGTGTTTGCTAAACTCGTCGCAGACACACGAGACTTAGACAAGTATAGGGCATCTACTTTAAACTGCTTAGTTAATCTACGTCGCCGCAAAAAAATATTTCAAGCCCTAGATTAAGATAATCAAAAGCTCAGCTTATAAATCAACTTATAAAATTGGACCGCTAATATCATGATTAAATTACACAGTTTCGGAGCCGCTTTTGGGCTAATCGACGCTAGCCCATTTGTTAGCAAAGTTAAGTTCTTTATGACATTGAACTCGATTGATTATGAAGAGGTTCACGACGTAGATAAACTCGGTAAAGCACCTAAACAGAAATTCCCCTACATTGAGGATGGCGAGAAAATCGTCGCTGACTCGGATGCAATTATTGACTATCTTTCGCAAAAACACAGTATCGACATGGACTCTTGGCTGAGCGATGAGCAACGAGCTTTATCGCATTTACTCGGTAAATCTCTAGAAGAAAACCTGTACTGGTGTTTGGTTCACTCGCGCTGGATTGACGATCAAACATGGATAAAAGTTCGCTCACACTTCTTTGATGATCTGCCATTTCCGCTCAATAAAATCGTCCCTGTGATCGCACGCCGTGGAACGATTAAGCGAATAAACGGCCACGGAATGGGCGCGCACTCCAATCAAGAAATTTTAGAGATCGCTGAGCAGTCATTTGATAGCCTATCCAAAATACTCGGTGAACAGCCCTATTTCTTTGGCGATAAACCTAGCCGCTTTGACTTAATCGCATTTTCACAAATCTCAGCGCACACTTTGTGCACACTGGACAGCCCGATGATCAAGCTATCGCGCAAACACAAAAACCTACTTAGCTATACTCAACGTATTAAAGAAGTATATTTTTCGAATACATGAGATCCATTGACTAACCGGTCAAGCGTGAGGTGTTTTCGTCAGTGTCCACTTTAACGGGATTTACTATCAATTGACTAACACCCTGTTGCTTTTCAACATAAAAAAGGGAGCCCTGTATAGGCTCCCTTTTTATTTACTCAGTAGAAAGAAATTTCTACTTGAATACTATAGACACTAATCTAAGACGCTTTGCTGGAAATACTCATCGCTAAATAGATTATCCACTAAATCGTCCAAGGAATTGCTAAAGGCCTCAACAAGCAAAGGCTTGATGGCACTTTTTTTACTGCTAGTGCCGTCACCGAACATAGTGTCTTTCCATAAAATTTTACCTGTACCAACATCTCGAGCGGTGAGCTTTACAGATACTTTCATATTTATGGTTCCACTGGTCCAACCTGCAACGATATTAGAGGTAACATCAACTAGTTCTCCACTGAGTTGCACTTTTCGGCCGCTAAATTGATCAAGTTTAGCTTGCTTGACACCTTGTACGAGCGCATCTTTTATAATTAGAGACAGCTCTTTTTCTGCTTGCCAGCCTCCAGTTGTCGTTTGACCATAACCGTTTTGCTGATTCATGATCATGCGCGGGTTAGCAACCGTGCGAACATCTACAACATCAGTAATGTTTATTTCTGGGTAATTAGCTTTATGAGGTAGGTCGATCGCCTTTGTGTATTCATAATTCACAGGTAAATCATGAACTGTAAAGGCACAGCCAGAAAGAAAGCTTAGCGCTAAAAGCCCCATTATTAATTTGAGTTTCATTACGACTCCGTGTGTAATTTTATTTATAGTTTGAAATACGTTGAACATACTGATTAGGAATACTTAAATCACATCAGTAAGTTTGTGCATCGGCATGAATTATGATCCCCGACATCATTCGATACCTTTATTATTTTAACCAATGACTACTGCGTTTAAAAGAAATTTGTAACGAAGTAATCATTGCCTAAACTGAAGCCTAAACTACTTCAACTTTAATCTTATCTGAAATAATACTTTGCCACTTTGCAGGGCCAGTTGTGTGTACCGACTCACCTTGGGTATCTACCGCAACTGTTACTGGCATGTCCTTAATCTCAAACTCTTGAATCGCTTCCATTCCTAACTCAGGGAAAGCGATAACCTTTGCGTTGGTAATTGCTTTTGATACTAGGTATGCGGCGCCGCCGACAGCCATCAAATAAACCGCCTTATGTTTCGCTATTGAATCACAAGTAGCTGGCCCACGCTCTGCTTTACCAACCATTCCGATTAAACCCGTTTGCTCGAGCATCATATCTGTGAATTTATCCATACGTGTCGCCGTCGTCGGGCCCGCAGGGCCTACTGCTTCATCTCGAACAGCATCAACTGGGCCTACGTAATAAATAAAGCGATCGGTAAAATCAACGCCTTCAGGTAAGCCTTCACCACTTTCTAACAGGGATTGAATGCGTTTATGAGCCGCATCACGGCCGGTTAACAATTTGCCAGACAACAATACTGTTTCGCCGGGTTGCCACTCGAGCATATCGCCCTTCTTGAGCGTATCGAGATTGACTTTACGAGTGCTTGGGCCAACGTCCCAAGTAATCTCTGGCCAGTCGCTTAAGCTCGGAGGCGTTTGCAACGCTGGGCCATTGCCACGCAAGGTAAAGTGCGCGTGACGGGTTGCAGCACAGTTCGGAATCATCGTGACCGGTTTCGATGCTGCATGCGTCGGGTAATCTTTGATTTTGACATCAAGTACAGTAGTTAGACCGCCCAAACCTTGTGCGCCGATACCGAGTTGATTTACCTTTTCAAAAATCTCTAACCGAAGTTCCTCAACACGTGAGTTAGGGCCTCGGGCAATAAGCTCATGAATATCGACGGGTTCCATTAAAACTTGTTTTGCCAGTACTGCCGATTTCTCAGCCGTTCCACCAACGCCTATACCAAGCATGCCTGGTGGGCACCAGCCTGCGCCCATGGTAGGAACAGTTTTCAGTACCCAATCAACTAATGAGTCGCTCGGATTCAACATCACCATTTTGGATTTATTCTCGGAGCCACCACCTTTTGCTGCGAGTTCGATCTCTACCGTATCACCTTCGACGACCTCATAGTGGATCACCGCAGGCGTGTTGTCTTTAGTGTTTGTTCGAGCGCCAAGTGGATCGGCCAAAATTGAGGCACGTAATACGTTATCAGGGTGTTTGTATGCCCGACGAACACCTTCATTGATCATGTCAGTGACCGACATCTCGGCATCCCAAGTTACATCCATACCAACTTTGGCGAACACCGTCACAATGCCAGTATCTTGGCAAATTGGGCGACGACCCTCAGCGCACATGCGCGAGTTAATCAAAATCTGCGCCATGGCATCTTTGGCGGCTTGCGATTCTTCACGTAAATACGCGTTGTGCATCGCATCTACAAAGTCTTTCGGGTGATAGTAAGAGATAAATTGCAGAGCATCTGCAACGCTGTCGATGAGATCGTCTTGTCTGATTGTGGCCATAAGAAAGCGTATATAGAGGTTAGTTTTACAAGGCTACAGACCAAGCCTGATCGCCTGTTATTTCAGAAATACAGTTTAACAAAAATCGAGATGCTTCGCTGTTGTTGTCCAATGTTTGGCTTTGTATGTCGAATAAAGTTCAACATCCGTCACTAAAGCACTGAATTAATATAAAGTTTCCGTTAAAATCGCCTGCTGAACACAAAAAATTTAATATAGATGTATTAACTCATGCGCACTTCGAATTTCTTACTTTCAACTCTAAAAGAAACACCTGCTGACGCTGAAATCATTAGCCACCAGCTTATGCTGCGCGCAGGCATGATCCGCAAAGTTGCGGCCGGCATTTACACTTGGCTGCCTGCTGGTTTACGAGTAATGCGCAAAGTTGAGAACGTTGTGCGAGAAGAAATGAATCGCGCTGGCGCACAAGAGCTGTTGATGCCATCAGTTCAACCTGCCGAGCTTTGGCAAGAGTCTGGCCGTTGGGAGATGTATGGAGGCGAACTTCTTCGCATGAAAGACCGCCATGGTCGTGATTTTGCGTATGGCCCAACCCATGAAGAAGTGATCGGCTCTTTAATGGCGAATGAGATTCGCAGCTACAAGCAATTACCTGCTAATTTTTACCAAATTCAAACCAAGTTTCGTGATGAGCGGCGCCCTCGTTTTGGTGTGATGCGATCGCGCGAATTCGTAATGAAAGATGCCTACTCCTTTCACCTAGACCATGCGGGGCTACAAGAGACTTATGATGTCATGTATCAAGCATACAGCACAATATTTAGCCGATTAGGACTAGGCTTTCGTGCAGTAGAGGCCGACACTGGCAGCATCGGCGGGAATGCATCACATGAATTCCATGTTTTAGCTGACTCAGGTGAAGACGCCATCGCGGTGTGCGATAAGTACGACTACGCCTCAAATGTAGAACTAGCTGAAGCTTTGCAAGTTGGTAATGAACGATCTGCGCCAAGCGAAGATCTTAAACGCGTAGACACGCCAGGGCAGCACACTATCGCAGCAATCTGCGATTTCCTTGATGCACCAATTGAATCAACAATTAAAACACTTTTGGTTAAGGGCGCAGAAGAAGGCACTGTGGTGGCTTTAGTATTGCGTGGCGATCATGAGTTAAACGAATTAAAAGCAGAGAAACACGAACTTGTAGCAAGCCCATTAAGCTGGGCGAGCGATGAAGAAATTCAAAGCGCAGCAGGTTGTGCTCCCGGGTCAATCGGCACTGTTGGTCTGGATTTACCAATTATCGCAGATCGATCAGCGGTTAATTTATCCGATTTTATCTGTGGCGCTAACGAGGACGATGTTCATTTAACAGGTGTGAATTGGGTTCGCGACTGCGCTGAGCCTATCGAATTTGATTTGCGTAAGGTTGTTGCTGGCGACTTGTGTGCGCGGGCGACTGACGAGCAAGAAGATTCTCGCTTATCTATTACTCGCGGTATTGAGGTTGGGCATATTTTCCAACTCGGCACCAAGTATAGCGAGGCAATGAATGCGACCTGTTTGGACAATAACGGTAAAGCCGCGTTTATGCAGATGGGCTGTTATGGCATTGGCGTTTCACGCATCGTAGCGGCCGCTATCGAGCAAAACCACGATGATCGTGGCATCATTTGGCCAGACGCAATTGCCCCGTTCAAATTGGTTGTCACACCGATCGGCTATAACAAATCTGAAAAAGTTAAGGCCGTGTGCGACGAGCTTTATCAAGAATTGACGGCTTCTGGGATTGAGGTTTTGTTAGATGATCGCAATGAGCGCCCTGGCATTATGTTTGCTGACGCAGACTTAATTGGAATTCCGCATCGAGTCGTCGTCGGTGAGAAGAGTCTAGATAAAGGTATGATCGAGTATAAAAACAGACGTGCTGAATCGGCTGAAGATGTTGCTCAAGATTCAATTCTAGAGTTCTTAAAAGCGGCGCTCGCTTGACTCAGCAAACCTGTTAACTAGCCATGCGTTTTCACCAACTCAAGATACTCATCACCTTAGCTCTTCCAATGAGCGCTGCCCTGCCTTCAATGGCGCAGAGCAACAGCCTTGAGCGCAAAAACAACTCAGTACAACACAAAAACCCTGAGTTGATACAAGCCCTTAGAAACGCCACTTATAGCCCGCAAGAAAGGCGAACAGACCTTGATTTGCTTACCTGGCTATCAACCATGTCGACGAAAATCGCGCGCCGAATACCCGACCCACATTATCGGATCGACCTCTTGAAAACGGTGCTAGAAGAAGCCAGACGCGCCGACCTGGACCCTCAATTAGTTCTGGCGGTCATTGATATAGAAAGTAACTTCAATCGCCATGCAATATCTCACGCTGGCGCGCAAGGCCTGATGCAGGTTATGCCATTTTGGAAAGAGGTATACGGTAATGTCGAAGACGACTTATTTCAATATCGGGTTAGCTTACGATATGGCTGCACAATTCTGCGCCACTATATCGACAAATTTCCTACTACCGCGCAAGCACTTGCAGCCTACAATGGCTCTCGCGGTCGAACCGTTTATTCAGACAAAGTATTAAACCGTCTACAGCAGCGTTGGCAGTTCAAGGGCGATAAATACTCGCGCAATTATGAACAACGAACAATCATCAGCGCCAGTGAGTCGATCACCGATCGATTAAACTTAAATTAGTCTTTCTGGTTCTCAGTATCGCGATTAATCACTGAGTTGTGGTACACGTTGACCTTGCTGAAATTACTCTCGATACGATCAAGGACAGTGTGCTCAAGCAGCTTTTTTTGCTGCAGAACTGCAACAACCTCGGCGCCAATCAACGCAACGACCCAGGATAGATAAATCCAAATCAAGAAGATAGGCAAAGCCGCCAACGCGCCATAGACTACCTCATAGTCAGCAAAGTTCTTTAAATAGGTTTGGAACCCTCGTTTAGCCATTTCAAACAAGAACGAGGCAACTAGAGCGCCAACTAAGCCATGCATCAAACTGACGCGCACATTGGGCATCACTAAATAGAGCAATAAGAAAGCGGACGCGGTCAATACTATTGGCACCAGCACCTCTCCAATTGTTGCTACCTGACCGGCAAATATTGAGGACGACATCACATAGGCAGACATCGTCAAGCTGGCGCCCATCAAAATCGGCCCAAGAGTCACCAAAGACCAATATACGGTCAGTTTTTCGCCAAGAGTACGGCCTTCTTTAATTCGCCAAATATCGTTAAAAGATGATTCTATATTGGATAACAACAATAACGCGGTCAAAAGAAATGCGCCCGTACCAACTGCGGTTAGCTTACCAGCACCAGTGGCGAACTGATCTAGATACACTTTCACATCATCACCCGCCGCTGGAACTAAAAATTGGTATATGAAGTTTTCTACTAAATCGCCCATATTCTCAAAAGAAGATAACACCGCTAGAGCGATCGCCATCATCGGAGCCAGCGCCAGGAGCGAACTAAATGCAAGTGAAGCGGCATGTCTTGGCAAGCGATCTGAACGAAAACGCTGCATAACGGCCATTGGTATTTCAAACAGTTGTGTTAGCTTAGCCTTTAAAGAATAATCGCCCATAGAATTTTACTGGAGACTCATTGTGGAAATTACCATCTATCATAACCCAAGGTGCTCGAAATCTCGGCAGACATTGGCATTACTCGAAGAAAACGGTGTAAACCCGACTATTGTCGAGTATTTAAAAACACCGCCAACGCATCAACAACTCGACAGCATATTGCGCGGCCTCGAGTTAGAGCCCCAACAACTCATGCGCAAAGGTGAAGCCGAATACAAAGAGCTGGGACTAGATAATCAAGACCTGAGCCGAGACCAACTCATCGATGCCATGATTAAGTCGCCTAAATTAATCGAACGACCGATTGTTGTCGTTGGCGATCAAGTGGTTATTGGCCGCCCACCTGAAAACGTACTTACGATTCTAAATTAGCGTAAACAGCCGCCTCGCAAACCTATCTTAAAATCTTTATGAAAACCTTAATTGTGTACGATAGCCGCCTTGGCTCAGTACAAAAAATGGCGCGACTAATTGCTCGTGGCGTTGAATCCGTCGATGGGTGTGATGCACTTATTCGATGCGTGCCCGAGGTTTCAAGCCAAGCACCGCAACGGCAACAAACAGACACTGGCGATCTATTGGTCGAGCTTTCTGACCTTGAGGCCTGCGACGCGTTAATCTTAGGCAGCCCTACCCGCTTTGGAAATATGTCAGCATCGATGAAATTTTTTCTCGACAGCACGAGCTCTCTTTGGATGTCGGGCGCGTTGAGCGGCAAACCGGCTGCGGTGTTTACCTCAAGCTCATCAATGCATGGCGGTCAGGAGTCAACCTTGTTATCAATGCTCAACCCGTTATTGCACCACGGAATGTTGATCTGTGGCTTACCCTTTACTGAACACGCATTATCAAAAACAACGACAGGAGGCACGCCTTATGGCGCAAGCCACGTATCGGGTTCTAGTAATAACAAGCCAATTTCCGATGATGAGAAGGCGCTCTGCATCGCTCTTGGTAAACGCATTGCTGGATTTGGTCTTGCACTAAAAGGTTAGCACTGATCTCTTAAGTCGATACTTTGTCAGACCGCTCAATCTCGATTAAGCAAATTTTGCAAAAACGGGATGGTTACTCGCCGTTGCTCTACCAATGAGGCGTGATCAATCTTATCCAATAGCTCAAATAATTCGCCGGTATCTCGAGAAGATCTGCTCATCAAATAACGCACGCTATCATCCGAGATAGATAAGCCCCGGGCCTTAGCCCGCATCTTAAGGGCTTCAAAACGTTGCTCATCATCCAACTCGTGCAGAGGGTATATTAAACCGCTCGATAAGCGACTAACTAAATCTGGTATCACAAACTCCGCCGCGTCGGGTGGGCGTGTCGCGCTTATTAAAAGCTGACCACCAGCGTGCTTGACCTGCTCAAACATCGTAAACAAGGCACGCTCCTTTTCTTTAGAGCCTGCCCACGCGTCGACATCATCAATACATACTAAGTGATGAACATCGACCACGGCCAACATGTCGGGTGATACATAAGCATCACTTAAGGATAGGTAACTAGTTTTTGCGTTCCGTTCTTTAGCGTGACGAAGCGCAGCGAATATCAGGTGGCTCTTGCCAACTCCGGAATTACCATAGAAATAAATCACACGAGGCTTGTCGACACTAACAGGCTCTTTAATTTCAGCACTCGCTTTTATGACCTTAACTAGCTCAGCACTTCCTTCTGCCCAATAGTTCTCAAACGAGGCTTTATCGTTTCCAGTTAGGGCTAACGCCAATTGATTTGATGCTTCACTCATATCGCAATTATTGCTGATCACTGTTTGTGGCTTTTATAGACCATATATAAACGTAAGCTAAGCCGCTGATTACGCTTGTGGCTAATACGGCATAGCTCAAGATAGGCTGGATCGCACTAAAATCACTATTCATCGCCAAGGCAAGCAATACTAAAACAATGTATGCAATTTGCGTAAAAGTATTAACTTTGCTGATAATCAAGGGCTGCATTTTAACCGAACCAAAGAAAAGCACCATCAATAGATAGCCGCCAACAATGATCACATCTCTGAACACAACTGCGACCATAAGCCAGAATGGGATCAAACCCAGCACGGATAGCATGATGTAACTACTAACCAACAACCCCTTATCTGCAAGAGGGTCGAGTAAAGAACCTAAATACGTTTGTGCGTTAAACCGTTTTGCGATAAAGCCATCAAGTGCATCAGTTAAACCGGCAACGACAAACACAACCAAAGACAGCGCAAACTGCTGATTTTGAAGTAACACTACTAACCACGGCACCATACCAATGCGCGCTAGAGTCAGCAGGTTCGGGATATAA
This sequence comes from uncultured Arenicella sp., assembly GCA_947499305.1. Lineage (GTDB taxonomy): Bacteria > Pseudomonadota > Gammaproteobacteria > Arenicellales > Arenicellaceae > Arenicella. Next base: position 19,923 of record CANMNN010000013.1, on the reverse strand, counting down.
ATCATCATCGCTGTGAATTTTAGAGTAAGGCACGCTATAGCGAGCTTTAATTTTATAAAAAGCGATTATCTCTAGCTTTTATTGGATACACAATAGCTAAGGAAAACGCTACAATACCGCCCCTAAATTGCTGAGATGGCGTGCGCCATTTAATACTCGGCCAAGTCGACAACTTAATAGCTAAAAGCTTAGCGAATAAAGCTCAGTCGATAAGGCAACAACCCGGAGCGACCTCGTGGCCCAATCTGACAAACCTGAATCTTTATCTTACCGTGACGCTGGCGTTGATATTGACGCTGGAGATGCGTTTATCGACGTAATCAAACCCGTAGCTAAACGCACGCAGCGCGAAGGTTGCATCAGTGGTTTAGGCGGTTTTGGTGCATTATTTCAAGTTCCTCAAAACTATAAAGAGCCGATTTTGGTTTCTGGTACAGACGGCGTTGGCACCAAATTAAAGCTTGCCTTTGATTTAAACAAACACGACACAATCGGCATCGACTTAGTTGCGATGTGCGTAAACGACGTTATCGTGCAAGGTGCTGAACCTTTATTCTTTTTAGACTACTTTGCTACCGGAAAATTAACGCCAGAAGTTGCCGCTCAGGTAGTTGAAGGCATTGGCGAAGGTTGCGTTCAAGCCAACGCTGCTCTTATTGGCGGCGAAACGGCTGAGATGCCGGGCATGTACAAATCCGGGGAGTATGATCTGGCCGGCTTTTGTGTTGGCGCGGTTGAAAAAGCCGACATTATTGATGGCAGCAAAGTCAAAGCCGGTGATAAGTTGATCGGACTTGCTTCTACTGGCGCGCACTCGAACGGCTATTCACTGATCCGCAAAGTGATCGATACATACGAAGTGCCTATGGATACTGTAATCGGCGGCAAACCACTCGCTGAAGCGGTATTGGCGCCGACTAAAATTTATGTGCGCTCAGCCTTAGAACTTCAAAAGCACGTTGATGTACACGCACTTGCGCACATCACTGGCGGCGGCATACCGGGTAATTTGAACCGTGTTTTACCTGACAATTGTCATGCGGTTGTTGACGAGTCATCCTGGCAGTGGCCCGAACTTTTCACTTGGATGATGAATACCGCGAATATCGAGCGTTACGAAATGTACCGCACGTTTAACTGCGGTGTAGGTATGATCATCGTAGTTGGTGCCGATGATGTTGAACAAAGCCTAGAGATTCTAAGCCAAGCTGGCGAGACGGCGTTCTTGGTCGGTGAAATTAAAGGTGGCTCGTCTGAACAACAGGTTCATATTGTTTAAGCATGCCTAAGCCAGCACCTCAGCCAACAACCAAGCTCGCGCGTGCCGTAGTTCTTATTTCAGGCGGTGGTAGCAATCTACAGGCGTTTATCGATCAGATTGACGCTGGCGAATTGCCGCTTGATATTAGCTTGGTCGTTAGCAACAATGGCGACGCCTTTGGTTTAGACCGTGCAAAGCAAGCTGGCATTGAAAGCTGCGTCGTTGATCACCGCAATTACTCGTCAAGAAGCGATTTTGATGCGGCACTAATAGAGCGAATTGACGCATCACAGCCAGACATCGTGATCTTAGCAGGCTTCATGCGAATTTTAACCGCGGACTTCGTAAACCACTACGAAAACCGTCTAGTTAATATTCATCCGTCGTTACTTCCCAAATATCCTGGCACAAATACTCACCAACGGGCTATTGATGCGAAGGATCAATGGCACGGCGCAAGTATACATTTCGTAGTGCCCGAAGTTGACGCTGGGCCGATCATCCTGCAAGGCCGCTTGCCTATCAATAGTGGCGACACTAGCGAAAGCTTACAACAGCGGATCCACAAGATTGAACACAAGCTTTACCCGCTAGCACTTAAATGGTTTGCCCAAGGTCGCTTGAGCATTAACCTTGACAAAGTATTACTGGATAATGAAACCTCTCTCGAGCAGTTGCAAACCTTCGACCTGTAAGATAGCGTTGCGTTTAGTTAATTATCTCTATTCGCCTTGGGTTGGTAATATTTTGCGATTCGTTTTAGAAAGTTTATTGGGAGTGAGCCTGCATCGAGCTCTTTCTCTGGTCTTACTCACCTGCTTGATTATGCCCCACACTGCCAATGCATTAAGCCCGGTCACCATCGGCTATACAATAAAGTTTGAGAGCAGTAAGTTCGGCAAAGCAACCTTAGGTCGTGTTGAGAACGTTTTACGTACCACTGATGCAGGTTACACTCTTGAGTCGATCACCAAAGCTCAAGGGATGGCTGCGATCATCATGGGCAGCAATGAGCAACAGTCTTGTGATTTTGAAGTAATAGACGGTAAAACAGTATCAAATAAATACGAAGGTGGCCGAATCGGTAAAACCGACTATCGAGTCAATTTTGATTGGGAGGGCCGGAAAGCTCAATTTTCTGATAACAAAAATAGCACTGATAGCATTGATTTACCTGAAGGCTATGTAGTAAATAATTGCTCGATGTGGTTTGCTGTCGCGATTCTTAAAGGACAAATTCCCGAAGGTCAAACGATGTACGTTGTCGACGGCAAGAACAAACGCATTCGAGGCTTTAAACTACGCTCAACTAGCGAAGAAGTAATCTCTACCAAGCTCGGGGAAAAGCAAGTTACCAAAGTGGTTTTCGAACGTGAACTACGCCCAGGAAGAACATTAACTTTCTGGCTATCAGATGATGATGAGTACTTGCCTTTAAAAATGCAAGAGTCGCGCAAATCACGCACCACCACTTTTGAAGTAACCCAGTTAACCCTAGACTAGCCCTAATCAATAAGCTTTATTGTGCATTGACGCTCTCGATTGACACTTAGACGGGTAACGTCAGGGCGAGAATAGTGACCCGCAGCATCGAAATTCTGCCGCTCTTCTCTGACTCGATTCAAATCTATTTCAGCACAAAATAAACCCTCGATTTCGACCTGTGGCTCAATAATGAAATCGCCATTCGGTGCGCACAAACAAGAGCCACCATTGGCAAGGTAATGACTATCGCCAATCTGCTCAATAATGGTCTCATACATTGGGAAATCAGTAGGAATATCACTAACCGGCATCAAACCGCTCACCGCCATTGAGTAGGAGCGCCCTTCCTTAGCCAGAAAGGGTGTTATGTCTTGAGTGTTTCGCAAGGCACCTGGCCAAATGGCGACGTGCAAATTCTCACCTTGACCATAAAGAGAAGCGCGGGCGAGAGGCATCCAATTCTCCCAACAGTTCAAGCCCCCGATGGTAAAGCCTTCTAGCGCATGAGTTCTGAGTCCATGCCCATCACCTGGCGACCACACTAAGCGCTCTTCGTAGGTTGGCATCAGCTTGCGGTGTACAGATTGAATTTCACCCAGTTTATCGATGTAAACCATCGAACAATACAAGCTCATGCTGGTTCTATCTTGCGGACGTTCAATTGTGCCTAGATAAAGAGCAACAGAATGCTCTTTTGCCTGCTCACAAACCAAAGCGAGGTCGCCAGCGTCAACGTCAATCGCATTTCGCACGTAATGCGCATAGAGCTGCTTCTGCTGATCGTTGTTGAACTTGGCGCCGCCTGTCAGCTCAACCCAAAATGGGTAGCCTGGCGCTAATGCCTCTCCAAAGGCTATTAGGTCGCACCCTTGTCGCCCAGCATCAGCGATATAGCTACAAACTTTATCAAGCGTCGCTGACTTATTAATCCAAACCGGAGAGATTTGAGCAAGGCCGACTTTAAGATGATCGTTGGTCATACAATTCTAGGTATTGAGCGTTAGACGCTAAGTAAATAAAAATGGGCCGCATAAAATGTGACCCACTTATAATAACTACTTGTACTGCTTTAAGCGAATTGAGATCTCTACACAACTCAAAACTGACTAACTAAGTTTGACAAACTACTCGGCCGCAAACGACCAAGTTTAGAACCACCCTAGTTGCTGAACTTTTTCTTCTGTTCCATCTATTTCGATTAATTGATTTTGTACATAAGCGCGAATCACTTTTTCATTAGCACGGCCAATTGCTTCGACAAAATAACTCCGCGTCCAAAGCTTTCCTCCCAAAAAATGCTTCTTTTTGATCTCAGGGCGCAGCTGGAAAAACTTTCGTGCCGGAATATTTTTAACGATTTGCATTGCATCACATTAGACACCCCTACCTCTGACTCTAATCGAACAACCATATGCCTAAATTTAAGAATCCACACAAAGTGACATCAACCGAAAAAATGATGTGTATTTCTCTGTAAATCGATAAGTTCACGTTATGTGCTTAAATGCATTTGAACACCACCTTCGGGCGATCAACTATTTGCGGTTTAATCTGGGTAAGAGCACTTAATTGAGGAAATTGCTCTCTAATTCATGCTCGTGTAATGCTACGGCCTGAGTTCTCTAGACACCTTCCTGCTTCATAAAACGATTCTTAACGAATTTCATCAGATTACACTGCGTAAGAAAATCTATCAGTCTATTGAAGAGCTCTAAGCCGATCTTGACGAATGGCTGACCAAGTACAATACTCAACGAGCTCACCGAGGTAAAATGTGCTGCGGAAGAACGCGATTGAAACACTCATCGATGGAAAAAATCTGGAACGGAAAGTTTTTGAACTAAATCAAACCTGATAGCCGGTTGCTGATAAACGGGCAACTGTCAAATCACGTCTGAACTTCTACATTTTATCTGACTTTGTGTTGATGAACTAAATGCTTCGCTTTTAGGGTATATAAATTCAGTACTTTCGGACAATATTCTATATATTCTCTATTATCGAATTTCAAAGAGCTTTGTCATAGCTCTTTGAAATCTAGGTTATTCAATATCCTACCAATACACTCAATAAAAATCTTATTACCTCCCTGTCGGACAAGCTGATACCGAATTTTGGCTTTCGATCTTTTGAACATAAGAGGATCCCAGATCCATTGTGGCTGCTGTCACTATAGCAGACCAATCAGGTTGATCTATTTCCGGACCATCGCTAGAACCATTGCTGTAGCTACTTCAAAAGGTTTTATTGACTGTGTGGCTCTTGATAAAACCCAAGCTCCCTCTATGGCTAAAATCATGGCTTCTCCTAATTCTGTTGACTGAGACTCGAACCCGTGGCGGCGCGCATGTTTAGCAATGACATCACACCAGTTTTTTAGAACTAGCTCGCTGCTTTTTCGAAGTGTATCAGAGCTAGACATTGTGCGGAGAAGTATAGAGCTGACTGGGCAACCTTCCGCGTAACCTGATTTCTTAAACCACGTAGCAATCGTACTTGAGGCGGTTAAGACACCTTTCTCAAAAGAATCACATCCACTAAAGCAGCTATCTATTAATGTTGCCACATTAGCACCTGCACGCCGTATTGTTTCATCGGCAAGTTGCTCTTTACCTTTAGGGAAATGATAGTAAAAAGAACCCTTTGGAGCACCACTATCATTGAGAATTTGCGTTAACCCGGTTCCATCGTAACCTTGGCGTCTAAACAGCTTTAATGCAGAGTCAATCAAGCGGGTTTTAGTCTTTTCTTGTACTTCCATTATTTTGAGATCCTCGAACACTAGTTTTATTTACATTAGAACCAAAGCATTAATTCAATGCAACTCTTGTATGGTGATCGGTCTACATATACAATTGTATGGTGATTACCCTTTATGATTCATAGCTAGGAGACTCTAATGAACCAGTTGAACTTTATCTCAAAAAGAAATCTTGAATGGATGGAAGTCGATTCGCCAATTATTAGTGATGAGCATAGCGTATTAATCCGTCCTTTGACGGTTGCGACCTGTGATATGGATGGATTGGCGATACAAGGTATTGTGCCTTTTCCAGGACCAACGCCAATTGGGCATGAAGGTGAAGGCGTTATCACTGAAGTTGGAAGTGGCGTGTCAAAGTGGAAGGTTGGAGATCGCGCGATTATCCCATGGAAAATTGCATGTGGGAGCTGCAAGTCTTGCCGACGACATCACTCAGCACAATGCCAAACTGTGCCTTCTGAAGATGCCTACGGGTGGGGAGTGCCTATTCCAAAATGGGGAGGCTTCATTTCTGATACAGTGCTTGTACCTTGGGCCGACACGATGTTGACAAAACTGCCTGAAGGCGTAGACCCACTATTGGCGTGCGGCGTCGCAGATAACATATCAGATGGGTACAGAGCGGTTGCCCCCTACCTAAAAGAACGACCAGGAGGCACGGTGTTGGTCACTACAGCAGTAGCACCAGGAAGTATCGGACTGTATGCAGCGGGCATCGCCGTAGCATTAGGAGCTCAAAAAGTTGTCTATGCTGATACCAGCCAAACGCGGCTAGAGATAGCAGCAAAGCTTGGCGCAGAGCCTATATTGCTTACGAAAGACGCGATAAAAAAATACGCAACAGACAAGCGCAGCCTTGACGGAGGGTTTGACATAACCGTTGATGCTTGCGGAGTTCCAGAGATAGTTCCTGAACTCATTGCAGCGACTTCACGTGCTGGCGTTTGTGTTTCTACCGCGGGAATCATATATCGAGGCAATCCGCTGCCGTTTGATGTTTACTCTATGTATAGAAAGTCAGTATCATTTCATACTGGATGGGTTCATACGCATTCATTTATTGACGAGTCCTTAGAGCTTATTACTAGTGGACAATTCGATCCATCACCGGTGACAACCAAGGTAATATCATGGGACGATGCTGCGGATGCTTTAATTGAACCGTTCACAAAAATCATAATCTCAAGACCTGAGTAATTACGTGCAATCAGAGCCGCAGCTACAAGATTCCTGCAATACGTCTCAGATGACGCGTCAGGAAAAAGCACGTCGAAAATGTACGCTGAATTGCATCAATAGATTATTTATTCCTAATAGCAATCGAGCACCAGCAAAGGTCGAACCGACCTTCGGCGTGATTAAAAATCTGTGGGGTTATCGCAAGACTCAACGTAGGAGAAATTATGTATATCCAAGTCTTGTATTTACATTATTTAAACAGGCAAACCAGTGCCTATTGAGGCATGAATTATCAAACTAGATCACAGTACGCCTGCAACTTGGTAACCATCCAGATTGCAGATAAAATCAACCAATAACGAAGTTAATGTTACTCCAAAATTCGTTAAATGAGTCAGAAGACAAAGAACAATTTATTCTAGCTTTCCCCTGACCCTTGATAGCATCATAACTCATAACCTTTATTTTTGTGGCAGCATGAAACTTAATATAATCACCTCATTTTTATTTCTAAGTATTTTATATTTGACATTGAACGTCGGATTCGCTCAAACAGGTGCGTCAGTATTATCACCTGTAGTGAATTATTTGCTATTGGAAGATTCGGATACTGGAGAGCTCCCCCCAGAGCCTAAGTTTACCGTTGAGTTGCCAGTCCATACATCAGGCCCGGTTTATAACGTTAGTTACGCACAATGGAATATTCAAACTGGAACCGATGGAAACCCGGAGAATAATTCAGAGCGGATGCAAGCGGCAATTAACTTCGCTAAAGATCAGGGGTTCAAAACTATTAGCTTGCCACCGGGTGAGGTCATTCTTGGCGATCCATTAGGAAATCCGGCCTATTACTACGAAGGGTTTAGACTTCCAAGCGACGTTACATTGTTGATGGACGAAAATACTATTCTGAGAATGCGGCCGAATGCCGCGTGGAATCAATGTCTCATTTACGTATATTTGAGTGGGAATGTGACCATAAAAGGGGGGCAACTGATCGGTGATCGAAAGGAGCATGATTACGTGCCAATCGTCATAAATGTTAATCCCGTTACTAACCATGATGAAGGTCACGGTATCTGTGTTACAGAGTCAAGTCATGTATTGATTGAGAATACAAAAATCAGCGAATTCACGGGTGACGGCGTCTTTGTGATTGGTACCGAATCACGTCATGTGACGATTAGAAACAACGAGATATTTTATAATAGACGTCAAGGCGTGTCGCTTGTGGGGCCGCAGTTAGTAAAAATTGAAGAAAATCATATTCACGATATTATCGGTATTCCACCACAATTTGGAGTCGACGTTGAAGCCACTCCAAATCAATTTGGTAAAGACCGAGACATTTTGATTCAAAGAAATGTTTTTGAAGGCAACCGTGGCGGAGACGTGACGCTACAATCAGGGAGCAATATATTTGTCCTAAACAATACGATGACAGAGAGTGCCGAACCTGATAGGGAATGGCGAGGAGCAGGAATCACCTTTTTCAATCGGGCGGAAGGAATTATTCAAGGCAATGTGATTCGAAAAGCAATTATCGATAACGTACAAACTACCGGTAACGGAATTAAAGAGTTACCAGTAGGCGAAGAGCAAGAAAATAGACAGCTCTATATCCACGACAATGTATGCATGGGTTGCGGTCTTCTATTGGCAGGTTCAAAAGTCGGGCCTGATGTTAGACGTAATAAATTTGGAGGCGACCTCTTTTGGTTTATAGACGTTGAAAACCTTACTCTGATTGATAACAACCAGATGGGCATGTCATCGACTAATTGTTTTAACGTAAAGTTTCAACGTACAACCGGCTACGCGCGCGATAATACTTTCAACAATGAGCCAATCGAGTATCCTTTAAGTCAGTCTATAGAGTACAACTCGCCAGGCAACTCGGCTATTCCCGGCTCAACCAGTTGTCCTTTTGTTGATATTGGTGACTAAAGAACTTCTGCAAAAGTGAATAAAGCTTAGTGCGTAATGAAGATTAGTTTGAGTTACAGGTTCTCAGGAATCAAACCGAGTTTTACCGATTTAACCAATGAGAACAAAAAAGTGATCTGCAAAGAACGTTTTTTGGGGTGAATGAATTTGGTATTGCCACGATCAGTGATGCTCAAACTAATCAAAACGGAGTAGCCGAAAAGCTCACGCGGTCAGTCGCCGGTTTTGGTTGAGCCGCACTGTGTATTTACTTAATACAACTGCGGTAGAGTCTCGGCAGCGGCCCAAGCATGAGAGACAGTTTGTACAACTGCGGATTCATGCGCCGTTTTGTGAGAGTGGATTCAGTCTATTTCTGATGAGAGTGCAATCTGTCTTTTTTGGTATCACCTCAAAGCACGTAATGTTACTAACCGGCTATTTAAATTTGTATACATAGAGTTGTCTCTCAAGATGGCTCTGCGTATTAGGTGGGTTTCAATTCGAAGTTAACGTTTAAACTTTGATCAAATTCCACATCAATACAAAAAACTAAATCTGGATTAGAAAACAGCATGATATGTCATTTAGTTCTGCGTGAGAGCAAAAGCTTAAGCCTGATCATTGAGAGTAGTGATAAAAACGGGCGATTTTTAGGCGGTCTCAAGCCCTGTTCGCAAACTTCGACCAAAATACTCAATAACTTCAAGCAGAGCATCATACGTAGGGTGGCCCACTTCATCGACAAAATCTTGTGTTAGAACTGAGTGATGTTTGCCAGGCAGAGTCCGAAATTGAAGCCTTTCTCTGTCCTTATTGAATGAACTGTTTAAGCGTTTAAACTTGCTGGCTTTGCACATCCAGTCGCCTTCAAAACGATAAACTTTCATGGATTCGTTTCTATATATGTTTATTTTAGTCTCGGCAATGTCTGCGTCACCCAGATGCAGATCCGATGAAGCATTGAATGGCATCGATTGCTGAGAAGGTACGGCGGCAAATACACTGTCGTCGGCCATTAGAGAAATGGCGGAGTGCTTTTAGCCAATCAACGATTGGGCTGGATTTATTTTTTCAAACAAACTGTACTCTTTCCGTAAACAAAACGCGCGCAACAGGTTTCGGCCTATCTGATTTTTTCCGATTGGCCCGAACAAGTGAGGCATTACAACCTCAAAGCCTTTGTCTACAAGTTTGCCAGCTAAGCGCAGTGTTGATTGGCCAATGCCAGGGAATTCTTGAATGATAACCACTGATGGTCCGTGGGCTCGAGTATATACGTCATGACTTATTGTATGGCCATCTTGGGTGTCGGCCGAGAAGCGCTTTTTTGTGAACTGATCTATATGGGTTGACATGGCGAATGAGGTATAACTTTTGACGAGTTCTAAAAATCTATGGCCAGCATACTTGCCGTACTCAGCTGAACAAACTCTCATATGGTTAGAAAAACGACTGACATAACTAGAGTTCAGCGTAACTCGAAAGAGACTAACTAAGTTTATTTAGATAAGGAATGCAAAACAATTGAAAATTGCTCAGTTGCGCAGAGATTTCGAATTGTTTAGCTTAATGAATTACTAGCTTTCGATCTCAAACGACAACTCACCCTCGTCGGTGGAAATAGTTACCTTGCCACCTTTCTGAAGTTTACCGAACAATAATTCGTCGGCTAAACCACGTTTGATCTCTTCTTGAATCAAGCGAGCAAGAGGCCTTGCGCCCATGTTTTCGTCGTAGCCATTCTCGGCGATCCAAGCGCGAGCACTGCTGTCGACAGTCATTTGAACGTCTTTTTCTAGCAACTGACGCTCCACTTCAAGCAACTCTTTATCAACAATCTTATCGATCACTTCTTTACCCAGCGGTGAAAAGCGAACGATCGAATCCAAGCGATTACGAAACTCCGGAGTAAATAACTTTTGAATCGCGCCCATGTCGTCTTGAGCATTATCTTGCTTGGTAAAACCCATGTTGTTTCGAGAAACGGCCGATGCGCCCGCATTGGTGGTCATTACAATAATCACATTGCGAAAATCGGCCTTGCGACCATTATTGTCGGTCAGTGTTCCATGATCCATAACTTGCAATAGCAAATTAAATACGTCTGGATGCGCTTTCTCGATTTCATCCAACAATAGAACTGCATGCGGATGTTTATTAACCGAATCGGTTAATAAACCGCCTTGATCAAATCCAACATAGCCTGGAGGCGCACCAATCAAGCGAGATACCGTGTGCCGCTCCATATACTCAGACATATCAAAACGAATTAGCTCAACGCCTAAGGTCATCGCCAATTGGCGCGTTACTTCGGTTTTACCAACACCTGTAGGCCCAGAAAACAAAAATGAGCCAATCGGCTTATCAGGTTTACCTAAACCCGATCGAGACATCTTGATCGCCGACGACAAATTAACGATGGCTTCGTCTTGACCGAACACAACAAGCTTTAGATCTCGCTCGAGATTCTTCAATGAATCTACGTCAGATGCCGATACGGTCTTCGGCGGTATGCGCGCTATAAACGAGACAACCTCTTCGATTTGCTCGGTATCAATAACTGGAATTTCGCCTTCTTCACGCTCAAAAAGTCGAGTACGTGCGCCAGCTTCATCGATCACATCAATTGCCTTATCAGGTAAAAAACGCTCATTGATATAACGCTCAGCCAGTTCTGCCGCTAAGCTCAGCGATTCTGGCGTGTAAGTGACTTCGTGGTGCTCCTCAAATCTTGACTTCAAGCCTCGCAGTATTTGCACGGTTTCATCAACAGTCGGTTGCTCGACATCAATTTTTTGAAAACGACGCGATAAGGCTCGATCCTTTTCAAAGATGCCACGGTATTCTTGGTAGGTTGTTGAGCCTACACATTTCAACTGGCCGCTAGAAAGAGCAGGCTTTAATAAGTTAGATGCGTCCATAGCGCCACCAGACGCCGAACCAGCACCAATGATGGTGTGAATCTCATCAATAAACAGCACCGCATGCTCTTCTCGCTCGAGTGCTTTCAACACAGCTTTCAAGCGCTTCTCAAAATCACCTCTGTATTTTGTGCCTGCAAGTAATGCACCTAGGTCTAGTGAGTACACAACGGCATCAGCAAGTACAGTCGGCACTTCTTCCTCAACGATCTTCTTCGCTAAGCCTTCAGCAATTGCGGTTTTACCGACACCTGCTTCACCAACATACAATGGGTTATTTTTACGACGTCGCGATAAAATCTGAATAGTGCGCTCAACCTCTTTATCGCGACCAATTAAGGGATCAATAAAGCCCTCAGCCGCGCGCTCATTTAGATTGACAGTATACGCTTCTAGGGGTCCTTCCTTCTGATCAGGCACTTCGCCGTCAACATGTTGATCTTCAGGGTAAGGCAATCCGTCAAGCTCTTCACCACCTTTGCTAATGCCATGCGAAATATACGATACCGCATCAAAACGCGTAACGTTTTGCTGATCTAAAAAATAGGCCGCATAAGAATCTTGCTCAGAGAACATGGCAACCAGTACATTCTCGCCCTCTACTTCAGTCTTACCTGAGCTTTGAACATGCACTATAGCCCGTTGCAATACGCGTTGAAAGCCGATGCTAGGCTGGGTCTTCACTTCAGGTTGATCTTCAACTTGAGGAACATTATCGGCAAGGTGAAGTTTTAAATCTGAACGCATCTCATCTAAATCCGCTCTACAAGCTTGCAACACCGCCATAGCCGAGTTGTTTTCGAGTAACGCTAGCAGTAAGTGTTCAGTAGTGACAAATTCATGCCTCGCCTGGTGCGCGACTTGAACGGCAAAATTGAGTGATTTCTCTAAGTCTTTGGATATCATTGTTTGTTTGCCTCGGGGTTACTCGCCGTCATCATCGGAGTCAGGCTCCATGGTGCATTGCAAGGGGTGTTTGTTTTGCTGCGCATATTGCATAACTTGCTCAACCTTAGTTTCTGCAATCTCGCGGGTAAATACACCGCAGATGCCAGACCCTTTCTGATGAACGTGCATCATAATCTGCGCTGCTTTTTCCTCAGAATGGTGAAAAACTGAGGTCAGCACATCAATGACGAACTCCATTGTTGTGTAGTCGTCGTTAAGCAATAGCACTCTATACAGTGGTGGCCGCTTAAGACGAGGTTTAGCTGTTTCTACAGCTAAATCATCGTTATGAAGGGGTTCTGGGTAATCACTCATTATTAAATTAGTTGTTAGTCTCTTAAACGAGCTTAAAGCCCGCGAAGACAATTAAAAAATAGGTCAGCTTTAAGTTTGGCCTCTATTATCCATTTTTCAAGCACTTTTTACTAGACAAACGCCTTTCTACTGCTTATTAATTGTCTGACACACTTGACCTTTGTTTATCAAGAAGGTCTACTTGCAAAGTCAAATTATTACAGAGAATTTGATGTACGTTGTGAAGTCAAATAAGAGTTAATCAGGTCAAAGAAAGCCTAGTAAAACCACACAGATTTCACCTATATACCTGAAGCGAATATCAGGATGTTTTACCAAAGTGAGGAAATAAGATGGCTACAAGAGGAACCGTGAAATGGTTCAACTCTTCTAAAGGGTTTGGATTTATTGAACCAAGTGATGGCGGCAATGATGTGTTCGCACATTATTCTGAAATCGATATGGATGGATACAAAACGCTTAATGAAGGCCAAGAAGTTGAATATGAGCTAGAAGACGGAGACAAAGGCCCTAAAGCCGCAAAGATCCGCGCAGCATCGTAATTAAAATCATCTTTTAAGCTTAGCAACCGCCTTTCTATTTGTACTAATAAGAACAATAAACAAATTCAGCGGTCATTAAAAAAGCACGAACCCAACCGGGTCGTGCTTTTTTTGTGGTTACTGCAAGCCTATTTTCGCCATGACTTAAATTGTCATGGCGAAAGCGCTAAAGCGCTAAGCTTGGAAATTATCAATAATATTATTGAATGTTTCACTCGGGCGCATGGCTGCAGAAGCGGCGTCTTCCGATGGTAAGTAATACCCATCGATATCCACCGAGGCGCCTTGTGCTTCGTTTAGCTCAGCAACAATAGTCTCTTCGCTTGCTGAAAGTTGCTCAAATAGCGCCGCAAACTTAGCTTTCAGGCCTGCATCTTCGTCTTGAGCTGCAATTGCCTCTGCCCAATAAAGGCTCAGGTAGAAATGGCTTCCTCGGTTATCCAACTCATTTACCTTACGCGATGGCGATTTGCCTTCGGTAAGCAGCCTGCTGGTTGCGACATCAAGGGTATCCGCTAAAATCTGAGCTTGAGGATTGTCATTTACATCCGCCAAATGCTCGAACGAGGCTGCCGTGGCCAAGAACTCGCCAAGTGAGTCCCAACGTAAGTGCCCTTCTTTATTGAACTGTTGAACATGCTTTGGCGCTGAACCACCAGCACCAGTCTCGAATAAGCCACCGCCATTCATTAATGGCACGATAGACAACATTTTTGCGCTCGTGCCAACCTCAAGAATTGGGAATAAGTCAGTTAAATAATCACGCAATACATTGCCAGTGACCGAGATAACATCTTTACCTTGAGTGATTTGCTCAAGTGAGTAACGCGTCGCATCAGCCGGCGACATAATTTTTAGATCTAAGCCATCGGTATCATGGTCACGTAGGTACTCATTAACCTTAATAATTAGCTGGGCTTCGTGCGGACGATTTCTATCTAACCAGAAAACGGCGGTTGAACCAGTTTTACGTGCGCGATTAACCGCTAACTTAACCCAATCGCGAATTGGCGCGTCTTTAACCTGACACATGCGCCAAATATCACCCTCTCGCACGGCATGTTCAAACAAAATCGTGTCAGACTCTTCGTCGATAACACGCATGTAACCGTCGTACTCCATTTCATAGGTTTTGTCGTGAGAACCGTACTCTTCGGCTTTTTGCGCCATCAAGCCCACGTTTGAAACACTGCCAATCTTAGTTGGGTCAAGTGCGCCAAATTCTTTACAGAAGTCGATCACTTCTTGGTAAATATAGGCATAGGTGCTTTCCGGAATAACGGCTTTCGTATCTTGAAGTTCTCCGTCCATATTCCACATTTTGCCTGAGTTACGAATCATCGCTGGCATTGAGGCATCTACGATAACGTCGCTTGGCACGTGAAGGTTCGAAATACCCTTATCTGAATCAACCATTGCGATTGCTGGGCGATTTTCGTAACAAGCTAAGATATCCGCTTCGATTTTGTCACGAAGGTTGCCCGAGATTTGTTCGATAATGTTATACAGATTTCCCAAACCGTTGTTCGGCTGAACATTGAGCTCTTCGAACAGAGTAGCGTATTTTTCATACACGTCTTTGTAGTAAACCGTTACCGCGTGACCGAATACGATGGGGTGCGATACCTTCATCATCGTGGCCTTTACGTGCAAAGAGAACAACATGTTATTCTCCTTCGCATCGTCAATTTGCTCAGCGTAAAATTCACGCAAGGCATTTTTGCTCATGAACATCGCATCGATCACTTCGCCGTCAAGCAATTTCAAACCAGACTGCTTAATCGTGCTGTTACCGTATTTATCGGTAAACTCAATTTTCACTGAACAGTCTTTAGCAAGCGTCATTGAGCGCTCACTAGAACGAAAATCTCCGCCATTCATTGTAGCGACATGAGAACGCGAGGTCGGCAACCATTCGCCCATTGAGTGTGGGTTACTGCGTGCATAATTCTTAACGGCAGCCGGCGCACGGCGATCCGAGTTACCCTCACGAAGAACAGGGTTTACGTTACTACCCTTTACTCGCTCGTAGGCCTCTCTAATCTTATTCTCTTCATCTGTTTTCGGGTCATCGGGGAAATCCGGCAAGGCATAACCCTTCGCCTGAAGCTCTTCGATTGCAGCCTTAATCTGGGGAATCGAGGCACTAATATTGGGAGTTTTAATTACATTGGCACTTGGCTCTAGAACAAGCGTCCCTAATTCTGCAAGCGCATCTTCTACACGTTGGTCAGCTTCAATGTAATCTGATAAGTTTGCCAAAATGCGTGATGCGAGAGAGATATCTTTTGTGTCAACTTCTACGTCACAGGCCGCAGCAAACGACTGAAAAATCGGCAGTAGTGATCGTGTCGCCAATGCTGGCGCTTCGTCCGTTAGGGTGTAGAAAATCTTAGATTTAGCGTTGCTCATCGTGTTTTATCTCGAACCTTATAAATGATGTTGAGTTTGTTGGGGCAATATCTTTTTGCAAATACTCAGGCCGACATTCGGAATTAACTGCGAGCCAAGTATTAAACCGTTTCAGGTAAAATTAGACCTGCGATGCACTTCTTGACTGCCGATAACAAATAGTCTGCAATAACTGTGTGTTATAACCAGAATTAATGCGATCAATCTTGCTGTGAAAAACGGCTGAGATAATAGCATAAAAGTTTTTACTAAGCATTGTAAAAGCCACCACACGGCCTCACACTATGGTCTGTCAAACCAAATTAGTAATTGCCTGCATGAAGTTGCTAGGGTTTCTCGACCAGCAACCGTAGACTAGGCCTGCAAAGGCATAAAAACACGTTTTACCCTTAATTCTAGGCACAAGTTATGTGGACACCTGATATTACTGTAGCAGCGATATGTGAGCGCGACGGCAAGTTCTTGCTTGTAGAAGAAGTTTCAAAGTCGAGCCACGAGATTGTCTTCAATCAGCCTGCGGGCCACTTAGAGCGAGGAGAGACGATTTTAGCTGCGGTGGTCCGAGAAACATTAGAAGAGACCTGCCGGCACTTTACCCCTGAAGCACTTGTTGGCGTATACCGACACGAAGCTCAAAACGGCAAAACCTATATTCGATTTACATTTTGCGGTGAAATCAGTGAACTTGATGCTAGCTGCGAATTAGACGCGGATATCATTCGTACGCATTGGTTAACGGCCAACGAAATATTCGAACACCAATCACTCAGAAGCCCCATCGTAGTAGAGTGCTTGAAAGACTATTTAGGTGGCTCGCGACATTCTTTGAGTATTGTAAAAGAACTATAGGCCCATGAACTCGCGCGCAGCAACAAGAACAACACAAACATTTAGGCACCTTTTTCAATCTAAATAAACATGAACTTAGACCATAAGCCAGAAGATACCAATGTCGTCGTCGGCATGTCAGGCGGCGTTGATTCGTCAGTAACCGCGCATTTGCTATTAGAGCAAGGTTATACCGTGACGGGGATGTTCATGAAGAATTGGGAAGAAGACGACACCGAAGAATATTGTGCCGCTGCGGAAGACCTGAAAGACGCCGCTCAAGTTTGCGAACGTTTAGGAATCGACTTACACGAAGTAAACTTTGCTCATGAATATTGGGAAAACGTTTTCGAGCACTTTCTAGCTGAATACCAAGCGGGCCGTACGCCTAACCCAGATATCCTGTGCAATAAGGAAATCAAATTTAAAGAATTCCTACTACAAGCTGAGACTCTCGGCGCCGACTACATTGCTACCGGCCACTATGTTGCTAAAGGACACCTAGACAACAACCCAAACAACGAGGCACTCTTGTTACGAGGCTCTGACGCCAACAAAGATCAAAGCTATTTTCTTTATACTCTCCAACAGCGCCAACTTCGTAAGAGCCTATTCCCTCTTGGCGAAATTGAAAAGCCAATAGTCCGCCAAATCGCCGACGAACAAGGCTTCGTGACTCACAATAAAAAGGACAGCACTGGTATTTGCTTTATTGGTGAACGTCGCTTTAAAGATTTCCTGAGCACGTACTTAAAACCCAACCCAGGGAATATGGTAGATATTAGTGGAAATACCGTCGCCGAGCACGATGGACTCATGTACTACACACTAGGACAACGACAAGGACTTAATATCGGTGGGGCTGGCGAAGCTTGGTATGTTGCTGGCAAAGATGTTGCGAGAAATGAGCTATTGGTTGTGCAAGGCCATGACCACCCTGCGATGCTCACTCAAACGGTTATCGCAAACGGAATGGATTGGGTAAGTGAAACCGCTCCAAAGGTTGGTGACATACTCACTGCGAAAACCCGCTATCGACAACAAGACCATGAGTGCCGAATTCTCGAGATCGATGAGTCACAAATTGAAGTCGAATTTAAAGAGCCCCAGCGTGCTGTCACTCCTGGCCAAGCATTGGTTTTTTATGACGGTAGAAGTTGTTTAGGCGGTGCAACAATACACAGTTCAAAATAAGCGCCGTGATCGATAATCCGCTACAAAGCAGAATCACCATCAGGTAATTCTCAAACAATCTAAATCTTTAGCTCCAGTCTTTGTAGCCTCGAGACTGCGCTTGCTTACTTTCTTTTTGCTCAATTTCGCGCATGCGCTCAAGGTCTTTAACTGAGACGCGGTAGTCACAGTAAGGATATTTTCGGCACATCAAAAATTTTTCGCCGATATCGCTACCTTTAAGCGCGACTTTGGTAACGATTTCACTGCGGCATTTAGGGCAACTTCGGCTATGGCCGTATATCGAATTCGAAGGAGTTTCTATTGTGAGTTGCGACTGATGAGTCGGCGACATTTTCGCTTCATCTTCACTAAGCTTAGAGCGGCCAATTATAAGCCGGCTCAAATCTACACCTTTATAACTTTGACGGGCGTCAAAAAAGAATAGCCTCAAACCCGCGTTTTCGCAGAGTTTCGACACGTGCTCGTTCCGTGTTAACTGATGACGATTCTTTTGAGCGCCGCTGGCGACATCCGAGTGCTCAAGCTCAATTACTCCGAATACCGTCATATTTTGGCGACTACACAGTACGAAATCGAAATGATCATTTTCAAGCGTTTTCGAAATAGCCGACTTCACTGAACTAACAAGTTGAGTCTTTGGCTCTAGAATTTGAGACATTTCAACTTTTGGCAAAACTGCATAATCATCATCAAACGCTGAACATAACTCCTCATAGAAACTGCGTTCAGCATTGGACAAGACCCGGCTTCGTTTTTGGACCGCATATTGAGATCGCGAGGCTAAAGCCTTGCGCAGCAAATAAACCACACAGAGCAAAAGCGCAAACAGCACCCCGGCAATAATAACGCTATTAATATTCATTGTTTCCAGATCTACCCCATAAAGCCGAACATAACGGCATTCGCACTGATCAAAGCCTCCTTGTAACTGAACTAAAGCTTTAGAACATGTGCTTGTAACTCGATAAATATACCACCAAGAAAATCAACGGTCGCCCTTCAAAACCACAAAACCGCCAGCAGATACAAAACAAATGTCCATAAAATTACTAATTAGAGCTATCTATTCGGCTATTAGTGAACAAAATGACTATTTTTAACTCTTCACATTACCTTACACCTTGACATTTATATTTCAGAACATATATTCTGTTAAGAATGGCAAGACTTAGAGAATTTAAACCAGAAACCGTCTTAGACGCGGCCTTAGACCTATTTTGGAAGAAGGGCTACAAAGCGTGTTCGATGGCGGATGTGGTTAAAAAATCAGGTGTTGCTCGTTACGGGGTTTACCAAGCGTTCAAAGACAAAGACTGCTTATATTGCGCGACATTATTACGTTACAAAGAGCGCTTGAGAGAACGATTTGTAAAACCGTTTTGCTCTCAGAGGTCTGATTTTCAAAGTTTGGTTAGACATTTTGACCTGGTTTTAGAACAACTTGAAATTGGCGAACATGATGGTTGCTTTGCACATCAAGCCGCTATTGAACGGGCTGGGCAAGACGATAAGGTAAATGAAATTGTTAATAGTATTTTCAAAGAGACTGAAGACACCTATCGCCAAGTACTTAAAAACTCTTTGGAAGACGGCGACGTACGTGAGATGCCGATAGAAGATTTAGTAATTTATGTCATGGGCATTCAACGCGCCGTCATCGCAATGACTAAACAGAATTGCTCCTTAGAAGAACGGAGAAATTATGTACGCAGTGCCCTCGCGATGCTTAGGCCAATTTAGACAAAAAACGTTAAAGCTTTTTTTTGGGCTTTAACAGAACAAACATTCTGTAATAACTATCAGATATAAATAGAATCACTTCTATTCATACCGAATTACACAACCGAGGTTTTACCATGAAAAATTTAATCACAAAGAAATCTACATCATTAACATTAGCGGCTAGCTTATTTACCGCTGGTCTATTGTTTTCAGCGTCAAGCCAAGCAGCTGAGATCAAAACAGCTGGCCAAGCAATGAGCCTATGTAAGGCTCAAGCCGAGAAAGCGCATCCTGGCTACAAACGCAGCAAATCAACAAAGATTAAGCAATCGCGTGGGATTTTCAAAATCAAAATGAAAGTTATCACTGACAACGAGTCGCTTACTACCTTCTGTGAAGTGAATAGAGAAGGCACGATTT
>CANMNN010000012.1 GCA_947499305.1 uncultured Arenicella sp. | reverse complement strand
ACGACTGGTTTGAGCGTTCGCAGAAATTTCATCGAACTCTTCACCAATGAGTCGATCAGTATAGTGCTTTTCAAATTTATGCGTGGTTTCCGCCAAGGTAACAAGGTTGCCAATGCCATAATAACAAGCCCCAACACGAAATAAATCTGGGTATTCAGTAAGCGCCCTTAAAACAGCATAGCCCCCGGCACTCTTGCCTCGTATACAAATTCGTTTAGGGTCGACCTTATCCTGCGCTATCAAAGACAGCACTCCATCGGCAATGTCGCTGGCGTCAAGCTCGCCCCATTCCCCATAAAGAGCATCTCGAAATGCTCGGCCATAGCCTGAACTACCCCGATGATTCACATCCAAAATAGCAAAGCCGCGCGAGGTCCAGAACTGTTTTTGCAAATCGAAGTGTCCATAGGCACGTGCTGTGGGGCCACCATGCACCATCACTAATAGAGGCGGCCTCGCTGAGCTCGATGTTACTGCGAGCTGATTGTCGTTGCTTGGCGCGTAATAGAAGCCGTAGGCATGTTGTCCGTCGCGACACGGGTAAGAGATGGCCTCTGCAGCGCTGGTGTCGAACTGAGAACCTGATTTGTTAGTGTTGGGCTGTGGCGCAACTCCAATACGCTGGCTTAGCACATTCGTGCCAGCGAACGTAAGGCAACCGATGCTAGGCGATTGATCAAAAGCTAGTCGCTCAAATATTACCCGGCCCTTTCCATCACTATCCAGATGTTGAAGTGTCGCTGGGCTGTTATCAAAATGCTCTTTCGATGCTTCAGATGAAGTGGCCGTAGCTGAATCTACGATGGATTGACAACTCAACGTAGCCTCGTCGATAACCATCAACTCATCACCAGTCGGTCTGCTTGCGACTACCACAATTTTTGTTTCACTTAGTTGTACTATGCGTCTATCGCCGTAAACCCAATGAGGGTAACCGTACTCTCGGTGGTCATTACTTACCGTCGAAACAGTTGCAGTCGCGGGGTCATACGCGTGAACGTTCCAAAAATTCTTCGCTGACTCGTGCGATTGATCGCCGTAATCTGCCGAAAAGAACAGCTTTCCGCTACTTCCAAACATCAATTGGCAAACGCAAACATTGCTCTCTGAACCGGGCCAAGAGACGACATTTTGCATGCTTAATGTTGTATTTTCGCCTTCTATGACAATGTCGGCAATGCAGAGCTCATTGGCATCCCAAGGCATATTCGGATGATTCCATTGCACCCATGCAATTTGGGCCTTCGAGATATTACCTTCACGGATTATCGGGCCAACAACGAGATTAGAGTAAAAGTCTGCCCCCTTAATTTCGATCGATGCCGCTAAGTACTCGCCGTTTGGCACTATCGCGGCAATCCCCATGAGGTTTTGATCATGCGAAATATGGGCTTGCTCCTGCTCTACAATAGCGAGATAACAATGCTCCCCAAGCCTATTCACATCCGTGTACATAAAGCGAGTTTCGTCTGTCGGCTTTTCTGTCAATCTGCGTATTTCGCCAATACTATCAACGCTGATCGACTGCGCATACAAACACTGATCACTTTGGTTTGCGAATAGAAGTTCGTGGCCTAACAACCAAAAGGGACGGCCACCGTACTCATTGACCTTGGTTTGCAACTTAAACGGCGACGGAGTAACACTTTGAATTTGACCATCTGAGTGCAACATCAAAACCTGTCGGTTATCACTCTTGTTTTTACCAACGCTCACGAAGCGCTTATCGCCAGGCTCAGTGTTTAAAAAGGTAGGATAAGAATAAGACTCAGAACCGGCAAATACGGTATCCAAACTTAGCTCTGACTTCCAATCGAGATAGTCCATAAAAACCTTAGATAGCTACTTTTTTTCGGGTGACAAGCTAACCGTTATTCAGGTTTAGCCCAAGTCATTCTATCGCCGAGCGAAATGCCGTGCTTTCCAAAAAAGCCGGGGTGCACTTCAAATGCAAATAAGACTGGCCGGTTTGGACTATAAAGTGGCTTTTTGCGCTGCAATAATGAATACGGTTTCATTGCCTGAATACTCTCAATCTGACCGCGTTTATCAATAAAAGCGATGTCAATTGGAGCAACAACATTATTCATATGAAAGCTCGGCATCGACTCTCTTTGAAAGGAAAACAAGATCGGCATCGCCTTGATGGTCTCGGGACAGACTCGCTGGAAGCCCGCCGCTCGAGTCGAATTGTTATCGGCAAGTTTAGCCTGCAAGCTATGCTGACTGCCGTCTTTACGACTTAGAGTGACCTTAATAAGAGGCATTGCTTGCAAAGCGGCATTATTTACTTCGCAATTAACAGATGCTTCCGACACAGATTCTTTTTTCACACTGGCTGTAGCTGGAACGGGCTCGGCCTTTGCGCAAGACGCATTGAGCAAGCAGGCTCCGAGCAGCGACGCTTTAAAAATCAATGATTGAAGAGAAGTCGTTGAGATTAGTTTCATTTCGATTAAAAAGCGGCCTACGCTAACTTATGGAGTCACGCATAATACGCTGAATTTTTTCCGCGAGTTGCAATGCTCGCAACCCCTGCAACCCAGTCACCATAGGCATTGCTTTGCCTTCTGCGACCTCAACAAAGTGAGCCAGCTCTACTTGCAGCGGTTGTTCAGTATCAAATTTAACATGCTCAACCTCTAAACCCGGAAACTCACTACCTTCTGGCGCTTCACCTTTGGTAACGATATCCAGCTCTTGGTCCATGAGGTTAACCCCATAATAGCCTTCGGGGCCGAATACTCTAAAGCGCCGAAAGCGCTTATTCGAAACTCGGCTGGCGGTAATATTCGCCACGGCACCACTGGGAAATCCAAGACGAACATTAGCTAAGTCGACATGGTCTGTAATCACTGATGATCCGATCGCTTGAACATTATCGGGCTCCTCATCAACAATCGACAAAACCAGGTCTAGATCATGGATCATTAAATCGGTTATTACATCTACATCAGTTGCACGTTCAACAAACGTTCCGAGACGATGAACTTCGATATACTTAGGCTCCGCAACTTTACTAGCAACCGCTCTTAACGCGGGATTGTAGCGCTCTAAATGACCAATTAAAAACGGAGCTTCATTCTGCGCTGCAAGATCAACCAGCTTGCGTGCTTCGTCTACAGTTGCCGCAATTGGCTTCTCCATTAACGTGGCGATGCCTGCTTCAAGAAACGGCTGAGCGACGTCATAGTGCAATGAAGTTGGCACGACAATACTAACCGCATCAACCTTATCAATCATATCCAAGTAGTTGCTGGTATGTTCGCAACCATAGGTTTCAGCAAGCTTTGAAACCGTATCTTGGTGTGTGTCGGCCAGCATCACCAATTCAACGTTATCCATTTCGTGGTAAATCTTTGCGTGTATTTGGCCTAGATAACCCACTCCAACAACGCCTACTCTGGTTTTCTTACTCATATATTTCTAAGTGATTTGAATTTTGCTACTTTTTCGCTGCAAATGGTCGCGGCGCTTCCCTAGCCAGATTATACGCGAATTTATACCTTCGTGAGACAGTCGATCGCGGCTTTTATGCTTGCGCTGCTCATTCCCCTCTTATTGTTAGCTCAATGGTGTAAACTTAGGCTACGATTTAACGACTTACTGCCGAAACTCAACGGCAACAGATACGTGTCAAACATCATTCTTTTGAACATCTCCGGCGAAGACCGTATTGGCTTATCCGCTGATTTTTACTCGGTTATAGAGACCATCGACGTACGCATTCTCGATATCGGCCAATCAGTTATTCACAATCACGTGTCTCAAGGCATTTTATTGCAATTACCCGAAGATCAAAACCAATCCCAGCTTAAGTGGCAAATACTCCAGCAAGCTGAATCGCTGGGTTTAAAGGTCAAGATTCGAGATGTTAGCGAAAAAGACTACCGTCACTGGGTAGAACAGCAAGGCGCTGATCGGTACATTCTGACTTTGCTCACGCGCGAAGTCACTGCTGAAGAGATTTCTCGAGTTACCAAGGTAACCGCTGAACAAGGCTTGAATATTCATGATATTGCTCGACTCAGTGGCCGTTTGGATCTGAAAGAACCGGTCAGCAATGACACCAAGTCTTGCATTGAATTTAGAGTTCAAGGCAAACCCAAAGACCCGGCCATCATGCGAGCCAATTTTTTGAGTATCGCTAGCGAACTCGATGTCGATATTGCAATTCAGCAAGACAATGCTTACCGACGCAGCCGCAGGCTGGTTTGTTTCGATATGGATTCAACGCTAATCAAAGCTGAAGTTATAGACGAGCTGGCGAAACGTGCTGGGGTCGGCGAGCAAGTGGCGAAAATTACCGAAAGCGCGATGCAAGGCGAAATCGATTTCAGTGAGAGTTTTCGACAACGAATGGCCTTGCTTGAAGGTTTAAGCGAAGACGTTCTCGAAGACATTGCGGCCAACTTACCAATGATGGAAGGTGCCGAGAAATTAATCCGTAACCTCAATGCCTATGGATTTAAAACTGCTATTCTCTCTGGCGGATTTAACTATTTCGGCAACTACTTAAAAGATCGCCTAGGCATTGATCATGTTTATGCTAATACCCTTGAGATAGAAGCGGGCAAACTTACGGGTCGAGCCATTGAACCTATCGTTAATGCTGAACGCAAAGCCGTTCTATTGAAGCAAATTGCCGAGCAAGAAGGCCTAGACACTCAGCAAACTATTGCGGTAGGTGATGGAGCGAACGATCTATTGATGCTGAGCGCCGCGGGCCTAGGTATTGCTTTTAGAGCTAAACCTCTGGTCCGTGAATCGGCCAAGCAGTCATTATCGACTCATGGTTTAGATAGCATATTGTATCTACTAGGCTTTAAAGACCAAGATATATTGAACTAGGCTCCCCCAAATTCACTGGCATCGTGGCGACCGTAAGTTTAACTCGGCTCGCCTAGTTCTACTTCAATATTGTCAATCAGGCGAGCCTTACCTAATTGCGCCGCAGCCAAAATCACCAGCCGTGTATCGCCTTTCTTAGCAGGTTTTAAATCTCGCTGTCGACAAACCGTAATGTATTGAGGCTTAAAACCCAACTTTTTCAACCGGCTCTTTGTCTCGTCTTCGAGCTCCTGCAAAGCCTTCTTTGAAACAACTGCCGGTTTGAGCTTGAGAGCATCAGACATTGTGAGCAATGACTGCTGCAAACTCGGTGCAACTGCTAATTGCTTATCGGTGAGATAGCCATTGCGCGACGATAGCGCTAAGCCCTGCTCAGAGCGCACCGTATCAACACCAACAACTTGTATCGGATACGCTAAATCTTCGACCATGCGACGAATGATCGCAATTTGTTGATAATCTTTATTCCCGAATACAGCAATGTCGGGCTGCACCATGTTAAATAGACGGCTAACTACCGTAGTAACGCCATAAAAATGCTCTGGCCTGTCTTTACCGCAATACAGGTCACCAATCTTAGGCACATAGACAACAGTCTGCTCATCAATGTCGCCGGGGTACATTGTTTCTTGTTCTGGCAAAAACAACAAGTCAGCGCCTATCTCTGCCAAGCTGCGCGCATCTTCTTCAGGTGTCGATGGGTAATTAGCGAGATCCTCGTTTTTACCAAACTGAGTCGGGTTGACATAAATACTTACTACGACAAACTCAGCGCGACGCTTTGCAAGGCGCACCAATTCCAAGTGCCCTTCATGCAAATTCCCCATGGTTGGCACAAAACCGATTGTCTTTTTATCTTTACGAGCAGCTTGAACTGCCGCCCGTAGTGATGAAACTCGTTGAACTTTATTCACTTCCTAACCCTTTCATTATCGGCATTACCGATTACTCAGCTGATCTTCCAGCAATAACTTGATTACTACTATCTCCATACCAGATCAATCAAAGCTATGCTCAGCCGCTGGAAAAGCTCCGCCTTTAACCTCACTAACATAATTTTGCACTGCGCCTTTAATCGTGTCAGCAGCAGCCATGTAATTTTTTGAAAATTTCGGACTTTTTTTCGGGTAAATGCCGAGCATGTCTTGCAACACGAGTACCTGACCATCGCATTTAGGACCGGCACCAATTCCAATAGTCGGAATCGATAAGCGCTCTGTGATTTCCGCGGCCAAATCCTGGGGAATCGCCTCGAGAACCACTCCAAACGCGCCCGCTTGCTCAACACCGATGGCATCTTCAAGCAATTGCTTGGCAGCTGCGCCGCGACCTTGAATTTTAAAGCCACCAAGCTGGTGCACTGATTGCGGTGTTAAACCGATATGAGCACAAACAGCAATTCCTCGCTCAACTAAAAACTTAATCGTTTCAACCTGAAGTTCTCCGCCTTCAAGCTTGATAGTATGCGCGCCCGCTTGCATAAGCCGCACTGCATTTTCGTAGGCTTGCTCTTTACTTACCTGATAGCTGCCAAATGGCAGATCGCCAACAATCATTGAGTTAGAAGACCCACGCGCTACGCACTGTGTATGATAGATACTGTCTTCCATGGTCACGGGCACTGGAGTTTCATGACCTTGCATCACCATGCCGAGAGAGTCACCAACTAGAATGGCATCGACCCCAGCCTCGTCAACCAGATTAGCAAAACTATAATCGTAAGCAGTTAGCCAGGTGATCTTATCCCCAGCGTCCTTCATCTTTTTAAGCGTGGTTACAGTTACCGACATTGGCTTTTCTCCTTAATCGTGCGCTTCAAGCACTAACAACATTAATATCCAGAAGTTTACCTGAAACTTGAGCTGTCTCGAACCGCAAATACAATCTTTGTGTCTTGGGATACCGTTAGACACACTATGATACTAGCGGGTTGAAAAAATGCTTACCCGCTGTTGCTTGCTCAATTTGGACTAACAACGCCTGATAGTCGACTTCATTATCAATAGGGTTAAATTCAGCAGCATTAACTATTAGGAGCGGCGAGCTGTCATAACGATGAAAGAACTCAGTATAGGCGTCACTCAACCGTTGTAGATACTTCGCGTCTATTCGCTGCTCGTACTTGATGCTGCGTTTCTTGATTCGCTTTTGCAGTACAGATACGGGCGCTTGTAAATAGATCATTAAATCGGGCGCCGGCGCATCAACACTGAGGCTTTGATAAACCTGTTGATACAAAGCGACCTCCTCATTATCTAGATTTAAACTGGCAAAGATCGGGTCTTTGGCAATCATAAAATCAGAAATCGAACCGCTTTGGTCGCGCTCTCTATCGGCAAGTTGCTGCACACGCTGAAACAGAAAGAACAACTGCGTCGGTAATGAGTAGCGCTTTGGCGACTTATAAAAACGCTCTAAAAAAGGGTTTTCTGCCGGCTTTTCGAGTATTAAAGGCAGGTTAAACGTAGTCGCTAGACGGTGGCTTAAGCTCGACTTACCAACGCCTATAGGGCCTTCAACGATAACGTTTTTAAGAACAGACTCAGTATGCATACACTCTTTATTGATCTTACTTGTTAAATAGGTTACGAAACTTGCAATTTCTAACGCGCTTTTTTGAGGATTTCAGCATTCTCAATTCGCCAGATATCAAGTATAAATAACTTTAATTCTAGCTAACGGGCTTTTTAACGTATTATTGATAAACCCAACCCCAAAACTATAGTTAGTCCTTTATGAATAAAATTAAGAACCCATTGATTCTCGCATCTATCTTAGGCCTTAGCACTATGAGTAGCCTGAGCCACGCTGATTCGCCAAGCTTTACTTATGTTGGAGCTGAATACGTCGCGTCTGGAGAAATCACGGTAAGTGATGGCAGCCTGTCGGTTAATGTTGACGCGGACGGTTTTGCCCTGAGCGCGAGCGCAGAGTTAGGCATATTTTTCATACAATTGAGCCAACTCGAACTTGAAAGCGATGAAATCCTAGGCGCTTCAGTTGAAGATAGTATCACCACCCTCGGCCTAGGCTTAACCTTCGAATTACCTCGCACACAGGTTTATGGGCTGGTTCGCGCTCGTTATGATGATATCCAACTGCGCGGCGGCTTACTTGCTGACGATGAAGACGTCGACGGCGGTATTGTTGGCGCCGAAGTTGGTGCGCGCGTTAACCTTACAGACCGCTTTGAAGTAAATGCGAATATCGGCAAACCTAGTACCGATGAAGGCACAAGCTTCGGTGTTGGGGCACAATTTTTCGTCACAGACAACCTTGGCGTCACGCTTGATTTTCGATCAATCGAAGCAGAACAAGACGATATCACTGCAGAGTTTGATACCACATCTATTGGCGTGCGCTATACTTTCTAGATATCAGCCTGCAACCAGATTGCAGGCCTAAATTAATTAGAGCAACTCGTCAAATATGAGTTTGCTACTCATAGTGCTGAAGCACGTGTTGTAAATGAAAGATAAGTCCCAAGAAACACTGGACCAGCCAGTAGATACAGACCTCGCTAAATCGAAGCCCGCCGCTGTAAAAAAGCAAGGCACTGGCAGCATCTTTGTTGATTTATTCGTTTGTGTACTAATCCCCACGTTGATCCTTAAAAAGCTCAGTAGCGACGACATGCTGGGTCCAAACCTAGCCTTAGTCGCCGCTTTGAGCCTACCGATGCTCATGGGAATTTGGGGTTTCATCTCTGAGCGTAAGATTGGCTTTGTGCCGGCTTTGGGGTTTATCAGCATTCTGCTTACGGGCAGTATCGGTATTCTAAAACTACCAAAAGAGTATATCGCCTACAAAGAAGCTCTTATTCCTGGAATAATCGCAATTGCAACCGTGATATCCACCTACACTCGTTATCCGCTAATCAAAACGTTTCTTTACAACGACGCTTTCATGGATACCGCCAAAGTCGCTAAAACTCTCGACGAGAATGGCAAGCAAACCGAATTTGACTCAATGATGGTTAAAGCTACATGGATGCTTGCCAGTTCGTTTGTGCTTTCAGCTGTATTGAACTTCTTACTCGCAAAATGGATTGTGGTGAGCGAATCGGGCACCGACGCGTTTAATAGCGAGCTCGGTACAATGAACTTATATAGTTACCCGGTTATCGTTCTGCCTTGCATGGTGATAACGATATTTTCAATGTTCTACGTATTCGGCAATATCAAGAAACTAACCGGGCTAGAATTAGAAGATTTGGTTCAACAATAGCGCGAAATAGAAAGCGAAACAGTGTGGTCTATAGCGCCTCAAACATTGTTTAAAACCCTTAAAACGGTTACATTAGCGGGCTAATTTGTTACCCGAGAATCCTTGTGATTACGCCCCATGTCTGCTGATAAAACATCTCGTAATATTTTAATTACCAATGCCCTACCCTATGCCAATGGCCCTTTACACTTAGGCCATATGGTTGGCTTTATGCAGGCCGATATCTGGGCACGTTTTCAAAAGATTCGTGGGCACAAAGTCACCTTTGTTGGCGGCGACGACCAACACGGCACGCCGATTATGCTGGGGGCTGAAAAGCAAGGTATTACGCCCCAGCAATTGATTGACAACACGGAGGCTCAACACAAAGAGTCACTGACAGGGTTTTCAATCGACATCGACAACTACACCGGTACACATCACGCTGAAAATCAGCGCCTAAGCTCTGAAATCTACTTAAAACTTAAAGAAGCTGGCCACATTGATGTGCGCGTTATCAAACAAGCCTTCGATGAAGAAAAAGGCATGTTCCTGCCCGATCGCTATGTCAAAGGTACGTGCCCAAAATGCAAATCGCCCGACCAATACGGCGATAACTGTGAAGTATGCGGCACAACTTACGATACCACTGACCTGATTGACCCGTATTCAGTATTGTCTGGCAAAGCGCCGATCGAAAAAGAAAGTGAACATTACTTCTTTAAAGTGAGCGAGTTTGAAAGCATGCTCAGCGATTGGAAAGACTCAGGTGCTCTTCAACCAGAAATTGCCAACAAGCTAGGAGAATGGTTCGAAAGTGGTTTGATCGATTGGGATATTAGTCGCGACAAACCTTATTGGGGATTTGAGATTCCTGAAGCTCCCGGCAAATACTTTTATGTATGGCTCGATGCACCGATTGGTTACATGGCGAGCCACAAGATTCATTGCGACAACACTGGCGATGATTGGGCGAGCTATTGGCAAGCGAGTAAATCGGCTAACACCGAGCTCTATCACTTCATCGGCAAAGACATTGTGCGTTTTCACACTTTGTTTTGGCCAGCGATGCTTGAAGCGGCAGATTATCGTCGCCCAAACGCGGTATTCGTGCACGGTTTCCTACAAGTTGACGGCGCTAAGATGTCCAAATCTCGCGGCACTTTCATAATGGCCGAGACTTATCTCAAGCATTTGAACCCCGAATACCTGCGTTACTATTTTGCCGCCAAGCTCAGTAATAACGTGGTCGACATGGACTTAAATCTTGAAGACTTCACCGCTCGAGTAAACTCTGATGTGGTCGGCAAGATGGTGAACATTGCATCGCGCTGCGCAGGTTTTATTGTTAAACGCTTCGATGGCCAATTAGCCACCGAGTCTGCCGCGCCTGAACTGCACGATGAGTTCGCCAACGCGGCCGAAGCAATTGCAGCACGTTATGAGAATCGTGAATATTCTCAAGCGATGCGCGACATTATGGCGCTGGCCGACAAAGCCAACCAGTTTATCGACGAACACAAACCTTGGATTCTCATCAAAGACGAGAACAAACTTGATGAGGTTCAGAGAGTTTGCACCGCGGGCATTAATGCATTTCGATCGCTATGCATTTACCTAAAACCAGTGCTACCAAACTTAGTGAGCGAAGCCGAAGCATTCTTGAATACCGGCGAACTAAACTGGAGCGACCTGCAAGAGCCGCTACTTGATCACCAAATTAACAAATTCAAACCACTGATGACCCGTGTCGAAACCGAGTCAATTGAAAAGATGATTGAAGAAAGCAAAGAATCACTCGAAGAAGTGTCAACGATAGACCCAGAATCGCCTTTAGGCAAAGACCCTATTTCGGAAGAAATAAACTTTGATGATTTCGCCAAGATCGACCTGCGTATCGCCAAAATTGTAAAAGCCGAGCATGTTGACGGCGCCGACAAGCTTCTTCAACTTACCCTAGACTTGGGCGGCGATACTCGCAATGTGTTTGCGGGCATCAAATCAGCTTATAAACCCGAAGATTTAGAAGGCAAGATGACGGTAATGGTTGCTAACTTAGCACCTCGCAAAATGCGCTTCGGCATGTCGGAAGGCATGGTGCTCGCAGCCGGCCCTGGTGGCTCTGATTTGTTTGTGCTTAATCCTGATGAAGGTGCCTTGCCGGGCATGCGCGTTAAGTAAGCTCTTTGTCGGCTATGCAGCGCGAAGAAAAAATCAAGGCCATCGACGAATGGCTACCGCAAACGCAATGCACTCAATGCACGTACCCTCGCTGCCATGACTATGCAGTGGCTCTGGCCGATGGCGAAGCTGATATTAATCAATGCCCTCCTGGTGGCGAAATTACCGTTAATGGATTAGCCGCCTTATTGGACAAGCCCATTAAGCCTATCGACCCTAAGTTCGGTATGCACAAGCCGAAGCAAGTCGCAATTATTGATGAAAACATATGCATCGGCTGTGTGATGTGCATTAAAGCTTGCCCAACCGACGCCATTATCGGCGCAGCCAAGGTGATGCATACCGTTATTGAACGAGATTGCACTGGCTGCGAACTCTGCTTAGAACCCTGTCCTGTCGATTGCATTGACATGGTCGACCAAATTCAAGTTACCGAAGATAACTGGCTCTGGCCTGACTACTCGCCTGAAGCAACGACAAGAGCACGCACTCAAACCGAACAAAAAATAGAACGCGAAGCCAATCGCAAATTTGATAAGAGCTCAATGAAGAAACTTAAAGAACTGCGTAAAGAGAAAGGCAGTGAGCAAATAAAAAGCGACATTGCCGCCGCGCTTGCTCGCGTTCAAGCACGTAAATCGTAAACGCTCGTTTTTATAATCATTAGTTACTAGCTTTGTCTGCACACTTAATTCTTTATACTCAAGTTACATGAATAAAGATAAACGCCTAGAGATTTTCACTCGCTTTCGCGACGCCAACCCAAAGCCCGAAACAGAGCTCCATTACAGTTCAACCTTCGAACTCTTGGTAGCGGTAACCTTATCAGCTCAAGCAACTGACGTAGGCGTAAATAAAGCAACCGCGAAGCTATTTCCCGTTGCGAATACACCTGAAGCAATCTATGCGCTAGGTGTTGAAGGCCTGAGCGAATACATCAAAACCATCGGTCTCTATAACAGCAAAGCGAAGAATGTCATCGCAGCGTGTAAAATGTTGATAGACCTTCATGGCAGCGAAGTTCCAGAAGATCGAGAGGCGCTTGAGGCATTGCCGGGCGTCGGTAGAAAGACTGCGAACGTAGTTCTCAACACAGCGTTTGGCCACCCAGCGATGGCGGTTGATACGCATATTTTCCGAGTTTCAAACCGAACCAAAATAGCACCGGGTAAAACCGTGCTCGCTGTTGAAAAAGCGCTAATGAAATTCGTACCGAAAGACTTCTTAGTCGATGCTCATCATTGGCTAATTCTACATGGCCGCTATACTTGTATTGCGCGTAAACCACGTTGTGGTTCTTGCATAATCAGCGACTTATGTGAGTTTAAGGACAAGCAAATCGATGATTAAACGACGAGTCGCAACTGGCGCAAGCTATGGCGCCATCGCCAAAGACGAATACGCGCGAGAAGCGGTTAATAAGGCACTTGCAAAAATGCGCCCATGTACCGTTGGCAGCGTATTGCTTTTTTTAAGTAACGAATACGCACACAATCCTGAATCAGCGATTAAGGAAGCTGCGAAGGCCGCCGGCACTCCTCTTGTGTTCGGCTGTTGTGCAGTCGGTCTACTCACTGAAGAAGAATGGCTGCTCGACGTCGAAGGCGCTGTAGCGATGGTGTTCCCGCAAGAATTGAGCATGCAGCCACTTCGCGTGTTAAGGCCTCAAGGTATTGAGCCTGAGCTGGTGTTTACGCTCTCTAGCCCCAACGCTATTGAACTGGCAATCGCCAACTGCTCAACCCCACAATTTGGCTCGGTCACCTGCGATGAATACGGTCAAGGCCCGTACTCAATTTGGCAAAACGGGCGAATTGTAGAACAAGAATATTGTCAAACCGCGTTTAGCAGCTCACTTAAAGCTGAGCTGGTTCTAGCCGAGGGAGTCGAGCGTTTATCACCAATCATGCAAGTTAACCGTGCACAGGCGAACACGATATTCGAGGTTGATTTGCAAGGCGCCTGCGACAACATATCAAGCCACGTTAGCTTAGCCTCACCGTTTGATCTATTCTGCGCCGTTTCTGAAACCAATAGTATTGAGTCAATAGAACAAGGTCACTATCAACTGATTCACATACTTGATATCGATAACACGGCAAACACAATCAAACTGGCTGACGAAGTAAAAGCAGGCCGTCATATATTCTGGGCAAGGCGCAATATCACCTCAGCTCAAGCAAGTATCGAACTAGAATTAGCCAAAGCCAAAGAAAGCATCAAAGCAGAGCCCGAGTTCGGACTAATGTTCGCTAATGTCACTCGAGGGCCTGAGTTCTTTGGTGGTATCGACATGGACCTCGAAGCCTTTAAACAAGCCTTCCCAGGCACACCGTTAATCGGTTTTTACGGCAATGCCGAGATTGCACCGGGCTTTGATGCACCGGCCCTACAACGCCACCACGCAACCGTTTCAGTGTTATTTTCTTGATCCGCGATCGTCCACTAATTTGCCATCTAACCTTGCATGATATAGTGGTCTGATCAGGTCTTAATACCTGACCAACTTTATTTCTAGAATTATGACTGAATCTAACACCGCGGTAGAACAAAGCCTTCGTTTTGAAGACGGTAAATTTGTACAAAACGATATCGCGCTCGAAAACAGCATTAACATCCCGACAAGCGGCCCACATTTTCATGAAGTGCTAAATCAGCACCAACTCAGATTGGTACATGAAAAGCCAAATGAGCTGCAAATGAATTTAGGCAAGCTATGTAATCTTGCTTGCCACCATTGTCATGTAGATGCCGGCCCAAAACGCACCGAGATCATGACATGGGAAGTTATGGAAAAGATTCTAAGCTGGGCGAAAGAAGCGAAGATCCAGCGAGCCGACTTAACCGGTGGCGCACCCGAACTAAACCCCCATTTCAGACAATTTTGTGATGCGCTGATCGAAATGGGCGTCGAAATCACTTCTCGCTGTAACATCACAGTATTGTTCGAAAAAGGCCAAGAAGATTTAGCGCAATGGTATCGAGACCGTGAGATTCGCCTTGTCTGCTCACTCCCCTGCTATACCGAAGACAATGTTGATGCCCAACGTGGTAAAGGCGTGTTCGATAAAAGCATCGCTGGCCTTCAGCTACTTAATAAGCTCGGCTACGGGATTGATGAAAAACTAAGCCTAGACCTTGTCTATAACCCTGGCGGCGCATTTCTACCTCCGGCACAAATGGGCTTAGAAGAAGACTATCGTAAAATGCTAGGCGATAACTTTGGCATCGTGTTTTCTAATCTATTAGCCATTACTAATATCCCGATCAATCGCTTTGCTCATGCTTTAAAACGTGACGGCGAGCTTGACGACTACCAACACTTGTTAGTTTCAAACTTCAACGCCAACACGGTTGATAATCTCATGTGTAAAAGCCTAATTAACCTCGACTGGGAAGGCCGCGTATTTGATTGCGATTTTAATCAGATGCTAGAAATACCCATGAGTGGCGGTGAAGAAAGATACCTTTGGGATATAAAGATCGACCAAGTTGAAGGCTCTGCTATCGCGACTAATCGTCACTGCTTCGGATGCACCGCTGGTGCTGGCAGCAGCTGTGGTGGCGTACTCGCCGACTAGTACTCTGAACACGAAAGATCACGGCATCAGCGTTTTGATGCCAGTACACAACGGTGGCCAATACCTTCACGCCGCCGTCGACAGCATTATTGAGCAAACACATCATAAGCTTGAGCTGATCATCATTGATGACCATTCCACTGACCGAGCCATACAATCATTAAACCCTAATGAGCGACTGCGTATCATCGAGTCGCCGAACAAGGGAATTGTGCCAGCCCTCAATGCCGGGCTCAAAGCAGCTAAATACCCAATTGTTGCCAGAATGGATGGCGATGACATCGCACTGCCGAAACGCCTCGAAGTGCAGCTTGACCTGTTACTAAATACTGATGCCGATATCGTCGGCACGCAAATCCAACTCTTCTCAGAAGAATTTGAAATCGGCGGCGGCTACCTGCGATACCAAGAGTGGATCAATAGTCAGATATCGTCGACCGATATCGAAACTAACTTTTGGATAGAAAGCTGTATTCCACATCCGTCAGCGATGATGGCAAAATCATTATTGGAATCACTAGAAGGTTACCTAGACACTCCATGGCCCGAAGATTACGATCTATGGGCTAGAGCTCATTTAGCTGGCTATAAATTTGCCAAACCAAAAGATCAGATATTGCTTAAATGGCGTGACTATCCAGAGCGAACTTCTAGAGTAGATCAACGCTACAACGATGAGCAGTTTCTGCGCTGTAAAGCTCAATATCTCAGCAAACTCTTGAGCCAGAAAGGTGTTAAAGAAGTGTCGATTTGGGGAACAGGGCCAACAGGCACCAAGCTTTATCACTTGTTATCAGAACAGCATATAAAGGTTAGTAGCTTTGTCGATGTCAATCCGAAACTTAAAGGCAGAAACAAGCTCGGCAAGCCAATACATATTATTGGCAAAGCGCCTACACAAGATGAGTTAGCCGTTGTCGGAGGCATGTGTTTAATCGCGGTAAGATCTTGGGGCGCTCGCGAACGAATCCGCGAGGCCTTGTTAACGACAGGCTATAGAGAATTAATCGACTTTATTATCGTCGCCTAAGCTTCCCATTTATACGCCCGCAACTAAGTTGAAAACACAATGCTAGGCTTACCATCTTTCTTTTTCGCAAGCTGATAAGACTCACTTGCGTTCACTCGCTCTAACCATGCTAAGCAATTCGGGTGCTTACTATTGATAACCCCATTCGCGCGCATAGACTCCATTGGGTAACACATTGAAATATCTGCTGCGGTTAGGTTCGCGCCACCAAACCATTCGGCGTTACCAAGATCAGCTTCAGCTTTTTCGATTAGAGCCATTAGCCGAGGTAAACTAAAACCCTTGTTCGCCATATTTAGCACAGGCTTGATAATCGGCTTTAAGAAAAATGGAACTTTCTCGGGGATAATTCGAAACATCATAGAGATTAGCAGCACGGGCATCAGCGAGCCTTGAGAAGCATGCAACCAAAATAAATAGCGAGCTCGGTCTTCACTTGTAGCATTTGGGCGAAGCGTGTCGCTAGGATGCAAGTCTAGGATGTAATCCATAATCGCATTACTCTCCGAAAGGTTTACACCGTTGTGAGTAATTGCTGGCGCAGTTCCTAATGGAGAGATTGCTTTGTATTCAGCTGGCGCTAGACTTGTTTTCTTATCGCGTTCATAAAGCTTTAACTCGTAGTCTACGTTTAGTTCTTCTAAGAGCCAGAGGATTCTGAATGATTGGGAATATTCTAGATGGTGAACTGTGATCATTTTTTTGTGTTTTTCGTTTTGAAGTTTCGGCGATCTTACTACATATGGTCTGGACATTATGTCGTGCAGGAAAGGCGAATTTCGGGCACTTGAATGAAGCCAGAAACCTCGATCTTCCGTCATCCTGAACGAAGTGAAGGACCTCCAGTTTGTAGCTAGGTCTTTGTTAAGTTCCCATTCTTTCCGCCTACCTACATTGCCCCTCGCCGGGGCGGGCTTTCATTTCTTTGCTTGCACAAAGAAACGAAACAAAGAAATGCACCGCAAATGGTGACCTGCTTCGCAGGTTCCCGAGATTAAGCCTAAATTCAGCGGCGCTGCGGAACTCGGCCTTTGGCCTCAAACAGTACCCTCAGGGGGAAGCTGCTCCTCGCGACTACCTTGCTAAATTTAGCCTAAACCTCGGCCACTCATTTTTTACGCGGAATTTGGAGACGACTCGCCTTCGGCATGCGTCGATTATGGAATGAGGGAGCTAGCCTTAACGATAAA
Organism: uncultured Arenicella sp.; assembly: GCA_947499305.1. Taxonomy (GTDB): domain Bacteria; phylum Pseudomonadota; class Gammaproteobacteria; order Arenicellales; family Arenicellaceae; genus Arenicella. The sequence goes on along the minus strand of CANMNN010000012.1, from coordinate 93,598 downwards.
TTGCGAAATTTCATCTAGAAAGCACTTGGAATCTAGAAACCTCCAACTTTCTTCTATTTCAAAAATCGAACAAACAATGTGTCAAACCAACGAATGTCTTCCGGCCCCAAACTTGCATTCTCGTGCATCGAAGTGTCCTTATATATATCACCATATACATGCCACATAGCTCTTTCAGTTAGGTCTCTCCACCTCTCTCCGTCGAGTTCAGGAATACTCCCAGTAGATAGGTTTGGATCAAGCAATGGATCATGCTGGTCTTCATTAGTATTGAGTGCTAACTCAAGCTCTTGGAGTATAGGATTAACTATTTTCAGCGTAGTAGATTCAGTAAATTGCTTTAGAACACTTGCCTCTGCATCTTTAACAGACTTTTCTATAGACGAACTGCTGATCTTTTCTCCTATAGGCCTCAGCCCATACTTATTCATTAGACCTATGACTCCTGGGGTAACGGCTTTTACGGCAATTCCAGCACCTATTAATGGATTGAAAATAGCTGTCAACCCTCCGACTACCAACATCCCACGAGTCAATTTACTATCAAGCGCATCTATTTCATTCGCTAAACTTTCTAAGGTACTTTTTGATGGGGATATATTCTCATTAACAAAGTCCTGAGCACCTCTGATTAAATACTCCCTAAGCGCTGCTTCGTAGTGCTTGTTCGGGAAGTGAAATACACGCCTTTTTGGAAGATCATTAATTTCAAGTACAGATTCAGGAAGACAGCGCATCGTATGGAGCGCAAAGCCAGTTTCAGATAGCTTTAATGGAATTATAAAATAATGCTTTTCATCATATTCAACTTGATATGTATCGGATCTTTCGAAGGATGCTATCACCCGAAGGCCACCTACAATTTCACTGACGAATGAAACTCCTTGGCTAACTTGGCTCGAAACTTTCCCTGAAACAGTTGCAACCGCACCTTTCGCTTTATTATAGAAGTCTTTCATTGATTTTCATTTTTCGTATCACACAACGGTCACAGAACTTCGCCATTTGGTATGGATTATGGTCTACGCCCCTAAGATTAACCCCTAGTCTACCTAATCACCAACCTAGAATAGAAAAGGGAGAGTTCTCTAACGCTCAACACCAGTTCCAAATGCCCAATCCCAAAACCGATGAGTAAATCCAAAATTTACACCGCCATAAAAATGGTGTTTAGAATGGTACTCCGCATAAGAAAAAGGGAACTTAAGTAACGCAGGCCCAGTAGTATGAGAATAATTGGAATGCAACAAAATCGTGAACATCATCCCAAGAATATGCAGAGTAAGAGCAACGCTTAAACTGAGAGGAAACAAAAGCATAAAAATTGGCGCACTAAACCCAATAAAAGTAGCCTCAACAGGGTGAACTGAATACGCCGACCAAGGCGTGACCCTAACGGAGCTATGGTGTACCGAGTGAAATTTTACGAGCGGTTTTGTATGCAATAAGCGGTGCACAAAATAAGAATACGTTTCATAAAAGAGAACAAAGCTAGCGACCTGAATCAACAGACTGAAAAAGGTCAAAGGCCAAATACCATCAAAGAGCATGCGGCTGAAGATGCTGCCTAAAGCAAAAATACAACATGCGATTATACCGAACTTCATCTCGATAAAAGTCTGCTTAGGTGTAAGCTCCCTCTTATCAATGAATGACCCGAATTTCGTATCTACCGCATAGCGGATAACAAAGTCTAAACACTTTGCGGTGATCACATAGACTGAAATGTTAACGACGCATGCTATTACAAAGGCAATGAACCAATGGGTCGTTGTCCAGAAATCGATTATCTCAAGGACAAACTGCATTTATAGCTCGAGCTTCTTCTCTAACTCAGCTATTACGACTTCCATCTCATCAACCTTAGCGCGAGTTTTCGCCAAAACCGCTTTCTGAGTATCTAGCTCTTCTCGGGTCACTACATCTAAATCAGTAATCGCATCTTGAATAGCGGCTTTGATATTTTCCTTAACATCGTTGCTTAGAGACTCAGGCACAGCGGCCTTAGCAGTAAGCATAATTTTATTGATGATGTCAGCTGCAGTATTAGGGATGTCGTTCATAAAGTTTTCTTAGCGGGAGATCCTTCGGCTTTGACTCAGGATGACCGGTTAACTATTAGGTGGCATTTTCTACATTGTCTCTCTCGAGTCACTGAGAGTCTACTGCTTTTAAATCAAAAAAGGCCCGCCGAAGCGAGCCTTTCTCAAGATCTTAATTAAAGCTCAGGTCGTTATATTTCTAATAGAAATCGTCAGCCCTGAGCCCAAGCGCGCTAAGGCGCGCGTCTAATTAAGAGTTGTCTACGGCTTTCATAGAGAGACGTACACGGCCTTGCTTATCAACTTCAAGCACTTTAACCGTTACTTCGTCGCCTTCTGACAAGTGGTCAGCTACATTCTCAACACGCTCTTGCGAGATTTGTGAGATGTGAACCAAACCGTCTTTGCCCGGAAGTACGTTTACGAATGCGCCGAATTCCATGATCTTAACAACCTTACCAGTGTAAACCGCGTCTACTTCGATGTCGGCTGTGATCTCTTCGATTCGACGACGTGCTTCTGCACCGGCTGCGCCATCTACAGAGGCTACGTTTACTGTGCCATCGTCTTCAAGATCGATAGTCGCGCCTGTTTCTTCGCAAAGTGCACGGATAACCGCGCCGCCTTTACCGATAACGTCACGGATCTTATCAGGGTTGATTTTGAAGGTGATGATGCGTGGCGCGTGGTCAGACATTTCTTCACGATGCGTTTCAAGTTCTTTGGCCATTTCGCCCAAGATATGAATACGCGCGTCTTTCGCTTGCGACAATGCTTGGGTCATAATTTCTTCGGTGATACCGTCGATCTTAATGTCCATTTGCAATGCAGTGATACCTTCTGGTGTGCCCGCTACTTTGAAATCCATGTCGCCAAGATGATCTTCGTCACCAAGGATGTCAGTCAATACAGCAAACTCTTCGCCTTCTTTGATCAAGCCCATTGCGATACCCGCAACTGGAGCTTTAAGAGGAACACCAGCGTCCATCATCGCTAGAGATGAACCACATACTGACGCCATTGAGCTTGAACCGTTTGATTCAGTGATCTCAGATACAACGCGGATAACGTATGGGAATTCTTCAGCTGTTGGTAGAACCGCTTGAACACCACGACGAGCCAAACGGCCATGACCGATTTCACGACGCTTTGGTGAACCAACACGACCAGTCTCGCCAACAGAGTATGGAGGGAAGTTGTAATGCAACATGAAGCGATCAGTAATGTCGCCTTCTAGTGCGTCGATACGCTGTGCGTCACGCTCTGTACCCAAAGTTGCGGCAACAACCGCTTGAGTTTCACCACGTGTGAACATGGCTGAACCGTGAGTACGCGGCCATACGCCAGTGCGCACGTCGATACCACGAACAGTTGTTGTGCCACGACCGTCGATACGCGGTTGACCTGCAATTACGCGACCACGAACGATGTCTTTTTCCAAGCCTTTGAACGCTGCGTTAACCGCATCGATTTCAGCAACTGTTGACTCGTCAGTTAGCAACGCAGCTTTTACGTCAGCATGTGCTGCTGAGATTTTCGCTACACGCTCAACTTTGCTTGCTGTTGAGAAAGCATCTTCTAAGGCTGCTTTTGATACTTCAGCAACTTTTGCAGTTACAGAAGTGTCTTCAACAGGTGGAGTCCACTCTTTCATTGGCTTAGCAACTTCAGCTGCTAGCTCTTCGATAGCGGCAATCGCTTTTTGTGACTCACGATGACCGTACATTACTGCACCAAGCATTACGTCTTCAGGCAGAATGTTTGCTTCTGACTCAACCATAAGAACCGCGTCTTTAGTACCAGCAACAACTAAGTCTAGATCAGACTCAGCAAGTTGGTCCATGTCTGGGTTCAATACGTATTCGCCATTCATGTAGCCGACGCGTGCTGCGCCTACTGGGCCATTGAATGGGATGCCTGATGTTGCTAACGCCGCTGAAGCGCCAACTAGCGATACAACTTCGGTATCGATGTTCGGGTCGATAGAAACGATTGTAATAACCACTTGCACGTCATAACCGAAACCTTTCGGGAACAATGGGCGCAATGGACGGTCGATCAAACGACACGTTAAAATAGCTTTCTCGGAAGGACGACCTTCACGACGAAAGAAACCACCAGGAATTTTGCCAGCTGCGTAAGTACGCTCTTCGACATCAATCGTTAATGGCATGAAATCTCTTGGCTCACCTGAAATCTTATTTACAACAGTGACCATAACAGTGGTATCGCCACAGCTGGCGATGATAGCCGAATCGGCTTGACGAGCGATCTCGCCAGTTTCTAAAGTGAACTCACGCTCACCGAATTGAAAGGTTTTCGTTACCTTTGACATACATTATTACCTATAAATTTATATCTCTCGCGAGCCCTATTGCTCTTTGAGAGTTCCTACATGGTTGGCGTTTTTCGAACCATTTCGAGCAACGCTGGCTTTGTTTTTCTGCTAGCAAATTTCGCTGGAGCAAAATGGAAAAGACCTGTCCTTAAAACTGTATCCTTAAAACTACAAAAGCCTTATCGCGAGATAAGGCTTGAGTAAGAAATACTTATTTTCTTAAGCCTAAGCGGCTAATAAGTGATCTGTAACGCTCAACGTTCTTGTTCTTCAAGTAATCAAGCAACTTACGACGCTGATTTACCAAACGCAACAAACCTTGGCGCGAGTGGTGATCATGGATGTGCTCTTTGAAGTGTGGAGACAAGTCTTTAATTCGAGCTGTCTGCAAAGCGATTTGAACTTCAGGTGAACCAGTGTCACCTTCTTTGATAGCGTACTCTGCAACGATGGCAGCTTTATCTGCGGCGGTTAATGCCATAATACTATTCCTCTTCAGAATTTAGTTGGCTTCGATTCCCTGAAGGGTGGAAAATGAAGCGATTGGTATTCATAAACGGTTGCCTATGAACAGGCGCGTATTCTAACTGTTTACAGCGAGAAATCACGTTTATTTGTGTCAAAAATGAGCTGATTTTTAAGTTTTAGGGGCATTTTCCCTAGTTAGCCCCCTTTACAGGCTATTTATCTGTATCTACAAAGGTTTTTTGCGCTTTTATAAAGCCACTCTCACTAACCTCTCCTACGCCGTATAAGTAACCGTTTGGCTGGTAAAAGCGTGTTAGTTCGGTGGTACTCAAACCACTTGCTGATGTAGGTTTACCTTGGATCATGCTCGTCGCTTGGGCATCACTTATCTCCAATTTGGGCATGTGTTCGATTAACACATCCAGCGGCAATAAAAGCTCATTTAAATCAGCTTCAAGCACAGTCTCTAAAGAATGAGCGGCGCCTACATTAATAGCTTTAATATCGGTTCGTCGAAGCTCTACGACATGCGCTCCACAGCCGAGCGCTTGGCCAAGGTCATGCCCCAATGAACGAATATAGAAGCCGCTCGAACAATGTACATCAAGCGCAACATGAACTTCGTCTAGCCGCTTTGCACTCAAACTATGCACGGTCATATCGCGCGCAGGTCGCTCGATTACCTCGCCCTTACGAGCCAGTTTATAGAGCGGTTGACCATCCTTTTTTAGAGCCGAATACATCGGCGGCACTTGTTTGATGTCGCCTTTGAACAGCTCTAAAGCATCTTGAAGCTGTTGTTCGCTGACATCGACAGGCGTGCTAATTGTAACTTCACCCTCGCTATCGAGCGTCTCAGTGACCTCACCCAATTTGATGACGGTTGTATACTTTTTATGCGAGTTTAAAAGGTACTCTGAAACCTTGGTGGCTTGACCCAAGCAAATTGGCAACAAACCAGTTGCTAACGGATCTAAGCTACCGGTATGTCCGGCTTTCTTGGCATTGAAACGATGCTTAATTCTTTGCAGCGCGGCATTTGAACTCATGCCTGTTGGCTTATCGAGCAAGATAACGCCATGGATATTGTTTTTTTGTTTTTTCATGTCGTTCTAAACGTTAAAAACAGGTTTTCGATTTTCATACACCTAAACTAAAGATGCCCGCTTGCGCGGGCATGAATAGAGCTTAGCAAAATAAAAAACTGAATTTAGTCTTTACTATTCAAAGCCTTATCAATCAATGCGGACATGCGAGCGCCTTCAGAAATAGAGTTGTCATAGCTGAACAATAAGTTCGGACAGTGGCGCATATCGATAACCGCGGCCAAAGCTCGACGCAGAAAACCATTGGCTCTATCTAAGGCCTGCATGGTGTCATCGATCTCGTCTTTTGCCTCGAGCATTGAAGTTACAAACACTTTCGCTTGGCGAAGGTCTTTTGTAACTTCAACGTCGGTAATCGTTAAGCTTGATACTCGAGGGTCTTTGACATCATTGCGCAATATCATCGCCAACTGGCGAGTAATGGTTTGCGCAACGCGTTCGCTTCTGGCGTACTCTTTTGGCATACGGCGTCTAAAAAGTAACGCTTTAAAGCGTTACTTTTACCTCGGTCTTATCGAAGATTTCTAATTGATCGCCTTCTTTAATATCGTTGTAGTTCACTACTCCGATACCACATTCGGTACCAACTTTAACCTCGCTAACGTCGTCTTTAAAACGACGAAGTGAGTCAATATTACCTTCGAAAATAACGATGCTATCTCGTAGTACACGAACGTGCGCATTACGCTTAACGACACCTTCTGTCACAAAACAACCGGCGATAGTACCGATCTTCGGCGCGCGGAATACTTCACGAACTTCTACATAACCCATAACGTCTTCGCGAATTTCTGGGTCTAGTAGACCTTCCATTGCGGCTTTAACGTCGTCAATTACTTCATAAATAATACTGTAGTAACGAATCTGTACATCTTCTTGTTCGGCAAGTTTTCTCGCTTGCGCATCGGCGCGAACATTAAAACCAATTACGAACGCTGAAGATGTCATCGCCAAGTTAATGTCCGACTCATTAATCGCGCCAACCATGCTGTGCACAACGCTTACTTTAACGTCTGGCGTTGACAGCTTGATTAATGATTCGCTCAATGCTTCGATCGAACCTTGCACGTCGCCTTTGATCAGTACGTTAACGTTTTTAACTTCACCTTCGCTCATTGTAGTGAACATATTCTCAAGTTTAGCGGCTTGTTGGCGCGCTAAACGAGTTTCACGATCACGACTCGCGCGGAAACTTGCGGCCTCACGAGCTTTACGTTCATCGGCGACGACTAACATTTCATCACCAGCGGCAGGAACACCACTTAGACCTTGAATCTCAACAGGTGTAGATGGGCCAGCAACTTTGATTGAGGCGCCAGTGTCATCAACCATTGCACGAATACGGCCAGTCTCACGACCTACCAATACGATGTCACCGTATTTCAATTCGCCGTGTTGAACTAGAATAGTACAGACCGCGCCGCGGCCTTTGTCCAAGCGAGCTTCAACAACCGTACCAGTAGCATTGCCATCTGGACGAGCCTTAAGTTCTAACAACTCAGATTGCATTGCAACTGACTCAAGTAGAGTATCAACACCGCTACCCGTGTGAGCTGAAACTGGAACCATCATTACGTCGCCACCCCAATCTTCTGGGATTACTTCGGCAGTCGCGAGTTCTTGCTTAACACGATCAGGGTCAGCCGATTCTTTGTCCATTTTGTTGATAGCAACAATCAACGGTACATTGGCGTTCTTGGCATGGTTAATTGCTTCGATGGTTTGTGGCTTAACACCATCATCGGCCGCAACAACCAAGATAATCAAATCAGTTGCCTGCGCACCACGAGCTCGCATCGCACCAAAAGCTTCGTGGCCTGGTGTATCTAAGAAGGTGATCTCACCATTATTAGTTTGAACCTGATACGCACCAATGTGCTGGGTGATACCACCGGCTTCACCGTCAGTAACTTTGGCTTTGCGGATATAATCGAGCAGCGAGGTCTTACCATGATCTACGTGGCCCATCACCGTAACAACAGGACAACGTGGCGTATAAGTTGACTCATCAACTTCAACTTCTTGATTTGCGGTGATGAATGCTTCAGGGTCATCTTGCTTGGCTTCAACTGCGTTATGGCCCATCTCTTCAACAACCAGCATTGCTGTATCTTGGTCCAAAGTATGGTTGATGGTTACCATCGTACCCATTTTGAACAAGGCTTTAACCACTTCAGCTGATTTAACTGACATCTGCGCCGCTAAATCCGCAACACTGATCGTTTCACCAATGGCGACATCACGCACAACTGGAGCAACTGGACGCTCAAACGCGTGTTGATCACTTGAGCTCGTTTTGATGTTGTTCGGGCGACGCTTGTCTTTACGTTTTTTACGGCCTTTAGAAACATGCAATTCTTCGCGACCAGCAAACGGCTTGCGCTTACCTTTGTCGTTTTTATTAGCGTTTGGCGACGGTGCTGGTGTAGCTGGTTTGGGGTCAGCTTGCTTGATAATCGGAGACACTCGCTTGCGCTCAGACGCCTTACGAATAATCGAAGGTTCACCGGCAGCGGCTGCGCGACGTGCCTTCAATATAGCCGCAGTACGGGCATCAACTTCGGGTGTTGGAATATCTTTCTTAACTTTGCTCAGCTCGGCCGGCGTTAGTTCTCTTTTCTTCGGCTCAACAGGCTTCTCTTCAGCGGCCTTCGGCTCGGCTTTCTTTTCTTCTTCAACAGGCTTCGCCTCGACAGGCTTTTCTTCCTCAACCTTGGGCTCAGCGGCTTTAAGCTCAGCTTCGCTTGCTTTACTCGCGAGCTCTGCGGCCGCCGCCTCTGCAGCCGCCTTCTCGGCTTCTGCTTGTGCTTGTTCGGCAGCGATTTGTGCCTCAGCTTCAGCTCGCGCAGCTTCCTCTTCTAAGCGGAGCCGCTCAGCTTCTGCCGCTGCTTCTGCAGCAATACGATCTTGCTCAGCTTGCGCCTTAGCTTCAACTTGACGTTGCTTTTCAGCCTCTTGACGCTGTGCTTCTTCTTGCTCTAGAACTTCGCGTTTAACGAAAGTGCGACGCTTCTTAGTTTGCACTTGAACCGTACGCGCGATACCCGTTTTAGTGGTTTGCTGAATTTCAGACGTTGTCTTCTTCTTCAAGCTGATTTTGCCACGCCCAGCTGATGGCGTGGCTGCAGGAGCCGCAGCGGTGCCGCCGCGAAGGAAGTCTAGCAAGGCACGCTTCTCTTCATCGGTTAAGGAGTCATCGACGGTTTTGCCTTTAACACCGGCATCGCCGAGCTGCTTCACAACGCGTTCGGGTTCAATGCCTATTTGTTTGGCAAAGGCTTTGATAGTAATGGTTGACATAATATGTGCTCTTAATAGTTAGATTGGTTGCTTAAAGGGTTGCTAAATTACTGTTTAGCTTTCCTCTGCCACCTCATCTTCCGCATCTGGGTCGATACCCATTTCTTCAAACCAAGGGCGGCGCGCAATCATGATTAACTCTTGCGCGCGCTCTTCTGTAATATTCAAACCTTCGATTTCCAACAACTCGTCGGTTGCCGCCTCCGCAAGGTCTTCCATTGTCTTAATCTCGTTGATCGCTAGGAATTTGGCCGTAGTTTCGTCCATGCTTTCCATTGTCAATAAGTCTTCAGCCGGATCAGCGCCCTTAAGCAGCTCTTCTTTCTGAATTGCAAGCGTTACTAGTGCATCGTCTGCACGTTGTCGTAGTTCATCGACGAGATCTTCTTCAAACTCTTCAATTTCAAGCATCTCTTCGCGCGGAATATAGGCTACTTCTTCTAGGCTTGAGAAACCTTCCTGAATCAGAATTGTGGCAACGTCCGCATCGATATCTAGCTTCGCCATGAACATTTCTCGAACATCTGATGACTCTTCTTCGAGCTTCTCGTTAGCCTGCTCATACGTCATAATGTTGATATCCCAACCAGTTAGCTCACCTGCTAAGCGCACATTTTGACCGCCACGCCCAATTGATAACGACAATTGGTTTTCATCGACAATTACGTCCATAGCACCTTTGTCTTCATCAACCATAATTGATTCAACTTCAGCTGGCGCCAAAGCGTTAATGACAAATTGCGCTGGATCTTCAGACCATTTGATAATGTCTACGCGCTCACCGTTAATCTCGTTTGAAACGCTCTGTACACGAGAACCACGAATACCAACGCAAGCGCCAACCGGATCTACTTTAGAGTCGTTTGACTTAACAGCGATTTTTGCACGCAAACCAGGGTCACGCGCTGCGCCCAAGATTTCAATTATATTCTCGGCTGCTTCAGGCACTTCAGTGCGAAATAGAGACAGAACCAAGCCTGGCGCAGTGCGGTCTAAGACCAATTGCGGGCCACGGTTGTTCTGTTTTACTTCACTCAGAATCGCACGAACTCGATCGCCAGGGCGCAGGCCTTCGCGTTGAATCATCTTGTTGCGAGGCAGTACCGCTTCAATACCGCCTAGGTCAATAATCGTGTCGCCACGTTCTTGGCGCTTAACAACACCCGACAACATTTCGCCAACACGTGGCTCAAATTCTTCGCTAATTTTATTGCGCTCAGCTTCACGCACTTTTTGCATGATTACCTGCTTAGCGGCTTGAGCAGCAATACGTCCAAATGGTACAGCCTCTAGCTCTTCTTTAACAAAGCCACCAACCTCTAGTTCTGGGTCATGCTCTTTTGCCGCACTAACGCAGATTTGTTTAGTAGGAAACTCAAGCTCGGCATCGTCTTCAATAACTTCCCAAACACGATAAGGAATATACGAACCATCAGTTTGATCAATAGTGCAATGCACTTCAATATCTTCGCGATGACGCTTGCGTGTGGCTGTTGCCAACGCCGCTTCAATTGCTTCAAAGATAATGCCTTTATCAACGGCTTTTTCAGTTGATAGCACTTCGGCCATCATTAAAAGTTCGCTTGCCATGTTTATAGCTCTCTGTTTAAAAAATAAACGTTTTTTTAAAAACGTTTGTTAAAAGTAAAATTAGTCAAAATCATAGACTGGAACCAAACGCGCTCGGTCCATGTCAGAATACGGTAACTCAGATTGTTCGCCATCAACTTCGACAACAGCAAACTCTTCATTTGCTTCAATTAGCTCACCGGTAAAGCGGCGACGACCATTCACCAAGGTTGTCATCTTAATTTTCACATCTTGACCTACAACCGCTTGGAAGTGTTCGGATTTTGCAAGAGGCCGATCCATACCTGGCGAAGAAACTTCGAGCGTGTACTTATTAGAAATCGGGTCTTCGACATCTAAAATGGCACTAAACTGACGGCTGGCTTTAGCGCAGTCTTCGACAGTCACACCATTTGGCGTATCTATATAGATGCGAACTATCGAAGTGTCACCGCCACTTAACTCGACTGCCACCAATTCAAGCCCGAGGGTTTCGGCACCAGGTAGTAGCAGTTCTTCTATGTGTGGAACGGTTAAAGCCATCATCAATCTCTTAGTAAGTCACAATCGTTTCTGGTTGCCCAGAACATAAAAAAGGCGAGCATTGCTCACCTGTATTTGATTTAGGCCACTAGCCTAAACCGATGTTTAACCACATGCGCTAGAGCTAAACGTTGGCCTCTCATCGAGAGCGCGCTATCGTTTCAATCCAGCATTTAGAAATTAATTTTTCACAATAAGCTCAAAATAACATGTAGTAAAAACACAAAACCCCGCATAAAGCGGGGCTTCCAGTGAGCTCGTTAACGTTAACACTAACGAACAAATTTGGTAGCAGTGAACTCAACAATACATCGAGCTATCTCACCGCTAATTTAGCTTATCAAAAATAATTGAGCAGTTAATTACCTTTGAGCCAAATTCCTAACTTATTTCATCGCGCCCTTAAGCATTAGAACTAAGTTTCACTTGGTAGCGGGGGCAGGATTTGAACCTACGACCTTCGGGTTATGAGCCCGACGAGCTGCCAGACTGCTCCACCCCGCAACATCAAGTGGAGGCGTAATATAGTAAATGAATTTACTAATAGCAAGCATTATTTTAGTGCTGAATTAATAAATTTCTCAGAACAGAAAAAAGCACAGCTAATCCAGCTCCGCACTTCAACAAAGTTCATTTGACCAAGAGCTCTTTTCATCACAATGTGGCCACTGAATAGACAGACTTTGAGTAGAAATACGTTAGGAATGGATCAATGCAAAACTCTTTCTATTTAGAAAACCAACACCATACACCGACAACGCTCTTAAAAAACCCACAATCGGCAAGCATCAAGCAAGATAAGCAATAAAGTTTCGCATAAATGATTTAACTAGATGATGTTACATCCAAGAAAAAACTTACTGAGGATTATCTGACGAGAAAAATAAAAAGCCCCTGATTAACACTAGGCTAATCAAGGGCTTATCTATTCTTAATGGCGGAGAGGGTGGGATTTGAACCCACGAAGGGCTATTAACCCTTGCTGGTTTTCAAGACCAGTGCATTCAGCCGCTCTGCCACCTCTCCAAACCGTTTAAGCGTTGAATCTTGCCTGTAAAACTGCAGAAACTCAACGAGCGCGAATATTAACCGAGAGACTTCAACTTGACAACTTTTTTTGAAAATAAAGTGTGAAATTATTTTATTGTTTCCGCCTCAGATATCACCGACTTTGAGAATCGATATAAACGGCCTAAATAAGCACAAAACAACATCAGAAATGCATACAGCTGAACATGCTCAGCAACCCTAAAGTGTAGGAGCAAGATGCCAATTGAAATAAATAGCAATTGAAGTGAGCATGAAACGACCAATACAGTATTCACGGACCAACCTCGGTCGAGTAATTGATGGTGATAGTGCATTCGGTCAGCCGAAAATGGCGAGCGTCCACGCAGCGGTCTCACGATCAATACGGCGACCGCGTCGATTAGCGGAAGCGCTAAGAGCCACAGCGCCGTGACCGAATACATGCCTCGCTCAGCTTGTGAAAACTGGATCAGTAAGCTCGCTATGAGTAGGCCTAGCATGGTGGATCCGGCGTCTCCCATGAACACACTGGCGGCATCACGACCTAATCTTATATTCCAGAATAAGAATCCGGCTACGGAACTAAGCGCAATTAAAATAAGGCCTGCGCTTGGATGCCCCATAAATAACAACGCCAATAAAACAATAAAAACCAAACCGCCCGCTAGACCATCTAGGCCGTCGGACATGTTTATAGCGTTAATAACGCCAATACAAGCAAACACCGTTAAGCCAATAGACCAATAAGGGTTCAACAAAACTCGATCATTTGAATTAAAAAGCAGCCCTAGATCCACCAGCTGTATATTGCAAAGCACTATCACAAGGTATGCCGCTATACCCTGAGCAATAAATCGGCACCACGAAGGTAATTTATAGCGATCATCTAATAGACCGACTACGCACATTAATAGCAAACTCGGCAGTAACCGCGCAAAAGAGCCATCAACCAATACTAAACCTAGCATCAGCCCTAAATAAATAGCAATACCACCAACCATCGGCGTGGCTCGTTGATGTAAACGATGATCTCCAGGCATCGCAATAAGCTGTAGTTTAGGCGCCGCTTTTACCAACACGAAGGTAAGCGCGAGCGTGGAGAAAAATATTATTAAAATAGCGAAAGCGAGCGTCATACAGTTTTAACACCCTCACGTCGAATCAAGAACGACCCAAGTACTAATACGTCCATATTTGTTCTCAAAAAGCATGCCAGTGCCTCTTCTGGCTTGCAAACAACTGGTTCATTTTCGTTGAAGGAAGTGTTAAGCAACATTGGCACCTCGGTCTTCTCATAAAAACGCTGGATCAATTTATAGTAAGCTTTATTCGCCGCTTCGGTGACCGTTTGCAAACGACCAGAACCATCAACATGCGTGATCGCAGGGATTTTTGAACGTTGATGCGCCTGAATTTGAAACACTTTCATCATAAATGGCACGGGCGCATCAGATTCAAACCAGTCTTTAACGTGCTCTTGAAGCACTGACGGAGCGAACGGCCGAAAAGACTCACGGCGCTTTATCTTTAAATTAAGAATATCTTTCATATCAGCGCGCCTTGGATCGCCTAAAATAGAGCGGTTTCCTAAAGCTCGTGGCCCCCACTCCATCGCCCCCTGAAACCAGCCAATCACCTTTCCGGCAATAATTTCATCGCTCACATTGTCGACTAAATCGTCGAGCGGCATTTTCTCAACAGAGCAGTGTTCGAGCTCGTCTTTTTTTGTGTCAAGCAATCGCTTGATTTCATCATTTTCAAAACTAGGCCCCCAATACGAATGAGACATCACAAAGCCATCACTATCGATACCTCGTCGTTTACCAGCCTCAATTGCAGCGCCAATCGCGCCGCCTGCATCACCCGCCGCAGACTGAATATAAATATTCTTATATGGTGTATTTAAATGCACCTTACCATTGGCCACAGAGTTCATGCCGCAACCGCCCGCAATCGTAAGATTGTCACTCTGATGGCGCTCATGCAGTCGATTCAACATTGAGAAAAAGGTTCGCTCATAGGCATCTTGAATAGAACGAGCGAGATCTTTGTGATGCTGCTCAAGCGCCTGGTCTTTAGCGCGCACTGAGCCCAAAAGGTCAGCTAATTGGTCACTATAGAGGCGGCCAATTTTGGGGGAGCCACCACCCCACTCATACCCGATAGGTTTTGTGTGATGCTGAAAATAATTTAAATTTAGCTCGAAACCTCCATCTTCTGCCGGCGCCACTATCTCGTCCATGAGTTCGCGATAAACTGGTTTTCCGTAAGGTGCCAAGCCCATGACCTTGTATTCGTCTCCGTAATGAGGAAACCCTAAATACTGAGTCAACGCTTGATAGAAAATGCCCAGCGAATGCGGAAAATAAACGCGTTTTTGTACGTCAATTTCACCTCCATTACCCCACCCCCAAGCCGAACTGGCAAAGTCTCCAAACCCATCAACTGAAATAATGCTAGCGCTCTCGAACGGAGACGCATTGTAAGCCGACGCTAGATGCGCGATATGATGTTCAATGTATTCGACATCCCCGTTAAAACTCTGACCAGGAAATGCATCGGCCAAATGTTCCTCGATACTCTTACGTTTACTTCGAATCAACAACTTCTCTTTGATTAGACTAAAAGAAGCTCTTCCTGACAAAGCAACACCAAGCTTTTTCCAGCGTGCAGCCTTTGGATCGGTGTTGATAGCGACAACGTCAATGTCACTCAAACGTAAACTCGCACTTTGCAAACAAAAAGCAATTGATTCACTAGGAAAGCCAGCCCAATGCTTAATACGCCTAAAGCGTTCTTCTTCAACTGCCGCGACCATATGACCATCAACAAACAAACATGCCGAAGAGTCACCGTGAAATGCATTTAAGCCAATAATTTTCATAATCTATAAAATCGTTTTGTTTGCTTCTAAGTGCGAGACTACCTGTCTTGGCAGAGCAAACAAAGCACCCGCTAGAAAGCCAAGAATAATCAGCACGAAAACGTCGCCGTAAACTTGTGATGCAATAGCAAAGGTAGGGACATTGGCGAGCAAAAACACCAAGATGCCCACCACAAACGGTAGCTTTTCAGGAACACTGACCGAGACTAAGTTTAAGCATTTGTGCAAATATCGCGCAAATGAAATGCCCAACCACGCAACTACAAATAACGACAGCAGCCCAAGTTCGGAGACCAGTTTGCCGATGCCCCCCTCACCTGCGCCGCCAGTATTTCCCGAGACAAAATGCTGTGCACCTTGACTAGCAACACCCAAGCCGCCTCCAAAGAAGCCATGTTCGCGAAATGCCCATGAAATTGTTCCAAGGCCTAGCGTTGAGAAGCGCTCGCCGGCATCTTCAAATACCGACACACCTCGCGCCAAGTACAAATCATAGTCGGTACCTTGGAAGCTCGGGAGCACCAAAACATAAAGTATAGAAAGAACCACGGAACCCAACAATACCAAGCCAATGAAACGATTGGACAAGCGCTGCTGGTAATAACGTAATAACGGGAAATACATACTCGCGAATATGACGATTTGAATAATCATTTTTCGCCGACCGGTTAAAATTATTGCCCCGATTAGTAGTACTATTGAGAGGGTTGCTATCAAGAAAATAGGCATATTGCCTCGGTCGACTACCAACACAATCAAAAAGCACACACACACACCCATGTGCCACGAAGCAATCTCAGAGCTGCGCATTAAGCCCGAATATGCTTTTAGAATAGTGCCCTGATCATAGATCACTAAACCGCTGCCCACTTCGCCTAATAATTGACTCTCACCTCCGGAGTATGAGTAGACCACTGAAAGCGCGACGGCAACCGCCAGTACACAGAACGCAAACAAAAAGTTTCGAACTAATTCAAATCGATGAAAGTGTGCGTAGGCAACAACAATCGCAACTAATGGTGCCACGTAGAAAATGGCCCCCAACCCAGTAAGAACGGGAGATCCATATCGGACTAAAGAATGGACGCCCTGAAGGCCGACGACCAATAGAAAGATGGTTACCGATGGCGCGACATCGTCGGTCCATCTTGCAAACGGCTCTGCAATTGCGCGGGGGTTTATTAACACCAGCCTTAATGCCATGCTTGCAACGACCAGACCAACCATAATAGTCATGACGACAGGCTCACCAGCAAGGACCTTGCGTACAGGGTCCTGCAGAAAGCCGATTGCCAAAACGAAGGTGACCACTCCGAAATCGCGAGTCAACCCTCGAAAACAGGCGTAAGCAAGAAGGACAAAAAATGCGCTTACCAGCATAGAGTCTTTAGGTGTCTGAAGTTCATTTGGTTACATGACTGTTCCGCATATTCGCCAGTATTCTATGCGTCGAGAGAGAAATTTTTTCCTCTTAAAATATGCTCTATTAGCATTCAGAGCATACTATCTAAACACTGCAGTGTGGGCATGCAATGGCAAAAAAATGTTAAAGCGATCAATTAAAACGTCACGATTAATCTAAAACGCAATCATTGATGTACAATTGCGTGACACATAATCCGAATGAGAGTGGTATTGCATGTTTAAGGCTATCAGAGCCGAATACGCAATGTTTATACACAAGTGACTATCAAAAAAGTGACGACAGTACGCCCAAATTCAAATTGGTCGTTTATAGACACTAAGGAGCTATTCGAGTACCGAGAACTGGTATGGGTTATGATGCTGCGCGATTTAAAAGTGCGCTATAAGCAAACGGTGATGGGAGTCGCATGGGCGGTACTCCAACCCTTGACGATGATTGCTATTTTCTCAATTATATTTGGCAAGCTTGCCAAGATACCCTCTGACGGATACCCCTACCCTGTATTCGTTTTCTCCGGCCTTTTAGCTTGGAACTTTTTCTCTACGTCCGTCAGCAGCTCAGGCTTATCTCTGGTCAATGCTAGCAACTTGGTCAGCAAAGTCTACTTCCCTCGAATCATTGTCCCTATTGCATCGATCGGGGTTTCAATGGTCGATTTTTTGATCAGCGCGGTACTACTTGTTCTTCTAATGCTCTTTTATTCACAATCAATTTCTTGGAGCATTCTGTATCTACCTTTTTTCTTGGCCGGTTTAATTTTTCTTTCAATGGGGCTAGGAAGCTGGTTATCTGCAGTTACGGTAACTTATCGCGATTTTCGTTACGTTATCGCTTATCTAATGCAAATTTGGATGTATATAACTCCTGTACTGTATCCGGTATCTTTCGTACCAGAAAAATGGCAATGGATTCTCTACTTAAACCCAATGTACGCATGGATTAACGGCATTAGAGCTAGCTTTCTGGGGCAGCCAATTGATGTGTTCGGCACGATTATCTCTCTGGCTCTGACAATTGTCATCTTTATCGTCGGTATGCTCTATTTTGAAAAAACACAACGACGCTTCGCAGACATCATATGAAAAAGGCCATTACAGTAAGAGGTTTGGCCAAGCAATATCAACTTGGCCAGCAACGCGAATCGGGTTCCAGTTTCCGGGAGATGGTCCTCAGTGCTCTCAGGAAGCCTCTCGATAACTTGAAACGCTTGAGAGGTGAAGGCAATGAGCTGAAAAGCTTCTGGGCTCTAAACGATATAAGCTTTGATGTTGAGCCAGGTGAGGTTGTCGGCGTTATTGGCAGAAATGGTGCCGGTAAAAGCACCTTATTAAAGATACTGAGCCGAATTACTAGTCCAACTAAGGGTGAAATCAACTACACTGGTCGTATGGCAAGCCTGCTTGAGGTAGGCACCGGATTCCACCCAGAATTAAGCGGCCGCGAGAACATATTTCTTAATGGTTCAATCCTTGGGATGAATCGAACGGAGATAGAACAACAGCTCGACGATATTGTAAAGTTCGCCGAAGTTGCTGATTTTCTAGACACACCGGTTAAGCGTTATTCTAGCGGGATGTACGTTCGCCTAGCGTTTTCAGTTGCCGCGCATCTTAACCCAGACATTTTGATAATCGACGAAGTTCTCGCTGTTGGAGATCAGGCGTTTCAACAAAAGTGTTTAGGAAAACTAAGAGACACTGCAAAGACTGGCCGAACAGTGTTGTTTGTTAGCCATAATATGACTGCGGTAAAGAGCCTCTGTTCCCGAATAATCTACCTCAAAGATGGAGAAATCGCCTATGATGGATCGCCTGAAGAAGCGATATCTAAGTACCTTTCTGTTGATAAATGCGACGACGCGACTTGGGTCGATGAAAATAATAAACACACCTACTTAAAGCGTGTAGGCATAGAGTCTACAGACTCTTCGCCAGGTAATACTTACCAGTACTCTGAGTCAGTAGTCGTACGACTCGATTTAGAGTCAATGCGCACTTTACAATTCTCGCCAGCGGTCCGACTAACTGATGTTTTCGGCAACATTTTGCTCACATCTTGGGATGAAGATTACCTTGGTGTTCGCCAGAAAAACGAAACCGAGACCCTTCGTTGTACTATTCCCCCGCAACTTCTCAAACCGGGTAATTATATTGTTACCGCCTTAGTTCATGTATCCGATAAAGACGGCAAGGTTAACGCAGAAGAGGTTAACCTTGACCTGTTGATTTCACCCGAGCATTGCCCGATTCCTGCGGGCCGCCTAGGGCTTCTATCACCGACCTTGCAATGGCAAATTGATGTCTAATTCGGTGTCTCAGCTCGGCATAAAAAAGGTAGTCTTTGTTGCTCCATCGGCCTACCCGCTTGGTGGGGTGCAAAACTGGTTAGACTATATACTCCCCGGGCTCGAGAGTAGAGGCTATGAAGCCAGCTTAGCACTCGCAAGCGGTGAACATCACAACGTAGAAAAATACACCCAAAGCCATAAAATAGACCGCCTTGAAATTTTAGAGAATCAATCTGGCACCGCACAAGGGCGCATCCAAGCAATCGAACAATTGCTACTCAAGCTAAGCCCCGATCTAGTCGTGGTGGTAAATATTGTTGACGTTTATCAAGCTGTTAACAATATTCGCCGAAACCACAAAATCAAACTTAGGGTCGTCACTAGCTTACATGGCATCGATCAAACTTTTTTTGCAGGCATTCGAGATAACAATAAAATTATCGATGCGGTAGTTTCGACTAATCGTTTAACACAAGAACTTATTAATGCCTCTAGTGGACTAGAAGATAGCCGTTCCATTTACGCACCGTATGGCGTTGAGGTCAACGATGCAAACCTTAGTAAGTTGAAAGCAAAATCAAACGGGTTAACATTGGCCTACGCAGGTAGGTTCGACGAACAGCAAAAACGTTTTGCAGATGCTTTGTTGATTTTCTCCAAAGCACTAAAAGAGATAGATGAGCTATCTATCATAGTCGCCGGTGATGGCCCTAGTTTACCGAGTTTCCAAGCATGGCTCGATAATCACCCTGAGTACAGCCAAAGAATTAAGTACTTAGGTGTTATCAAACCAGAGGAAGTCAATTCTGAGGTATACCAAAAATCTGATCTCTTTTTGCTGACCTCAGAATGGGAGACGGGCCCGATCGTAGCTTGGGAGGCGATGAGCCAAGGAGTATGTTTTGTGTCAAGTCGTTACCACGGTCATATTGAGGAGCGAAGCTTAGTGCATGGGAAAAACTGTTTACTATTTAATATCGGTGATATCGATGGCGCAGTTGAGCAGATTAAAATTGCCAGTGAACTGACCAAACGAAATCAAATTAATGAGCATGCCTTATCTCTGATTAAAGAGAAATATACTCACACAAAATCCATAGACGCCTGGGTTCATTGCTTCAATGAAGTACTTCATCTACCAGTTCGTCTATATTCACGAGAAAGCGTCAGGTCTCACGACGTTGGTCGTGCGACCTCAATCATGTTCTCTATGTTTGGAGCAACGGGTTTAAAACTATTGGAGAAGTTCAGAACGACTCTCAGCATTCGAAATAAGCACGTCAGCGCTGGTAGCGAATGGCCGCATAGCTATCCAAACCAATTTTCAGATTCGATTTCGAAAAAGCTGACGATTGGCAGCAAGCAGGCTAAATAACTGTGTCTCTCACTCAGAAAAACACCAGGCCGTATGAAGTCGTATTAAACAGTTTGCGGCGCATAAAGCATCGAAGCATTAATATCCTAAAAGACATCGGCTTTTGCACGGCGGAGCCTCAAATCAAATTGATTATCGTTGGGGCTCAAAAAGGCGGCACCACGGCCCTGTATAATTATTTATCAGAACACCCCAACATTGATGTTCCACAACAAAAAGAATTGAATTTTTTCAATTCATGCAAGCCGAATGAGCAGACCGAAGCGCGATACCTAGCGAAATTCCCAAAAAGGTTCACTTGGAACGCTCCTTTTTATTCGATTGATACCTCTCCTTCCTATTTGCTCGATGCAGAAGATGTGGCCGGTAAGATTCACGCTTTCAACCCAAACGTTAGGATCGCCGCAGTGCTGCGCGAACCGGTTTCGCGTGCAGTATCTTCTTGGTTTATGTATAAAAAGCTAGCCAGCCCAAACCCTGATTGGTTTGTGCAATCAGGCTGGGTTAAAAACAACCTCAAAAAATCAGTTAAACGTCGCAGAAACTTCGGCAAAAATTTTGCCGATGATATATCTGAAGAAATTGAGGTATTACTTGATGGCAATCGCATCGAATACCCTATTGTTGAATATGGTTTATACGCTCGACAACTGAGGCTTTTTTTGAATTACTTCAGTAGGGAGAGCATAGAAATACTTTTCAGCGAAGACTTAAAAAATGACACCCAGTCGGCTTTAAACAAAATTTGTGACCTTAGCGGAATCCCCACTTTCGAGCTCGCGCCTCAGAAACTCATTCCGCACTTCGTTGGCGATAATAAAACCGTCATAGCGCCTGAGAACTTGAAGCAACTGAAAGACTATTATCGAGAAGAAAATAAAGCGCTTGCAGCCCTTTTGGGTCGAGCACTACCGTGGGATCATATCTGACTATGGTGTACTCACTAAGACAAAAAATAGGCGCAATCATACTGGACGCTCCTTGCTATCTAGTTAAGCTTCTTGCAACTAAATTAGGTAACAGTAAGGCATGGTTATTGGTTCGTAATCGTAAGCAGCGCGTTATAGTCAATCGATCGCCCTTCGGTGTTCATTGTCAATGGCAATGGACCTCAGACCTGTATCTACCAAAAATATTTCCGCTATTTTCAAAGCTCTTACTAAAGCAAGCTTTGAAGAGCGCTAGCTTTAGTTTTGCCAACGCACCTCAGGACAAAACGACTAACACTGAAATGACTGCAGATGTGGCTTTTATTATCGGTCACCGTGGCCGCCCTCGCTTGAGCCTATTGCTTAAGACACTGGAGTCGATAGCCGCACAAAAAGGTTGTTCAATTGAATGTATCGTTGTAGAGCTCGACCACCAGCCCAAGATAAAAGAAGCCTTACCAAGCTGGGTTAAGTACATACATCATAAACCGGGCACTGAAAATCAAGCTTACAATCGAGCACTTGCTTTTAATGTTGGGGCCGTTGCCGCCAATAGCCCGTGCGTGATATTCCATGATAACGACCTGCTAGTCTCAAATTCATACGCCTTTGAAACACTTCGTCTGGTGCGCAAGGGCTTTGATTTTGTTAACTTAAAACGCTTTATTTTTTACCTAAGCGAGGCGTCAAGTCACACCTTAAGACTCACCAATAGCCTCGACCACACGTTAGAGGTGGAAAGCATCATGCAAAACGCAGAAGGTGGTGGCTCTATAGGCTGTTCGCTTAAGGCTTTTCATGCGGTTGGAGGGTTTGACCAGCGCTTTATTGGTTGGGGCGGCGAAGACAATGAGTTTTGGGAACGCGCGCAAACTCTAAACATATGGCCGTATGGTAATCAGTGTTTGATACATCAATGGCATGGCGCTCAAATTGAAAAGCTAGACCTCGACAATGCACCAACGCTAAAGCTCTATCGAGAACTCAGCGAACAAAGCCCAAGCGCACGCATTGCCTGGCTTAAAGAAAACCAAGTCTTAGAGCAGGAGGAAGACCCATGTGCGGTTTAAGCGGCTGGTTGATCGAGAGCTCTTTAAGCCCGGCTTTCAGGCCTCAGGCTGAAAAATTCACATTCGCGCAGAATCATCGAGGGCCTGATGCAACAGGAGAGTTTCATAGTGAGAACAATCAGGTTTACCTAGGTCACAACCGTTTAAGTATCATCGATTTAAGTGACGCCGCCAATCAACCCATGTTTAGCCCCCTCGGCTATGTAATGATAATCAATGGCGAAATCTACAATTACAAAGAACTCCGGTCTGAGTTGGTACGCAAAGGGCATACATTTACTTCGGCCTCTGACTCAGAAGTGGTACTCAAAGCCTATTGCGAATGGGGTGTGGAATTTACAAGTAAACTACACGGTATGTATGCAATCGCAATTTGGGACGAGAACTCGAAGATTCTGCATTTATTTCGTGATCCACTTGGTATTAAGCCCTTATATTATTGGCGATTGCCTGACTCTAAAGGAGTGGCATTTGCATCAGAACTAAAGTCATTTTTAAACATAGACTCTTTTACTCCTGAAGTTTCAGACACAAGCTTGAGTCAATACTTGGAGTTTGGCTACGCCATCTCACCCGAACAAACCATCTTCGAAAACGTCTTTAAATTGCAACCCGGCCACAGGCTAGAAATCACGGCCAGCGGGGCGTCATCACAAATTCGATTCTATTCTCCGGAACTGGACACCTCCGAGAGACAAAGTCCTAAAGATCTTGAAGAAACTTTATATAACGCACTCAGTGAAGTTGTAGAGGAACATTTAGTGGCCGACGTACCAGTCGGCCTGCTCTTATCAGGAGGCTTAGACTCGAGCTTGATTGCGTCGATAGCAGCAAAACAAAACCGTGTGCATACTTTCAGCATGGGTTTCTCAGGTTCGGATATCGATGAACGTCCTTATGCAAAAATGGTTAGCGATAGCATTGGCTCTGTACATAAAGAAATACTGATCAAGCCGGAAGAAATACTAGCGCAACTCGACGCCCTACCCGCCCACTTTGATGATATTTTTTCTGATTGGGGCATGGTCTCCACAAAGCTTTTGTACTCAAAGTGCCAAGAACACAACATCAAGGTTGTTTTAGTTGGCGAAGGCTCCGACGAACTTTTTGGAGGCTATGGTATTTTCAAGCAAGCCCTGTCCAACATGGGCTTACCAATGGAGGCTCGGCTATTTCTACTTTACAGACAATACATTGGCCGAAGGCACGGGTCGAACTATAAGGAATTCAGGAAGTTGATGAAATCCTATTTAGATCAGTGCAATAACGATTTATTCTCAGCAATTCGGCTATTTGAGACACGCAATCAGTTGCCAAATAATTATGTGATGAAAGTTGATAAAGCAAGCATGTCAACGAGTATTGAAGCGCGCACGCCCTTTTTAGATTCTCGGATAGCCGACATTGCATATCAAATTCCAGCTGATCAACTAGTCAGTCTCAACGATGAAAAGCTAGTTTTGAAATCAATGGCACAACGTTACGACTTGTTACCAGAGAAAATTATTAATCGACGTAAATTTGGTGCGGGTATTGCTAGCAATTGGCTTGAGACCTCTCCGAGCTTTCGTGAGTATGCAAAAGAGCGAATATTAGCACCAGAATCATGGGTAGATCGTTTGCAGCTGCGTGATGCAATGGAGCGCTATTTTAATGATCGTCAAGTCGGTTATGGCTTTCCACGCGCTATCAGTTTGTTCTCAAATCTCGCATGGAAGCTTCTGATACTATCGCTCTGGAGCGAATCAATAGGTGTATTGCCTTCAGGGGGCAAGGCATAAGCATGCAGCAGGGGTTAGTTAGTACAATTATTCCGGTATACAACCGTCCAGAGATGTTGCTCGAGGCCGTCGACAGCGTGCTCGCGCAGACTTATCAGTCAATCGAAATAATTATTGTAAACGATGGTTCTACCGACACCACGCAGCAGGTAATCAATCACCTAGTAGAAAATCACTCGGTAGTATCGTCTATCACAATCAGCAACTCTGGGCCCGCGATGGCTCGTCAGGCAGGTTTAGATAGAGCGAATGGTGAATTTATTCAATTTTTGGATAGCGACGACTTACTGTATCCAGAAAAGTTCGCGAAACAAGTCGCTGGCTTAAACCAAGCCTGTGAAGTTGGCGTGTCATACTGCGTGCAAGAATACCGACATATTAATGGAAATTTGTTAGACGCCACTTGGATGCGCACTGGCAAATGTTTTAAGACAATGTTCCCAGCAATGCTCGGAGGAAGAATTTGGGGCACTCCTGCGCCACTTTATAGAGCAAACGTACTGAATCAAGTCGGCCCATGGATGGATCTAAAGAACCAAGAGGATTGGGAGTACGACTGCCGGCTAGCAAGCCTAGGAATAAAACTAAATTATCAGAATGAGGCCCTTGTTATGATTCGTCACCATGAAGACTTGCACTATGGCCAAATAGATCGGCAACAAACCATCAAGCTCGCCGACAAGGCCAAAGCCTATCGCCTAATTTACAAACACGCGCGTACTGCTAACATTGCTCGCTCGAACCCAGAATCAAAACGTTTTGCCCGTATGGCATTCATGCTAGCCCGTCAGTGTGCGGCGCAGAACCTAATAAATGAAGCTAAACACCTTATCAATATATGTAATGATGCGTCTTCAAGCCTATTAGAGAAGTTCGAATATAAGCTCTATTCGCTATTTTCTAATTCTTTTGGTTGGCAACGCGTAGCTACGCTAAGTCAACGCATAAGAGACTGAATTAATCGAGTCGTCCTGCTAGATGTTTAATCTAATGAATCATTTTTTTGGCGATATCAATGTCAGACCCTAAGTTGTCGGTTGTAATGAGTGTATTCAATGGAGTCGAGTTTCTACCCGACACCATTAACAGCGTGTTGTCACAAACCTTTGACGATTTCGAATTCATTATCATCAATGACGGTTCGAAGGATGACTCTCAAAGCGTGCTCGAACAATACAGCGAGCTCGACTCTAGAATTAAAATCATTGAACAGGAAAATACCGGATTAACACAAGCTCTTGCTATTGGCTGCGCACTGGCTGAGGGCGAGTTAATAGCACGACATGATAATGGAGATCGGTCGTTACCTACCCGATTCGCCAAACAAATTGAAGCATTTACTACGACTCCTGAGCTTGTGATGAGCTCAACAGCGACCACTTTTATCGGCCCGCAAGGAGAACAACTGAGTACTACCGTACAATCGCCGAAAAGTGCGAAATATGGTTTAAAAGCATCGAATCCCACCGAACTAGAGGGGCCGCCTCACCATGGAAGCGTTATGTTTAAACGCTCAGCTTATCAAGAAGCCGGCGGCTACCGTAGAGAATTCTTAGTCGCACAAGACATTGACCTATGGTCTCGCATTATTGAACTCGGAGAACATCAGTCGATCACCGAGGTTCTCTACTTAGCCGCAGTTGCTCACTCATCCATAAGCTTCACCAAACGAGAACATCAATTTTTGACAGCCGAGTTCATAATTGAATGCACACATGCACGCGCTAGGGGTTTTTCCGAAGCACCAATTCTGGCGCGTCTTAGAAAGCTAAACGAATTGCAAAACCAAGCACCCAGCGAATCTAAACAGTCAAATGCCGATTACTATTATTTTTTGGGTTCGAGCTTGGCGAATAAGGATATAACTGCGAGTCGTCGCTATCTATGCAAAGCACTCAAGGTAAAGCCGCTACATTTGCGCGCGTTAGTCAAATTAATGGCGACACTCCTCAAATAATTACCTGTTATGAAAAAACCCAACTACAACGACAATTGGTCTCAATCTGTAAAACTGCTTTATAAGCACGATATGGAAGAATTTTGGGATAAGTCGCTTGTACCAAACAAGTGGAACCAGTACCAGAACTTGCTTAATACCTATAAGGCGTTGGTTCCTGACAAACGGAAGTTGGATATATTGGATGTGGGTTGCGCGCAAGGCACACTAGCCCTGATTTTGGCTGAAAAAGGTCACAAGGTTACAGCCGTTGATTTGCGACAAGAATCATTAGACTATGCTCAAAGTCGATACGAAAAAGGAGAAATAGAGTTTATTCAACAGAACGTCCTTGAAGCAAAATTGGAAAAATCTTATGACTTAGTTTTTGCGAACCAGCTCATTGAACATCTGGTATACCCAGAAAAGATGGTAAATACACTTAAAAAAATGCTGAAGCCTGGCGGTAAACTTATTGTCGCTACTCCAAACCATTCCTACTCAAAGTGTAAACTTCCAACTTTCACAGAACTTGGAAATCCTAAAGATTGGGAGGAAAAACAGTTTACCGCGGACGGTGACGGGCACTTTTTTGCCTACACCACTGAAGAACTGGAAACAATTTTTGAACAGTGCGGCATCCAAAACATAAACTGTAGCCTGTTTGAAACACCGTTTATATCAGGACATATGAAGCTTAGGTATCTTCACAAATTTTTGCCATTTAAGGTGCTCAAGGTGCTCGACTCCATAGTCTTGTCGCTACCATTTATGCGCAAACGTTTATCCCATCAAATTGTAATTTCAGGCACCACTATTTCTGAAGCAGTGAAGCCTTAAGAAAACATGATTGAACACTTACTAGAAATCATTGATCTCATTTTAGGGCGCCTGAGAGCAACAATTTTCAGGCTTAGAGGCGCTCAATTGGGCCAGAAAAGTACAATTGCAAGACGCGCTCGAGTAACCAATCCGAGAGGACTTAGCTCGGGTTCCCGTTTGCGTGTCGAAGATAATGTTTACTTCAAAATAGTAAATCGCGATGCAAAGATAGAGATAGGCGACTATGTATTTATAGGCAAGTCGGTGCAATTTGATATTCAAGAACACCTATCCATCGCTGACGATTGCCTCATCGCTCCAAATGTATTCATTACAGATCAAAATCACAATACAAACGCGGGCTCTCTAATTCGCAGCCAGGGCTGCTCGACTAGCCCTGTGATAATTCAGAGCGACGTTTGGATAGGAGCGAAAGCAATTATTTTACCTGGCGTCACACTGGCTCAAGGTTGCGTGGTCGCCGCTGGAGCCGTTGTGACTAAGAGCGTCGAGCCAATGAGCATTGTTGCTGGAGTCCCTGCAAAACCTATAGGCAAACGAACTCGTTCGGGAGATTGACCGTGCAAAGACCTTCAGTTTCAATCGTTATACCAAGTTACAATCGGGGCAAGGTCTTGATCGATACCATCGACTACCTTCTCGAGCTCGCCATTGAGGCGAGCGAGATTATTGTTGTAGACCAAACACAGAACCCTAGCATTGAAGTTAAGAGGGCTCTAGACGATTGGCACGCAAGCCAAGACATTCAGTGGGTAGTGCTGAGCCAGCCTTCAGTAGTAGCGGCGATGAATGTTGGCCTTCAAAGAGCAACAGGTGACTATGTATTGTTCTTAGATGACGACATCAAGCCAATTAGTGGCTTAATCGAGCATTATCAAAGCGCTACCGACTCGAAAGAGTACGGTATTGTTGCTGGTCGAGTAATCCAACCATGGAATAATCCTGAGGGCGATGCAGACAATACTTCTGAACATTTTTCATTCAACGCTTTAAACGCAAGCTCTGCCCCCTATTTTATCGGTGCTAACGTGCTGGTTAATAGACGCATTGCGACACAACTTGGGGGCTTTGATGAAAACTTTGTTGGTACAGCACACGACTACGAACGAGAGTTTTCAGATAGAGTGCTCAGTGCGGGGTTTGATATTGGCTATTGTGGGCCGGCGGCAGTCTACCATTTGAAGGAGCAAAGTGGCGGAATTAGAACCTATGGTCACTTTCTTAAAACAATGAAGCCACATCATGCCGTGGGTGCTTACTACTATATTCTCAGAAGTAAGCGTGTAAAAAAGAAACCCTTGGAAATACTTCGCAGGCTTCGTCAACGCGTCGTTACTCGCACGCACCTAAAACAACCCTGGTGGATTCCATTAACACTGATTGGCGACTTACTCGGAATAGCTTGGGCTTGTAAGCTGTATCTCAATGGACCAAAACTAAATCAAGCTTAGCTCATACATTGATCATTAGTTTTATTTTAAAAATTTTGCGAGCTTAAGGGACTCGAACGATTCACGCTCAAATTCACGCATAACATCAGCGTACTCGGCTTGTTGCCATTGAGCGTTACTGCCACTTCGGTAGAATGAAGCATTTTTGTCAGCCAAATCACCCTGACGTTGACGCTCGATCTTTTTAGCATTTTCGAGGCTCGCGTAACTTATTGCATGCTCTATAGACGCATCATCAGCATCTATATTCAGAAAAGCACAGACCCCCCTAATACTATGCAGAGTATCGAGTTTTAGATCATCAAAACGCAAACTTAATAAGTTGCCGCCCAAAACTTGCTGCCCCTTTAGTAAGAATGACTCTGTGTGACGCTGCCATGTACGACCGTAAATTTCTCGTCGATAAAGCTGATAGTAATCTTCAAGCGTCATGTCTTGACCTTCGCGTGTCACATGATAATGATACGAAGAAATAAACGCATCACGCCCATCACGCACAAGGTATACCACCTTATTCATCGATGGCCGCCAACAGCTATGAGTCATGATTAATCTAGGAGAGCTTAGACGATTGATGATTGAAGCGTTACGGATCGATACCGCTGGGATTCTCGCGTTAAACACATCCGGATTCCCCTGAGCTTCTGGCTCAAGAATATTAACCAAAATAGTTCTCAACCAAGTGCTTCCCGATCTCGGAAATGCCGCTATATACGCATCGTTATCCCGTTTAGATAGAAGCGCGTGCCCGACCGGGGCGCTCAGTCTATTCCGTATTTTTTGTTTTACTTGCTGTATCGGTTCCATTTGTTTGATCAAACTCTACGATTGAGAGAGGGAGAAATAGAATGACTCCATCTGTTCAGCAACAACTGGCAAACTAAATTTTTTCATCTGTTTAGGTCCTTCACTAGAAAAATGTTTGCGAAGAGAGGAGCTTTCCAAAATCTCAGAAAGTGCAGTTGCAATCGCCATTGGATCATTCGGTTCGACCAACTGGTCCATGCCACTCATAACTTCGGGCAAGGCACCTCTATTAGATGCAACCACTGCTGTACCGCAGGCTAGAGCTTCGGCAACGGGCATGCCAAAACCCTCATAAAACGAAGGAAAAATCAAACAATCGATAAAGTTGTAGAGCAAGGGTAATTCGTTGAAATCTTCCAAAAACAGTTCAACAACATAGTCTTCAAGATCGAGTGACGCTACAAGTTCACTAAACTCGTTTGATGATGCTCCAGTCTTAACGATTCTTATGTTTCTAAAACCTCGCTTAACTAGATGACTCACCGCAGTAAGGCTTCCCTTATGGTTCTTATAAAACTCTCGCCCACTCACCATGAGCCATTGATATTTTGAGTCGAGTTTATACTTGCTAGCGAATTCCTCTACTACATCACCGCGTAAGGGTTTGAATTGTGGTAACAAGGGAGGCGCGACAACGGTTATCTTCTTTGGTTCAAGCTTCAAATGCTTAACCAGGTCTCTCTTGGTACTTTCGCTTATCGTCACAATGCCGTCATAGCGCTCGAGAAACGACAACGAGTGTAAATTTAATAATGGCTTTCGCAGCCCGCTCGCTGCGCCATCGATACCCAGCTCTCCCTTCCATTGCAACAAAGGAATGAGGTCGTGAGCGCTAGTGCACTTTAGACCATCGCCGAGATTAGGGTATAAGTGAGCATAGCCGTGATCGAGCACATGATGAAGATCAGCGGACAGGTTTTTAACAAGCTGAGGGTACCTTCTATAACGTAGGTAACGCATCACCAGACGATTTTGAGAATAACGCTCAAGTGACGATTGAGGCACAAAGCTAGAAAGCTCAATACTGGGTAAGGAATCAAGCGTTTTAGCAAGAGCGTCGGCGAATATATCCATACTCAAACGCTTATCAGCCTTAAAACACTGATAATGCTGTACGGACAATGTTTGCATAAGCCTCTCTAGCAGCTTCTTCTAAAACTCGATCAGACCGCTAGCTTGCCACAACCTTTCGAAAATATTCGATGGTTTTTATCAATCCTTGCTCAAGCTCAATAGTGGGTTCCCAGTTAAGCACAGACCTAGCTACATCAATGTTAGGCTGTCGTTGCTTAGGGTCGTCGCTTGGTAGGTCTTGCAAGATAATTTCAGATGAGGAGCCAACCATTTCTTTAACCGTTTCGGCTAATTGCAAAATAGTAAACTCATTTGGATTACCAATGTTAATTGGTCCGGTAACCTCATCGCTAGAGTTCATTAACAAAACCATGCCTCTCACTAAGTCATCGACATAACAAAAAGAGCGGGTCTGACTACCGTCACCGTAAATTGTAATGTTCTCACCTTTTAAGGCCTGCACAATAAAGTTCGATACTACTCGACCATCATCTGGGTGCATTCTTGGACCATAAGTATTGAAAATACGCATTACTTTAATACGTAAATCATGTTGACGATGGTAATCAAAAAACAGCGTCTCGGCACAACGCTTACCTTCATCGTAGCAAGAGCGAATACCAATTGGGTTTACATTGCCCCAATAGTCTTCGGTTTGCGGATGAACACTTGGATCGCCATATACTTCACTGGTCGAAGCTTGTAATATTTTAGCACTAACACGCTTTGCCAAACCCAGCATATTGATCGCACCGTGCACACTGGTCTTAGTTGTTTGCACAGGGTCATGCTGGTAATGAATCGGAGACGCTGGGCAAGCCAAATTATAGATCTCATCAACTTCAACGTAGAGAGGAAATGTCACATCATGGCGCATCAACTCAAAACGAGGGTTATCTAAAAGGGGTAAAATATTTCCTTTGTTACCCGTAAAGTAGTTATCTACGCAGAGAACCTCATGGCCCGATGCCAACAATAGCTCACAAAGGTGAGAGCCCAGAAAGCCTGCGCCTCCCGTTACTAATATCTTTTTTGTCATGCGTGTTCTCGTAAAAGCTACTTTCAAATAAATTCGTTAGGTAGTAAGTACTACCGAGTTCGATGCTTAATCATAGGCACCGAAAATGCCAAAGACATTATTACAAAAAAGTAGAACCGAATGTTAATGATTTGCAAATTGAAATCGACCATTGACTGAATCAAAGCACAAAACAACGAGACCAAAACCGCAAACATTGTTGCTGATACCAATCGACTTCGAGTTGTTTTTAACGTCAGATATGATGACCGAAGTACCATGAACAACAAGCTTAGCCATAGCAATAAGCCCAGAGCACCCTGCTCGAGCCAAATATGAAGATAATCATTGTGAGCCTGGTTATATACAACCTGTCTTAGTTCGTCGTCACCACGTAGTATTTGAAACACGTCAGCATAGCTATTTCCACCAAATCCCAACAACGGAGACTGCTCGATAGCGACCCAGGTAAGCTTCCATTGCGCTAAGCGTTCACCTAAATAAGAACCTGAGCCAAACCGCTCAAGCAAGTCAGCGCCAAAGTATAGAAGTGAACAAGAAACAACAATTAAAATAGGCAATAAGAACGTCCACCTTGAGCTGGAGGTAGGTTTAAATACATACTTACCTACAAACAAAAGCATCACAATAATCGACAAGAATAACCCAGCAAAAGCTGCACGAGACTGTGACAGCACAATGGCGGCAATCCCTATCACCAATGCCACTAGATAGACTAATTGAGCACCGCTGAGCTGTTTGAGTAAGACTCGAAACGGCGAAAGAGCTGCCTGATCTATAACCTGTTTGATTTGGAACGTTATTGCACCGGTCATGCAGAGACTCATAAAGGCCGCAAAATGATTTCGATTAACAAACCATGCGCGAGCTGCATCAAAGTGCCCATCAAGCTGTTTTGTATCAACCAAGTGCATTGATCCGAATTTGGCAAATATACCAATCAACGCATGAAACAAGCCGACCATCATCATCACAAAGAGAAGCTGCTTCAGTCGCTGTCGGGTACTCAGCAGCGCAATCGACAAACAAAACCCGAAAAAAACCATCAATTCACTACTTAATAACCAGCGAGTTTTTTCAGGGACCACGCTCCATCTAGCAATCGGAGCAAACCAATCGGGAGTAGGCTGACTTCGATCGATCTTCAACAACCAATCAGTATTGCTTGGTAAAGATATGTGTATTTGCCCGACGAGTACCGCCAGCATCAGCAGCAACACGAACAATGCGGGCTTGGATTTATTCAATGCAAGCCAATTGCATCGCCCCCCGAGAATTGCATTCAATGCGGTCAATGCCGACAAAAGGTAGACAGCGCCAGCAATCATCAGCCAGCTCTTGCTACTAAATACTTCATTTACAAAGGATATGACAACTAACAATGCTAAAAATGCAAACCAGACAATTTGGTCGAATAAACTCTGCGCTGAATGTCGAACTGTGGTCATGCTTAACATTAATGCCTCTCGATAACCCGACTATTCAGTGCCTCAGACCTCGCATTCTTTATTCGCTCTGCACTTAGCTTTGCTTTCTTAGCCATTTGACCAAGATTCCAGTTCGTAGGTAAATGAATTAGATTTTCCATGCACGATGATGTGATGACTTGCCCATAAAATTCAAACTCGTTAACACAATGGTGAACAAGGCTTGCTCTTAGGTCATGGTTCCAACCAACAACTTCCTCGGACTTATTCAAGGCCCAAGAGCGTTCCGAGTGGCTTACCCGCGCATTATGATTTAGGTAATTTAGTTCTAACCAAAGCTCATCATTTAATGTTTGCAGATTGATTCGCTGATGCTGTATCGGCAATAGAGCCTTCGAAAGGCTCGTTCTTTCACGATCCCAAACCATGAACTCGAAACTTTGTGACCCAGAAGAAACTTCACGCTTGAGCTTAGAGTACTTTAGGCTATTGTCGCTAAAATACAGTTTCGAGAGAAAGCCTCGCTCGGCATTTAGGCATTGACTCTCGGCATCGATACACACTGAACCCACAAGTGATGCGTAAGCAAAGCATGAGGAAGCAAAAAACACAGCAGACGCGACCACCAACTTTAACCTGTTTACACTACTGTACGAACGGCTCTCCAAGCCCGAAAACTGATTGCTGCTCTCGTCCTTTAGCTTCTGGCTCTTTTTACCTCTGCGCTGATGGCTCACCATAAACTCCTCTTTAAAACAGTCCTTTTGAACCTAACTTGCTTACCTTTTGGCTTATGAATCAAGCGCGCCAAATGCTATTTTTTCTCGTCTTCGACATAGGCATAAGCGCCATAGCCATAGTATCCGCCATACTGATAGGGATTACCTTTCTTAATATTTGCTTGAGTCAATATCAATCCAGCGACTGAAACATTGCTCGCATTCAATCGTCGAATCGCGTCGCGCGCCATGTGATGGGTGGTTCGATCCGACTGAATCGCCATCAGTAAGGCGTCGCAAAGGCGCCCTAATACCACAGCATCACTTGCGGGGAGCACTGGCGCGGTGTCAATAATGATGTAATCGAACTCGCTCTTGAGCTTATTCAACAACGTCTTAAATCGCTCGCTAGCAAGTAATTCCAGTGGATTGGGAGGAGTTGAACCAGAGTTCAAAACAAAGAGATTCTTCTCATTCGGGTTCTGAACTATCGACTGTCGAACATTTGCCACACCTGCTACAAGCTCCACTAATCCTGCTGTCGCAGAGGTCTCCATAATATGTTTAATTCTTGGGCGACGCAGATCCGCGTCAATCAATAAAGTCCTTCCAAGTTGTGCGTAAGACAATGCCAAGTTGGACGCTAAGGTGGTTTTACCTTCGCTCTGTACTGATGAGGTAACCACAAGCACATGGGGAGGATTATCCACATCAGAGTACATAACTCCGGTGCGAATATGGTTGATCGCTTCGGAAAAAACAGAGCGCGTATTTTCAATGTAGTACTGCTCAACATTTTCGAGTTCTTCGGGCATAGACTGAACAACGCCAAACAGAGGTAATTGCAGCTTTTCTTCGACCATTCGGCCACTCTTAAACGTGCTATCAAGCTGCTCTCTTAAAAACGCAATGCCGAGGCCTAACAATAAACCGCCGATGGTCCACATCAAGATTATTCGCTGCTTCTGAGGATATATAGGCGCACCGGGAGCTAATGCGCGGTCGACTATTCGTGCGCTCGCGACTTGGGTCCCAGATGACGATAAATCAGCTTCCTTAAACTTAGATAGAAATGCTTCGTAAAATTCGGTGTTGCGCTTTACCTCGCGCTCTAATAGTTCAAGCTTTACCTGCTTTTCTCGGTTTGATGACAGCGATCTAGAGGCTCGGTCAAGACGTGACTTGGCCGCATTGAATTCTGCACGCGCTTCTTCAAGTTTAGGATGACGAGCCCCGTAGCGCTTCGCGGTTTCATCTAAACTAGCCCGAGCTGTTATAAATTCAGCATTTAGGCTTTGAAGTTCAGCAGTAGTGATCTGCTCGTTGCGCGAAGTATCAAGGAGGTTCTCATCGAGTAAAAATTTCTGTAGCCGGGCCTGAGACTCATCTAAAGCAATTCGCAAATCTTGAATTCGTTGCGCAAACCACCGAGTAGTTTGCTGTGAGCGATTTAATTGTGAATCTAAACCTTCGTCGATGTAAGCCGACACCAAAGTATTAGCTATTTCAGCCGCAAACTCAGGGTTAATTGAATTAAATGTGACGTTAACTAAATTAGTTTTATCGCCGCCACTGACGCTCACACCACCTTTGATCACTTGCGTTAACCACTGGCGCTTGGTGCGTTTTTGTAGCTCGGTCAATTGTTGTTTTGGCTCACCTTCTACAGAGGCATCGGCGATAAGATCAAGCCCAGTTATTCTCTCAGCTTCCAAAGCAAGTGAACGCAGTGTGCTTGGCGGAACCAAAAGTCGCTGCACAGATTCTCGTTCAACTAAACCAAGCTCATCGACCACACGCTCAGCGACTGAGCGACTCTTAAGCAACTCATATTGAGTTTCATAAAATCGATAGGCATATGGGTCAAACAACGATTGGCGAGAGCTTCGAGAGCTTGGCTCAACCGCCATAGTTAGCGATGCTCTATAAACAGGGGTCTCAGAAAACGCTTTCAATACGCCGCCAATACACCCAAGCACCATAATTAGAATAATCGCAAGACGATTATCTTTTGCGGTTTGCACGATGCCACCGATCGTTACCGATAAAGAGTCACTCAATGGAGCAGCGGCTTGTGAAACCGCGCTGCCCGGTTTGTTAAACCACGCTTTAACAGATTCTTCGGCGCCAGAGTTAGAGCCATGAGCTGCTGAATTCGATTTATGTTCGCCCAAATCGTTCAAAACCAAGTAGCTCCTACATTAATCACATCGCCAGGTTTGATTTCAGTAAATAACTTAACCTTCTTAAGCCTTTCGGGCTCTTCGTTTACATCCTTACCTGCGTAACGCGTCACTGAAATTTTCTTTCGTGAACCGCGGATAGTAAAGCCGCCAGCAAGCACAATCGCCTTTTCAACAGTTAGGCCAGAGCGAAACTTATATTCACCTGGAGACGCGACCTCTCCATGCAAATAGATGTAGCTAGAACCATCTTCATCAAAGCTCTTCTCCTCGGCAATTGTGATTACGTCTCCCGACTTAACCTCTAAGAAACTGTCGACTGACAAACCTTCAGACACAATATCGCCATCTCGCAGAATACTCACTCCGTTTGGCTTTGCTGACTTCTTACTGCCTCCAGCTAAAGCAATCGCCTTACCGATTGTTAAGCCCTCACTGAACGGGAAAGAACCTGTTTGCTCAATTGCTCCTCGAATAAACACTGGGCGATAGCTGAACATAGTCACTGACAAACGTGGGTTACGTACATAGCCCTGAGACAGTCTCTCTACTACGTCTTTCTCAACTTCAGCAGTTGTTCTGCCAGCAACTGAAGTCGCGCCAATCAAGGGCAGCGATACAGCGCCGCTTTGCGGTACCCGTAAATTCTCAATGCTTAAATCTGGTTCTCCAAACACTAACAACGAAATCGCATCGCCAGGCGCAATAATATGTAAGCGTTCTTGAAGGCTTTGAGGTGATTCGTTACTTACTAAAACTTGAGGTAGCTCAGACGCTCGATCAGATGATCCAGTTTGTGCCGTTTGCGCTCGCGAATCGTCTGCTTGGGTAAATGGAGGTTTTTGAGCAAGTGGTCGCTCGCTCGCCGGCGACGAAATCACCCGCGGAGCACTCGTTAAACGTGAAGCACTAGCTTGTTCTTCCGAGCCCGCAAAAATAGCGAATGGAACACTAGACGGAGCTAATATTTTTAGAAACCCATTCTTTCGAGCCAGCACTCGAGACTGATAACCGTTTGCTAATTGAGTAAGCACAGGTGAACTTGTCGATGCGCCAAGACGCATATTTAATTGATTCGCTCTGACTGTCGCGACTCGGCCGGAGAGTTTTACGTAATCGGCGCTCACCCAGGCAGGAACAACCGGTTGTTTAAACCGAACAGTACTCCATTTACCAGACCGTTTAACAAGATCGAACGCACTATCAAAGCTTATATCAGCAATTTTGCGCCTATCTCGTGCCGTGTAGATAGCTCTAGTACGATTAGCAGACTCTATTTCGTTTAATAGACTGGAAACCTCAGAGTCCGACACACTTCTCGCTTGCTGAGACTCGGCGACGAAGGGTAAGCACAACAACGCAACCGTCAAAGCAATCGCATGAACTTTTTTCAAAGAAGCTAGTAGGCTCGACGTACTTCTAGCGAGTAAATACGGCGCTTTTGTCGAACTTAGTAT
Source organism: uncultured Arenicella sp. (assembly GCA_947499305.1). Classification (GTDB taxonomy): domain Bacteria; phylum Pseudomonadota; class Gammaproteobacteria; order Arenicellales; family Arenicellaceae; genus Arenicella. The sequence goes on along the minus strand of CANMNN010000012.1, from coordinate 56,515 downwards.
TGCTGGCAGCATGTTTGAAGTATCCCTGTCGGAGAAAATCATCAACTAAATAGTTGAAAAAATCATGAAAAACAATAAATTAGGTTGCCCTAGTCGCGATGCCCTGCACCGCTTACACTCGGTATTATCTCACAATTCTAATCTATGCGAGATTACTAATATGAGATCAACTTACTGACTAGGTGCGGTCTTTTTCGGATAGTCGAACGACGCGGGTTCTCGATATTTTTTACCTCGACCTTCTAGCAATGATCTAAGATCAGAGCTCAGTCGAATACCGAAATAACGATCATCGTAGTCAATACCATCTAAATTGGACCTACGCTCGATATCACCGTAGTAGATACCCGCAGTGAGCCAATTTCTCCAGACGTAGTCTAGACCCACTCCCCAATCAATAAATTTATCTTCTCTATCAATATTGTAGTCGTCATCAACTGCTTTTATATAGCTATTGAAAACAACTTGAGATGTGATTCCGTGGCGCCATGCCGCGCCAATAAACTCGCTTTCATAAAAATCCGCATTCTCATCACCTGGCTCTTCAACAAAGCGCGAGGCGCTCAACTCCAAGGTTGAGAATGGTCTGATCGCGTAATTTAAGTTCAAGTAATAGGTGCTACCATCAAAAGACTCTCGAGTTGTATCATCAAAATCTCTCGTGGTTCGCCCCACTGATGCAACACCGCTTAAGGCGTTGGCCGGTTTAAATCTCAGCCCAACCAAGTAATCGGTTTGCCGACTGTCGAGATTAGGTCTGGCAAGATCATAGTCTGTGTCTGTTTGTTGAATGCGACCAAACACCGAAGTCTGACTTGCAAATCGCCAATTCAAGTCTAAATGAATGGATTCAGACTCTCGATCTCGATTGCTTGAGTCATTTCCGTTGAACAAATCATCTGATTTGAACCCAGTTTCAGTGTATTCGTACCCAAGCACACCGGTTAACACACCAATTTTGCGGCCAAAAATCAGATCTGCGCCATAGCTTAGATAATCAACACGCTCTGGGCCAGAATCAATGCCATTGTTTAAAAATTGGTTAAACTGCCTGCCACCAGATATCCCTCGCTCTTCAAAGCTCTCGCCAACGCTAGCAAAAAGATCAAGGTCCCAGCGACGTGTTAAGTCTAAGCCCAACTTAGCACTCACCGCATTTGACTCAGCATTTTCTTGCTCTAGGTCTTGATGGAATGTGTATGTGCCGGTATAAGCGGCGTAAAATTTATGGCGCCCAATATTTGTGCGATAACCGAGACTTGGAGACGCGGTGATACGAATGTCAGATTCATTAAAATCAGACCTGCGGCGCACATTATCGTGACTGCTAATTTCAACTGTGATCGCCGGGTAAAAATCATTGAGCAAATTCAGCGGCTGATTTAAGCCACTGTCTCGCGCCAAAGATGCATCTTGATATGACCGATAGGTATTTGAGGCAGGCGACAAGCCCTGATCGGCAACTTGTGCCGACGCTCCTGACGCCGCGACAACGGCACTGGTGAGACCAACCAGAATTAACTTACCCTTAATTCTATTTATCATCATTTTAGTAATTAAAGACTCTCCAACAAGTCTAAAAGGCTGCATCTAACGAAGCCAGATTATTATTGTTCTTCTTCAGTGCACGGCGGAGAGGCGCATATGATTCCACCGCCGCCTCCGAATGGTCCACTCGATGGTATGACACCTAAGATTGATTGAATTAACGATCTAGGGCCCCGAATGTAAGGCTTTACTCTCGAACTATCTAAGTAATAAAACGCAACAGGTACTTGAGTCACACCCAAAGCGTTCAATGCGGCGATAAGGTCTGGTCGACTAAAAATCAAACCTTGCCCCATCAAATTCTTTAATGTAGCCGGCTGACCATCAGACGGCCCAACATAAGGATAAGAAGACTCTGTTCGAGGGTCATCCCACGCGGCGTACAGTTGCTCAGTTGTGAGCGAACGCTTTGTTGTTGTGTCTTCATCTTCTGGGGCTCCGAGCACAACCAACAGGAATGCTGTGTCGGTTACCGTGTAATCCTCAGCCTCTTCTAGCAGCTTTTGCCATGCTTCTGGTTCAAAATCATCCTCTTCAGGAATATTGAATATTTCGTAAAACTCGTCCAGGCTAGCGTACATGTGATATTCGCCCAACTGCCATTCTGGAGTAGGCGTCAACATTAAGTTCTTTTCAACATAAGCAGCCTGCATTCCTTTGATCGTTAACGGATAACCCATCTCATCAATAGGACGCTCGTTCAATCGATTAAAGATAAACACAACTGGCAATAACGCGTTGGGATTCTCTTTCAGTGCCCTATCAATTCTTTCCTCACCATCAATCAATATTGAACTTGATGATTCATAAAGGGAGACAAAAATCGGGCGATTTGAGGTATCAACTTCGGTACTTTTTGATCGGTACCACTGAACATTCCTCTGTGGAATTTGCATTTTCTTAAGTTCTGCAGCTGAGGCCAAGAAGTGGAACTGCCCGTCAAACCAATCAGGGTAGGGTCGCAGAACCAAACGCTGTTCAAAAAACTTTTCAACAACTCTTTCTACCGAATAGGGTTTATCTTCTTCACGCTCTAGATCTTCTAACTCATAGCTTGAGTAGAGGTAGCTAGTTGATTCGGTTAATATTGGTAGAAGATTAACTGCCGATGCAGCGAGATCTCGACTTTTCTCTGGCTGATACTTAGCAGATGCCTGAGCCACTGTCTCGATGTCCAAGCCCATTGACATGGCAGTCATGAAAACCATCATCGACGGGGTGTCTTTGCTAAGCAACCGCAAAACTTCAAGCTTAGTTGGGGTACTTGCTTCGTTGTACATTAGGCCGCCAAATTCTGTATCTTCATACTGCTCACGCGGTAATCCCTCGCGCCAGTCTTTAACGTAGGCCTCGCTTCGATTATCAAACTCGCTTTCGCCCTCCCCACGAGGCTTATACAAAGACGACCCTTGACTCGAAGTCAAGTCGGTTTGGGCAATCGCGCCATGCGGAAGAACAAGGGAAACTGAAGAAGCCACGATCGCTAGAATCACGAGGTGTCGACAAGGCGATGAAGACTGGCTATGACTGCGCGAGACAGTATCTAGTGGCGTCGCGGAAGTCACGTCACACAGACGCTGGATCGCGCTATTGGCGAAAGAATTGGTTGTCGACGCAATGCCCCTAACCACACTGCCTGTGGCGTTCGCCACGTTCGATACACGTATCATCTTTTTTAACCTGTCTATTTAACAAACGTACTACCTAGCCAACGACCATAAGTCGAAGACTTAAAAACAGCAGTACCAACCCTGCGATGCGTTTTTCAAGCATCAAAAACTGGGCGAAACGCCCGGCTATGTCTATTATCCGAAAAATCTACCCCTAGACCGCCGAAATATAGCAAATACAATCACTTAATTACAGTTTCTAATCTAAAATTACTACACAATCTTGCCCAGATCAAAAATCATGAGTTGAATTAACAATCAATTGCAATTCAACTGGTTTAAAGCTGTTGAATTGCAAAAAAGCAGCTTAATTAGGCCGATGTTCGAGCTTAAGAGGCCGAAATAAGCTTTAAACCGCCCATGTAACTGCGCAATACCTCTGGCACTACCACTGAGCCATCGGCTTGTTGGTAGTTCTCCATAATCGCGAGCAGGGTGCGCCCCACTGCTAAACCAGAACCATTAAGTGTATGCACTAGCTCAGTCTTTTTATCTTCAGGCCTAAAGCGTGCCTTTAAACGGCGCGCTTGAAAGGCTTCAAAATTACTGCAAGACGATATTTCTCTATAAGCATTCTGACCGGGCAACCAAACTTCTAAGTCATAAGTCTTAGCGGCAGAAAACCCCAGATCACCGCCACACAAGGCAACTTTTCGGTATGGAAGATCCAAACCTTGCAAAATTGCTTCGGCATGCCCAGTTAACTCTTCTAAAACTTGATACGAATCTTCCGGCTTAACAATCTGTACTAATTCTACTTTCTCAAATTGGTGCTGACGAATCATGCCGCGAGTATCTCGCCCATAACTCCCAGCTTCTCTTCGAAAGCATGGGGTATGTGCCACAAATTTCGCAGGAAGTTCATCTTTTCGTAAAATTTCATCACGAACGATGTTAGTAACCGGCACCTCGGCTGTAGGAATGAGGTAATAACCATCTTCCGCTTGGGTCGCAAACAGGTCATGATCGGCAAACTTTGAGAACTGACCAGTGCCTTTCAAACTATCTTCGTTAACCAAATACGGCACATAAACTTCTTGATAGCCATGCTCTTCTATATGAGTGTTGAGCATGTACTGAATCAGTGCGCGATTCATTCTAGCCAGTGCGCCTTTCATAACAACAAATCTAGGGCCAGCTATTTTCGTAGCAGTCTCAAAATCCAATTCATCTAAAGCCTCGCCTAAGTCAACATGATCTTTGGCTTCAAACTCATAGGCCTTGGGTTCTCCCCACTTCATCAATTCAACATTATCATCTTCAGATTTACCTTCAGGAACCGACTCATGCGGCATATTCGGCATTATGTCGGTGATGGCAAACATCTGATCTTTAACGTCTTCCAACTCCAATTGAGCTTGCTTCATGCGATCAGCAAAAGAATTCACTTCACGCATCAAAGCCTCAACATCACCGCCCTGAGCTTTGGTTTTACCGATCTCTTTTGAGCGAGCATTCCGCTTTGCTTGTAGCTCTTCAGACTCTACTTGTAAGGATTTACGCTTTGCTTCCAAGGCGGTGTAAGCCGACACATCAAGCGTGTGGCCTTTTATAGAAAGCGCAGCAGCAACCGCGTCGATATCGTTACGAAGTAATTGTGGATCAATCATAATTGTTTAACGAGGGTAAGTAATAAACACAGTGAAAGTTTGCAGCCTTGCGCAAAACCTTAGGCTCAACAAACTAATACAGCAAATCAGCTCAGGTGATGTGCTTTGCCAAGAACAAACCAGCAAAGCACATCAGCAAACATAGCAAAACCGACAAGCCGACGTAAATAAGCGCTTTAATCGACGAGCCTTGTTGGATTAAGGTCATGGTCTCAAGTGAAAACGCTGAAAACGTAGTAAACCCACCTAAAAGACCGGTTAATAGTATTGTTTGCACTTGTTGGCTCATCTGCCATTTGTGCAGCAACAACCACGACAAAAAGCCCATCAAAAAGCAGCCCAACACGTTCGCTATTAGTGTGCCGAATGGTAGCGCAGCCCACCCTAAATTGACAGTCGCGCGCCCGACTAAATACCGCAATAGCGCGCCTGTTCCGCCCGCTAAACCAATTGAAAGGTAAAATCCGAGTTGCGTCACAATAACTCTCAGCGCCGAGATTGGGAAACCGAGGATAAAAGAAGCGTAAAAAAAGCCATTTACTGTTGGATCAAGTCGACACCTTCAGAAGGGACAAAGGCAAAAAGCTGTTCGTCGAGCTTTTGATTCGTGACTACGTCGCTCAATGTCAATCGAGTTTCATTTCCCAAACCATCTGTGAGCACAATGGCGCTAAGAAGCTGCTTCTTAAAACCGATCATCAATCCTTGATATCCTGCGTTTTCATCTTTTGGCTTTAATGCGACCCAAGTTAAGCCGTCGGTTTTGCCAAAATCAGTGACATTAAAGTGCTTTTCCAGGCTTTCGCCCGTTTGAACCAATAACAATGTAGGCACTTGCTCTAGCGCATTGATCATACTGCGCTGATTAGCCGTTTCTAAATCGGGCTCATAAAACGTAATAGTGCTTCCATCAGAGATAATCTGTTGACCAACCGGGTAATCTGGATCGTCAGTTACATAATTCCAGCGAAATCGACCAGGGCGCGACAATGAGAAAATCCCCTTTTTAACCTCGAGAGTATTGCCGCTTTCATCAACTATGCGTTGATCGAAGCCTGCTTGCAGGGTCTCAACTTCTTCAAAGAAACGCATAAGCATAGGCTCAGAGGCATTGGTCGAGGCACTGGTTGCCAACGATAAAATAAAAAACAGGTGCACAAGCTTTCGGCTTGTTAAGAATAGATGTTTGGTGGTTCTCATATAATCACGCGACCATTGACGCAGTTTATGGTTAATCGCTAATCTTCGGGCGGCGGCGGTGCTAACACCTCACGACGGCCATTTTCTTCAGCGGGAGTAACAACACCCGTCATTTCCATGGTTTCGATCATGCGTGCAGCGCGGTTGTAGCCCACTCGCAATTGACGCTGAACCGATGAGATCGACGCTTTACGAGTCTTGGTAACGAATTCTACGGCTTGATCGTATAAAGGGTCGTTTTCTGGATCATCGTTAACCGCATCGTCACGAAATGCGCTCGGCAATGCGTTATTCACCTCTTTAGGTGCACTCAGAATAGATTCGTCGTACTCAGGCTCTGCATCGCCTTTTAAGGACTCCACAACTTCATGAACCTCTTTGTCTGATACGAAACTTCCGTGAACACGTTCAGGCAAGCTGGTGCCAGGCGGCAAGAACAGCATATCGCCATGACCAAGCAACATCTCGGCGCCCATTTGGTCGATTACCGTTCGAGAGTCGACTTTAGACGACACTTGAAACGCAATGCGTGTCGGAATATTAGCTTTCAATAGTCCCGTGATTACATCAACTGACGGTCGCTGAGTAGCCAATACTAGGTGCACGCCTGAGGCGCGACCTTTCTGCGCTAAGCGGGTGATCAATTCTTCAACTTTCTTACCGACTGTCATCATTAAATCGGCCAACTCATCAATGATGACCACCAAACAAGGTAATTCCTGCAACGGTTCAGGCACCTGCCCTTCTTTCACAAAAGGGTCATAAATCGGCTCGCCTGCGTCTTCGGCTTGCTTGATTTTTCGGTTGTAGCCAGCCAGATTACGCACACCAAGCTCTGACATAAGCTTATAGCGCCGCTCCATCTCAACAATACTCCAGCGCAAGGCGTTTGCCGCTTCGCTCATATCAGTAACGACCGGGCATAATAAATGTGGAATTCCCTCGTATACCGATAACTCGAGCATCTTTGGGTCGACCATGATCATGCGCACTTGCTGAGCCGTGGCCTTATAGATCAAGCTTAAAATTAGGGCATTAATGCACACCGACTTACCAGAGCCAGTAGTACCAGCGATCAACACGTGTGGCATTTTTGCCAAGTCAGCTATCACTGTTTTGCCACTAATGTCTTTACCTAAAACCAATGCAAGTGGCGAACTCATGTCTTCAAACTGGCTTGACGATAAACCCTCTACTAAGCGCACAATTTCACGTGATTCGTTCGGAATCTCAATGCCAATGTAAGATTTGCCTGGGATATTTTCTACCACGCGCACACTAACGGTCGATAAGGCGCGCGCCAAATCTTTGGCTAGGCCAGTAATTGTTGCCGCTTTAATACCCGGAGCTGGATCAATTTCAAATCGGGTAATAACGGGGCCTTGATGCACGCTGACGACTTCGATTGGCACATTAAAGTCAGCTAGCTTTTTCACCAACAACACACTGATCGCATTGAGCTCATCATCCGAATAGCCTGCTTGTTGAGCATCCGGCGGATCAAGCAGTGACAAAGCCGGCAACGCGCTATTGGAGCTATGCATGCTGTCAAACATGTTAGTTTGCTTCTCACGCTCCATGCGACCACTGTCTTCTTTCTTCGACTCAACGGGCGCCAATTTAGGCATGATTGTTGGCGCAATCTTTACTTTTTCTTTAAGCTCGGTAACCACTTCTTGACGCACAATACGCGCCTTTGCGCCGATCTCGCGGTCTTCTTTTTGTTCGCGGCGATCTTTAACTGAGTCAATGAGTTTAAAGATATTTTCACCGATCGAATCCATCAAACTAAACCAAGAAAGCCCAGAAAAAATGGTAATACCAGTAAGAAATAACACTACCATCAACATGGTCGAACCGACTTGGCCAAATAAGTCGACCAAATTTCCGTTGAGCCAGCCTCCCAAATAACCACCTGCATTAAAGTGCTTAGCTTCAGCCCAGTGATTAAAATGCAAATTTTCAATACCACAGCCGCCCATTACCGTGATCAAGAAACCTGCTGCAATCAAAACTCGGTTGAAATAGGACGGCTCGGCGGTGTCATGACGATTACGAAAAAAATTAACGCCCAGCACCAAAATCATGATGGGAACCAAAAATGACATATAACCAAAGCCGTGCAAAAGCATGTCAGAGAAATTTGCCCCGAATTGCCCACCAAGATTAGTCACTTCACTTGACGAGCCACCACTGTGCGACCAGCCCGGATCTTTGGCGTTGTATGTCAACAAGGACAACAAAGCATAGAGCGATAAGAATACACTTATCACCACCACGATCTCCGAGCCGAGCTCACGTACTCGTGGCGATAAAATGCCGCCGCCATCTTGTGTTGTTTCTTTTATTTGTTTGCGCTTTGCCTGTGGCATGGTGTTCTTACAACTCCCTCATCTTAATCTATCTATTCTAACGCGAAATGGTCTACCAACACTATTCCTAACGGTTCTGTATTGCGTTTATGCGCTTTGTGGGCCTGCACTTGAAATACTCGAATTGCTCGCTATTAATCAAACACTAAATTAATTAGAATTCTGCGTTGAAGAATAAACAAAATACACTCACCAATTGGAAAGCTTTCAACATGTCTGACCCTAAACATTGCAACGTTCTTATCTTGGGCTCTGGCCCAGCGGGTTACAGCGCCGCAGTCTATGCTGCACGTGCCAACCTGAACCCAGTATTAATCACAGGCATGCAACAAGGCGGCCAATTGACCACTACCACCGAAGTAGACAACTGGCCTGGTGACGACCAAGGGGTAGACGGTAACGAACTGATGGCCCGCATGTTACGCCATGCTGAGCGTTTTGAAACCGAAATTGTCTTCGACCATATTCATACCGTTGACGTAAAAAGCAAACCCTTTACCTTAACAGGCGACAGCGGTGCTTATACCTGCGACGCATTAATCATTGCCACTGGCGCCTCTGCCAAATATTTAGGCTTAGAGTCAGAAACCGCATTCATGGGCAAAGGTGTATCAGCATGCGCCACCTGTGATGGTTTCTTTTACCGCGGAAAGCCAGTTGTGGTTGTCGGCGGCGGCAATACGGCTGTAGAAGAAGCATTATATCTATCAAACATTGCCTCTGAAGTAACCGTGATTCATCGACGGGATGAATTCAAAGCCGAAGCAATCTTGATCGATCACATTATGGATAAAGCCGAAAACGGCAACGTTAACATCGAGTGGGATGCCACGTTAGACGAAGTACTTGGCGATGACATGGGCATGACTGGCGTACGCATTAAAAGCACTAAAGATGACAACACCAAGGAAATTACCGCCGACGGCGCATTCATCGCCATTGGCCATAGCCCCAACACCGATATTTTTGAAGGCCAATTAGACATGGCCGGCGGCTATATCACAGTCCAAAGTGGCACTGAGGGTAATGCGACCGCGACAAGCGTTCCAGGAGTATTCGCTTGCGGCGACGTCATGGATCATGTTTACCGCCAAGCAATCACTTCAGCAGGCTCAGGCTGCATGGCGGCCTTAGACGCTGACAAGTACTTAAAAAGCCAAGAAGCAAAAAGCTAGATCCTTAGTAAAGCCTTCTAACAATGGCCTCCGATGACAATAGTATGGCGCGTCTTCTCGGCATGGGCGTAAAACCGCTCAAGCAAGATAAGATCGCGCCATACCGTAAACCGGCCGACACCACGCCCCGCCAACGTTTACTCGATGATCAGCGAGTCATGGATGAATTATTGGCCGAGTCGGACGAGAGCGCTAGTTTTGAAAGCGGCGACGAACTCAAATTTCTGCGATCCGGTTTTTCAAGCAGGCTGCTTAAAAAGCTCCGTCGTGGCGACTATGCGATTCAAGACGAGTTAGACTTACATGGTTATATCGCAGGCGAAGCCAAGCAAGAAACCCACGCCTTTGTAAATGCCTGCGCTAGAGACAACATTCGGGCAATACGCATCGTGCACGGTAAAGGCCGCAATTCTGCGGGACGGAAACCCGTTCTTAAAAACATGCTGATAGGTTGGCTCAGTAAAAACCAACATGTGATCGCGGTTGTCTCCACTCCCGCTAACGATGGCGGCACAGGCGCCGTTTACGTATTGCTAGACAAAATAAAATAACACCTTCCCTATTACTGCAGCGCCACTGAGCAAGTACTCAACATTGGCGTTCTCCAATACTCAACCAAAGGTTTTGCGCATGAGTGCAGAGCTTTCTAAAGCGATTGATATAGTCACTATTCGTGCCTCTTAGTTGTGGCTTATGCGCTTCATTTGATACAAAGAGCTATGCTAGAACAATTGTGACCAAGTCTGCTCAATAAGCACATGACGAACGTCAACTCTACAAAGCAAAACTTGTGAAACTGCCTATTTATTTCACTCTTGAAAATTATCAATCATTAGGTTTCAACGGATAGCACGTTTATTCCCGCGAAATAAGTGACAACTCAATAGCTAGGAGATCGCTATGGCCGCCTTTTCGAAGTCAGTAGACCCGAATGGTTTACTTGAATACTCAGTCGTGTACACCGACCGATCACTTAACCACATGTCGAAATCGTTCCAATCAGTGATGAACGATATATCCAGCACCTTGAAAGAGGTTTACAACGCCGACGCCGTTGCGGTAGTTCCTGGCAGCGGCACCTTTGGTATGGAAGCCGTGGCCCGACAATTTGCAAAAGATCAGCACTGTCTAGTAATCCGCAATGGCTGGTTTAGCTATCGCTGGACGCAGATTTTCGAAATGGCAGGTCTACCAGCAAGCAGCACAGTTCTTAAAGCACGCAAAACCGGCAACGATAGCCAGGCACCTTTTGCTCCGGCGCCAATTGAGGAAGTGGTCGCAACCATCAAAAATGAGAAGCCTGCAGTGGTGTTTGCGCCTCACGTAGAAACATCGGCTGGCATTATCTTGCCAACTGATTACCTCAAAGAGGTTGCCGAGGCGGTTCATTCGGTTGGCGGGCTATTTGTGCTCGACTGTATTGCATCAGGAGCTATTTGGGTCGACATGAAAGAAGTTGGTATAGACGTTCTTATTAGCGCGCCGCAAAAAGGCTGGAGCGGCTCACCATGTGCCGGGTTAGTAATGATGAACGACGCGGCCGTTGAGCGCATGCAAAACACACAAAGCAATAGCTTTGCTTGCGACCTTAAAAAATGGTCTGAAATCATGAATGCATACGAAAATGGAGGGCATGCGTATCATGCAACCATGCCGACCGATGGGTTAGTGCAGTTCAGTCGTGTGATGCAAGAAACTAAAGAATACGGTTTCGCAAAAGTGCATGCTGCGCAAGTAGAGTTAGGGCAAAAAGTTAGAGCGTTACTTGAGAGCAAAGGTATTAAAAGTGTCGCGGCCGAGGGATTTAAAGCCCCCGGGGTTGTTGTGAGTTATACCACCGACGCCAGCTTTCAAAACGGAAGTAAATTTTCAGCGAACGGCATGCAAATAGCGGCAGGCGTGCCCTTGCAATGTGACGAGCCGAGCGATTTTCAAACATTCAGACTCGGCTTGTTTGGTCTCGACAAATTATATGACGTTGATGCGGCTGTCGAACGCTTTAATGAAACTCTACAAAAAGTGCTCTAGATAGTTATAACCGGTATAGCCGCCACCCCATTTCTTGAAAGGCGGCTAAGCTTCACTCCAGCATCTCCATATTATGACTCACCCCTTAGCACAATGTAGACAGGACCGAGGGAAGCCGAGCTAGTCTATCTGTGCTATTTCGCCTAGAGCGAATGCCCATTAAGCTTATCTCAACTAGGGTAAGGATTGCTGCATTACGCACGCTAACAGCAATCGAACAAATGGGTAAAGCTATGTTCAATTCCGTCAGCACGCTATTCAAAGTAAATAAGAAGCTAGACAAAGCGCCATCAGACCATGAAATAAAGCTCGCAACAGCTAGACTTATGCTCGAAGTAATAAAAGCGGACGGCTATGTAGGCAAAATAGAATTGGTCACTATGTCAGAAGTTCTGCGCAGAGAGTTTAACCTCAAGCAAACCGAGCTTAATGAGCTGTTTGCAGAAATATCTGGGCCCAGACCCGATGAAGGAGGTTTGCAAAAGATCACTCGCACTATTTGTGAGACTTGGGGAAATGCAAAGCGCATGAAGCTCTTAGAAAACTTATGGATCATTGCTTTAGCAGATCAACACATCGATCAAGATGAAACAACGCTAGTGCGCATGCTTGCAAACCAGCTATGCCTTAACGAAATGCAAATTTTCCGCAGCCAAGAAAATGCTAAATTAAAAATGGGGATTGAAGACTTCTAAGCAGCCTGCATAACAATCGTTATCAAACTTTTCCGAATCACCTATCTCAGCGTTTCTAGGCACTATTGGTATTGCTGCATTTTTGTTTTACAGCACTCCGAACGTCTTTAACACTCAAGCATTTACGCCTGCGACATATCCTGACGACCAGGCCCATTGGAAATTAAAGCCCCCTAAGTGGCCCGTGACATCGAGCACCTCGCCAACAAAATACAAGTTCGGCTGATCTTTAACTTCCATAGTCTTTGATGAAATTGCGTCAACTCTGACCCCGCCGCGAGTGACTTCAGCGGTACGATACCCCTCGGTGCCAGAGGGTCGTAATTGCCAATTGTTAAACTGCTCACCTAGACGAACAAGCTCGTCATTCTTCATATCATGTAGCGTTGCAGTTTTATGCTCAGGCCACCAGTTTTTTTGTAACTGAGCAACCAAAGATTTAGGTAGAAAATTACTCAAGATACCAGAGAGCATACTCTTAGGGTTAGATCTCTTGCGGTTCAAAAACAACTCAGCTGCGTTTTCACCTGGGATAAGGTCTATTGTTATTGTCTCTCCTAATTGCCAATAATTAGATAATTGCAATATTGCTGGACCGCTGATACCTCTGTGTGTAAATAGCATACTTTCGGCAAAACCTTTGCTAGGTACAGAGACAAACACTGGCAGCGAAACCCCTGATATTTCCTTTGAAAAATCTTGCCATTTACCGCTTAAGGTCATTGGTACCAAAGAGGCCTCTGTTCTATTAAGCTCTAAACCAAATTGCTCAGCTAAACGATAACCAAGCCCACTGGCACCACCGAGACTCGGGATCGACAAGCCACCAGTAGCGACAATTAGACTGGCTCCAGAAACCCGTCCTTGGTTAGTTTCTAAGACAAACGAATCCTGACATTCATCCTTAGTCGCCTCGGTAACATCACAATTTAAACGCAGGTCTACGCCTACAGCATGGCATTCGTCGAGCAACATTTTAAGAATATCTTTCGAACTCTTATCGCAAAAAAGCTGACCATGATCTTTCTCATGGTAATCAATACCATGCTTTGCAACTAAACCAATAAAATCCCAATTAGTATATTGAGCGAGCGCTGACTTCACGAAATGTGCGTTATCACAAATAAAATTACTTGCGCTTACGTCGAGGTTAGTAAAATTACAGCGCCCGCCACCCGACATTAGTATTTTCTTACCAAGCTTGTTGCTAACCTCGAGCAATAGTACTTTTTTACCACGCTTACCGGCAGTCCACGCAGCCATTAAACCTGCTGCCCCACCACCGAGCACAATCACATCGCATTGATTTTCTGATTTCATCAAATTAATCGGTTTACTATTAAGGGTTCTTTCTGGACGTTACCGCTCTTGATTATTGCGGTAGTCAACCAAATTCGACTAGCGGTAATGTTGATATAGATGTGTTAGATATCTAGCAAAGGGGCGGTCTTTCCATTTACCTACCGTTTGTTCGACTCTTGTAGGCAAGCTAAAAACAGACGACGCAGGATGTTTGTCAGGCTCAAACATAGGCGCTATCAAACTTGCTGCGGCAATATCTGCATTTGACAGAGCATCGCCAACCAAAAACGTTCTTCCATCTGACACTAAGGTGTCGAGCCACTCTAGTTCGGTCTCGACAATCGCTTTCGATTCAAGCTCTTGTTCAGAACCTAGGTCCATACGCTTGATCATCACTCCAACGACTTTGGGCCAAACAAGCTTAAGAGTCAACCTTCCCAATAATCCTGAGCCTTCAGCAAATACAGGGCGAACAATCTCGGGGCAATCAATAAGAGATTCAGAATAGTACCAACGACGAATGTGTACCCCTAATAAATCATCGAAGCGTTCCTCTAGGGCGATTGATTTATCATTAATAAGAAGTTCCAAAGATCTAGAATGCTGATTTGCCCACGCTACGATTTGGGCTGAACCCTGGATGGTCTCGTCGCCCACTTGCAGTATCGGAAGTCCCGACCCAGCAGCGCCAATTGCTCTGGCAGTCTTAACATGATTAATCGGAGAAAGTAAGTTCAATTCGTAGTCTATGCCACAACGGTCAAGCGCCCATCGCGCTTTCTCACAATAATGGGATATCAGAAAAACGTGTAAAATCGGCTTTATCATAAAACTGTGTTCGTGAATGAATTTATGGCGCTGTTAACATCTTCTAATATTTAGGATAAGAGTAAATAGAGTTACTCTTATTCGAATGGACAACTTTAAACAGCTACTGCCCTATTAATTGCCGAGCGAGCGAATAAAAAACATCCACTAAACCAGACCCCTTGGCGCAAAGAATTAACAAAGCGTGGCTCAAAGCTGATAAGCCAGCTCACAAACTCCACTACAGAAATAGCAATTAAAAGATATCTGACTAAGGCAAATCTAACTCGCAGTCGCACTGCGTGGCGCCCATGCTATCAACGGTCTCTATGACGCCACAAAGTTGCGCGCTTTGTGACGTAGCCTCAGCTTCACATGCAGCTTGGCAAGTTGTTGCACCAGACGCATTGCCCAATAGAGGGCCACCTATTGTCGTATCAGTCATACACATGGCTGCACTAGTTTGGGCATGTGCCGGCAAAACAATAGTATTAACTATGGGCGCGCTCCATTTGCTTGGGATTGCTACATAGGCAGCTGACCCACCGGCTAAAACGGTCAGTAATCTTCTACGCTGTGTCTTGTTAGATTTATTTTTCATATCGTCATCTTTACTCAATAAATTACAAGGCCTCGAAGCTAACTGTGAGGCCTTGGAAAAAACATTTAACCAGGAACATCATCTAATAAAAGAAGTAACAATATGTTGGGTACGATCGTGCGCATACGGCGGCGATCAACTTCGTCAGGAACACCATTGTTATTCTCATCTAAGTTGGCCACATTCGGGTCTGTGCCAAATCGAAACTCGTCAATGTTAGTAAAACCGTCACCGTCAGGATCTGCACGTTGATCAAATGAATCAAGAGGGTCTAAGCCATTATCGATTTCATATTTATCTGGCAGACCATCGCCATCGTCATCGCTATCGCAAGCATTGCCTTGGCCGTCAAGGTCCAAGTCGGCTTGGTCAGGGTTGGAGTTAAACGGACAATTATCGTTACCATCAAGAACACCATCGCCATCTTGATCACCACTGATCGTCAAGTCATCGACCGCAGCAGGAGCAACAACAGCAGCAGTATTTGCTCTTAGCACTGACGTAGTACTAGTGAACGTGCCTGGTACGGCGCTACCTGGAACAGACAAGGTAACCGAAAAAGAACATGACTCACCTGCGGCCAAATTGCCCCCAGAAAGAAATAATTGGTTAAGTGCTGTAGCTCCGTTACCAACGCTGACAGCCGAATCGGCCGTATTGCCAGCCACTTTTGCCACCGACGTACTGGTACTGGAGAACGTTGAACCTGCGCCACACACATCAGATTTAGGTAAATCTGTCGCAGCTAAAGCGTAGAATACAGCACCAAGATCATCGCTAAAGGTCATCCCAGTCAGCCCGTCAGTCGCACTGTTATTGGTAATGCTAAAGCTCAAAGTCACCAAACCACCGGCGATGACCGGGTTTACGTCATCGAACACTTTACTAAAGGTAGCACCAAGTACCGTCAGATCGTCACTGGCCGTACCACTGTTTCCGGCTGAAGAAGTTAAATCGTCTGAGGTATTGGCGAAAGTAGTGAGCGTCATCGACGTCACATCCACAGAGACCACGCATGAGCTCATGGCGGCGACGCTACCACCACTAAATGCGATAGTTGAACCACCCGCTACTGCAGTAAAGCCACCAGCTGTACATGTACTTGAACCATTAAATGGCGTCGCTAATACGAGCCCTACAGGCAAGGTATCGGTGAAGTTCAGAGCCGTTGCGGCGGCAACACTACTTGAATTGTCGATTGTATAATTTAATGTGGATACTTGGTTAACACCTATCGCATCAGGAGAGAAGGCTTGACTGAAGGACGGCAGTAATGGCGTAACAGTTAAATCGGCAGTTGCTGGGCTGCCTGCATTCAAGGCATTTTCCGTAAGATCGCTACTGGTGCTGGTAAACATGCCAACAGGCGACGATGGTGGCACGCCGATGGTGACCGAAAACGTACAACTATCGTTAGCGGGTATCGAACCGTTCACCAACGTCAATTCGGATGTTCCAATGAACGAGGACCCCACCCCACAAACGTCGCTTTGTGGTAATCCAGCGGCAACCATGCCAGTGATAACCGCGTCTAAATTATCTGTAAATGACACGCGTTCTAGCGGCGCACTATCATTATTGGTAATCGTGTATTCAAGTGTGGTGCTTTCGCCTGGGCGCACCACTCCCATGCCAAAGGCTTTAGTAAAATCTATGTCAAACGCCACCACATCCAGCGTGTCATTAGCGGCCAAACCATTCACAGGCAAGGCAGTAAACAGGCCAGTTATCGCACTACTAGCACTGACATAGCTGCCCGTTGTCACCCCAGCGCCTACCGCTAGATCAATCACAAACGTACATGACTGGCCCGCCATTAAGGCTAAATCCGAAACCGAAAACGTGGATCCACCTGTCGCATTGGTCGTTGCAACGCACGTACTAGCGGCATCAATACTGGAGACCGTAAGCCCAGCAACCGCGGTACTGAAATCGTCAATAAACCCGATGTCCGTGAAGCTTTTGCTCGCGTCCGTGTTGCTGATCTCGTACACCAAGCGTGCCGTTTCACCGGCCACAACAGGGTCATTGGTAAACATCTTAGTTAACAATAGACGATCACCCGACTCTAGCACCAACTCGCTGTTAGCCGCTTGTGTCGCGCTAGACGTAGTATTGAGCATGTAAGTCACGATTGAGGTCGTATTGGTGTACGCTCGCTCAGCTGCCATCAAAGACGCCGTAACCTCAACGTCAATTTGGCAACTAGCACCTGCTGACAACGCGCCCGCCGTATAAGTTAATGATGACCCTAAGCCAGGAACGGTAACTATAGCCATGGAGCCCCCGCAATCATCCGATAGAACCGGATCGGTGGCTTCCAAATTGGCGACTGCGAAGAAATTATTTGTGAACCCAATGTTTGTCGCAGCGCTTGCGGCTAAATTTTCAAACTGATAACGCAATCTGAACGATTCGCCTGGGATCACCGTATCAGGCAAAAACTCGGTGGAAAAAATCAAATTCCCCGCTTCAAAGCTGGCCGAAGCCGCGGGAGACGTCACCGAAGTGCCGCTGACCATCGCACTCACCTGGCTTGTGGTCAAGTCATACGTGCCTATCGCCGCGCTTGGTACGTCGACTGGCACAGCAATCGTACAACTTTGGCCAGGCTGCAACGCCGCCCCCGTTAACGTCACCTGAGTATCCCCAGAGCTGGCGGTCAATGTGCCCGACCCAGCTAACGCACCTGTGCCATCAGGATCACACGCGCCCATCACCGGCAAACCTGTCGCCACGACCCCGCTCAGCATGGGGGTCAAGGTTGTTAAATCAACACTAAAACCCACTCCCGTGGCGTCGGCTACTGCGTTTTCAGAATAATTGAGTGTGAGTTCCAAGTTGGCTGTGCCACCTGGAGCGATTGGGCTATTGCTAAAGGTCGCTTGCAAGGTGGGCGCCGCAATCACGGTGAGGGTGTCGGTAGCCACATTTCCTTGCCGCGTGGCTCCGTCCACCGTGGCCGTGACAGTTTCCGTGGTGCTGGAAAATTCGCCCACATTGAAGCCAGCAGGGATGGTTAATGTCACGTCAAACGTGCACGAATTGCCTGCGCCAGGAGCCGCGGCCAAAGAGCCATTGTTAAGCATGATGCCCTGGCGGCCAGTATCAATAAACGCAGTAGTGGCAGTTGACCCAGCACCGCAGGGCGCAGCCGGTAATGATAATGATAAGGGGAACGGCAAAAATCCCTTGTTGAGTAACGCGCCCGTGAGTTCGTCAACAAACGTCACGTCAGTGGCCATCGATGTCGTGCTGGTATTCGTGACCGTATAACGAATCACCACATCATCGCCTGCTTCCACCACTGGGTCAGGAGCAAAGGTTAAAGGCTCTAGGAATTCCATGGCCAAGACGGGTGTTGGCTCAATGTTGACGCTGTCTGACGAAGTATTACCCGTCACCGCGCTTCCATCAATTAGGCCCGTCACTGCGCTTGTTATATTTGTGTAAATGCCCGAAGTCGTTGCAATCGGCACACCTAGATTAACGCGTATCGAACACGATGCACCAGCGGGCACGGCTGCTGACATGACACCAATATTGCTAGTGCCGACGCCCGTGATTGTGCCTCCGCAGCTATTGCTGGCCAAAGAGTCAAAGGTCAGGCCCGTTAAAGCGGGAGAAACGGTGCTTAAGTCATTGGTGAAGGCGACGTTACTGGCCGCCGAGCCGCGATTGAAATTACTAAGCGTAAATTCGAGTTCCGCTATGCCGCCTGGGGCCACTGGGTCATTCAGAAAGTCTTGAATCAGGGCCAGCTCGGTCGAGCCTACGGACAGGATGGCACTGGAAACGCCGCTGCTTCGTTGCGCCCCAGTGAATGGAAACGTGGGGTTAGTGGCCGCGCCACTGGTTAAATCGGTGGTGGTATTAATCAATTGCCCTGGCCCCGTGGCCACCACGTCTACCGCAACGGTACACGTCGCATTACCAAGCACCCCTGACGCAGCGAATTGAAATCCACCCACGGAAATTTGAGTACCGCCGGGTTCGGCGGTGACTTCAGTCCCCAGAAAAGCGGTCGTGACACAGGTGTTCTCTAGGTTGGCTGGCGAGGCAATTTGCAAACCCGACGGCAGTGTATTGGAAAAATTCAATACTCCCGCGATGACGGCATTGGCAGTGTTATCAATGGTGAACGTAAGTCGGCTGCGATCCCCCACCGACACCGAACCGGGCGAAAACGCTTGACTGATGCTGGGGCGGTCATTCTCCACGTTAAGATTCGCCGTGGCCGTCCCTTGGTTACCCAGACTCGAGGTTAGATCCCCCGTAGTACTGGGTATAGTGACGGGCGGCGTTGATGGCAACACACTGGGCACCACATTAACGGCCACGGTGCACACTTGCCCCCCGCCAATTGACACACCACTGATACTCAGGGCATTGCCATTGGCTGGGGCGGTGATGGCTCCAGTGGGATCAATCACGCATTGCTCAATCGTGAGATTCGGCACGGCCGCAATAGCCAAACTGGATGGCAATATATCGAGCACGGCCACGTCCGTCACAACATTGCCGCTGTTGTTAACGATGGTCAGCGTTAAAACACTTTCACTGCCTTGAGCAATGCTCGAAGGCGTAAAGGTTTTACTGAATGACTGCGCAAACGCAGTTTGGCCCATGAACACGGCACATAAAAAGCATGCCATTTTGATGACGGACTTACTTATTGTTTTGCTATACAGGGGGTGACTGGAGCAGGACTTGTCAGACAAACGATTCGCCAAAAGATTTGTGTTCATATGTGTACCGCGTTTCTATCGCTTTGATTATTCTTATGCATCTCAATACGCACTATGGATTGAGACCTGTATCTCTTTAGGGTCCGAGCACGCCCCTTAAATCGACCGCCTAGGTCTAAAACAACAACATTGGCAGCACCCGGACAAAACTGTATTGGAACGCCGTATCCTGCAGCCGCTCGCGAACTCGATAACCCAATCGCATTTTACTATAACTCAAAGTGTTAACTTATGTTAACTCTAAACCTCGCCTTGTTGACAAAAAATAGCTTTAGCGGGTCAGCCAATACATTCGGGAGCTCTAGAACGCACGTATCTGAACACGCTCAGGAGGCAAGCACACTTCATCATTACACGCCTGCAAATTAAGTTCTGCTGCAAGAACACAACGTTGAGAAGAACCGTCGGAGCTTTCAGGCCATGCTGCGCTGATGGTGACCGAGCCTTCATAAAGCAACAATTCATCGTCTTGAAAGCCCAAGTTAACTCGTTGACCCTCGGGATAGCTTACGTCGCTCAAGACCTCACAATTTCGATTTGTCGACAAGGCGACGGGTTTCAATTTTGTTGGGATCAAATAATCATTGAGTACCTGCGATGCGTTAATGTGCCAACCATCGGCAATGCTTATAGTTATCTCGGCACTATCTCGTAATGCTTTAGTGGTTATCGCTACCTTACCCTTGTTCGCGTATTGTTTAGCACCAAGGTCGCGATTGTTTAGCATGTTAGCTGCTAGCAGTATGCCACTTAGACCCTCGGGCTTGGCCAAGGCAGGCTTTGAAAACACCGCTATAACTTGGCTAGACTTGTGCTTGTAAGGTAATTTACCTGTACGTTGATATAAGCGAGCGAGTAATTGTGCCGCCATTGAATTACCCGAATAGGTAGCATCATCACGAGCCGAAACCAATCGTTGCATTGGGATTTTTGCTTGGCTAGAAGGTGTAGCAATTCGACTAATTTGAAAAGCCCCTGTTTTTTGGTCGTAGAAATGCTCTAACATTTCGCTCGCTAGTTTCTCTGCTCGCTGCATCCATACGATCTCCCCTGTGACATCATAAAGATCCACTAGCGCGTTAGACAGATAGGCGTAATCTTCAAGGGCCGCTGGCACACGTCGTTGATCAAGAGGCACAGTACGACTGAGTCCATACTCGGTATGGTATGACTCTTTCCAGATGCGATTTGCAGCAAGCAACGCTGACTCTAAATACACGCCATTACCATTCACTTGGTAGCCTCTCAAAAGCGACGTTACGGCCATTGCATTCCAGGCGGTGATGATCTTTGTATCCACTTGCGGAGACTGACGCAATGCACGCACTTTAGCCAATTTATTTAAAACTTTCGACACAGTGGGCTCGCCGGGTTGGGAGTTTTGCAACACTGTTCGAGCATTAAAGTTTCCGTTACTTGTTACACCCAACGCTGTTACCGCCAACTCCATTTCTTTGTCGCTCAATACCTGCTTGAGCTCGTCCTCACTCCACAAAAAATACTCGCCTTCACCCTTGACGCCTTGCGCGTTTTTGCTTTCAGCATCCATAGCCGAATAAAAACCGCCATCGGGGTCTTGCATTACTTCCAATAAAAAATTCAAGGTGTGTTCGGCTACATATTTGAATACTGGATTGCCTGTGATTTGATAAGCTTCAAAATAAGCTTTCCCTAATTGCGCTTGGTTGTAGAGCATTTTTTCAAAGTGTGGCACAAGCCATGTTGAATCGACTGTATATCGATGAAAGCCCCCTCCAACGTGATCATGCAAGCCACTTGAAGCTAACATGAGTAAACGGTCGCTGATTGCATCAATAGTATCCTTCGACAAAGTACGCTGCGCCTGATTTAACAAAAACAATAATTCTGGTTCACGTGGGAAACCAGGTTCAGAACGAGCGCCAACTCTTGACAACCCGAGTTGAATGTTTGACGTAGATTGCTCAATACTCTGAACATCAATTGCGCGACTATCGGCCGCTGAGTCGCCAATCTTTTGGATTGCAGCACTCACTCGATTGGCTTGTTCAATGACAGCTTCTTGACGTTCTTCCCAAGTTTTATCAATTCGGTTGAGTACGTCTAATAATTCCGCTGGTTGAAAATACGTTCCACCAAAAAAGGCTTTGCCATCAGGTGTTAGTACCGCCGTCAATGGCCACCCAGCCTTACCGCTAAGCATCTGCACGGCCGTAAGGTACAGCTCATCGACCGCAGGGTGTTCTTCACGATCCACCTTAATTGGAACAAAGTGCTCGTTGATGAACTTAGCCACCTCAACATCTTCAAAACTCTCGCGCGCCATCACATGGCACCAGTGACAGGTAGAATAGCCGATGGACAAAAAGATTGGTTTATTCAATGCTCGAGCCTTATCAAACGCACCTTGTTCCCATGCCCACCACTGCACGGGATTGTTAGCGTGTTGCAGCAAATACAATGACTCTTGCTCGATCAAACGATTCACGAACAAAGGTTGCTGCTGTTGGTCTAGGTGCCGAGTCGTCAACGGATAACTGCCGGCCTTAGCTTGATACTCTCGATTAAGGTAAGCCTCACCGGAGTTTTGAGCCTTAGCGGCGGACGCACACTGGGCAAATATGAGCACAGCAGTAAAAAATACCTGCGCTGAGTTCAACGCAACTAAACGTCGGGAGTATTTTAGAGAAAGCATCGTGCAACTGACCATTTGTATAGTAAAGACCCTTGACTACATCGAGTTTAGCCAATGTTGCGATGCCAGAAAAGTTATATTCAAGTCCGGCGCGAATACGCAGAATAAAAGTCTGCCGAAAACATCCGACAACACTACCTTGAGGCAGGGTTCTTCGCAGTGTTATGGAGCGAGTTTGACAAGAACTTAGAGCTTATCGTAGATCTGGCAAGTTGCGCGGGCGGTTTTTGTCCATGTGAATTGCGCTGCCCGCGTCAACCCCAAACCGGTATAGCGAGCATTCTCCTTATCGTTGTGCAACAACAAATGAAGCGCATGGGCAATGTCTTTGTATTCCATTGGGTCGACCTGAATAGCGTGCTCGGCCGACACCTCTGCCAAGGCGCCTGCGCTGGATGTGATGCAGGGGCAGCCACTTTGCATGGCTTCGAGCACCGGCAAACCAAAGCCTTCGTACAAAGAAGGGTACACGAAGGCGCGTGCACCCGAGTACAGTTCAGGCAAAACAGATTGCGGCACAAAGCCAATGTGTTTAACCACGCCAGCGTCGTGCAGGTGCTGTATTCGATGCGCAAGCGCGGAACTTTTCCATCCCATACCCCCCACCATCACCAGCGGGAACTGCGCTTGCGTCTGCGCGTCAAGCGTTTGATAAGCGTCCAAAACAGCCACCAAATTCTTTCGTGGCTCCAACGTTGCGACGCACAATACGTACCCCTTAAACTCAAGTGAATACGAGCTCAGAACGGCCTGACACGACATCTCATTGCGAGGTTTGAACGCGTCACTGGCTGCCAAATGCGTCACACTGATGCGTTGATCGTCAATACCATAATGCTCGATCATTTGCATTTTAACCGAATTTGAAATGGCAATGATATTTGCCTGACTGGCGCACAAACGATCGAAATATGCGCGCAGATAATGCACTCGATGCCTCGGGTGAGTGTCCGGACATAAGATGTGTGATAGATCGTATACCGTCGACACACGCCGCGCGCGCGGCGGCAACGAATAGTTCAGATCGTGCACCAACGCCCCGCTCGACGTCAACGCGTTACTGAGGTTTGCAAATCGATATTGATCTAATGCGCGGTAAAACGAGCGACTAAGGGGTACACTCCCTATCCATTGACGGGCACGAGACGAGAAGCTCAATGCAGCGGGCGAACCAGATCTATCCGACCCAGACTGTGCCAAATCTAACTGCAGCAACAACTCAAGCAAGTCCTGCTCATGGTAAAGTCGGCCGTTCTTAACAACGATGCCGCTGGGTTGGTAGTTTTGCGTTTCACGGATCAACTCCACCGCGTAACGCCCCACCCCCGTCAGAGGCTGGCGAATGCCACTGAGATTATAAACGACAGGAGTCATGATCCGCGCGTAAGTAGCTCGGCAAAGAACGCGTCCAACGAACGCTTGAAATGCTGTTCCGTAAAGTGATCATTGAAACGCTGACGCGCACGCTCCCCCATTTCTTTGGCCCAATGTTTGTCGGACAATAACCGTTGCATAGCTTCTGCCAATTCCACCGAGTCACCGGGCGACACGGTCAAACCTTCTTTTTGATCCCGCGCGATGTCCGGCACCGTAGATGGCAGCCACGTATTAATAACGGGTTTACCCAAACGCATGGCCTCAAGCTGCACCAGAGCAAAGGCTTCGTTGGGCATGATTGACGGCAGTATTAAAGCCAGGCTTGGTTGTAGCAAGCGAACTAGGTCATCGTCGTCAACGTTAGTAAAAAACTCTACTTTATCGGCCACGCCCAGAGTCTCCGCTAGCAATTTATGCTGCTCAAACAAAGGACCGTCTCCAACCACAATGAGGCGAGAGTCAACCGATCGCATGGCTCGAATGGCCACATTGATCCCTTTATAGGAAACGTGCCGACCAATGAGAATAAAATAATCGCGCGACACTGCAGACGTTTGCGTTTGCGTTTGCGTTTGCGTTTGCGTCTGGTGTTCTACCTCTATGCTGGGCAAGCCGTAGGGGATCACGGTGACTTTCTGCTCGAACCGTTTAAGCAACCTAGAATTGTGGATCATGCGCGATGAGGTCACCACTATGCGAGTGGCTCTTGATAGAGTTAGGTAGATCAATGGGAAGGTCAACCACTTGAGCTTTTTTTGCGCCACGATGTTGGAGTGCCAAAACACCACGCATGGAGGTAAACGCAAAACAGTGGCCAACGCCAAATCGGCCAGCGGGAAGGGGTTATGCAAAGCAATCAAATCGCTGTTTTTTGCCTGATGCCGAGCTTCATTAAGTAGGGACGGTGCCATGGGCATAGAGGCAATCTCTAGATAAGAGCGGCAACGAATGACTTCATTACCGTTCAGCGTTTGACGTTTAACTGCCCCGTCTTCCCCCGTGGTCAACACGCGATGCTCATATTGACTAGTCAAACTGGCCATCGCACTCACGACTTTCTGCACCCCACCTCGTATGGGCAGGTAAACCTTACAAATGTGGAGAATTCTCAAAGACATGTATCTGTGGGTTAATCGAAAATAGATAAATGGGTATCCAGCTCATCGCACGAACCCTACAGCAACCACATCAGTAATGCGGTGCTCCGTAACTCAGCACCTCGATCGCCTTAGTGTGCTACCCAAACATCACCGTAGACGTGACCACAAAACACAGAATGCGCATGTCAATCTTTCGAACCGAATCCAACAGATTTTTCTGTGGTGATGACGATGCTACCGTTTTTTTTAGCGGGTTCAATCACGACCTGACTACCGAGGACAGCTCCATCAGATGGTAGGTTTCGACCGGGCGTACTTTGCTAATCAAATCAACGACTAGCAAGTGGCGATTCTACTCATTCGACAACTTGGCGTTTCAAGTGGCGCCAATGACATTAAAACCCTCGAACCAAAAGCTCGCTCGCCAGAATCAGATACACATTGTCTAGATGAGGCCCATTATTAGCGCTGTTTTCAATAGCAGTAGTAATAGTATTGCTGACATTCTCGTATTTTGTTGAACTATGCCGAGTTTCACTGAGCAATGCGAGGCCCATCCGGGAAGTTTATTATCGCTAGATATCTGCAAATAGATAGTGTATTTTGCAACACACTTAAGATCAGACTGAACCCAGCGACTATTATTTATGCGCCAAGACACGTCATACTTTTCATCGGCGATTGATGATTTGTGCCTAGGTGTGAAAAACCACTCACTGTGGATGACACTTGGCTGGAACGACATCAGAACTCGTTACCATCGCTCTAAGCTAGGCGCATTTTGGGCCAGCCTCAGCATTTTAATCTTCATTTCAGCGCTGGGGCCTATCTACTCAAGCTTACTTGGTGTCGGCGTTCGAGAATACACGCTGCATCTAATGCTTGGCATGATTGTGTGGAACTACATCTCTAGCATCACTCTAGAATGTGGACGAGAATACGTCAGCGCCGCCAATTACTTGGTCTCATTTCAAATATCGTACTTCACCCTATTGCTGCGGGTGGTGTGGAGAAACTTGGTGGTTCTGTGTTACCAAATGTCGATGTTTCTTCTCTTTGCGCTGATCTTCCAACACCCTATCAGTCTTAATTGGCTGCTTGCCCCGCTCGCTCTGCTGTTAATCACCTTAACTGCGTTGGCGTTGGGCTTGGCAATGAGCGTCATCGCTACGCGTTATCGCGACATGTCGGAACTCATTAACAATTTACTACGCTTGGTTTTCTTTGCCACCCCAATAATGTGGATGCCAAACGACAATGAACAAATTCAGCTAATTACCGACCTAAATCCTTTTTTTCATCTGATCGAAATTTTTCGCGGCCCACTGCTGAATTCATCTTTGAATACACTAAATTGGACCATTGTGGCAACGCTGATGATGGCTAGCTGGCTTTTGGCGTTTCCCTTATTTGCTAAGCTTCGCTCGCGCATCGCGTTTTGGCTTTAGCTCAATCAAGACCGTATTACGAGCACCAAAATGCCTTCTATTTCCTTAAAAAATGTAAGTCTGAGCTTTCCGATTTACGACTCCGAAAGCCGATCGCTGACGCAATCTTTCTCCAAATTATTGCCCGTGGGCGGGGTGGTACAGCGCAAAAAAGGCCAACGGACGTCGATACTTGCGTTGGACGATATCACCGCCACCTTCAACGACGGCGACCGCGTAGCGGTAATCGGCCACAATGGGGCAGGCAAAACATCTTTGCTAAAGCTCTTAGCAGGTTTTTACGAACCCACGTCGGGACGATTAGTCACTGAAGGTAAAGCCGCCACGTTAATTAATTTGATGGCAGGCTTAGACATCAATTTAAACGGTTACGAGAACATTCTTCTGTGCGGTATGCTGTTTGGTCTGGAGCGCCAAGTGGTAATGGATAGAATGGACGAGATTGCCGCCTTCAGCGAACTGGGCGACTACTTAGGCATGCCCGTTCGACTCTATTCTTCTGGCATGGTATTGCGTTTAGCATTTTCCATTTGTACCAGTATAAATTGCGAAATATTGTTGTTAGACGAGTGGATTGGGGCGGGCGATAAAGCGTTCATTGAAAAAACTCAGCAACGGCTCAACGAGCTAGTTTTCAATTCCACGATCATGATCTTTGCTACTCACAACCCTGATGCAGCGCGCAAGCTGTGTAACAAGGCGATCTATCTATCTCATGGGCGCTTATTGAAGTCAGGCAGCGTAGAAGAGGTATTGGCATTTGAGCACGAAACACGAGACCAGACCCCTCAGAGTTAAAACGACCTCGACTCACAACAGAGACACATTGTGGACACCTTCAGTATGAAACAGTTATCAGACATAGACTTCATAGAATTTTGTTACGAACAGGTTCTGAACCGCCCTGCCGACTCTTCAGGTAAAGCGGCATATCTGCACGAACTTGAGCATAAACGCACCACGCGTGAAGCCATTTTGCTGAAGTTTTTAACGTGCCCTGAGTACGAATTATTAAAAAGCACCCGTGAATTCGTCCCCACTGGTCATTTCTATTCGGCAGTGCCTTCGTTTGATACTCGAACCGCGTTTCTACAAGCCCCAGATTTACTTGTGGATCAGTTACCTGGCATCGACATTAACGACACTCAGCAACAAACGTTGATGCAAAACCTAAAGCCCTACTATGACGACTGCCCGTTTCCAGAAGACAAAACCGACGGTGCTCGGTACTATTTTAACAACCCTGCCTACGCACACACGGACGCCCTGATCCTGCACAGCATGATGCGCCACGTAAAACCAAATAGAATCATTGAAATTGGTTCGGGCTTTTCATCGTGCGCTATGCTGGACACCAACGATGAGTTTTTTAACGGCGAAATTGAGTTCACCTTCATCGAACCGTACCCGGAGCTGTTGTATTCGCTAATGAAAAGCGAAGATACTCACCTGGTCATTGGCGACCCAGCTCAAAATCTCAGCACCGAACTTTTTGCCAGCTTGCATGAAAACGACATTCTGTTTATCGACTCTACGCACGTGTCCAAGCTCAATAGCGACGTAAACCACATTATATTTAATGTTTTACCGTCGCTGAAATCGGGAGTATACATTCACTTCCATGACAT
This sequence comes from uncultured Arenicella sp., assembly GCA_947499305.1. Taxonomy (GTDB): domain Bacteria; phylum Pseudomonadota; class Gammaproteobacteria; order Arenicellales; family Arenicellaceae; genus Arenicella. The sequence continues at coordinate 28,532 of CANMNN010000012.1, read as the reverse complement.
TTTTTGGCCGTTCGAGTACCCTAAAAGCTGGGTGAGCGAAGGGCGAGCCTGGAACGAAGCGTATATGCTAAGGGCGTTTTTGCAATACAACAACGAATTTGACCTTGTGTTCTTGTCGAGTTACATGCACCTGCACCACCAAGCCTGGATATCCGAACATATGCCACGCATGCGCAACAACATGGGCGGCAATTTATGGCTGCGAAAAAAATGATCCGTCCATTGAGACACTCGCATCGTATTTTAACAACCATTGCTACCACCGAGTTATCATGAGCCACGCTGACCTTCGCTCCGAGCATCCAAACCCGTCAGTGTTGCTGGTTTCCGGTATGCACCGCAGTGGCACGTCAGCCTTGTCCAGACTCCTAAACCTCAGCGGTGCAGTCTTACCTAAAACCTTGCTTCTTCCCATCAAAGGCGAAAACGACAAAGGTTTTTGGGAGTCGCAAACCTTTATGGAATTTCACGATGAAATTCTCGACGCAACCGGAAGCAGCTGGAACTCATTGCCTTCCGTCGCGGAGCAATGGTTCGAGGGGACAGAGGCAGATCACTACGCCGAGCGCTTGACCTCACTGATGGAACACGAATTTGATGCCTTCGACATCGGCGTCGTTAAAGACCCACGCTTATCTAGACTGATACCACTTTGGCAGGCAGCCTTAAACCGCATGGGCATACGCGCAGTTCACGTTATTTGCGTTCGCAACCCGCTGGAAATTGCTGAGTCGTTACGCGTCCGCAACGGCTATTCACTGACGTATACGATCAACCTGTGGTTCGCCTATTTGACTACCTTAGAACGCTACACACGCGGCGAGAACAGAGTGTTCGTCAACTATGATGATGTGATGGCGAATCCCAGCCGTGTCATTGAACGAATAAACGCTCATTTTGACTTGAATCTTGACGCCGACTCGAATGACTTTATCGCTGCGGCAGAAGATTTTTTAAGCCCAGATTTACGTCATAGTCACGCCGATTTAAACGACGTCGCTTCCTCATTAATACTGCCTAAAGCAGCTAAACAATTGTACACTTGGCTGGTGGATCAGAGCGCTGGGCAACTTTCGAGGCTCGAGTTTGATCTTCAATCAAACGCGCCCAGCTCTGACTTTGAATTACTGCAGGAAAACCTAAAAAAGACAGAAGACGCATTTAACAAACAGTACGCCCATGTCCGAAAATTGCACCAGCAAGTTGCCGATCACCAGCAACGTGTCAACAAACAACAAGATCGGCTAGCGACGCTGGAAAAACAACATCTGGACTTAGAACAACAGCACCTCAATTTACAGAACCAGCACCTAAGCCTGGAACAAACTCACTTTGCTTTGGATCAAGAGCGACATCAATTAGCCGAGCAACATGACTCTCTGAAAATCAGATTAAGAGCTTTTGAACGTGAGCAGCCCAGGCTGATCGATGCAGCAGTCAGTATAGCTCAAGCTGATAGCGCACAAGACTATACGGCTAAGTTAGACGCGGTCAATGCCGAACTGAACGCACTCAAGGAGAGCGCCGCAAATACCCACGCACAGCTTAGCAAACGGCTGCGAAATTCCGAGCGCAGCCATCACGACCAGCACAGAATTATGGCGTGGCAAATCGGCGTAAAAACCACCCGAGCGATACGCCAATTTCGTGCGTCTGGGGTAGGGCGGGCGATCTTATTCGTCAAAGCGTTATTAACGTTTAACGTGCGGCGTTATTCGGCGTTCAGAAGAAACCTGAAAGCGGTTCGCCAATCGGGCCTTTTTGACGAATCGTTTTACTTAGAAACCTACCCACTCATTCGCCATTCGATTCGTACCCCTATCGAGCATTACGTGGGCATTGGCGAGCGAGAGGGACGGCAGCCGAACGCCGTATTCCTGCCCTATTTTTACGCTCAACAATATCCAGACTGCATGACTAAATGGGGCTCAGCCCTAGTTCACTACATCAAAGAAGGAGCCGAAAAAGGGCATGACCCAAGCCCAAACTTTTCCACGAAGTTTTACGCTGCGGCCAATGGCTTGAATGCTTCAGACGCCTTGGTGACCTATTTATCAACGTCTCCAATGGAGGGTGAAAACGACGACCCTGACTCAAAGGAACGCGCGTTGATCGAGCACTCACAACCAGCCTCACAAGACGGAGTTGAGCGTTCGGATGACGGCCCCATAAAACATCAGATCGACGCATTATTAGCCGAGCTGGGCAAGTTAAGTATGGATGAAAAGCTAGCAAGCCTGAACTTTCAGACCGTTGAACAACCAACCGCCAGCATCATCATCCCCTTTTTTAATAAGGCTGAATATACCGTAAACTGCTTGTACGCATTAAACAAGCAAACCATTACCGATATCGAAGTGATATTAGTCGACGATGCGTCCAGCGAAGCGTCCTGCTCAGTACTCGAGTCAATTAACGGCATCACTCTCATTCGAAACAAAAGTAATCAAGGCTATTTGCGATCGTGCAACCGTGCGGCAAAGGCATCATCAGGTGATTACATTGTGCAACTAAACAATGACACCTTGGTGCTTGAAGGCTGGCTGGAATACCTAATCGAGACTTTGAGCAGCCAACCTAAGATTGGCCTAGTGGGCTCCTTGTTACTGTCGACCGATGGCCGCATTTCCGAAGCGGGGGGCGTTATTTTTAATGACGCGTCTGGCTACAATTACGGGCGCGGAAAAAGCGCCTATGAAAAACGTTTTAATTATTGCAGGCACGTGGACTACTGCTCTGGTGCTTCGATTATTATACGTCGCCAACTTTGGAACTCCTTAGGTGGCTACGACACCCGCTACGCGCCGGCTTATTACGAAGACACAGACCTTGCCATGCAAGTCCGTGAAGCTGGCTACGACGTGGTGTACACCCCATTGTCGAAAGCGGTGCATCACGAAGGCGTGTCGTCTGGTACTGACCTAAGTTCGGGTATTAAGCAATATCAAGCGATCAATAAAGACAAGTTCTACAAAAAGTGGCGGCACGTCCTGGAACACAAACCGCCCATCCCTGATGGCGAGCGAATCGACGCCTATGTGCGCAAACAGCGCTCATCTAGCTGGATTTTGTGGGTAGATTCGATCACCCCTACGCCCGATAAAGATTCGGGGTCGATTGACACCGTCAATTTTTTTCAGCACGCTCTCAACGCCAATTGGGGCGTGACTTTTTTGCCTTGGGACGGTGTTAGGCATGAAGGCAAATACACCACAGCGCTGCAACAGATGGGGGTGGAATGCATTCAGGACTCCTCTATCTCGGCCGAACACCACCTGCACCAGCTGAATGACGACTACCAGGTGGTTGTGTTATCGAGGGTGACTGTGGCCAAGTACGCCTACCCCATCATTAAACAACGCTACCCTAACGCGAAAATCATATTTAACACCGTAGACCTGCATTTTTTACGTTATGAGCGTGAATCAGCCCTATTGGCGCAAAATGCTAAGAACACCATGACCATCCGCAGCCAAGCGGTCAACAAAGACGAAGAACTCAACTTGGTCAAATGCTGCGACGCCACCATTGTGGTTAGCCACGATGAAAAAGAGATACTAGAGTCTTACGCGCCCGACACCAATGTACACGTTATCCCGCTGTTTCGTGAGATCGTGGGTAAACGAAACGAGTTTAAGCAACGCGCCAACATCGGGTTCATTGGCGGTTACCAACACCCACCCAATGTCGACGCGGTCAAATTCTTTGTTAACGAAGTTTGGCCTTTAGTGACAAAAAAACTCAAAGGCGCTAAGTTCATCATTGCGGGCTCTCACATGCCAGAAGATATTTCAACACTCGCCAGTTCAACGATTGAAATTCGCGGCTTTGTGCCCACCGTTACGGAACTGTTAGAGGAAGTCAAACTGATGGTCGCGCCCTTGCGTTACGGCGCGGGCATCAAAGGTAAAGTCGTGTCTGGTCTTTGCCATGCCTTACCACAAGTCGTCAGTAAAGAAGCCGCCGAAGGCATGGGCTTAACCCACAATAAAGATGTAATGATAGCCAACAACGCCGCACAATTTGCCGAGTATATTATCCGCCTCTACCAAGACGAACCTCATTGGCAACAGGTATCAATCGGGGCAATCAAACTGGCCAACGAGCGCTATTCTCAAGTCAGCGTCAGCCGTAAAATTACAGACCTATTAAACAGCGTAAGTTGAAAGGCACTAAGCGGCGCTCTTTAGTAATGTAGAGCGCCGTATTCGCAGTCAGACGATACCCACTGGCCACCGAGCAAAGACGGCAATTTGGGCGCAACGCTAATTAGGCTTATTTTTGCAATACGAAAGCGATCTGTTCATCCAATCCCAAGTAACCAAACTCACTTGACCAGTACAACACGGCATATGCATCACTAAAACCGAGGTCGCGACACGTGTCCAAAATATCCCAACCAAAGGTGTAATAGCTCAAACAACCTTGGTCAGACAAAGGCGTACCGTGATACTCGGGCTCAACCATGTGAGAGATGGAACCATCTTCAAGCACTTTGGCTCTGACCAACGTGGTGTCAAAATTCTTCGCAAACGGGAACGACATCAGCGCTCTCGCTCCTGGTTTCATCACTCGATGACATTCGGCGAGCGACGCACGGTAATCAGGTATGTGCTCTAAGCAGTCAAACGAAATCACGCTGTCAAAGGTGTCATCATTGAACGACAACTGAGTCAGATCTTCATGCCGAATTCCACTCACGTCTGCAATCTTAGTCGGCTCATCGGCCTCAAGGTATTCACTACCCACCAAACCGTTGACCTTTTGTGCCAAAAATTGATAAAAAGCTGTGACCTGCTCAGTGATATAAACGGCATCGCTAGGATAGGGCCGAAGCTCTGATAAATACAGGTGATAACTGGCTCTCAAGCGGTTGTTTAACTTAGTTTCTGGACAAATAAGCCGTTCCCGCCAGTTGACGTTCTGCCCATTTGAAAATGCCCAATCCACCTCAAACGAAACGTGTTTGCCAGCAGTGATCGAAAAGCCATCGTAGGTGAATCTTTTATTATTTCGATTCGCGTGTTCGAGCTCAATCATAGAGTCAAATCGTTGCTTAAGCACACTGTGCTGTTTGCTCAAATGTTCGTCGTATTCTGCTCGGTTACGTAAGCGGTATAGTTGCATAAGTGAGTGGGGTAAATTGACTGGCTAGTGAGACGGAGAATATAGACGCTATCGGCGCGGAATAAAACCGACTAACGAAATTAGAGTGATTTGTGCACTTTATTATCGTTTAACTGTTTTTAGGCAACCATGCATCCACTGTATTTACTTGATGACGTTTAAAATTTTTGAGCTAAAAATAGGCACTCTATTAGAGTCAATGGAGAACAAGAATGTAAGCTACTACCTAATGGCCTAAACGACTTACCGAGCTTTTTACTTAGAGGCCGACGGCGCACCTGATTAAGAATGGCACTACAATCTCAGACTCAGTTCTAACGATAAACACAGATGGTAACGGGCTCATCAATGGTTATTTAACTTGATTCCAAAGCAAATTAACGGATCAAGCCAATTGACGCTTTCGCTGTATCACAACACTCAATCACACAAAAAGAGGCTCTATGACCTATCGCGCCACAGCGCTGCAAACAGCTTGCCTACCCACGTCCGAGGGTTCAAATATTTACGCCAACCTAGGGCTCGTTCAGGGTGCATCAGCCCAATGGTGTGTTTTCTCCATCGAATTAGTTTGCTCACATTCAACGGCTCAAGCGCTTCTGCGCTGATATCTTGCGCTGACATGTGATCAAACACTTGCGCGCGCCGATACAATGATGGCGTGAAGTTCTCAAAACAGTACTGTGATGGGCGCACATATAGCCGCCACGCTAATGGATGCTCTGGCCAGCACAGAGTTAGGTAAGGCTCTGCGTCATAAAACTGCTCTGGGTATCGGTTAACCGCGAAATTAAAGTATGTGCTCCACTCGCACAAAGCATGGCCTTCATAATTGGCAGTAAAAAAAGTAGCCGCCTCGAGAAATATTGTTTTATCGATCATTTGCGGCATGTGGCTGGCGTACGATAAATGCTCGAAACCTGCATGATCCAAAACCGCATGAGTGGCTATTTGCCCCGCATCAAATTCAGTTTGATTACTACTCCACGCAGCCAAATCATAAAAATAGTAACGTCGATAACGCCCTGCTTCGAAAAATACATCAGGCCCCATCGGCTTCAATGGTCGAGCATCGTCGTCAGACATTACAAACCGTGACTCAACGAGATCGTGCGCTGCCAGCCTCACCCGCAATAAATAATTACGTCGTTGATGATGCAGCTGCGACAAACAGTTTTTCTCTTTAGGTAAGAGGATCTCGCTTTCAGGCACTACCAGCAGAGTCATTGGCGCATCAATTAACTTAAACGCCGCTTCAAGATGATCGGGCACGCACACCACAGCTTGCTCCAAAAACGGCAGAAATAGTGCAATGTGTTGTATTGTTTCGGTGAATACAGCAGGCCGATTACTTATGTAGACAATTTGCATATCAGTGCTCAAACATTCAATAATAGAAGTACAGTAAAAATTAACGCAGCAGCCACGTAATTGAGTGTTAATAGGCTCAAATTTGTCTCGCTTTTTGCGCTGATTTGTATAGTAACCTAAAGTATTATTTCAATAATGCGTTTGTGTAATACGATAAACGGGGCAACTGTCTAACAAGTTTATAACATGCACTGAAGTGTGCAGGAAAGCAAAGTGAAGAAACTTCTCATCGTGCTGGGTCTACTGGGTTCATATAACCTGTTTGCCCAAGCCCCCGCCCCAACCAACAAAGAACTTGCCGAAAACCGCGACGCGGCCATTGATTTGGTCAACACTCGTCGCAAGCTAGACCAGCTAATTTGGGGGCCCGAGGTATTGGCTCAGCAATACGAGACGCGCATCGTAACGCTGTGGGACGACTTATTAAAAGCTGAGAAAAAGTTTGAAACACTCGCAAAATTCAACTTTACATCACTCACCATACCTAAACACCAGAAAAGCGAGCCTCTTCAGCACCGCATTGCGCGCTACAAATTTGGCAGTGGAGTAGGACAACAATGGAACTCAATCCAGTGGTTAGGGTTTCTCAAAAGCGCGGTAGACGAAGGATACGTGCTAGAGCAAACGGAATGGCATCACAGCGGCTTTACCCCGCCAAAAGATAACCAAGGCGCAATTTCAGAAGTCAGCTTTGAATTGCACATAGCACGACCCGACCCAGCCCACCGCATTGTAATAAAGGGGCTCATGGACATTGCCTGGGTGGTCAGTTTGGCTGCCGACGTTGATATTCAAGCAGATCAAATTGAAGTCAAAGAGCTGACTATTTTAGAACGTGAACAGCCGCCCGTTTTCCAAGAAGTATTCAATGTGGTCGGGTCCGAAAACTCGCCCTTGATTCACCCCTTACTAGTCTATGACTTAGACAAAGACGGCAAATCTGAAATCATTGTGGGTGGGCAAAACACCATTCTACGCAACCAAGGCCAAGGCCAACTAGTGGCGGAAAAATTGTTTGACCAAGCTCGTCCACTTTACGACGGCGCCGTAATTGCTGACTTCAGCGGTGACGGCATGGTCGATTTTGTGGGGGTAGATGAAAAAGGCTACCCACTTTTATTTGAGGGCAACGCAGAAGGTCGATTCAGCAAAGCACCAACAAAAATGGTCAACACGCAATTAGGTTTACCCAAAACCTTTACGGCCGGTGACATCGACGGCGATGGCGACTTGGATATCCACATTGCAAACTACAAATTCGCCTATCGTCAAGGCCAAATGCCCAGCCCTTATTTCGACGCCAACGACGGCTATCCTGCTATCATGCTGCGCAACGACGGCGACGGCAAATTCACCAATATCACTGAGTCGTCCGGCTTAGGCGCAAAAAAGAACCGCCGTTCATACAGTAGCTCGTTCGTAGACTTAGACGACGACCAAGACATAGATTTAATTGTGGTCAGTGACTATGCGGGCTTTGACGTGTATACCAATGATGGCAAAGGTCAGTTCACCGACATGACCAGCGAGTTCGGCTTAGATCGCCATTTCTTTGGCATGGGTCACACATTCGGAGATTTCGACGAGGATGGCAAGCTGGATTTTTACGTCATTGGCATGAGCTCTACCACCGCCAGGCGCTTACAGGAAATGGGCGTAGGCCGTTCGGATCTGAAAAAGCACACTGAGATGCGCGAAGCCATGGGCTATGGTAACCGCATGTTTTTACGACGTGACAACGGCTTTATCAAAGCGCCATTCAATGATCAAGTAGCTCGAACAGGCTGGTCATGGGGCACCAGCACGTTCGATTTTGATAACGACGGCGATAAAGATATTTTTGTGGCCAACGGTCACTACAGCGGTGAAAGTACACAAGACTATTGCACTACGTTTTGGCGCCATGACATTTACGAAGGCGGTGGCAAAGACGTCGCGCGCGACATTTTGTTTCAAACGGAGTCCACGGATTTACGCGAAGCCAACATATCGTGGAACGGTTATGAGCACAAAGTGTTGTATTTAAAGCACAACAACGAATACATCAACATCGCCTATTTAATGGGTGTTGCGTTTGAGTACGACGCCCGAGCCGTCGTCACTGAAGATATTGATTTAGATGGGCGTAAAGATCTTTTGGTGGTAGAACATGAAGCTCTTGGTCTGAACAAAACTCAATACCGGCTGCACGTCTATAAAAACGTATTTGCAAGCGCGGGCAATTGGGTGGGCGTACAACTGAGTGACGAAAAAGGCCGATCTACAATTGGTGCAAACGTTGAAATAACCACCGCGGCGGGTAAACAGTTCACTCGTTTAGTGACCGGCGATTCGTTCTCGTCTCAACACTCATCAAACGTGCATTTCGGCCTTGGCAGCATTGACTCAGTCGATGCAATCACCGTCACATGGGCTGACGGAAAACAAAAAACTCTGCACAACCCCGCCGCAGGCCAATACCATAAAATTGGTCATGATTGACTCTACAATACAAACGCGGTAAATCGTTTTATTGAATTTCGGCAATTGTAGGATAGAAGTATTATTAAAATATGTTAAGATTCATGCGGTTTTAGGGAAAACAGTTATGGCAAGACAAATGCAGTCTTCGGTTTCGGGTATGTTAAAGCAGTTCAATTTGTTGAGCGCGGCAGCGCTATGCTCACTGCTTCTCGTCGGGTGTTCAAACAATGATGACGACAATCAAAGCAAAATAACCGAAGGCGTCTCAGCTGCTAATAGTCAGGCAAGCAAAGAGGACCCCCTAAATGACTCGGTGTTTGATGACTTGCAAACCAAGGTGGATGACAGCGGTTCACTCGCATCAACGAACGATAATGAAGTCGATTCGCCCCAGGATAAGACCATCTCGAATAACAACGATGATCTGGACGAATCGTTTTACGAATCGTCTAACAAAGTGAGCTTCAGCCAAGAAGAATCCACTGGGGTCATGCGATGGGAAGCTCCTGAAAGTGTTGATTATGCCAACGCCACCGTGACCATCTCTGATGCCAATGGTGACCGAACATCACGTACGTTCAGCTCTGGGGAGCCCATTGAGCTTTACGGGTCCTTACCCGATGGTCTATACAGTTGGGAAACGGTCATTGCTCCCCAGCTGAATGAATATACTAAAGAGCAAATGCGTGAGGTACGTGAATCGGGAGACCTTCACGCGGAACAAGAATTAGTCGCACAATTGCGCGCCGATGGCAGTTTGCCAAGTAAAGAACAAGTGCAAAACAATAGGCAATCGGGGAACTTTATTGTGCAAGACGGTGTGGTTAGGCCATCGCTCGTTGATGGTCCAGTCTCAGATGAAGACAATGGTGAGTAGCAACTAATTCATTTGTGACATTGCTTGGCTTTGGCCTAGCGTGGTTATCTGCTTTAAACTAGGCAAAAGACAGCTTGGCGAAAGCAGGGGTTTATAAAAATAGTATTTATATTTAAAGTGAAGTTTAGGCTTAGTCTTTACACCTAGGCAGGTGTATATCAAGGGGCGCTTTAAGCCAAAAACAACAAAAGTGGGTAATAGGAAAATGAAACATATAAAACAGCTGTGCTTTTTAATTGGCTCTGCAGCGGCCATTGGGTCAACACAAGCCGCTCAAGTCATCACCACTGATTTGGTTGTGCAAGGCAGCGCATGTACAGGCTTAGACTGCGTGAATGGTGAAAGCTTTGGCTTTGACACCATACGCTTGAAAGAAAACAACCTGCGTATCCACTTTCAAGACACCAGTACTTCAGCGAGTTTCCCAACCGCTGACTGGCGTTTAATCGCCAATGACTCTGGCAACGGCGGGGCCAACTACTTTGGCATTGAAGACTCGGATAGAGGAACTATCCCATTCAGAGTAGAATCTGGCGCTCGCAATCACGCGCTGGTGGTTGAAGCGGATGGCCATGTCGGCATCGGCACAATTGATCCCGTAGTTAACTTACACATCAAAGAAGGAAATACCGCAACGTTGCGTTTGGAACAAGACGGTTCTAGCGGATTCACACCACAGACTTGGGATTTGGCGGGCAATGAAACGAACTTCTTCATTCGTGATGCAAGCAATTCGTCGCAATTGCCTTTCAGAATTAAGCCTGGCAGTGGCAACGGTGATGCAATCGTGATCGCAGCTAATGGCGATATCGGCCTAGGCACAGCTAACCCAGGCGAAAAACTTGATGTACGCGGTTCTGGTAATGTTAGGTTTGCACTCACCGCAACAGATGGCGATCAGGACACTTGGGTGTTTAATCATAATGCAGGTCAAAATTCGTTCATTATTAATTACGCAGACTCCCCAACCAGCGTTAGTGAATTTATATTGTCACAGACTGGTGACTTAACTATCGCGGGATCTTTGACGACTCAAGGTACCACCTGCTCTGGAGGTTGCGACGCGGTATTTACTCCGGAGTACGACTTACCAAGTATTGAAGAGCATGCCGAGGCAATGTGGGAAAACAAATTCTTGCCAGCCGTTGGGCAAACCATTGAAAATGAGCCATTTAACCTAACAGTGAAGACAGGTGGCATGTTAAATGAGCTTGAAAAAGCACACATTTATATTGAGCAGTTGCACACCCGCCTTGAGAAACTTGAAAAAGCAATGTCCGAGTTAAAAAAATAGCCAAATTAGATTTCTATAGGTTAATAAACCAAGCTGAAAGTCGAGTTGCTCGGCTTTCAGCTTTTTTATGTCAACGCATTTACATATGCAACCATTCTCAATCAACTCTGCCCCACTCATCATCGGCGCCACTGGTGGCTCTGGGACTCGCGCGATCGCCCAGCTACTGCTTAATTCGGGCCAAGTTTACTTAGGCAGTAACCACAATCCAGCATTAGATTGCTTGGACTTTAAGTCTTTTTATGACAAACATATTCCGAGCTTTTTACCGCATTTTTATAGTCAAAAACTGCTGCCTAATGCCTCAGAACTCGGTCCGTCAGAAATTGAGACCGACTTCCAAAAGAGTCTTAAACATTATGAACAAGACGCGCGAGAAAACATATCAAGCCAGGCGAATTCAGTTTGGGGTTGGAAAGGTCCAAGAAGCTTGTTCTTATTGCCTTTTTTTCACTCAGTTTTCCCAGACCTGAAGTTCCTACACGTGGTACGCGACGGTCGAGATATGGCGTATTCGACCAACCAAAACCAGCTTCGTTTATATGGCGAATTAAGTGTAGCTGAACAATGCTGCAGCCAGGCAGAGCGCTCCATCGCCCTTTGGGAACGTGCAAACCTATCGGCCTCTGAATACGCCAATAAATACATGTCTAGTCAATATCATTGTGTCAAATATGAGGATCTGATATTTCAGACTGATAAAACTATCAATGATTTAGCTAACTTTTTAGGCATTGCAGCTGACGATATACTTCAACATAAAGACGGCATAACACCCAGCCCCACTTATGGACGTTGGCAAACTCAATGTCAACAAAACCTTAAGTCAGTTGTTAATCGAGGCTCGAGAGGCTTATACTATTTTGGTTATCGATAACATCAACATAAGCCTAGAGCCGGCATCCACCGCATGACCCCCCAAGAGCCAGTCATTAATATCCGTTATATAACGGACTACCCAAAATGCAACTTTTCGTGCGTTTACTGTATTGCCGGTCACGGTGAAGTCACCGAAAGCCGTGAGAGGCATTGGGACGCAGACCGGTACGCGAGTATCATTAATAACATGACGCGCATACCGCATAAAATTAACGTCCGAATAGGCGTTGCTGGTGAATTTTTCCTCGATAAAAACCTAGTTGATGGCGCCTCTCGACTTTCTCACAGTGATAACGTCGCGTCAGTGAATTTAATTACCAATTTGAGTTTCAAGCATCATCAATATCAAAAAATATTCGAGTCATACCAATCTGAGAAAGTTGCCATTGTGGCCAGCTTCCACCCTGGAGAGATAGATGATATCGCGCAATGGTCTAACGTCGCAGAGAAAATATCTCGAGAATACGACTTTTCCGTTGTGATGGTTGCGTTCCCTCCGTTACTCGCGGATTTAAAACAGCATTATCAATCTTTGAAAGACAGAGGCTTAGAAGTATTTATTCAACCATTTATTGGTTTTTGGGACAAAAAACACTATCCACAGGCGTACACAGATGCCGAGAAAGAGTTAATCAAATCGGTGATGTACTCTCGACATGATTACGAATTTCTAATGCAGCTAAAAAAGCCAGGCTTATGCAATGCCGGTCATTCTAGCCTGTTTGTTAACCCGCATGGACTAGTTTATCCATGCGGCATGGGAAGTTATGAACACTCAATTGGCGACCTATCACAAAGCCCCGAACTTAAACTTAGAACTCATGCAGCGCCCTGTCCCTTTTCTCAATGCCAGTGTGATACCGAAAATATTAACACTGTCCAATTCGCTCAATATTATAAGCTGGACGCTTTAAACCAACATAAATACCAATACCGCTTCGCCGAAGAGGCGCTACTAGATCCGCGGGTAGATGAGTGGCAAATTAGCTATTAGGCTTTCACTCAAAATCGATAACCAAAGGTATCAATTTCTAACGCAGACTCTTGTTGAACCCGATTGATCAAGTCATCGTCATAGTAGTCTCTATAATTAAAATGCCGCGATTTGTTGAAATGGGGCAAAGGTACTTCTGGCAACCTAAGGTCAGTACAGAGTCTATGAAATTCGCTCTGCAACGACTCAAATCGAATGTAGTTTATTCTATTTGAAGGCAAACCTTCATCGTTAAGAAGATAGTGTGCACTGCTTTTAACTTCATTGTCGAGCATAGATAGAAAAGATTCGCGCGACCACGACTCTGCTCTTCGATGAGGGGAGAAGTAATATGAGATCATGCGTTCCCACGGATTACGTATACAAGTGAATATCTTAAACTCTGCCAAGGCGACATTCGAAAGTTCTCGAGCATAGTCGCTAAATGTAGAGTGTTTGGACAATGTATAAGATTCATGCATTGTCTCAAAACGTTCGATACCATCTTGAATATCCGAACGGCACACCACTTTGTCTTCAGAAAAAGGGCGTAAAGCATTGTGAATAGAGTTCCCGCCCGTTTTAGGTATATGAATAAAAATAAACTTATGTTTTGTTGACAACATGGGTTGTGAGTGTGATGGCGATGAAATAGTCGAGTTATCAGTTGCTATCAAAAGCAAGCTACATTTTGAATGCCTAATTGCATGAATGTTTTTTAAAAGGAGGCTTTAGCCTTCTCGCATAGTTCAGTATAGATCTGGGAAATGTTTTTCGGTAGCGCTTCTTCAGGGAGCCCGCCTACGCTTATACCTTCAAGAGATTGATGCCTGAGTGAGGCATCGTAAAAACTCAGATCAATAGGTTTGTTGTTGGCTGGTAATCCTAAAGATTTGGCAATTTCCGCAACAGCTGCTTTGTATTTCTCGACAGGGTAGTCGTAGGAAATTATTGGAATAGTGAACCGCTTGCAATAGTCTAAGAGCGCACCATTATAAGCAAGCCATAAATCTAGCGACCGCTCTACATTAAAACCGTCACGGCTCTCCAGAGATTTGGCAACTAAGAGCGGATGCCTAAAGGTAGCAACAAACCTATAGGTTTGTGAAGCCTCTAACCAAAACGGCAAAGTCAACAAAGACCTTGGATCCTTGAAACCCCACACGTCGGACGCGCTGTATTGGGATAAAAATTCTGCCCTCATACGACAAGCAGATTCGTCCCATCGAAGAGTTTTTGGTGGGGCATCCCATGCGCCACCACTTTGTTCAAAAACCAAGTCGTTGATTGACCAAGTTTGGCTGTTTTCTTTGTTGCCTTTTTTATTGAATGGCGCAGCATTATTAACATCTCCAAGATACAGTCCCAACTCCTGTAGACTTCCAGCTAAACAGCTCGTACCACTGCGGTGCATTCCCAAAATAATGACACAGGTCATACTAGCCTCTCACAGAAGGCGGCAGAAAAAAAACGGTATTGCCCCTCGTTCAATCGTAGTTTCTTTTGTCTCATAATAAAACTAGTCGGCGGCAGAGCCCTTGGTTAAAAATTTTAGTGATTGTCTGGTAGCCTTTCCAAGATAGCACACGTCTTGATTTACCATTTCCACCTTAGTCTCGTAAGGTTGATTATAGACGCCCTCATATTCGTCCAAAAATAACTGCATAGGGTGCTCAGAGGGCATAGCATTCGCCGCAATACCACCATGAAATTGATGAAATGAGCCCTCGCCCAGGAGCACAACATAATCGAACCCTTGCGTTTCGATCACAGTGTTTAGAAAAGCATGATTAACCAGCCCCCCCCCAGGAGAGACAAACCGCTCATCAAAACCACCTAGATCATCGAACTTGGATTTAAGTATAGCGAAAAAACTCGATTCGTATGGCAAGCCGCCCATTATGCCCATTCTTGAAGAAGCAGCTTGAGAAGAAATCTCAAACAACTCATAACCATTATTTTTCCAATCAACAGAGTCAAGCAAAACGTCTTCCTCTTTTTGATCGTAGCCCTCTAACATCGAAAGGTTTTGCTCATTAGGCCCTAAATGCCAAGCCAGTACGGTGACGTATGGAGAAATACTATTCTCACAAGCAAGTAGACTGTAGCGTACGATACCAGGCGTAACCATTCTAGCCCCATCAACTACGCATGCTAGATATTTTCCCTTAGCAAGACTGGAACCGTAATTAACGGCTGCAGCAGGAGATTTAGAGGCCGTGTCATAAAAATAATATGACACATTATCCGCGATTGCCTCTATAGATTCTTTATCCAAAGGAGAGGTAGAACCATTGTCTACTACAATGATCTCATAGTCATTCTCTGATACATCACGCTGAAAATGATGACTCAGTGTATACAGGGTTCTAGGAGCCTCTCTACGCATATTAAAACAAACAACCACAATCGAAAGTTTAGGCAAGGTGACATTGCGCTTAATTTCTCGGGATGTCAGCAGCGCTTTAAGCTTAGTCGAAAGATATCTAATTGATATGGTCATAGTCCTTAAAGGTTTCAATCATCTCAAAGTTAGGTGTTGCGAATAATTTTCCAATTGACGCTATTCTTACTAAGCTCAATTTATGCTGATTTAATTCTAAGTTCATGGCGCTTTAGCCGATTCTATTCGATTCAGCTATCGTCTATAGAAAAGCATTTTTTCAGCATTGAGCTATATCAATAATTCCTAATACTAACTCATCCTTAAGTTTTTAGGTGCTAAGCAAGTTTTTCCCTAATCTTAAGTCACTCGAAAGATGAAAATGAGCGTACACTTGAGCAATGAACACAGTAATAGAAATTAAGAACCTGAAAAAGGTTTATGATAATGGTTTTGCCGCGCTCAATGGCGTTAACCTTGAAATTGAACGCGGCGAGATTTTAGCATTGCTAGGGCCGAATGGGGCCGGAAAAACCAGCTTAATATCGGCGATTACTGGCATTATCTCACCAACATCTGGAAGCATTCGGGTTGATGGCTTCGATAACGTTTTAGAATACCGCCAAGCACGCCAGCTTATTGGCCTCGTTCCACAAGAGCTAACCATAGGGGCTTTTGATACGGTTTGGAATACCGTGCGCTTTAGCCGAGGCTTGTTTAACCGTAAAGACGATGACGCCTACCTAGAGCAATTGCTCAAAGATTTATCTCTTTGGGATAAAAAAGATAATCAGCTGCGAATGTTATCCGGCGGAATGAAGCGTCGAGTCTTGATCGCTAAAGCCCTATCACACGGCCCTCAAATTCTATTTCTCGATGAGCCCACAGCAGGTGTAGACGTTGAACTGCGCAAAGACATGTGGAAAATGATTGCTC
Organism: uncultured Arenicella sp.; assembly: GCA_947499305.1. Lineage (GTDB taxonomy): Bacteria > Pseudomonadota > Gammaproteobacteria > Arenicellales > Arenicellaceae > Arenicella. Next base: position 12,229 of record CANMNN010000012.1, on the reverse strand, counting down.
GATTACGCGAATCGGGCGTAACTATCATCTTAACCACGCACTATATCGAAGAGGCAGAGGACATCGCCGACCGAATTGGAGTGATTAACGATGGTAAAATCCTGCTGATAGAAGACAAAGACACATTAATGCAAAAGCTTGGCAAAAAGCAGCTTGTGGTAGACCTAAAACAAGCTGTGGAGCAATTACCAACAAGCTTGAGTGAGTTTGACTTACTCGTATCTGAAAGCGGAAACTCCCTCACCTATACCTTTGACGCAAGCGCTGAGAGCACTGGTATCACTAAGCTCCTCAGTGCCATCAGCCAAAGCGAACTCCAAATTAAAGACCTCAATACCAGCCAAAGCTCACTTGAAGACATTTTTGTGGATCTTGTAAAAAAACCCAGCACTGAGGCAAACTAAGTATGAATTTTTCAGCCATAAAGGTGATCTACCGTGCCGAAATGATGCGTGCGATCAACACTCTATTCCAAACCTTAGCCTCGCCGGTTATCTCAACCTCTCTGTATTTTATTGTATTTGGCTCAGCAATCGGCTCGCGTATAGAAACCATTGATGGCGTTAGCTATGGTTTGTTTATTGTGCCGGGCCTAACTATGTTGACCATACTCACGCAGAGCATTTCAAACGCAAGTTTTGGTATCTATTTTCCGAAGTTCAGCGGAACCATTTATGAGATTTTATCGGCCCCATTATCGTTCTTCGAAGCGCTTATAGGTTATGTCGGAGCCGCCGCAACCAAATCATTCATTATTGGAGTGATAATACTTTTAACCGCCAATTTCTTTGTTGATTTAGAGATTAAACATCCTATTTGGATGGTCACCTTTTTGTTCCTAACCTGTATCTCCTTTAGCTTGTTTGGCTTTATAATCGGCCTCTGGGCAGACAGCTTTGAAAAGCTACAAATCGTGCCTATATTGGTAATCACTCCTTTAGTGTTTCTTGGCGGGAGTTTTTACTCGATCAGCATGTTGCCCCCTTTTTGGCAAAATGTATCTCTTTTTAACCCCGTGGTTTATTTGGTCAGCGGCTTTCGTTGGAGCTTTTTTGAAGTATCCGATGTTAACGTATGGACCAGTCTTTCAATGATTTTGATATTTCTAGCGATTTGCTTAGGCATCGTATCTTGGATGTTTAAAACCGGTTACAAACTAAAGAATTAATCTAATGAGCAGCAAAAAATATCAAAGCGAAGTAGTTGAAGAAAACGGTCAATGGCTTGCGCGAATTAACCGTCGATTGAGTTCGCGTAAATCTACTGTTTCTAAAGAGCAAGGCGGTTTTAAATCTGAAGCTGAAGCGCAAGCGTGGGCTGATGAAGCCCTATCCGAGTTTATAAATACACAAAAAACCGCTAACAGCCGTCAGGGCGACAGCCGTAAACTAAATAGCGAAATAAAACGCGAACGTTCAAGCCGTCGTGCTGAAAAGACAGAACTCGCTAAGCAAGCGAAAGAGCAAACCGCCCTAGACAGTCAAAACGCTAAGGCCGAGACCGATCAAGGATTTGACGATTACTCTGATTTTGAAGATAGCTGATCCAATGCAAACGATGAATCTTAGAGCATTTGGAACTAATCCAACTGCTCTAAGGTAAACCCTTTGCGCTTAAGTTGAGCAATCAAACCATCATTGCCCGCCATATGTAACGCACCAACCAAGATAAATTCTTTTTCTTGGTTGGTCATTAGCCGGTCAATGTCGTTAAGCCATTCATTATTACGCTTTGCCAACATTGTTTGATACAGAGCCGGAAATCGGTTTCGCATATCCTCAATACCAAGCTCTTCAAGCTTTTCAAGATCGCCTTTGCGCCAGGCGTCTAATAGATCTTGCCATATCGTTTTAATTGACTCGATCTCATTAATCCCTGATTTGACTACCGTATTTGGCTCTAGACTGTTCATGCTTTTAATAAACGATATCTGCTCATCCACCGTTTCTAAAAATAGAGATTCTTTAGCGTCCTTATCTGCAAGCTTGGCAAAATGCGTATCAACACCGTCACCCCCAATCAAACCTAAGCGCTGTAACTCGAACTGAGTAATAGCCATGATCGCTCCAGCGGGAGTAAATTTGTCGAAAACAGCAATCGATAGATTACGCTCCTTGAGCAGCACATCGAGCTGGCCATATACTTCCCTATCGAGCACATTAGATAGAGCGCGATGATCTTGATAAGAGATCGCATTCAATAATTTTTGCTGAAGCTCTGCTGCGCCTAAACCTTCAATGTCGGCTTCTAATACCACATTGTCGGTTTTCGAATAAGCGACTTGAAAGGCCTCGGGCAATGGGTAATCTTTTTCAGACAACAAGTGAATTGTGCCCCCTAAGAAGATAAAGTCATCACCTTTCGATACCTTCCAAACGGGCGACTCAGCGTAGCTTGGTATATTAAGGGAGAGGCTGATCGCCAAAATAAAGAAAAATTTCTGGAGTTGTTTCATGATGATTCTTTGCCTAGTCTTTGTACATGACCTGAATGAGATGAAAGCCGAATTTAGATTTAACCGGGCCAAGATATTTTTGATCTTCGCTTCCTTTTGCGAATACCGCTTTGTCAAACTGCGCGACCATAGCGCCCTTTTTGAACTCTCCTAGATCTCCGCCTTTTTTAGACGATGGACAAGTCGAATGTTTTTGTGCCAGCTTAGCGAAGTCACCACCAGAATCTAGCTGCTTCGCTATACTGCGCGCTTGCGCTTCCGTCTTCACTAAAATATGTGACGCACAGGCCATTTTCGCCATTACTATTCTCCGTGGCCAGCCGCGAGCTGTTTCGGGGTTTCAAAGTAGGCTAGCGCACAATTCGATTCTGCCAAATCTCGCCAGCTTTCAATATCACAATTAAAGGCGGCTAAACCAGCCGTTGGAAATTTTTCGAGTTGATTGTCACCTAATCGATTGGCAACTTGGTGAACCGCGGGGTTGTGCGCCACGATCGCTACCCGATTCGCATGATCAGGCAAGCTGCGTAAAATCTCCATCAACTCATCTTCGTCAAATGTATAGAACGATAAATCTGGTACTAAACTTATGTCAGCTAGCTCACTGATCACTTGAGCAAAGTCTAAAGCGCGTGCAGCGGTACTACAGAAAACAACATCTAGCGCCTCATCAATATCGGCAATATAGCGTGCCATCGTAAAGGAATCACGCTCCCCCCTAGCGTTTAAAGGGCGATCATGATCTTCGAGCATGTCTTCAGCCCAGCTTGATTTTGCATGTCGGAGTATCAGTAGTCGTTTCATCTAATCGGTCTTTCTATCGCTCTTAAGAGCTTTATAGTCATCAATGGTTGCACGCTCAATATTGATCTCTAGCGCTTGAGGTATTTAGTAGCTTATCGCCAATTTTCAAGTTCATGTAATTAGGCTCTTTAAGTTCAACCTTGTTCTCAGTTAGCAGCGCAACCAAGTCATCAACCTTAATATTTAGGCTATCGCTAATATACTGCGAGATATAGCCATGTTCACCGCCCTTTTTATAGACATGTGAACTATAAACCCATTGATTGCCTGCCCCCCGAAACAGAAGGTACTCATCGACACCGTCTTTATTTAAATCTACTGCCAATAAAAAACACCTATTTTTTAAGCAACTTTCGGCATCTCTAGATTGCTTGGAGGCAAAATTCCAGAAGTCTTGGGGCACCACTGCCCCTGATGGAAATACCTCAACCTTGGCAGCTAGCACTTTTGGGTCAACAATCGTATCAGGTCTGTAATAGCGTCGATACTTGTTCTCGATGGCTGATTCTACTTTTTTGAGTAGCTTTTCATTTTTCGCTATATCTGGCCTCTGCTTGAGTTCTTCTAACTTTCTTAAACCATAGGTTCCGCTACGAGCGAGATATGCAAAATCGAATGTTTCTAAGCTCACTTCATTTCGCTCTAACCGCGCGAGCTGACTGTCTACGGATAGGCGCGCCATATCGAGCACAGGAGTGAACAGCAACACTATTATCAGACTCACGAGCAATGCCATTGAGGTATTCACTTTACCAAAATAAATTTCCCAATACATTGGCCGCGATAGAATGGTAAGACTATAAAGTGCACTGTAACAAAAGATGACGAACACTATGACGATTGCCAAAATGCGTTCAATGGTTAGGCCGTATTGCGCCACCCTCAGCCAAACACCATAAGCCGCCAGCAAGACCAATACATTCAGTACCAACAGGGAATATTTCAGAAAGCTACTAACACCGTAACTATACGGCTCAGTTTTAGCGTCTTGATAAACCGCGTTGAAGAAGAACAAGCTTAAACCTACGAAGCCTAAAAGTGTGTCACTGCCATAACCCTTCTGCCAAATCAGATCGACGCCGGTAAACGGTAAAACCGAAACAAACATCACGGCAATGATTAACAACAACGGAAGTAAAACTGAGATTAGCGAACGCAAGATCCGTTGCACAGCTCCAACCGCGTTGATCTTGGTTCTGAAGATAACTACCGCGTATGCGAAGGCCAAGCTAAGCACCGGATAGAAAAACCATTCCTCTCTAAATATGTCTTGAAATAAATCGATATCAACAACCTTAAACAATGCCCCCCAGAGCTGCAGCACTAGCCAGAAAATAAGGGTAAAGAGCCAAGCTAATGCAAAGGCCAAAAAATTATGCCAAGAAAATCCAAACTGAGTTTCATATTTGGGAGGCCAATGCCCATCTCTCATCCATGCTTTTAAGAAGAATAGAGATATAAAGGCTAAAAGAGCACAAGCAGGGAGAAAGTAAAAGCGCTCACCGTAAAATCGAGTGGTATCTGAACTCGCCGCGTTATGGTATGCGAGCCATAAGAATATTATGGCTGCGACGACGATCCAAGGCCAATAGCGCTTAGGCTCATAATCGTCACGATACGTCATAACAATCATGCCCGGCACAACGATAAAAAACATGCCAAACACAGTAGTTGCTATAGCGCTACCATCTGGCCATAGATGATTATCTAGTGCATGATGCAAGTAAAAGAGGCCCATCCCCTGAATGAAGGCAATAAGGCCAATGGTTAATCGAGCCCGACGATTCAAACTGCTTTCACTTATTGATAATTCCATATCAAAGCCCCCTACCTGATTGTTACTGGTCGATTAAAGAGCGCAAATTGCGCTGTTCACTAACCTTAGCGCTTGTGCGGACTCCGCTACTTTATCTTGCGCTTGTTTAATGTTTCATTAAACCATAAGCCTGTATCGGAGATGGATTAGTGAAAAGAACTCAGCGCAACAGTTTTCGCTCTAACCGTCTCGAGTATGATTATGACCGCCAAGAACAAGAATACAGGTTAATTAAGGACGTTCAGTTACGAACACTGTTCCAGGCCCAACTGAGTTCAAATTACTGAAAACGTATAAATGCTACGCAAGGACTCGTGAGAAATAAGCTAGAAACCTAAATTCAGGCTAGGCGGCCCCATCAACGCCTAAGGTTGAATTCTTTAAATAGCCTCTGCAAATTCTAATAATCTGAGTATCTTAAATACTGCAGAGTCACTTTTCGAGTTTGCCTCTATTCCTACCTTATTTAAGTTACCCGGTGGTTCGTTCTATACTCCGCAGCTAGTTTCGCAGGCCATCACTCTGCGCAATGGCATCAGGATTAAACGGCCCTATTAAATTCAAGAACAATGCGTTCTCCGATGTGCTCGCCATGAACGACAAACCAGCAAGTTGCTCGCCATGTGAGTATTGCATTACTACGACCTTTACATCCTCTTCGCGGACAGTTGCTAGGGTCTGCCAGTTTTTCTCCTTTAAGGAATGAACTGATTCACTTATTGCATCGTCGAATACATTTCGCGAACCGGCAACCTCGTAAACACGCAGCTGCACGGCTTGAATGTCATTGATCACGCTTTTTAATAAGCGCTCTGGCACTTGACCAGTATGATCTATATTGACCATCACTTTATCGGCCAGCCAGCGAGCAGGTTTTACTCCACCAGGACCTATGTTGACGGCTAACAGAGGTCTTATGTTTTCATCCTTTGGTAAAGCGAGTTCTGCGTAACCTAACTTCGACTTAACACCACTCGAGGCATAAAGATAACCTGCTCCAACAATTAGTAATAACGAAGCAACGGTGATCAAACATATTTTAAGTGCTTTCATGGCTTAGTTAATATCGACGTTTAGAGTCTCAGCTACTTTGCCGATTTTCTCTGGGTCGATTTCTCCGACTATATTGATGAATACGGCTTCGCCAGCTTCTTTCTCGGGCGAGACCACCATGACCACAACCCCATCGATAACATTGCTGGTAGATTTACTGAAAATTCGTACCTTTTGATTTTCTTCATTGTTGTTAACGGTAACAAGTGTTTCCCAATTATCAGCCTTGAGCTCGCCGCTCACACGATCGACAGTTGAGTTTGCTTTTTCGAGCTCACCATTCAAGTTATATACTCTAACCTTTATTGATTCTAAGCTTGATAGAATACTACCTACTTCCGGGTCTTCGCTATTAGCAAAGCCGCCAACAAGCTTCATCAGACTCGAGCTTAAATTAATTTCAACTTTCGGTTCTCCGTAGTGCTCCGATAAATCGGCGAAGTCAATTTGACCTTGCGCATTGGCGAAATTTGCAGCGAATAATATCAGCGTGCTAAAGCATAGCGTTAAAAATAGTTTTAAATTGTTCATAGTGTCCTCTTCGAATTAAAGTAATGGCTTGCGTACGGTGTGCGATTACGTTTGCGTTTTTTTAGATGTGTGATTTTCTGATTTAACTTTCTTTGTCCTAGACCGAACCGCATCAATGCCGATCGACATTGCTGGTACGACCCCTGCTTTGTTAATGTTCTGATTGATAGAACCTCGAACTTGCGCTTGAGTAATACGGTTAGCCTCTCCTAAGTAATGCAATGCCGTTGCTAAATCACTTTGAGCTTGTTCGAGTTGCTTCAAGGTTTGCTGTTGTTGGTAAAACTGAAAGCAAACAATTGCAACAAACAAACTTGCGGCGATGCCGCTTAGCTTTGACCGGGTCACATAGTTTGACCAGCTCAGGACATTTGCCTTTTTACCTAGACTTGGCTCTCCTAGACTTGGCTCTATAGAAGCATCACCAGATTGGTCAACGGAGTCGGTGAAAGCTGGAACTGATTCTGCGATCATGTGGAGCTTATCGCTTAATCCATCAGGCATCTCCAAAAGTGGAACTTCTACCTTGGCTTCGGCAGTGGCGTCTGACGACGATGCAAATAGGCGGTCTAAATAATCTATTTCTCTGTTTTTCATAGTTCGATACCCTGAAGAAAACCGCGTAATTGCTTGCGACCTCTATGTATGTAAACTTTCGCTTGGTTCTCATTCAAATCAAGCGCCTTGGCAACCTCTTTAATTGAGCGCTGCTGTAAATCGGCTAATATAATCAAGGAGCGATAGGGCTCCTTGAGCCGTTCAATCGCGTTATTCAACCAAGAACTCATCTGTTTAGTCATTAGTTGTGCAACTGGCTTGCTATGCGAGCCGTCATTCTCAAGCTCGTCTAACTCGGTTTCGGATTGCGGCCGACGACGACGCAACTTATCGATACAAATGTTTCTCACTACATGTAACAACCAAGCTTTGGCTGACTCGGCATCAAACTCTTTCTTGTGCATCGTGCTCCACAAGCGCGCGTAGGTTTCTTGTGTTGCATCTTCTGCCTCGCTCTGGTCAGACAAAATAAACATTGCCTGCGAATAGACTCGTCGCTGATGCTGTTCAATCAAATTTTGAAACAAATGTTTCTTCAAAGCTTGTGGCCTTTTATGTGTGTTTTTGTTGCCGTTCATTTATTAATACGCATGGCGAGACAAAAGGTTACAAAAAAATATCCTTATCACGAAGAAGTAGCTTTGAATAAAAGCAGTTGATTGCTACCAGTATTCGAGAGCGCGGTGAACTTATTGCGGGCTCTACAATTGCTAGTCATTTTCGGACGAAGTGCGAATCATATCTGCCAATTTGATCGATTTTAATATCATTAAAAAATTCGCTCTAAAATATTTTTAGGCACGAAGTATGGGAGATATTATTAGTGTGTATTCAATGTCATAAGTTAAAGGCAAAATGTATACGTGCCAAAAAGCTTTGAAGGCATGTTGTCTTTATCTGTAATCGGCAGCCGTTGATCATGTCCATGATCGGTACATTAATGTTTCATTGGTATGTAGGAGTTTTGACCTAGGCTATTTGAAATACCCAAAGTAACTTAACTAAACTCTGTATCCGTTTAGTAAACCAATCCCTCGCTTACGCAGAATATCTCGGATTGGCAACACATAGCTTTTGCTGTTGTTACCACCGATTAGAATTCCTACGATTTTTTCTGCGCCATCAACATCGCTTACAACTAATGAACCAGAGTCGCCGCCTGCCGAAAATGGGCTAACGCTAAGTGATTCAACTTCATAAATACTAGGGTAATAAACAGTTCCCCTAAAGGTTTGTGAGCTACTTGGGCCATAATAACTAGTAACGTTATAGTCGATAGATTCTGGCTCAACAACTAACTTAGTGATCTCCCCATGAGTTAAACCAGTCGATCGTCCCCATTTTTTCACCTTTAAATCAACACTGATCTCAGCGAACTCTTTGGGTGTGTCATAACTACCTTCGCCTTCCCCCTGCTGTGAACACACTGGAGCTAGCTCGCTGAGCTCAAAAAATGCGATGTCGCAGTTTTCACTTATATCAAACACCTGAGGTAAACCTTGGCTCATCGGACCAGTTGAATCGTGTAAGCCGATGCCTACAATTTCAAAATTTTCAGGACTAACATCCTGTATGCCCGGGGACACGATCGGCGTTCCAACGCTGGCCGTATTACAACCGCCTGTGACATGGTTACAAGAGATGCCGAGAAGTTGGCCGGTTTTATCTTTAGCCAGAGCGGTAAGCGTGCCCGCGTTTCTTTGATTACCAAGCCCGATGGATGAGCCGCAAGTAATTTTTTGCTTGTGATAGTAGACAGGCCTATGCGTGTTTTGAATATTCTGATCAACCTTAAAAGGCTTCTCTACATTTAGCTCCAAGAGGATGTTTTTCGACGCATAAAGCTTAGCGAACTCTGCGCTTAAACGCTCACGCTTAGTTCTAGCGATTGGGAGCCGTGTGGCAATGCTCACCGTATATACTGATCCTTTTCGAGCAAGGCTTACTTTAATGATATTGCGAGTTCTAAAATAGTCGGCAAGGCTAGCGTCAAACGGAATGAGGCTGGCGTCACCATTTACGCCTAATGCTTCGCGCATGGCATCATTGGCAAGTACTGCATATTGAACCGCCCAAGTAATTAATGCATCACGTAATTCGCTTGCTAAGGTCTCGCCTGCTAAGGCATCACTTGATACTAACTTCTTAGCCATACACCCTTACTCGCTAACAACAAAAAAACTGCGTTCTGGGTCATCTACCTGATTGGCGCACTGAAGCTCATAAATCCCAGGTTCAAGATCTAGGGCCATGCTGAACTTGAAGTTTTGCAGCTCTACGCCATTAAAGCGCACATCAATTGGCTCGCCGATCATTTCTAATACGTCACCATTTTCAGACTCTGGGTCAATCAAGGCAATCTGAAAACGGCACTTCGGATTTGTCTGCATTTGCGTAAACGACACCACAATCTCCATTTCATCGTTACGTTGATAGTCTTCGCGATCGGTACTAAGCCCCATCATCGCGGGATCGACCCATTGTTCAGCGACAACGCTTGCTAGCGAATGCGGAAATACTTGCGCAGGCGCACCTAGCATTTTAAATAACTCTTTGCGTAATTTTCGGTCGGCGAATATTGTTGCGTGTTTCTTTTGAGAAAACGAATGGGCCACAAAACTATTCAGCGAGCTTGCAATTGGCACTGTTCCGTCGCCCGCATCATTCGCTTCACGTTCGACCAGGTCACTACCCGTCCATTCAAAGCGATTGATAGTTTTATGCGCTGAACCAACAAAGGAAAAGTAACGTACAGTGCTTGGTTTGTTAGCTAAATTAATCGATGACCAAAACCTACGAGCTGACTCAATGTTCCTCGGTTCTAAGTCGAAACGTTGCACAATAGAATTGTCAAATGGGTCTATCGCGACAGGTAACTGTTCTCTATTCGCTGAACGTAACGTCATCGCAGAACCGCTTTGGGCCACTAATTGGTAGGCCGACGGATAACGCGGGTCAGACACCAATCGCTTAACACTATCTGCAGACAATCCTAGATTGGAAGTCTTACCAGTGATCTGCTCTAGCGCAGCCGCGGCGCCTAAATGAGGCGTGCCTAAAGTGATCAGTTGCGTGATCTTGCTAAACCAGGGTTGTCCGTCGAAGGCCCCGCTTTCAAGCACATAGCGTAAAACCAAGCCGCCCATCGAATGGCCAATCAACACAATTTCCTCGAAGTTATCTTGCTGGCTTAAACTATCGGATAACGCCTGAGCTGAGACTTCATTGCTCTTGCGCCAATCGTAGGCGAAGGGAATAAATCGCCGTTCTGAACCGTCAATAGTGTAACCACAGCTTTCAATGTCTCTTAGTATGCTGCGGTAGACTGGAAAAAAAGGTGTTACTGACGTAATGGGGCGCGTAGCTTCTAATTGCTCGTCAAGTAAAGTTTCTACGTCAACGTTTTTGCGAACCATAGAAATGAGTGATGGAGGCCAAACACGGTCACCCGTCGCTGAGTTGCGTAACTCAGAGCCCATTATCCCCGGCACAAAAACAACGCATTTCATAAGGTTATATTCGCTGGCTGCGTTTTACGGTGGCTAACACAATGAATACAACTGCAATGATCAGTCCAGAAGCCAACGATGTAGTACTGTAGTCGTTAAAGTTAATCCAACGATTGACTTGTACGATGTTTCCAATAGTCCCATCTAAGAACATAGAGTCAACAATCCAAAAGAGAACTGGAGCCACGAACGCTAACAAAAATGGATTTTTACTGGCGATCTCTGAACAAAATAAACACCAGGCAACAGTTGGAATAAGCGACCAAACTATCATTTTCATCAATACCGACAGCGAGCTTTCGAAAAACACTGAGAGGTACTCAAAGGCACCTAGGCCGAAGAACACAAAGGCAACGACCGTTTGAGTAAGCACTACCATAATTGGTGCGACTACCAAAGCAATAGCTAGCTTTGAGGCAATCGTTGTAGCATCAGACACAGGCAGCGAACGCCAAAATAACACGCTTTGATCTTGGCGTTCGTTGTATAAACATGACAAGGTGTAAAAGCACGCGACGATCATTATTACGCGAGCAATATTGAAGTTCATCCAATTTAGCGCGCGCGCAACGACACCAGTGACAACACTGTCTATTTGATCATCTAACTGCAATTGCGAGGGCACATCAAAGTCAATACTGAGGTTGCCAAACGACATCGAGAAACGTACCAAAATTGCAATGCCAACCAAAATCAGCGGCACAAACCAAATGTTACGATGCTCGAGAACTTCTCGCTTTAATAGAGCTAACATTATATTCATTTTTTATTCTCCTCTATTGTTTGCTGTTGATGGCAACGAACAAGTCTTCGAGACTGGGCGTGACTACTTGCCCATAGTCGGCTAGCTTACCTGCGTCGACATCTTGAAAAATAAGCTCCGAGTATTGCGGCAAACTGCGTTGATAAATAGGCTTAATAGCAGGGTCTGAAAACACTACTGTTTGATCAGTAACAAGCTTTGTATAGCGTTTCTTTAGCTCATCGGTTTTAATATCAAGCGTTATCCGCCCTTCGGTTATGAACAATACACGAGTGAGAATGCTTTCGATCTCGTCGACCTGATGCGTTGTAATCAGAATAGATCTATTTTGCGTGTAATAATCTTCAACTAAACGATCTTGGAAATCGCGTCGCACCAATACATCGAGCCCCAAGGTAGGTTCATCTAACACTAGAAAGTCGGTATTGATAGATAGAATCACGACCAAGTGCAGGCGCGTTTTCATGCCTTTAGATAGTGTCTCGATTCGGCTATTGAGCATAATCGGTGTGTCATTCAATAGCTCTTTGGCTTTAACTTGGTCGAATTTTGGATGAGTATTAGCTACAAACTCAAGCAGATCTTTAACCTTCATCCAACCTGGCAGAGAGGCAACATCAGCAATATAGCTCATGCTTTTAAGAAGCTCGGTTCGATTCCGAAACGGGTCTTTATCAAAGATCGACATCTTTCCCGAATACTTGATCAACCCCATAATAGCTTTCAAGAGAGTCGATTTT
>CANMNN010000011.1 GCA_947499305.1 uncultured Arenicella sp. | reverse complement strand
GTTTTACCGTGGTCAACGTGACCGATAGTACCTACATTGACATGCGGCTTGGTTCTTTCGAATTTTTCCTTAGACATAGCGTTTCACCTAATCTTCTGGTTTTAATAAAATATTACTTTAATTTTTTACGTTTACTACTAACTTACTTTATCCAGCGCGCGCCTTAGCGCACTTGGGCTCAAAACTGCTTTATCAACTTCGACAGATTTAACTGCCTGAGCCTTCAGCGTTTAAGTTCGCCATGCGAGCTTAAACTCAAAAAGAGTCCTCAGCTTTTAAGCCTGATTCTTTTCCAGGCTTAAACTAAATCAGTAGCGATTTACAATTGCATCAACAACACTATTAGGAGCTGTTGCATACTTCTCAAACTGCATGCTGTAAGAAGCCCGACCCTGCGTAGCACTACGAAGCGCTGTCGCGTAACCAAACATTTCTGCCAGCGGTATTTCAGATTTAACTAACTTGCCCATCGGCGTATCTTCAATACCTAAAATAACGCCTCGGCGCGAATTAACATCGCCACTGACGCTGCCCATGTAATCCTCTGGAGTAACAATCTCCACAGCCATTACAGGCTCTAATAAACTCACACCCGCATCTCGGCAACCCTCTCGGAAAGCCTGGCCTGCGGCGGCCTTAAACGCGAACTCTGAAGAATCAACGTCGTGGAACGAACCATCAAATAAAGTAACTTTGATATCCACCATTGGGTAGCCAGCAATAACGCCGCCACCTAAGGCATCTTCAACTCCCTTCTGAACAGAGGGGATAAACTCACGCGGCACTGCGCCACCCTTGATCTCGTCCACAAACTCGAAGCCTGCACCGCGCTCTAGCGGCTCCATTCTCAAGTGCACATGGGCAAATTGCCCGCGACCGCCTGACTGCTTGGCGTATTTGGTCTCATGCTCGATCGACGTCTTGATAGCTTCGCGATAGGCCACTTGAGGCTTACCTACGTTACACTCAACGTCAAACTCACGTTTCATTCGATCAATAATGATATCCAAATGAAGCTCGCCCATACCTGAAATAATGGTTTGACCCGACTCTTCATCGGTATTCACCTTGAAAGATGGATCCTCTTGGGCCAATTTACCCAAAGCAACACCCATTTTTTCTTGGTCGGCATGCGTTTTCGGCTCTACCGCTTGTGAAATCACCGGCTCAGGAAACTCCATACGCTCAAGTGTCACAACATTTTTCACATCACACAGCGTGTCGCCTGTGGTGATGCTTTTGATTCCTACGGCAGCAGCAATATCGCCAGCGCGGACTTCCTTAATTTCTTCTCGATTGTTCGAATGCATTTGCAAGATTCGACCAATTCGTTCTTTCTTACCCTTTACCGGGTTAAATACTGCATCGCCTGTTTTCATTACACCCGAATAAACTCGGAAGAAAACCAGTTGACCAACAAATGGGTCAGTCGCGATTTTAAACGCCAGTGCGGAAAACGGCTCTTCATCATTCGATAAACGCTCCACCTCTTTTTCCTGATGATCGATGCCGGTAATGGCAGGAACTTCAGTTGGCGACGGAAGGTATTCAACTATTCCATCCAACATTGCTTGAACGCCCTTATTTTTAAATGCGCTACCGCACATTACAGGCACAATTTCATTGGCAATGGTTAGCTCGCGCAAGGCGGCTTTAATTTGCTCATTAGATAGATCACCTTCTTCAAGATAACTATCCATTAATTCTTCTGAGCTTTCAGCAGCGGTTTCGACCATCTGCTCTCGATACTCTTCAGCCAAATCAACATACTCAGCAGGAATATCTTTTTCTTCAAATTGCACACCCATGGAATCTTTATCCCAATAGATGGCTTTCATCTTAATTAGATCAATAACGCCTTCGAACTCTTCCTCAGCACCGATTGCCAATTGCAATGGCACAGGCTTAGCACCCAACCGTGTTTGAATTTGCTCTACTACGCGCAAGAAATCAGCACCGGCTCGATCCATCTTATTGACAAATGCCAACCTTGGAACGCGATACTTATTTGCTTGACGCCAAACAGTTTCAGATTGAGGCTCTACACCACCTACTGCACAAAATACTGCAACCGCGCCATCGAGGACTCTCAACGAGCGCTCAACTTCAATAGTGAAGTCAACGTGCCCGGGGGTATCGATGATATTAATACGATGCTCTTCAAATGAAGCATCCATACCGCGCCAAAAGGTTGTAGTAGCTGCAGACGTAATAGTAATACCGCGCTCTTGCTCCTGCTCCATCCAGTCCATCGTCGCTGCACCATCGTGCACTTCGCCGATCTTATGGCTGATACCTGTATAAAACAAAATGCGTTCAGTCGTCGTGGTTTTACCCGCGTCGATGTGCGCCATGATGCCTACATTCCGGTATCGATTGAGTGGAGTTGAACGTGCCATTGTATTTCGTATCTATTGCTAACTATTTAGTAAAAAGCTATGTCTAACGACTAATCTATATCTAATTTTAAAAGAGCGTGGGCTTTTACCCGGCGCGCGCCTTTGCGCGCTTGAGCTCAGGGCTGCCACCCTGAATCTCGCTGCAGACGCTAATTAAAACCAGCGCCTGCGGCCCGGGTCGGCAAGCCGACCGATTGCGACGCAATCGTCGCGAACAAAAAGTTAGAAACGAAAGTGCGAGAACGCCTTATTCGCTTCCGCCATACGATGAACGTCTTCAGTTTTGCGCATTGCGCCACCACGTTTTTCGAAGGCATCAATCAATTCACCAGCTAAACGCTGCATCATTGACTTTTCAGAACGGTTACGTGCGTACTCAACGATCCAACGCATAGCCAAAGCAGTACGACGGCTCGCACGAACTTCAACTGGCACTTGGTAAGTAGCACCACCAACACGGCGAGATTTAACCTCAACCATTGGCTTAACATTTTCAAGAGCACCATCAAAAATCTCTAATGGGTCTTCGTCACGACGCTCAGCAATAAGATCTAGTGCGTCATAAATAATTTTTTCTGCGATCGATTTCTTACCATCTTTCATCAAGATGTTCACGAATTTCGCTAGCGTAACGTTACCGAATTTTGGATCAGGTAAGATCTCGCGCTTCGGGACTTCTCTTCTTCTAGGCATAACATGCTTCCTTAAGCAGTTTATTCTCGGACTAGCTCTTAGCTCTCGCTAAGCCTCCAGCCCAATACTTATGTCTTTTACGACAAATATTCAGGGATATCTAAACTCAACTGAGCTTATGACTTAGGCTTCTTAGCACCGTACTTAGAACGACCTTGACGACGTTCAGATACACCTGACGTATCAAGCGCACCACGTACTGTGTGATAACGAACACCCGGTAAATCTTTAACACGGCCGCCGCGAATAAGAACCACACTATGCTCCTGCAAGTTGTGACCTTCACCACCAATGTAGCTAGTCACTTCAAAACCGTTCGTCAAACGAACACGCGCTACTTTACGTAGAGCTGAGTTTGGTTTCTTAGGAGTAGTTGTGTAAACGCGAGTACAAACACCACGACGCTGAGGGCAAGCCATAAGCGCTGGAACGTTAGATTTTTGTACCTGCTTCTTGCGCGGGTTACGTACTAATTGATTAATAGTTGGCATAATCTAATTTTAGTTTTTAAAAAGTCGTTGAAAACCCAATAAATTGAAGCCTTCAGAGCGACAAAAACCCCAAACCCAAAGCTTGAGGCGTCAAAGAGGTCGCGATACTAGGCCTTCACCTAGGCAAAGTCAAGCAAATACGCAGCATGCGCCGCGATTTGTTAAGCAATATCTCGATCTCATAAATGTGTGTTATTTCTGTCTTTCTATCTCTAAATTTCGAGCAAGAAAGGTATCGTCTGACCAATGAGGCTTAAACTGATCTCAAGCGTGTTTGCTCGAAATAGACTACAAGGTCAAAGGCAGTAACGACATTTCAGAGCGCGCAGTCTATTCCCGAGCCAGCTTCATTGCAAGTTAATAGCGCACAAAAACCTCAGAAACTCGAGAGATAGGACTGTTTCAATACTTATTCTGGAGATTATTGAAAAAGTACTGAAATGTTGCGGCAACAAACCGCTGTAAACGCATATTATTCTTCGTATTAGGTTAATAGCGCAAGCAAGCTATGTCTCGCAGGGAATCTAAGAGCCGACAATATTGCTAAATAGGCTCCACACAATAGGTGCAACCGACAGCGCCAGCACAAGCCCCATGCTTACATTGAAGTAGCGATGCTTGCGAGGATCGCTAAGTAAACGCTTCAATCCAGAGCCAAACAACAACCACACGCCGGCACTTGGAAACGCCATCGCAAAAAAGACCGCGCCAATCAAGACTATTTGCAAGTTAATGTCGGCACCGACCGTCGTATAAGTTGCGATTGCACTAGTGCCCATAATCCAGGCCTTAGGGTTCACCCATTGAAATAGTGCCGCCTGCATAAAGGTAAACGGCCTAGTATCACCCTCCCCTGCCTCTAAGTTAGTTGGCGTCGCGTTGGCTATCAGCCAAGCTAGATATAACAAGTAAAATATGCCAATGAGTTGAATGGCTTTATGCAGCAGCGGATACGCCTCGAACATGTAACCCAAGCCAAAGCCTACCGCTAGAAACATGCTAGGAAAGCCGAAACAAATCCCCAATAGATGAGGCATGCTAGCCCGCCATCCATAATTAAGGCCTGACGCCATAATCATGATGTTGTTCGGCCCCGGCGTAAATGCGGCTGCAATGGCAAATGGAATAAGAGCTGGATGAATTTCCACGACTGCATTAGTGGTTAAATGAATTCGAGCCTAATGATAGCCTCAAGTACGTTAAAGGAAAACCATTGATAGGCAATTCCAATTGCCAAGCATGGTTTGAGTGGTTAAGGTATTTGGCCATAAGGTTCATACATTAACCCAGCCCCTATGAGGCCAGTAGCCATGCTTAGAGTCAGCACCAAGCGTAAAAACGATCGCAACACATGGTCTCGCTATCGCCACGCGGCAACCGATAGCACCCGTGCGATATCCCGAGCTCTGAGCCTTATGAGCATTGCAACTATCGGCTTCGCTTCTATTGAAAGCGCATTTGCCTCTGCGTCATTGAGCGGCAAGCCAGACCCAAAGGCGGTTGAACAGGCCCTAAAAGAATCGCGCGAGAAGCTATCGACGCCAAAACTAGCCGATCCCCAGCAAAAGATAGGGAACTTACTGAGACCGATTCTCCAAAGGCAAAAAGCCAATATAGAGCAGCCAATTTCACCGATGTTCAACCTTAAGAGTGGAGGCACTGTTCAGGTTTACGTCAAACTCACACAAATGAATTCACAGAACTTAAATGCTCTTAGAGAAACAGGTCTAAAGATAGAGCTTTCAGTAGATACGATCAATAAGGTGCAAGGCTGGATTGACATCAATCAAATTGAGGCGCTCGCTGACTTAGATCAAGTAGAACGGGTCACAGTTCCAAGTTATGGACAACCCGCTGCTGGCCGAGTCACCACACAAGGCGATAGAATTTTACAGGCGGACCAATTACGAGCCCTTGGCGCTTCTGGTCAAGGTGTGAAAGTAGGTATTATTTCAGACGGAGCCAATAGTTGGCGTACAGCTGCCGCATCAGGTGACCTCCCGCAAAATGTAACCACCTTTGGGTCCTGCGCCACTCGAGCGGCAGACCCACAGAACTGTCGCTCGAGGCTTACTTGCAATGAAGGCACGGCGATGGCAGAGATTATTCACGACATCGCTCCCGACGCCGAGCTTGCCGTTGCAGCGGTTAGCACTTCGCTCGAGTTCATTCAGCAAATAAATCGACTAGCCAATGTATTCAATGCAGACATCATCGTTGATGACTTGGGCTTTTTCGGTGAGCCATATTTCGAAGACGGCGATCTGGCTCGTGCTGTCAGTGCGCTACCGGCAGATATATTGTACTTCTCAAGCGCCGGCAATAGCGGCAACACACACTATGAGAACCAATATTCCACACTTGCAAGCAGCCGACACAACTTCGGCGTACAAAATGGAGCTAATGATGACGCTATAGGCTTTCAAATTCGCCCTAATCGAGGTGCGTTTGTATTACTTCAATGGAGCGATCGCTATGAAAGCCCAAATAGCAATTACGATCTGTTTGTGTTTGATGAAAATAGCCAGGTCAGCAGCAGCACCGGACCAAACCAAACTGCGATTGAAGGAGCCTGCATATTCAATGGTGGCTCGAGCGATATCGTACGATTTGCTGTGGTCGACAAAATCTCAGGGTCAAATCGACGTTTAGAAATGTTCTTTTTAGGCGCCAGCGCGATCGAATACCCTATCGCCGCAGGTAGCGTATTTGGCCACGCGGGTACACGGCGAGCAATCGCGGTAGGGGCAATCAACGCAGGAAGTAGCAATGTTGCTTTTTATAGCTCGCATGGACCAGCATTAGTTGAGTATCCAAGTAGAGATGTGCGCCCGAAACCTGACATTGCGGCTACCGACGGCGTAAGCGTCACTGGTGCAGGGGGCTTTCCGTCACCGTTCTTTGGCACCTCAGCTGCGGCACCGCATGCCGCCGCTGTGGCGGCTCAACTACTGAGCGCGGGTCCAGATGTCACACCAACCCAAGTACGCTCCGCGCTGCTTGGTAGTGCATCGGGAGGTGGCAGTAGCGCCTCAGTTGGAAGTGGACAAATAAGCGCCATTCGCGCTCTTGCGGACCTCGGCCTAGAGCTCAACCCAAACGGAATGCTACCCACTGTCGACCCGGAGCCCGACGCAAAGCGCGTTGTTGCTCCACAAATAATGCTACTGCTAGACGATGAATAAAGCGACGTCTTTAGATTCGAAACAGCTCTGGGGCCCTTAAATAGCGATAGGCACTAATATAAGTATTAACAGCACGCCCCAGACGAAGCATCACTCGACCTAGAATCAATGCCTAGGTCAACTGAACTAAACGGCATTGAAGTTCCGCAACCCTCAAAGATCCCGTAGTGATTATCCCAGCTGCCAATAAAGTCAAAATGCTGGGCAAAGCGAGTGTCTAAAAGCATTCGATAGGTGTTTCCACAAACCGGGAATACCTTGCCCTTCTCAATAATATGGTGTTCGTCAAGCACGAATTTTTCAGCATGGTGCTCAATTGTACCTTTATAAACAACCGCTTGACCATAGTCCTCGCACGCCGGCTCTAGCTCATCTAACTTAAACAAACGATAGGTTGCCGAGAAAAACTTACGATCTCCCAACATCTCCTGTAAGCGCGCATTTTCAATTGCGAGCGGTCTGCTCTTTACTAATCGCGGATCCTTAAAGCCGCACTGCTTAGACAAATTGACAAAGTCATTCCAGTACAAAGCCCCGGAAATGCATTCGCCATAGAGCTCTTCGTCATCAATCAAATATTGCGGTGTACGTCGTTCGGCATACACGTCTGAAAAATAGATTTCACCGCCTGGTTTAAGTAGGTTGTAGCATTGCTCTAATACCGCTTGCTTGTCAGGAGACAGGTTAATCACGCAGTTTGATACAATGATATCGAACGAATTGGGTTCAAGGTCGAGCTGGTCTAGTTGCTCGATAAAACCCTTTTGAAATGAAACATTAGGCGCACTAAAACCAAACACATCGGCATGATAATCGCGATACTGCTCGGCGATCTTGAGCTGCTCCTCGGTCATATCAATGCCAACAACTTCACCTCGTTCGCCGACTAAGGCCGACAAAGCGTAAACGTCTCGCCCGGCGCCAGATCCTAAGTCGAGTATTCGCGCGCCCTCTAGCTGCTCTGGTAAAACCAAACCACACCCGTAATAACGAATCAAGACCTCATCATGCACCTTTGATAAAATAGGCTTCAAGTAAGATGGCAGTCCTTCATCAGTGCAACAGGCGTCGGTTTTGAGGTCGTCACTGGTTTGCAGTACTTTGCCGTAGTAATCTTGAACTTGGGTATAGGTAAGTTTTTCGTTCATGGTATCTTTGCTCGGGATCTTCAGTTTTCAATTCGCTTTATCGGAATTTAGGTGAGTAGTCTAACGCCATCTCGCCACAGAAAATAGATGCAACGAGCAGACTAGAGTTTGAATTAGATCATTCTTCAAAAGACCGAGCCACCAGAAGTATCCTTGCTAAAACGAACCAAAAAAACTAAACAAACTAACAACCTCAACCAGGTCCCAATTACGAGCATGATAACTCGACGAAAACTTCTTGCAGGCGGGGCATTCTTCGGAGCCTTAGGCCTTTATTCACAGCATCGCGGTCTGCGTTACCCGAGATTATCGTTCGAGCATGAGCCGCCTGCAAAATTGATTGAATCGCCCCAACACGCCATGCGCTTTGTCGACTGTATCGCAACTTTACCCGACGTTTTACGAGCGATAGCACCAGAACCATCAATCGAAATCAATGTGTTAAAGCAAGCCACTCAATTTACGCTAAAAAATGTCGCACCCAATGCTCGCTTAAACATCCAAGCACCGAAAAGTGCCGAGGTTAATGAATCTATCGATGGGCTTAACCGGATATTAGAAATAAATCACTCCCACCAAGATACGATTACGCTTAATTGGAAGCTCCCAGTAAACGATGGTTTCGAGTTTGCTGTTATGGGCGATACTGGCGGCGGCAGCGAGCTAGACTGGACGCTAAACCGCGCACAAGCGCTGGGCGCTCAGTTTTTACTGCACCTTGGTGACTTCAATTATAGCAACGGTGAATATGCTCGAGCTATTGAGCAATTTGATGGTGCGCCACTGCCTTGCTACGTCACTATTGGCAATCATGATTTTCACGATAACGGTTTAATTTATGATGATTTCTTAACTCGTATCGGGCCAATGAATCATTCATTTGAATTAGCTGGCACTCGTTTTATCAACATAGATACCGCCGCCGATTTTTGGCCAGCAAGCTCAGGTCAACGCGGTAAGCTTTTTGCTCTCCTGCGAAATGAAAAACCATTTTCTGGTGAACAAGTTCTGTTTACTCATCGGCCAATTAAAGACCCTCGCCACCACGACGATCATGAAGTTGGCAGTATCGGCGGCATTGATTATCTGGTTGAACAATGCGCAGCTCTAGGAATCACTAACTTTCTTCATGGCCATGTTCACCACAGTGCGGAACTAGACTTTAGAGGCCTTCGCCAATTCAGTATCGGCGAAGGCCTTGGTCATGAAAACCTAGTTCTACAAAAACCGGTTGCTCAATTGATGATGGCAACAATCGAGCCCAACAAAAAACTCGAGCACCGCTGGGTTGATCTAAATATGCCTTGGACAAGCCATCAAAGCCCCACACACCTATACAAACTTAAGCGTGATGGTCGAACTCGACAAATCAAATGGTACGAACAGTTACTCGCTGACGAGAACCTCAAAACGTAAACCGCCGTTTTCTTGCAGACGAGCTAAGTATGCATCACCTAAAGCGCTAGCAGGAGTCCAGAACCCGCCTTCGGTCTCTAGCTCGTCTAGTGCTAAACAAACAGCCGCCTCAGCAAGCATTTTAGAGGTAGAACCGTACCCTGGATCGCCATCACCTAGTAATTTAGTAACAAACTCTTCACCGCTCTCGGTCTCGCCATTGAATTGAATATGATAGAAGCCTGGGTTCTCGGGGTCGACTTTTGGACCTTCGCCCTGGGCAGGTAAAAACAGTCCTAAGAATTTACGGCCTACTCCGGTAATACTGGTAAGCATCATCGTTTTAATCCCAGCAGAAAGACCCTTCGCAGCCGCATACCCTTTCATGCCGCTGCCAGTAACCATTACCTCTGAATATCGAAAGTTATCTCCGTAAGGAAACCCCATTAGGGCATTCGATCGCCGAACGATACGCGTATTAATGCCGGCCATAACAAATGGCGCAGTCCACTTATCAAGAACTTTAGAGTGCTTAGCACTCATTTGATCACCTTTATCTGGCCCGTTAAAACTTGGATCAGGATTCAATGCGTATGGGTTTGCCAAAATTCGTCGAATGCCCTTGTCTTTGACCGCCAACTCAACAATATTCATCATACTCGCTATTGTGCCACCGCTTATGCCGCCTTTAGCTTTCATTAACTGGTATCGAACACTACTCAATGGTTTACCCAGACTCTTCTTTGCTTGCTGTTGCGTAAAATAGGTTCCCATATCAGACGGCACAGAATCAAAACCACAGCTATGAACAATTTTAGCCCCACTCTTTTTCGCAGCTTCATCATGAGCGTCGATCATCTCGCGCATCCATGGAACTTCACCGGTCAAGTCAACATAGTGCGTACCGTGT
Organism: uncultured Arenicella sp.; assembly: GCA_947499305.1. Lineage (GTDB taxonomy): Bacteria > Pseudomonadota > Gammaproteobacteria > Arenicellales > Arenicellaceae > Arenicella. The sequence goes on along the minus strand of CANMNN010000011.1, from coordinate 102,528 downwards.
TCAGCGCAAAGCTTCACTAAAAGAGACCCGTAGTAGGCATAGGGGCCTACAGTCGTGATAATCACTTTGGTGCTTTTAACGAGCTCACTTAACGTGCTTTGGTCTTCACTGTCGGCGATCATCCCATCAATCGAGGCATTGACATCACCGATAAAGTCACGAACCTCATTCAATTTTTCAGCATTACGCCCGGCGATGGCCCAGTTAAGCCCGCTATCTTGATGCTTATCAAATAGATGCTTAGCCACCCATTTTCCAGTAAAGCCTGTTGCGCCCCAAACTACGATGTCGTATTTTTTTTTAATCATTTTCTTGTACTTTTTCTGATGTGCTTAATTGGTTATCGCTAACAAACTTAATAATGACAGAGGCGAGCTCTTCACCCTTATCTTCTTGCAAAAAATGCCCGCCATCGTTGATCGTGACATGGTTCTGGCCTTTGGTGCCAGGAATCAGTTTCTGAAAAAGCTTATCGCCGCCGACAGTCACTGGGTCTTTATCACTAAAAGCTGTTAAAAACGGCGTTTCCAGCTTTGACAGTACCCCCCACGCTGCTTTGTTTGGGGCTGACGCTGGGTCATCGGGCTTGGTAGGGACTAAAAGGGGAAACTGTCTAGCTCCAGCCTTATAAGATTCATCTGGGTAAGGCGCATCATAGCCTCGCTTAACCTCATCACTTAGCGCTGATACAGTAGCCCCATCAATAATTTTGCTTGTTGGGAAAACCGGCACTGTCTGAGAGAAGCTCTGCCAATCGCTAAACGCCTCACTCGGGGCCGCATCGCCAGTTGGCAAAAATGTGTTGGCCGCCACCACGCCACTAAAACACTTCGTTTGCTCTGCAACTAAACGCAAACCGATCAAACCACCCCAGTCTTGGCAGAACAAGACCACCTGCGACAAATTCATGCCTTTGAACCACTGCGTCATCCAATCCACATGCCGCTGATAGGTGTAGTCATTTCGTTCGCTCGGCTTATCGGATCGCCCGAAACCAACTAGATCAGGCGCTAGGACCCTAAAACCGGCCTCTACTAAACCGGGGATCATTTTTCGATAGAGATAGCTCCAAGATGGCTCGCCATGCATTAGTAAAACGGTTTGCCCGTTGCGTGGACCTTCGTCAAGATAATGCACTCTCAGACTCGTGCCATGCCCGCCATCAATATCTATATAGTTTGGCTCGAATTTATAGCCCACTAGGTTTTCAAAACATTGGTCGGGAGTTCTTAACACTTTCATGAGTCTTCTTTACATGTGAATTAAATTTCAACCATGTTAACAGAGAGAAACACGTTTTAATGTCGATACCGAGTTGCATGACAATCATCAAGATGAATATCGCCTATAAATAGCTAATACTCAGCTTCACCGGGTTTTGCTAGCAAAACAGATTGCCACTGCTAAGGCTAAAAGGTACTCTTAATTTAAAGCAAACTGTCTATTAGCCATCGCCTTCGTGTCGTTTTCTACACACCTTATTTGCGATGCTTAGACAAACAAAAATGACTTATCAATAAAGCACTTAGCAGGGCTTAAGATAGGAACCTAAAACGCCAGTATTCCAGTAAAATCTAGCCGCTGCAAAGGAGAGAAATAACATGATCCCTAATCAAAACGTTACGCCAATGGAGATGTTCGCCCGCCGAGTGGAAAAGACGCCCAACAAAGTGTATTTGCGGCAACCGACTAACGGCGAATACGTAGAAGATACGTGGACTGAGGTTTACGATAAAACCTTGCGTTTGGCACAAGGGCTGATCAAGCTGGGGTTAAAAAAAGGGGACCGTGTTGCCATCTTGGGAAACAACTGTGCAGACTGGTTCATCGCAGACTATGCCTTGGTTGCAGCAGGCTTAATTCCTACTCCAATATATGCCACAGCCGGTGAAAAAGTAATTACCTATGTGTTAGAACACAGTGAAGCCAAGGCTATCATAGTAGGTGATATTGCCAAGCCGGCAGTTGCGCAAGAGAGTATCCCTGATTCTGTCATATCGATTAGCATGACCAAATCAGACGTTCAATGTCAGCAATCGATGACTGACTTGATTGCGAGCAATGAGCCGCTCGCTGGTGAAGAAATCAACAAGCCTAATTTGGAAGATGTGTTTTCAATCGTGTACACATCGGGCTCAACAGGCAACCCGAAAGGCGTTGTCATAACGTATGAAAACATTTGCTTCTCGGCCGCCGTTAGTGTGCACGCATTAGGCACCGGAGATGATGAGCGTTACCTATCATATTTACCACTCGCACATGTTACCGAGCGCGGCTTAGTTGAATACAATAGCCTTTACTGTGGCGCTACTGTTACGTTCAACGAAAGCCTCGACACGTTTATTCGTGACCTTCGAAGCGCTCAAACCACTTCATTCATTTCAGTGCCACGCCTCTGGGTGAAGTTTCAATCTCAAGTTCTCGCTAACATTCCTCAAGCAAAACTAAGCATGTTGCTGCGAATACCAGTTGTCGGTGGCATCGTCAAAAAGAAAATCAAAGCCCAATTAGGCTTTGATAACACCAAGTCTTACGGCAGTGGTTCAGCGCCAATTTCACCCTCGATTCTAAAGTGGTATGGCAAGCTTGGAATTGATATTGCTGAAGGCTGGGGAATGAGTGAGACCATGGGGCTAGCAACTAGCCAGCATCCATTCAAAGTCAGTAAAGTCGGCACTATCGGCAAGGCCGTAGAAGGCTTTGACATCAAAATCTCTGATATGGGAGAAGTGTTAATAAAAGGCCCTGCAGTGTTTACCGAGTATTATAAAAACCCAGAGGTCACGGCCGAGTCATTTACTGAAGATGGCTATTTTAGAACCGGCGACAAAGCCGATATGGACTCCGATGGCTACCTAACCATCACCGGCCGAGTTAAAGATATTTTTAAATCTGGCAAAGGCAAATACGTTGCTCCCGTGCCAATTGAATCTAAGTTAGCGAGCAACGTTTTGATCGAGCAAATGTGCGTGATGGGCAGCGGCTTGCCGACAGCCATGGTGGTGGTAGTTCTGTCGAAAGAAGTCGCCGAAGGCATGAGTAAAGAAGAGGTAGAACAAAGCCTTATCGCTACGGTCACTGAAGTTAATGGTCAAATTGAAAAGCATGAGGTTGTTGGAGGCATTCGAATTGTCGACGAGCCTTGGACAATCGAAAACGGCTTGCTAACACCAACCATGAAGGTAAAGCGCGCTGAATTGGAAGAAATGTTTTTACCGTTGCTAGAAGTTCAAAAAGATACGGTTGTTTGGGCTTAGTCTCTTAGGGCGCTATCTTTAGAGAATTGGCCGAACTCAGCCGAAGGCTCTCTTACAGCCGAAGGCTCTCTTTAAGAAGTAAGACAAACTCTAAATACATCGCTAATTATTTTTGCATAAATTACCTTTTGCCTGCCACGGAGTGCCGGCAAAAGGTATCACTTCTTTGAATGTACAAAGAATATCCATAAGGTACAGCCAGTCTATCGGACTACCCCACCCCTCATGAATTTGGCTTACCTACCGAATATTCATTTTAATCCGGATCTTTAAAACGACTCGCCTTAGACTCGTTTTATTATTAGCGATTTAACCGCAGTTAGTATTACGTACCCATCTGGGCGTTCAGCTCACGCGGTTCTGACCCTATTAATACAAGCGACGCCAAATTTATTGATCTCAGGAACCAGCTTATTTTCAAGAATTCATAGGACATCTCTTTGGTGAAACTCCGCATCCAATGCCTAAACTCGTTACCTTCAGGGACAAAACACCAATGGAGTCATTCTGTATAGACAGGTAAACATCGGGCACCATATTCGCCGGGGTTTCTTTTTGTATAGACTACTGATAGCGAGTAATCAGACCCTGGAGTATTTTGTTGGATATAAGCATTCGTTAAATTGATTTTATCCGTTGTTGTTGGTTTGTTTTTGCCATCGTGCTCAACAAAGTGAACTGTATAATCCTTAATAATGTCGTTTAGTATGGATACATGGCACTGTAATGGTTTTTCTAATGCTCTATCTGTAAATGGTAAAAATATTTTCCCTTGGCTGTTATCATCTTTACTCATTAAGCCAATACCTTTACCAACACCTGATTTCTTTCCAGAGCTAGGATCATACGGAAATATTGGGCATACAGTATTAACTGGGATATTGCAGGATTGGATAGCGGTGCAATTAAACCCCTTTTTATAATCTATAGTAATGTCGCTTAGGTATACAGCTTGAAGAAGGGTGTAATCCATATTGATGGCTATCGCTTCTGCATTTTCGGTCAATACAAATTGATCGTCTGGTTTAAGTAAACCTAAAACAACCGGACCACCATTAGCAGACGGCAGTGGTGCTGGTGGAGAAGCTAAATAGTATTTCGTTAAAAAGATATCCCCGGTTTGCCCGTATTTAAATTGATGGTCATTAATGTTTTCATTAGCTTCTGTGGTGTTAACACAGCTGGGGCTGGTGGAGCCATCCCAGCAAAGAGAAAAGGTCGGTGTTTGTTGGTAATTATCGCAGGTAAACACCTGTACGGGTTGTTCTTCATTTTTATATTTATCTGCAATCGTACCTGAAAAAGCAACGGTTCGTTCTTCGGCTGCATTAGCCAAGCCACTACTGATGAGTAGTCCTATAATAAGTATTTTTATGTTCATTTTTTTGTCCCTTTATGCAAAGAAATATTAAACCATTCACTCATAACGCGTCCCGTCGAGCCAATTAATGGGCAGAGCGTAATTTGGTAACTTGTTAGGGGTTTTCATTTTTATTTATATTCACCAGCCCATACACCTCCATATGCCCCCAACCTTGAAAAGTTATGTAGCCCCGAATCCCGTTTTCAGTGATTTTGGTCATCAATATGTCGTAATGATCACACATATCTCCAGAAAGGAGTATTTCGATATAAGCTCCGTGTTGAACATACAAAGCGACTAAATCTTTTTCAACTTTTATTCCATCGTCCCATTCCAAAATTTCCAATTCAAGCCAAGGGTCATCTTTACCCCTGAATAGGCAAGAGTAATAAGGAAATTTATTCTCCTTGAATCGTGCCTTCAGCGCGTAAGTCTTATTTTCATAGAACTCATTAACCTTTATATCCCAAACACGATCTCTCCAGTTTAGTGGAGCGTTCTGGATCGAAGCCCCGTCCATTAGCTGAAGTGCTTTTGTCTTTAGACTTGGAGCGCAGCCTGATAAAAAACTTATCACACAGAAAATCAGAACGGCTTTCACAAACCTAACGTCGTTAAAACGGGCGGCGCGTTTTAACGACGCCCGTGCCGCTTGCGGCGTTTTCGTTTTCGAACTTGTTAGGTTTTTCTGACGCGATGTATGATGAGAAAAGATCTTGTTCCTCTGCATTAAAACACCGGTACGGAATTGGTAGCGAACCTTCGTTGAGCTCTATAAGGTATGCACTAGATAATTTTTGTACATGCCGTATATTTTCCCACTCTATAGTCTTTAAGCCAGTTTTAGAAGTGCGGCGTATTCCATATTCATCAATTTCGAAAGTACAATCTCCCACCCTTGACCTCTTGTAAAAGAATGCCGGAGGAGCCAATAAGTAAAGCGATAATGAGTGATACCATTTAGCGCCTTTGAATGTTTTACCTTTTCGCTCGGCGTGCCTCGCTAAAGCTATAGGTAAAAAATCCCGAACTATCTCCAAATATTCGTGAAGACGATATGCTACTGTGATCGTTATCAAAATAAACCTAACGCCTTTAAAACGGGCGCGCGAATAGCGCGTCCGTACGCACGCAGTGCGTGCATTCGTTTTTGAACTTGTTATATGTTTTATTCAACTAAACCTTCCATATTAAATTCAAAACTATCTTGTTCATATTCACTAATTCTTTTTAGATATTCGTCCATACCTTCTCCTGCACAAGCATGTACGAAATACCATTTATTCTTAATCTTCTTAACTGGGTGTCCGTATGCAATAGAACTGTTTTCGATTCTTTGAGTAATACGAAGTTCATGAGATGGATTAATTGGATAATATTCAACATTTGGAACCCCGAGAAATATCGCTAAATTTTCTTTTTCTTGCCCAGGGCTTATGATGATCGGAAGTAATTCATACTTATACCCAGATCTAAAATTTGCTTCAGATATTATATTGAGGAAATGTAACTTCATTGAATCGTTATGCTTCTGGAATTTACATTTATCCCAGGCATCGTAGAACAATGACTCCAATGCTTCACGATCATTGCTCGCCGAAGCATCTACATAGGTTCGTGTAAATATCTCTATTTCCGATTCACCAGCATTGCTCTTAGAATTGAAGGTCAATATTAAGAAAAATAGAAATACCTTGAAACAATTATTGTACATATAACGCCTTTAAAACGGGCGCCGGGTTTTCCCGGCGTCCGAGCGCACACAGTGCGCGCTTTCGTTTTTGAACTTGTTATACGTTCGCATTATTAAGAAAATTTTTTATAGTATTTGATTTTCTTTTACTACCTTCAAGCCATTCAACCAACCATTCAGTAATACGTTCACCCTTTTTATGAATAAACGTATTTTCTTCTGGTTCATCTAACCACTCAATCTGCCTAATTAAAACCAAAGGGTCTTCTGCACCTTCTGTAGCCTGAGAAAACTCTAATGCCTGTTCATATGTTGAAAAGGGATAATAATAAATTTCACCTTCAAATTCGTCTGGAGCACCTAACCAAGGGCGACACCAAACGCGATATTCAAGAATATCATCATAGAAATACCCGCCACCTGACTTACTTAGTGCCGGATACTCACCGACCATGGACTCATCTGACGCAATGGGAAAATTACTCATAAGATTGATACGTATAACAGTTTTATTACCCGACAAGATGTCGGGATATTTTAAATATTCGAACTTTAGACATCAGTTACATTGAGTCTATAGTGCCGCTAGAACGAGTCGTACCCAACAAATACCAACAAATAATATTGGCTTATCTAAGTTTCAAATACGCTTCAAGGTCCTTTCTAAATTTCTCAGATTTATAGACTTCGTCATTCTGAGTATATTTGTAGGCACTATTTATCACGTCTGTTAGACCGGGCTCTTCAGGCAAGCTATAGCTCAAGGCATTCATCGCCATCACGGTTTGCTCGGCGACAATATAGTTTTGGCATCAGTTAGCCTGGACAAGCAAACTTGATTCCAAAAGTTGTGGTTCGATTCAAGTTCGTGCAGCAAGGCGTGCCTTCTTGTGCAACTGCGAAATAAGCTGCTCATATCGTTGATGTTTTTTCGCGTAAAAAATAATGATGAACTTGCTCGACTAATTAGCAACTTTCTTTTTAATTTACAGGATTAATTCCTGAGTGTACAACGTGTTATTTCTATATTTAGGAATCCATACAAAGTGATATATCAATTGAAAAACATAATGTGCATTTCTCTTTAAATCCATAAGTTTTACTGTCCTCTTAGAATAAAGATGAACGAAACCTTTTTCTTATGCAATCATAATGAACTGTCCAGCGCCCTCCTAATCACATATACCTCGATTTTCTTCAAATGAAAAAATGCTGGGGCTATCACAAACGAATATCAACAAAAAATGCTTGGTTTAAAGCCAATAAACTGCACAAGCTTTAAGCAAACCAGTTGTTAAAAAAGGCCAAGCTTCGAAGTCGAAGCTTGGCCTTTTTGGTTTCTAGTAGGCTACTTCCAATTTACTTACAGCAAATAAGCGCCTCTATCCGGGAGCGTAAGAAGATCACTAGAGCGAATCAATATACTCCTGACGTTTTGCTTCTGCTTCATCACCAAAGAATATCTTACAAGCCTCCATTAAACCCGGCGCGTCGATAATATCTTCATTGCGCACAACTTGAGTTATCTTCGAACGCCTCCGTAAGAAATCATCAAGTTTGGTGACCATTTCGTATCTCGCAGTATGCTCAATTTCGCAACGTAGATATTCGGCGTCTTTCATTAATCGCTCGGCCTGGCGAGGGTTCTGACGAATGTCTTCCAGGAGCTCTAAAGCAATTCCGCCGTAGCGACGCCATAAGCGCTGAGTCAAAGGTTCACTCGAACCTTCAACCGTATACGCGTCCAGGTCCATTAACTTGGCCTGATGGTAGAATTCGTCGCGCACAGTATCGTCGTCTTCTCCATACCAAATGAAATCCTCAAACGGTAATTCGATTCCCATGTCTTTAATTAGACCTGCTATTTCATCGCCAACGTTGATGCAATCCGTTGTTTTACCCCCAAAGATGCTCAAATGCTTCTCATCAAAATTAGTATCGACTGCATGCTTACGCGACAGCTTAACCCAATCTGCAACACCATCGCCGCCCTTTTGCGCGAGGGGACGCACGCCACATCTCTCAGCAATAATGTCATCGCGAGTGATAGGTTTTTCTAAATCGAGTAATTCGTTGATGTTATCGAGCACAAATTGGCGATCTTCTTCAGTAACTTCCACATCAGGATTATCAACCTGAGTGTCGGTTGTCCCCACGGAGGTTTTATTGCCCATGGGGATCACAAAGAACAAGCGACCATCGCTCGCAAAGAACGCTAAAATTCGCTCCTCTTCGGTAACTCGATCGACGATTAAATGAATACCTTTCGAGAATAAATGCTGATGCTCAGTTTTTTGCTCAGCAAGTTCATTATGCTGATCTACATAAGGACCACAAGCATTTATCAGCGCCCTAGATTTAATCGTAAATGTCTCTCCTGAAATATTATCTCTTGCTGCGATTTCCCAAACGCCGTCTTTACGTACGGCGTCGAGAGACTCTACATAGTTTGCCGCGACGCAACCATAATTCATGCTTGAACGAATAAAGTTAAAAACAAACCGCGCATCGTTGTCATAGAGGTATGCATCTGAATACTCAAAGCCGCCGACTGCATTTGAAGTATCAATTGACGGCTCACGCTTTTTAATTTCTTTGGCTGACATATAGTCAGGGCCTTGAGTGAAAAAACGCCCAATCATCCAATAAAAAATGGTCCCCAAATAGACAAACCATGCGGGAAAACGAAAACCCTTTTCAATAGTCGTTAAAAAGCGAATCTCTTTTACCGTCGAGGGGTAACTGCGCATTAAATGATTGCGACTCTTGCAGAGATTGTTAACTAAAAAGTACTCATGAGACTCGAGATACTTGATACCACCCCAAGCCAAATTCGAAGAATTGGAGCTGGTTAAGCCAGCGAAATCGCCTTTATCAATCAGCGCAACCTTAGCGCCTTTTGCTGACAAAGATGCTGCGGAAACCGCGCCATTTATACCGCCACCGAGAACAAGAACGTCATATATTTTATCTTCTTGTAGCCGCTGAATATTGCTTTTACGTAGATCCATTAAAAATCCGAAAATGTTTAGCAAAAAAGTGGCGGCGCTTAGCAAATAGTTTGAGCCATGTAAGCGCCGCAAAATTCTCTATTAGACTAAGCGTATTATAGCCAAAATATGAGAAGAGGAGATGAGCCAGCGGGACTCGATCCGCCGACTCGCATCAAATTATATGATAAATAAGACTAAATTAAAATATCTAACGTTATAAACACCATTCAAGCGCTGCTTGACGCCACAACCCTCTTATTTAAATCTTCGCTCGATTATTCACCGAAGATAAGCTCGTTCTTAAGCAGTTGATACCTGCACAACAAAGTAGATCGCAAGACGCTGCAGATATCGAGACATTGTAGTTTGAGCCGATAGCGATTAGCTTTCATACAATAGCCACCAACATTAAATCATCTTAGAGCAGAGAGAAGGGCTGATCCACCAAGCTCCGCCTTAGATATAAACCATTATTCAGCCCTGTAGCTCTGAGTTGCACAAAGTTGGTCTTATTAAAATAGAACGCCCATTAAAAAAGCCCTAGTACTTTCGTACTAAGGCTTTTTTAATGGCGTCCCCAAGGGGATTCGAACCCCTGTTACCGCCGTGAAAGGGCGGTGTCCTAGGCCTCTAGACGATGGGGACGTCTATGATCCGCGGATAAGCAAATCGGTTCCTTCACTTTCACCTGTGATCATCGATGCTATTAGCTTCTGGTGGAGCTAGACGGGATCGAACCGTCGACCTCTACACTGCCAGTGTAGCGCTCTCCCAGCTGAGCTATAGCCCCTCTGATCTCGAAGGAGCGCGTAAGATACGCGCAGATCTAAGATTGGTCAAGTACTAATTTAATTTTTTTCAAAAAAACTAAATCTTGTCGCTTTTAATCGCAATATTGCGACTCGACAGACAAGTCACTCGCACTCAACGAACTCGATCTGAGGCGGATGATACTCATAATTTCGCGGCTTGAAAAGCTAATTTTGAAGATCGACATACCACTTTTGATGCATGCTTAAGAGTGCTCGCGACTCCTATCGAAAATTTGTGAACGCAAGAGAAACTGTTCGCAGAAATAGTCCTTAGCCAAGCAAGGCTTTTAGCCCACAAAATTCTCTAACGCGAAAAAAGCCGCGAGAAAAAACCTCGCTTTTTCACTTCCTTTTCAATCGAGGCGGCTTGAGCTTTTGAAACCTGATGTCGCTTAAACTGCTCAGAATCCCAGGCGGTTGTACTGGAGAACTCAAGATCAGGAAATTCGTTTAGAGCAAATTTTTTGCTAAGTCCTGTTGCAAGCAAGTTGGCGGCCTTAACATTTGCGTTACTAAAAACACTGCCTGCAACACGGGCCGACCACAGATTGCTTTCTTCGAGTGACGCCCCACTCAAATCTGAGCGGCTCAAACGACTATTCGACAGGTTCGCACCATCAAGAATCACATTGCTCAAATTTGCGCTGGGCATGTTGCTTGAGCGCAGATTGGCCAACTCTAGATTACTGTTAACCAATCTGACGTTACTCAAATCAGCGTTAAACATGATCGTCTTAACCAAGTCAGCGTGTTCTAACACGGCGCCCCTCAAGCGAACCGAACTTAAATCGGCACCGCGCAAGTTGGCATTATTGAGATTCGCTTCTTGTAACTTAGCACCAAACAATTTTGCATCGCTCAGATTAGCGCCTTTCAAGTTCGCTTTTCGAAATATCGCACCTGTCAGCTTAGCGCCACTAAAGTCGGCGTCAGATAGATCTGAACCACTCAAGTCAGCTCCGCTTAAACTGGCATTCGTAAGTTTGGCGCCAGGCAATTTGGCAAAGGCTAAGCTTGCGCCATTGAGGACAGCATCTAAAAAGTTCGCGGAAGTTGCATCACAATGGCTTAAATTGGCGCCATTCAATCTTGCTCCTGCAAGCTTAGCCTGATAAAGGTCGGCGCCTGATAAGTCTGCTCCGGTTAGATCAGCTTCGCTCAAATCAGCACCGGATAAGTCTGCGCCGGCGAGCTTGGCACCGCGAAGCTTGGACTTTGCCAGCTTTGCGCCACTTAGGTCGCTACCTATCAAGCTATAGCCCGAGAGGTCGTAACCAGAAAGTTTTTTAATGGTTAATTCGTCGGACACTAGTGGCTCACAGTTTCATTAATACGAGACCAAACGCATTTGTCTTCAACCTTTTCGTCAAGACGCGAAAGCCATTGCGCATGACTTTCTTTTTCTTCATTGGTGGCTTGCGCTAAGGGTAAGTCTAGCGTGGCGAAATTCACTCTTGCGGCGGAGTTTTTCGAATCAGCATCAAGATCTGAGCTTGCTTCTAGCACTAACGACGATTGCCCACCGGTCATGGCCAAATAAACGTCAGCTAAAATCTCGGCATCTAGCAAAGCCCCATGTAACTCACGATGGCTATTATTGATCTCAAACCTACGGCATAAAGAATCCAGGTCATTTCTCTGACCTGGAAACATCTTACGCGCCTGCAGAAGCGTATCGTGCACACCGCATACATCAGCAATTTTTGGAGAATTCGGGTCCAAACGTTCTAGTTCAGCATCTAAAAAGCCAACGTCGAACGCGGCATTATGAATAATAAGCTCCGCACCACGAAGATAGTCCATCATTGCAGGACCTACATCGATAAAAAATGGCTTGTCAGCCAAAAACTCTGGAGTGATTCCATGCACTTCCATTGCGCCTTGATCGATTTCGCGATCAGGGTTGACGTACTGATGATAATTATTGCCCGTCAGCTTACGGTTAATTAACTCCACGCAACCAATTTCGATAATACGATGCCCTTGCCGATGCTCTAAACCGGTGGTCTCTGTATCCAGTACAATTTGTCGTTCGTAATCACTCATATCTGTTCTTTAGTGTAGACGCTCTATGCCTAGAGCTCGTCAATGCCTCTATTAGCAAGCTGGTCTGCTATTTCATTGCCCTCATTGCCCGCATGGCCTTTAACCCAAACCCACTTTATGGAGTGGAGTTGAGTTTCCTGATCGAGCTGTTTCCACAAATCTACATTTTTAACGGGCTTTTTTGCAGAGGTTTGCCAACCTTTGGCCTTCCAGCCTTTGATCCACTCATTAATACCGCTCAACACATATTTAGAATCGGTATACAACGTTAGGTCACAGGAACGCTTCAACGATGCAAGTGCAAATATTGCTGCAGAGAGCTCCATACGGTTGTTGGTGGTTTCTCGTTCTCCACCAAATATTTCTTTTCGCACATCACCATACATCAATAACGCGCCCCATCCCCCTGGGCCTGGATTACCTCGACACGCGCCATCGGTATAGATTTCGACCTTATTGTTCGCCAACTTATTTGTACCTAGCCATGTGAGTCATCGTGCTAAAGCATTATTAATCGTGGGCTTTAGTGCGACTAGTGTGCGTCTTTGCCGCAGTTGCAGCAACTAATTTTCGCTTACTTTTTTTAAGCTTTACCCGCCCGACCAGCGTCGAACCAGGGTCACGTTTCTTGGCGCTAATCATATATCCGCCACCGACCATCGGCAACCAACGATCGCCTGCAGACTCAAAAAAACCAAAGGTCTTACGCAGGCGCTTACTTCTAGAGATAGGCGCATAATGAAACATGGAGCGGCTCACCACTTCAAAGCCGAGCAATTGCAACCAATCAATTACTCGCCCAATCGAATAGTATTTCCCTGGGCACACAGCGCTGGGCCTTAACCAACGTTGCAGGCCAATAAAACTATTTGGACTGAACCCGGTCAACACAATATGCCCTTCGGGCATTAACACACGATGGGCCTCTCGCAGCACTTGATGCGGTAGTTTGTGACGCTCGAGAACATGCGGCAACACTACGGTAGAAAACGCTTCGGGCTCAAAGGGTAAAAAGGCTGGGTCGGCCGCAACACTGGAAAAACCAGCATCCGGTTCAGAGCCTTGTCCACTGGACAGTGCTTTAATCAATAGAGGTAGGTCAAAGTCCTCCACAACCGATGCTGACAAGTACTGACCTACCTGTAACACCGTTGGCCCTACCGATGAACGCAATGCGGCATCAAGAAATGGCCTTTCAATGTCAAAATAACGACTCGCATACTCGCTGACATGCCATTTTTGGCCTTCAATCTCTTGTTCTGATGTGGCGCTCACCGAATTCTCCAAGGTCTATATTCACAGTAGGCCTACACTATCAAACCTAAACTTGAGGGCGTAAATTAACGCATTTATGCAACTGTAAAACAGAGTCATCAAACAGAGTCATTAAACAGTGGTGTAGCAGCGTTATCAAAGAAGCCCTTTAAAGCCTAAACCAACGACAATAAATTCATCTTACATGAAATCTCGGACAAGCACATTGACGGACGATGAACGCCTCATTACTATTCGCCGATGAATCTAAAAGCCCAACTAAAATCTCAGCTAAAGCCGATGTTCACAATCGGTCTGCTCGCTTTGTTAAGCGCTTGCTCAGCGCATAAAGGCCCATCGCAAGAGCAATCTCTCCCTAGTGCAAGCTCTCCAGCACCTTACGTCGAGCCTACTGCGGGCGAAAATGGAGAAACACCCGCAGACCCAGTTGCGGAACCGAGTCTAGAAGCCGTTGCCGTAAATGATGTTCTGGACCGCATTCGCCAAGGCTTTGAGTTTCCTAACCTAGAGTCGAAGCATGTTGATCAATATGAAACTTGGGCCTCGGAACATCACAGCTATCTAAACAATCTCTTTGCTCGCGGAACACCATTCTTATTCCATATTGTTGAAGAGATCGAAAAGCGCAATTTACCGATGGAGCTTGCCCTGTTACCTGCGGTTGAGAGTGCTTATCGCCCGACTGCGGTTTCGCGCTCAAAAGCTGGTGGTTTGTGGCAATTCATACCATCGACGGGCAGAGCATTCAATCTTCGCCAAGACTGGTGGTACGACGGGCGTAATGACCCACTTGAATCGACTGAAGCAGCTTTAGACTATCTAACCCAACTTCATAAGCGCTTCGACGGAGACTGGTTTTTGGCTCTAGCTGCCTACAATGCCGGACAAGGCACCGTTTCGAGGGCAATCAAAGCGAACAAAGCTAAACGCCGACCAACGTCGTATCAAGATTTGGCCCTACGTTTAGAAACACGCCGCTACATACCCAAGCTCATTGCTTTGAAAAACATTATCGAAAACCCGCAGAAGTTCGACGTGGAGCTACCTGAAATCAAGAATGAGGCGTACTTTAAAGTGGTGCCACTGAATGGGCAAATCGACTTAAAGAAATTTTCAAAAGATGCTGGTATTGAGCAAGCAGAGCTTCGCAATTTAAATGCAGGCTTTAGGCGTTGGGCTACGTCTCCAGATGGCCCTCATCGTCTATTAATCCCTGTACACAACAATGCCGATATAAGCCAAGCCATCGCTGCGGCCGAACGCGCGCCAAAACTGCATTATCAAAATCATCGTATAACACAAGGCGATTCGCTTAGTAGCATTGCGCGACGATACGGCGTGAGCGTTAGTGCTTTAAAAAGCAGCAACAATTTACGTACCTCGCGCATTCGAGCAGGCAAAGACCTACTAATACCAGTACGTGCAAACGCTAGTGAGGCGAGGAATAGTCAGGCTCAAGTGAGCAGCTCCAACCTACAAGACCAAGTTCACCACGTTAAGCGGGGCGACACTCTGTGGTCAATTGCTCGACAATACAAGGTTCAGCTTTCCAAACTAATGAGCTGGAACAATTTATCTAAAAACCAGGTTTTGCGTTTAAACCAGCAATTATTAGTCCGAACCAATTAGCCCGATGCTAAACGTCAATTAAACTTGGTCAAAATCGCGCATAAAGATCAACGCATCTTCTCGCTCTGAACCGCTAGCGCTTGGTCGATAGTACTCTTTACGAAGCCCGATCTGTTTAAACTGCCACTTTAGATAAAGGCTTTGCGCCTTTTCGTTACTCGCTCGAACTTCTAAAAAAATTCGCTGAGACTGATGACGCTTGGCTATCTCTAGAATGTCGTGCATCAAACGATGCCCTAGACCAATCCCTTGATACTGCGGAGCGGCGACCACATTAAGAATATGCAGTTCATCAAGGATTGGGCACACCACATGGTACGCCACGACATGGCCGTCCAAGCCTGGTTCACGACTGTCCAAGCGCTGATCATTCTCGACAAAAAATTCCAGAACGCGACAAAAATGTGATTTAGTAAGAGACTCTTCGAACGACAACCGCCCCCAAGGGCTTGCCTGCGCATTGTTTTCAATGGCCATAACCTGAGCCAGATCGTCGCTGCTCATATCGCGTGCAATCAGCCCACCGTCCTTTGCTTGGGCTACTACTAATTCTGGGCTAATGCTCATCAAACCTAACTGGCGGGAATCGACCAAATATCGCTACTTGTCTAAGGCCAAACACTTTTTTAAATCTTGCCACGCGCCCGCTTTCAAGTCAGCTTGCTCTAACAACTGCATTGGACTATACGTTGCGACAACCGGAGTTTGTGTTTGATAACACATACTTTGCTGAGTACGCAATACCTCAAGGCTCTCGTTAGACCTCAATACCGATTGGGAGGCAAACTCTCCAAAGCAAATAATTACTCTCGGCTGAACAAGCTCGATTTGACGACGTAAAAGCTTATCGCAGTTTGGTGACAGAGACTGATCGGCCGGAGCAATGCATTTAAACACACTGCTGGTATAAACCGCAGCCCGATCTAGCCCAACGGCGTGCAACATTGCCTCATACAGCTGTCCAGCGCGTCCAGAAAAAAGCTGCTGCAGGGCCAGATCATCTTGAGAAGGCGCGTCGGTCACGAACAGCCAATCTGCGTTTGCATTTCCAGAGCCAAGGATCGAGCTAGCTGAGCTGCATGTTTGACAGTAACTCTGTTGGTCGATCAGCGCTTGTAGACCTTGCCAGTCTAAATGGGCAACAGGGTCGTGCGCATTTGATTTCGTTGCCTGATCAAGCTCTTTATGAGTATTAGCCACAGGCGCACTATCAACGACGGCCGCATTATCAACAAGGGGTGCCGGTGCCGGCATTAACTTAGGCATCGGCGCAGGGCTTGGTTTAAGCGAGTCGCTTTTGTTTTCGTCAACCTTTGGCTTGGCAATGCGGTTTGTTTCAGCGTTAGAGGCTTGATCTGCGACGGTTCCAAGCCTCATGCTCTGACTGAGCGATATGTTAGCAGGCGCGCCTGCTCCTGACACGACAGTGCCCGCGATTGAAAAACCATCTTGAGTCTCTGGCTCATTTGACCACATCTGATTCGGGTCGAAAGCATCTCGCTCGCCTTTGTGCTCTTGATTTTCTTTTAACGGGACATCCTCGCTCTCGACAACGGGCGCAGGCTCGCTTTGGCGCAAACGCCACTGCTGTATACCCATTTGTTTTAAAATAGACGCTGTCATTATTTAAGTATACCGAGAAAAATGCTTATAACCACTCGCATTAGCCCGGCTAGCTACTGCCAACTAGATAAACGCCTGCCAAAGCTCTTCTTTAAAACCAACAACTCCTTGGTCACCCTTAATTAAAAAAGGGCGCTTAATAAGCTTTCCATTTTCGGAGAGAAGCTCGATCGCCTGTTCATTTGACAGTGTCGGCAGTGCCTCCTTCATGTTCAACTCTCGATATTGCACCCCAGACGTATTGAACAGCTTTTTGACCTCTCCGTCATAACTATTGAGCATCTTCGTCAACTCCTTTTTGCTTGGAGGCGTTTCGGTTATAACAACGGATTCAAATTCAACGTTATTTTGCTGTAAAAATTTAACCGCTTTTCGACAAGTGCTGCAGTTTGGGTATTGATAGAGCTTCATAATTTCAAAGTGTAAAAAGGTCAGAGAACAGTGACTTTAGTTTAACTCACATTATAGCCGCTTAAATCACCTTAAACCTCGGTTTCATTACTATCGAATTATTCAAATACCAACCGAATTTCGAAATTCAGTCGATCTAGCCATGATTTCGGCAGAGTCTCGCGAACAAATTAGGTTCAATGCTCTCAACGGCAAATCGCATGTTGCGCAGCCCAAAAACCTTCACGAGGCACTCCTATGAAAGCACTCTCAAAAATCGTATTAATCGGTAGCTCGGTTCTTCTATCTTCAAACGCTATTGCAGCTAAGCCTTTAACTCAAGGTCAAGCGTTGGGACAATGTAAAACACTTGCAAGCACTCAGTTCGAAAATGTAGTTAAAACGAGAGTAGCGAGCATCAAGTCAAACCGCGGAATCTTCAAAGCACGACTACGCGTAACGGCTGAAAATGACAAAGGATTGTTCTTGTGCACAATCGATCGCAATCAAAGTGCTGAGATTGTGCGTATCGATAAAAAAGCTGACGCGTTAGCAGCAAACTAGTTGCACCAGTTTGCGCGAATAAATTCAACATCTGTCACTTTAAAGGCTCGGTTGTGCTAATCATGATCGGGCCTCTTTTTTATAATGGGCGCACACTGCTTGTCATTCGCTAAGGCAAGGTGATTCCAAAAGATTGAACTAATGACGATACTCAGTAACCTCAGCCTCGAACAGTTTTGTTCTCCATAAGTGACGCATCTTTGAGAGCACTTTGAGTTGATTGGGGTAGTGTTCAATTTCAGAATGACAACAGAGTAAGTTCAGTCGTTCAACTATAGCGCTAATAGACGCTGAACATTGGGTCAGGCTGTGGTGTGTCACGAGTACCATCAGGCTCGCCATAAGATCGTCATAACAGCCTTCGCTCTCATCATGATCTATCGCTAACGGTTTTAACATTTTTTGTTCCTATTTGATTGTCATTGTTGGTTTATCAGTTCGCGCGCCAAAGTAGCTAGGTCAGATGGAGAGCGGTGTTTACACTCGTCTTGAGCCGCTAGTAGCAAGAGCTTGCGAATAAAACCTTGGCATTGACGCTCTGACGAAAACTGCAAATCAGCGGCTTTCAGTTGTTGTTGATTCAGCAGTGCTTTGAGCACTTCGCAGTTAAATGGTATTACCCAGCGCTCTCTCTGAGTACGTACCACAAAACCTGCAACACGTTCACCGACTCTCTCATGACCCGCTATTAGGGCTTTGTAAAGTGGGACGGATTGTGTAGATTGACTTGATAGCATATGCACACCATTTACGCGAATGAGAATCATTCTCATTTAATGGATCAAGATTGTCAAATAAATTCAACAAAAATTAATCGTGCTCCAAAACTAAAAAAAGTAAATAATATTAGCTGACCGAACTTTCGAATATAGTCATCAGAGCAAAATGCCCTGAGTGATTTCTAAACAAGCGACACACGTTAAAACCGAGACTGCGAGCGAATACAAGTGATGGAACAATTAGCCAGTAACAAAATCTATGACGGCCTACAACAGCAGTTCAAACACACTTCTTCGGTTGTGAACTGTGACATGATGTTCTCGATATTTCTTCCGCCACAAGCCGCATCGAGTAAAGTCCCAGTTCTATATTGGTTATCAGGGCTTACTTGCACGGATCAAAACTTTGTGACCAAAGCCGGTGCTCAACGGTATGCCAGCGAGCACGGTATTGCTATCGTTTGCCCAGACACCAGCCCTCGTGGTGATGGTGTAGCCGATGACCCTGAGTCCGCTTGGGACTTCGGTCTAGGTGCTGGTTTCTATGTTAATGCAACTCAAGAGCCTTGGTCAGAGCACTATCAAATGTACGATTATGTGACTAAGGAGCTCCCTGAATTGGTCAATCAAAATTTCTCCGTAGACGCGGCGAAAACTTCGATATCAGGCCATTCGATGGGCGGTCATGGGGCCTTGACAATAGCCCTCAATAACCCCAAGCAATATCAATCTGTATCAGCATTTTCACCGATAGTTTCCCCATTAAATTGCCCATGGGGAGAAAAAGCACTGTCGAATTACCTCGGACCGGATAAAGGCACATGGCTAACGCATGACAGCTGCGAGTTGGTAAAAAAAGCCACTACACACATACCAATGTTGGTCGATCAAGGTAGTGCTGACGGATTTTTGGAAGAGCAACTTAAAACGGAATTACTAATTCAAGCTGGTGAGACTTCGAACTACCCAATGACGGTACGTTATCAAGACGGTTACGACCACTCTTACTACTTTGTATCGAGTTTTATCGGCGAGCACATTGCTTTCCATGCCGGCAATTTGAAATAAAAAGGTCGAGAGCATTATGAAACAGGTCGTTATAGTCGGCGCTAGTCACGCTGCCGCTGAATCAATCGCTAGCCTTCGTAAATTTGGATGGCAGGGTAAAATCGTATTAATCGGCGACGAGGCAATGTTACCGTATCAACGCCCGCCACTTTCCAAGGCGTATTACAAAGGCGAAGTTGACGCCGACAAGCTATTGATTCGGCCAGAGTCGTTTTACCAAAAAAATGAAGTTGATTTAATGCTTGGTCGTCGCGTGACATCAATTGACCGCATCAATAAATTTATACAATTGGACGACTCGGGCTCAGTACCCTACGACTATCTAATTCTCGCTACCGGAACACGCGCTCGAAGATTGCCCATTGAAGGCGCTGACCTTAACAACATTCATTACCTCAGGAGCAAAGTAGATGTCGACAGCATCAAAGCAAGCTTAAGCCCAGGCTCAAAACTACTCATTGTCGGCGCCGGTTATATAGGCCTTGAAGTTGCGGCGTCGGCCGTGAAGCAAGGTGTCGATGTTATTGTTTTTGAAGCAATGGATCGAGTCCTTGCGCGCGTCACCAGCCCCGAAATTTCGAGCTTTTACCAAGAACTACACAAACAGGAAGGTGTTGATATACGTCTAAACGCTAGCTTGCGAAGCTTTGAACAAAGCGGCACGCGATTATGCGCTATTGACGCCAATGGTGAACGTACTGAGTTCGACTCGGCCATCATCGGCATCGGCGTGGTACCAAACATCGAACTTGCTGAAGGTGCTAAGTTGGCTTGCGACAATGGCATTGTGGTCAATGAATATGCGCAAACCGATGACACCAACATTTATGCGATAGGCGATTGCAGCAATCATCACAATATTCTGTATGATCGACGCATACGACTAGAGTCAGTGCCAAACGCTGTAGAGCAAGCAAAAGTGGCCGCTAAAAGCATTTGTGGCGACCCACTAGTGTACGATCAACTGCCTTGGTTTTGGTCTGATCAATACAATGTCAAACTGCAAACCGCTGGCTTGTTCCAAGACCATGATCAGGTGGTTATCAGAGGCGATGGCGATAGCCGAAAACTTGCTGCTTTCTACTTGAGAAAAGGCGTGTTAATAGCCGTCGATGCATTAAATTCCCCAGCCGAATTTATGCTTTCAAAGAAACTTATTCAGCAAAAAGCCAGCCCCAATATTGAGCAACTCGCCGACCCGAGTGTTTCTCTAAAAGAGCTTCTTTAAATTATTTGCTTTTGTTTTTTGGCGGTGCGGCCACCACATTTGACCTATCGAAATGGTCACCTTGGCGATAGGATTCATTTATCGGAGTTAACTCGCTCTCGAAGTACCGTTTTTTGGATCTTACCCGTCGCGGTTTTCGGTAATGCGCCGAATACCACCTTTTTGGGGCGCTTAAAGCGCGCCATATTCTCGGCACAAAACTGAATCAATCCGCCTTCTTCGGCAGTTAAACCCGCTTTCAATTCGACGAAAGCACAGGGCACTTCGCCCCACTTTTCATCAGGCATCGCGACCACCGCCGCTTCACCGACCGCGGGGTGTTTGTAGAGCACGTTTTCAACTTCGACCGACGAAATATTTTCGCCGCCCGAAATAATGATGTCCTTGGCGCGATCCCGAATTTGGATATAGCCATCCGTATGAATCACGGCCAAGTCACCACTTTTAAACCATCCATTTTCAAAGACCGACTCAGTTTCGTCTGTGTTTTTCAGATAGCCTTTCATCAAGGTATTGCCGCGAATTACGATCTCCCCCATTGACTCGCCATCGTGCGCTACTGGCTCACCGGTCTCTACATCTAAAACCTCAACCGCTTCCGTCATAGCAAAGCGCACGCCTTGTCGTGAACGCAATTCGGCTTGAGTGTCCTGGTCTTGGCTTTGCCAGCTCAGTTGCGGCGCGGCTTGTAATATATGCCCATACGACTCGGTCAATCCGTAAACATGCATCACGTCGAAACCGAAGGCGTTCATACTTTTGAGTACGGCTGCTGGCGGCGGTGCACCAGCCGTCATTACTTGCAGAGTACGATCGAATGTTTTTTGCTGCTCCTTGGGCGCGTTAGCGAGCATATTTAAAACGATAGGCGCGCCGCCAAAATGAGTAATGTCATGCTTTTCAAGTAATTCAAAAAACAAACCAGGTTCGAAGGCTCGCATACAAACGACGGTTGCGGCTTTAGCCGCCATGGTCCAAGCGTGCCCCCAGCCATTGCAATGAAACATCGGCACCGAGTATAAGTAGCGTGGCATGTGCGGTACGTTCCAAGAGGCAATCGTCCCCATCGTCATCAGGTACGAGCCGCGATGATGGTAGACAACTCCTTTAGGTCGGCCAGTTGTGCCAGAAGTGTAATTCAGCGATAGGGCTTGCCATTCGTCGCTGGGTAAAGACCATTGATAGTTCGAATCACCTCGCTCTACGAGATCATCGTATGTTGTAAATTGAGGCGTGACGATTTTTTCGGAATCAGCCGCATAGCCGTCGTCAATTAATATAACTTCGGGTTGAACGCTAGAGAGCTTTAAGGCTTGCTCAAGTACCGGCCACAACCCTCGGTCCACAATGAACATTTTCGACTCGCCATGGTCAATGATATAAGCAACCGTATCCGCATCAAGGCGTGTGTTGATGGTATTCAATACTGCGCCCGACATCGGCACAGCAAAATGCAGCTCGTACATCTCTGGAGTATTGTGTGCAAATACCGAAACGGTGTCGTTCTTGCTAATACCTCGGCTGACAATACTACTCGCCACTTGCACGCAGCGCTGACGAGTTTGTGACCAAGTGAAAGTCAGATCGTTGTAGATCAGCGACTGATGATCCGGATAAATATCGGCCGTGCGATGTAAAAATGAAATCGGCGATAGCGGCACATAATTGGCTTGGTTTTTTTCTAGCTGATCGTATTCGATTGTCATTTCTTCCTCTGTCTTTTTATATCAAAGCTTCTTTAGTTAAGTTGTTTTACTAGTTCTGAACTACTTGGCCAGTATCTAACATTGAGTTGATTCGCTCACGTGTTGCGTCAGTCGCCACAAGTTTTAAGAAAGAAGCTCTCTCAGCATCAAACAAATCTTGTTCACTAAACACCGTGCCCGCATCAACATCACCGCCAGTAACAATTCGCGCGAGCTCAGTGGCGACCACTACATTGTGTGGTGTTAGTTTGCCTAATGCATGAGCTTCTTCTAACCACTTAATCATTGCCTGAAAAACGTCGCGACCCGGCAAGGCAAGGTCAGGCCTATCAAAGCTAACTTGGCCGGCTCCAGAGTCAATCGCAGCCATAGCTGCAGGCAATAGGCGATCACGATTACTCAAGAAACGGTCATTGTTGCGCAACATAGCGTATTGCGCAGCCAAAACTGGCGAGGTGCATGTGCGACCATAACCAAGGTTCATAAACGCTTTCCAAGCCGCTTCTCCAATGTCACTACTACCAAGCTTTTCATGCCAACGATATAAGGTTTCTTTGCAACCGCCGCCGCCAGGAATCACACCAACGCCTGACTCGACCAAACCCATGGTTGAGTTAGCATGGCAAATAACTTCTTTAGCATGAAGCACAACTTCGAAGCCTCCGCCCAAAGACATACCAACGGGAGCGGCAACAACTGGAAAATCAGCCGTCGCCATGCGGTGCACAGTATTCTGAAAATGCGCTAAGAAGGCATCCAAGCCGCTCATATCTTCTTTCAGAAAATAGCCACGTACAGCTTGTAGGTTTACTCCACACGAAAAATGTTGAGCATCGTTGTGCACGATCAAGCCTCGTAACTTGCCGGCTTCAACATGGTCGATCGCATCACCGAGAATGGCCATCGAATCGCCATCAAGCGCGTTAGCTTTACTGTGAAATTCAACTAAGGCGACACCGTCAAGATCAAACCAACTAGCGACTTCGCAGGTATTTTTCGGAGTTAAAGTTCGACGAGTTTCATTGAAACGCTCTACTCCCTTAGGGCGAGCGATCGACTGCCATGAGCCATTGTACACACGTACTTGAAGCTTACCATCGTCAACACGATAAAAGGTTGAACCCGCTGCTTGCCGCAAAAATTCAGGGATCTCTCGGCCTTCAGACTCGAGACGTTGAATAAAATAATCAGTGCCAATTTCGTCGATCAATGCGAACGGGCCCTTAATCCAGTTGTAACCAAGCTTCATCGCATCATCAACGCCGAGCGGTGTTTCACCAACTTCAGGGATTAGTGAAGCAGCATAACTAAGCGTTCGCGACAATACTCGCCAAGCGAACTGACCATAAATGGAGTCGTCGTTCAAGAGATGCATTACGCCCTCTTTCTCGGCCTTCAAGGCAAGCGGCAAGTCAAGACGTTCAGCCTTGGAATACTCACCCGTTTGCAGATTGATCACTTGCCGTTGGCCATCTACAGTTCGATAAAAACCTTGGCCTTTCTTATTGCCCGTTTGGCCATTGGCAATCATTTCCACCATCAGCGGCAGCTTCGGAGCTTCAACATTAAAAGCATCATCAGCGGGCAAGGTATTCACCAAGCTTTGCGCCACATCGGACATCAGATCAATGCCGATCAAATCGTATAAACCGAACACGCCGGTTTTCGGTACGCCCATCGGCCGGCCAAAAATAGCATCAGCTTGTACTGGGCTTAAACCCATTTCATTGGCTGCTTGTAAAGCCGCTTGTATGGCAAAGCAGCCAACGCGGTTACCCAGAAAACCTGGTGTGTCTAGGCAAGAAATTACGCCTTTGCCCAGTTGCTGATCACAAAAGGCATCAAACTCGTTCATCACCGACTGTGCGGTATCTTCGCCGCGTACTAGCTCAAGCAATGGCATAAAGCGAACAGGGTTGAAAAAGTGAGTAATGGCAAAGCGTTTTCGAAAACTCAAAGGCATGTCTTCGACTAACAACTTTATAGGGATACTTGAGGTATTGGAGCTCACTAATGTGGTCTCTGAGCACACCTCATCAATTTGCTTATAGAGAACCTTCTTAAGCTCTAGGCGCTCAACAATTGCTTCAGCTACCCAGTCGCAATCGGCTAATTGCTGAAAGTCATCACGCGTGTTGCCAACGTGTATATTCTTCTCGAAGTCTTTGCTCATCAACCCAACAGTTTCATGCAAACGCTCAACGCCTCTCTCGGCTAAAGCGTTTACTCTATCTCCCTCGCTGGGAAGATCAAGTAACCAAACTTCAACGCCCGCATTCGCGACTTGCCCAGCAATGCCAGAGCCCATGGTTCCTGCGCCAATCACGGCAACCTTTTTAATCGTCATTTTTCTTACCCTTTCTCTGAGCTCACGTAGACTCGACACTTACAATAAATTCGCGCAGCGCTACGAGCACTTGCTTAGGCGCTTCGATGGGCAACATGTGACCAAACTCTTTTAATACCGTCAGCTCTGCGTTCAACTTCTCAGCTACGACTAAACCCGCCTTAAGTGGCGTCATTTTATCTTGCCCAGCTAAGATCATGTTGGTTGGCGCACTAATATGGCTTAAGGCATCATCGCCCGCACTGTAGTCAGCACAACTTTGTAGATCTGAAGCCAGCGGATTAGCACCCATAATCTGTCGCCCTACGGCTATCGGTTGCATTCCCGGCGTCGGACTAACACCCATGTGCATTTGCTCGCCAAAGCCCCATTGCAGCATCATTTCGGCCGCTTTCACCGCAGACTTTTTAGCTGTATCGATCAACATGGGGTTCACAGGAATCGCCGCTGCGGTACCAATACCTGTTAGGGATTTAATTGCGCCCGGTTTCAATCTTGACAGTTCCAACGCGCTCAGAAAGCCTTGCGAGTGACCAACAACGTGAGCATGCTCAACGCCGGCTGCCCCTAATAAGTCGACAAGCCATTGACCCGATTGTTCAATAGTAGAACAAGGCTCACCTTGCGATAGAGAATGACCTGGGAAATCTGGAGCCAGCACGCCAAAGCCATTGTAAGCGAACCAGCGCGTTTGCAATGCCCAACCGCGATGATCTAGCCCACTGCCATGTAAAAACAACACGGTCGGCAAGCTGGCGTCGAACTCCTTCCCGCCGGTCGCCAAATGCGTTTCAACACCATTAACCATTAATTTCATGATGATGCCTCAGCCAGCTTATCAGCTACTTTTTGTGCGGCTCGCAAGGCCTTACTAAAATCACTTTGAATGTCTTTAATGTTTTCAATGCCAACCGACACTCGAATCAAATCTTCGCTGATCCCCGCCGCTAACATGGCTTCGGGCGACAAACGCGAATGAGTGGTACTACCTGGGTGCAGCACTAAAGTACGAGAGTCTCCAACATTGGCAAGATTAGAGGCTAATTGCAATGCATTAATAAAGGCCGCGCCGCCAGCACGACCGCCGACCACGCCAAAACAAAGCATTGATCCAGCGCCGTTTGGAAACAATGACTTAGCAACTGTATTGCTAGGGTTACTCTCTAGGTCGGGGTGGTTTACCCAAGTCACTGAATCTTGAACTTGCAACCATTCCACCATGCTTTGCGCATTGGCTATATGCTGCTTCATGCGCATATTCAAAGTTTCAATGCCTTGCAATAACAAAAACGCATTGTTCGGGCTCATACAAGCCCCTAAGTCTCGCATCGACTCAGCACGAATTTTCATGGCTAAAGCATTTGGGCCAAACTCCTCCCAAAATTTAATGCCGTGAAACGGCTCATACGGTTCAGTCAGTTCTGGGAACCGCCCGCTTGCTTGCCAATCAAAATTGCCGCCATCAACGATGACGCCGCCAACGGCTGCGCCATGCCCTCCCATCCATTTGGTCACTGAGTGCACCACCACATTAGCGCCTGACTCAATGGTTTTACAAAGCCCCGGAGGAGCGAAGGTTGCGTCTATTACCACTGGCACGCCATGTTTTTTTGCGATGTCACTGATCTGCGGCAGGTCCGCAACTTCTAAGCCCGGATTGCCGATTGATTCACAAAACACCATTTTAGTATTTTCTTGAATCGCCTGATCGAGGGCCGCGGCGTCATTGATTGATACAAAAGAGGTTTCAATACCAAAACGCTTTAAAGTGTGTCGCAGAAGTGTTGCCGTTGAGCCGTATATTTGCCCTGATGACACAATATGATCACCGGCTGAACACAAAGTGATAAACGTAGTGAACAAGGCGCTCATCCCCGACGCGGTACAAATCGCACCACTACCGCCTTCAAGCGCGGCGATACGTTGCTCTAATACCGCTACTGTCGGGTTTGAGATACGACTATAGATATGACCGCCCTGCTCTACATTAAAAAGCGATGACGCTTCTGCAACGCTATCAAACACATATGAAGTCGTTTGATAAATTGGCACGGCTCGCGAACCGTGATCACTCTCGGGCATATAACCACTGTGCAACGCAATGGTGTCAGGATGGTAAAAAGAAGATCGGCTCATGCGAGGCTCCGTTAAGCGATATTGTCAAAGTCAAAAGGGATAGGATGAAAGCGACTGGTTTGCCCATCAATAGTGATGCTGTCGTTGCTCTCAATGTACGAGACTGGCAGCATAGCAATAGCGAGGTTTTTGTTATATCTAAATGACCATGCCTGCGATCGAATTTCGCCAATTATTTCGCCGTCGACTTCGATATCACTTCCACCTAAGCGACTGGGCGGCATGTGTGGCGACCTATCAAACGATAGACCAACTAGTTTTCGAGTTTGCTTACCGGCCATCGCTCTAAGTGCTGGCAGGCTCAAACTTTCGACATCAGCATTCAGATTGATATAGGAATCCAAACCACACTCGAACGGCGTATCGAATTCATCCATATCATTGCCGTAGGATAACAATCCAGATTCCAGTCGTTCGTTGGCTTGTGGACAGCCGGCTCTCACACATAAATCTTCTCCATTGGCAAACAACTCATCCCAAAGCGCTTCACCTAGAGACCACTCGGGCATATAAATTTCAAAGCCGCCTTGCTTGCTCCAGCCCGACCGCGCAACGTACATTTCGACACCTTGAAACTCAAGCATTTCACCGCGAAAGAATCGGATATCACGAACCCGCTCTCCGAACACTCTGGCCATTAAATCATCAGACTTAGGGCCTTGAACAGCAAGAGGTGACACGTCGGGTTCGAATACCGTCACATCTAAGCCATAACCTTGAGCTAAACCTTGCGCGAATAACTTAACGTCACTGTCGGCGATAGAAAACCAATAACGGTCTTCGGCAAGCTTAATGGCAATTGGGTCATTCAATAGAAAACCAGCAGAATTACATATCGGTGCGTACTTACCTTGTAGAAGGTCTATCTTACTCAGATCTCTCGGCGTCATTAGCTGAGCTAATCTGGCGGCGTCCGGCCCGTTTAGTTCAACTTGCCGCTCGCCGGACACATCCCACACCTGAACGTGCTGGCACAAATGCCAATAATCGTTTTCAGGAGTTTCAAACAAGGTCGGCAGTAACATGTGGTTATAGACCGTATAGTACTGAGCCCCAGCCTCTTCAACGCGATTAGAATATGGCGTAGTACGTACTCGGCGATTATGAGCAAGCATTTTTGAGTTCATCGAATCCCCCCTTAGATAAATGGTTCAATAATAGTTATTGATGACCGATTACAATCTACTCGGCCTTGGCGTCTTTAATGTTTAACTTAGATTGAAAAGCCGCCTAACTTAGTTTCTAGATACTCGGCCAAACCTTCGCGCGCGCCCTCACGCCCTAACCCGCTTTCATTCATTCCACCGAAAGGTGCCGCCGCACTGGTAGGATTGATGTCGTTGATGCCGATAATGCCGAAATTCAAGTCTTCGAAGGCATGCATCGCACGCGATAGGTTTTGGGTATAGACATAAGCGGCCAAACCGTAATTGGTGTCGTTTGCCATTTTGATCACTTCGTCGTAATCATCAAAGGCGATTACGGCCGCTACTGGGCCAAAGGTTTCTTGTCTATAAATCAACATTTCTGGTGTGACACCACTGATTAAGGTTGGAGCGTAAAAATGCCCTTTGGCTAGCTCACCCTGATCCAAACGCTCACCACCGGAGTGCAAAACGGCACCTTTAGCGAGCGCATCCTCAACTTGAACAGCAACCTTCTGGACGGCTTCGGCATTGACCAACGGGCCTATCGTCACGCCCGATTCAGCTCCATTGCCGACGTTCATTTTTTCAACTCGGGCCGTGAAGGTGCGGATAAACGTGTCAACAAGATCACGTTGAACAAAAATCCTATTCGGGCTTATACATGCTTGGCCAGTATTTAAAAATTTAACCAGCGAAGCACCTTTAGCGGCATGTTCGGGGTCAGCATCGTCAAACACAATAAAGGGCGCATGGCCGCCTAGCTCCATCGACACTCTTTTCAACTGGGCTGCGGCGGCCTGCGCTAAATATTTACCTACCGCTGTCGAGCCAGTAAAAGTAAGTTTTTTAACGGTTGGATTTGTGCAAAACTCTTCGCCAATCGGCCGTGGATCGCTGGCAGTCACTAAGTTCGCTACACCCTTGGGCAAACCCGCTTCCATAAGTATTTCAAACACGGCAATTGCACAAAGAGGCGTTGCCTCCGCAGGCTTCAATACAATAGTGCATCCAGCTGCAAGCGCCGGCGCTATTTTGCGGGTGAGCATTGATATTGGATAATTCCAAGGCGTAATCGCTGCGACAACGCCGATACCTTGATAGCGCACCATAAATCGCTGGTCTGCGCGCGCAGAAGGAATAGTCTCGCCATAGACACGCTTACCTTCTTCAGCAAACCAACGTAAGAAATCAGCGGCATATTGAACTTCATTTAGCGCCGCTTTGAGCGGCTTGCCTTGTTCACGGGTCATTAGCTCTGCCAAACTCTGCTTACGCTCGATCATTAACGAATAAGCGTTAAGCAAAATATCTGCGCGGGCATACGCTGTTGCTGAAGACCATGCACCAATTGCATCTGCAGCGGCATCGATTGCCGCCGACGCATGCGCTTGCCCGCCATCAACTACGTCACTAATGTGCTCGCCAGTTGCAGGATTTTTTACGCTAAATGTTTGGCCAGTTTTAAGCCATTCGCCGTTGATAAACATGGTGAAACCATTCTTAAATTCGTAGACCTCAAAAATAAGTCAATGCATGTGACGATACAAACAAAAATCACATCAAGAGCTACGATTAAAATAAGGTCTAAGACCCTAATTTGGTTTTGGCTGAGACTGAATCAGTTTATGAAGCGGCCTTTGATACTAGCCAATTCCTAAAAACCTTATTGGCGCCCGCATCGCATTTCCCTGCGCGATACACTAGGTAAAACGCTTCCTCTACCGCTAAACTCTCTTCGAGAGGCGCCACCAAACGGCCCTGTTCAATGTAGTGTTCAACTAAGGAAGTTCGCGCCAGAACCACACCCATTCCGTTTTCGGCCGCACTAAACGCTGAAAGCAAGGTATCAAATTGCATGCCTTGGCTCGCGTTGATCACCTTTGAGCCACTGGGCATGGCGCTCAACCAATTAGACCATCCGTCGCTATAACCAAGTACGTGTAGCAGCTCATGGTTGACTAAATCTTCTAGACATTCAATTGGTCTGTTTAGTAGCAAGTCAGGGCTACATACTGGGATTAAACGATCGTTGCTCAGCCTGTCGGCGACCAAGTTTGGCCATTGTCCAAAGCCATAACGAATTTCCATGTCGACATTCGAATCTATATCGCCGTCACTGACCCAGACCTCGCTACTCAGTCTGAAATCGATGTCAGGATTCGCGCTTCGAAACTCCGGTAAGCGTTGTACTAAGCAACAATTGAAGAACACCAAACTACAGCGCAGATTCAAAAGTTTGACATGATCACCGCCAAAAAGCTCATTAGTTACGTCGGTGAGCTTTGCGATAGACTCCTTCACTGCAGGAAGGTAGGCCGCCCCATCCTCACTGAGCTGTAAACCCCTGGGCAGGCGAATGAAGAGGTCTGTGCCGAGACTATATTCAAGGTTTCGAATTTGTTTACTGATCGCAGCTTGAGTAAGACTCAGCTCGCTCGCGGCGTGAGTAAAATTCAAATGTCGCGCAGAAGCTTCAAATGACCGTAACCAATTCAGCGGAGGTAGCTTTTTCATAGATATTCGGTACTCATGGGTTCAATTCAAATTGCCCGTTTTGCAATGAGCCTAGTATTAATTGAAATACAATTTTGAACAACAACCAAGCTATACTTACGCTTGCTAGGCAGTGTAACAATTGCAAAGCATACCTGCTCGCCATTTTGATCAAGCTGAGCCCCTTCGATGTTAGCCTTACCAGGAACAAGATTGGTCGCTCTACCTTCGTACCCAAAGGCTCAGCATCGAGTCATTTTTACTAACCGCATGAACTTAACCCCGTGTACCAAACCCGATGTATAGTCACGATCAACTAAAATCCAGCCGCTTCTTTCTGGTGTTTCTTGCGAGCCTGGCCGCGTTGGGGCCGATGGGTATTGATACATACTTACCAACGCTCCCGAACCTCGCTGACGATTTTTCAGTCAATATGGCTACCGCTAATTTAACCGTCAGCACCTTCATGATGGGTCTAGCACTAGGGCAGTTTTTAGGTGGGCCCTTGTCAGATCAATTAGGCCGCAAAGCTGTTGGGCTAATAGGACTGACGGTATTTACCTTAGCCTCAATAGCCATCGCGCTTTCAGACAACATTGATCAAGTTCTGTTGTTCAGGCTTTTGCAAGCAATAGGCGGCGGCTTTGCGTCGGTCATTTGCATGGCCCAAGTCAGAGATGTATTTGAGCCGCATGAAGTAGGCAAGAAGTTTGCTAATATCGTTTTAGTTATATTGATAGCGCCAATGTTTGCGCCCGCGGTCGGCACGCTTCTGTCTACTTATGGCTGGCGTGTGATCTTTTTTGCTTTGGCGACTGCCAGCTCGATCATGGCAGCCATTTATCTCATTCGCATTCCCGAAACACTCGATGACCGTCCACCATCGTTTAGCATAAAGCAAGCATTTACAGGCTACTGGGCAGCGATCAGCAATCGCACCAATGGCCATCTTGTGGCGCTAAGATACGCATTTTTTACAGGTTTTAGCGGCAGCGTGCTGTTTTGTTATGTTACCAACGCAGCCTTCATCTTGATTGAATACTTTGAGCAATCAAAATTAGCATTCTCAATCTATTTTGGTCTGATGGTGTTCGCGCTAATGCTTGGCAATAGATTGACCGCCCGCCTAATGTCTACGGTAGCGCTACCAATGATAATCTATTGGGCAAATTTGGCGCAGTTACTTTCGGCCGCAGCGATGGTGTTACTTTGCCTATTTACCGAACCGCCGCTCTGGCAGGTTATGCTTGGGATCTCAATGCTAATGGCTTGTGCTGGGGCGACCTCCCCTGCAGCGGGAGGACACTTTATCAGCTTGTTTTCGAAGAATATTGGCTCAGCATCGTCACTTAACTCAACCGTGATGTTTGCTTTCGGCTCCGTCATTGGAGGTATAGCGGCATTGCTGTCTGATGGCAAACTGTTACCGATTTTTGCAGTAATGTTGTGCTCATCGATCATTGCGAGACTGTTATTACTGTCGGCTCGCGCAAAAGAACAACCTTCAACAAAAGCCGAATCCTTAGGCAGCTAGTCAGGGTCAATACGCCAGTCGAGTGCCGCTAGTCTTGATTCACTGGCAATTTCAGAGGGCATATTGGCGAGAGTTAATTGTGCTTCACATGCAATGGTTCCATCGGGTAACACAATCTGGCCTTCAGCCTTGCCAATACGTCCCTTCAATTTGACCACTCTTCCAATTGCCGTTAACTCTTCACCAATTGGCACAGGGTGGCGATATTGAACGGTCATATTCACTGTCATCATAAATCGATGGTGATCTCCGGACATCACTGAGCGACCGACAACCTCATCCAAGATCGCCGCAGCGACACCTCCGTGTAGCACACCGGGATAACCCTGAAAGTGTTCAGCGGGGGTAACCACACTCTTAACCATGCCGGCACCATCCTCATAAAAGCTCATACCCAAGCCAGCAGGATTATCTCTGCCACAGATATAGCACATGCTTGCGCTAGGTTGTTTATGAATGCAGTTTTCGCTCATAGCCGTATATTCATGGATTAGGTTTCATTGATCTAAGTTATCTATCCTTAGATGTTCATGATTTAAAGGTGTTGATGATTTAAATTTTGCAACATCATGCATTAAAAGATTAGACTATTTCAACTCATAACAATAAGTAGAATCGACATGGCTAGTTCAAACACCGCTCAGTGGTCCTCTCGTTTAGCATTTACTCTTGCTGCAATCGGCTGCTCAGTCGGGCTCGGAAACCTCTGGAGATTTTCCGCTGAGGCGGGTTCGAACGGCGGTGGCGCGTTTATTATCGTCTACTTAGCCTGCGTGGTGTTTATTGGCATTCCGACAATTATGGCCGAGTTTCTAATCGGCCGTGCAGGCAATGCATCCAGTGCGGTCAATAGCATGTCAGACCTAAGCGATCGTAGCCGCAGCTCTCGCGTTTGGACTATTGGAGCATGGGCCGGCATGCTCGCCGCTTTCTTAATCGTGAGTTTTTACGCTGTAGTTGCTGCTTGGGTAATGGCCTATATCCCGCGTTTTTTGACCGGTGCGTTTGACGGCCAAACGCCATTGCAAATCGCTGAACAATTCTCAACGCTTACCAGCAGCCCTCTAGACTTGATGCCATGGTTCTTAGTCTTCTCGATTCTGGTCATCTGGCTGGTTGCCCGCGGAGTTAACAAAGGGATTGAGCTTGCGTCTAAAGTGCTAATGCCAGCATTCTTCGTACTGCTTCTGCTACTCAGTTGCTATAGTATTTTCTCTTCATGGGAATCTGGCGGCACCTCTCAAGCACTGAGTTTTCTGTTTGCTCCTGAATTCTCAAAAATTGACGGTAATGTAGCGGTTCGGGCCTTAAGCCAAGCGTTCTTCTCTATTGGCTTAGGTATGGCAATGATGATTGCCTACGGTAGTTACTTGCCCCAAAATATTAGCATCCCTCAGTCAGCCGTAATTATTGGTTTAGCCGATACGGCTGTCGCACTAATTGCAGGTTTAGCCATTTTTCCAATTGTCTTTAAATACGGTCTGGATTTTAGCGCAGGCGCGGCCTTATTTTTCCAAACTCTTCCGACCGCATTAATTGAAACGCCTGGTGGTAACTTAGTTGGCGCGGCATTTTTCTGCATGGCATTTTTCTCAGCCCTAACAACAGGCGTAGCTCTCTTAGAACCATCGGTTGCGCACGCAGCTGAACACTTTAAGACAAGCAAAGCAAAGGCTGCTATTTCAGTGGGTATTGTGATGATCGTAGTTGGCTTTGGCAGCCTCTATAGCATGGAATTCTTAGACTTTTTGGATGGTGGTTTAACAGCACCAATATTACTGCCACTTTCGGCTCTTTTTGTTGTGCTATTCGTTGGTTGGCGTTTGGATAAAGCAATCATAAGCGCTGAGCTTAGTGATTCAGATAGAGGCCTAGGTAATTTTCTATTGATAATGATCCGTTACTTCGCGCCTTTAATGATCGCTATCATTCTGATCGCCGGTATCCAAGAAAAGTACTTTCCATTTTCACCCAGTTAGACCGTGCAGGTTTTAGATGCAAAACAAACGGCCAACGCACTACCTCGAAGAGCTCTAGTCGAGACACTAAGAGAAGCGTTTCAAGAAGGTGTTTCCGCACCACAAATTAACACCCCTTTTAGGCACCATCATGCTATTGAAAATATTGATGAAAGTGATGCAAGCCTATTGATAATGCCAGCATGGCGAAGTGGGCAATTTCTCGGTATTAAAACGGTGCTGGTTATTCCTGATAACCACCTCCGTGAAAAACCAGCCGTTGCTGCGAGCTATCAACTCTACTCGGCACTCTCTGGTGAACTGCTGGCGGTCATTGATGGTGCGGAATTAACGAATAGACGTACTGCTGCTGCCTCGGCACTGGCGTCGAGCTATTTGTCGCGTGAGCATTCGGCTAGTCTGTTAATGGTTGGTGCGGGCAGTCTTGCGCCTCACCTAATTGAGGCTCACTGCGATATTCGTCCGATAGAATCCGTCAAAGTTTGGGCACGAGACCTGAGAAAAGCAGAGGCTTTGGTTGCCAGCCTATCGATCCCCTACGTGACGATAGAAGCAGTTTCCAGCCTAGTACAGGCAAGCCGAGAAGTGGATATTATCAGTTGCGCAACGCTATCAAAAACGCCGCTTATTCATTGTGATTTTGTAGCGCCGGGTACGCACATCGATCTAGTCGGCGCGTTCACACCCGACATGCGCGAATCAGACAGCGCGTTAATCAAACAAGGCTCATTGTTTGCCGACACAATGGACGGCGTCAAAACGGAAGGTGGAGATTACATTCAAGCGATAAAAGACGGTCAGATCAGCAAAAATCACATTATCGCCGACCTGTTCGATCTATGTCGTAATAGACATTCCGGGCGCCAAAATTCCCAAGAAATCACGATTTTCAAGTCCACTGGAACAGCACTCGAAGACCTCGCTGCCGCCACCTTGGCACTTTCGCTCGCGAAACCCTAAATATAGGTACTAGCGAAGTCATCTTACTTACATCAGATTTAGACTGATGCTAACCCCACTTTGCGATGAGCTTTTCACGTTTCCTAGGGTCGATATTGACCTTGCTCAAATCACCATTGATATGTGGGATCGCCATCACGCGTTTGTCCATAACCTTGAACCAAAGACTAGGGAAGTAAGCCAAGGCATACATACCAAAGTAGCCACTCGGTAATTCTGGTAGTTTTTCAAAACTTCTCAAGCTCTGGTAGCTTCGCGCCGGATTAGCATGGTGGTCAGAGTGGCGCTCCAATTGAAACAGCATAATGTTGCTGAATATATGATTGGCGTTCCAAGAGTGATGCGGCTGACAACGCTCGTAGCGGCCGTTCGGTTTTTTCTCACGCAACAAGCCATAGTGCTCGATGTAGTTTGCACTCGTTAATTGAAACCATGCAGCAAAATTGTGAATTAGCAGAAACGGCAGCAACGCCCAACCGAAGAGCAATACTAAGGTACCCTGAAATACAAAGGTCATCGTGTACGACTGTAAAATATGATTATCAGTGCTCCAGAAAGATTTACCTCGTTTATTCAATCGCTTAGCCTCAGCAGCCCAACCTCGTTTGGCGGCACCTGGAAGTTCACGCAACATAAACCGATAAATTGACTCGCCCATTCTTGAACTCGCAGGGTCTTCTGGCGTAGACACATCACGGTGGTGGCCGAGATTGTGCTCAATACAAAAATGTCCATATCCTGTCACGGCCAACACGATTCGTGACAGAAAGCGTTCTAATTTAGAATTTTTATGGCCGATCTCATGTGCGGTATTGATGCTCATGCCGCTATATTGACCAAGCATTAACGCGAAGAACACAAAAAATCCAACGCTTAATTCCTGTGTGCCCGCTACCCAGGCTCCCATAATGACAACAATAAAGTGGACTGGTACCGCCGCTATTAGTAAGCGCCGATAAAAAGGGTCAGCTTCTAACTGAGGAACCAGTTCTTCCGGCGGGTTGCTCGTATCGGTGCCGAATAAATAGTCAAGTATCGGCACCGCAATAAAACCCAAGAAAAGAGGAAGAACCAAGGTCCAAGGGTTATTGCTAATCAAGAACAAGCCCATAACCGCCATTGGAAGCAATGACCAAGCAATTGCACCAAACCACAGCCAGCGTTTCTTATCAGTGTATTGAATCAAACCCTTTTCGGGGTGTTCCATTGAATATGTTGTCATCGGATTCTCCTCATGTTTCATATACTGTAAATCAGAACAACCGATTTGCTGATTTCACTAAGTGACAATATAATTGTCATTAAACGACAAAATCAGAATCATGAAAGAATCGGTCTACCTAGCAACGACGTACTTAAAACTCCTATTGTCAGACATTGAACTCAATATCGATTTAGAACGGGCGCTTGATGGAAAGCTAGAATCACTTTTAAATGATGAGTTCATATACGGCGACACTATTTTTGACGTGTTTCAACAGTTTGCTGATTCGGGCCTAGACTCATGGCTTCTACGTTTTGGCAGGCAACTTTCGGTCGCTAATCATGGCCCGCTCGGCTTTGCAGTATTGAGCGCGCCAGATTTGCATACGGCAGTTAACATAGTTTCTGAGTACAATGTAATTCGCACCTCCGCCTACACCTGCTCAAGCCAACATATAGGAAATCGTGTATGGCTTACCACTGAGGACAACACGGGTCACCCATTGATTGGGCGATGGATGATTGAGGCCAGCGTTCGGGTCGCGCAAGGCTTCGTCGAAGCAGTAATGGCTCACCCCTTAGGCGATGCGGCGTCTATTAGTTTTGTCCACGACAAACCAGATTACCACCAAGAGCTAGAGTCATTTTACGGTATCAAGATAAACTATAACGCCAAGTGTAACGCACTCAGTTTTCCTTCTTCATGGTGCCGAGTTTCATCACCTTTGTCCGACCCTGATGCGTTTCAAACGAATCTGCAAAAGTGCAGAGAGCTCAAACTCAAACTTAAGGTGCAGTCGGATATCGTAGAATCAACTCGCCTGAGTATAGAACACTTCTTGGAATCAAGAATCAGTGGTGAGCAAATGGTTCCCTTACCTAGCTTAGAGCAACTTGCGTTAAAGCATCATTGTTCAAGCCGTACGTTCGCTCGAAAACTACTTGCGCATGACCAAAGTTATAAAAAGGTCTTGGAGAGCTGTCGGCGTCAATATGCCGTCACATTACTTACGCGAACTCACGCTAGCATAGCCGATATTTCATATGTACTCGGCTACCAAGAACCAGCGAATTTTGTGCGAGCCTTTAAAACGTGGTTTGATATACCTCCGGCAAGCTGGCGCCGCCAACAAAACCCCAAATAATAAAAACGATGACAACATTTGAGCTAGATACCGATAAACTCGGAACGTATTTATCAAAGCACGTTAGTGGCTTTGCAGGCCCTCTTAGCGCTGAAAAATTCGCAGGCGGCCAATCGAACCCTACGTACTTACTTACAACGCCGAACAAAAAGTACGTATTAAGACGCAAACCGCCAGGTAAGTTATTGCGAGGTGCTCACGCGGTAGACCGTGAATTCAAGGTTTTATCTGCCTTATACCCTACACCTTTGCCTGTCGCTAAGGCGCTACACCTATGCGATGACGACTCAATTATAGGCAGCATGTTCTACGTGATGGAATTTATGCAGGGCCGCATTCTCTGGGACCCAACCATCCCCGAAGTTTCCAAAGAAGAACGTACCGCGATTTATCATGAAATGAATCGTGTACTCGCTGAACTGCACAAAGTGGACATCGACCAAGCCGGTTTAGATGATTACGGTAAGAAAGGTAGCTACTTCGAGCGCCAAACTCATACATGGTCAAAACAATATAAGGCTGCTGAAACAATTCATATCCCCGCGATGGAAGAGTTAATTGATTGGCTACCGGCTAACATGCCTAACGACGACGGGCTGGTATCAATAACCCACGGTGACTATCGCTTAGATAACATGATGTTCCATGCTGATCGCCCGGAAGTCATTGCCGTTCTCGATTGGGAGCTATCAACGATCGGTCACCCATTTGCCGATTTGGCGTATCAATGCATGCAATATTACATGCCAAGCGGCAAGGGCTTGCCGGGCTTAGCCGAAGCTAACCTTGAAGAACTCGGGATTCCTAGCGAGCAAGAATACATCAACATGTATTGTCAACGTATGGGCTTTAAGCCAATCGAAAACTGGAACTTCTACCTAGCATTTAGCCTATTCAGGCTCGCGTCTATTTGCCAAGGCGTTGTGAAGCGAGCGGAGCAAGGCAATGCATCAAGCGATAAAGCCGGCGAGTACGGAGATTTAGTCTCCCCCCTTGCAAAAATCGCACTTGACCTTACAAAAGCATAACGTTGTTATTTTTCGATTGAAAATTCGTCGCAAAGTATCAGTAAACACAACTCGAACCCTCAGCTAGCCTGAGCACTACCAAGAAGGAAAACCAATGACTAACCTGTTCTCTCCGTATTCACTCGGCAGCATGTCGCTTACTAACCGCGTCGTTATGGCGCCAATGACTCGCAGTATGTCTCCAAACAACATCCCTAGCGATGACGTTGTCGAATACTACCGTCAACGTGCTGCAGGCGGAGTCGGCTTGATTATTACCGAAGGCACCTGTGTTGGCCATAAAGCGGCCAGTGGTTACCCTAACGTGCCATTTGTAGCCGGTGAAGAGCCACTTGCTGGCTGGAAAAAAGTTATTGAAGCCGTACACGCCGAAGGCGGTAAAATTGCGCCACAACTTTGGCACGTCGGCGGCATTCGTAAGCCTGGTGTTATGCCAGGTGGCGACGAACCAGGTCACAGCCCTTCAGGCATGGCATTCCCTGGCAAGGTAACAGGCCACGCAATGACCCAAGCCGACATTGACGAAGTTACTGAAGCATTCGTGCAAGCCGCGGTGGATTCAGAGCGAATTGGTTTTGATGCGATTGAATTACACGGGGCACACGGCTACTTACTAGATCAATTTTTCTGGGAAGGAACTAATGCGCGCGATGACCAATATGGCGGCAGCTTAGAGAATCGAGTTCGTTTTGCTTGCGATATTGTTAAAGGAATTCGCGCTAAGGTTAGCGCCGACTATCCAATCATTTTTCGTTTTTCTCAGTGGAAGCAACAAGACTACACAGCACGTCTAGCCGAGACTCCGGAAGCGCTAGGCGAATTTCTACAGCACTTAGTTGATGCAGGCGTGGATATTTTTCATTGCTCACAACGCCGATTCTGGGAGCCAGAATTCGAAGGCAGCGATCTCAATTTAGCTGGCTGGGTTAAAAAACTAACGGGTAAACCAGCGATTACGGTTGGCAGTGTTAGTTTAAATGCAGATTTTTTACCGGAAGGTGGCGATGTCGCCTTTAAAGATGGTGAGATCGCCAGCCTAGACAATTTAGTAGAGCGTTTAGACGCCGATGAGTTCGACTTAGTCGCCGTGGGCCGTGCACTAATCGCCAACCCAGATTGGGCGAATAAAGTTCAAGCCGAGCAAATGTCTGAACTAACGCCATTTAACAAATCCATGTTGATGAAATTAGTATAGACAACACACATACCGAACAGCTGTCGATCAGCTGCTCAACAAAGCCTCATCAGCCAGCAAAGCGAAGTTTGAGCTAGCGATGAGGCTTTTTATTGCCCACCCATAACAAGCTAGACAAGCGCCTATTAAAAGTCTCAATTTTTATTTTTTTGAGACCAAATTTAGAATCTTGCTTCTATTTTGACACTCCCACGTGGCCTTGTTGATTCAAAAACACATTTCATGCGTTATTATGATTGTATGAAAAGAGTCGTATTTAATCGAAAAGGCGGCGTTGGTAAGTCAACGATTACCTGTAACCTAGCCGCTATCGCAGCCAGCCAAGGCAAAAACGTTTTGGTGGTCGATCTAGACCCTCAAGCTAATAGCACAAGCTATCTGGGCCACAGTGGCAAAGACAATGTTGTTGGCATCGCTGAGTTTATGGAGTCAACCATAAGTCGTAACTATCGCGAGTTCACCTCCGAAGACTACATTCGCAAAACCGATTTCGACAATCTGTCGCTAATATCAGCGAGCTATTCTTTGGTTGATTTAGAAGCCAAACTAGAAGCCAAGCACAAAATATACAAGCTTCGTGACTTCTTAAATAATCTACACGAAGACTTCGATGAAATTTACATCGATACGCCGCCGGCCCTTAATTTCTTCACATTGTCGGCGCTCATCGCGGCTGACAGCTGTGTATTACCTTACGACTGCGACGTTTTCGCTCGTGATGCCATGATCGACCTCATGGATGAGTTAGAGGAGATCATTGAAGATCATAATGAAGACCTTGAGATTGAGGGCGTCATCGTCAATCAGTTTCAGGCACGCGCGAAACTTCCGCAACAAGCGGTTGAAGAGCTCGCAAAAGCAAAATTCAAATTGCTAAAACCGTTCATTTCGTCGTCTGTGAAAGTCAAAGAATCACACGCATCTCATACTCCATTAGTATTTCTGGACCCTAAACATAAAATCACTCTTGAGTTTGGCGAGCTATATAAAACACTCTCAAAGAAGAAACGAACTACAAAAAAATAAGTCGATCTTGCGCAGGTGGGGGCCTAAGAAAGATCAAGTAAAACAACAATAGGCTTCGGCCAACATAACATCGTCCGCAGTTAAAGCTCCTTTTTGAGTTATCAAAGATGT
Source organism: uncultured Arenicella sp. (assembly GCA_947499305.1). Lineage (GTDB taxonomy): Bacteria > Pseudomonadota > Gammaproteobacteria > Arenicellales > Arenicellaceae > Arenicella. Next base: position 61,857 of record CANMNN010000011.1, on the reverse strand, counting down.
GAGTCAAGAAGGGCGAGGACACTATCGTGATAATTAATATGTCTAGAGCGCTTACGCGAAAAATGGCTGAGGCCGAAACTTACGAGGAGTGGCAGCACGCCGCTCAAGCCTATGACGAGCGTAATGGCTTGCAACGTTGGAAGCAAAGTAAGAAAAGTCGGCGCTATGACTATGCAGCCATAGAACGACGCCTAGAGACTCTACGTAATCTGCGAAGTGACAACGATAACCAAGGAATGTTGTTCACTCTCAATGAGGGCATTCATGGCAACTTAGGTGGCATGGGAAGTTCCAGCCTCTATCAAAAAGCTAAGTTCGGCACAAAACAACAAATAGTCGATTATGTTGAAGAAGTCTCGTCGGCACTAGAGCATCTTGCTAGGCCCCGAGTCAAAGGCGTAAGCATGCGTGAAAAGGTTGACTTCTTTCATCGTGCGCATCTCTGCTTTGGCCAATCAGCTTTGATGTTCAGCGGATCAGGCACATTCCTGTTTTTCCACGTAGGTGTACTCAAATCACTTTGGGAGCAAGACTTAATTCCAGATGTTATTTCAGGCTCAAGTGGCGGAGCCTTAATCGCAGCGGTGGCAGGCAGCCGCAAACATGAAGAGCTTGGTCAGATATTCGAACCTGAATTCTTAGAGTTTGAAAACGAAGTCAAAAACATTATCCGTAATTTAAGCCCGGGTAAAAAACGCAACCTGCGAAAAAATGATTTGCTTTCGATTATCGAACGACTAATCCCTGACGTTACTTTCGCAGAGGCCTATCAAATTTCGGGCATGAAAATTAATATTTCAATTGCACCGCATGAACATCATCAGAAATCACGCTTACTAAACGCCATCACCTCTCCGAACGTGATGTTAAGAGAAGCCGTATTAGCCAGCTGCTGTATTCCAGGCGTTTTTCCGCCAGTATCACTGGCCGCCCGAGACGTAAAAGGCAAACGTGTACCATACCTTCCTCAACGCAAATGGGTAGACGGTTCACTAAGTGACGATTTGCCAATGAAACGTCTCTCGCGACTCTACGGCGTAAACCACTTTATAGTGAGTCAAACTAACCCTCTTATTCTGCCATTCTTAAAAGCAGAAAAAAGCGACAACGGCTTTATCGGCACAGTGAGTAACACCGCGCTTAAAACAATGAAAGATTGGGGTTTGGCAGCATCGACAATTTTACAAAAACCGTTTGAAGAGAATTCTTACATCGGCAAGTTGATTAACGGCTATATTTCCCTAGTCTCTCAAACCTATACAGGCGACATCAATATTTTGCCATCGAGTCGCTTTCTAAGCCCGACTGAAATTCTAGCTTCACGTACTTCTGAAGAAGTGATGGAATTGGTGACAGAAGGTGAGCGGGCCACTTGGCCAAACATTGAACGTATTCGCATTCAAACTCATATAAGCCGAACTCTAAACCGCTTGATTGATGAAATTGACCAAGACGTCATAAACGGCGGCCGGCGTGCTGCACACCCTAAGCGTAAAGCCTCAGAGGGCTTGAGTCTCGTGGACAAGAAAACGATCAAAGGAAAGCAGCGGGCGAGCTAGATCTGCCCTGCTGGAATAAATAACGCTCTGGAGTACTCCTTGAATCTCGCCAAGCGCTAATTATTGCTTCATAAGCGGCTCGGCTAAGGCTAATATATGCTCTTAGTTATCGGCCGCTTTGAATCTAACTTACCTGATACCAAGCGGCTCTATACACGCTTCGAACGTAGAGCTTCTTTAAGGTACCCTTGGTTTGTCAGAAAACAGCTTACAACTAGACCCTCAGTTACAACAGCTAAACCCTTTGCTCAATGAGGTAAACGGTGTCTATCAAAACAACTGCACCCAAATAAGGGAATCACAGTTATCGAGCTACATTCAGGGCGCGGTTCATGATTCGTATAACAACGTTAGTGACCTTTCGCTATTCTCAGTTGAAATCGAAGATCTACTGTTAACCGACGAACTCAGGCATGCGTTGTCCCCTGCCCCGTATAACTTCCTACTCGCACTCGACCTTCAAGGCATTGGGCGAACTCTCGATCTGAGCCAAGATTTTGGTGGTGTAAGCCACTACCTGGCAAGTCGTGTTGAGCAAGTTCATAGCATCAAGATAGACGTTGGCCAAGCACGACTTAGTAAACAACGGTGTGCCGAGGCCGATAACATCTGCTTTATCTCATCGGATTTATCCGAGTTGAAGCTCAATGATAAGAGCTACGATTTGATCGTGATATCGCAACTCGAAGAACTAGGCTTAGATAAAGCCGCGCAAGCTCAGCTAATCAAAAGGCTCCAACTTGCGCTAACAAATACCGGCAAATTAATTGTAAATGCAGTCAACCGATCGCGCTTAAACAAATGGACTTCAGCCGGAGATCGAAGCATCGCCTACGCGCACTTGTACGAACAACAAAGTGCGCAATACTTTAGCCGCGGCGAACTAAACCAGACTCTTAAAACGGCAGGTTTCTTACATTGGAACGCCTACGCAAGCTTTTCGCAAAACCGCGCAATCAGCAATCTGCTAAGCGAGCAATACCTCAACGAATCACCGCATAGTCTAAACCACTTCAACCGCTTGGGTAGTATTGGCCACCCCGAGATAAACGAATACTTAGCGATTAAAAACCTGGATCTGGGTCACGATTGTCTATTCGACCTCGCATCTCGTTTTGTTATGGTTGCGAGCGCGTCATCAGTGCGATCAGCAAAGCTATGTGACATTGACTTCGCCCACTTCTCTGGCACAGGAAGAAAGCCTCAGTGGCGCACGACAACTCTATGCAAGCGAGGCAGCAACGAGGTTCAAAAAATTCCGCTTCACCCTGATTTCGTGACCACTGATTCAGAAATTCAAGAAGCGAGCTTAAGCCAAAGCACTGATGTTCAGAAGTTTGAGTCAGGCACTCTATTATTAGATCAATGGTTAGAAGCGCTGGTCTCTCCTAACGCCTCTAACGAATTCAAAGAGCTCGTTAGTGAGTACTGCAAATGGCTGAAAGACATTGAGCAAGGCGGTGAATTCGGCGCCAACTCATATGATGTATTGCCCTTCAATATCATCGTTGATGATGATAGTGAGAGCTTTAAAACCATTGATCCTGAATGGTCGGTGAGTTCTCAATTTACACCTGAATTTATTTTATTTAGGGCTCTCTTTTGGTTTGCCTTCGAAAACAAAACCTTGTTAAAACCGCTGGCAAAGGAGACTGGCTTATCTACCATAGGCCTATTTGTTTTACATTACATCCAGTGTGCGGATGCGAATTACTCTGCGAAAGACATGAGTGACTTAGACGCCTATGTTGAGCTTGAGGAGTCTATACAACGACAAATAGGCGCAAATTTTAGAAACAAGTCTATTGAGTACGCACTACTTCAAACCTTTGACGGTGAACCGCTCGCCGAGCGCCTTTCACCTGCTTGTCAAATTAGTTGGAGCGACAGCGCCGGAATCGTCGACGAACACAATAGTGTGTTTGTTAATTGGCAAGCAAGCGATCAGGAGCGTGTATTAAGCACGGACTCACCGAGCTTTGTAGAAGGTAAAAACATATTGCGCGTCGACCCTATTGCCAGCATGGGCATGTTTAAATTTTCGTCAATCAGCTTATGTAACCAAGACGGCAACATTGTATGGCAGCTCGAATCATCCGATGACATCGCGGCACAGGCCGATTGCTTAAATGTGAGCTTCAGCTCAGACACACAACATTTTACCGCTCTGAACAACGACCCGCATTTCCTCTTTGATCTCAGTAAGCTTAGTGGTCTAGCCGAGGTGCAAACCATCAAACTGAGCTTCGCAATACTTCATAATCAATACTACGACTCATCACTTGCGACCTTAAGTAGCGCTTTGAGTGAACAAAACATGGCGCTATTTCGCCAGATAGGCTCGCTCGAAAGTAAACAGGCAGAAATTGAGTACCTAAACGCTAAGCTAGAAAATATAGATCAGCACCGACAAGACCTCCAACGCGGCCAACACGAGGCTCATCAGGCTCATGAGCAACATGCACACAACCTAACAGTTGCGCTTGAAACACAAACAGCGCGCGTTGCTGAGCTCGAGAATAACATTCTGATTCGCTACTACTTTCGAGGCAAACGAGTTGCCAAAAGAGTCATCAAGAAGCTGATCGGCCGACCTTAGCCGGTAAAAGCAAACAAAAACTATATTTCAAATAGAATATATGAAAAAACATATATACATTTTTTCATATATAACTTACTCTTAGCTTTCATTAATAACTAGCGATGCTAAATGAAGCCTTTAACTCTTTTCAAAAGCCTAGCCGACGACACTAGACTAAAGTGCATGCTGTTGATCAAAGATCAAGGCGAGCTTTGTGTCTGTGAGCTTATGGAAGCTCTCGATCAGGGTCAGCCAAAAGTATCTCGAAATTTAGCCTTGCTGCGAAGTGAGTCAATGTTACAGAGCTCCAAACAGGGTCAATGGGTCTATTATTCACTTCACCCTGATTTGCCAACATGGGTTTGTGAGCTACTTGAAACCACGCTTCAGAGTTCGCCAGAAACGATTTCGATTAATCTCCAAAGCCTGGAGAAAATGGGTGATAGGCCTGAGCGGCTATCTCTTTGCTGCGATTAATCTGAGACCTTTGACACATACCTAGAAAGATAATCATGACTACTAGAATAGGCCTGAACGGCTTCGGGCGAATAGGCAGGCTGACATTTCGAATTGCGTCAGAGTACCAACACTGCCAATTCACACTCATCAATGACCCGGCAGGTGATGCGGCCACCATGGCTCATTTATTAAACTTTGACTCGGTGCACGGCCGTTGGCATCAACAGGCTAGCGCTAGTGAACAAAGCATTATTATCGATGATACGGAAATCGCCTACTCACAAAACACCGCAATCAGTGATACCGACTGGTCAGGCTGCGACTTAGTAATTGATGCCTCTGGTAAGTTTAAAACCAAGTCTGCGCTGCAGCCTTACTTTGATCAAGGCGTGAAGCGGGTACTGGTAAGCGCGCCCGTAAAAGAGGATGGCGTAGTCAATATTGTGATGGGCGTAAACCATGATGAATATGACAAGTCAGCTCACAAAATCGTGACCGCGGCATCGTGCACCACCAATTGTTTAGCACCTGCCATCAAAGTAATTCACGAAAAGCTCGGTATCAAGCATGGTTCGATCACCACAATTCACGACATTACAAACACTCAAACTATTCTCGATGCCCCGCATAAAGACCTACGTCGTGCGCGCGCCTGCGGCAGTAGTTTAATTCCAACAACTACCGGTTCTGCAACCGCGATTACGCATATTTTTCCTGAGCTAAAAGGTAAGCTCAACGGTCACGCGGTAAGGGTTCCGCTTGCCAACGCATCAATTACAGATTGTGTGCTTGAATTAGAAATGTCGACAAATGCTGACGAAGTAAATGCTCTTTTCAAGGAAGCCTCAGAAAGCTATTTAAAAAATATACTCGGGTTTGAAGAACGTCCATTAGTCTCTGTCGACTATAAAACCGACCCGCGTTCTTGTGTGGTCGACGCCTTATCAACCATGGTAGTCAACGGCACTCAGCTGAAACTCTATTTGTGGTACGACAATGAATGGGGCTACTCGAATCGCACAGCTGAATTAGCGTCTATGCTTATCGAACAAGGCTTAGCCTAAGCTTTGCAACTCGCATCGACTTGTCTGTAATGTCACTATCAGCCGAAAGGGCCGCGCTCCGCCAATACCTGATCATTACCGCTAACTATTGGGCATTTACCTTAACTGATGGCGCCCTGCGAATGCTTGTGGTGCTGTACTTTCACCAACTCGGTTATGCACCGCTTGAAGTCGCCCTACTTTTTGTATTTTACGAAGCTTTCGGGATTATCACCAACCTTTTTGGCGGTTGGCTTGGTAGCCGCATTGGTCTAAACAGGATAATGAATATAGGATTGCTGCTGCAAGTCATTGCCTTATCAGCTCTTCTAGTCCCTTGCGATTATCTGACGGTATTTTGGGTGATGGCGGCGCAAGCGCTATCGGGTATCGCTAAAGATCTAAACAAGATGAGCGCCAAGAGCGCAATCAAATTTCTTGTGCCGCCAGACCAAAGCGCCTCTTTGTATAAATGGGTTGCAAGGCTTACGGGGTCAAAGAATACCCTGAAAGGTGTCGGTTTTTTTCTCGGGGGCACATTGTTAGCTTCGCTGGGCTTTCGATCCGCAATATTTGCCATGGCCGCCGCGTTACTTATCGTATGGTTGTTTAGTATTGTGTTGTTGAAAGACAATCGCTTTCAAAAAGCAAATGACAAACCAAGATTCCGAGAACTATTTTCTAAAAGCCCTGCAATCAATACGCTGTCAGCGGCAAGACTGTTCTTATTCGCTGCCAGAGATGTATGGTTTGTGGTCGCCTTGCCAGTTTACCTAAGCGCAAACGTCGGCTGGTCGCACACTTTCGTCGGCGGTTTCTTAGCAGCTTGGGTAATTTTTTATGGCATTGTACAGTCATTTTCGCCGGCTTTATTTCAGCCATCAGTGAATAAGCGCCACCTCGGGAAAACAGCTTTTCGATGGACTTTGCCGCTAGTACTAATACCAACCTTAATCGCGATGGCATTAGTCAATCATACTAATGTTGAAATCAGTCTAATCGTTGGCTTACTTATTTTCGGTGGCATTTTCGCAGTAAACTCAGCCCTTCATAGTTTTCTAATTGTGCACTTTGCGTCTAGCGACAAGGTGTCTCTAGATGTTGGCTTCTATTACATGGCCAACGCATCAGGGAGACTTTTAGGTACGGTTCTATCAGGCTATGTTTTTCAAGCATACGGTTTAGAGGCCTGCTTGATTATCTCTAGTCTGTTTGTTGCCGCAGCTGCAGGTCTATCACTAAGGCTAGACCCTCAACCCTAACCACTTGCTTGACTTATCTTTTAAGGAGTAGGCATCGTAGGTCATTTTAAAACCTAGAGTCAGAAACCTGCCGCAATTGTAGTGACCCTTTCGATATCTAAGCGCCTCACTGAAATTGATTCATAATGCATTCATTTCCACCTCAAATTCGGAAGTGGAAATGAATATTAAAGAACTTAGTTTAGCGTCTTGCAGAACACGACTTTTCCTTCGCCTTCGTCGTAAAATTCTCGGATATGAGCCTCTGCGATGTAGCCAATGCCCCGATAGAATTTGCGTGTTAACGTAAATTCTTCGAGATCAGATGTTTCTACAATAATGAGTCTCTCCTTCTTTGATCTTAAGAAGTTCTCAATGTGTTCCATTAATTTGGCTCCAATGCCAGAACCTTGATGATCAACATGGACAGCTATCAACAGCAGATTCCATGTACCTGATGTCATTCGCTCAGGAGCAAAGTAAGCGACGGCAATTGGCTTCTCGAGTTCATAAGTCCACCAGTATTCTTCGCTATCATCAGATTCTAAGCTATCACCGATCATGCCAGGAAGCATGTCACCTGGGAACAAGCCGCTAGTATCAACTACGTCTTTTAAAAAAGGGAGGTCTTGCGCATCTACGCTGCGGATATTTGAATCTTTCAATTTTATTTCTCGAAATTTGGACGCATCTATTAGGTATCCAACGCTCTCGCGTATCGGCTTAATAGTGCAAAATTTAATTATTGCTCAAACAAATGAGCAGTTTAAACGTGGCTTTGTTTTAAAGCGCAATCATAAAAATAAAATTGTTAATGTGTCGAGAATTCGACCAACTTAAAATATCACCTACGGTATCTCCGCTGCAAGTCATAATCGAATCAATACAATTGAGACGTCTCAACGTTAAATCGACCTATTGTATTAACAAAAAAGTCTGGCCAATCAGGCACAAAAAAAGCGCTGCAATTTTCGCTGCAGCGCTTTCTGAGTAAACCTATATTTGTGGCTTACTTTTTATTGCGTAGCTTCTTGCTGATTTCTTCTACTTTCTCAGCCGCTTCGCGCAAGCGCTCTGGGATGTCTACGAATGAAGACAAGCCGCCGCCGAAACGTGATTTGATTTCTTCAACACGATCTTCCAAAGTCTCGCGACCTTTGCTAACTACGTCGTCTAAATCGCCTTGAATTGACTGGCCACGTTCTACAAGATCTGCAAATACTTTTTGACCTTCAGCGTTAATCTCTTCGTAACGATCTTGAACATCTTCATATCGCTCAGACAATTCTTCATAAGTACGTGAGTACGCGCCTAAACCTGCTAACCAAATATTTTTGGCTACCGCTTCAGCTTTGTCACCGCTCAAACCGCTGAGGTTGTCTTGGAACATTGCTTGGAGTTGTTCAATGCGAGTCTCAACTGTGCTTGAAGCTGATTTAGCTTTCGACTTTGCAGCCGATGCTTTTTTGTTAACCGTTTTCTTAACTGTAGTCGCCTTTTTGGTAACCTTCTTGGTCACTTTTTTAGCTACTTTCTTTGCTGCTTTTTTTGCTGCTGCTGGTTTCGCAGGTGCTTTCTTTGTCGTGGTTTTTTTAGTCGCCGTTTTCTTCTCGACTGTTTTCTTAGCAGCCGTTTTCTTTACTACTTTTTTGGTTGCCTTTTTGGCAACTTTTTTAGCCGCCTTTTTTGCTGGAACCTTTGCCTCAGCTTTAGGTGCTGCAGGCTTTGTTTCAGTTTTAGCAGCTACATCTTTTGCCACTGTATTAGCTTTCTTTTCTACAGCTGCTTTTACAGCTGGCTTGTTTTCTACTACGTTTTTTTCGTCGGCCATGATTAATCTCTGGAGTCGTAAATTAGGATGATTGAAGGGTACCCATAGTGATTAGAATTCGCGCCCTAATTAGAATCGACTTTCTAAATCAGCCTATCGATAATCATCATCGCTTTGGGGTAAACTCGCACTATCCACGAAAAATTAATAGAGAACGACTCCTCATGAAATACGAATTAATTGATGGCGAAATCGCCAAAATCACACTCGACAATGGCAAAGCGAATGCGATTTCATTCGACGCTGCAACCGAATTAATGGACGCGCTAGATAAAGCTAAGGAAGAGGCGAAAGCCGTTCTTATATGCGGCAGCCCTGGCATATTCTCAGCAGGCTTTGATTTAAAGGTTATTGCTCAGGGCATGGACGTTGCGCAGAAAATGCTTGGACAGGGCATGTTAATGACGGAGAAAATTTACTCTCATCCTCAACCTGTGATCACGGCATGCGAAGGTCATTCTGTCGGCATGGGTGTATTCATTATGCTGGCGGCTGATTACCGCGTTGGCGCCAAAGGTGAATTTGCGATTCGCCTACCTGAAACTGCAATTAATATGTACTTCACAAAAATCCTAAAGGTAATCGCTAAAACTCATATTGACCCAACACATCACGCTCGGGCAATTGTTCAATCGCGCCCTTACTCACCAGAACAGGCCGCCGAAGTTGGCATGCTCGATGAGGTTGTCGACGCCGATAAAGTAGTTGAGCAGGCTCTGGCCAGAGCTAAGGAACTTTGCGAGCTTCCGAGCAAGCAATACGCCACAAACAAGCTCTATATGCGCGAAGACGAAATCAAGGAGATTCGTGAATCACTGGGCCTTTAAATCATTAACTAGATGAAAACCTGATATAGCGCCGAACGCCCGCTTTGGTGCTATATCAGTAATTCGATGAAAGAGTTAAAAGTAGCGATTTAAGAACTCAAATGATCGTCTAATACGCGATTCATTTCTTTTTCAAGCTGTGGAGCTAAAGCCCGAGTCATCATCCCAAGCTTGACATCAACCGATAATTCACCAGCCTTCGGCGCAACCAGGGCATTTACACCAGCAGTGTGCTTATAGCGGTAGTTACTACCATCTTGTTTATACTTGCCACCAAACTTACTAACGAGCTTCTCAAGTAGCTCGACCGCCAAATCTTGGCATTCTTGTTCGTCAACGTCGAGCTCTCGACAAACGCGCAAATCACTCATAAATAGATCTCATAAAAAAGGTAAAAAGTGCAAATACAAATGCTCTTCGATACTGGGCTTATTCTCTTGATCAGCCAAAAGGTCATCGTAGCCACCGAAGTTGATCAATGTGTATAGAAGATTGCCGGCCAATAGACGCGATGCATTTGTCGAGTCGGTTACATTAGACTTATCCATCACTAATTTAACCAAGCCTGTAATGGTTTGATTTAGAAAGCTCAATAGCTTGGCAAGTGATTCTCGCAAGCTAGGGTAGCGCTCATGAATGCCTCGTATATCTTGGCTAATGAATTTGAATTGCTGGAGTATGTCAGAAATCACCGTCATACTCGCCAAGGTCTCTTTGGTATCACCTTTAGCTTGTTTAGTGATTTCTTGCAAAGCAATTAAAACACGTGCGTGATATTGCGCATATAGCTCTTCAACGACCTGTTCTTTGCCCTTAAAATGGTAGTACAAGTTACCAGGGCTAATATTCATTTCATTGGCCAAATCTACACTGGTCACACTACTCTCCCCGCGCTCGTTTAATAGAACAAGGGCAACATCAAGAATAAGATCACGTGTGCTCATTTTCGCCATGAGCTCAGTGTAGCAAGAGTTTGTTAAAGTATGAAACTGATTTTAAAGAGGTTATTTATTTGTGGTCAAAACAGGTCAAGAACCGAGAATGGAATGTGATGTAACTTATCACCCGATAAACTACATCACTTGCTCGCGTATCCAAACTTTGATGAGATAAATTCAACCCGAAAGGCCGAGAGGATACGCGGCCAGACATAGATGGCTCTTGTATTTACATAACGCTATAGACCAACATGGCGTCGGCTACTTTAATAAAACCAACGATTTTAGCGCCTTTGACATAGTCGATCTGATCCGCGGTTTCATGTTGCCCCGCCCCGCACCGTTCTCAACACAACTAGCATGAATGCCTGACATGATTTTGCGCAAGCGTTGATCAAGCTCGTCACGATCCTAAGATAAACGCATGCTGTTTTGTGTCACCTCTAGACCCGACACCGCGACACCACCGGCATTGGCCGCCTCACTAAGCCCAAACAGAACACCCGCGGCCAACAAAGCGTCGATACCATCTTTATAGGTTGGCATATTGGCACCCTCACAAACGGCTATTACATCGCTCGTAATTAATTGCTTAGCATCGTCTAAAGTGATCTCATTTTGGGTTGCGCATGGAAACGCCAAGTCTGCATTTACCTCCCAAGGGCGCTTGCCTTCATGGAATTCGCAGCCGTACTTCTCGGCATACTCCGAAATACGCCCTCGTTTAGCGCCTTTTAGATCTTTGACGTAAGCAAGCTTTTTGGTATCAATACCGTCAGGATCATGAATATAGCCAGAAGAGTCAGACAAAGTAACAACCTTCACCCCAAGCTGAGTTGCTTTTTTGCATGTATACTGAGCAACATTACCAGAGCCTGAGACAATGGCAACGTTGTCAATAAGCCGTCAATACTAGCAAGACTTATTCGACAATAATTTGATTGAAACGGCCAAACCTGCCCCAGGAACCAATTAAATCCAAAGCCGTTTTCTCGTTCATTTAGTAAAGCAATAAGCAGAATTGAAACCTTATGTTCTAAGCTGTGTGTACAGTTTATGAACGGAAAAGATTATGCTGAATCATTTAAGGTGTATGCCACCATAGGAATCTCGTGTATGACGGCGTTATAAGGTTATTCAATGGATAAACAAACGCAGCGCTTATAAATATCATGCCTACCGAGGTAGTCGATACCATAGATCTAATTAACAACTTTTTCCAGTTGCGAATTATCCAAGAAATTTGGTTTTTTATTATGACCTAATAGTGCAAATTGGAGTGAGCCTCCGAAAATAGATAGCCAAGCTTAATTTGATTTAGCACCGCTAAAGCATCTATTTATCCCTTAGAAAAGCCCCACACAACCACAACATCCATGGGCTTATTGACTTTTTTTTAGGGGCACGCTGTTAAGTTTGTTCAAATTTTTCTCTAGCCATAAAAGTGTTTCGATATAGCCGGTAAAGCGTCGTGTGTAGGCAGGCGATAGCTCTTGCATCTTAGTGAGACCGCGAATAGCGATCATATGCGGATTTAGTGGCCCGGGGTTTTGTGGCTCTTCGATAATGGCACGAGCAATGGTTTTATCAACATTAAAGTGCTTCATGGACTCGCGGAAATACTTCATTGAACGTAGCTCAAGCTGCTCGCTTGGACCGTTCTTTAATGCCGGGTTTAACTCACCACTATCAACCTTAGCATGTTGCTCTTGTTGGGCGAGTAATTGCTCGATATTAGCCTCGGCATCATCATTAGACTCACGTTGAACAACTTCTGCAGCTAAGTTAATACCATTGGTTAATTCTCTAAGAGACGTTAGCGGCCGATCAACACTTTGCTTTTGAACTTTGTGGCGCTTCACTAGACGGGCTAGCTTGGTGAATTGATATGCGTCAAACAAGTTTTGTGCTCGCTGAAAGAACTCAGGGCCTGCATCATCCAGAGTTGCTAACGACTCCCTTGCTTGAGACCTTAAACGCTCGGCATTATCCAAATAATCTAGGGCTCGAGCGTGCGCTTTATCAGACAGGTTCCTTAAGGCCAGTTCGCTAGACGACGTCGCATTTTCGCGAATGCGATTGATCAAACTTTGAGTGTAAGCGAATGACACCGGGTCGATATTAGCGATTCCTTCGACTTGTAGACGAGCGGCTAACTCTTCTAGTGTTAACTTCTCGGTCATTGATCTACTCATCAGTCGCTTGCTGGGAATTTCGAGGAACAGGCGCCATTTCAACTCGGCGATTCTTAGCTCTACCAAGCTCATCATCATTGCTCGCGACTGGGCTTTGGTCCCCAAATGCCGCAGCAAACACCATTGAAGACGGCATACCTTCTTCAATTAACACGCGAGTCACAGTCAAAGCGCGTTGTGCTGATAGCTCCCAGTTATCATCAAAATTGCGATTATTGCCTCGAATTGGTCGATCATCGGTAAAGCCGCTAATCATCAACATTTGCTCGCGCTCACCTAAGAACACTTTTAATGGACGGACCAAACTACTCAGTAACTCGCGCCCTTCATCTTGTAGTTGATCTGAGTTAACCGCAAACAACACACTACCACGTATACCAATACGGCCGTTCTCAATTGTCACGCGACCATTTTGAAGCGGATCAGCAAGCGCTTGCTCGAGTTCCATACGGCGTTGCTCTTCAGCTTGACGCTTAGCAGTCTCAAGCTTGAGAGATTGAGACAGCTCTAATTGAAACCCCAATGCCCAAATCAATAGCAAGACGAACACGCCGACAAGGCCCGACATCAGGTCTCCGAAAATCGCCCATATTGGGGTCGATTGCGAATCGAGATCTTCTAACTCATTCATCTGAATACCTCAAATTTATGCTGGTCACTAGTTCGCACTGGCCTTGTGCATACGATCAATAATTTCTTTATGCGCTAAAAGGTTATGATCAATAATCTCGCGAGCTTGAGCAACGTAGTAAGCAAGCTGTTCGTCGCTTCTGTTGGTTGATTGCTCTAAAGACGATTCGATTCGCTCAAGATTTTCCACTAGCATTGTATTTGATTCGCTAAACGACTCGCAGAACATGGTTACTGCGGCGCTAAATGCATCGCCCAAACTGGCCATTTCACTACTACTATTGGCAAAGTGATCAACCATGGTAGTGAGCTTGCCCGACTCAGACTCCAAATGTTCTCCAAATTGCGCACCTACCTGGCTAAGCGTCTCAGCCGAACGTTCGATTAGACTATCAATCGCTTTACGTTGCTCACTAGAGCTTGCGTTTAGATTTTCCGATAAGCCTTCAAGCTGAGACATTAATGCACTTCGCTCAGCAAGTAAGTCATTGTCTCTCTCGAGGTTTTTGGTCATTTCGCCGCGCAGTTTTTCAATCACTTCGGCAGCCGCTTTTGGCGTTTTAGAGGCGGTATCAATCAATCGACTCATCGGTTCTTCGAGTGACTTACCAAGCTGCTCAATGTGCCGAGAGACGACCGATTCAAGCTCGCTTAAACGCGCCACTGCGGCAGCACCACGTTGTTCTTCGGCATCTCGAAGTGCGATAAGCTCTTTAGAAAAACGTGCACTAAGATCACTGCTTTGCTGAGCTTGCTGCTGGCTCACTTGCGCGGTCGCCTGGCTAAACGTTTCAAGCATATCCTCGGCACTATTGCGCAACAACTTGCCGCTCTCACCGACCGAATTGTCGACCTTGCTTAGCAAAGCGTCGACCGTTTTGGATTGTGAATCAATACTCTTAGCCAAAATGCTTTGTAGCTGCTCAGATACGCCTTTACTTGTCTCATTGCTATGCTCGATTTGCTCCCCAATTTTCAAGACCAGGCTCTCGCTCGACTTAGCTTGATGCTCAATGCCACTTTCAAGCATCCCTTTAATCAGCGCCGCATTCTCGTTTGTTGATTTTGCGGTTGCCTCAATTTGAGACTTACTCAAACGAATTAAGTGCTCTTGGGTTTCGAGCGCGGCGTCACTCATTTTGCTGAGCACGCTTTGCGCCATCGGCTCTAGCTTGGCGCCCAATACTTCGGAGCTGCCCAGCAAACTCTGCTTGAGTGAAGCATCCACCGATGTATTCAATTCTTGATACAAGCGACTAATAGTCGATTGAAACTCAGCCTGATTGTCGACTAGGGTCTTGCCTACTCGCTCACTCATTTGCTCTATTTGTTTAGTCAATTCACTCAAACTCTCGACCATCGCCGGCAGTGCCTCGGCTTGAGTTTGTATAGCGCCAAATGCTAATTGTTGTTGATGAGTCGCCGAGAAGGCTTGTAGCTTACTCGCAGTTTGGCTATCGAGTTGGTGACTAGCCTGCAAACGCTCTCGACGGCTAATAGTCGATAAAAGTCCAAGCATTGCTGACGCTGCAACACCCGCCACGGACGTTCCAAAAGCTAAACCAAGGCCCTCAATAGGCGCGGCTAGGCCAGCGCGAATTGCCTCTAATTCATTAGTCCCTTCGAGCGCAACTACGGCGCCCTTTAGGGTGTCGACCATACCCACAAAAGTACCTAATAGGCCCAACATCACCAATAAACCCGTTAGATAAGGCGTAATAACTGGCGCAGGTAAGCTTTGACGATTACCTTCAATACGCAAGCGTACTGAGTTACGCAAGCTATCATCAAGCTCCGACAACCATGCACTCAGGTCTTCAAGAGGAGAGTCAAGAGTTTTTAGTGCACTTGATAAAGAATGAGTCGCCTTTCGAAAACGCACCAGCTCAGCAACGCCAACCAAATACACGAGTGCGATTAATCCAGTTACGATTAGTCCGAGCGTATCGCTACCAACAAAGAGGTTGGCAATCCACAATATTGCCAAGGCGCCGATCAAAAAAGCGGCTAAAAATAAAGCTCTAGTCATGTTCTGTTTCTATTTTCGTCGTTTCGCGCATCGTAATCCGCCGAATTCACTCGGCTTAATTAGACACGTCATTAAGGGCTTCGAGTAAGCCCAATACTGGCTGAAGTCTGACGTCAAGTTCAGCCAATAAGAGTTCTTGTAATTCTTTATAAAACACAGTGAGCCAAGCACCTGGTTTTAGCCAATCCAGAGGTTCCGTCGCATCGTGGCTACCTTGGCTCTTTTGGTGCGCATTTAAAAGCTCCTTAAAGCGTTGTTGCAGTAATTTCGGGGTCACATTGAACAACTTCCCGTTATGCGCGGCGATGCTATCGTTAATGATTTGGTCTAGCTCAGCCAATTGATGCAATTCAGTCGAAACACTGGAGATCGACTCTCGAACTCTTAAGCGTAAGGTCTGAATGCTGCCAGCCATTTCAGCTTGATGCATGCTGTAAAAACGCTGATAGGGCTCGTAGGTTTTTAAGGCTTCTGCTTTAGTTCCTGTACTGACACTTGGCAGTTGAATACCTGTACTACTGGTTTGATCTGCGAAACTATTGATGACGGTACGCATCATTTTTTCTCGTGACTCTAATACGTCTTTTTGTACCGCATGGAGGCTAGTCAGCGGCTCAGAAGCGGTACTTTCGCTCACTTGCCTGGACAACTGCCCTAGCGAGCGAGAGAGCGAGATTGAATCAGACAAACTGATGATTCGACCTAATTGCTCCGCTAGATTGTAATCGCCGTCACTAAACTTAGAGTCCGACATGCTGGTGAGCAGTCGAACCAATCGCGAACGATCAGACAGTGTGGGAGAAGCAGATTGACTCATAGCGAACAAATTGGCCGCCAAGCAAGCCGCTGGCGGAGCGCTATCCAAATAAAAGTAGCAAAAACAGTTTAAAGTTCAAGGTGTTAGCACGCCTTCCAATCTCTTGTTGAACTACAAGCATTTAGCCCTTATCGACTTAAACCGCCTGCGTTGCAAAACAAGAAAAGCCTCGCAAAAATCGAGGCGGCTGGCAGTATACAAGAGTTTTTACACTAAGTCCTTAAGCCCACGACAGTAAGCTTCAGATCGTTCCGCGTATCGTTAGAGCGAACTTTTCTCTAGATTTAGAAACTTGCAAAAGTATCAGAGCGCTACTGGGTCTATTTTAGCCGATAACGTTGGTGTCTCAGCCAAAGGCTTATTCGCGAGCACCTGAACAGTGCCAATATAAGCCTCTCGAAAGCTGCCTTCGCAGTAACATAAATAGAATTCCCACAATCGAATAAAACTATCTGGAAAGCCCTGCTCTTTGACACGCGACAAGTTGTCATTAAAGCGGCTACGCCAATCGGCTAAGGTTTTGGCGTAATGAATACCAATATCCTCAAGATGCACGATTTTCAAATTACTGACACGAGTCATGGCACTTGAAATCGCCCCAACAGAAGGTAAAAACCCGCCGGGGAAGACAAACTTTTTAATAAAGTCGACGCGTTTAGCCGCCTTTTCATATTCTTGATCGCGAATGGTTATCGCCTGCAGAAAAAAAACGCCGTTCTGCTTTAGTAGCTCAGAACACTGTTTTATATAGATGTCGAGAAATTGATGACCCACGGCCTCAATCATTTCTATCGATACAACTTTGTCATATTCACCCTCTAGTTTTCGATAGTCTTCGAGCAGCAAGGTTACTCGCCCTTCAAGGCCTGCTTCGACAACTCGCTTTTTGGCAAAGCTATACTGCTCTTGAGAAATAGTCGTTGTTGTGACTTTGCAACCATAATGACTGGCAGCATAAATCGCGAATCCGCCCCAGCCCGTTCCAATTTCCAGAACATGGTCATCGGCACTTAGTTTTAACTTTTGACAAATTCGCTCTAGCTTAGCCGTAGCCGCTTGTTCCAAATCAGTATCAGCAGACGGGTAAAACGCACTTGAATACATTAGTTTTTTATCTAGAAATAGCTCGAAGAAATCATTGCCTAGATCATAGTGCGCCGCGATATTTGAAGCGCTTCCAGACTCCGTATTTCGCTTGAGAAAATGATTTAATTTATCGAGCAGTTTAGCCCAGGGTAGCGCGCTGTTTTCGAAGCTGTTTAAAATCTCCCTATTGCGAAGCAGAAGACGAATCAATGTGGTCAACTTATCGCAGCGCCAATGACCTTGAATATAAGCTTCTCCACCGCCAGTGTTACCGCTGAATGCGAGCTCAGTCCAAAACCGCCCGTCGATTACTTCTATATGTACGGTCTCAGAGTCGATCGAGCTCAGATCACCAAAGCTCAACTTTTGACTGCCTTCTTTCAAATGAATGCAACCGACTTCGATGAGCTGCAACTTGTCGATTATTCGCTTGCGAGCAAAGCGCTGGATAAAGCTTAAGCCCTGACCATTGGTCGCTTGTTTAGTAGGCAGCGCGTTAAGTTGTTTAAGTTTGCTAATTTGTTCTTTATTCATAGTGGTTTTGTAAAGCTTATGGGATCTTAGGCTTTGAATGAAAAGGGGCTTTTTTAAGCCAGAGACGCAGTGCTTGGTAGTAAATAGCGCACGCCACTTTTAGCGTCATGAATGGAAAAGCGACCAAGCATTTAGCGAGCGTCGAGCTGTTGATCGACTGCTGTTTTAACTGCATAGCAACATTGAAAATTCGTTGCGATTGATCAACGCTCTCACTCGATTGCCAGTTTTCGATAAAAACTGAAAGTGTGTCGCCTGGCTCAGATACGCGCCATCTATAACGCATGTCCATAGATAAAAAAGGCGAAACATGAAACTCTTTACTATGCTCAAATTGATGGATTGCATCCGGCTTTTGCGCATCGAGTTCATCAAATGCAAGCACGTAAGCATGCTGCTCACCCCAAGGCGTGTTATGCACTTCGGCTACAACCGCAAGAACGTATTGGTCTCGCGCATCAAAACAGTAGTAGAAACTAACTGGGTTCATGACAAACCCGAAGTAACGCAAATGAGTCAATAAACAGACTTTGCCTTCGGGTCGCTTACCGGTTTTTGTCTCGACAAGGTCTAGCACCGTCGACTTCAAACACTCTTTGCCAATGAGATGATCTTGCCGACGAAATTGAGCTAGATTAAAGTGCCTGGCTGACCAAAACCAATAACGATCAAAAAGCGTTGGTAATTCATCGAGATCTAAATAAAGCATAAACAATGAATACGAAAAACGATGCTCCATTGGCAAGTGCCGATGATGCATCACCTTGCCGATATAAAGCTTGCTTTTCAGTTCTTTTAACCTCACGCCCAACAACCTGTTAACGCGTGCTCGCATTAATACACTTTAAATGCTCTATCGCATTTAAAGCACTCAGAACACCGTCTTCATGAAAGCCGTTGCCCCAATAGGCACCGCAAAAGTAGGTATTTGACTGCCCATTGATTTCACTCTGTCGTGCTTGTGCAGCGACGCTATCTGGCGTGAAAATCGGATGGTGATAGTTCAAGCGTTTGATCACCTTACTTGGGTCGATTGCCGAACCATTATTGAGCGTAACGCAGAATGTTTTTTGCACATCAAGGCTCTGCAATATATTCATGTTATAGCTTAAGGCCACAGGATCATGCTCGCTTTTTTCGACACCTTTTAAGCGTGCTGAATTTGAGTTTCCCAAATGATAGTTCCAGGCCGACCATGCATTCCGACGCTTAGGTAGCAGGCTCTCATCAGTGTGTAATATCGCTTGGTTCTCTTGGTATTCGATAGCACCCAGAACAGACTGCTCTAGATCAGTGGCATCGCTCAACATTGCCAACGCTTGATCACTATGTGCGGCAATAAAAACGGCATCAAAGAACTGCTCTTCTTGGCCCTTTACTTGCAAATACACACCATTATCAGCGCGTCGCACAGATGAAATTTCAGCGTTCAATTTTATAGACTCTTTAAAGCGCTCCACCAAAGGCGCAATATATTGCTTCGAGCCTCCCGGCACTACATACCATTGCGGGCGATTCTTTAAATCGAGTAAGCCATGATTTTCAAAAAACCGTAAGAAAAATCTAGCCGGAAAGCCTCGCATCAACACTGGGTCGGTAGACCAAATTGCCGCACCCATCGGCAAAAGATAATGTTGGCTAAAGTAATCTGAAAAACCGTACCTCATCAGGAACTCATTGAGTGACTCCTCTGTGGGTTGTTGAATAAATCTCTTGGCGATTTTATTAAAACGAATAATGTCAAAGATGAGTTTATAAAAACGAGGGTTTAGAATATTTCGGCGCTGCGCGAACATGGCATTTAGGCCGCTGCCTTTATACTCCAACCCACTGACATCGCACTTTACACTAAAACTCATTTCAGTCTTCTGTGCAGCGACACCTAGTTCATTCAATAGCGCATTGAATTTCGGATAGGTACGATCATTAAAGAC
Source organism: uncultured Arenicella sp. (assembly GCA_947499305.1). GTDB lineage: Bacteria > Pseudomonadota > Gammaproteobacteria > Arenicellales > Arenicellaceae > Arenicella. Next base: position 42,153 of record CANMNN010000011.1, on the reverse strand, counting down.
GATAAAGCCACTATCAATGCTTATTGTCTTACCATTGAGCTCTACATCATGAGTGTGCGTATGGCCGCCGATATAGTCATTCTTTTCAAAAACAGTGACCTGATGATGTTCAGACAAATGATAAGCAGCTACGTTACCTGAAATACCAGTTCCGATTATTGCGATGTTCATAAAATGTCGAACTCTAAGCTGGAGACGTGTCTTGCTTCTTGGTCAAACGATAATGCCCGACCATCCATTCATCACCACTTCGATAGCCAAATAATTCGGCGCATGCCATATAAAACAAACGCCATCGTACCCACCATTTATTTGCCGCGCTAGGCCCATAACAAGACTCAAAATAGGGATACAAGACTTGCTTTTGCGAGTCCATCCGAGCAAGCCAAGCATTGGATGTCTTTTCGTAATGCCCACCATTCCATACCCACGATTGCTCAACACTTAGGTGATCATCGAACATCGAAGGCAAGCTTTTACACGGCATGATCCCGCCACTGAAAAAATAGCGTGTCATCCAATCATCTTCACTTTCATCCTCATAAAAATAAGGCGAGTCTGTATGCACGAAGATATGCATAAAGAATGAGGCGTCGTCTTTCATCCAGTTGGAAACTCGCTTAAATAGCTCGCGCCAATTACGCATATGCTCAAACATTTCAACTGAGACTATTCGATCGAATCTCTGCCCCGGCTCGAAATCGTTCATATCGCATGTTACGACCGTTAAGTTCTTGATACTTCGGATAGACGCCTGATTTCGTATGTAATCTGCTTGAGAGCTAGAATTTGAAACTGAGGTGATTTGGCTTTCTGGCAAAGCTTCGGCCATATACAATGATAAAGAGCCCCAACCACACCCCAATTCTAGAATCGCGTCCCCGTCCTCAAGCCCTGCCCGTTCGACAGTGATTTTTAAAGCTTCAAGCTCCGATTCATCGAGCGAACTTGAATCATCTGGCCAGAAACCACAGCTATATTTGAGATGCGAACCCAAGCTATTAATAAAGAATTCAGGAGGCAGCTCGTAGTGCTGCTCGTTCGCTTTCTCAGGCAACGCAGCTACCGGTGAAGCATCCATGGCATCGACAAAATCAGCCACTAAATCCTCCCCGTGTACGGCTTTTTTTTTACCTATTGCCTCGAGCCGCTTCTTAAGCAAGCGACGAATACCGAAACGCAATATAGAGTCAGGTAAGTAACCGTTTTCTACGATTGGTGTGAGAAACTTGTTGAGCATGATTTTGGTGCTTCGGCTGTAGGGTGAAAGCAAAAATAGAACGCCTACGCCAAGCTGTCAAACTGACAAAAGTCCATATCAAACAGTATTTTAGCGCAAAATATCACCTACAAAACTACTGCAATGAGACTGCTTTAAAATAGCGCAACAGGTGCGCAGAAATACCAATAAGCAGAACTCATAGTCACCAGCAATTAGCCCGAGCTACATCAGATTCGGTGACTACGAAAACGCGACTCAGCCTAGTCGCTGTGTCCGCTCAATTATTTTAGGAAGTCGAAAAAAAAATTAAATATTTTCCAAAAGTAGAACCCGTAGATCCGGTTTAGGCAAATTCCACTTCGTTTTCTTCAACTTTTTGATGCTCCGAAGCCAAAGCCAAATAGACGGCGGGCAATACAATTAGAGTGAAAAAGGTGCCTACTAGCATCCCCGCAACCAGAATTATACCAATGCTATTGCGAGCCTCTGCCCCTGCCCCCGACACCAACAATAGCGGAAAGTGGCCTAGGACCGTCGCACCAGTAGTCATAAGAACCGGCCGCAGGCGTGTCTCTGCCGCGTGCTTGATAGCCGTTAATTTATCGGCACCTCGTTTTTGCATATGGTTTGCAAACTCAACAATCAAAATTCCGTTTTTTGCAATCAAACCAACCAAGGTTATAAAGCCAACTTGAGAGTAGATGTTGATAGTAGTGAAATCCAAAAATGCAAAAAGCATCGCCCCAGATAAGGCCAAGGGTACAGAGCCGAGCAACACGACAAGCGGATCCCGAAAACTATTAAACTGAACCGCCAGCACTAAAAAAACGAAAATCAATGCAATACCCAACACACCTTCAAGAGTACTTCCTTCAAGGCGAATCTGCCTAGATTCTCCAGCATAATCTATGTCGTAGCTCGCAGGCAGTATGTCCTTAGCGGCTTGCTCAAGTGCCGCTAAGCCTTGCTCTTTAGTGGTGCCAGGAATAACTTCGCCAAAGATCCGAAATGCGTTCTTTTGTGCGAATTTTGTCAGTGCGCGCGGCGCAGTTTCTGATTCAATACTTGCGATCGACCTCAACGGAATTAGAGCACCACTGGGTGTTCTAATTTGCACATTGAGAATGTCGCTAGGGTTAAGCGTATCCTGTTCTTGCAACATCGGAACAACCCGATAAGCACGCCCTTGTTGGTCATAACGATTAACAAAGTTTCCGGACAAGTAACTGCCTAGTTGCTGGCTCACTGATGCGAGATCCATACCTAGGTCGGCAATCAATTGGCGATTGAGCTTTATCCGAGACTGGGGTAGATCAATTTTAAGATCGGTATCAGCAAACAAAAACTTGTTGCTACCTAACGCCGCGTCGACCATCTGTTGTGCATAGCTTTGCATCTCAAGATAAGGGTCGGTGCTCAAAACCACGAGCTCAACCGAGAAATTTCCGGCCGTAGGCAAAGCTGATTCTAGTACTGGAAATGCCTTTATACCGGGCACATCTGATAGCGCGCCAAAGGCCTTCCAAAACATTTCGTGAACACTTTCATCTCGCTCTGAAAGAGGAACGAAGTCCATGCCGCCAAACGCGCCGGACGGGTTGACGATTTGCCACATGAATTTTGCACCATCGAATTGGCTCATGGTTGCCACCACATCGTCCATATGCTTTTCGGTATACTCCAAAGAGGCATCTGGCGCAGATTGTACGATCACATTAATGCTCGACTGATCTTCGGTCGGCGCGAGCTCCTTTAGCGAAAATAAGTAAAAAGGAACCGTTAACAAAGTGAAAAAAATCGCTAACACTAATATCGGAGATTTGTATTCAACAACACGATCTAATACCCGACTGTAGCGCGCTTGAAGGTCAGCGAAGATTGAATTCACCTTGACTGTAAAGCGCCCTTCTTTACCGCCCTCTGGACATGCATAAGCGCTCATTATTGGCGACAATGTTACCGCCACAAAACCAGAAATAAGCACCGCGATTGCCAAGGTGAATGCAAACTCTTTGAACAAGGCACCAGTCAAACCTGAGAGCAAGCCGATTGGTGCATAAACAGCTGCGAGGGTGATAGTCATGCTTACAATTGGCGCAAGCAGTTGTCGTGAGCTTGTAAGCGCCGCTTGCAAGCGGGACATGCCGCTGCGCATATGTCGAGCCACGTTCTCGACCACCACAATCGCATCGTCGACTACGAGGCCAACCGACAGCACAATGGCTAGAACTGTCAGCAAATTCAGAGTAAAACCCATTAACGTCATCGCAGCTACCGCACCGAGCAGCGAGATAGGTATGGTAATGAGAGGTACTAGTGCCGTTCTTACCGAGCCCATCATCAATAGAACCACAAGCCCCACCAGCAAAACCGTTTCGATAAGAGTAATGAAAATCTCACGCAATGCATCGCGCATATAGAGAGTGCCATCATAGCCATCGGTAATACTTAAACCCTTAGGCAGCGTAGCGTTAATCTCATCTAGCATCACATAGAGCCGATCACCTATCGCGATTTCATTGGCCCCAGGCAATGGCCACACCGAGATATAAAGCACCTTATCTTTATCAAGCCTAGCGGTAACCTCTCCCTCGGTTTCATCTATCGAAATGCGAGCGACATCACCTAAGCGAACTTGGCTTAAGCCACTTTGTTTAACGATCAATTGCTCGAAATCGGCCACCGAGTTTAACGAAGTATCGGTTAGCAAACCGACTCGTTGATACTCATTTTCTGATTGCCCAACGGTGGCAATCAAATTGTTAGCTCGCAATGCATTTGACACTTCATCGGCCGATAAATCATAGGCCGCTAATTTCAGCGGGTCCATCCAAATACGCATCGCAGGTTGTCGACTGCCTTCTAAACCTATTCGCTGCACACCGGGGATCGATGTCAACGCAGGTGTGACATTTCTAGATAGGAAATCTGTGGCTTCATGACGAGAAACTTGCGCTATATCTTCGTCGTAATTTACCGATAAATAAAAGATCGCAAATGGACGATCGGCGCGCACAACCTCAACTGACGGGTCTTGCGCACCAGCGGGTAACTCAAAGCGAATTTGATCAAGGCGAGACGACAGCTCAGCTAGTGCTCGAGTGCTATCTTCGTTAAGCTTCAACCAAACGGTGACCGAGCTTATGCCTGGAGTGCTTCGAGAATCCACATAGTCGACCCCGGGAACACTCGCAGCGACTCGCTCAATTGGCTCAGTAATAAAGCCTTTGATTGTCTCAGCCGATGCGCCAACGTATGGCGTGGTAATTTGTAGTGACGCGCTCGAAATTCTTGGAAACTGCAATACCGGCAATTCTATAGCCGCACGCAGTCCAAGCAAAACGAGTGCTAACGATAGAACAATCGCTAATACTGGCCTGCGCGAGAAAACATCCATAATCGACGCTTTAGTCTCGGCATGCTCTTCTGGTGCTGAATCGATGTCATGTGCTTCAGTCACGCGCATCACCTTCTTGATTAGCTTCTTGTTCGTTCGTTTGCTTAGAGTTCAAGACATCATTGATTAATAGCTCCTCTGTACTAATCAATTGATCATCTTGAGTTTGCTGAGCATCTGTTTCAAATGGAACATCATCTACTAAGTCGCTACTGTTACTTATAGAGCTAGTATTCACTAAAGGGTCTTGTTCTGCTGAAGGCTCTTGTTCTGCTGAAGGCTCTTGTTCTGCTGAAGGCTCTTGTTCCGCGAGCTTAACTAGCAATCCTTCTCGAAGCTTAAATGCACCCGTGGTCGCGACAACGATGTCGGCTTCCAAGGTTGCTTCGAGAATACTGTCTAGGCCATCTTTCGCCAGCTCAGTAACTGGCCTGCGTTGGGCGCGAAGCGAGTTCTTCTCATCTTTGTTTAGCACGAACACAAAGCTGCCGAACGCATCACGCCTCACCGCCGTACTTGGTATACGAATGATATTTTTGATCTCTCCTATGGGGGCGCTCACCGTTACAAATGCGCCAGGAGTAATTGCAAGGTCTCGATTATCAAGCATCGCGCGCACAGCTAGAGCCCGAGTCTGACGAGATATCGCAGGTTCAACAACTGCTACCGTACCATTGCGCGCTCCTTCGAATAAGCCAGGTGCTCTAACCTCAATTTGCTCCCCTGACTTTATTGAGCCAGCCTGTTGCGGTAAATTAAAATCGACCCAAAGCTCAGACGTATCACCGACCAATCGGGTAATCAGAGTTTCGGATGCAATGAACTCACCTACCTCCAAATCATGCAAACCAAGAGTTCCAGAAAATGGAGCAACGATTGTTTTATTAGCGATACTCTCCTTGACGTTGGCAAGGTCGGCTTTAGATACTGCGAGGCTGTTCCGCGTTTGATCTATCAATTGCTGGCTGACCGCTTGCTTGTTCTTAATGCCAGAAAGGCGCTTTACATCCTTTTCGGCCAAACGTACCTGAGAAACCAAGGCTGACGCACGCGCTTGCTCTTCTGACGCGTCAAGCCGAAGTAACACATCACCCTTTTGAACTTTCGCGCCCGATGCAAAACCAATCTCAGAAATAATGCCGCCAACTTCGTTTCTAAATTCGAGCTCCTTGGGAGCTCTCAACTCCCCACTTACCTTCACTTTAGGCTGCCAATCGCTAGTGACAATAAGTTGATATTCTACAGTTTCACTGGGCTCTGGAAATGACTCGCCAAATGCAATTGCTGCGCGTATTTGCAAAAACTTCACGAGAGCAAGTATCAAGAAAACACTCAAGCAAACCGCGACTACAACTAACCAACGTTTTTTCAACATAAGACTCAAACCAACATTTTCTATAAGGCCTAAGTATGGCGCATACAAAGTGTTTTCTTGGTCAAGTAGCATACGAGTTATCAAATACAACAAGCGATGCTAAGGCTGGCTAAATCGACCAACAAAAGTTGAATAAAAACAGTCGATTAAGGTTAATAACCGCTACAAAACATAACTAATACTTTGCCGTTCGAGGCTTTCACGTAAATTCATTAAAACTGGACTTGACGCAACCCATGTCTGCGTGTAAATTCACGCTCCGTCCAAGCGGAACTCGACTAGCATGGCTATGTAGCTCAGTTGGTTAGAGCACAGCATTCATAATGCTGGGGTCACTGGTTCAAGTCCAGTCATAGCTACCAGTCGATTAAAGAAGAAAATCAGCCACTTAGGGCTGATTTTTTTTGGTCTGCGTTTTAAAGCAAAAGGATTGAGACCATTTTGAGACCAAATTGAGACCGTCGTCATGCCAAGCCCTTCAAATTGCCCTCTTTTTACCCTTAAGAGCCATTTTAAATTCCGACAACATGTGCTCAGTTATATGCTCTCACCACTAGCCAACATATTGATATCTGTAAGCATTAGCCTAGCCCTTGCATCCAAGAATTCGGGAAACTCTAACTTCGAATAATCTACTTCACTCGGACTTGGTAAAAAATTGGAATCAAAAACTCGATCAACTTCTCCATCGAGTTCTCGGGTCAGCCTAGGCAAGTACTCGTTAGGATGATCGTCACTAATTGCATTGTTTTCTGAGGCGGCAAGCATGCAGAAATTTGCTAAGCTGTTATGCTCTCCTGGCGCTCCTATTCGCTTCAAATGCGCTTTAGGATAAATATGATGAAACTGCTTTTTATTGTAATTCGATAACGCGACTTCTGGATCTATTAATGCACCATTGGTTAAATTTCTTGGTGATTTCAATGCCAATAAAATTATAAGAGCACGAGATCGTGAGTTATTACTTCTAAACGCGAGCTTCTTGAAATTATCAATTGATGGGATGCTACCAAATGATTTCCTTGGTTCTTCACCGCTAACTATGAACGAATCAATTGCCTCTAAGTCTTGAGAAACAAATGATTCTGACGCTCCTCTATATCTTTCAGAGAATGCGCTTACCCAAAACCACTGCCTGACGCGCCTCACATCTTCTAGGCTGAGCGTTTTTCTTTTTGAACACACATAGGAAAGTACAACTACTATTGCTTCATAAGGAAGAAAATCCCAGCTGTAAATTTTAAATTCAGTTTTCAGTAAATCGACAGTTTTCAAAAGGGCATCTTTTGCAATATCTACGAGAGTATCCATATCTTCTTTAGAAAGATTTCGTAGCGACAATACCTGATCTTTTTTAATACCTCTGTGTTTGATAGCTGAAAGGCATTTGAGAACAGTATTTCCATCAATATCATCAAAACCCTTTGGCTTTAATGATGTGGCTATTTTCTGAGCCTCATCGTTTAGATCAAAATTTTCTGTCCATGTTGCTGCAACCATCAAGTCATATGTTGAAAGACGAGTGCCTGAGCTATTAATTCTTTCAAATATTGGACAGACCTCTTCTACCGTTAACTCCTTCAAAGTAACAACGGGTATTCTGTAATTGGTAATTACATCAATTAGCCCATCTAGTCTTTCCTGTAAGACTTCTGCGTTTGGATAACTAACCAACCCAGAGCGGAAATTTAGAAGCTTGGTAGTGTTGTATATGATTCGAAGCGGAAATTGGGTTTGACTAAAATCTTCAGGTGCCTCCATGAAACATTTTTCATTGAGGTCATATACAGCATCAAATCCATTCTGCCCCTCTAAAGCCCCTAATGCAGAATATATAACCGTAAGCCTTTGCTGCCCATCAAGAACATAATCCGTCGGAGACATATCGTCAGTTTCTGGTAATTTAAACGCCCCTATATTTCTTTCGACGGCTAAAGAATTTTTTGTTCTCCAAAGAAGCAAGCTTCCAACGGGATAGTTGCTTGAAATAGAATCAAGTAATTTTAGAGCCTGATCCTCTTTCCAAACGAATTGACGTTGAAACTGAGGGACTTTGATTTGACCGGTGTTAATATCGGAAATTAGATCCTTTAGGAAAGGAGTTCCTGTTTCTAATCTACTTGCAATGTTTGCTGACATAATTTCCCTTTCTATAAAGATGATTTAACGATTCCGGCATATCGCCTCTAAAACGCGACCGGGCCAAAGGCGGTAATTTTGAGACGTTTTGCACGTACACGCTTTTTCCGTCATGTTTCGGAGCCTAGATGTGCGGGGGATTTTTAAAATTTAGGCGGCCTAATTATTAGCATATTCTCAATGCTAGACGAGCGTTATGAGTATTTAAGAGTCAACTTCTAAAGAAAAAAGATCAGTTAGATCGCACTCAAGATACAAACACAATTTTTCAACCACTTCTAAATCAACTCGGATTGCCGTCTCATGGTAAAGCCGCGTTATCACCCCTCTATTGATACCCGTATCTCTAGAGACATCAGCGATAGATAAGCGCTTCTCTCCCAGTAATTTCGACAAGTGACATTTAATCATTTCAACTCTTTGACGAACAAAATAATCGTTAAATGATTATTTTGGCTTGTAAATGGTTATTTTATACTTATAATGATCGTTAAACGGTCATATCGGCTATTTAGTAAACAACATTCTATGAGGTAAATGAAAATGTCGCAAACATATATCACAACAACTGAGCTAGCTGAGCGAATCAAGTATGACGTTCGAACAATTAGAAATCGATTGAAGGATAGTGTTCTGTTGGAAGGTGTGCACTACATTCGCCCATTTGGAGGTAGAAAAATATTGTACATCTGGGAACGAATCGAAAAAGATATGTGCCGCCCTTTGAACGTCGATTTAATGATGCAAGGCGTTCAGTAGCAGATACGTTATGGGAGCAATCAACAAAAGAAGCGGGCTACTGTTTTTTGATTTTCGTTATCGCGGTCATCGCTGCCGCGAGTACACCAAACTGAGCGCAACTCCGGCGAACATCAAACGCATGAAACTGATTATGCAACGTATTGAAGCAGAAATTACGCTTGGAACTTTTGAATACGCTAACTATTTTCCAAAGTCTAAACTAGTTCAAAAGTTTACAGATCACCAACAAAAAATAACTGAAATACAATCAGATATACCTAACTTTTCTCAGTTTACAGAGGTCTGGTTCAGCGAGAACGAAATCACCTGGAAGCCGTCATACAAAGCAACTCTTAGAAACTCTCTAGACAAGCACATACTCCCTGGGTTTGGTAAACGCTTTATCAACACTATTGAGAAAGCAGAGATTCTTAAGTTTAGAGCTGATTTAGCCAAGCTACGCAGGCCGAGTGGCAAGGTTGGTCTGTCGCCCTCTCGAATCAATCATGTAATGACACCGCTTCGTATGATCTTGGCTGAAGCTGCTGATCGTTTTGGGTTCGAAAGCCCTTACAAAAACATAAAGCCTCTGAGAGTTCCGAAGAATCAGATAGATCCATTCAGTCTCGAAGAAGTCATCTTGATTTTGGAAACTGTGAGGCCCGACTACAAGAACTTCTATACGGCTCGCTTCTTTACAGGTATGCGAACTGGCGAAATTCACGGGCTCAAATGGAAGTATGTAGATTTTGAACGGCGTCAAATACTGGTTCGTGAGAGCTTCGTTATGAATGAAATGACGGATACCAAGACAGATAGCTCTAATAGAGAGATCCACATGTCTGAGCCTGTTTACGATGCTCTGAAAGCGCAATATGAGATCACTGGACGAAGCGCGTTCGTGTTTTGCAATCAAGTTGGTAAACCGCTCTCGGTGCATAACGTTACCAAGAGAGTTTGGTATCCGTTACTCAGATACCTCGATCTAGCAAAGCGCCGCCCCTATCAGGCAAGACACACTGCAGCAACGTTATGGCTGGCGTCAGGCGAAAGCCCGGAGTGGATAGCAAGACAACTTGGGCACAGTTCTACGGAAATGCTATTTCGCGTCTATAGCCGATACGTGCCTAATTTAACTCGACAGGACGGCTCTGCATTCGCCGCCCTACTCTCTAAAAAATTCAACGCTAACGAGGAATCAAAATGAAAAATAATTTCATTACCTATGCGGGTACCGCAGCAAAAATCGATTTTAACCCTGAAAGCATGACCATGGTAGGCACCATTGACGATGCTCTCGGCCCGATACAATTTTCGGCTTCGACGGTGAGCTCTCTAGTCAGTCAATATGAAAACTTATCTCGGGTTATCAATCAACGAGAGCTGTCAGTACAACTCGCGGATCCTAACCTAGATCTGCAAACTGGTGATGCAACCATTTGCCTAGACCCAAACTGGTCAAGAGAAAAACTAGGGGAGATTATTAAGCAAGTTTTGATACTTGCAGAGGGCGCAACCGTTTTTGTTAAGGAGTCCACTCGACTAAACAGCCAACTCAACGAGGTAAACAACGATGACTAAGCTACTAAGACTTATCGACTGTAAACAAGATCAAGACTCTAGAGACCACGTCGCGTCATCCACGGTAAAGCGTGTGCGAGATTCGATACTGGCTCAATTGCATATTTCACCCGATGGTCAGCAGCTGCCTTTTATTTTGGGGATTCACAAAGCCCGGGATAACGCTCGTGCAATAGAAGGATGGCTAAACCAGCAGAACGATATTTCGTCGACGCTTAATGGAGAGTACGAGCATTTACTAAAGCGACTCCGCTATGAGCTAGAAAGCAAAGTTCAGTATGCGGATGCCTAACTTGAAGATATTAGACTTATTTTCTAATGGGCCGCAAAGATTTACTTTTAGCTTTTAAGGTTTTCGGCATCACGTCTTTTAACTCGACACCGAGCGCTCGCGTTATCTTGACCAGTGTCATAAATGAAGGGTTGATTTCGCCACGCTCCAAACTGCCGTAATAACTGCGGCCTAAATCTAATTCGAAAGCGAACTTGTCCTGAGAGTACCCAATACCCTCTCGGCGACGCCTAATCGCTAATCCAAGTTTCTTTAATTCTGGCTGCTCATGTTTCACCCACAAGAATATAGGCAAGCGCCACAAATATAGACACCCTATATATAGGGCATTATACTGAAATCGAACTAATGGTTTTGAAGTAAACATGACTCATTCCACCAATAAATAAAATAGAACCGCACTTATGAAAACTTATCTGAACGCAATGATCACCACACTAGGCGAGCACCGCAAGCACGGCGATACCTATACACAATACGACTACATTGAACTTCTGGTCGAAGAACAAGTCATTCAGGTTCGCTCAGTCATTGTGCATGATTCAATTAATGCAGGATTGATTCCAGGTCTGGAAGCAGACTTGGTTTTTGCGGAGTATTTTATCTACGATACGTTTAGTCTAGCCGTGCAGGTAAACGAATGCCTGACTCTAAAAACATCGCGTCTAGAAAGAAATTATTACCAAACTCTAATTACTGAGCTAAACGACACCCCGACTTTGCTTAAATTGATTCCTTGGATTTTGGCAATGCCAATAAGAGCATTGCGAGGCCCGAGTAATGGTTCAGGAGTAAACCCTATAGGCGTGATATTTTTAATTTATTGGGTAGTAATCGCAACGCCATTTGTAGCCCCCTTTACCTACCTAATGCGACGGAAGCGTTATTGGGAACTAAAGGCACAAACCAAACATTTCTTTGATAAAAATACTGCCCACCCTCTTTTTAATTTACCTCGCGAACTTGACAGTTAGATTTCCCAGAAATCTAACTGCAGTCTTCGTTGATGATGGAGACCTCAACTGGTAAATGTTCAACGCCCCATCTTAGAAACACGACTACTATGAAACCAATAATGAAAAATATTCTCTATACCCTGACCCTGCTATGGCTGTTAACGCCGTCTCATAATGCCTCTGCCCAATCTGCGATAGGCGAGTCTGCACCAACGGCTGTAAGCCAACGTATTCAATCTCTATACAGAAATCCACCAAACGACTTGATTACCTACACCTATAAGATCCCAGAAAGTTCTTTTTGGGTTGTAGTTATCAAAGGGGGCGAGTTATTAGTTGTGTCCGACGATGGAAATACACTCGTTAGCCTTGAACGTTCAGCTTTAGACCTCACGGTGTTCGAGAAAGGCAAGCAAGGCTATGTGAACGCCAGCAGTAAGCTATCTAAGTCATACTCTACTAAAAAGCTTCCTGCGGAACTTCGATCTAAACTAAGCAAAGCTCTTCAATTGAAGACATCTAGTAAAAGCGCTCTAAGCTCTCAAGACTTAGACGCAGCATTAAGCCGTTCATATAATTTTAATCGAGCTCGTCGTTTTTGGATGGTTCAAGCAGCCAATGGAAAAGTGGTGATAGATTCCGATACAGGGTTGGTGTTCATGACTTCAAAAGAAAGGAACGTTTCATCACTACTTGTTGTAAATGCCAACTCAGACATCGCCAGAATTCTGAATGATGAAGTAAAGAGTCAAAGTATCAAGGATGCTGTTAACGCGATATCGAAGACTATCGATTTTGTATCACCCACCGAGCATACGGTTCGCTATGTTTTTACGGATCCGCTCTGTGGCTATTGTCGAAAACTTCATACACAAATCGCCGACCTCAATGAAAGAGGAGTTACCATCCGATACATACCAATAAACAACTTTGGAGATCGATCCCTAGAACCCGTTCTAAAGTTACTCGCAGTAGAACCGGCAAAGCAATCCAAGGCAGTAAGCTACATGAAAGAGCAGTTATCCTCTAGGAAGAGTGTTGACTACAAAATGATAGGCTCACCAATGGTAACGCCACAAACTAGAGACCAACTTAGACTGAACAAAACCATCGGCGATATTCTTGGAGTAAAAGGGACACCAGCGATTTTTGACACGTCAGGCAAGAGTAGCACCCTCAACTAAGCATAGCGCTGAGCAAGATGAAGAAAGCAATCTATCCAATCTTTGTACTTATCAGCATAGGTTATGTGGTGATCGAGCTCTGGTTCATCACTATAGTAGTAAATACTATTTCGTTGGCACCGCAACACTTTGAAGCATCCAACCTTGAAGTTGTAGGGCGCGTTTTGACAGGGATTGGATGCGTAGTATTTTTACTATCGATCTGCGTTACTAAGCGTAACAACAAATCAAGCTTTCATCTACGAGGAATTCGAAAAGCGTGGATCATCGTCGCATTCTCTATTGGTTTTTTTGGAGTCAAAACGGTGATCAACTGGAGTGCTGAAACAGCAAGCGATGAAGTTCTTATGTGCTCGACAATTGGCTCAATGGTTCGCTCATTAATCTCCGACGGTGAGAAACTAGAAATCGAACAATGGGCCGATGAAAGTCAGTTCTATAGCATTGAAGAGTTCCAACTAGGTTTGGTTTATGCGCCTGCTGCAACATGTTTCAATGCATCCTTTTTCAGCCAAGCGCTTTCTGACCCGCTAATTCGAAGAGAACTAATCGATTCATCAATAAACTCGAAAGTAGTTAAGATGGAAGCGGACTTCTTAGAGAAGAGTATTACTTCGTTAATCGTAAATTTTAACCAAATCTACACTGGGTTGATAAAGGTAGAGCGGTCATGGTACGGAGAACGGGCAATTGAAAAATTTCACGATGTAGCTTGGCAAAAGAAACTTGATCTAAACCCTTTTGTGTTTAATCGAGTATTCGAGCGTAACAAGGCCTACGGCGCACGGCTAACCCAAGACCAAGCATTCGAAATCATTGTTGAAGAAATCTTAAACAATGCGAAAATTGAACTCGATGACGTCACAATTCATCGCAAAATGTCGCCAAGTGTTGCTACAAAGATATTGCTTAACGATATTGCAAATAAGGAGCTTGCCAAGTTAGACAATCGCGATTTTTCAGCAGCGCAGCAATTCCTAGAATCGGCAAAAGTAGCGTACAAGACTGCGGTAGTTCCAGTGATATTAATCAGCGTTTCGACTGTGCTCATTGCTCTAAATCTAATCACAACACTTCTGACAATATTTACAACGGTGGTCCAACTTCTATTCAACGAACGTTCTTTCAAACTCGGATTTAAGTCCACCATAACCTTGCTAGTTGCTACATTAATCGTCGCAGCATGGTTGCCTAGCACTAGGACTCAATCTAGTATTTTTGGATCAGCTGGATTAAGCACATCAAGTGCGTTCATTTGGTTTGGGTATCGAGCGCAATCATTTAGCTTCCCGCCGATACTCGCCTTTTTACATGAAAATAGTATTGCCTCAAATCCCTTTTGGTATACACGAAAGATATCGGACACAAAAGAGGTGGACGAAATAAAAGCAAGCATGGCTCGAGCGTTGAATGAGCATAAGTACTTAACACCGATCGGTGACTCAGCTGCTTGGCATGCAATGGAACTAAATTTTTTCAATCGACTAAGCGAGTCTGACTCATATAGACTTAAACGTGCTTTTGAATACTATGCTAGTACTGACCTTTCAGAAGAACAATTTCTACTCAAGGCTAGTTATGCCGATCATTGGCTAGAGTCACATATTGATAGAACGAAATAAGCTAAAGAACAGTTATGAAGAACTGCTGATCACTCATAAAATCGATTGACCGACGCTTAAGGAACATTAGGCACGTATGGATACTCAAATGATAATTCACTTTGAACGTCTCAGCCTAGATACGTGTATATTGCTTTTTTCGCTGATAGCCGCTCATAAGAAAGACCCGACTCTTTCTTGTGGAAAAAGAGGTTTAACCCTCCCAGACAGAACCTGCAGGGATCATGGCTATCAAAGCCGAAGGCCTGATAAGGTGTCTGGGAGCGGTTCCCATTATAGCTTGAACGGTCTAGTAGAAGCCGATTCACAATGAAGCCGAATATACGACTGCTTACCGATCTTCCTTTGAAAACTAAGTAATACCTGAAACGAGAATTTATGAAATGAAACGTTGAATTACTCAGCGGGTCCATATATAGCCCCGTAGCGTGACCGACATCAGGTAAGATGTAGCAGCCTCAACTAAGCGGAGCTCTGAGCAAGGATGAAGAAAGCGATCTATCCAATCTTTGTACTTATTAGCATAGATTATGCAGAGTTCGAGCGTTGATTTATCACTATAGTAGTAAAGACTATTCCATTTGCACCCTAACGCTTTGAAGCATCCAACCTTGAAGTCTTAAGGCGCTTTTGACAGGGATTGGATGCATAGTATTTTTACTAGTAGTCTGCGAAATTCAATAGATCTTTCTGACTTCAGAATTCATTAAGAAAAATTTACATGTCAACCTAGTTCGTTGTCGTGAATGCTGGGGGATTAAAGCGAAAAGGCAGTAATAGATTGTTCCCAGAAAAATCTGTGATCGACCCCATAATTCGTATTCGATAACTCGTGCTAGGCGCAAGCGATTCTATTGGATCAATAGTCACACTTAAAAAATCGTCAGATACTCTTATGCTTGCTGGCACCAATTCTCGCGTATTAGCATTCTCGATAAATATCGAATCAGACCGCAACGAAGTAGGATCAATACGTTCGCTAAAATTAACCGCAACGTTGACATTTAATGGCAGGCCTGTCTCTCGATCAGCCGGCGAAGATGAGACAAAACTCGGCACCACATTATCTATTGAACTACCAGTTGTGAAATCGATTCGCACTGGGTTTTCAATCATATTGCCTGCAATGTCTGTTACGGACTCTATGATTAAAGTATAGGCTGTAAAAGGATCAAAAAATGACAAGGGTATCAATGATGCAGTTGTTCCATCGTCAGATAGTTCTATGCGCGTAAGAACAACAGCTCCCTCATGCTCAACCCTAACTTTGTTTAGGGAGATTGCTGAAACTAATTCGCTAAAATTCATCGACACATGACTATTTATCGCTACATTTTCTGACGCGGAAGCGACATTAGATGAACTAACTTCTGGTAGATTATCATCTCGGGTCACCCCTGTGGTAAAATCTCCAATATCGACAGGCCCAGTTCTCGGGTTGAAAGCCGTCACTCGATTGCCAGATGTATCAGTGAGCCCAGCAAACTCTATCGCATAGAACTGATTTTCCAACAAAGGAGAATCAGGGCTAAATATAATAGTACGCCCGCCATCAGTTAATAAACCTTCCCCAAGAGCTCTAGGCCCAAACCTGGACGAACTTGTTCTCAAGTAGAACGTATCGTCGCTAATACTGAAAGGGTCTATAGGCTTAGCAAAGCTCAAACCTGGACGAATATTTGTTGGAGCGTCAACAATGTCCTCTTGCGGGTTTGCACTCAACACTAATACGTCACTAACCGCCGGACCCGCCCCCGTAGTAAATTCAGAAGTCGTGGCACTGACCTCATTTCCAGACCGATCTGTTACACCTGATATTTCAATAGTATAGGTCGTACCAGCAGCTAAAGGTGAGTGCGGCAGCATAACCACATCTCTGTTGTTGTTTGAAAAAGCGAAACTGCAAGCTATGGCCGCAACATTGTCTCCTACGAGCATAAAGGTTGCATCTGATAAAGATATAGGATTAATCGCTTCGCTAAACCTAACCTTGATATTCGTATTAATTCCAACATCAATTGAACCCTCAGCCGGTGAAATAAGATCCACTAATGGAGAATGAAGGTCAATTAAATCGGTCGTAGTAAATGTAAAAAACGTACTCCTGTCGGAAGACTGACCATTTTCGTTAGCGATCGTGCTTACAACAAAGATGCTGTATTCCTGATTTGGTAAAAGTTCCTCAACCGGTACTGCTCTTACTGTTCTTAAGTCACCTACCAAACTAACAGTGGTTGGTATCTCCTCCCCAGAGAGCGCATTTCTCAAATCGATACTACTATTGCTCACCGTAGTGGGATCTATCAATTCACTAAACTGAAACTCAAAAGCCGGGTTTTGCGCCGATAGTTCTCGTGAACTGGGCACCATTTGCACAATCATCGGCCCAGCCTGACTGGCGGTCCTCGACGTAGTGAATTGACCTTGATAATTCAACAGAGGCTGTCCACTCGCACTCGTAATCAAGTCACTTGCAAATATCTCAACGTTCGCATCCGCCTCAAAAGGGTTATCTGGGATAAATTCAATGGCAAAACCGTCACCTATAACTTGAGCCACGCCATCAACCACGTTCCCATTTTGCGTAACGTTAAAATTACCCACCAAAGTCGGCTGATCAACTTGAGTATTTAGAAATAAACGCACGCTACTTTCGGTGCTTACATCTCGAGAACCGCTGGCAGGTCTTTGAGACACGACCGTAAAACTATCAATTGAGATTGGGCTGAGCGTGTAACTACTCTCAAACGTGTCTAAAGGATTACCCGCGAAATCTCTGACTTGATCGGTAACGGCGACAGTAATTACTCGTCCATCTTCTTGACCAAAAAAATCGATACCATCTGTTCTTCCCGTTATAGTGACAGTCCTATTATCTGAAGAAGCACTAAGGATGATATTTGATAGAGTTATCGAAGAAGCTTGCCCGTCAATAAAGACAATAAAATTGTCCTTATTAATAGTCGATGGATCCAGAGGCTCGCTAAAGGTTAACACCACGGGCACAGTGTCAGCCACATTAGTCGTGCCATCACGAGGGGTAATTGAAACAACTTCCGGTCTAATAGTATCTGGAGAAAAAGCAGTTGTGAACGTAAATGTAGAACCTACATAGCGATTACCTGAATAGTCAGACAGGGCGTTTGAAATAGAGACACGCACCACACTGCTCGCTGGCAAGTTACTCTTTGGCACGAACCTTACTTCATTATCCAAAAATTCAAAATCACCAGAGATCACATCCCCATTAACAGAAACACCGATACTGTTGGGGGTAACTGTAGTTTGATCGATGTTCTCGCTAAACTGAATTGAGATAGGCGCTGAAACATCAACATCCAGTGCAGCATTGTCAGGGACAGTCGATATTAACAAAGGCGCGTCAATATCTGGGTTTATTTCACTCGACGTTGTAAAACTCGTGACATAGGCAATGCTGGTATTATTTGAGGAATCAGTAACATCTTGTAACTGGATAGAATATGAAGTATTCACCGAAAGCGGAACGACAGGAGTAAAACGAAGTGTTCTAAGGCCATCTTCAATTGTTACGTTTCCGTCAATCTCAGCACCATCTCGCAATACCTTGAATGACGACTCAATATCAAGAAGACTAATTTGCTCGTCAAACGTCACGGCGATTGTCGAATTAACCGGCACATTCTGCGCATCAGAACGAGGAACACTCTTGATCACTCTTGGAGGCTGATCATCTATAGCACCACCGGTCGTAAAATTCCTGAGGAAAGAACTTGAACCTAGATCCGCCTGATTTCCTGCTAAATCACGAAAATCTGAGGGGACCCAGTTAACAAAGTAATCGGTAAATGGTAATAGTAGAGCGTCTGGAATAAAGCGAGCTATCAAGCCATTTGTTGATACCTCCACTCTTCCACTAGCGACAAAACCCGTGCTACGGTTAAGTATTCTAAAGTTTGAAGAATTAATCGTCTGAGGGTTAATTGGTTCATCAAATTCAATCTCCAAATTAATATTGGTAGGCACATTTACTTGATCCTCTGAAGGTTTAATCGAAACAATTGTAGGGCCTACCGCATCAGACTCACTCGACGTCGAAAATTCAGAAACGAACATATTCTCACTAACGTTACCAGCTAAGTCCCGCACCTCGTTAATCGACAAAGTATAAGTTTGTAAGGCGGCCATAGGAACTAAAGGAGACACAACTAATAACCTAGGATCTGCGGAAAATACTTGCCTAGTAGGAAGCAGCTCTCCGTTACTTGTTAGTCGAATCTCAGAATCTTCAATATTCGATACAGGCTCGTCAAACTGAACGATTATTTGGCTGTTTACTGCGACATCGACCGCTTGGTTTTCCGGCATCACTGTCAACAATACAGGAGGAGTGTCATCAGAGTTGAAGGACGTAGTGAACGTTATATCTTGAGCTGATACGCTTTGCCCAATTATGTCATCCGCAAACGCATTCAGAGCAAGTTGAAATGACTTACCGGCAGCAAGCGGTTCGGAAGGTACAAACATAAATCTTCGAGTATCTGTATCAACTCTTACCTCGCCCGACACCCGTATGTCATCAGTCACATTTTCCAAAAGCCGTGGAAAACTAGATATAGATAGTGGGTTCGCATGTTCGGCTAGCTCAAATGAGATCACAGAATTGACTGGCACGTTCACTTCATCATTGCTGATGCTAACTCGGGATACACGAGTAATGTTCGTACTGGGTCCATCACCTGTTGTATATAAAAGGCTATTGTCCAGCACTCTATTCTCAGCACTGTCACTCAAACCACTCAGATCAAAACGATAGCTTGTATTTTCTTGCAATAAATCATCAGGAATAACAAAAATATCTCTATTCTCGTTACTAAAGCTCAAGGTACTTGAGATCCCATCACCGCTATCGCTAATAATTTGTATTCCGTTTGAGGAAGTTAGCAGTGGATCCACAGGCTCATTCAGTCTGATCTGAAATACCGCGTTAGTGGGAATACGGTTGATATTCAGCGCGGGAGACGACTCATCCACAGTTGGAGAAATAACATCCTCTACCTCGATTACCCTAGTCTGTATTCGTCCAATTGTCAAAGGCCTAAAGTTGCTAAGCGCAATTCCTTCAACGTCAAGAACAGCTTGGTCGACAACAACATCATAAGACGTATCTGGTGTTAAAACGTCAGTAGGTTGAATAATCAGGAGTTGAGCGTCTGCACTCAGAGTTACCTCTACCGAGGCAATTTCTCCAGTATCTCGATTCTCAAGCACGAAATTATCGTTACTCACTGTTGTAGCGTCTAACGGTTTGTCAATTTCAAGCGTTAAAATGGGGTTAATAGGAAGCCTATTATCATCTGAGAACGAGCCAGTGCCGCTAACCACTCTCGGGGTTCGACCAGTTGGCACAAAACTGTTGCGTTCAATTGTCCTTAATGTACCTCGATAGTTGCTCAATGAATCTCCATTAATATCGACCACAGACGCGCTGACAAAGATCTCAATCAAAGCATTCTCGTCCCAGTCATCACTAGCGATAAACTCGATCACACTACCACCACCTTTAATCGAGGTCGTTCCCTCCATTAATACGCCATTCTGCGACACATTGAGGGCTCCGTTGACTGAGCTTTCTAATAATGCGTTATTCGTGACTAAGGAGATTTTTCGATCAGTGAGGCCAACTCGGCTATCTCCGCTCGGGCGTTGAGTTATCACTCTGGTCTGATTTTCGACCGAGGTAGTGAGGTAAGAACTTACAAAGTCAGGAATCACATTCCCTGATAAATCCTGTATGCCACTCAATTCGATCGAAACTAAACTATTCAAAGGCGCGTCTACACCGAATGTAATCGCAGCATTGTCCGACGATACTCTCCTGGCCACCCCGTCTCGGCGCTCGCCATTAACACTAAATATTATATTTTCGCTACGCAATGAACTTGGGTTAATTGCCTCTGAAAACAATACCGTCACGCTAGTATTGGTAGAAACGTTTTGATCACCATTTGCGGGCGTGATCATCACCACGCTCGGCTGCGAGGTGTCAATCACATTTTCAGCGGTAAATACAATTTGAGATGCCATCGCTGGATTTCCTGACGTATCAGTAACACTACTAGATACATTGACGCGTACTCTCGCACTCGCAGGAAAGTTGGAGAGAGGAGAGAATCTAACGTTTTGACCTTCTACCTGGTATGAGCCCGGTACATTTCCATTAAAGCCATCAATACTAACTCTGACGGTTGTCTCTGTGACGGTTGTAGAATCTATCGGTTCGTTAAAAGAGATAACGATATCCGAATCTACTGGAACGCTCGTTTGGCCATTTTGCGGCAAAACGTTAACGACATGAGGGCCATCTACATCGTCTATTGCAAAAGTTGCTGTACTGAAGAAGCTTTCAAAATCAGCCATAACGTTACCCGACTGATCGGCAATAGCTTGAGCTGCAAACGAATAATCACTGTTTGCGACCAAGCCATTTAGAGCTCTTACCGAGACCGAACGAAGGTCTTGGCTCAACTCGTAGGTGGTTTCGACCGGAATACCATTGCTCCTCAGTGTGAACGAGTCTTGATCGACACTGTTAGGATCTAACACATTATCGAACTTAAGCCTCATGATCGAACTGGTAGGAACGTCTTGTAAACCGTTTTGCGGGCTGACCGACTCCACCTGCAATGAACTCTGCTCGGCAGAGCCAACGGTAGTGAAATCATATGAAAAGAAACTGCCCTCTAAACTATTGTTTGCAAAATCTTGTATGGAAGAGGTTCGCAGACTCAAGCGATATCGGCCACCGGGTACTAATGGCTCAGAAGGTGTATACGTTGCCCTCAGTCCATCTTCGGCCACTACTATTGAACCTGGCAATCTTACAAACGACTGCTCCGTATCAAGAATATTAAAGGTGTTTGAATTTAGCGTTGCGGGATTAATAGGCTCGCTAAAATTGATTGTCACCCTTGGAGTTATTGGAATATCAAACGCTCCGCGCTCCGGAAATATTGATGTCACAGATGGCCTGAGAATATCGGCCCTATCACCTGTTACAAAGGTAATTCCACCTGGATTGTCGAGAGGGTTGCCGACCAGATCAGTCACCACAGTAGTAAACTCTACTGAGTATTCTGTATTCGGCATTAAGGCATCAGTTGACGTGAACGTCAGTAACTGATTTGCGTTTGACAAAGCGAAAGCACCTTCAACTTCTTGACCATTTGTCCACACTTTCACGCCTCGCAACACATCCACGGGATCAACGGTCTCATTGAACGTTAATTGTATAACTGAATTCACGAAAACATCGTTTGCACCATCCTCCGGGCTGGTTGTGACCAATTGAGGACGATCAAAGTCTTCGACAAATGCCGTAGTAAATTCATACCGTACATTAGTGGATAGTCGATTCCCTGCGATATCGGTAACACGGTTGTTTAAGCTTACTCGATAGGTTCTTCCAACAGCCCAATTTTCATTGGGTACAAATGCTGCCGTTGAACCGTCAGCATCAACCTGAATCATGCCTTCGACAATTCTGCTGATCGATTGGTCAAATACGGTGAAGTTTGAATTCGTTAACGTTGCAGGACTCATACGTTCACTAAACTGAACTCTGACCGGAAGGTTAACCGCAAACCCCTCATCAGCATCTGTATCAAAATCGTTCGGCGTGAGAGACAAAATTTGCGGTGATTGCCGATCAACGAACTGCGACGTGGTAAATGACGCTGAAGCTGTCTCGGTCATCAAATTCCCTGCACGATCTCGAACGCCTGAGACACTGACGCGGTACTCTGTAAGTGATTGCAAACGTTCATCGGGTGTAAGCGTGATAGATAGCTGGTCGTTTGAAAGGGATATTTCCCCAGCGACTTCTGTTTGAGTAACTAAGTCTATTAATACAACACGACCCTGCTGCACGCTCGCATCAAGCAATGGCTCGGTGAATCGAATAACCAACGCCGAATTCACCATAAAGGTGGTGGAACCATCTACAGGCTCAAATTCTGCAACCGCAGGTGCGCTGATATCATTATTAGTCGGATCAGTACCAGCTAAGAATTCGTCAAGATTTGAGATGCCGTCGCCATCTAAATCCAGTGATGAGTCATTAGAATTGGTTGGGTCTAATCCAAAACGAGTCTCGTAGCCATCAGGCAGGCCATCACCGTCAGTATCGCTATCAAGCGGGTCAGAGATAACTCCATCTTCACCTGGTATGACTTCTTCACCATCTAAAATGCCATCACCATCGGTATCCGGATTGCCTGGGTCGGTGTTTTCAGCCACTTCCTCCAAATTGGCTAAACCGTCATCATCGGTGTCTTCCAGTCCGTCGGGGACTTGATCGCCATCTGAATCTTGGTTCAGAGGATTTAGACCGATAGCTACTTCAATACCGTCTAGCAAACCATCATTATCACTGTCTTCGTCTAACGCGTTAATCTTTCCATCGAGATCAAAGTCTTCGGTTGGATTAACCTCTTCACCATCTAATAAAAGATCGTCATCGGTATCAGCATCAATAACGCTAGTGCCAACATCAACTTCTCGCGAATCATCTAAACCGTCAGAATCTGTATCGGCTAGAAACGGGCTGCTTCCCAATTCAAACTCTTGAAGGTTGTTAAGCGAATCAAAATCAAAATCCAACGATGCATCATCCGGATTGTTCATATTGAAGGCCTCACCACCTGGGCGCGAGATAAGTTCAAATTCGGATAAGCCCGGCGTATTACTTTCATCACTCAGCGAGGTAAACCGCACTCTCCGTACGCTGTCTAAGTCAACTGGCAGAGTTAAATCCCTGTTCGGTTCAGGCAATGCTATTTCACCAGAATTGAATAGCTCATTTCCAGTGGCATCAAACACCTGAAAAAAACCAGAGAAAAAATCAAAACCAACTGGGTTTGTTCGGTTACCAAACAAACGGATTTGCGACAGATCAGAATCTCTGGGCAACTCAACCTCTACAAAGGGAGCTGCGCGCCTGTTTGCCGCATCACCGACACCCGTAAACCAGGATGTGCTTCTTAAACCATCAAACGCCCGCGCTTCTGGAAACGGAGCCGATGAAGAGCTGGCGTTATAAGTGGCACCGTTAAGCCGTGCTAAATTATTACCACCGGGGTTAATTGAATTAAGTGATTCGTAGTCATCCGGCAAGCCATCGCCATCACTGTCGTCTGTTAGCTGAACGTCAATCGCGATCGTCGCAATTAGACCTTCGTGAGTAATAGTTATAAATACACGGCCACTTGAGATAGCGCGAACTATGCCTTCTTGTGTCACCGTTGCTATAGATGAATTAGATACCTGGTAGAAAGTTCCGGTTTGCCCTGAGGTAATATCAACGCTAGTACCTCCAATCAGATTACCTAATACTGTAATTTGTGTGCTTGGGCTGAGCGCGGTCAAGCTACTATCAACACTAGAAACAGATAGACTTACTGGAATGGGATCAAGATTAGTGAAATCAATGGGTCCAAAGCGCGTGATACCATTACTAACAGCTTGCACAAAGGCTGTTTGGCCTCGATTTACACCTGACGAGGGGTCGCACACCACCCTTGCTCTCACTGAACGTGAGTCGGGCACAGGAATATTCTGTAACGAAAACGTTCCATCAGCATTCATCTGAGTGTTACGGTTAAGCACATTAACCGTACACAACTCAAACTCCTGTGCTTGAACACTAACCGTAGACAGACAGCTAATTGCCCCAAGAATGATTGCTGAGACAATCGTTTTTTGTTTTTTCATTTTTTTGAACATTTTCATATGAATTTGAAAATTTCCGCTAAATAATTTAATTAACTGCTCGACACAGGCCTATAAAAATATTGGTCGGTGTTTTACTAACGAAATACACTTTTAATCTAATTTGCTACTTTGCTTTAGTAGCAAACACACTTACTTTTATCTTATCTTTGTAAGTTTTAACCATCATATTGATCATCAATGGCACACACCATAACTGCCAACCCTCAACGTCAAAACTTAAACCCAGCTCTGCAAAGTCCTAATTTGTATGTGCAATCATGAAATCAGTTGTCTTAATAAACTAATGACCACGATGCTCTCCGGTGCTTCCTCCAGACTCATTACAACTAGGTTTTACGGTTAGGTATAGAATTCCAATTCACAAAAAGTGACTGAAACAATAAGGTTGTTGCACCACCAATTTCCATCTTTCCTACAGAAATACCTCTAGCTAAGATACTGTAAAAGAGAACGTTAATTCCGCCCCTGATTCACTGACAAACTTGGTAACATATAGAGGGACATCAATAATTTCACTGTTTTGATACGCTCTAACTGAAACAAATACATCGACGATGGTTGAAGAAGAAACTAAGTCCAAGCAACTGGCGGCTTCTCGCCCATCAAGGTCTTCCAACAACTCAAAAATTAGCACATTGAGTGAATCACTTTTATTGTAAGGTCGAATTGATTTAGGCTCTCTTTTAAAAGAACGTATTAATGCATTTGACTCTTCAGATTTGATGCCCACAAACCTTAATGAATAACTTACCTTTAAACTGGTATCTATCAAATATTCTCCCTCAACAGTAGTAAACAAAAATAAGATATTAAATGCTCAGAACTCATCTTGATCCCAAATCATATTGACACCTAACACATGCTCATCAACAACATCAAAGTCAATTCCTAAATCAGGAAACTCATAATTTGAGTCTGCTACCATCCAATCTGTAGTTACGCGGTAATTATCTGAGCCGATAGTTTCGATTGCCTCACTAACCTCCATCCCTACAATATTTTTATCAGAAATGATGAACTCTGAATCACAGCAAATTACCGTAATCTGATCGTTGCGGGTCATAACCATAATCTTTTGGCTATCACTCTTGTACCAAATACACTCATCGTCAGGTCGCTCACTTTCCGAGAAATCAAAGGAGGTTTCAATATTTTCAATTCGCATTCCAAATCGAATTTTCCCAATTCCAATATTTTTTTTCCAGATCTTTTTCATACAAATACTTGCAGGACTTAACCCCTCCTTTCACGAGTGCCGTGAGTTTCGCCCTTTTCTTTCTCCCGAGCAGTTTCAATATTTCGCTGCTGTTTTTTACGAAGTCTATCGATCTTTTTACCACTACCCTTACCTCCTTCGCGCCTTATTTCTTGAATTTGCCTATCAAGTTCTGCATTCGCCTTCTTAGCTTTGTCCATGGCGCGACCTCCATCACCGTGGCGCTCAGAATTACTATTCCCTGTTCGTCGATTAGGGTTTTCTGTCGGGCAGTTATGAACAAGAACTTCAGATTCACCAGCGTAGTAGTTGTGCAGATCGACAACTTCGAAATTATAAACAACATACTGACCAGGCTTTTCTTCGACTTCGGTGATAGACAATTGTTTATTGTGTTTGGTCGTTAGCGTATCTCCGACAACCAAATCATGTACTTCAACCCAGCCTTTAGTCTCTACCCAAAATGGATGTTCACCAGTTACTTGAATGACTTCTCCACTGCTGATGGTCACCTCATAAAGGTTATTTGCAAGCCGTTGGTATAAGCCCGAAACACCCTTTATTTCTTGCTGGCTACTTTTGCCGTTAAACGCCCAGACTTCGTCACCAATGGCAACGGCTTCGACTGAAACTAGCCCAGCCGTAGTCAACACGACTGTGCCCGCAACAAAACTACAAGGAGAGTCCCTTCTTCGACCTTTGTCGTAAAGATCTTTTGCGGCTTTACCTAGACGGCCAGCTGCTGAGCACAGCTTTGCGATTTTGCAACCGGCCGATGCGAGTTTACCCTCCGCTATGTCTCGAAGAGGGTCATAGACAAATTCATCAAGTGCACCGTCTACTAAATCATCTATCAATCGATCAATATTCTCTTGTTCTATTTGACGAGCCTCTTCAGCATATTGCTTTTCCAATTCATCTCTGAGCTTTTGCTTCTCTAAACCAAAGGGGTCGACCCAGTTGATTGGGTTGTTAGATACATAGGCATACAAGCCCATGCCATCCACATAGCCTAGAGGGTCTCGTTGAAGGAAACGTCCACGATCAGGCCCATAATAACGGGCTCTAAAATAATAATTCCCTGTTTCAGAATCTAAACGTCGACCAGTAAAGCCATAAGGGTTTCCGATAGTACTTTCTGATAATACTGATTCGCCATCGGCACCAAGAACAGTGGTGACACCGTATGAATTGTAGCTGTAACGTTCGACTACCTCACCAGTAGAATCCGTGATTGATTTTATAGAACCAAGTGAATTGTCATGATAATAATACGTTTGGCTATCGACATTCCTAAGCTCTAGCACTTCGTCGACACCATTGCCGTATACAAATTGACGAAGCATCTGGTTCAAGCTCGACTGCTCCTCGATTACGCGATCACCATCGTAAACAAAATGTGCTTCTGAGAGACCCGCTACTTTAGAAATTCGACGATTTAAGGCGTCGTACTTATATTCAGCTATAGTGATATCGTTAATCGATTTAACTTCGATTATTCGATTATAGGCGTCGTAGATGTAAGTACGTGTGGCATCGTCAGTGAGGTTTCCATTGGCATCATGCGACTGAAATTCGCCACCAATATCGTCGTATTCATTTTGTTCATTTACCGTGTATTGAGTAGTAACGTTGTCACTCGTTTGAGATAACCAATTACCAACACCATCTAATTGATAAGACACCCGGTTATTACCAAGAATACTCGCCACACTTTGGTTTGTATTTTCATTATTAACAATAGAGCTTAAAGCGTCAGCTTGAATACCTTCGTTTGTTTCGATCAAACGATACTCAGAATCATATTGATAAGTGTCGGCAAGTTGCGTTAACTGGTCAATTTCGTAACGACGATTACTCTCTTTGTCGTAGGCATATTCGAAACCACTAATTACATCGCCACGGCCATTAACGTGCTGATGGACGGTTGTTCTACGAAGCCCATCATAACCTATATCAACTCCAGCATTGTGATAGCTAAGTTGTGTGCCATTCGCGTATCGCCGCTCTAAAACACGTTGTCGGCCAATGTAGTCATACTCAACGATATTAGTGGTCTCACCTTCATCTGTGATCGTTTTGATTCTATTTATCTGATCATAAGCTGTGTTTACTATGCGCTCACTGGGATATGCAAGCGATAGCCGACGATCAACACCATCAAACACATTGCGAACAACTTGACCGTTTTGAATTTCAGTCAACATGCGATTCAATGAATCGTATTGCATTTCAACTATGCTGTCGTCTGCACTGTCTTCTGGGTTATTGTTATCGGTCGCGAGAGTACGGCGTGATAAACCGTCATATTCATAACGCCATTGGGTGGAGCCTTGAATATCGCTTGCTCGTTCTACAGTTTTACTAATCAGTCGGTTAATACCGTCATAGCTATTAGTAAAAACAGACCCGTTTTGATCGGTTACTTGGACGACATTATTATCGGCATCATATACATATTGAGTCGATGTACCGTCAGCAAACGTTTCAAGCGTTTTGCGATTCAAAGCGTCGTATTGGTAAGACGTTTGATTGCCATTGTCATCGGTTAGAGAGACAAGGCGCGTATTTTGATCCCATGAATAGCGCTTGGTATTGATACCATCGGCATTTTCAGGGTTAGAAGTATCTATTTCGCCAGGAGCCGCACCGCTTACTCGCAATTCAGTGATTTCTGATAACTTACGATTTTGACCGTCATAGGTATAACGTTGCGTATTGCCCAAGCTATCAACTTTGCTTATTACATTATTACGGCTATCGTAGGTGTATCTAGTTTGATTACCTAAATTATCGCTATGCTGAACTAAACGATCTAAGGTATCAAACACGCTATTCGAAACGAAAGTTTCGTCGGGCACGATACCTTCGACACTTCGGTCGAGTTCCGTTGTTTGAATAATATTATTATTGCCGTCATAAGCGTAGCTTATGCTATTTGCTAACGCATCGACTTTGCGAATAACTCGATCAACCCCATCATATTCTAGGGTTAAATCATTTGTATTATCGTCAACTTCTCGAGTAATGCGGCTATTTCGATCAAACTCATAACGCATACTTACCTTGCCATCGTTAGGTGTAAGCACTCCTTCTGGGCCAACACTTGCGATATTTGAAAACAACAATTTATCACTTTGAAATTGACGACCGAGCTCATCGTAACGCATCTCAGTTTGCGACAATAAGACGTTGTTGCTGATCGAATTACTCTCCGGACTATCGCCTTGATCAAGGCCAAAACGCTGCTCAACAAGCTTATTATTAGCAGGGTCGTATTGAATGCGCTTTTCGTTTCCAACGGCATCAATAATGCTAATTAATCGATCGTAACCGTCGTACGAAATGTTAGTTTCTTCGTTACTGCCATCACCATTGTTGTCTGCAGCATCAATTACCTTGATTCTATTTCGGTTGCCATCATACGTTATGCTAGTAGTGCTAGCACTCGCCGACGCAAACCCTCGCGTTACTGAAAACAACAAGTCTCGATCATCATAAGTGCGCCTGATTATATTACCTTCAGGCTGGATAGTTTGGATCAGGTTGTAGTTATCGTCATACTGATAGCTGGTTAGCAGAATATCTCCAGTGGCGACTTCTTGACGCTTACGTATGACCTTATCGAGCACGTTATGCGCATAAGTAGTTGTAACAAATCCGTCTAAGTTCGGGCCATTTGTATCTACGTTTTGAACCTCATCACGAACTAGGTTGTCATTGGCATCATAAATAAACCTTGTAACAAAATTAAACGGTGCTTCAGTGGTTTGTGAGACAATTTGATTCAGTGAGTTAACTTCATAACTTGTTAAATTACCCCTACCATCTATCGATGCAGTCATGTTGCCGACGGCGTCGTATCGTTTTTCAGTTCTAATTATTTTCGGGGCAACTGCAGACACTCTTCTTGGGCTCGCTTTCGAATCTTGAATCATTGCACGAACATATCCACCAGTATCGGTTGCCAAACTTCTGTCCGATACACTCAGAGTGGTGTCGCCATCTGGATCGTCCTCTGGGTAATACTCGACTTCATCCACATTACCTTCAGGGTCAATTGTAGAAGTTAGTTGGCCAAATCGATTGTATGTATAATCGTAAACAACTCTCTGTGAAACAGAATCTGATAGGCGAACAGAGGGTTTTGTATTTTGCACCTTGTTACCATTAGTTTGGTCGATTAAACCATCACTATTTAGGTCGCCTAAATTCAAGCTAATGCCAGCGTTATCGAGAAGCAACTGAACTTGAGGTTGCACCAGTCCAGTTTCTTCAGCTAGCGCCGCCAAGCTATTACCCTCTTGATAATCGAAAGCAAAGGTTTCAGTATACCGAGCGGCACTCGAAGCGCCACCATTCTGAGGCGAGTAAGAAGCATCATTGCCCCTAGCTTCAGTCATGGATGCCACTTGATTAAAAATCGGCTCATAAGTATACGATGTAGTAATTTGCGCTTGAGCTGCATTTCTTGGGCCAGCTTTTTTTGTAACGCTCAACAAATTATCTTGCTGTAAACGGTCTGTGTTTTCGCTATCAAAGACCGACTCGACAATATTGCCTTCGGGAAATGTTGTACTCAGTCTTTTACCGTCTGCATTATATGAATGCCGAGTAACGAAAACTGTCGGGTCATCTGGGTTTACACCACGGTTAATTTCCTCACGCTCTTCAATTAGATTCGCCGTACTATTATGAATCCTGACCGTTCTATTGCCGTTACGATCGACTTCGATGGTCCTGTTTCGTGGAGTCATCGCGGTTGGCGATTCTGCATCTGCATTCAATTCCAGATACGTATACTGCATTAGTTGGCCAATTTCGCCGAATTGCTGAGTAACCACTTTATCAAAGCTGTAGGACTCTGGATCGGTGTTATACGTATTAACCAAATATCTCTGCCCCTTTGGATCTGTAATGGAGATAAGGTTGTGGTTCGCGTTCGCTAACTCAGGGTTTTCAGTAGCATCAAAACCAGAGCTGTACTCGTAGAACGTTGTCTTACCGTTTAAAAAGTCATTGCCAGTTGATGTGCCTTCGACAATAGGAGAACGCGCGGCAATAAGGTTTCCTTCACCGTCGTAGTAGTATCGAATCTCACGACCATCAAAATCGATAACCGATTCAACTCGGCCTGAATTGCGGTACGTAAACTTGATATCTCGCCCCAGTGTGTCGGTGACGGTAACTAAACGCCCTTGTGCATCATAGGCATAGGTCATGGTATTACCATTTCGATCTACTCGGCTTTGCATTAAGCCGCTTTGATCAAAATTGGTTTTAAAACCAGATTTATCTCGAATGGTAAATGTATCGTCGTCGTTTTTAGACAGTACATCAAAGAAACCATCAGGCGCTTCATAACTGCCATCATCATTCGCCTGATAAGTATCAAGGCGACCACTGCCTGTGCAGCGTAAAACAGACTGATTAATATCACTGACACCAGGAATTTCAAGGCGCTCATTGTGAACGAATTCCCAACTCTGACCTAGAGGACCGTCGAAGTTGAACCGGCTACGGTAAGTCCGTGTCATTTCAAAATCAAAGCCTCTACCAGGTATTTTAAGGTCTGTGACTGACAGTTTAAACTCACCAGTAGCCGCGATAATAGGGTCGCCTACTTCATCCGCATTTTCAGGCGAATCTGGTGTGTCCTCACCGTCGTTTGTCTCAGGCATCGCGTCTTCTGGCGGGCCATCATCATTGGCATCGCTGTCTTCCGCAGGTGGCTCAGGGCCTTCTTCACCTTCACCGTCATTCTCTGGGTTATTGGGATCATCCGGGTTATTGGGATCATCCGGGTTATTGGGATCATCCGGGTTATTGGGATCATCCGGATTGTCGGGATCATCCGGATTATCGGGATCATCCGGGTTATCGGGATCACCTGGGTTGTCAGGATCATCCGGATTGTCAGGCTCGTCCGGTGTATCTGGGCCTCCTCCTTCTCCATCAGTAACAGGGGGAGGAGGGGGAGCTGCACCTCCCCAGCCAGCGCTAACTATTCCAAAACCTGGTTCAGAAACTACCACCGACCTATCTTCGGATACACGAGCTTGCCCGATATCGATAAAACTGCCAATCTCATGATCAAATTGATATAGATCTACTAGCCTGCCTGCAGGCAGGCCATTATTAGGTAGAGTAACCTGTGCAGGCGGATCAAAATGAGTGCCATGCGGTTGAATAGTCCAAGTAGCGGAGAGACCAAGAGATGCGTTGGGAGGTGCCATTGGCACTTTATCTAATTGCACTTGGCTTATAGACAGGTCACCTACTTTTGATCCATCTTGAAAGGTGACTGAGTTTGCAAACACTTTCAGCTCAAGGCCAGGGACACCTGGCATGCTCAAGACCACATCGTCAGAGCCGCCAACTATCTTTTGCCCTTCGAGCTGCAATGGAGGCAACGATATAGCTTGTCCAAGAATATTTTCCCGACCTGCGATCGCGACTGTTTCAAACTCAAGAGATGGGAAAACTTCTGCTCGGCTCGAATTCTGCGGTTCTATATGCAGATGTATTTGACCTGGAATGACATTTTCTAATAAAAACGCACCATTTAAATCCGTTATAGCAACTGAGTCAGTGCCATCTATACTTACTTCTACTCCAGGGATAGGTGTTTGAGCGTTATCCACAACAACACCACTAAACGTTGTATTACTTGGATCTCCAGGCGCTAGGCCTGTTGCTCGAAACACAACCGATCTATTCGCTAAACCAACTACACGTGCTTCAACAACATTTGCATTTAAGCCTGGGTCTCGA
Source organism: uncultured Arenicella sp. (assembly GCA_947499305.1). Lineage (GTDB taxonomy): Bacteria > Pseudomonadota > Gammaproteobacteria > Arenicellales > Arenicellaceae > Arenicella. The sequence continues at coordinate 9,883 of CANMNN010000011.1, read as the reverse complement.
CCAAGCTTAAGTGACGCTCTAGCAATACCGTCGAGCGTGGTAACACGTTCTAACCGACTCTCACCGTTAAAATCCCCCTCTCCTGCAATTACGCTAAAAACAACTTCAGCGCCATTAATCGGGTTGCCAGCTTTATCTAAAACAATAACTTCTAATGGCTGAACCAGTGGCTGACCAACAATTCCTCGTTGGTTGTCGCCCATGCGCAACCTAATTTGATTTATAGTTGCAGATGACCCAGTACTACAAAACTCAACTTCACCTGCAACTCCTAATGCAGATGCTGAGACACGGTTACTGCCTTCCCCAAATGTATCGCCAAGCTCGAAAATCGCTGAAGCAATACCTTGCCCGTTTGTAACTGCTTGAAGGCTTCTACTTCCAGGTAGGTTTGGGTCACTCGTAAGTAAACCGTTATTACGATCAACATTGAAAGTAACAACGCGTCCAGCAACCGGAGCACCATTCTCATCGGTTATTTTGACCGATAATGGTTCGCTGAGCCTAGACCCAACTTCAGATACTTGGCCGTTGCCGGATAAAATGCTTAATCGTGACCCTACAACTTCTTGAAAATAGATTTCGATAGAGTCAGAACCTGCGTTACCTACAGTGTCGGTAGCGATTACCTCGATAGAATTCGCTCCACGCTCTAATTGTAAGTCAGTGAGAACGAATGTACCGCCATTGACATTTGCATTTACCCCATTAACAGTAACTATCGGATTCGCTCCGCCACTTACTATATCATTGACTACACCCGCAATAGAGACTAACCCTGTGGCCGATACAAACCCATCAATTGGGCTATCGATCTTAACTATTGGATCAATATTGTCTCTTGTAATATCTACAGTAGTCGTGGCCGTTTTACCGCTTGCGGTTGAGGCTAGCGCTACTAACATATTTCGCCCTGGAGATAGCGGGATAGAGCCGGAGAATTGCCCATCAAACACATCGACAGTGACGCCATTGACGTTGAGCGCAGTTACGTTGCTGCTGACGCTACCACTGACATCAACAGTTTCAACATTCAGAATAACACCATCAACAGGGTCTGCAATTTCGATCTCAATCGGAACAGTATCGACTGTAAACGAAGACTCTTGCGTTGAAACGTTACCATCAACATCACTAATCGATACTAGTAGTGTCTGGAGACCATCTTCAAGAGCCTCTGATGGGCGGCATTGAGCCCCCCCTTGTATCAGCTCACAATCAACATTGACTAACTCGGCGTTGATACTAAAACTTATGCTCGAAGTATTAACACCACTTTCAGAATCGCTAAATGACAGACGAATAGCGGGAGTAGATTGAACAACAAAAAGACCATTTTCAGGCGAATCAATACTCAGCTGCGGAGGAATTGAATCACGCACCTCACAACCTTGAGCATCAACATCCGCCCCGGCTGGAGTGTTAGGACAAATATCTAGGGCATCATTGACGCCGTCATTATCAGTGTCTAATTGGACTGGCGAACAACCGTCTTGGTTAACCTCTGTATCTTGAGGTGTATTCGGGCAAATATCGAGGGCATCACTAACGCCATCTTCATCCGAATCAAGCTGACTTAATGAACATCCCTCTGTATCAATAGCCTCACCAACAGGTGTTGCTGGGCATTGATCTAACGAGTCATTTAACCCGTCATTATCTGAATCTAATTGAGTAAGTGAACATCCCGTAGCATCTGCAGTCTCATTACCAGGTGTACCCGAACATTGATCCAGATCATTACTCACGCCATCAGAGTCGTCATCTAGCTGTGACTCAGCACAGCCGTTGATATCCACGACTGAGTCGCTAGGAGAATTTGGACAGATATCTATATCATCGTTAACACCATCGCTATCGGTATCAAGTTGGCTTAAAGCGCAACCCGCTGTATCTACGGTCTGACCAAGCAACGTATCTGGGCACTCATCAACGGTGTCGAGAACACCATCCCCGTCACTATCTACTTGTTGTGAAATTCGGCGGATGTAAATTGATGAGGTACGATTATTGAACCGCCCGAGCTCAGGAACGCTGCTTGTTAGGGTCTCAGATTCTCCATAAAAGCCCCAACGGTTGTACAAAACAACCTCAAACCCTTCAGGTACGCTAACTGACGAAATTCGGTTATTCCAATACCATCCGAGCCAATAGACATTACTGTCAGTACAAAAGCGTTCACCACGAAAGTGTTTTTTCGAATAGAAGCATGGCTTATCTTGCTCTGAGAGCTTTTTACGCACATAGAAAGAAGCTATTCGCTTTTTCCATGAACCTAAATCATTTACTGTGCCAGAATAAACTTCAGGAGTTCCTTGCTGCCAGATATATGGAAAGGCAACTAACTCATACCCTTCTCTAACTTCTAAAGAAGAAATAGCTCGATACCAACGCCAACCGACCCAGTTTATATCAGTATCATCTCCACATACTGAGTCGCCCTGCAGAGAAGTTTTACTATAGAGGCAATAGTTATCGGAATCATCTAGTGCATTAGCTATTTGAGAAAAGCTAATGCAGAGACTAGATAACAGAAAACCTAACGCTATACGTGAACGAGTAATCGCACCAAAATGACGCATCTATCCAACCCCAAAATTTTGTTTTTCGTCGCTTAAGGAGTGAAATTGACAACGCTCCTTGTCTTACTTTGGAGCAAACTATCACATGTGAAGAATCATTCACACCTTTAAACAAAAATCTGTTGAATTGCAGACTTAAGTCTATTTCAGAAGAGCCTTAATCCTATAAAACTAATATAATACATAGATTTAAACTATTTATAAGGAAGCATTGTAATCCCCACGACCAACAACCTAGCTTCAAAACGATAATATCTATTGAAGTACATTCAAGTACTGAATTCATCATATAACTGGGGCAAAGCACTCTAACCTATTTGACTGAGTATTAAGTACGGTAATTCAGCGTTTGATTTTTTATTTGAAACACTTACACATCAAGAACACCAAAACTAAAAACAAATCAATGGATCTCCTCTTTAGGCCAGGTTCATTGAAGTTGAATACGAGTTCATACCCTGTTTTTCTTCTGGATTCGATTGGTTGATTTGACCATGCCTTAGTTTCGTGATGAACTAAACCACTAAATTTAATTCTAGTTTTATCTTTCCTAATAAGATTAGTCATGAAAATGATGATGGAATTTCGTTGCCAAAAAACTACCCTATTACCAAAACGAGTAGTCAAAAATACTGAGAACTAAGCGTCACTGCTCTATTAGCTTGAGCAAACATAACGCCTTTAAAACGGGCGCGCGTTTTCTGCGCGTCCGAGTGAGCGAAGCGAATGGTAGTTTTTGAACTTGTTATATGCTTTCATTTATGTCACTAGCAAAATTTTCAATACACCGTTTACATATAGAAGCTTTAGTCCCTTTTATAAGTATTTCCATGTTCGATGCCCCTTCACAGAAAGAGCATTCATCTTTCCACCATTCTGAGCTTGGATCAACTTCATATTCATCTCTAAGATAATCCAAAACTTCAGCTTGGGAAAAAGGTGATTTCTTCCATTTTTCAGATATACCTTTATATCCTTTTTCAGCCTTTAATTTTGCTTCGTTTAACGAAGTAAAATTAATCACACCAACGGACTCCCAAGACAAATCACAGAACATCAATAAATATTCATTTGCATTCGAATAAGGTTGAGCAATGACTAAGAAAGGCTGCTCTCCAACTCGCTGAAATTCGCCATCTACAGTTCCTATATGTAAATTAATGCGGTCAGTAAATTCAACGCTTGACCTAGCGTCAGCGTAAAATAAAACTTTACATGAATCTAATACTGGTGGAGGTATTTCAATCATAGCTCCGATGCATATAACGCCCATAAAACGGGCGCGCGAATAACGCGTCCAACCCGAAGGCGTTACCGTTTTTATTCTTGTTATGTACGGAGATTGTGCCACATACATAATTTATCATGGATTCTTTGTACTTCATATTCGTTGCCCTTTTTCTTAAAAATCACTGATTGAGATTTACTCAGACATGAATCCGCTAGGTCTTCATAGATGCAAAAGCTAAGGTCACCGGATGAATTCTCAAACCAAATAGAGATCTTCTGATCACTAGAAACACTGAAAGAGCTCAACACACTAGATTTATCATATCTAGATGCAAGAAGTTTACTTTGAACGGATTGATCTAGATTAACCAGCGCCCATTCCTCAGTCTTGATTACACAGTGATCAAACGGACTAGTAGGTTCTGGGGTTGTTTGACAACCAACTAACAGTACGAACAATATTGAAAAGTACTTTGTCATTTACTGTACATAACGCCTTTAAAACGGGCGGCGGGTCTTCCCGCCGTCCGAGCGCACACAGTGCGCGCTTTCGTTTTTGAACTTGTTATGTATTTCAAAAATATTAAAAGAAACTCGAAAAAGCATATTCAATACTATCTACAAAATTTATTTTATCTACTTCAAAGCTTGAGCTTAATCTTTCTGGTCTATCTCTTAACATATACAAATTGATTAAATTTGTATGGTCTTTATTTTTATAGGTTATTGAACGAAGTTCAAAGTTTTGAAAAGTATTAGTCACAAAAACACAAATAAACTGAGATCTACTAGCACCGTATAGTTTTTCTTCAGATGAATAATCAATTGAAATATATGATTCTTTCATAGGGATATTTTGAGAATAGTTTTTCTCTAAAGTTTCCATCAAAGAATCAGTGAGATCTTCAGAATAAGACTTATTTTTTATCCTTGTTCGAGCAGCCTGAATAGAGAGATTTGAATCAAAAACTTTTATCGCATTAACTTCTAAAGAAGACGGCTTTGTCATCAGAGGACTTAGCGCGGATAAGCACACACGCTTATTAACGAATGACTTAACTTTACTCTTTTCTGAAAATTGAGAGCCTAGAACTCCAATGCTAAGGCCAATTAGTAAAACTATGATTAAATACTTAATTATTTTCATTTAGTACTCGCCGTAAATTTATAGTTTCGAGCGCAATGGTAATTATATATATAACGCCTTTAAAACGGGCGCGGTTTACCGCGTCCGAGCCGAAGGCGTAAGTTTTTGACCTTGTTATGTTTTTTATTTTTCATCTAAAATAAATTGTAAATGCTCCTTGGGTAAAGTTTCACCTAAGGCTAATACAACTGTGTCTGTATTAGAAAGTGTTTTAGCCTTTGTTTTATGATATCTCTTGCAATTTTTTATTATTGAAATTGGTGTTAATTGATAATGGCAATCATGATCTAAATTTCCAGTTTCAATAATTTTTTGGTCATAAAACTGATTATAAATTTCATAAAGGTTATCTAATGTGAGTACGTCCGCTTTCATTTCATTTGGGTAACATACCGTTATTGAACCTTTTAAAGTAATGTTTAAGTGTTCAAATGGTTGTTTTAAGGTAATTGAATGATCAATATTTATCTTATATTTTTTTTGTTTAAGAAAATTATATATTGGGATATTTGTATAAAATGCTTTTCCTTCAGACTCATCCAATAATTTTTTAAAATCCCCGACTATATCGTATGAGGATCCAGTACTGAATTCCATTCCATAATCAGATTTATTTAAAACAACATCAATATATTTCCCAACAACACTATCAATTGATTCATCACCTTTCTCATAAATTTTAAATAGCGGGTCACGCATTTGATCAACACTACGAATAGGAGCAAGTTTGGTTACCCATATAGAACTATCTAGTTGTAGTTTAAAAATTGTATAACCATTTTTTGTTTTACCGATAGTTGCAGAAGTAACTCTGTACACCTCACTCATATCTTAACTTCCTTGTAAACATAACGCCTTTAAAACGGGCGCGCGTTTTCTGCGCGTCCCGCGGAATGAGCGTAGCAAATGGAGCCTTGCTTTGGTGCCTTGTTATGTGTGTTCATAGAAGTTTTTAATCACTAACACAGTTTATAGTGATATTGAGGTCGTGAGCATCTTGAAAGAAAGGAATGATTCTTTCTATAAATTGAATGAAACCTTTACGCCCTTTGATCATTTTAGATGCTTTAGCTTTATTTAATTCAGAAACAATAGCCATACTTCTTTGGCTAGATATTTTAGGACTTGAATAGAAATTTTCCCAAAGCCATTCTAGATTTTGAAACCCGTCCTCTCTCGTGATCACAATAAAAAAATCTTCATCACTATAATGAATCTTCTCTTGCTTGGAACCCGCAGACATATCGAAAGCCATAACTCTACCTACACATAACGCCTTTAAAACGGGCGCGCGAATAGCGCGTCCGAGTGAGCGTAGCGAATGGCAGTTTTTGAACTTGTTATGAGTTTCATTCGCATACCACTGTGTTTATAAATGTTTTAGTTGTACCTGCAGGAGCATTAGGTACTTTTCTCAAAACACCATTTGAACCAGAAAGTATATAAGGTTTATTTTTACAAACTATACGCGCTTCGCGCTCTATTCTATTTCTAAGTACAGATTTACTTACATACCTATTTCCATGAGAGGAAATTTCATATTTGCCTGATTCAATAGTTCTAACGTCAGCCACTAACACAGAGCACCCTGATATGAAGAAAGATATAAGTAACGGAAGAAATCTACACACGATAATTCTCAATACTCATAACGCCTTTAAAACGGGCGGCGGGTCTTCCCGCCGTCCGAGTGCGCACAGCGCATGGTAGTTTTTGAACTTGTTATATTTTTACTTAAATTCAAGTTTTACCGGCCTCCATAGACCATAAACCCACAATCCCGTTGCACAGATACACCAATTTATTGATGCGAATATTCCGGACATTATCGGAATGGCTACGATAGTACCTATTAAGCCAGACGTTCCAGTGAGTTTTTCTCCATTCATACTCACCAGGCTTTCACCTCCTGTGAAAAATGCATAGACACCAAACATCATTAAAATAGGCCCTAATCCAAAGGCGTATCCAACGAACAAAATTCTAAATAATGTTTTCAATTTAAGCCGCAAGTTAGCTTTGCCCTCAAAAACGTTTGTTAAATCGCTCTTCGGTGAGCTATATGGATCAGTATTCAAGTGGTCTCCTCGTTCAGGTAAATATAACGCCCAGAACACGGGCGCGCGTTTTCGCGCGTCCGAACGAACACAGTGAGGGAAAAGTGTTTTGCCTTGTTATGTGTTTTCACGGGTGCCCCACTTCATTCATAAGGAAGTTTTCATCTACTAGTTCTTTTTCTCCAGATGGATGAAAAAGAATACCTATACAATCTGTTGTTCCAAAGATTTTAAAAAATAACCATCTTGTTAACTGGACAGTAACAAGCCAGCTATCATCAGGCCTTTGATGTGACCATATAGCTGGCCAATACTTTTTACCTTCGATTTTTATTGAATCTAAAATTATCCAATCTTCAAACTGAACTTCTTTATACGAACAAGTTTCATACTTTGATCGCATACTCTCAAGTTCGTTTCGAATTTCAGGTTTCATTGATACACATAACGCCTTTAAAACGGGCGCCGCGTCTTATGCGGCGTCCGAGCCAGCTTGCTGGCATATTCGTTTTTGAACTTGTTAGATTTCATTTTTCCCAGCGTATCTGTAAGAAAAACCGAAAAACCTATTCTTGTATTTTTTAACAATAACTTGATCGCCCTTTCTTGGCAATTTAGTTGTTGAAGGAGAAGTCACGGTAATTTTTTGGTCATTTCTCATTTCCACAATTATTTGATTCGCCGTTTGAGAATCGCCACTCGAGCCACTCGCAGGCGTTACTCTGTTAAAAGCCAAATACACAACTCCAATCTGGTTCTCTAAAAGAGTGCTTGGTTTGTTTAAATTCGCAACCAAGAAGAATACTGCAAAGCAAAGAAAAACTACAAATAGAGACAGAAAAGCTCTGATTCGTTCTCGAATAAGAAAAGACTCAACTCTCTTAGTAGCACTCATATCTAAGTAAATCTAACGCCTTTAAAACGGGCGCGCGAGTAGCGCGTCCGTGCCGCTTGCGGCGCTTTCGTTTTTGAACTTGTTAGTGATTTTTCTCATGGGCAACGATCCCATAAGGATTGAGATATAGGCCCTAGATATTCTTTGATTGATAGCCCGCCAACGGCGGGCTCTGGAGCTATTGATAAGAAATTGGTTATTAATGCATCTTTCAATGTTGGGCCATCTTACCAATGAAAATCTGGGTCTTCGATAAATACTTGCTCAATTGATTTTGCGATTTGAACTAGTTCTTCTGATTTTATTTGAGGATATTCAAATAATATAAAATCACGTAGAAACGCGACTAAAGAATGAGGTGAAAAAGACCGATTTTCTTCTCGATAGATGTCTTCAATAGCCCACAGCTCTTTAAACTTGGGTATTGATTTTTCTAGATGTATCGCAAAACTCGATGCTTCCATATCACTAACGCCCACCAAACGGGCGCGCGTTGTTTGCGCGTCCAAGCCGAAGGCGTAAGTTTTGGTGCTTGTTATACGTTTTTTTATTTGATTTTTTCATAAAGCGTATGAAGGCTTTCACCAAAAACCTCTGCCATTTTCTTGGCTGATCCGAGATCAATATGTTTTTTGTCTCTCTTGTCTGGATTAATAACTATCGGTTTACTATTCGGGTAATTAAAAACTAAATGATCACCTTTACCCGGTCTCTGGGTATATCCTTGATTTTTTAAAAATTTGATCGCGCTTTTTACTTTCGGTGTTGGCGCTTCAGCTCTAGTGCATCGACTAATAGTTATTCTACAGTCTTGGTCTACCTCTAATTCAAGGCCCGTGTTACTTAGAGTTGTCTGGTTTAAAGTAATAACATCTTTCTCATAATCGATATTAATACCCTGACTTTCTAGAATGGCTTTAACCGTGGTTTTTCCAATATTAGAAAGCACAATTGCAGGAAACCTTGTGGAAAGAATTGTTACGTTCATTTAGCCAAACTCAATACGTATAACAGCTTTATTACCCCACAAAGTGTCGGGATATTTTTTGTCCAAGTATTTTTGTATTCATTATAACTTTCCGTTAGCAACAAATGATGGGCGTTTTAATAATAGGCTAAACCACGAACTCTTAACAAAAGTCTCGCACAATAGTTTGAATTTGTAGACTTATTTTAAATATGCGCACTAAATGCGCATATGATAGCATCGTAAAGATAAAAACATCTGATTCAAGAAGGAATCATGGCAAAGATACCTGAAAATAGGATCCCTATACCTATTTCGCCCAATAAGTTTATCCATCGCCTAAGAGCTTTTATTCGGAAACGCCAACTATCTTGGTCCACAGAAAAGTCTTATGTCAATTGGGTAAAGCGGTTTATTAAGTTTCATCGAATGAAGCATCCCGAAGAAATGAAAAGCGCTCATGTCGAGCAATTTTTACATCATTTGGCCGTAGACTGCCATGTTACAACTAATACCCAGAAAGCTGCGCTAAACGCAATCGCATTTCTGTTTAACCAGTTTTTAGAGCTACCTCTAGGTACTTTAAACATAACTCCGGCTAAAAAAACATAAGGTGCCTGTTGTCTTCTCGCACTTCGAAGCTCTTGCTGTTATTGACACCATGTCCTCACCATGGAAGTTGATGACTAATCTCATGTATGGAGGAGGCTTGAGAGTCAATGAAGTCGTTTCACTCAGAATCAAAGATATCGACTTTGACAATAAACGCTTAATTGTAGAAAACGGCAAAGGAGGTAAAAGCCGAGTCACTGTACTGCCAAAGAGCCTAACGAAGGCTCTCGAACTGCAGATCAATAACACTTACATGCAACATCAGGCTGACTTGCGAAGAGGTTTGGGAAGTGTCTATATTTCTGACAACATTGCAGTGGACTTCCCAGAGTTTGCTAGACACTAAATAGCGTTAAAATCTAACTCTATTAGAGGTGTTTATGAAGTCCAAAC
>CANMNN010000010.1 GCA_947499305.1 uncultured Arenicella sp. | reverse complement strand
TAATAGTACGCAAAGTTAACTCAGCCCGCCTCACCCGCACGGGTGAATTGCAAGGGTGTCGGTTACTTGGCGCTTACTCTATACAGACTTTGCAGAGTTGAAGAATTATGAAAATGATAGTGACTTAAGTACTGCTTATAAAAGAATTTTGGGTAGACTAAGTGCCGCAGGACAGATATCAGACCTCTACAAAAGTAGAGCTAAGACTCTTTTGAATTCAAAGGAACTTAGAACGAATTAAATCGCGATTTGTTTCTCATTAAATTATTATAGAGTTTAATCTGACAAAGATATTTTTTTAGCCTTGAAATTCGGAGTGCACTATTCGGATATCATAACTTTTATGGTCTGATATCCTTTATTTATGTAGTGTTGCTCGAATTCTAAAAATTTATCAGTAAGCTCTGTGCCAATTTCTTGGTCTAAATCATTAAAAACAAGCGGTGCTTTAATTTCTTTTTCTTGGCACTCAAAGTCATAGAAGTAACCTACGTCTTGATTTAAAGCACCCGAGTAGGCGAGAAATATTGTTAAAGATTTTTGTCCAATTTTTGTTTGAGCGTATGTCAGGATGGCATACTTTTCAATGGTGACTTTCGCTCTCATCTCTTTTGATATCTCTGCTCGAAAAGTGACTTCTTGAATTGGTTGCTCGAGTAGCTTGAGCAGGGTTTTAGTGTTTTCTTGATACGCAATGATTTCTGAGACTGAGGCGGTCTGAGTCGCAAGGTCTAGGTCTAGAAGTTTGCATGTGGAAACTAATGATTGGACAGCGGTGTGAAGCCGATCAAACTGCCTAAGATCAAATTCTGTTTCAGGGACATTAAGCGTTGTTTTAAATTCTGTGGCGTCACCAAAATTTAGTTCCAAAAAGATTGGCACATTTTTGTCTAGTAGTTGAATAAGCTTCAAAAATTGAGATAGGTGAGTTAAGGATTGAATCGAGTCTGGATTCATTTCGAACTTAAAGTTAATCTGACCTTTTCTAGGGGATATAAGAAGTTCGAAAAAAGGTGAAGTGAGTAGCGATTCACTTTCTTTAAACCCTAGAACACTGTTTAAAGGAGAGTTTCTGAGAGATGCCGAAATCTCTATTGGGTGTGATAGTGAAGACTCTTTGAACAAGGCAATGCACTTTCTGTCGTTGGTATCGTTGTTTGTGCGAATTTTAACATTAGCTTCATTGATAAATGGAGTCGGACTTAACTCGCCAAATCTTTGGTTCCTAGCTACAATTCTGTCTGCAAGTATTGAGTCACTTTTACCAAGAAAAAACGAATGCATTTCGCCGATTGGGTCAACGCCAGATAAGTTTACGCTAATTTTCGTACTCCCATCTTCAAAGCCTACTTTCTCTGCATATTCTAGTTTTTCCTTAGAGTATTTTTTTTGACCTTCGGGTATTACTCGCCATAGAGCATTATTCAGTTGGCTAGCGGTAGGTTCAGGTAGTCGCTCTGACTCTCCATACTTTAACGACATGTGGTGGTTATTAAGGCGATTCCCTTTGCCTTGATTATCAAGTTTTCGGATCTTGTGGAGAATTTTTTTAGTAAGGGTTTTGTCGATATGCAATAAGTAAATGGATTGTGGGGATTCTTTACCATCATATTCTTGAACGCAAATGAATGATGGTCTAGCTGACATGGCAAATTCTTTAAGATGACTCAATTTGATTTGCCAACTGCCAGGTCTTTTGTCGGTTGATTTGACTTGGATAGAGCAGTCTAGTTTCCTGTCATCCAAATCCTCAGGAATATCAGCATTCTGTTCCCTGACGCCTTCCACGGTAAAGTCCCACCCGTACATATCCCGAGTAGAGGGATTTGCAGTAAATCCTGCCTTAGAGCAAAGCGCGGCGAAATCATCTTCCCCTATAGTACCCACATCGCGTTTTCTCATATATCCGCTATCTTATCAGTTAAATTTTCAGTTCTGAGGTGCGTGTATCTATGTAGCATCTGCATAGATTTGTGCCCAGTTATTGATGCTACTTCCTGATCTGACAAACCAGCCTCAACAAATCTGCTGGTTGCCTCATGCCTTAAATCATGGAACCGCAGTCCTGTAATTTCGGCGCGCTCTAATGCAGCAACCCAAATTCGATTGATCACATAAGGCTTTCGTTTTCCATCTTTGCCTGGTTCGCCACAAAAGATAAGGTTTGTATCGATTGGGCGAATGGGGTGGCTTAAAGCTTCTTTCACGACTAAGTAAGCTTTGTTTGTAAGTGGAACAGTTCTAACAGATCCGTTTTTTGTGTCAGGCAGAAAAATAGTGCGTTTCTCTAAATTTATTTGCTCGCGAGTCAGAGAGGTGATTTCACTCTTTCTCATCGAAGTATACAAAGCAATACGAACAATCCAACCTAGAAAAGGATTGCTGTGTTCATCACAAGCTTTAAGTAATCGAACTTCCTCATCGCCGTTTAAGCGACGGTTTCTACCTTGGCCTGGGCTGGGCTTGCGGATATTTAGAACTGGGTTAGCCGTTAAACCAAGGCTCCATTCTTTTATCGCTATGGTGTACATGTGGCTCAACAGGGCGAGTTCTAGTCTCACAGTATTGTTGGCCTTACCCTCAGCTAATCGTTCATCTCTGAACTCAGCAATTAGCTCGGCATTTAGTGCCGCTAAACTGTATTGACCAAGCTTTGATTTTAGGAATTCGGCGCGGCCGATATCACGTCTATGGCCGCTTGGTTTCTTAGTGGGGACTACTTCTTTTACATAGCGGTCTAATGCCGCTGCAACAGTCAATTTTTCGGAGTTGTTTCTAGGAACGTAAATACCCCGAATAATTTCATCTTCGGTCGAACGACCCCAGTTTTCAGCATCACGTTTTACGCGGAATGTTTTGGAAACTGTAGGCCATCCTTTACGCCTAATAAGAGCTTTCCAAGTGCCTGATTCTGTCTTTGTAATAGTAGCGATACGTCACCTCAAAACTGGTAGATGTACCGATATTGTACCGATTGCTGTTTGGTGTCAAATCGAGGGCGAGCTGAAAGACAAGCTTATGGCTTGTAAGTCTTTGATTTTATTAAGTGAGAAAATGGTGGCCAGGGACAGAATCGAACTGCCGACACGGGGATTTTCAGTCCCCTGCTCTACCGACTGAGCTACCTGGCCATTTGTCGTTTTTTTGCTTCTCGCTGAAGCCGGACAAATAAACGGAAGTGGGTTCCGTTTGGAGGGCGAATTACAATGCAATCGGCCCTTTTAGTCAAGTACTTTTCGCTGTACTTGCGGGTTTTTTTTGTGTGTTTAGAATTCTTCCAGATCTGGGCCGTTATTGTTGCCTTCTGGCACGTAGTCAGCTGGTTTCTCTGCGCCTTCTCCGAATAAGAACTTTTCGAGTTCTCCTACGATCAATTCTTTGGCTTTTGGGTCCATTGGGTTGAGGCGATATTCGTTAATTAGCATGGTTTGGTGGTTTACCCACTGGTCCCAAGCTTGTTGCGAGATGTTGTCGAAGATACGTTTGCCGAGGTCGCCTGGCCAAGTTTGAAATGCTAGGCCGGGGGCTTCAATGTTGAGTTTTTGGCAGAATACGGTGCGTGACATTAGGAATATAACTCCATGAGTTTTTTTACTGGCGCGGCGAGGCCTAACGCTTTATCTGATTGCGATTTATACCACACTTGGTTTGATTCGGCGACGACCTGAGTGTTACCTGCAACCCGACACAACACCGGTGTTATTTCGAGATGGTAGTGGCTAAACGTGTGTCTAAATATGGGGAGCGTTTCCAAGGTTTCAACGTCTAAGTGGCCTACTGTGTGATTTGGCTCTAAGGTTTCTACTTGAGCCGGGCACCACAGTCCGCCCCAAATGCCTGAGGGCGGATTTTGTTGTAGCAAGAATTCGTCGTTGGCGTTTTTTACTAAGAGCATGAAAGTTTGCTTTGTGGGCTTGTTGGTTTTTGGCTTGCCGTGAGGTAATTCTTTAACGCTGTCGCTCTTAAAAGCGGAGCAGTGTGGTTTTAGTGGACAAGATTGGCAATTGGGTTTGCTGCGGCTACAGAGTGTTGCTCCAAAATCCATAATGGCTTGGGTGTAGGTTGCCACGTTTTCGCTCGGTGTATTGGTGTCAGCCAGCGCCCAAAGTTTTTTCTCTACTTCTTTCTTGCCGTACCAGCCTTCTACTTCGTAAAACCTTGCAAGCACGCGTTTGACGTTTCCGTCGAGAATTGGGTGACGTTGCGAAGTTGAAAAGGCGAGTATCGCGCCGGCGGTTGATTTACCAATGCCGGGCAGGGCGAGTACATCGTCGAAGTGTGTAGGGAAAACACCTTTATGCTGTTCCGCGATTTGCTTGGCGGCTTTGTGTAAGTTTCGGGCTCGGGCGTAGTAGCCGAGACCTGTCCAATGGTGCATTACGTCATCGTTGTCGGCTTTGGCTAAATCAATGATCGTTGGAAAGCTCGACATAAATTTTTGGTAGTACGGAATCACCGTGGCAACTTGAGTTTGTTGCAACATGATTTCTGAAATCCAGATGCGATAAGCGTCTTGCGTGTTTTGCCATGGGAGGTCATGTCGCCCATGTTCGGCGTGCCATTTGAGTAGTGTTTGGCTAATGATTTTCATGAATGCTGGTGACCTTAGTTTTTGCTGCGCTGGAGTCTCTACTGGCATATTATAGACGCATGCACACACCTCTACCTTCTGTAATTGCTCTAGCGCGCTTTGAGCTTGTTGATCAACACCTAGAGCACGCGTGTCGTGAGTTGTCGCAAGAGCGCGATTGGCAAGAATGGATTGATCAAGTAGAGCTGCATGGTCTATCTGGCTTTGTTAATAAGCACATGGCTGAGCATGACTTGCCTATCCCCGATGCTTTAATTGACCCGCTTAGGCAACTCAAAGCTCGGCATACTGCCGCATCGCAAGCGCGCTATGAATCATTGTGTGAGATTAATTCTATTTTGACTCAGCGCAGCATTCCATACGTGGCTTTAAAGGGGGCAGCGCTTATGCCTCATCTTTATCAAGAGGGCTATCTTCGGCCTATGCGCGACATGGATTTACTATTACCGCAAGAACTTGAGTATCCAGCGGCTGATTGTCTGCGTGAAATAGGCTTTGACTTGCCTGAGACTCAGCCATCAAAGTTTATGCGTGACATGCATCAGCTGCCCAATGCCACCAAAACGGTAAATGGTATGGTTTCGAGCGTTGAGTTGCACCACGACGGTATTTCTCGGGAAGTTACCGGGCATTTCTACTACCCTAAATTGCAAGAGAGTTTTCAAACAATTACGTGGGGCGAGTTGGAGTTTCAGGCGCTTGAAGATGTGCAGATGTTACATCAAGTTACCAAGCACCTAGAGGGCTTGCACTCAGGCGCAGTATTGAAATTGATCAATGTGATGGATGTAATAGGGCTTGCGCAGCATGTGCTAAAAACCGGTCAATGGCCTCGGCTTGAGCAAGAGTATCCGCATGTAATTAATACACTTAGATGTTTGCATCTATTAACGCCTCTACCAGAAGAGCTCATGCAGCAGATCAGCGCGCTGCCTTCTCGCAAGCTTAATAGTGTAGGGCAAATAATGGGGTCACTGCGCTCGGCGCTTTCAAGTAAAAACAGTCTTGGCAATAAATTAAAGGCTTTACTATTGCCTTCAGATTGGTGGCTATATTTGTATTACAACGTTGACCCTAGCGCGTCCTTGTTATGGATAAAGATGGTTCGCCACCCTTTACGCGTTAGTAATTGGTTAATTCGGCGGGCATACTCAGGTCTACTCGGCGGCTAGACTCAGACCCAAATGAATATTACAGACTATTATCGGCAGAACCCAGATTGCCTGGTGGAAGACATGGACGGCGAACTATTGCTGTTTAACCCTAAGAGCGCTACTACGCTGCATTTGAACGGATCATCGGCGATAGTTTGGCAGCTCAGCACTGGTGAATATAGCTTAGAAGAAATCATTATAGGGTTGCAGCAGTCTTATCCTCAGCAAGCTGAGCAAATTGAAGTTGATGTGCTCTCAGTGATGGTCGATTTTCTCGACAAAGCGGTACTCGAAAAAGTAGAGGTAGCGGCTTAATGGCACGTTGGTTAATTGACATGGCGGGCGTTAAGATAACGGTGCGCGCTAAGGCTGGGCCTGCAAGAGAAGTGGCGAAACTGGCATTGTCGGCAATGCGCACAAAGCGCATAAGTAATACTCAAGGTATAGAGCTTCGCTTGAGGTTTAAGGACGACCAATGGGAGTTGATTGACCGCTCTAATAACCTACGCCGAAAGTTAAACCAGCCAGGGGATGTTATTTACCATCTCACGGATCGTATAGTGTTTCATGTTGCCGACAAAGCGCAGAGTGTGCATTGTTTGCATGCTGCGTCGGTTGCAAAGGGGGAGGGCGCTTTGGTGGTGCCTGCCAATAGTGGTGCTGGCAAAAGTACGTTTACTACTTGGTTGGTCGCTCAAGGGTTTAGCTATCTTACCGATGAGTTAATTTTGGCGAATGATGACGGTGTGCTCGATGGTATTGCGAGGCCAATCCAAATTAAGTTTCACGGTTTAGAGGCTGTTGAGCATTTAATCACTCGCCCAGAACTCGTGCAGCCCGGTAAATTTGCAACTGCTTTGCCAATTGATTGCCTAGGTGGGAAGCAAGTTGCTGAGTCGAAAAAATTACGAGCTTTTGTGTTCCCCAATTATCAAAAGAGCACCGGTTTTTCGTTTTCTAAGCTTTCTAGTGCCGAGGCCGGAATGCGCTTAATGGCAAACCACGTTAACGCGCGCAATCTTGAGGGGCATGGCTTTCGAGCTATGATGAAATTGATTCGAAATACCCCCTGTTACTCGCTTGACTATGGCGGCTTTGATACACTCCCCAACGATTTCTCTAGTCAGCTAGAGATCATTCTTGTTGCACCCTAAGTTTTAATGAGACCAAAGCCGTAAACAAACTACATTATGTCTGACTCACCAACCGATAATAGATTCACTCGCCCAATTCGCAGTTTTGTAAAGCGCGAAGGCAAACTCACCACCGGCCAACAAAATGCCATTGATGAGCTCTGGTCAACTCAAGGTGTTGATTTAGGGTCTGAGCAATTAGATTTGGATCAATTGTTTGGTCGCAAGGCTCCGGTAGTGTTGGAAATTGGATTTGGTAACGGTTTGTCCTTGGCTGATATGGCCGAGGCACACCCGGAGATGAATTTCTTTGGAATTGAAGTTCATCGCCCCGGAGTTGGCAGCTGTTTGGTGCAAGCGAAAAAGCGTAATCTGACTAACGTTCGAGTGTCAGGTGATGACGCGGTGTTAGTGCTTAACCAGCAAATACCCGACGGATCGCTAGACCGTATACAGATCTTTTTCCCTGACCCATGGCACAAAAAGCGCCACTATAAACGCCGCCTAATTCAGCCGAATTTTGTAGAAAACTTAGTTAAGAAACTTAAGGTTGGTGGGCAAATTCATGTGGCTACCGACTGGCAACATTACGCTGAACATGTGTTGGCGGTTTTGACCACCAATGCAGATCTAGAAAACAGCGTTGCTGATGCGCCAAAAGCATCTCACTTCTTGTCAGAAGACGGCGCGGTGTTAAAAGACAGCGAGCTGTGGGCCGAAGAATTTAAGCCTGCTCAAAGTTCACGGCCACCGGAAGGGTCTCAAACTGCCGAGGGTTATGAGCCGACTCACAGTCCACTATTGAGCCAAGGGGCTGCCGAAAAACCAGCCTATCGACCGCATACTAAATATGAAGCTCGAGGCATTCGATTGGGGCACGGTGTCTGGGATTTGGTTTTTGATAAAACGGCGTAGACATATTCCATATTATTCCAAAGCGTCGAGTGAGCACATATTGAATTTCTTTCTGAGAACCGCCAAACTAACTGTTCTCAAATATTAATCGCTAAAGAATGTGAACTTAACAAAAATTGTTGCTTTTCGTTTGCCGCTTTTCGTTTGCGGGATATTATTGCTGTGTCCTCATATTACGGCCCATGCGTATGGCGTGGATGAAGTTAGCGGTGCTACTGATATCGCTTTGCCCTACGATGCTGCAAAGTTAGCTTGGGTTGCATCAAAGTTTAAAGTCAGTAATTCTAAAGCCAAGGTCGCCTACAAAAGACAAGTTAATGAGGCATTAAAAGGTGAGGTGCCGGTGTTACCTTTGCTGGACCTGCGTGATCCACAAGCGGCAATTGCGCAAAGTCTGTTACTGGCTGATCCTAGGCTTAAATCATCACTGTTTGATCCTCAATCGGGTAAGGCCTTGCGCTCCGAAGTGATGTCTGTGAAGCCAGCACTGCCAAGTGATAGGGTAGGTGCTGAAGATGCCTGTTGGCAAGGCGGTTGTTTTAGGGTTGATATCTATAATTTTTATTACAACGCTACAGTGAGCGGGCTAGTTGATACAACGAATAAAAAGGTAGTGTCCATCAATAGCTTTGCCGAGTCGCAGCCAGAACTTAGTGACCGCTTAAAAGCTTTAGCCACAGCTATAGCAAAGCATGAACCTGCGGTGCAACTTGAAGTGGGTCGTTACCTTAAGTTTATTGGCGATGATACCAAGGCCAAGGATGTTATGCCGGTGATGATTGATACCAAATCAGCCCTAAAAGACACTTTGTGCGAGCGCTCAAAACACTTATGCGTGGCGCCAACCTATGTACTCGGTAATAAAGCTCTTTGGGTGATAGTTGATGTCACCGACATGAAAGTAGCGGGTTTGCGCTGGACCACAGTTGGCAACAGCGGCCCGCCGACTATCGTGACGGAAAGAACACTCGAAAACGAGTATGTGTTTAAGAATTTTTGTGAGCAAATAAACACCTTGGTGCGTAATGGCTGGAGTTTTGATTACCATTTAACCAGCTCCGACGGTCTGCGAATTGCCAACGCGAAATTTAAGAAAAAACCTGTATTTCGGTCGGCCAAAGTAGTCGATTGGCACGTGAGTTATTCGCGCAAGGATAATTTTGGTTACAGTGACGCTACTGGCTGTCCGATGTTCAGCTCGGCGGTTGTGGTGGCTTTCGATGGACCGAAATTTGCTGCAATCGTTGAATCTGGAGAACAAGTGGGGTTTTCCATTTCACAAGATTTTCGTCAGCAGAGCTGGCCCGCGCCATGTAACTATCGTTACGAAGAGAGATATGAGTTTTATAACGATGGGCGCTATCGTGTAGCCATGGTAAATCTTGGTCGTGGCTGTGGTGATTATGCCACCTATCGTCCTATTTTGAGAATCGATTTGGGCGCGTCGACTAACGGTTCAAACTATGCTTTAGAGGAATGGGGCGACAATTGGACGCCGCTTGGCAAAGAATCGTGGTCGCGCCAGCAAGAGACATCGCTTTTGTATGAGAACCAATACAGTCATCGCATTTTGGACGCTAAAGGTCAGGGCTATTTGTTGGCGCCTTCCACCGGTGAGTTTGGGGATGGTGGGCGTGGCGACGATGCTTTTTTCTATGCTACGGTTAATCATGCCGAGAAGGACGAAGGTGACCGAGACCTAGTGACTTTAGGCAGTTGTTGTAACACCGACTATCGGCAAGGCCCAGAGCAGTTTATGCAGCCTGCTGAAGCACTCAAGGGAGAAGCTATTGTGCTCTGGTATGTTCCTCAAATGAAGAATGACGGAAAGAATGGTAGCCAATACTGTTGGGCTGAGAACGATGTAGTAGATGGCGTTCTAAAAACTAAGACTTGGCCATGTACTAGTGGCCCGATGTTTGTGCCGATTCCTGAATCGGGGAGCTAGTAGTGACTCGCACTCAAGCAACCACTTCGAAGTTCTTGCAGGCGTTTTTTGTTTTCAGTGGAACTCTATATCTGAGTGTTTGTGTATCAACTGCGTTTGCGCAAAGCGAGGACGGCGATTCAGAAAGCTGCGTTCGTAAACCTAGGTTTATTAAAACTGTAGGTATGCAGCAACCGGTAGCCATTGATACGAAGCAATCCCGACTTCCAGGAGTCGTCATTCGAGAGTTAAAGGGCGCTAAAAGAAGTTTTCGTCACCCTACATGGGAGCAATCTGGGCACGTAGCATCAACTGCCCGAGATTCAAATGGAAACATTTTCGTTGTACCGTTCCCAAGTATTAGTCTTGATATAAACCCTCTTGAGAAGCGTAATACGATCTACAAAATAGATTCGATAACAGGGGAAATGTCTCCTTTTATTGAACTGCCAATTATTGGTAAAGCGTCTCAGCGAAATCCTTTCGGTACTATGGCTATAACTTTCGAGTGCGAGAGCAATAGTCTCTATGTGAGCAGCGTTGCAAACTCTACTCCCAGTGAAATTAGAGGGGGTATTTATAAGGTGGACCCTGAAACAGCTGAAATTGATTCGCAGCTTTCTGGTGTTGATGCCATCGGAGTCGCGATCTTTAATACGGGAGATGGAAAGCGTTTGTACTACGGCGATGCTAGGTCATCAAGCGTTTACTCGTTACCGCTGATGGAAAATGGGGGTTTTTCGCCCCTGGAAACTGCACGATTTGAGTTTTCTTTGCTCCGTGTAAAAAACGGTGATTCGACCCAAGTGCGTAAAATTAGGTTTTTGAGAGACAAACAAAACGGATATAAACTTGTCGCAACTGAGACAGAATTTTCCTTTAGACTGCTTGCGGAATCTGGCCGACGCTTTAGAGATTACGAATTTCTATGGGATCAAAGTTCTGGTAAGTGGTTGTTTGAAAACGTTAAATAATTAGGGTTCGAAACCTAATTGAAAGAAAGCTGGATTGATTGTCGTTGCAAAACCTCGAAAAATATTCCATATTGTTAGGGCCTTATTAAAAAAATAATCAAAATTTTCCTTTGGGGGGACAATAATGATTGAAACTACATTTCCTGTCTGGACTCACCAGTTGTTTTAGCTCGCCCCCAATAAATATGCTTTACGTGTAGTTTATCACCCTGATCAGAACTAGAATTTCTGGAGAGGGTGTGGAAAATTTTCCTAAAAAAGTTATGGCTTTTAGAGTGCCCTCTTACGGGCCCGATTCAGTTTTAATTTCTAGGCTAAAGTTTGATCTGTCGTTTTATTCGTTGAATTAGTATGAAAAGGTATTTATAGAATTACATTTGTTATCGCGATTTAGAAACGTAGATTGATAGTAGGTAGTGTGTATTAGAAAATACGAAATGTTGCCAAAAAATTACTTTGGGGGTAATGGTGATGTCAATTCTCGATCGTTTGTGTGTGTTGAAGAGTAATGAGTTTTTTAAAAATAGGAAGTCTCTATTCATTCTGTTTAGGGCGCAGAATTTTAAGGTAGCGACAATTTGGGACAAGATCGCTTCATCATTGAACAATGTTTGTTTAGGCATTTTTCTCGTGGTCTCTGCGTCGGTAGCGCAGGCTGCAACGACTACGGCCCCAGCAGCGCCTACCTGGGGCCTTGACCCCGTAACAGGCACTTTGTTAACCCCTGGTATTTCTGTTAATACAATGGGAACACTAGGAGTTCCAAGGCCTGGAGATGGCGATCATACCCTTAAAATATTCGACGTCAGAAGTGCGACGTTATCTCCAGCGCGGCCGGTGCAAAGCCCAGATACTCACTTGCACCACAACTGGGATGTTGGCTCTATCGGTAACGTATATGGATTGGCGATTGATAATACTCGAAATATATATACAACGGCATCAACTCATTTCGGAAGTTACTATGGCTTTGAGTTTGGCAATAATTCTAATATCGGATTTGGCTCTATTGGTGCTGGCGCGGTCCCAGATACAGCCGTCGCCGATACTAATCCTGGCACGCTAAATGATTTAGATGCGGCTGGCGCTACCTATAAAATAGACTCGGTAACTGGTAATGCATCTCTTTTCGCCACATTACCACAAACTGCGACCACGATTACACATGAGGGGTGTGAAGTCGTTACGTTAAACGCTGCAGGTACCTCGTTTGGTGAAGCGCCGACGATTTCTAGAAACACCGGACCAGCACTTGGCAATGTCGCATATGATAAGGTTCGCAACCAATTGTATATCTCGAACTTCGGTGATGGAAAAATCTATTTGTTTGACGCTGGTGCAACAGTTCCTGTTGGAGGATTTGATGAAAATGACGCTCTCAGTGTTTTTGATCCGGTTGGCTTTGAAGGGCTTACATCCGCAGATCGAGCATCACCCTACGGTTTAGCGGTCAGTCCGGATGGTAAGAAACTGTACTACGGAACACATGAAATCAATAAAACTCCCCAGTTATTTGCAGTTGACTTAGACGCCAATGGTGCTTTTGTTGGCAGTGAAATCGATCAAAATGCGCAACTTGTAACCGACCTGCAATACACCCAAGATTTAGGTGGGTTATTTTCAAGCGATGGAGGCAGTGACGGAACCTTTGGAGACGTTTGGGTCGCTTATTCAGATCTAAATTTCTCTCCTGACGGTGAACTGATTATTGGTTTAAGAACCGGTTGCAAAGGCAATATTGCAACTTCGCATAATCATGGTGGCGCGTTCTATCTCTTAAAGCAAGATGCTGGTGGTTTGTACAATACGCCAGCCGACAAAGTTCCTGGTACAGGTACGACCTACACAGGCAATCCTGACACTACTACACCGTTTACAGCTCCTTCGGCGGCAGAAGCAGCAACTAGGGCAGGTGGAGGCCGGTACGATGCAGGTGCCATTCCAATTTATTCAGATAAAGTCGGGGTTGGGTCAGTTTCTAGCGGCCCAGATGATGGCTATGGCGGAGTTGCTATCTATGACAAAGGCGATGGTACTTACGACTTCTTGGTGACGTCGAGTGATATGACGGTTGAACAGGGGCCTCACGGGTTTATGGTGTTCCCTCATGATTTTACTTTAGATACATCTGCGACCGCTGGTACCAATACAGTAAACCCGCTGGCTTCATTTCCTTCACTTCCAAGCAGTACAACTGCAACTGGGCAAGATTATAAAGGTGTCGGCGGCGATATAGAGGTTTTAAGTGTTTTGGTGGATTGGGGCGACGCTCCTGACACATACAGTACTGATTTGATTACAGGGAACTCTACGGGTGGAGCCGACGTTAGAGGTCCAACGCATATTTTAACGGCCGACGGAATTATTCTTGGTACTACGGTAGACAATGAATTTAATGGCGTGCCAACGGTTGGAGCCGATGGCGATGACAATGCAGGTGTTGGCGATGATGAAGATGGCATAAGTGCATTTCCTTTGTTGATATCAACCGCAACCGTCTACTCTATACCGATTGCCAATATTTCTGCTGCTAACTCTAGCGGTGGTGCAGTAACGATACATGCGTGGATAGATTTTGATGGCAATGGGAGTTTTGATCCAGATGAATATACAACAGCAACCGTTGCAGCGGGTGCAACCGCGCCAACGACTCCTTTAAATTGGTCTGGCGCTGGAGTAAGTGGCTTGCCCGAAGGGATCACATACGCAAGATTTAGAATTACGAACGACACAAACATAAATGCAAGTACCCCAGGGGGGCCAGCCGCCAATGGTGAGGTTGAGGATTACGCGCTACAGATTGTTGCTCAAGTAAGTCTCGGTAGCACAATATGGGAAGATACTGATGCCGACGGCACGCAAGACACGGGCGAGCCTGCAATTGCAGGGGCCACAGTTACCTTGCTGAATGCCAATGGAACGATATACGACAGTAATCCTACCCTTGCGGGTATTCAAGCGTTAACAGATACCACAGACGCCGATGGGCAATATAATTTTAATGCTCTACCCGAAGGAGATTATCGCGTTCAGGTAGACTTGAGTACGGTAGTGGGTGGGGATAATTACATTGTAACGCCGCCACAAGTTGCCGACCCAGATGCCGCGGGCCCAGGGCAAGATAATAATACTGACTCCAATGTGGATACGGCGTTTGACCCTAATACCACTGACCTTATTCATACGAGTGGCATTGTTACATTGAGTGTGGGGGGCGAACCAACGGGTGAAACTGACCCGATTGGTGCCGGTGGTGCTGATCAACCTAACCAAGGTTTGACCACAGAAACCGAGCCTGATAATGGCGGCAATATGACTGTCGATATGGGCTTTATAAAGCCGGTAAGTCTCGGTAGTACAGTATGGCTAGACAGCGATGAAGACGGCACTCAAGATGCGACTGAGCCGGGCATTGTTGGCGCTACCGTTACATTGTTAAATGCCAATGGAACCGTGTTCGACAGCAACCCGAATGTTTCGGGTATACAGGCTCTGACAGATACAACAGATGCTGAAGGGCAATACAATTTTAATAATCTCCCAGAAGGCGATTATCGAGTTCAGGTAAATCTAGCAGGCGCAACCAATACCAACGCGGTTGCTTTTATTCCGACTCCTGTGCAAGTGGCCGACCCAGATGCGGCAGGCCCCGGTCAGGACAATAATACCGATTCAAATATAGACGGTCCGTTTGATCCAAACACGGCAGATCAAATTCACACTAGCGGTGTTGTGACATTGACTAGAGGTGGGGAGCCTACAGGCGAAGTTGACCCAATTGGCACGCCCGGGGCAGATCAGCCAAACCAAACCGTTACGCAACGAGATTCTAATGGCAATATGACCGTTGATTTTGGCTTTATAGAGCCAGTAAGCATCGGAAGCACAGTATGGCTAGATACAGACGCTGATGGGATACAAGAAGCTAGTGAGCCTGCCATTGTTGGTGTCACCGTCACCTTACTCAATGCTAACGGTACGGTGTTTGACAGCGACCCGATTACCGCAGGCGTTCAATCGTTGACCGATACAACAGATGCTGAAGGGCAATACAATTTTAATGGCTTGCCCGACGGCGATTATAGAGTTCAAGTAAATCTTAATACTGCTACAAGCCATTCGGGTAGTTATTTATCGGCTACCCAAAATCAGGTTCCAGATCCAGATGCAGCGGGACCTGGGCAAGACAACAATACGGATTCAAATATCGATAGTAGTGCACCAGGCCATAATCCAGCTGGGAATATCTATCAGAGCGGCACGATAACATTGAGTATTGGTGGTGAGCCCTCAGGTGAAGTCGACCCGATCGGAACTCCGGGAACAGATCAGCCAAATCAAGGTGCTGCTCAG
Source organism: uncultured Arenicella sp. (assembly GCA_947499305.1). Classification (GTDB taxonomy): domain Bacteria; phylum Pseudomonadota; class Gammaproteobacteria; order Arenicellales; family Arenicellaceae; genus Arenicella. The sequence continues at coordinate 105,837 of CANMNN010000010.1, read as the reverse complement.
CCAGACAGCAACGGCAATATGACCGTAGACTTTGGTTTCATTTCCCCAGTAAGCTTGGGGAGCACCATCTGGCAAGATACCGATGCCGATGGCACCCAGGATGCCGCTGAGCCAGCTATTGCGGGTGCAACTATTACATTGTTAAATGCCAATGGTAGTGTGTTTGACAGCAATACAGATTTAGCTGGCGTGCAAGCGTTGACGGATATCACTGATGCCGACGGCCAATATAATTTTGATGGATTGCCTACAGGAGACTATCGAGTTCAGGTTGACTTAAGCACGGTGACCAATGGCAGTGACTTGCTTCCGAGCCCAGTGCAAGTCGCGGACCCTGATGCCGCAGGCCCAGGTCAAGATAACAATACTGACTCAAATATTGATCTTGTATTTGACGTAAATACGGCAGATTTAATTCATACAAGTGGTGTTGTTACTTTATTGGCGGGCAGTGAGCCAACTGGTGAAACCGATCCAATCGGCGCTGGTGGCCCAGACCAACCAAATCAAGGGTTAACCGCAACCGATGACCCTGATAATGCAGGCAATATGACGGTAGACATGGGTTTTGTAAAACCCGTTAGCATCGGTAGTACAGCGTGGCTAGACAGTGACGAAGATGGTGTTCAAGATGCTTCAGAATCCGCTGTTGTTGGTGCCACGGTCACTTTGTTAAATGCCAATGGAACGGTTTACGACAGTAACCCTTATCTAGCGGGTGTACAGGCTCTAACTGACACAACAGACTCAGATGGCCAGTACAATTTTGACGATCTTGTGCCGGGTGATTATCGAGTTCAAATAGATCTATCGACGGCAACCAACACTAACGCCGGCGCATTTATCCCGAGCCCAACTCAAGTAGCAGACCCGGATGCGGCGGGCCCGGGTCAAGATAACAACACCGATTCCAATATCGATGAAGCGTTTGACCCGAACACAGCGGACCAAGTTCACACCAGTGGGGTAGTTACATTAACGGCTGGAGGCGAGCCGACAGACGAGACCGACCCAATTGGACCCGGTGGACCTGATCAGCCAAATCAGGGTTTAGCCGTGACGGATGACCCTGATAATAGTGGCAACATGACAGTGGATTTCGGCTTTATTGAGCCGGTAAGTATTGGTAGCACAGTGTGGTTCGACAGCGATTCAGACGGTGTTCAAGATGCGGCTGAACCAGCGATTGCGGGTGTAACAGTTACCTTACTCAACGCCAATGGAACGGTGTTTGATAACGACCCGGTTGCGGCAGGCGTGCAAGCGCTAACCGACGTTACGGATGCCGATGGACAGTACAACTTTAATGGTTTACCTGAAGGCGATTACCGTGTTCAAGTTGATCTTAATACCGCCACAAGCCACACGGGTGGCGCGTTAGATGCGACGCCGACGCAGGTTTCAGACCCCGATGCGGCGGGCGCAGGTCAGGACAACAATACTGATTCAAATATTGATAATGCGGCGCCAGGTCATAACCCAGCGGGCAACATTTATCAAAGTGGTATCGTGACCTTATCGGTCGGTGGTGAACCAACCGGCGAGACCGACCCAATCGGAGCGGGCGGTGCAGACCAGCCAAATCAAACAGCGGCGCAGCCGGATAACAGCGGTAACATGACCGTCGACTTCGGTTTTGTTGCACCGGTCAGTTTGGGTAGCACAATCTGGAATGATACGGATGCGGATGGAACTCAAGACGCAGCCGAACCTGCAATAGTTGGTGCGACGATCACATTGCTAAACTCAAACGGCACGGTATTTGACAGCAATCCGAACGTAGCCGGTGTGCAAGCGCTAACTGATGTAACCGATGCCGATGGCCAATATAACTTTGACGGTTTAATTCCAGGCGACTATCGTGTCCAAGTAAACCTCGGTACGGTAACGGGTGGTGATGATTACATTGCGACGCCAGTGCAAGTGGCTGACCCGGATGCGGCTGGCCCCGGCCAAGATAACAATACAGATTCAAACGTAGACACGGCGTTTGACACCAACGTTAATGATTTGATTCACACCAGCGGTGTGGTCACGCTTACTGTTGGTGGCGAGCCAACAGGCGAGACTGACCCAATCGGCGCAGGCGGGGCGGATCAACCGAACCAAGGTTTAACGGCAGCAGATGACCCAGATAATTCGGGTAACATGACCGTGGACATGGGTTTTATTAGACCCGTAAGTTTAGGCAGTACCGTGTGGTTAGACAGCGACGAAGACGGTATTCAAGATGCCACTGAGCCGGGCATTGTTGGTGCAACCGTGACGCTTCTCAATAGCAATGGCACGGTGTATGACAGCAACCCGAATGTAGCGGGTATTCAAGCCTTAACCGATACCACTGATGGCGATGGCCAATACAACTTCAATGATATTCCAGAAGGCGACTATCGAGTTCAGGTTAATTTGGCAACCGCAACGAACACGAATGCAGCTACGTTCATCCCGAGTCCATCTCAAGTAGCAGACCCGGATGCGGCGGGCCCAGGCCAAGACAACAACACCGATTCCAATATCGATGAAGCGTTTGACCCGAACACGGCGGATCAAATTCATACCAGTGGTGTGATCACCTTAAGCGTTGGCGGTGAGCCAACAGGCGAGACCGATCCGATTGGCGCCGGCGGCGCAGACCAACCGAGTCAAGGTTTAAGCGCGGCGAATCAGCCAGATGCCAACGGTAACATGACGGTGGACTTCGGATTTATCGAGCCAGTAAGCCTTGGTAGCACCGTGTGGTTTGACAGTGATTCAGACGGTGTTCAAGATGCGGCTGAACCAGCGATTGTCGGTGTAACCGTAACCTTGCTCAACGCCAATGGCTCGGTGTTTGATAACGACCCGATTGCCACAGGTATTCAATCGTTAACCGACGTTACGGACGCCGATGGACAGTACAACTTCAATGGCCTTCCTGAAGGCGATTACCGTGTTCAAGTTGATCTTAATACCGCCACAAGCCACACGGGTGGCGCGTTAGATGCGACGCCAACTCAAGTGGCCGATCCGGATGCGGCGGGCGCAGGTCAAGACAACAACACAGATTCGAATATCGATAATACGGCACCGGGGCATAACCCAGCGGGTAACATCTATCAAAGTGGTGTTGTAACCTTATCGGTCGGTGGTGAACCAACCGGCGAGACCGACCCAATCGGAGCGGGCGGTGCAGACCAGCCAAATCAAACAGCGGCGCAGCCGGATAACAGCGGTAACATGACCGTCGACTTTGGCTTTATTGCACCAGTGAGTTTAGGCAGTACGGTTTGGGAAGACCTAGACGGAGATGGCACACAAGATGCTGCAGAACCCGCAATCGTAGGCGCGACGATTACCTTGTTGAATGCTGATGGCTCAGTGTTTGACAGTAACCCAAATGTGGCGGGGGTACAGTCGCTTACTGATGTTACTGATTCGGACGGACAATACAATTTCGACGGTATTGCTCCGGGCGATTATCGTGTTCAAGTTGATTTGAGCACCGTCACTGGCGGTAGCGATTTATTCCCGAGCCCAGTACAAGTGGCCGACCCAGATGCAGCAGGCCCTGGTCAAGATAACAATACCGATTCAAATATCGATACGGTTTTCGATACCAATACGGCTGATCAAATTCATACCAGTGGAATTGTGACCTTAAGCCCAGGATCTGAACCAACGGGAGAAACAGATCCAATCGGTGCAGGTGGTGCGGATCAGCCAAACCAAGGTCTTATCGCGATAGATGACCCCGACAATGCCGGTAATATGACAGTAGATTTAGGCTTTGTAAGGCCGGTCAGCTTAGGAAGCACTATCTGGCAAGACAATAACGTAAACGGCACTCAAGACGATACCGAAACGCCTATAGTCGGTGCAACAATTACCTTGCTGAATGGGGCAGGTACAGCGGTTACGGGTGTCGCTCCAGTTTTAACCGATGCAACAGGCCAATACAATTTCAATGGTCTTCCGCCTGGTGATTATCGAATTCAGGTCGATTTGAGCACCGTTCTTGGTGGTCAAGCCTTGATTCCAAGCCCAGTGCAAGTAGCTGACCCTGACGGTGACGATAATACCGATTCTAATGTTGATGTGCCATTTGATACAAATGCGGGTGATCAAATTCACACTAGTGGCGTTGTAACCTTGCTAGCGGGAGGGGAGCCGACAGGCGAAGTTGATCTGGTGGATGGCGTTGATGGCAATGCCGCTGTTCCAGATCAGCCTGGCCAAACAGCAACAAACCCTGACAACAGTGGCAATATGACTGTCGATTTTGGCTTTTTTGCACCTGTTTCTATTGGCAGTTTTGTTTGGGAAGACCTGAACGGAGATGGTTTACAGGACGCTGGCGAACCTCCTTTAGCGGGTGCGATGGTTGAGCTGCTAGTGGAAACTGCGCCAGGCGTGTTTGGTACGCCCTCTATAATCGGCGGCGGCCCGGTAAGCATTATTACTGTTGGACCAAGTGGTTTGTACGAGTTTAGTAACCTGCTTCCAGGTAACTATAAAGTTCGAGTAACGCCACCGGCCGGTGTTTTTCCTTCACCGGTGCAAAATGTGACGCCCGATGACGATACGCCAAATGATTCCAACATCGCGACAGAGCTTGGTGGGACCGTTGTAGAAAGTGCTGTCTTCACACTGACTGCTGGGGGCGAGCCGAATGAAGTAGGCCCAGACTCTAATCGAGGAGACGACCAAGACGGTGCTTCTGGTACGGCAGAAGATCTAAGCGGTAATATGACTATCGACTTCGGTTTTGTTCCGAGCGCATCGCTGGGCAACTATGTATGGTTAGACCTTGATATGGATGGTGTGCAAGATGCAAACGAAGAGGGCATCGCCAACGTCACGGTTAACCTATATGAAGATACCAACGGAGACGGCGTAATCAATGGTGCTGAAGCGACAACGCCAGTTTCAAGCGCAACAACAGGGCCGAACGGTGAGTACTTGTTCCCTGATCTTGAACCTGGTGTGGCCTACCAAACCGGTGTTGATGTCAGCACCTTACCGCCTGGTTTAGTTCAAACTTTCGATGAAGGCGACGGCGTGGGTGCAAGCGACAGTTTGTCTGACCCGATTGTGCTTGATCCGAATGAGTTTCATGAGACAGCCGACTTCGGCTACGCGCCGCAGTCGGGTGTTGGTGCGGTAGGCGACACAATCTGGGTTGATGCTGATGATGACGGAGTGCAAGATCCGGGTGAGCCTGGTATCGCCGGTGTTACGGTCAGTATAACCCCTGCTCCCACGGTAGATTTAGGTGCCGGACCGGGTGTGGCGATCACTACAGTGACGGATGCAAATGGGAAGTATCTATTTCCGGATTTGCCTTTAGATCAAACCTATATCGTTGAAGTCGATACTACGACTTTGCCGCCATTATATATGTCTGGGCCGAGCAATTTAGGTGACCCAGACGTGCGCGATGGCAATAGCACAGTGGCCGACAATCAAACGACGGTTGTGATCACTACGGAGAATCCAATTAACCTTGATCTCGATTTTGGATATCTCCCACCTGCCGATCAGAACAACACTATTGGCGACACTTTGTGGGTTGATGTTGACGAAGATGGTAACGGCCCAGCCGGAGCGGGTGATGGTAGCGACACAAGCGAGCAAGTGCTGCCGGGAGTTACCGTTACGCTGATCCAAGATAATGGCGATGGAATATTTAACCCCGCTGATGATGCGATTGTTGCCACTACGATCACGGATGCTAATGGTATGTATCTATTCACGGGCATACCTGATGGCGATTACATTGTATTGGTGACAGATCAAAACAATGTTCTGGCCGGCCTAGAACAGACCTACGACTCAGACGATGCCGCAAACCCAGGCATGTTTATGGCGACCACACCAAATGCTTCATTTGTTGACGATTTAGGTGTGGGGAATCCAATGCCTGAAGTTAACCTAGACCAAGACTTTGGTTATGTGGATGCCTCTACGTCAGCTGGAGATGGGTCGATCGGCGATACCATTTTCTTCGACGAGGACAACTCTGGTTCTCCGGATGCCGGCGAAGGCCTTGAAGGTGTGACGGTAGAGTTATATGGCCCCGGACCAGATGGCATTATCGGCAATGGTGACGATGTCTTAGTCGCGGTCGAGACGACAGATGAAAACGGCAATTACTTGTTTACTGGATTGGATACGTCAGATACCGGACCTAACCCAGGTACAGATTACCGAGTAGTGGTGGTGCCAAGCTCGTTACCAAATGGCGGTGCTGGCTGGGTTAATAGCGTAGACCCAAATACTGCGAATCCAGGAGATAATGAGAGCGTCACTACACTTACGGCAGCAACACCAGTCGACTTGACCCAAGATTTTGGGTACATCTCTGACGATATGAACTCCTTATCAGGAACAATTTGGCCAGATACAGACGGAGATGGTGAATTAGCTGAAAGTGGTCGTTTTGGTGGAGTAACAGTGGAGCTTCGGGACAGCGATGGTAACGTCATTCAAACTACGACTACCGATGTCAATGGTGATTTTATGTTTGCGAATCTACCTGATGGCATTTATACCGTGGTGGTGACAGACGATGACAATGTATTGAACGGGTTTGAGCATACTGATTCACCCAATGGCGCATCTGATACTGGAGATAGCACAAGTAAAGACGACACCGGTTATACGGTCGACCTTGATTCAGCAGGTATAAGCAGTGACCCTGTGAGTGATTCGACGTCTGATTTTGGTTACATGCCGGTGATTACGAACCCGATCTCCCTTGGGTCCTTTAACGCGAGCTCGACAGGTGATGGGCAAGTTCTCATTGAGTGGACCACGCAAACCGAAGTAGCGAACCTTGGTTTTAAACTTTACGGTCGAGTAGACGATGAATGGGTATTGCTAAATGCTGATCTCATACTAGGTCAAGGTGATTCCGTATCGACTCAGCACTACGATACCAGCGTCGCCACAGAGGCTGTTGTCTTTGCTATTGCCGATATCGATCTTACTGGCACTGAAACGCTACATGGCCCGTTTCAACTCGGTAAGCCATATGGCGGTGTTACCAAAGCTAAAGTGATTGATTGGGCTGCCGAAAAAGCAGACCGTGAGAGAAAGGCTTTGAAGCGCGCCGCGAAACGTGTGCAACAACAAAAAGCACGCATGTTAAAACGCGCGCAAAAGCAAGTAAGCAAGTAGGGGACGAATGATGAACAATACAGCTCTTTATAGTGTGGTTGGCTTGAGTCTAAGTTTGGCGTTTTCAAGCGCAGTACAGGCTCGTGACATAGTGAATCTAAAGACCTTGGAATCAGGTGTGCATGAAGTGACTTACCAAGCGTTGAGTCAATACGGTGCAGATGTTGCTGGTGAAGCAGTCGCTGATTTGGCGCTCATGAATCGAGGTAGCGCGGTACAGATCCAAGTGACGGGCAGCGATGCAGACTCATCTGTTTTTGGAGAAGGTTCGGTAATACGGTTTATTGCAAAGAAGATGGATACGCTTTATACCGACACCAACGTATATACATTACGCTCAGACTCATTGAACGCGCAGCGTATGACGCTTGATAATCGCGCTATGCCCAGAGGCGTTTCAGCGGTGAGTTATCTCGCAACTAAGCGCTTCTCGCCTCAGACACAGTACTCGTTTACCTCTCCAGACCAGAGTGATCCGTGGTATGCAAAGCGAATTGTCGCGATAGGTGGCCCGCAAAGTGAGACTGTTTCATTGACATTAGATGATGTCGCCCCGGGTGGCAATTCAGGTAGTAGTAAAGCCAAGCTTAGCGTCAATTTGTGGGGAAGCACCGACCTTGCCGGAGCTGCTGATGATCATTCTCTGGCCGTATCGTTTAATGGACGACAGGTGGCAGCCAAAACATTTGATGGCCTAGCCTCTGAAACAGTCAGTACCGAACTTGAGGTGGTAAATGATGGCTCGAACACCGTCACTGTTACTTTGCCAATGGATACCGGCTACGGTTTTGATGCGGTTAATCTAAATTCGATTGAAGTTAAGTATCCACGAAAATTTGTAGCGCAAGATGACCGTTTAGACTTTGCATCAACCGCGAGACGGTTTCGTATTAGCGGTTTCAAGCCTGAAAGCATGCCAAATGGTGATGATGATATAGTGGCGGTGCGCGAAGACTCACAAGGTTTGAGCGTTGTGACCAACACTCGAACACTTTGCCGTGGCACTTGTTTAGTCTCAATGCCTGGCAGTGGTCAGACAGCGCACTATTACGTCACTGCTCAGAGTGCAGTGCATCGCCCGACCATTGATGCATTGCCTGTTGAGCAAGATATTATGAGCGGGCAGGCAAGTTATCTAATCATCAGTCATCCAGACTTTATTGGTAGTGATGGTAATAATATGCTGGAAGGTTTGGCGGCAGAAATGGCCAGTGAGCTAGGTTCGGCAAAGGTAGTCGATGTAGAAGCCATTTACGCGCAGTTTGGCCATCATTTATTTGACCCTACCGCGATTCAAGACTATATCCGATATGCAGCTACTAACCTTGGCACTCAATATGTGGTGCTCGTGGGCGGCGATATCTACGATTATCGTAACTTTGAAAACGATGATGCAACGAGTTTTATCCCGAGTATTTACGCGGCGGCCGGCAACAGTATTACGTTTGCGCCCGTGGATGCGAAATATGTGGATTTAAACAATAACAATGTGCCAGATTTGCCAATCGGGCGATTGCCAGTAAGGACTACCGATCAACTGAGAATTCTATTAAATAAGCGTCGCGACTACTTAAATCGCGACTATGCAGGTAAAGCCTTATTGGTAGCCGATAAGTACGATGCGGTGCAGCAATATGATTTTGCAGATGATGCAGACGAAATAGAACAGCAGTATCTACAAGGTTTCGCAGTAGAGAAAGCGTATGTTGATCTACTCGGTCTGCGCGAAGCCAGAAACTCATTGAGTAATGCGATCAATCAAGGTGTGAGTTTGACGGCGTTTTTTGGACATAGTTCAACCAATCAATGGAGCTTTGACGGTTTGCTCACTGGTCCCGATGCGGCTGGTTTAGACAATGCTGGCAAGCCAACGGTGGTGACACAGTGGGGCTGTTGGAATGCCTATTATGTAAGCCCGAATGAAGACAGCATGGGGCACCGTTTTATGATGGAAGGTGAGCAAGGCGCGGTTGCTGTAATGGGCGCTAGCACGTTAACTAACGCCAATAGTGAACGTAAGTTAGCTAAGTTGGTGTTTGCACGATTAGCGAACGGCGAGCGGCTAGGTAATGCGGTGACTAATGCAAAGCAAGAATATGCGCAGGATAATCCGAACGACCTTGATGTGTTGCTTGGTTGGACTATCTTAGGGCTGCCCGACTTATTAGTGAATTAGTTTAAAGTGACTCAACTAGAAAACATAAATAAAAAGGTACGAGTGTGTCAGAGATAAGCAAAGATAAAGAGAAACAAAGACGAAAGTTACTACTAGGAGTCGGTGCGGGTAGTGCGATAGCCGCGTGGCACAAGCCGGTGATTAACTCGATTATTACTCCTGCGCATGCGCAGATGTCTGTTTGTCCGATGATTACGATTGGTAATGTGGTCACAGGACCGGTGTCTGGTAGTAATGTACCGCCAGTATGTTCTATCACCTTTGATGTGTTGAGTGGAACAGCGGGTACGCCATTGACGATCACAGCGATTGATGCCGGCACCTTGCCAGCTGATACTACGTTTACAGTTGATAGTCTGGGCACAGCCACAGAGACTGTTGGGCCTAGGATTATATGGCGTGGGCCGGCCACAGATGCGCCATTTTGTACCAATATAGCTCTAATCAATGATGTGACATTTACAGTAACGGCAACGTGCGCTTCGGTAGCGGGCGGAGGCACATTCTCTCAAGACTTTACCGTTTCCAGCCTAGTTTAAAGCTATGCCAAGAGGGGCTATTTTCGCAAATAGTCCATAGAACCGTCGGTCAGCGGATAGGTTTCAATTTGGCCGTATTATTGGGGAGCTTTATCGCGAACATCGATAGGTACTGAGAGTTAAGAACATTGTTAATTTTTTAGACTTTGTGTAGTGACTGAACGAGTGGCCTGATAAGCTGTGTTTTCCTATGAGTTATGCATGAGCGCTATGAAATTTTCAAAGTCCGAGTCGAGCCTTTTTTCTATTAGCTGTTGGCGTGTGAGCGTAAAGGCGGCCGCTCTCTCACTAGGTTTTACGTGTGTAGCGGCATCCGCTAGCGCCTCGAAAAGTGAGACTGTTACTTTCGAGCGAGCGGGGTCAGGCGCTGCCGCCGAGTTGGTCGATCATGGCGATTATTATGTTCGGCCAGATGGCCAGATGGTCAAGTTTTTTCGTAAAAAAGATATTTACGTAGTTCGTAAAAAAGCGTCAGCAACCGCTGGTTTCGCGAAGGCAAAAAGGAATGCCAAAATCTCGATCAATTCGATGCAGAGGTTCAAAAATCAATTCGGCGAACGTGTGGAGTCAGTATCTCGTCACCAGCTTGGGTCTAAACAAGTTATTCGAATCAATAATCGTCAAAGTGTAAAAGCTAAGAGCAAGCAGGCCTTTGATATTAAGCCGAGTATGCTCATAGCCCTGGATGCTTCCATTGAAGGCTTGATGCCTGTATTTACTACTGAGCGCGGTGGCGCCGACTTGCTACTATTGCCCCGAATAACAATCGAGATGAAGGCCTTAGAAAACCAAGCCCAAGAACTCGATCGGCTGCAGTCTAAATACGGCTTATCTGTTGTTCGTAAGCTTCGCTTGTCTGGTGACATTTATAGTTTGGCTTACAAAGACGCGAGTTTGCCAGCAAATGTGATGTTTAGCAGATCACGGCAGCTTATGTCTGAGTCATCAGTTGAATGGGCAGAGCCACAATTTTTTGTTAAGCCGGTTAAGCAGCAGGCCGTACCGAATGACCCGATGTTTGGCCAGCAATGGAATCTAGAAAACAGAAGCTATCGAGGTTCACGCTGTGATACCGATTGTGATGCCACCGACGCCTGGTCATTTGCTAGCTCAGGTGGGACCCTTACTGGGGGTAGTGTTGTGATAGCGGTAATCGACGATGGTGTGCAACGTAATCATCCCGATTTAATGGCTAATATGTGGGTTAATATCGCTGAACGTGATGGAACGCCGAATGTTGACGATGATATGAATGGCTACATTGACGATGTTCATGGCTATGACTTTGTTACCGATGACAGCACAGAAGTGTGCGTTAATGGTCAAATGTATTCTGACGGTGACGCTCAGCCTCTTGATGTAGGCGGCATGCCAGTTGGACCAGCAGGTCAAGATACAAACCCCAACCCTCGAGCCACAGCAAATTGCATTTTACCGGGGGAACTAGATGATGAAAACCCTAGTGAAGACAACCATGGTACTGCAGTTGCCGGTATTTTAGCCGCGGTTGGCAATAATAGTGAGGGAATAGCAGGAGTGGCTTATGACGCTCAAATAATGCCGATTAGAGCAATCTCTGACTTCGATGACGAATCCCTTACAGTAGAAGATGAGCCTTTTTGTGACGTTATTGCTGAAGCGATCGAATACGCAGCTCAGCACGCTGACGTAATCAATAATAGTTGGAGTTTACCCATTATATGTACGGCACTTGAAACGGCGCTAACGAAAACGACATCAGGTACAGTTACCGCGGGGCTCGGATCGAAAAGAAACGATGATGGGCGCAATGGCTTAGGTGCAGGCTCGCCAGTTATATTCGCTAGTGGTAATGATGCCAGTGGGTGGGTAAAGGTAACGGTTTCGGTTCCAACAGCTGGGCCACATGCTTACGAATGGAGACTTCTCCGAAGTCAATTTCCGGAATTTTTTGATGACTTAGATGATTTAGAGGGCGGTTTAGATGATGATACTGTCTGGCTAGATGACATAACTTGGCCCGATCAAAGCAAGGAAAGCTTTGAATCCAGCTCAGGTTTGAGTGATTTTACAACCGCTTGGGAGCTAAACAGTTGTAATGCTTCTTGTTCTGCAGATGACGCCTTCGCAAAGCCAGTTTGGACAATTGAGAGCCGGGCCGAATTTGTTCGGGATGGAGTCCAATCTGCAAAGATTCAAGCGGTTGTTGGGGGCGATGATTCATTTTGTGGCAATAGTTACCTTCACCAAATAAAAGATGGCCCTGCGGGGGAAGTGTCATTTTGGGTTTGGGTTTCAACGGATACTCAGTTTGAATCTGACAAATTTGAATTCTTAATTGATGGTGTAGAGAAGCTTAGCTATGGAGATTTACTCGCATTTGGTTTCGTTGATAACCAGGTTGCTTATCCTGCGCGAACCGGTAATCGGGCATCGAGTCCGACTAACGTAATTGCTGTTGGTGCTAGCAATTCAGGAGATTTGAGTGATGATTCTTCTGCTAGTTTGATTGCCGAGGAGCGCGTCTCTTATAGTCAGTATGGTCCAACTCTTGATTTAGTTGCACCATCGAGTAATCAGCACCTGGGAATCACCACAACGGATAGAACCGGTTCAGATGGGTACGATTCCAGTGACTATACATCAAACTTTGGTGGCACTTCTGCAGCCGCGCCTGTTGTTTCTGGTGTTGCAGCAGTTATGCTCGCGATGACCCCTAGCTTGGACGCATCGCAGGTTAAGCAAATGCTAAGAGATTCGGCTGATAAAATTGGGCCTGTAGGCTATGACATGTCTGGTCGAAATGATTTCCATGGTTTTGGGCGAGTGAATATGCAAGCTGCACTGAGATTGGCCGATGGTCAACTTTTGTCCAGTATTACACCGAGTTGTGATCAAGTGTCGCTCGATTACAGCCCGAGTAGTGATCTTTTGCTTCCTAGGTATACACCTCAGCAATCTAGTTTTTGCCCTGCTTTAGGGCCCATGGTTCCAGATGATAGCTTTTGTTTTCCTGTGGTTACCGCTATCGATACAGCCGCGCTAATCTGTCTTTAGATGACCGATTCATCGTCAGTATAAGTATCAATTCGAATAATTTCTGAGCCATCAGATTCAATCATGAACTCAATCGGGCGGCAGCATACGTAACAGTCTTCAACTGTTTGATGATTGCCTTGGCTTAGGTCGATAAAAGCGGTGAATGGTTCGCCGCAATAAGGGCAGTAGACTTGCTGTTCATGATACATGCCATGATAATACCGCTTTACTGTTGAGGCTTTGTAAAAGGCCAGTCGCCGAGCACGCTATGAAAAATCAGCCCGAATGGTGGGACCCATACTCTTGCCAGCCATACACAATGAAGAGCGAAGAAAAACCTCGTTCTGGTATGGGTAATGTATGGGAATACACCAAGGTAGCGGTGTCGAATTTAGTCGGCTTACCTGCGATTACATATCAAACCTTGGCGCTGCAAAAACAGCCAGCAAATTTACCTGCGAGCGAGTTTGTTGGTTTAAGTATTGCGCCTGATGAAGAATATAAGTCGGCTTTGATTGAAATGGTCGATGAATTAGGTGTTAAACAGCTGTTAATGCGAATACCAAGTTGGGATGTTAATGACCTAGATCGCTATGTTGCGTTTTTAGAGTTATTCCCGCGCAATGAGTTCGTAATTAATATCTTACAAAGCCGTGACAGTGTTAATAACTTAAACGAATGGCAGCAACAGGTAGCGAAGATTATTCGCGCCACGCAACATATTACTAAAACCTACTGGATTGGTAACGCAGTAAACCGTACTAAGTGGGGCTGTGTTCATTCTGGGCAAGCACTGGATTTACAGGTTGCGGTTGAGGAGTTAAGAGGTGAGTTCCCTGGGTTGAAGCTCCTTGGGTCATCGATTATCGATTTTGAACCTTTGCTTAGCTGGCGTACTCTGTGGAATTTTAGAAAGTTTCAAATAGAAGGCAATGCGGCTTTGCTTTACGTCAACCGTCGACACTCGCCCTATGGTACGCAGTACGGCGTGTTCGACTTAGAAAATAAGCTCCGTTTAGCAAAGGCGATGACCAAGTTATCTAATCGTTGTGATGACAGTTTATGGATTACTGAGACGAACTGGCCGCTGCTAGACACCAAACCTTATACGCCAAATTCGGGAAACCCAACTAGAACTGTTGATGAAGAAACCCAAGCCAAATATTTAAAGTGGTACTACCAAATCGCATGGCAAACGGGCTGGGTTGATCGTGTCTATTGGTGGCAGCTGATAAACCCTGGCTATGGTTTAGTAGATCACCGGCAAGGTAGCTTACGCAAAATGCCTTCTTACTATGCGTTTAAGGATATTATTGGCGGTGAGTTGAGCTTGGTGCCTGATCGTTAGAAGCTCGAATTAAAGGAGAACTTCTCTAATTCCTTAGCTAACTTTCGATGATAGTAGGGGACGCCAATCCAGGTATAAATCACGAATGCTAGCCAACTGTAAGAAATTATCATCGATGACTGAGGGTACCCAAGGTCATAGATAATTTGCGCTAGTAAGTTAAAAAATAAATAGGCGCCGATGAGGATAATAGTGCTTTTTATCTGACTTGAGTTTGCTAGGGCCGAGTTGAATCGCCACCATAAACCAAAGATTAAATTTCGCCGCATCTTAATATTCGCCAATAACACTAGCGCGGCTCTATTCTCTGGGTTTTGTAGAATCGCAAACTTTGCGTGGTATTCAGCTTCCTCAATATTATCTAGAGTCAGTTGTATATTTCCCATAAGTAAATTCGCGTCTATATTTTGCGAGTTTGAATGCAGTGCTCGAGTAGCGTACTCATACGCTAGGTTGTTCTTACCTGTTTCTAGGTAGTGCTCTCCATAGGCGGTTTGAATAGAAACGTCATCAGGTGCAAGCTGCGATGCTTGATCTAAGTACATCAAGGCTTGGTCATGCTGATTGAGTTGCTTGTGAATAGTGCTCTTTAATAATAAGGCTTCTATATTGTCTACTTCAAGCGCGAGAGCCTGATCGCATTGAACAAGCGCGTCCCTCAGCTTGTTCTTCAGGATGTATACCTGCGCACTCGCGGTATACAAAAATGCCAAGCTTGGGTCTTGAGTTAACGCGAGCTTTAATTCGAATTCGGCAGCATGAACTCTTCGTTGAGCGATAAGGTTGAGTGCCAACATGCCATGATATGTTGGAGAATTTGGGTCGTCGGCAAGTAGTTCTTTGAGTAAGTCGATTGACGCGTCGTACGAACCTTGAGCATAGTAGCGATGAGCAACTTCAAATCTATAATCATTCATTGGGAGTTTGCTCAGTCTAAGCTCGAATGTTGTCTTTAATGTATTGGTGAATCGCATATGGAGGCGATTGGTAAAATACGATTAAATAAAGAGTGAAAAATAGGGCGCCTTGAATGATGATCTGATAGTAAGGAACTACAGAGCGAGCCATATCTATGTTTATTGTTGAGAGATAGATCAAGGCGCTATGCATGGCAAAGAATGTTAAGCAGCCCACAATAGCGATCAATGTCTCTTTCATTTTGCTTGGGCTCCCGAGTAAAAAACCGTTAAAAACGATCCAAGCTAACGGCATCCAGAAGCGGCCATAAAGCGGCAGTTCAAAAAATATCGGTATCAGTAAAGCCGAGAAAAGGATGACTATCGGATCCACCACGAGTGAGCGGTAAAGACTCGGTTTAGGTTCGTCTATTATATGATAGGCTGACATAAGAAGAATTCGTGGTTTAGGCTATTGGCGACTAGTTTTTGCTGTGTTTATTTATGAATTCAAGCACATCGTTGTAGCGGCCGCCGTCGTTGGCGTATCGAGCATAATTGCGAGCTGTTGTGAGCCACTCCATCGTAGTAGCTCGGCTTTCACTTAGAGCCTCTTTGAAATGGGCAAATGTGATTGAGGTGTCTTGACCGCTCTCGATTGCTTCGTCAATCGCTTCGTCTGCTGCCATTTCTATTAGGTTGGCTAGATCAGCGCCCGAGTAGCCTGAGGTTTTCTTGGCGATCGCATTGAAGTTAATATCTTCGCTAGCAGGGCGGCCTAGAATATGGTGTTCTAAAATACCTTGGCGAGCATCTAGATCAGGCGGGGGTACAAAAAACATTCTGTCAAAGCGCCCAGGCCGTAAAAAGGCTGAGTCAATTGCCCAGGGTACATTGGTTGACGCTAAGACTAAAACGCCATCATTGTTTTGGGAGAAACCATCTAACTCGGTTAAAAATTGGCTAACGGTATTCGCCGAAGAACTATTGCGTGCATGTTCGCGTTTTCCCGCCAAGGCTTCGAGTTCATCGAAAAAAAGAACGCTGGGAGTTTCATTTCGAGCTTTCTCAAATATTGCATGTAGCTTTTGCTCAGACTCACCGATGTACATATCAAGCACATCGGACACTTCAATATTAAAAAATGACGCATTGCATTCGCCTGCAGTTGCTCGAGCGAGCAAGGTCTTACCGCAGCCGGGCGGGCCATACAATAAAACACCACCACCGATCTTTTTCTTAAAGCGTTGAAATAATGATGGTGATTGAAAGGGCAAGATTATTTTCTTGTGAATTTGTTTCTTGATTTTTGCTAAACCAACCACGTCTTTAAAATCACTGCCTTTTTGGCGATAACGGGTTAGATCGGTAATTGCGGCGCCATCGGCTTTCTCTACTACTTTGAGTTTTGTTCGAGGTAGTTCTATTGCTAATGCTGAATCGAGTTCGACGCTGCGAAATTGCGCATCGCGGCTCAGCGCATCTAAATAGATTATTCGGGCGCTCTCAAGGTTGTGTTGCTCGATAAGCAGTTCGATTAGTTCTTTGCAGCCATGGATATCAAGCCCTTGTGCTAAAGCTATTAATGAATCGTCAAGGTTAGCGACTTCAATCGCGCCGATAACTTTTTCAAGCTCAGTTCTGGTTAAGGATCCACCAAGGGCATCAATGTATGGTGCTATATCTTCGGTGCTACTATTTTCTACTATTGCTAAAACGATAATTTTAGCGAGTTCGGGAGATGGTGCTGCTTCGAATGCAGCCTTCAAGCCATTAAGCGTGTTGCTATCCATTTTGTTCGCTCTCTAAATTGGGTATTTGACTGAAGTACCGATTTGATCGACTAGGCCGTGATTTTAGTAACGCCGTCTTTTCCACCTAACAACAATACATCCGCTCCACGTTGAGCAAAAAGGCCATTGGTTACAACGCCAGCTAACTGATTAATTTCACGCTCCAACTCAACTGGGTTGGTGATTTTTAGATCGTGAACGTCCAAGATATAGTTGCCACTATCGGTGACGACGCCTTCGCGAAACACAGGGTTGCCGCCTAATTTCACTAATTGTCGAGCGACGTAAGATTTAGACATTGGAATTACTTCAACCGGCAATGGGAAGGCCCCAAGTGTATCTACTAATTTAGAATCATCGGCGATACAGATAAATTTTTCACTTGCTGCAGCAACGATCTTCTCGCGTGTTAGGGCCGCGCCACCTCCTTTAATTAGATGCAGATGCTTAGTGGATTCATCAGCGCCGTCTACGTAAATCGGCAAATCACCTACTTGGTCTAATTCAAACACTTTAATACCGTGCCCGCGTAAGCGCTCTGCCGAGGCCTCAGAACTGGCTACCGTGCCTTCGATGTTGTTCTTCATCTTAGCGAGTTCGTCAATAAATAAATTCGCGGTTGAGCCGGTGCCGACGCCGACAACCCAATCCCATTCAATGTATTCAATGGCGGCTTCGGCTACGAGTTGCTTTGCTTGTTCTGGTGTCATGATTTTATACTCTGCGGTAAGTTACGTAATCAAACGGAGGCGAATTCTCTGTATTACTCTCTCGCACGGTTTCTTTAAATTCTCCGCCTGAGAAATTCGGGAAGTAGGTGTCGGCAACTGGGGCGTCAGCAACTTCGGTCATCTCTAGAGTTGTTGCATAAGCTAGAAACAGTTTATAAATTTGCCCGCCACCGATCACAAAAATTTTCTCGGCATTAGTTTCTTTTGCAAGCTCAAGCGCGCTCTCGATTGATGCGGCTGTACTTACGCCGTCGGCGCTCCATTGATCATTTGCTGTTAACACAATATTGAGCCTGCCCGGTAACGCACGGCCAATCGAGTCAAAGGTTTTTCGCCCCATGATGATCGGCGAGCCCATGGTGATTTCTTTAAAGCGTGGTAAGTCACCGGGTAAATGCCACAAAAGTTCGTTGTTGCGGCCCATTTCACCGTTCTCTCCAACGGCTGCGATTAATACAATTTCCATTAGATCTTACCTAGCTATAATGTTTGCGTTAAACCGCCACAGGCGCTTTTATCGAGCTTTGAGCGACATAGTCTTGAAGCTCAAAATCGTCGAAAGTGAAGTCGAATAAACTCTTTACGCTCGGGTTGATTTTTATCGTGGGCAGTGCACTTGGTGAGCGTGAAAGTTGCTCTAGAACCTGTTCTTCATGATTATTGTAAATGTGTACATCACCGAATGCATGGACAAATTCACCGAGCTCTAGATCGCACACTTGTGCCACCATCATGGTTAACAAAGCATAGCTCGCGATATTGAATGGTACACCTAAGAATAAATCGGCACTGCGTTGATAGAGCTGGCAGCTCAGTTTGTTGTCGTGCGAAACGTAAAACTGAAATAAAGTATGGCAAGGTGGTAAACCCGCTTTTGCCATTTCTTCGATCTCTGCTGGGTTCCAAGCTGATACGATTAGGCGGCGAGAAGTCGGATTAGTTTTAATTTCATTAATAACCCAGCTAATCTGATCGATGCCTGAGAAGTCCCGCCATTGCTTACCATAAACAGGGCCAAGTTCACCCCATTGTTTAGCAAAGGCGTCATCGGCACGAATATTCTCAATGAATGTCTCGAGCCCCTCTAGCCATTGCTCCGAATGTTTGACTAAATCGCGTTGGCCGTTTTTGTTTAAATAGTTTTGATAAGGCCATTCGTTCCAAATGCCTACTTTATTGTCGACCAAATACTTAATATTAGTGTCGCCGCGCACAAACCAAAGTAGTTCGTGAATGATGCCACGCAAGAATACTTTTTTAGTGGTCAGCAATGGGAAGCCGTCAGACAAGTCACAGCGAATTTGGCGACCAAACACACTGCGCGTGCCGGTACCGGTGCGGTCATCTTTGCCCACACCGTTGTCATAGACGTCTTGGAGCAAATCTAAGTAGGCTTTCATAACTGTCGCTCAGTTAGCTGTTTTCGCGTGCGATCGCTCGGTAACCGATATCGGTGCGGTAAAACATACCATCCCAAGAAATATTCTTAATCGATTCATAGGCAAGATTCTGTGCTTGAGTAACTGTATCGCCAAGCGCGGTCACACACAATACTCGACCGCCACTGGTGACAATATCGCCGTCATTCATAGCGGTGCCCGCTTGAAAGGTTTTGCATGAATCAGTATCGCAATCATCCAAGCCTGTAATCACTAAGCCCTTTGCATAGCTTTCTGGGTAGCCACCTGCCGCGAGCACTACGCCTAAGGCAGCACGTGGATCCCACTCGGCTGTTACTTGGTCAAGCTTTTCGTCGATCGCCGCTAAACACAGTTTGGCTAAGTCAGACTTCAGACGCATCATGATCGGCTGTGTCTCAGGGTCACCGAAACGGCAGTTATATTCGATCACCTTTGGTATGCCTTCTGGGCTAATCATTAGGCCTGCATATAGAAAGCCTGTGTAGGGGTGTCCTTCAGACTGCATACCTTTAACGGTTGGCAAGATCACTGTTTGCATGATCGTATTATGCATTTCTGCCGTCACAACTGGTGCTGGTGAATACGCGCCCATGCCACCGGTGTTCGGTCCAAGGTCGCCATTGTCACGAGCTTTGTGGTCTTGCGAGGTGGCCATTGGCAGTACATTTTCGCCGTCTACCATGCAGATAAAACTAGCTTCTTCGCCGGATAAAAATTCTTCGATAACAACTCGAGCGCCAGCATCACCAAATTTGTTATCCAGTAGCATATCGCGAGCAGCCGCTTGAGCATCATCAACGCTGTGCGCCACAATCACGCCTTTACCTGCCGCCAAACCGTCGGCTTTAACAACAATTGGCGCACCTACTTGGGCAATGTAATCGCACGCCTGGTCGGCATTGGTGAATACTTGATAAGAGCCCGTTGGGATTTCGTACTTAGCTAAAAAGTCTTTAGTGAAGGCTTTAGACCCCTCAAGCTGTGCGGCGCCAGCAGTTGGGCCAAAACATTTTAAACCCGCCGAACGAAAAGCATCGACAACGCCAATAACCAAAGGCGCTTCAGGGCCGACAATTGTAAGCTCGATATTCTTCGACTGAGCAAATTCAACCAAAGCAGGTAAATCTTCGCCATTGATTGCTATGTTTGAAACCTTGGGTTCACTTTGACTACCAGCATTGCCAGGTGCAACGAATACTTCAGAAACGTCATCAGATTGAGCTACTTTCCAAGCAAGCGCGTGTTCACGCCCGCCGCTGCCGATAATTAGTACTTTCATAGAGATAAATTTGCGTTGCGAATAGGATTGGACAGTTTCTTCGGATGCGAATTTTACCTTGTGCTTCATCAAAAGTCTTGGCTTAGAGGTATGAATCCCATTCTCCAAATCAGTTTTGGTTTACAAGAGTTAAAAACCACAGAGGTGGGC
Source organism: uncultured Arenicella sp. (assembly GCA_947499305.1). GTDB lineage: Bacteria > Pseudomonadota > Gammaproteobacteria > Arenicellales > Arenicellaceae > Arenicella. The sequence continues at coordinate 85,328 of CANMNN010000010.1, read as the reverse complement.
CAATTGAGTAAGCGTGAACTCAAGACGCTTTACTTGTTAGAGTTTTTGCTGCGGTTTACCTTATCTAGCGGTTTGATGCTCAGTGCTTTTTGCAATTTGGTCGTCTATCAAACGAAAGCAGTCGCCTGTTTTTTGTTCTAGCACAAAGTATCCAGCATCCTTCAACCCGTGGACCTCTACGTTGCTATAGCGAGAGCTGAAGTCCTTAAGTATCTGCGTATTAAACTCTCTGTTCAAATCACCAGTGACACAAGCGATGGGCCCAGAGTAGCCCTTAAAAAGAAATTCCCAATCGGTTCCAGTTGCGTTAAGCGCTCTCACAGCTCCCTCGACTCCAGAAGTATAGATTGAGGTGTAACCTTGACGTGCTAACTGCTTCATCTGCGGGTTGTTCATTGTTTGTAGGTCAGGTGTACTTTCTGAAAAGTGGCTCTGTATGAACTCTTCATCGTAGCCACTGTCGCATTTTGCCAGCATGGTTCGAATGACCAAGCGAGTGGCCCAAGGTATATGCTTTGCAATGTAGTCGATCGATCGCTGTGTTTTGCTCATCATTTGAAAATATTTTTTTTCGACTAGCGGTATTGAGGGCGATAAGCCAATAACGCCTTGAGTTCTTTCAGGGGCAAACTTGGCTAGATGCATTGCTTCACACATGCCCGCACTTCTCCCTATTATTTGAAATTTATCAATCTTAAGAGAGTCTAAGAGTTCAATGCATCGACCGGAGAATTCAGAAAGCTGGCTTCCCTCAGCAGAAACCAAATCGGTATTTCCACAGCCCGGGAGAAGGGGCATGATGAGCCTGATATTTCGCCTCAACAGTTCATGCCGTGTCTCTTCGCTGATCGATGTGCCCATAATGAAATCATGAAAAAAGATAACAGGCCTGCCTGTAGACGGTCCAACTTCTGAATAGTCTATTTTTTGGTCAAGTTCATTTATGAATAATCGTTGTCGACGCCATGATGTGGACCTGAAACTATGAGAGTATTGATCGTGGCCTCGGTTTCTAGTGAGTCTCACATACCCGCTGTATAAACAGACCAGTTCAGTTTGAGAAGATAGGCTTAACTTTGAAAGTAAACCTTTTAGCTGGTTTCTCAGCGTTCCAACAGATCTCCCTCTTTCTTTGGCAAGTTCGCGCAACGTTTTAGAGGTTACTATCGCTTTTATTATTTGCAACTCTATAGGAGTGAGGCCGAACTCCTCCTGGAAGTGAAAGCCAATATCTGGCAGCCAATTTAGAGTTACGCTAGATAGTCTGGCTAAATTTTCCCCGTGCACGTCCTGACTCTTAGTCACCACATAAGATTGAAATTCATGATGTTCAATGTGTTTAATTTTTACGACACAGATTGATTTATTGATTTCATAGTCATCCAGTTTTTTAAGGGCCTCTATAAATTTTTGATGGTCTCCCGCTTCAAACATTGTGTGGTTAATGTGTTGATTTGGCCTCCAGTTATGCGCTACTTCCCCTGCTTCGTTGGCAAGTTTGATTTTGCCTTTTGAGTCAATCAAAACAACCGGTGAAGAATCAGCTGCAATGAGTTTTTTTGAGGCCTCACCCATGTCGTAGCGGCGCCCTTGTTTTGCTAATAGTGCTTGCGCATGTTCGAAATGTATTGCGACCTCATTCAGGGCATCAGAGTTCGAGAACTCATGACTGGAGTCGGCGTCATAAAGACGGCTCAAATTTTTATCGATCGCGTCGGATAGAAGATGCTGAGTGTGTGGCTCAGCGACCATGGCGTATGCCAATCGAATAAGCTCCGAATTATTTTTCATTTTAAGCTCATTTATTATTTGATGATGTCGTGCTTACGAGGGCGATTTTATCCTTTTCACTTTAGATGCAACAGCCCTAAAAGGCGTCGCAGAAAAATCAAAAAGGGTTTTTATACCAAATGGGATATTGAGATGTTAGCTCGAAAATCTAGAATACGCGTCCTTTAAATGAACCCTAAATTTCTAAGATGAAACACTTATCTATCTCGATTTCTATTTGTGCCTTAATTGCACTTTTTGGCGCTCCTTTTGATGCATCAGCAAATCCTTTTTCTGACCTAAAAAACAAAGCTAAACAGAAGCTTAGTTCTAAGGCCCAAAAAAAAGCTAAAAACGGTGCTTCAAAGAAAATAGATGAAAAGGCCAATTCTGCAATTGGTGGTTCTGGCTTGAACACGGTGAGTGAACCATCGTCAGAGTTGACGTCTTTAACGAGCTGCGTTGGTCTCGAATTAACGAATATCTTGATAGGTGAATTGGGTGATTATACTTTTCAACAAGGGTTTAGTAAGGAAAAACGAAGCGGATATATAAATCGTAGAAGTGTAAGTGCCAAAGGGGGCTGCATTTTGCCTTCGCTTAAGCCGCGTCAGATTGCTTACCTAGAGGTGGACACCCGAAAATTTAATGCGATGGGTAGTTCCAATGATTGGTCGATTCAATGCTTGAGGTCTAATAATCCCAGTGCTGGCGCTGTGACTGAAAATGAACCTAGGACTGAATTTCCGTATCGTACAAATGTTCTATCGGGTAAAGATTTGATGTTGCATTGTGGAAATTCAGAGGGCGTTGCTGAATGTGCTGAGGGCAGTAATAGTCATCGCAGTGGAGAGTGGGATAAATTGCTAAAAACCAAAGGTAAAACCATGCTTAGTGTTCTGGCACAAACAAGCACCTTAGCCCCAGCACAAGGGGAAGAAGTTTATTGTCAGTATTACAATAAACAAAGTGGCAAAAGCTTATTTGCCTTTCAATATCTACGAACCCGCTAACACAGGCTTTGACAAATACAGGTTAAAAATAATGAAAACTGCCCTAAAATTAAGCGCTCTATTGACTGTAATCTTTATGTCGAATACGAGCAATGCCGCACAAATTAACCAGCAGCTAGCATGTAAAGCGCACTTAAACCACATTGAGCAAAAGCTAGAATCACTGAGCCAAGTGTATTCTTCTGGAGCACTCTTAAAGGTGCGTAATGGCGTAAAGGCCTACGAGGCGTACCTGCTTGAGGCTCATATAACACCAGGCATGAAAGAGTTTCCACAAATGCAGGCGCAGGTTGATCAGATGCAAGATATTATGCGTACTAATTATGATAAACAATTTGCCGATTCGAAGTTTTTTTCAAATAACGCCGTAATTGTTCAAGGTTGCTATGAGCAGTTTTCTCCGGATGACGCGGCGAAGAAAAAGCTTGTAGAGCAGATGATCGACACTATCTTAAAATTGGCTCAGCAATGAGTCACTGAAAGGGATAGTAGACATGCAAGCCAACAGAGCTCGGCGCCAACTGTTGAAGTGGGCCACTGTGTTTTCAGGTGCTGCCATGGTTGGTTCGCAGGAGGCGTTGTCGAATTCAATTAGAGCCATGCCAGCCATAACATCGTTCTTACTTGATGAAGAGCAAGTTACGTGCGACTCAGTTGCTTGTTCCGGTATCAATTTGACCTTACAGCTGTTTACGCAACCAGATTTGGCTCTTGAGTTGCAGACACCGGAAGGGCTGAGATTGGTCAACCAAGGTGTTCCCTCAGTTGTGAATGGCGCGTGTGATTCCTGGCAGTTAAGTGGTGTCTCAGGTCAGTTTGGGTCTCGTAGGATTGAGTCTGTTATACCCACTACTGATATCGGTTCGGGGCGTTACGAAATATTTGTAAGCTCATTCCAGTCGGGGCCTCGTACTGCTGATATTTCGGTGAATGCGTGTGGTGCGAGTGTTGCAAATCAAAAGACATTTAACTTGCAGGCCAACACACCAGTATTTTTTGGGTTTATCACAATAGATGCCTCTGGTTTTGTAACCATTGGGCTGTAATTCCTGGTATGTAACTCGGGCCAGCCGCGAGTTCTTGTGTTCAGCTCGAATATAAAGTTTTTAGGCACTTCTTTGTTGCCTAAGCAGCGGCTTTTGATGGATGGGGCCTGAAAAAGAACTCGGAAGCACAAAGGCTTGCTTCCGAGTCTTTATAACTATCTAGTCTATTTCGTTGACAAGAAAAGTCGCGAAGGGAGTAGACTCATTATAGTTCACAATGCGATAGCTCTTCTTCCAGAACCATCGGCCCGTAGTAAATTGGCGTTCGCTTGGATTGATAGAAATGCCTCCTACATTGATTCCTTTATTCATGGCCACTAAGCGACCCACAGGATCGGTAGTTGCAGCTTGTGTATGGCCCATTTTTTCGGCCATTAGAATTGGGAATTGATTGTGCCAGAAGCCCCAGCTTGGGCCATTGGCACTGGCTAATCGACCATCAATTCGTATGCTATTTGAACATGAGTCGATCGACTCTTTATAGCGTGCGCCACATGCGCTGTGCATCGCCACAACACCGTCATCGGTGCCATCCAAAAATACGCCGGTTAGATTCAATGGTACAACCTGTCCGCCACCAGCAATTTTGACGCGGGGGACTGAGCTGTTCGATGTGGCCGTTACCCGTGCAATCGACGGTCTTAAATCATGTAATATTCCCAATGCCGCTGGCTGCGAGCCACTAAAGTCGGCGCCTAGCCATGCTTTCATTGCGGCCCTTGCTGCCGCGCTAAAGATGTTGTTGCTGGTTAAAACGCTTACCGCGACGTCGGCCAGTTCGCTGCCACCCCCAGCACCTACCATGTCAACCGTTCCAAGTACTCTGAATTTGCTTGAATTGATGTTCCAAGCATTTAGCCGGGATAACATATAGCGAGTAACAAGATCGCCCGTAGAGGCCGTTACTAGCATGCAACCTTGTGAGCACGTTCCCGCTGCTTCTAGCGCTTTTATTTGGCTGTATACCTCTTGTTGAACGGTGCCTTGCAAGCGTTCGGTGCTCGAGTACGTGATGTAATCGTCCACGTGGGGTGCAAAAATACCCGCTTGTTCGATAGCGTCAGCTCTGCGTTGCGCCGCAGTTAGCGTGCCCCTTTTTTGTAATAGGTGTGATGTTTGTAGCCCGTGTACAAAGATTATCTTTTTTCCAGCAATTTCAGCTTGAGCGTCAGAGCTTTGAAGTAACGCATAGGACAAAGCACTCGTCAAAAACAATATCGACAGAATTTTCATTTAAAGCCTCCTTAGATCATAATTATATTTATGGGTGTGGTTTGTTTAGCCCCAAGCCACAAACGGGGTAGTTACCTAATACCGACTTATATTTTTATTCAGTTATTAGTTTCTTCTCCCTCACCGCCAAGTTGTTCCAAGAACTCTATTCGTTCTTGTACTTCCGGGTCGATAAAAGGGGTGTCATCGTATTGGGAAAACGGAAAACCTGGCAGTTCGTAACCGAATGGCTGGCTGACGGTGGCAGCAACATCACCGGTTTCTTCGAAAGTTCCAGCTCGAAATGTATTGACCACACGTAGACGATACGGACCTGCTGAGCCCGCATCCTTCAACGCATGAATATGAGCCTTGAGAGTTAAGACGCCATTGCCGATCTGCATTCTTCCCTCCGTTTGGAGTTGCACCAAGGGCTGCCCTGTTTCAGCATCATCAAGAATGGTATCGACAAAGTAGTACCCAGCTTCGAATACGTTGTATTGCAATGGGATAACTAGAAAAGGCCCTTCTTGATAGCTGTTGCCTATGTTCTCGACTCTGGCTGAAGGCGAGCCGTTATAGAAAAATGGTACGGTTTGCGTCAGCGCTCTACCATTTTCCAATTTCACTATAAGCTTTAAAAGTGCTTCTCGAGGAATTTGGCCCGGTGCGCTCGTTCTAGTGTCAATAATTGAACGAAATTCGTTCGAATTGGTCTTTTCAAAGCTAACGACTAATCCAGTATCTCTGCCGTCGCTTACACTGATTATGGAGCCGAGCACTACAATTCTCGAATATTCGTCGACGTCGCCACCGCTGACAATTACGCGTGCATGAATTGGGTCGCCTGCGAAATACTCTATTTTTTCAACGGAGGCGCTTATCCTAATCGGGTCAGAGTCGTTTTTATCACTAGGGTAGGGTGTTTCGACTTCTGCTTGCTCAAAAGGTTTAACTGGTTGAGCAAACCGTTCGCCAACGACAGGTATAGAGTTCGCCGGATATCTCGAATTCTGTTTGTATAGATCAGCAACTTGTAAGAACTGAGCTTTCATTTCACGCCCTTGAAATGGGTCTTCGTCTAGTTTTTGCTCTTCTGGTTTGTGTGAAGCGACGACAATTTCTTTTATTCTTTCTTCGTCTTTAGGCGTGTTAGCTGCACTAACTTTAGTGGTGAGCTCAGAGGGTTTGGAATCAATGAGAAGCCAAGTGACGATAGAGAGCATTACAATTACGGAGAACGCTAGTAACTTCTTTTGGGTGGGCGTTACTGATTTGCCTTCGTTTTTTGGTATGTTCTCTTTCACTTTTCTTAATATTTGATCTTATGATGGATACATTAAAAAACCAGCGTCATCATTGACGCTTCTTCGACCAGCATAACCAATGTTGCAGTATGGGCTAAAGGTTAAATTCCGCCATTTTCAGGTTCTAAGGTGCCGATTCGCAGATTTAAGCTTACGTTTGACTAATAAGCGAACATAAAACGTGATGTCTCTTATTCTGCGCTCAGCTATAAAATTGACCAATCTCTAAAAATACTTAAAATGATTTGATGTCTCGAGCAATAAAATCGTGCGTTGAAGGTGCAAGTTTTCATTACCTAAATACGCCTTCAATACCGTCAATACACGGCGCATTTATTTGCGATGAAGTTGATCGACGAGGGTTTGACGGTCAGTTGATTGCTGACATAGCAGGTCGATCAAAGGATGAACTATTACTACCTGGCGGCTTGGTCGCACCAACTACGTTTTTTGATATGGTGCTCGCGGCGATGGAGGTGTGTAGCACCGGAGATTTCGGTATTAATTTTGGCCTCTCGGTCGAAACATTGCCGTTTCGTGACGCGCTTGCCTCGGGGTTAAGTATTCGGGCGGCGTTATGTGCGCCGAATTTGCATCGAGCGATTGAGAGACTTACCTATTTCTCGAGCTTGGAATCTCGAATTTTTGTCAATAATACTCAGCTGGTAGATGGTGCGTGTCGTATTCAAGTTGTCGCGCCTTGGATTCAAGAAAACTTAGTTCCTGAGTTACAGCGATTTTATATCGATACTTACTTCAGTTATTTTCATCAGAAAATCATTGCGTTCCTCGGTGGAGAGCCAAAAGATGTAGAGTTAAGGTTTACTCATAGCCGCCCACGCTGTGCCGATTCTTATGACATGTTTGGCGCAAAGGTGCATTTTGGCGCCAATGAAAATTCATACTCGATTACAGAAGAGCAGATGAGTGCGCCGAATGTAAAGTACAACCGAAGCACGTCTGCACTTGTTGTGAGGCAATGCGAAGACGCGCTAGTTGCAAGGCAGGGAAATGTTCAAAAAACCTGGAAATCTAAAGTGCTAGGCGTCATCTCATCTGAGGCAGGACGTTGTTATCCAACTCTCGCGGAGGTTGCGAAAGCGCTGAACATTGGCGAGCGAACGCTCGCTAGGAACCTAAAGCAAGAGAAAGACGGATATCAAAATATTGTCGATCAGCATCGATTTCATATCGCAAAAGAACTTTTACGAGATACGCCCAATAAGGTCGAAACCATCGCTCAAGAGTTGGGTTTTAGCGATGCATCGAATTTTCGTCGCGCTTTTAAAAAGTGGGCGGGCAGGCCTCCTTTGGAGTATCGGCAGTTATTTCAGTGATGCGTGTAACCTGGGTAAGGCCATTAATATTGAACTTATCTGAGCGAACAACACAGTACGTTAGTTATTAATTATGGATCGAGTTTGAGGGTGAGCAATAAAGTAATAGATGGGTTTTCGATTTATCGTCTTTATCAAACTCGTCTTGTTCTTTCGCGAGTATTGAGGACCAACATTTGTCATTCGCTGCTTTGGTAACAGATTCGTTTCAGGTAGGTTTCACGTCAAAATACTATGGCCACAGAGCGATTTGCCTCGACGGCGAATAAATGCATTTACTTAACACAAATATAAGTAATGCTTCCTTTACTTAAAGGGGAATTCTTGACGAATACGATAGGCTACCTTTATGCCAATCTTCGATGTCAATTGAGACGCCTTTTGTTCTACAATATCAGTTCATTTTTTGGCTTTTAATTACAAGGTAGTTATTCTTGAATAAGGTATTAATTTTTTTGTCCGGTGCTGTTTTCGGCGCCACTGTATTTTTTTTCGCCGATAGCCCAAGAACAAATCTTAATTCCTCGGCGCATCCTAATCAGAAGGGCTCTACGACATCTAACAAAACGATATTAAGTCAAGACGTCGAAAATAAATCGCTTGAGATTTCTAGAGCCGATCCGCTTAAGCCAGAGTCAATTTTATCAATTCCTGAAAATCAAAAATCGCGGATGCCAAAGCTGGGCTCTACAACTGATTTTAGGGAAGTTCATCCTGCAGTATTAGAGTTAATGCGTGAATGGGGTGGAGATGACAGAGCTAATTATTGGAGTTATCTAAGTGATGCGTATAACTTGCCTCGCCAAAATTATACAAAGGAAATGCTTCGCCACGCAATTTACGGCATGCAAGCTAAGATGTTTGACAAGTTTCTATTCGAAGTAACTCGAGATCAAAATATTTCAGATCGTTATCTATCTAATATGAGAAGTATAGATAAGTTAGAAGATGAATCTGTCAAGCTACTTAGGGCTACGGACCTGAAACATGACCTTGTTATAAGGTTAATTGACCATCTTACGCAGACTGGCGTTGCAAGTTTTCACTGAGGAGGTAGTCATGAAATTAGGTAAAATAGCAGCGAAAGCTTTAGCTTTACTAAGTATCCTGTGTTTTTCATTATCTTCTGAAGCTAAGGTCTTTAGTGGACAGCTTGAACTGCCAGAAAATGTTGGTCTACAAAGTTTTACGTCTATGAACGTGCGGCTAGACGTTCTAGATGAAAATCGAAATTTTCTCCAAAGTGTTTCGCAAAATGTAACTATTCCTCAGAATGAAACATCGATTGCTTTTTCACTTGACGTTGATGTCGGAGATGGCGAAATCGCAGTGCTTACCTACAGTTGCTTCTCCTGTCTCGATTTTGGGGTTTCAAATCGTGGTTACTACGCTTCTGCTGGTTCAGTTTTTTCAATTGAAGATGCTGAAGATCTATCTTCTATTGATACCTCTAATCTAAACTTTACGCTCTTAAATGCGAGAATTTTCAGTGGCACGCTGAGTCGATATGAAGGAGCCGACACATCGGAGGCACTGCTTGTAGACGTAACTCTGTCTGCATTCGACGAAAGTGGAAGGCTGCTACAGTCGAATTCTGACTATTTAAACTTATTGAGCGATCAAGCTTCAGCGGATTTTTCGGTGGCTCTCCCGCCAATAGAAGCGGCTGAATACAAATTATCCTACTCGTGTATTGGTTGTGGAGTATACAGGGGCTACTATCGTGAGGACGGAGCCACTATCGATGTTGATCTTGCGACTCCTTTTCTAGGGGCTCAAGATCAGCATTCCTTGGAATTTGTTATGGTCCGTCCGTTCATTCTTTCGGGCATTGCATCTCGCCCAGCGACGTCGGATATTTCGTCTAATATCAATCTACGAATATCAGCAACATCAGTTAATACAATCGACGGGTCGATTTCGGAGAGTTTTAAGTCAGTTAGTATTTTAGAGAACTCTGACAGTAATACGTTTCTGCTTGAAGTCAGTCCTGACCCTCGCTTTGTTTATCGAGTTGGATACTATTGCGAGCACAATTGTGAAGGAGTGGCCAAAAGTGGTTTCGTAGGCACAGAGACGAGTGTTGCTGATGTTCGCTCGGCCAAAGAGTTTATGGTCGGAGAAGACGTTTCTAACATCGCACTGCCACTTATAGAGCCAAGACTTGTTTCAGGTTCAATTAGCAGAGCCCCAGGGGTAAATCAACTCGACCAAATTTTTGGCACGGTTACTTTGCGAGTTTTAGATCAGGATGGTAATTTTGTTGATCAAGAGTATGACGATTTCACAATACTCGCTAACGAGCAGAGTGGAAGTTTCGAAGTTGAAACAACGCCTCTTTCTGATGTTGAGTACACTTTAAGTTATAATTGTTATAGTTGCTCGGGCAATGTTCGTTTCGGTTGGTACAACGGAATTGGCACAGTTCTTGAAGAACAAGATGCGAGTCGAATCTCTCTAGGCGAGGACTTCTCTCAGATTGCTATGACAATGCTTAAGCCTTTTAAAATATCAGGCCAACTCAATAAGCCTGCGGGCTACATTAGTAGTTCGACTCTTTTTGCGTCTATAGAACTAACTGTTCTTAGACGTGATGGCAGTTATTTTCCTACCCCTGTATACAGAGAGAGTCTATCTATTGATCCCGATTCTCAATTTGCTAGTTTCGATATTCTTGTGCCGCCGTTTCCCGACACTACGTTTCAACTAAGCTATAACTGTGCTCTTTGTGATGGGATTGAAGGCCCTGGCTACTACTCCAATTCTGGAACTGCCCCACGAGAAAGCGAGTCAGAGCGTGTTCCGCTGATTCAAGATTTGAGTGGGCTAAGCATCGATTTGATTGAAGCCGACTATGTTTCCGGTCTCATTTTAAGGCCTACTAATATGTCACCTGATCAAGAGTTAAGTATCGAGGTTCAATTAGAAACCATTGGATTTGAGGATGGAGAGGAACGGAGAAGCACTCGAGATGCGTATTTCGTTATACCTTCTGGGCAGACATCGGTAGCATATTCGATCCCTGCGCCTCTTGATTACCCGGCTACTTATACCATTGCATATAATAATTGTAACTGTTATGGGGTTGAGGCGATCCGTAACGTTGCTTTTCGTGATGCGCCACCTGATCTACAGTTTCAATTTGACGACGCCTTCGATGGCAGAGACATACAATTAGAATTGGAGTCTGATCTGCAAGAGCTCGTGTCAGGTCGATTGCTTAGAGCGGCCGAGAAGACCGATGATCTCCTCGATTTAAGTGTGACGATTGAGTCATTTTCTAAGGAGTATTTGCGTATTGATGAACAGACGGTATCTATTCTTTTTGGAGCTGGTGAAACTAAAGTCGACTTCGAAGTAAGTGTCGACAAAGGCGCGGTCTACAGAGTTTTTTATGAGTGCTTCGGCTGTGAAAATTTGGGCTTTGTTCGTAGTGGAGTACTAAGCGAGTCAGGGGAAACCGTCGCTAGTACCCCGCAAAACTCATTCGTGTTGCCATCTTTATTAAAAAATCTAACCTTAGATTTACTTACGCCATTTAATGTTAAAGGCTCGTTGAGCGCGCCAGCTGACGACCCGTTAGGAATCTCTATCTTTACGGTGGGTTTGTACCAAGTTTTTGATAATGGGAGCATAGGCACTTCTACTGGAATCAATCAAAGGCTTAATTTCAACTCTGGTGGGCGGTTGGAGTCATTTGAGTTGATGGCTACACCCGCAAGTAAGATTGAAGGAACAAAGGCGTATATTATTGGTTATCAATGCAATTGTAATAATCGAATTTCTCGTGGGTATTACACGGGCAATGGAACTACAACCGACCCGTATAAGGCAATTCAGTTTTCAGGTGAAGTAAGCCAAAGCGATATAAACCTGAGCATCCTCCAAACTGCTACGATCTCTGGTGAAGTGATTCGACCTCCTGGTCTTGATGATTCGGACGAATTAAGAGTTCGAGTTGAATATCAAGCTGTCACAGAGCAAGGAAACTTTTTATCCGCTGGTGCTGTGAATGTGGATATTCCCGCTGGATCAAATGATGTTCCTTTCTCGTTACGTTCTTCCTCAGGGAGTAACGCGATCTATACAGTTCAGGCTCATTACTTCGGCCCCAACACTAGTGTTGCAGGGGTTTCCTACTATACTGAGTTTGGCTCTAGTCCCACAAGGCAAGGAGCCGATTCTTTATCGCAAGAAGAACTATCTGGTTTACGTTTATATTTACTGAACTCACAAGAATTGAAAGTAAATCTAGCTAGGCCGCCTCAAGCATCAATCGATGCGCCGATAACCGTGATGCTGAGCTTTTTTGATGGGTTCTTCCGTCGAGATCTTGGTAGTCATACCATCAGTCCGGGCGAGCATGAGATAAGTGCAGACATAAGTGTTGTAATCAAAAACTCTGAAAGCTTCCAGCTTCAGTATGATTGCATCGACTGTCCTCAGGATATCGCTAGTATAGGTTTCTACAATCGTTCCGGAAGTGTGCCTAGAAGGTCGCAAGGTGAAAGACTACAAATAGATGGGCTACAAAGTGAGGTGGAACTCGATTTAATTTATGCTAGCGAAATTTTTGGTGAGCTAGTTCGTACAGACTCTCATGCAGGCATTGATTACAGCTGTGTAGTTCGTGCATATAGTCCGCTTACTATAATCGACGCAATTTTTTCTAAAAGTAAAACGATTGAATTCCCTTCTACTCATGATCGAGTAACCTATTCTCTGTCTGTACCCGCTAATTCGAATACTGACTTCGTTGTGGAGTATAGTTGTGCAATAGCCTCTGATCCTAGAGACTATAATGGCTACTTCAATACAAGTGGAACTCGTCAAAGTATTGATGTTGCCGAGTTGCTCTCTATTTCCCAATTAGAACAAATCCCAGAATTCCCGATGTTATCTCAGCAAGCCGTTAGCGGTGTAGTTCGCCGCGACGCTAGTGACGATGCGAGCGAGGAACTCCGAGTCCGTGTCTCTGCCTTACGCGCTAATTTCGTTGGCGCAGATATATTCGCATCTGAGAGTATCGTTTTGGAGCGTGGAGTTACTGAGGTTCCATATCAGTTGCTTTTACCCGAAAATGAGGAGTTTATTATTAGCTTAGGTAGTGCTTGCATCGGGTTTTGCGTTGATAATCCGTTAACCCGAGGGGGCTATTATAATCCTATTGGAACAGTGGCAAAGATATCTGATGCAACAATACTAAGATCTTCAGAGTCGCTATCAAATATTGATTTGAGTTTAAGATACTTGGACCGTCAAGCCCTTACGGTTCTGCGGCCTGATGGTGTTGGCGTAGAGTCAGCCTATTTCTTGAATATAGTGACTAGCGAGCGACTTCAGGGCGGTTTTCTTTCTCCAATTAAGCGTGAATTTGTTGAAATTCCAGCCGGAGAATCAGAAGCCCAAGTAGAGTTCTTAATAGACCCCTTGGCAGATATTGTTGTTGAATATGAATGCGCTCTTGAATGTCGAGGTGCTTTTCCGCGAGGTTTCTATGCGGCATCAGGTTCTGTAATTTCTGAGACTGCTGCGGGCTCAATAAATGGAAATCTTTTGTCGACAACTAGATTTCAGATGTTAGCGTCTAAAAATGTTCAAGTTGAAGTTGTCACTCCTTTGGGGTTTGATCGTGAGCGGCCTATAGCGATTTCGGTATCTGCTCTCATCACTGAGGGGGATACTGTAAGCGAATTAGTACAGCCTCTCGTTTTAGCGTCGGGCGAAGTCGCTGGTTCGTTCGTTGTTGATTTACCTATTCTAGATAACGCAAGTTATTCATTTAAGGTTTCGTGCGTGCGGGGGTGCAACGATGTTAGCTTTGACAGCTTCTATTCTGAAGTAGCTAGTAGGTTGAATATTGCTGACGCTAGTCACTATAGTATTACTGAATTGCCGAGTAATTTAATTATAGATCTAATCGTTGATAAGGTAATTCGAGGTTCTTTGAATAGACCTGAAAACGTGGAGAGTGACGTTTCCTTAAACTTGAGTGTTGCCGCTGTGCATAGCGATTTGAGTGCCTCGTATTCCACTCTAGTTTTTATACCTCGAGGAAGCGCGTCGAGCGACTTCCAAATTGTTGTGCCGGACGTATCAGTACCTTCATTTATCACAGTGAACTGCTCTGGAGCTTGCCAAAGTGGTGGAGTTGCCTTACCTACTTTTGTGGGTGATCTCGGGGAAGTATTTTTCCGAGACCAGGCAGCTCTGATTAACTTAAATGAAGCCACCGATTTTTTCAGCATTGATTTGGCCGCAGGAGTCAGTGTACATCTTCAGCTCTCTCAACCTGTCGGTGTGTCTTTGCCAGATGACCAAGAAGTGACAGTTATTGTAGAGACCCTAGGTTTGGGCAATATCGTTTTAGATTCGATTGAATCCACGCGCAAATTACAACAGGTTTTGATGCTAGACCAATTGGCAACGTTCGATATTGCGGTTACAACCGTTGGGCGAAATGGGTTTAGAATACGTTACCAATGCGACGGATGTGATGGGGTTGAGCCTGAGGCCTATATCAGTAGCGTAGGTTCAACCTTGATGGCGACTGCAGAGCAGTTCGATTTTAGGAAAGACTTATTTCTCTTCAGCCGCATGTTAGGGACCGACGCAATTGATGATGATTCAGATGGCGTATCTAATCAGATCGATAATTGTCCTCAGGTAGCAAATAGTTTGCAATCTAATTTCGACAATGACCGTTTCGGCGATCTTTGCGATTTGGATAGTGACAATGATGGTGTGGTTGACGCGCAAGATGCGATGATCTTCGATCGGCGACTCTGTGGAGATACAGATGGCGATCTCTGTGATGATTGTAGTTCCAGATCGTATAATCCTTTATTGGATGGGGTGGATACGGATCGGGATGGATTTTGTGATTTGGGAGACCTAGACGATGACGGCGATGGTATCCCAGATCAAGACGACAATTGCCCTACTGTTAATCATGATGGTGGAAATCCCCAGTCGTGCGGCGTAACGACAGATAATGATCAGTTATGCATTCCATTGTTTACTAAAAGTGAGCGACTTACCATTATTTGTTTGTGATTCGACACTTAGCCGAAGTTTGTTCTTTAAACCTCAGCTATTGTAGTTACGTAGAGCTAAGCCTCGAGGTAACATTGGTATTAATGAAAGTACCGAGAGATAATTTCAATTCCGCGCTTGGTCAATTCAAATGGAAAAGTCCGTTGACCGATACCACTTTATTTAGAATATTCTTAAAAAAGTCAAATCGGAGTGGTGGAAAGTAGTGGCAAGGCGCTCTGTTATAGTATGAGACAAACTAAAACAAAATATGGTATCTCGGTATCGAAAGTGCTTTTAGGCGCTTTGTATTGCCGATGTGCTTCGCACCGTCTGTTAGGCTGGAACAATAGATGAGTGAGAAAATAGCCGACGAATTTTTGAAATATCGCCGAGTCATATCGTCTTTACTAAGTAAAATTCGACCGCTCGCAAGTATTCAAGACATAGAAGACATACTGCAAGAAACGTATATCAATACCTATCAATCGTCGCTCAAGCAGGAAATTCGCTTTCCCAAGGCCTTTATGGTGAAGACCGCGATTCGATTGGCGAATAGATATATTAAGCAGGATCAGCGTGCTGAGTGTGATGCAGACATTGAAGAGCGTTGCAGCGAGAGCTTGTCGCTCTACAATGCCTCGGAATTCTCCAGTCAAACCGAGCAACAGGTGCTCAATAGAGAAGGATTTGGATTCCTGTGTGAAGCGATCAATGAACTCCCAGAGCAGTGCCGCAGAGTCTTTGTTTTAAAGAAAGTATATGGTTTGTCGCAGCGCGAAATTGCCGAAAAATTGTCTATAAGTGAAAGTACCGTCGAAAAGCACGTCGCAAAAGGCTTGTTGCGTACAATGCGGTCCTATGATGCACATCAAGACAATAAAGTTGAATTAAAATCATCGAATGTTTTGAATATTCGAAAAGAGAAGCAGGTTTAGTATGAAAACGGTCCCATTTCCTAATCAGGATGAAATTGAAGAGCGCGCGGCCAGTTGGATTGCGATAATCGATCGAGGAATTAATAGTGATGAGCAAAAAGTATTAGAGGCTTGGCTCGAAGCTTCTCCATTACATGGCGATACGCTGGTGAAGTGCGCTTCGATGTGGGATCTGCTTGATGTGCTACAACCGATCGCTAAGCTGATGCCAATAGATGAAATCGAGACGCCGATTTCATCAAATACACCAAAGGCTGCAAATGAGCCATCTTGGTTTAGATCGTTGAAGGTCGCAAGTGTGGCAGCTTTGATAGTAGGTGCTGGCGTGTTTGTCAGTTTATCAATTTCTCCTCGGCCTGAAGCCAGTTCTACAATAGCCACAGCTGAATCTGGGGCGCTGAATGAAGAAGATTTACAAACCTATAAAACCGCGGTTGGTGAAATTTCTACGGTCACTCTCGCGGATGGCAGTGTTGTTAAGTTGAATACAGATTCGGAAATGGTGGTTCAATTCACACACTCTCAGCGAAGCATAGAGCTGCTTCAGGGCGAGGTGTATTTTGACGTGACTAAAGATGCCACAAAACCTTTTGTGGTTAGTGTTGGAAATGATCAGGTAACAGCAATTGGTACCGCGTTTAGTGTCGATGCGAGTGAGTTGTTAAATGACCAGCGCTCGGTGGCAGAAGTGATTGTGACCGAAGGGAAAGTGCGAGTTAACAGCAGTAAAGGGGAGTTGCCGCTGTATCTCGTGCCCGGCCAGAAAGCCGTAGCAGGAGACGATGCGCTTTTAGTTAGTGCAGATGCCGATTCAGAAACGCTATTAGCGTGGCGAGAAGGTTTTGTCGTTTTCGAGGGTGAAAGCCTTACTCAGGTGATTCGAGAAATTGATCGTTATACGCCGTTGAAGTTTCGAATTATGGATAAAGATCTCGCGTCGATTTCAGTGGGCGGATTCTTTAAAACGGGTGACCTCGATCAGCTATTGCTGGTTCTCGAAAACAACTTTGGTGTCGCCAGCAAGCAAGTTGGTAATGAGATTTTGTTGTCCAAAGCAAATTAGGAAGCGAAAGCTGGTTTAAATAAGCACGGCGATCGTCGTGCTTTTTTCATTTAGTCTCCGAAAAAATGAAAAAATGTTGATAACAGTAGTGGAAAAACTTCTCGAGCTGCTCAGTGTAGTAGAGAGTCTCGAAATTGCGTAGACTGCGAGTATGACATTTCTTTCTAAACGGTCTTTGCTGGCAGTTATTTTTATCGGTCTTTGTTGGTCCGCCTCTAGTCTGGGCCAGTCACGTGATGCCGATGAAGAGTTCTATTTCAACGTTCCGCGTCTCTCAGCCGACAAAGCACTGACTCGATTTGCTAGACAAGCCGATTTAACGCTGTTGTTTCCGTATCAAGAAGTAAAAAAAGTAAAAACGCGTTCACTCCATGGTCGCTTTACTATTCGAGACGGTCTGCAACAGATGCTTCGGGGAACTGGGATAGAAATCAGTGCTGGTGTTGGTAATGAAAATGAGTCTGACTCTCTGGAAACAGAGACTGAAGACCAATCAAAACCACCAGAGGAGATAGAAATGCAATCATTGCCCAAAAGATTAATGCCGAGCGTTATTACCTTGGCAATTGCCAGTACCGGCGTAGGAAGTGCGTATGCTCAAGAGAGCGGCGCTAACTCTTTAGTTGAAGAAGTCGTCGTGCTAGGAAGCCGAAGCGCTAAGCCTCGTTCAGCGGCTGATTCGCCGGTACCCGTAGATGTTATTGGTGCTGAAGAATTCTCGGCATTAGGTAATGGTGCTGATATCACTGACAATTTATCTTCGTTAGTGCCTTCGTATACTGCCACGCCAGCTACTGGTGATGGTAGTGCTTTCATCCGACCTACCTCCTTACGAGGTATGTCGCCTGATCAAACGCTGATCTTAGTTAACGGTAAGCGTCGACACCGGTCTTCATTAGTGCAATTCTTTGCGCCTGCTGCAGGTAATGGTTCGCACGGCGTCGACGTTGGTATGATCCCGAGCATCGCGCTAAAGAATGTTCAGGTACTGCGCGACGGTGCAGCAGCGCAATACGGTTCTGATGCGATTGCGGGCGTTATGAATTTTGAGCTCAATGATGCCGATGAAGGTGGTCATGTAGAGGTGTCTTATGGCGAGTTCTACGACGGAGAGAGCAGCTTAAAGGTGGGAGCTAACATAGGTTTTAAATTAACTGAAAATGGCTTTTTGAACGCGAGTGTCGAATATAGTGATAACGACGCATTGTCGCGGGGTGTAATTCGACCTGACGCACAAGCATTGATTGACGCGGGCGTTTCAGGTGTTGGCGCAGATACGCCATTTGGTGATGCACCATTTACTCAAACTTGGGGCCGGCCAGAAACTGAAGCACTCAGATTTGCTTGGAACTCGGGCATAGAACTTGCAAACGGCGCAGAACTTTACTCCTTTGGTAACTACGCCGATACTCAAGGGCGTTATCGTTTCTTTTATCGTAATCTGTCAAATTCTGCAGTTACAAGCACCTGCGCACAAAATCCAAACCTGCAATTGTGTAATGTTGGCTTCACACCGTTTCTAGACGGCGACCAAACAGACTTAAGTTTTGTGACAGGCCTTCGAGGCGAATTTTCAGGCGGAACGACTTACGATTTTAGTCTTGGCTATGGCAAAAACGAGTTGGACTATTTTTTGAATAATACTATCAACCCAAGTTTGCCATTGGGCACTGATGGTACACCAGTGCGTGATTTTAATGTTGGCGGCTATGAACAAGAGGAAATTAACTTTAACGCTGATTTTTCAACGGTGTTAAGTGACAGCCTGTCATTGTCATACGGCGCGGAGTGGCGCGAAGAAACGTGGACTGCATTAATCGGTGATGCAAACTCAGGTGTTGGGTCAGGCCCAAGTGGTTTCACACCTCCATCGGAGCAAGACGCTGGGAAATTCGACCGTGACAACTATGCTTTTTACGTAGATCTAGAGCACGATATTAGTGATCGTTGGTTGATGCAATATGCGCTTCGTTTCGAAGATTTTTCAGACTTCGGTACCACGACAAACGGCAAAATTGCGACACGCTACAATGTATCGGATAGTTTTGCACTGCGCGGTGCTGTGTCAACTGGCTTTCATGCGCCAACGCCAGGCCAAGCGAATATCTCTTCTGTTATCACAACATTTGATGGCCGAACCGGTGATTTAGTATTAGAAGGGCTGGTGCCCGCTACCAGCCCGCAAGCGATCGCGGCGGGTGGTCGCGAGTTAGTAGAAGAGGAGTCCACCAATATTAGCTTTGGCTTTACTACCAGTTTAGGTAGCGCGTGGGACCTTACTGTTGATTTCTATAATGTGGAAGTTGACGATCGCATCTATCGTACTGGCGACATCCCAGTTCCAGGAACTATTGACAATACATTATCGTTTTACACTAATGCCCTTGATATCGAGCATGAGGGCTTTGACATAGTCTTAAATGGCTCTATTGATTGGGGAAATACTAATACAGCGATTACCTTTGCCTACGCGCACAATGAAATCGATGTTACGGGTCAATCGCAGGTTCAGGGCTTAAACCCAGTTAGCGATTCCACAATCGAAGATATAGAAAATAACTATCCCGAAGATCGTTTTACTCTAACAACCAATACGTTTTTGAGTGAGTCTCTTAGTCTATTGGTGAGAGCTAAATACTTTGGTGACCACTTTGATGAGCGCGGAACAATAAACGGCACTCCAGGAAATCGAAGTGCTGAAATCGGCTCAACTGTTTATCTCGATGCTGAGCTTGGATGGCAAGTTAATGATGGCTTAAAAGTCGTTTTAGGGGCCTCAAATATCTTTGACGAGTTTGTTGACGAAATTGAAAATGATGGCGTTTTTGCAAATAGACAAAGCGTTGGCTTGCAGTTTCCACGTCGCACAGTCGCCAACTATGAAGGTGGCTCTTGGTACCTAAAAGGCATCTACCGCTTTTAGTTAGCCTTTCACTTTAAATAACTAGGCTCACTTTGGATTTAGTTCTTTTTGCCCGTAAACAAGGTTTTGTTTACGGGCTTTTTTTATTCCGCTCTTTATTCCTATTCGGATAAATTTTCACAGCAAATTTAATTAATGGTTATGACCAATACACTTATATTCAACTCTACGTTTGAAGGCCTTGTGCCGTCCTCTACTCTTTTTGTGAATGAAACGGTAAATCGTCTATGGCAGCAAGGGGAGCAAGTTTTCCATATGGGCTTTGGAGAGTCGCGGTTTGATGTTCACCCAAGGTTGCAAAACGCGTTAAGCTCTCATGCGAACAAAAAGAGCTACCTGCCTGCGAAGGGTCTTCCTGCTTTGATAGAGGTTGTTGCTCGCTATTACACGAGCAAACTAGAGACGCCATTTACTAATTCTCAGGTGTTAATTGGCCCGGGCAGCAAGGCATTGATATACGGGCTACAAATGGTGATGGATGCCGATCTATATTTGCCGTCGCCATCATGGGTAAGTTACGGGCCACAGGCTCAGCTGCTCGGCAACAAATTTAATTACATTCCGTCCAGCGTTGATGATGACTATGGGCTCGACATCGATGCATTAGATACCTTAGTTAAAGCATCTGATAATCCTTGCAAAATGCTCGTTATCAATAGTCCCAATAATCCAACAGGGCAGGTGATGAGCGATAGTTTCCTACAAGAATTAGCGGCGTACTGTCGTGCAAATGATATTTGGGTATTGAGCGATGAGATCTATTTTCAAGTGTGCCATGGTGAGCGGCAACATGTCTCAATTTCGAAATACTACCCCGAAGGGACATTTGTTCTAGGCGGTTTGAGTAAGCATTTGTCAATTGGCGGTTGGCGTGTAGGAGTTGCTTTGTTACCAGATACAGAGCTTGGCAAAACATTGATGCAAAAAATGACTGTGTTTGCTAGTGAAACATGGTCTGGGGTTTCAGCGCCGATTCAATATGCGGCGATAGAGGCCTACTCAGAACATGACGATGTTGAGAGATACATCGCAGATTGCCGTGACATTCATGGAATACGAACACGGTTTATACGTGAAGCGCTGATTCAACTTGGTATCAGGTGTACAGAGGCTCAAGGCGGATTCTATATCGCGGCAAATTTTGATCAATATAAAAATGCCTTACTCGCGCTCAATATTCGTAGCGCATCCGATTTGTCGATGCACTTACTTGAGCACTATAAAATCGCCACCCTGCCTGGAAGCGATTTTGGATTACCAAAGCATACCTTTACATTGCGCTTATCTACTTCATATTTAGACATGGAAACAGAGGCGGATCCGCAGCGTATTTTCGAGTTAAACAAAACAGGTATTAGTTCGCATGCCTTAATGTCGATTGAAAATCATCCGGCAACACATGCTGCGCTCTTGGCGTTTGAGTCATTTATGAAGACACTTCGATAAAACGCACCAAACCAGGTTTTATCGATCTGCGGAGAAGAAATGAAAAACCAAACTGAAACCTTTTTATCGTCGGTTGAAAAAATGTTCGACCAAGCGGCCGACCTGGTCGGTATCTCGGACGATTTAAGGCATAAAATTAAAGTTGCAAATTCAACTTACACCGTTCGCTTTGGCGTACGCTTGCGAAACAGGCTTTATACGTTTACTGGCTATCGCTCAGTTCACTCTGAACATCGAGAGCCCGTAAAGGGAGGGATTCGATATTCCCCTCACGCTGACCAGAGCGAGGTTGAGGCCTTGGCGGCGCTAATGAGCTATAAGTGTGCCTTGGTAGAGGCGCCGTTTGGTGGCTCCAAGGGCGCGCTCGCCATTGATCCAAGTGAATGGGAAGAGCACGAACTTGAACGTATTACACGTCGTTTTACTCAAGAACTCGCTAAGAGGTCGCTAATTAGCCCTGCGCAGAATGTGCCAGCGCCGGATATGGGAACGGGTGAGCGCGAGATGGCGTGGATGGCCGATGAGTATAAGAGGCTTTACCCATCTGACTTGAATAGCTGGGGGTGTGTCACTGGCAAACCTGTCAGCAAAGGAGGCATTCGAGGCCGTGTTGAGGCAACTGGACGCGGCATTCAATATGCGCTCAGAGAGGCTTTTCGGCATCCAAAAGATATTGCTTTGTCAGGCTTATCAGGAACGTTGGATGGAAAACGGATAGTGGTCCAAGGCTTAGGTAACGTGGGCTATCATGCGACAAAGTTTCTGTCTCAAGAAGACGGTGCCATTGTGGTCGGTGTGATTGAGCGTGATGGTGCGGTTGTTGATCATTCTGGAATTGATGTTGATAGTTTGTATCAATACATTCGAGATACCGGCGGCGTAAAAAATTATGACGGTTATAAAGACAATTCTAATAGTGTTCTAACAATGAATTGTGATGTTTTAATTCCTGCTGCCATGGAAGGTGTAATCACTAAGGAAAATGCTAAAGATATAAAGGCAAAGATTATTATCGAAGCGGCCAATGGCCCGATTACATTTACCGCTAATGAAATGCTTCGTGAGCGGGGTTGTTTGATTATTCCTGATCTCTATGCAAATGCCGGAGGCGTGACTGTTTCATACTTCGAATGGGTCAAGAACTTAAGTCACATTCGATTAGGACGAATGCAGCGTCGAGATCACGAGCGCCAAACCTTGAACATGGTAGATGCCATCGAGGAAATGGTGGGAGCTAAGTTCCCCAAAGAACATTTGGAGAAGATAGTTGAAGGCCCAACCGAACTCGATTTAGTACGGTCGGGCCTAGACGATGTTATGCGTGAAGCCTATCAAGTAATGAGCGCCAAATGGCATAGTGACTCACGTATACCTGACTTACGAACAGCCGCGATGATGATCGCTTTAGAGCGTATTAGAGACTCATACAATTCATTAGGTATCTGATGCTGCGCCTATGCAGTCTGTTTCACTTTACGTTGTTGTGTTCAGGAATCATCGGTAGATCAGTGGCCTCGCCAGCATGAGGGTCATTGTAAGTATCTAGATTTATGAAGCCTTCACTCTTGGCCACAACAACGGTGACCATTGCGTCACCGGTTACATTGACCGCGGTTCTGGTCATATCCAATAATCTATCAACCCCAATAATGATGCCAATCGCTTCTACGGGAAGCCCCACTTGATTGAATACCAATGTGAGCATGACTAAGCCGACCGCGGGCACTGCCGCAGTACCAATAGATGCGAGCACGGCTGTCACTACCACTGTTACATATCCAGTTAAGCCAAGTTCGACCCCATATAAATTAGCCACAAAGACGGTGGCAACACCCTGCATCATCGATGTGCCATCCATGTTTATGTTGGCGCCAAAGGGAACACTAAAGGACGAAACAGCGCGATCTACACCAAGACGCTGCTGAACGGTTCTAAGAGTGACCGGTATTGTGGCCCCAGAGCTCGAAGTGCTAAATGCGAATAGCTGTGCGTTACGAATTTTACGCAAAAAGATGCCAATATCCAGCCCCGTCAACGCTTTGAGTATCAGCATTTGATTTACAAAAGCGTGAAAAAGTAAGGCTGCTATCACAACCATAAAATAGCCCGCTAACTGGACCAAAAGTTCAATCCCTAGTTGAGAGATCGCCTTAGCGATCAGGCAAAAAACAGCATAAGGCGCGAACCACATAACGATATCGACCATGCGCATAATAACTTTATTGATTTGCTCAATAATGCCCACGAGATCGGGTGCGTCTTTAACAATCGAAAGCAGAGCAACGCCGAAAAATATGGAGAAGAAAATGATCGACAACATTCGGTCTTGCGCCATCGCGTCGATGATGTTGGCTGGGATAATTCCAATGAGTATTTCGGTGAAACTTGATGCTGCTTCTTTTCCGGTGAAACTTGGCTCGAATGGAATCGTCATTTCTTGACCGATACCAAACGCTACGGCAAATGCAATGGCTGTGGTAATCGCAATCGCGGTAGTAGCTATATAGAGAATAAAAGATTTAGTGCCAATTTTTCCCAGCAGACGAATATCGCCAATTCCTACAATCCCTGGTATCAGGGAAAAAAGTACAAGCGGAACCACTAACATCTTAAGAGCGTTTACAAACAGCTTGCCGCCTGCGTGAAAAACGCCATCAACTAGATAGGTATTTATCCATGAACTCGGCTCACCGCCGTATAGGTTAATTGTTAATCCGATGCCGACACCGAGTATTAACGCGATAATGACCTTTGTTGCTAGATTCATAGCCTCTCTCTAAATTTTTAAGTTGTAAACAAGAGAGCGCTAGGCGTGGACTATCCGCTATAGGATTTTAGATCGCTAACTAGAGAGGATTGCGATCTTTCAGTAAATTAGTGATGCGCTAAATCATCCATCGAGTTCAGTGCGTTTGACAGAAAAGAAAGCGTCAATTTGGGCTATACAGCAAAAGACTCTCAAAAAAATCTTTACGGCTGTAATCATTTGGTCACATCGTGGGTTTACATTTCAGGCCACAACGTTGGGCTTCTGGCTCACCATTCTCTGGTTTTTTTGGGGACAAGATGTTCAGCACACTCTTTGGCAAGTATCGCTTTCTCGTTATCTCTATCGCACTGTTCTTGATCTTCGATTTAGGTGTGCTTGTTTTAAATTTTTACACTTCTGGAAAAATTGCTGAGCAAACGGAGCTGATTAATTCGGCCGCGCGGCAACGTACTTTAACGCAGCAGATGTCTAAGGCGACGCTTTATATTAAGTCGCAAAAGCTTCAATTGTGGGTCTATCAATCGGGCCTCGATGAGTTGCGAGACCACTATCGAACGTTTGGGGCGGCGCTTCAGGCGTTTAATCAAGGAGGGACGATTGTCTCGCCTAGCACCGGTTTACCAATATCAATATCGGCGGTTAGTGACCCAGAAGGAGTTGCCATACTGTCTCGAGCGAACAGCTTGTGGAGTGAGTTTGAAACCGCGATTGAGCCGCTGATGATCGATACCTTGGTTTCTGACGATGAAATTCGCCCCGCTTCCAGTTTTATTGCGGCAAACAATCTCAAAATGTTTGCTTTAATGGACGAGCTAACTGAGTTCTTTAAGGCGACTTCTGAACGTCAAACCAATCTTCTGCGAGCTGCTCAAGTTATTGGTATTACGCTAGCGACGATTAACTTCTTTATCATTCTGTTTCATTTTCTTGGTCAGCTGCGGGTACGCGATCAAGAAATTCAGCTCAAGCAGCACGAGTCTGATCAAATACTTAGTACCATTAATGAAGGCGTATTTCTACTTGATCGAAATATGGTGATGAGTGGTCAGCACTCGAAGCAACTTGAAAAAATATTTTTAACGCGCAAAGTTTCAGGGCGAAAATTTGAGCGTTTCTTAGCGCGCTATTTTCCACAGAAAACGGTTAATACTGCCCTCGATTTCGCCAAATTATATTTTCGCGATCACATTGATACCGCGCTAATCGAAGATGTGAATCCGCTGAAACGTGTTGAAGCAGTAATTACGAAGAAAGGTGGTGAGACTGAAACTAAGTACCTCGACTTTTCTTTTGCGATACTAAGTCAAGATGACGCTCGGCAAGTTGTGCTTGTGACGGTAAGAGATGTCAGTGCCAAAATTCTACTTGAGGCTCAAGACCAATTAAATGCTGACGAACTTGAGCAGCAGATGGCTTTACTTACACAAATTTTGCCGATTCCTCGAACTGATTTAGCGGCCTTTATTGACGATAGTCGATCGGGCCTTGATCGTATTAATCTACTACTAAAGGATACTAAACAAGCGAGCGGGAGCTATGAGGCCATGCTCATTCGCATTGCGCGCGAAACGCATAAACTAAAAGGTAATGCTTCTGTACTGAATTTTGAAATGATCGCGCAAGGACATCACTTGTTCGAGAACACTATTGAGGAAATTTCTAGGCAGGCCAAACACCGAACGCTTAACGGTCGCGACTTCTTGCCACTGACCATGCAACTTAAGCAAAACTTCGCGAGTCTTAATCTTATTGAAGGTGTTCGTGACAAATTGGGAGACTACGTTGATACATCGCTCAATCATGTTACGCGTGGCACACCGGATAATCGCTTAGAGCTGTCCACCAAGAAATCTCTAGACGAACTTGCTGAACAGAATCCGAAATGGTTTGAGCTACTTGCCTATACTCAAAAACTGGCGGCCCAAAAAGGCATCGCAGCTAGGCTTAATTTGCGAGGTTTAAATACGCCACTCAACTCGCAATTGAGCTCTGAGCTTTATTTAATCGCAGTGCAACTATTGCACAACTCACTTGCACATGGTTTGGAGTCTGAAGAACAACGTCTAGAACTGAAAAAGCCTAGTTTAGGCGAAATATCGGTTTCCATAAGTCACGATAAGCGCGGTAATTATCGCTTTCTATTCGAGGACGATGGACGTGGCTTTGACTACGAGCGCATTCGCTCAGAGTTGGTTGATCGAAAACTACTCGATTCTCGCGAAGCTAAAGCGCTGGGTAATACTGCGCTTGTACGCTATGCGTTCAAAGATGCTATATCAACACAGCAAAACGTTGATCAAACAGCCGGTCGTGGTGTTGGATTAGCGCTGGTTTGGCAGCAGGTAAAAGCGTTAAATGCCAAACTCAAAATTCGGTCGGTGAGCAACGAGTTCACGCAGTTCATCATCGACTTTAGTTATTCGCCGAGTGAGACAAGCAGCGAAATATTAGATCCACCCAGCGAATCGGTGTTACTCGCCTCATGAAGTTGATGATAGTCGATGACTCGTTGATTATTCGCAATAAAATCAACCGCACACTCTTATCTCGTTTTTCAAAGGTCTGTCGCGCTGAGAATGGTCAGCAGGCCATTGATATGGCGACGGCAGAACGCCCCAATGTAGTGACTATGGATTTGACGATGCCTGAGGTAGATGGAGTCGAGGCCATTGAAAAGATAATGGCAATCGCGCCTGAGACACATATTTTGGTAATTTCGGCATTGGCCGATAAGGCGACAGCTATTAAAGCGCTAACTCTAGGCGCATATGGTTTTTTGTGTAAACCATTTACTGAAAGAGAACTAAGTAGCGCGATCGAGCGTATTATTGATATAGAGTTGTGCAAATGAGTGAGCGTCGATATATAGATGTATTTGTCGATGGCTTGATCAGCTACTTCGATCACCTAAACGAATCATTTGGCTCGTCAAGAAGTGTTATTAGTAGTTCCGAGCATGCTCAGCGTTCAACGCAAAGCGTTGACCTAGAGTTAGGTACGCCATACTTGCTTAAGAACGAGGCAACTATTGGCATGGATTTTACCGGCATGATTACTGTATCGGGTTCAAGCGTTGGAACTGTTTTCGTGTCTGCGCCTCGTGCTCTACTAAAGCGTATACTGTTGAGCTATGGAGAAGCAGAATTACGAGATGAGTTATTGCGTGACCTAGTTGGAGAGATAGCAAATACGCTCGCTGGAAATGCTCGTCGAGAACTTGGTGCTGATTTTCATATATCCATACCGAGAGTGATCCAGGCTCCTTTAAATACCAAGGACTATCGTTTAGATCAACATTGCTACCTATTGCCGTTTCGCTGGCGTAGCAGCAAAGCCGAGCTAATTATAAGTGTGAAAGATAGCTAGCGCTTTAGCAGTGAGTTGGGCGTGCTGCGCTTGGTAGAAAGTGCTGGGCGTCTTCATATATTGACGAAACTAATGTGTTAGCTTGGCTATTAATACGCTAAATAGTCGGCCCTGAGCGAGACACATTATGATTAAAATTCTAAAAGCCTTGCTTTTAATTGCCTTGCTGTTCGTTCTTTTTACTGCGATTTATCTATGGCGCCCGATTGATTCACCCGTCGATACTCAAGCCTTAGTAACGCAGTCAAACCTCTATCGTGCTGAAATTATTCGGGATGAGTGGGGCGTGCCGCATATTCTAGGAAAGCGAAACGTTGATACGAGTTTTGGGCTCGCCTACGCGCATGCCGAGGATGATTTTGAGACCATTCAAGAAACAGTGGCAGCGACTCGCGGAGTAATGGCTCGTTACCGCGGGCGCAGTGCAGCGCCGGCTGATTATTTAGTGGAGCTACTTAATGTGTGGCAAACACTAGATGCGCGATATCAGCGTGACGTGCCCGAAGAAGTAAAGGCTATTGCGAGGGCGTACGCCGCTGGTGCGAACCTCTACGCCGCTGAGAACCCAGCTAAAGCGTGGCCGGGCCTCGCTCCCTTTACTGAACAAGATATTGTCGCAGGCTTTGTTTTTCGTACGCCATTTTTCTATGGACTAGACAAGCCACTATTGGATTTGTTTAACCCAGATACCGAACTTGAATTGAATTTAGCCCCGCGTGAAAACCAATTGGCTTGGACTCTTGATAAGCGTGGCAATAGTGAGCGTGGCTCTAATGCAATCGCGGTTTCGTCATTGCGTTCGACTGATAACCACACGCGCTTACTGATCAACTCTCATCAACCATTAACGGGCCCCGTTGCTTGGTACGAAGCGCATATAAAGTCAGAACAGGGATGGGACATTCAAGGGGGATTGTTCCCGGGAACACCGGTAATTTTACATGGCTTTAGTCAAAACCTAGCATGGGCAAATACAGTCAACCATATCGACCTAAGCGACAGCTATTTGCTCGAACGTAATCCCGATAACCCCGATCAGTATCGCTTAGATGGCCAGTGGCACGATTTCGAAAAACGAGAAGTTACTTTATTGGTGAAGCTCTGGGGCAATTTTAGAATGCCTGTAAAGCGCACAGTCATGCGCAGTAAACACGGGCCTGTTATTGAATCTGGTGATAAGACGTACGCATTGCGCTATGCGGGCATGGGCGAGATCAGGCAGTTCGAACAATATGTTCGGCTCAACCAAGCGACAAATTTCGATGAGTTTATGCAGGCGATGTCGATGAACGCTTTGCCGAGTATTAACTACGTTTACGCTGATCGCGATAATAATATTGGCTTCATACACAATGCTCAATATCCAAATCGCATCAACAATTGGGATTGGAGTAAAGGCCTGCCTGGAGATAAAAGCGAGCTTATCTGGGATGGCTATCGGCCATTTAGTGAGGTGCCGATGTTGATTAACCCGACCTCTGGGTTACTTTTTAACGCGAATAATACGCCGTTCAGCGCAACCGACGGGCCAGATAATTTACGCGCCATCGATTTTCCAGCGTCAATGGGCTTGGCGAGCGACCAAACTAATCGCGCGCTTCGCTTAATGGAAATGAACGATGGCGTTAGCAAAATTAGCGAGGCCGAATTGCTAAAGCAAAAGTTTGATATCGCCTACTCTGAGAACTCTGAGCATATTAAAACGCTCAAAAAAATTCTGGAGCAAGATTGGTCGGATAATACTGAACTAGTTGAAGCGCAAGCCGTTATCAAGCAATGGGATCGCAATGCCAACTTGGAAAACACTAACGCTGCCTTAGCAATTCAAATTCTGATGCAGTTCAGGCAAAACCCTGACCCAGAAGATCGTTCGCCCGAAGCACTAAGAGCCGCCGCTGAGCGAGCAGTATTGTATTTAAAAACTAATTACGGAGGTCTGAACCCTGAGTGGTCAGAGGTGAATCGTTTGCGTCATGGTGATGCAGACCAACCGAAATTTGATCAAGCGCTTAATGGAGGCCCCGATGTATTACGCGCGGTGTACTCTATAGGAATTGGCGAGCACGAGAAATCGTATGCGACTCATGGGGATTCATGGATTGCTCTGGTCTCATGGGACCAAGAAACAGGCGAGCAATCTGCAAAAGTGGTTCATCAGTTTGGTAGCGCAACACTCGATCAAGAATCACCACATTACGTAGATCAAGCTGGGCTATTCGTTAAAGAGCAATGGCGCGAAGCGACTTTTGATATTGATAAGATTCGAGCAAAGGCAACGCGCAGCTATAGTATTGGCGGGAATGTGCCTTAGTTAGCGTGTCTTAGCGTTGCGCTCCACCGAAGCCAAACTGCCGCCATGCTTCGTATACAAGAATCGAGACCGAATTCGATAAATTCAGGCTTCGGTTATTGGGCTGCATCGGAATTAGCAAGCGCTGCTGTGGTTCGATTGACTCCATGACTGGCGAGGGCAAGCCGTCGGTTTCAGAGCCAAAGAGCAATACATCGTCGGTTTCAAATTTCACATCGCTGTAGCGCGTGTGCCCCTTAGTTGTGATAGCGAATACGCGTTTAGGCTTTACCGTGTCTAAAAATGCCCAATAATCCTTATGACGAGCAAGGTTGGATAAGTCGTGGTAGTCCAAGCCAGCGCGGCGAAGTTGCTTTTCTTCAAAATCAAAGCCCAAGGGCTCAATGAGATGCAATTTAAAACCAACGTTCGCGGCTAAGCGAATGACATTGCCGGTATTGGGCGGAATTTTAGGATTGTGTAGAACGACGTGAATCATAATAGATTTTGATGTTGCCTAGGCGCCTTGAAGGCGGCTCTTAAGATCGTTTTTCTCGAATGTGTGTTCGATCAAGTTCTAGCTTTAGCGATTGGCCTGACTTAAGTACTTCGGTTAGCGATAACAGCAGAGAGATACTCATCGAACCTAGGCTTGCCATAAACAAGATTTCGCCGCTATGTTGCTGTCCTGACATCAGCGCAAGCATTGAGAAAATGCAGAATAAAAATGCAATGACGCCGAACGCCTGCATGTATTTTATGAGTAGTATGCGAACATGAATTGACTCAATTTGCTTGGCCCTATTGGTGATGTCTTGCTCATCAATGCCTTGGTTCAAGGCGCGTACAATACCGGCTAAGGCCAAGTAACGATTAGTGTAGGCAAGAAATAGCAAGGAGATGCCTGGAAATAGAAATGCTGGGTCGGTAACGCTCAAGTTCATAGGCGAATGTTAGCATAAAGCTGGGCTTACAAATTTGAGTAAATTTAAGGTCACAGGTTCATGTTAGTTTAGCTTTTTTATTTAATAGTTTGATTGCTCTACAATGTAGGCTTAACGGAACAGACAGCTCAGTACATAATGACGATTACGATACTTGATGGCGGCATGGGCCAAGAGTTGATGGCTCGCTCAAACGCCGAAGCAACAGCGCTATGGTCTGCGGCGACCATGCGCGATGAGCCGGATTTAGTGAAAGCCGTGCACGCTGATTTTTTTAATGCTGGCGCCGAGATCGCTACGACAAATAGTTATATTTTGCATCGTGATCGGCTCGCTAAACATGGTGCTGAAGATCAGTTTAAAGACATCCATGTGCTTGCCTGTGAATTAGCTTGCCAGGCGCGCGACGAGCATGGCTCTGGACGAGTTGCAGGCGGTATGGGCCCTACGGGGCGATCTTATCGGCCTGACCTCGCAATGGAAGTTGATGAAGCGGCCGAGGTTTATGCTGAGATCGCGGCAATTCAAGCCCCGTTTGTTGATTTGCTATTGCTCGAAACCATGGCGTCAGTAAAGCAGGCGGAAGGCGCAGTGCGGGGCGCGAGTGTTGTCGGCCTGCCTGTTTGGTTGGGGCTTACTGTCGATGACTCGAATGGTTCTGTACTGCGTTCAGGTGAGCCGTTGACGGACGCGCTGGTGATGGCTAGTCGTTATCAGGTTGATGCGGTGTTAATTAATTGCTCTACGCCCGAAGCCGTGACGCAATCAATGGCTATCATGTCAGATAGAGGAGGCCGGTATGGTGCCTACGCCAATGGATTTACTAAAATCAGTGAGGCGTTCAAACAAGCCGGTGCTACAGTCGATGAACTGACAGCCCGACAAGATTTGAGCCCAGCGCGTTATCTTGAGTTTGCTGACGGTTGGGTTGATAGCGGGGCGTCGATTGTTGGCGGCTGTTGTGAGGTAGGCCCCGAGCATATTCGAAAATTGGCAAATCGCTTCGAATCTTCTTTTTAATTTAGTTGATTGAACTCAACGCCATACTAATTTCTTATGTCTGAAAACACATCTCGCTATCAGCGGCAGCAACAAGTTAAGCAACTCAGCGGTGATGCTCAGCAAGCGCTTGCTGAGGCGCATGTTCTTATTGTTGGCGCAGGAGGGCTTGGCTCTCCAAGTAGTTTATTTCTTGCTGGAGCCGGTGTAGGAGAGATTACCTTGGTTGATCATGATACGGTCAGCTTGTCGAACTTGCATCGGCAAATACTGTTTCAAGAAAACGATATTCGTTCATCAAAAGTTGACGCTGCAAAGACGCGATTAAGCGCCTTGAATAGTGAAATTAAGATTAATGCCGTCAATGCGCGCTTGAGTGTTGTCAATGTTGACGAGCTTGTATCCCAGGCAACCATAGTCATCGATGCGGCTGATAGTTTTTTTGTCAGTTACCTCCTCAGCGATGCTTGTTCGAAGCAGAACAAACCTTTGGTGACGGCGTCTGTGTTGACGACACATGGGTATTTTGGGGTTTTTTGTGGCGATTCAGCTCCCAGTTTGAGGGCTGTTTTCCCTAGCCCAAGCACACAGGCTGCGAGTTGTGACACGGCGGGCGTGACCGGTCCGAGCGTCGGTATTATCGCAAGCTATCAAGCTCAAGAAGCGTTGAAGGTTATTGTTAACGATCATGCCCAGTTATCGGGTAAGTTGATGTATCTAGATTTGTGGGACTATAGTCAGAACATAATCGACTTTAATGGCGCGCCTGAGCCCGATAGCAAAGCTGCGATGATCGCCTTTGCTAGCATCAGTGAATCAGATGTCGTATTGGACGTGCGCTCGGAAATTGAGTTTATTGAGCAACCGAGTTCACAGCACGCAAAAGCCTTAAAAACACTGAATGTAGCACTTGATCAGCTCAGTGAGCGACAAGCCGTTCTGCCTAGCGGTCGAAGAATAGTGTGCGTATGCAAGAGCGGTCAGCGTGCCCTCAATGCGGCCCATTGGCTATTGAGTAACGGTTACCAGAATGTCGCCGTGAGCCTTCAGCCGTTCTAAGATTAACAGCCTTCAGCCGTTCTAAGTCCATTCTAAGACTCAGCTTTTAGCGAGAGTCGAGCTTACCACTACTGCCAGATAGCACTAATAGGCCAGCGGCAATGCCCAAGTTCTTAACAAAGTTTTGGAGCTCATGAGCGTAGCTCGGGTCGCCAGTTAAGGCCCAAAAATTATGAATGCTTAGGTTAATAAGAATAGTCATACCGAATAATAGAAGGGCGCTGACTCTTACATACTTACCAATAATTAGGAAAATACCTAAGCCAATTTGAAGTACTGCAGTAACTGGAAGTAGTACCTCCGACAGCGGTATTGACTTGCTAAGCATTAAATCCAAATGGTTTTGGTACTGTGTGACTTTGAAAATGCCAGGCACTAAAAAATAGAGCCCAAGCAGGGCGCGACCGATAGCATACGTTGTGTTGTTGAGTGCATTGTTCATTGGAAAGACCTCTGTCGATATTAGATCACAATTGAGCGTTCGGATATGTAGTGATCGCTTCCTTGAAGAGCATAAAAACGACTACGAAGGTCTATCTCGAATTGATATTGCTATAGGTTCTTTGCATAAGCCGATGAGTCTATGTATCCTGAATGCGCAGAAACATTATCAATGCGTATAAACGATCCCGGCGAAGCGTACTTCGCAGAGCACTTGCACTGGAAACCTTGAAATGGCAAACCTTATTCGACTGACCTATGTTAGTAAAGCTACCTTCGATTGCAGCTTGGGTGAGGGCTCGGTCGGCTCAGATGAGTTGGTGCAAGAAGTTCAAGACATCCTTGCTGAGGCGCGGAAAAATAACCAAAAATCACAGGTTAGCGGCGCTCTTTTCTTCGGAGAGGGCTATTTTTTTCAATGTCTTGAGGGTAAACCCTCTCTGGTGTTGCCGTTGGTAGAAAAGATAAAGACAGACCCTAGACACGAAGGGTTCAAAATTTCATATCAAAAGGCTGTTCCACGTCGCTATTTTTCTGGTTGGTCTATGAAATACGTGCCAGTAACTCCAGATGTTATCAATCTGATGAAATCACGTGGGTATCCAGAGTTTGACCCAGTAAACTTTCATGAGTCCGATATTAACGAGATGTTCGAAATGTTTACCAAAGTAGACGATACGTCACTGCTCAATGAGCGCCTTAGGGAATACAGCAGCATTATCAAACCTTGGTGGCAGAGATTCGGCGAGCTGTTTCTGCCTCGCACTCGCCAAATCTAGAGCAGTAGAATATACGCTGCTTCAAAGATGTAATAATGCGGCGATTTCTTTAAGTATTACGCCTATTATTTCTAAGGAATTAAGACAGAGTCAATCACATGAATTACTCCATTGCTGGCTTTTACGTCTGTTTTCAGCACTTTTGCACCGTTAATCGTTACTGATTCCTCAGCAATAATTGCAAGGTTAGAACCTTGAACAGTTGTTGCTGTACTAAGTTCGATTACGTCGGCCGCCATTACTTTGCCCGCGATGACATGATAAGTAAGTACAGCTTTAAGTTTTTCTTTATCGGCGAGCAACGCTTTAAGGTCGCTCTCTGGTACTTTTGCAAACGCCTCGTCAGTTGGCGCAAATACTGTAAACGGCCCGTCGCCTTTGAGTGTATCAATGAGCTCTGCTTTGGTAAGTGCGGCAGCAAGGGTGTTAAATGACCCTGCCGCTACTGCGGTGTCGATAATGTCTTTTTCGGCGGCGTAGTGCTTCTCTTTCTTGCCGTGATCGCCCTTGCCGTGATCGCCGGCGCTCGCCGAAGAAACTGTGAACACAATTGTTGAAGTCGCTATGATGCAAGCGGTGAGGGCAGATTTGAAAATTGTTAAAGATTTCATGGTGATCTCGCTAGAGTGGTTAGGGAGCGAGCAAGGTAACAACGCCTCAGCGACGACCATGTGTAAAACAGATTACCGTAATTATGGATTAATGAAAGCTGGTCTACACAATCGTGAAGGTCCAATGACATGAATGAACGCAGCGTAAATGCTCGCATTTAGCGAATGTTATCGTCGCGTCGCGCAGTCAACTATTGCAGTAACTAAACGAGGATAATGAATGCCCCCATTTTTTAAGAAAAACCCTGTCAAGAAGCTAGAAAAGCAGTATCAAAAGCTACTAGCCGATGCAATGCAAGAGCAGCGTAAAGGAGATATTCGAGCCTACTCAGATCTGATTGCCAAGTCAGAAGAACTAGCAAAAGAGATCGACACCTTGAAACAGGCGTAGCTCGATTTCCGATATTCGGTAACTGTTGTTTGAGTTCAGAGCCTAATTGAAAACAGGCTGGCCTCTGTAAAAGCCGCTACACACTTTACCGTCGATAATGTCGCCGACCTTAGTTTTATCCTGTGGGCTTGACGTTTGCGTAGGCTTTTTGGAGGGGGATGAACTCTTAATTGCGATCTGACCTAGAGCCACTTTTTCATGGATACTCGACAGTCTCGGTTGATTCGAAACTTTGGCGAATAAAGACAGCTGCTCCATAAGGTCGTCAGCATGCAGCGCTAAATTTTGATCGAACTCTTTCGCAACCAAGCGCTTAGCCTCGCAAAGTAATTGAAATTGCTCTCTTTGAAATAAAACCCGTTTCTTCATTATTGCAACCCTCTTTATATTCAACTCGCATGTATGACGAGTGGCAATATAATCGACCAAGGGCGCATGTTGTGGCAATAGTCCAAAGGGACTACACGCGAGCACTGATTGTATTTTTAACCTTTGTTAAGCCCGAGCACTGCGCATGATAAATATCAGTCTAGTCGAAAACCTACCTTGAGGGTAACCTGATAGTGACCAACTTTGCCGTTAACAATGTGACCTCGGGTTTCTATAACTTCGAACCAGTCTAAATTCTTCAGCGTTTTGGAAGCGCGTTCGAGCGCACCCTCAATTGCATCTTCAATGCTGGTCTTAGATGAGCCGACGATCTCGGCTTTTTTATATACATGATCACTCATGGTGGATTAACCTTTGATTGCAGTTATATGAGTCCATCACAGTACTACAAAATTTCTTCGGTGCAAAATATCCTAGTTAGCCATCTGTATTCTTAGGTCTATTTTTCTTGATCCAATTTTTAATAGAAGAGCGCGCAAGCTTTACCTTGTTGTAGGCAAGTGCCAAGCGGTAACCCCAGCTATCTTGATTTAACTGATTCACATCCTTAACGTCGAAGTTGGTAAGTGTCTTATTTATTTTCTTTAGTAGAAAAAAATCATTTGCATCACTGAAGTTTCCAGAGCGTTTTCGGCCCTTGCAATCGAGTAAGAACATTTCATCGTCGGGACTGATTAAGAAATTACCTAAATTCGGGTCGTTATGACGGAAGCCCGCGGTATGGAGCATATGCAGTAATTCGATAACCCTTGGTAAATGCTGCTCTTGGCTTGATTGTCCTTCACGATACTCATAAACCAGCCATGAGTCGACCACGGCTCCAAACACCCGCTTCTCCAGAGCTAGTATTGGCTGTACCGAAGCAAGGCCGCGTTGGTTGAAAACCTCTAGAGACTCTAAAGTCTGCGCTGCTTCGCTTGGCTCTACATAACTAAGGATGCGCGCCCATAAACGTTTGTTTTTATCTCTCGGCTGTTTCGCAATAATCATTTTGCCGTTTAGTGCGCCCTTTAGGACCAAGCTGCGATGGTTATCCTTGAGAGTTTCTTCAAGTTCGGCCAGTTGTTCGCGAAGCTCCGAAATGGTAGCTAGCTGAGCTACCCAGTCTGCCTGTCGAGGGTTGCACAGGCATCGCCACATGCCGTCGGTGCTCACCGTTAATAAATTAGATTTAAATAACATCACTCAATTGTATCGAAATCATCTGTGGTCATGGTTAAGCCCTTGCTTACTTACTCTGAGAAAGGCACAAAGCCAAGTATTGTGGCCGGGTGTTTGTCGGTGGCAATCAGAAAGCCTTGATTGCCAAAGCGAACCAAGCCTTCCCAGTTGCGGCCTTCTACGTCGAGCATTTTTAAGGGGATTGGTTTTGAATCGGTAAGGGTGATCTTGTTGTCATTTAGTTCTAATTCAATAAGTCGCTCTACATTGAAGAATTTTTTGTGGCTTTGGCCTTCTCCGTGCTGTTCAGTGAGTAGGTCCTCGGCCTTTCGGCTAAATTTGTCGCCGCTGTACTTGTAGTTAATTACCCAAAAACGGTTGTCCTCATCAAGTGTGCTGGCATCGGTAATTCTGAATGGTAAGTTTGGAAATTCGATTTCAGTTATCGAGTTGTCGGCACTCGAGATATGCCGCGCTTTTGGTGATTTAACCACTCGTTTATCGTTTACCTCATGCAGGGCAATAACTCCGTCGACGCTACCTAGATGACTATTAAGGATCGCTTCGTCACCGATGTTTCGCATTTCACTTTGAGACGATAGAAACACTAATTTTTCCTGATCAATGTCGATCTTGGCTGATTGCCCAAAGCTAATGGTCGCGGGCACCACAAAACTTTGATATGAGCCAAGAAAATTAAGCGCTTCAATCGATAACCATACCTGGCTGCCCTTGCAGGTGATGCCCTCAAAGCCGTCAAAAATTGATACCGCCTTGCGAAGGTCTTTTTCGTTTACTTGAACCGGTTTAGCCAGTAAAGGGCTCTGGTCTTCGCCATCCAGAAACCTCTCGATCTGTTGGCGCTTGAGGTAATAGAAATAACTATTGCCATCATCAGAGAATCGTTCTGGGTATTGAGGCAATAGTATTAGCTTGTCACCACACCAAGCTAACCCGGATATTTCAGCATCCGCTTGGTCTAGCGGTGGCGCTAGTGGAATGACCTTAACTGATGTTTCAGTAACGGAGTTGTCCGTCCAGCCTGGTGAGCTAGTCAAAATGCTGGAGGTTAAACATAGCGACAGTGCCGCTCTTTTAAGTGCTCGATTTAGCATGTCATTTTAGTTTGTCTCTGCATTTCTTGATTCTAAACCATTAGCGATTTCTGTGAGTCAGTAACTAGGCGATAGGCACAAAAAAGGGCCAGCAAATGCTGACCCTTTTCGGTAAACAAAGAGTTAAGGTCGATTAGAACTTAAATTCGATGCCTACACGTGCTTGCCATACTGAGAATTCATCGATAGTGTCCGTTAGCGTTGCGCCACGGAAGTTTTCGAATACAAACTGGCCTGCATCGTTAACGCTTGACTCAACTACTTGCTCACTTACGAATGGCGCATCTACTTGAGCGCCCCAATCGTTGTTGATTAGGTTAAGTACGTTATTAACTTTCAAGAATATTTTTGGCTTAACGCCAGCGATCATTGGAAGGTCTTGGTCGATACGCAGATCAACTCGAGCGCTTGATCGAGCATTCTCAGAATTACGCGTTACGAACTGACCTCGCGCCAAGCTACGGCTCGCGATTAGCTCGTCAAAGCCTTCACGATCGAAGCCATCAGCATAAACAACCGCTGAGTCCATGCCCGCATTTGGTATGTACAGCAATTGGCGGCGGCCACGGTCATTATCTTCTAGGCCGTTGCTGCTCATAGTTAAGCTAGTGCCTTGACCGTTTTTGTATACACCGTAGACTGACATACGAGTCATCAAGTCGCCGAAGAAGTTGTTTTCATAACCAATGCGGAATGTTAAACGGTTTGGCGTATTGAATTCGCTTGTGCCCGCTTGAACATTGTTCGGGTTGCTAGTTGCAACGTTGTTGAAGTTAGAAAACGCCACCGATGAGTTCATACCTGCTACATCTTCAGCATCCGAGTACGCATAACCCAGGGTCATGTTTACGCCGTTTTCGAATTCTTTAGACAAACCTAGAGAAAGCGTTAGGCTGTCAGCATCAACGTTAGAGTTAGTTAGCATGAAGTTTTCACTGCCAACTACAGATTGTAGGATTGGAGTGCCTGCAGCAGTAACACCAACTTGACGTTGAGAAATATCACGGTAAACCGCTGAATCACGTTGTTTTGAGTACAACAAGTCAGCGTCTAAGCGATAGTCGCCACGAAGGTCAAATGTAGCGCCTAATGCAAATTTTAGCTCGCTTGGCTGTTTGTAATTCGGGTCGATAAGAACCAAGCGGCTTGTTGCTGCATCTTCAGGAGTCGTATTAGCTACTTGATCTACAAGCGCTTGAGGAACATCGAAACCTGGGCGGCCAGCGCCAGATAGTGGAAGATCAAACAACGATTGATCAAAAGACTGACGTACTTGAACGTTGGTAATGCCATCGTTGCTGTAAGAGTTTGAGATCCAAACGTTCGGGTTACCACCAGAGAAGACACCTAGGCCACCACGTACACGGGTGAAATCGTTAGCGTCCCAAGTGAAACCAACACGCGGTTGTAGAATATCTACGCCGTCGATGTTGGCATCGTTACGAATGCCGTTTGCTGCTGTGAACGCGGCGTTGAACGCTGGGCGGTCATCACTGCTAAAACGCTCATAACGCAATCCACCAACAACTGTAAGACCTAGGTCTTCAAAGAAGTACTCATCTTGTAGCAATAGTGTTTCTTGCGTAATAGAGTAGTTTGCAGCTGCATCGTTCGGATTGTTTGTTACACCGCCGCTTCCGTAAAAGATACGATCAGGAAGGCCTAACTCGAACTTATCAATACCGCTTAGACCACCAAAACCTGAATCGTCGAAGAAATCCAATTCGCCGCCACGTGAGTGCTGAACGAACAAGTTGAATATGTCTAATTTGTCACGCTCAAAGCCCGCTGTGATTACGTGGTTTCCAGTAAGGTACTGAAGATTGAATTTGATCAAATTCGAATCATAGTTCAAGCCATTTGCTTGACGAGAATCATCTGCGCCTAGATAAACGACATCGCGACCGATATTGATTTGGAAGTCACCAAACTCTGGGTTGCCAACAGTTTCTTGAATTGCTACGTTTTCTTGACGGCCTAAGAACACTTCTGTTGATAGGTTATCAGTCCACTGTGAGCTCAAACGCAGAACCGCTGTCTCTAAGTCACTACCGCGGTTGTAGAAGTGGTTATCAAACTCGAATTCGAAAGTGTCATTATCAGAACCAACAATCGCTCCGCCTTCAAATTTATTATAAATCAAGGTTGCGCGGTGATCATCGTTGATGTCCCAGTCTAATCGACCGATCAAAGCGTCACGTTCGTTAGCACCTTGCTGGGGTAGACCGCCTGGGTCATAGCCGTATAGGCGATTTGAAATGTCGACAATACGGTTGAAATCAGCTTCGCTTAAAAAGTCACGCTCGACTCCGTTGCCAGAACCGGCAAAGCCTGCTGCGTTAAAGATTGGCTGATCTGATTCTTCATACGCCAAAAAGAAGAAAAGCTTATCTTCGATAATTGGGCCGCCCAAGGTAAAGCCAATAGTCTCTTCAGTGAAGTCACTGTTGTCTACGTCGAACTCTTCGCCGCCGAACTCAAAGCTATCACCACGAAGGCTATCGCTTGAAAATTCGTATACTGCGCTACCAAAAAACTCATTACGTCCAGACTTGGTCACCGCGTTGATTGCACATGCTGAGAAGCCGCCAGCTGTTACGTTGAACGGTGCCAACTCAACTGATACTTGCTCAAGCGCGTCGAACGGAAAAGGTTGGCCATTTGATGAAGCAAAGCCATTATTGTTCAAACCAAAACGGTCATTTTGACCAACGCCATCGATTGATAGGCTGTTAAAACGAGGGTTTTTACCAGCGCAGTTTACGCCTGAGCCACGTGATGGGTCATCAAGGTTGATTCGTGGGTCATTGCTGAATACGTCTTTGATGTCGCGATTAAATGCAACCGCTGACTCTAGAACGTCTTGCGAGAAAATCGCTGACGGTCCCGAAGAAACGTCTGCAACAACCGCTGTACCTAGAACAACGACTTCTTCAACAGTGTCGCTTGCAATTGGTGCGCCGACGTCGTTAATGGTTAGGTTGTAAGCATCGCCAAGAGAGATGTTTGGAACAGTCGCTGACGCTACACCATCGACAGTAACCAAGAACGGGCCACCAACTTGAAGATTTGAAGCGAAGAAAGTACCGCTGTTGTTTGAGCGAACACGACGCTCAGAACCAGTACGTTGGTCGGTTACTACAACTTCAGCGTTTGCAACAGCGTTGCCAGCTGAGTCGAGTAGTTTACCTCGAATAGACGAGGTTGTTGATTGGGCTATCGCGGCCGCTGAGATAAGGCTCAGCAGTAACACGGTAGTGGCTTTAATAAAGCCGTTTGCAATATTTCGCGGCATGGTAAATGACCCCCGGATGATTAATCCGATTGCGATTGTTGTGAGAAAATCCGGCCAAAATTCACCGAACATGACTAATTCTTAACGTGGGCGTTAATTGTATCTTTTATACGACGGGAGTGTTGCAAAAGTGTGACATTCCGTCCACTTTTTATCGCAAAAATCGCTAATTTTTTCTCAAAATCCATCTCCCTCGATCACTGATAGACGTTTGTCATCAAAGCTGACCGCTTTAGCCATGTTTAGCGCTTGTCGATAGTCGGCAGAAGCAGTAAAGTCGTGCTCGTCTTCAAATAACCCTCCGAGCATTCATGGATTTCTTGCCAAACTTACAAAGCGCCTTGGGCTTAATCGCGTTCCCTTTGATTGCGATGCTATTTTGCGCGGGGCCAAAACGCGTCAATATTCGCTTATGGGCTGCCGCTGTGGGGCTGCAGGTGGTGCTGGCCTTGGTATTTCTGAAGATTCCGTTGTTCCAAGCGATGTTTGGGGTAATGAATCAAGCGGTCTTGGCTTTGCAGGAAGCCACCAATGTAGGCACTAGTTTTGTGTTTGGTTACCTAGGAGGCGGAAAGCTTCCATATGAAGAGCTCGAGCCGAATACGGGCGCGAGTGTGATTTTGGCGTTTCAAGCGTTTCCTTTGATCATTGTCATCGGTGCACTTACAGCTCTGCTATCACATTGGCGTATATTGCCTTTAATTATTAAAGGCTTAGCGGCAATTTTCACTAAAACGTTAAATATAGGCGGAGCGGTAGCCTTGTCTGGCGCCGCAAACATCTTTATTGGTATGGTCGAAGCTCCGTTGTTTATTCGCAATAGCATTCGCAAACTTAGCTACTCTGAATTGTTTTTGGTGATGACTCTTGGCATGTCAACGGTAGCAGGAACGGTACTGGTATTGTATTCAACGTTTTTGAATCAAGTAATCAGCGACGCTGTTGGCCACATTTTGACAGCTTCTATAATGAGCGTGCCGGCCGCGGTGATGATTTCATTAACCATGGTGCCGCAAACTGGTGAGCCGACTCCGTCTGAAGCTGAAATTGCATTCGACTATGAAGGCTCGATGGATGCTATTTCGCAAGGCGCGGTCAGCGCAATGCAAATGATGCTCGGTATTCTAGCTTTGATCGTTACCTTTATTGCTTTGGTTACTTTGACTAATCTAGGCTTGGGCTTGTTGCCTGATTACAACGGGTTGCCGATCTCTCTCGAGCGCGTATTGGGTTGGGTTATGGCCCCAATCTGCTGGCTTATGGGAATTCCTTGGGCCGAAGCCAGTTCCGCGGGTTCACTCATGGGCATCAAAACCGTATTGAACGAATTTTTAGCGTTTATCGCGCAAAGCCAGTTGCCAACCGAGACCCTGAGCCCGCGAAGTGACCTTATCATCAGCTACGCCCTATGTGGTTTTGCTAACTTCGGAAGTTTGGGTATTTTGATTGGTGGGCTTTCTGCCATGGCGCCCGAGCGTCGTGGTGAAATTACGCGCCTAGGCTTACTCAGTATTGTCAGTGGTACGTTGGCTACCTGTATGACTGCGAGTGTAATTGGGGTGTTAACTCCCGCTTAGAGCTCTAACGGCTTTGAACTCTAAAGGCTTTGAGTTCTAACGGCTCTGAACTCTAACGACCGAGATATTCAAGTAGTGCTTCGGGGTCGTCAGTGATAATTCCGTCGACATTGAGCTTTAAAAGCCGAGCCCATTGGCGCTTACTATTAGCTGTCCAGGGAATTACTGCTAGCCCAGCGTCTTGAATCTCCTCAACGTCTTTGCGGCCTAATAGGCTGTGATGCGGTGAGATGATGTCAGCACCGACTGTTTCAGCCGCTTCTAACCAATCGCCGGGTTTGTGTCTGAATAGTGCAGAGAGTTGCAGATTTGGAGCGATTTCTTTTGCCGCGATCAATGTTGCAGGGTCGAACGATTGCAGCGTGACGCGCGATTCTAGGTCGAACTCATTTACCACGGCTATCACCGCTTCGACAAAATCTTTTGGCGCAGGCTGTGCATGAGGTTTACTTGGATCACTCTTGGTTTCGATGTTAAACAATACCGTTTTAGAATTCTCCAGTTCGGAAATTTTTACCATTTCGAACACTTCTCTGAGTGTTGGGATCTCTGTTCCGGGTACTGTTTTTTGCTTGTCGAAACGAAGGTTTTTTATAGAGCCACAGTCGAATTGCTTTACTTGCTCTAGGCTTAGCTCATGCAGCCATAAGCCTTCTTCCGCTTCTCGACCGTCTTTGTATTTGCAAATCAGCGGATTGATCTGTTGATCATGCGCGACCACCACGACACCGTCCTTAGTCACTCCCATATCAAATTCGAGCGTATCAACGCCGAGTTCCAAGGCGTATTGCAAGGCGGGAAGAGAGTTCTCAGGTAATGCTGCACGCGCGCCACGATGGCCTTGAACGTCGATATGTGAATAGTCTTGATCCATGATGTTTACTGATTTTTGCTCGGCGCTAACGCTAGACTTAGTAATGAACATTAAGCTGAGGGCAATGATAAATTGTTTCATTGATTATAGGGCACGCTAGTAAACTTATCGAAGGGACATGATAAGTATCGCAAATAGACATGACGGTTTTTGTTCATGCTGAAGGTAAAACGACAACTCAATTCCAAATATTGTCTTCGGTTTTACCTTGAATAGCGCAATCGCCTTTTCTGAAGTGCACCTCATCACCGCGCTCGTATTTTGAAAAGTAGTCGCGGCTAACAGAGACTATTGTTGGCGTGAGTAGCGCTAAGGCTGTTACATTAACTAAAGTCATCAAGCCTAATGCCATGTCTGCCGCACTCCAAACAATTTCAAGTGTTGCGCTAGATCCCCAAAATACCATTCCCAAATAAATGATGATGTAGGCCGTATTGCCGAGCTTTGTATCGGCGCCGAATATTCGTAAGTTACTCTGCGCATAGGCGAAGTTTGCAACAACTGAGGTGAACGCAAACAAGGTAATCGCTATTGATACAAAGTGTAGTCCAGTGCTGCCCATGTGTGTGTTCATGGCATCTTGTGTGAGACGAATGCCGGTGGCGCCTTCACTCGAATAATCGCCTGCCAATAGAATGATTATCGCAGTACATGTACATAAGATAATAGTATCGAAGAACACGCCCAACATTTGAATGTAGCCTTGCGTTGCGGGGTGGTTTGGTTTGGGTGATGCGCTTGCAGCAGCATGTGGCGCGCTACCCGAACCCGCTTCGTTAGAAT
Organism: uncultured Arenicella sp.; assembly: GCA_947499305.1. GTDB lineage: Bacteria > Pseudomonadota > Gammaproteobacteria > Arenicellales > Arenicellaceae > Arenicella. The sequence continues at coordinate 41,393 of CANMNN010000010.1, read as the reverse complement.
ATAAGCCTCTTTGAATGCCGGCTTTTAGGGCGGCGCCAAGCGCGCCAGCACCTGCTTCTTGTAAGCCAAATGCTGAGCTAATAATTGTGGCAATCATGTCCGGCACTGCGGAGATGTTGTAAAAGGTAATTATGAGCGCAGTAAGCACATAGGCCAGGCCCATTACAGGAACCACTAATTCAGCAAAGCGTGCGATGGTTCGCAGGCCGCCAATTACAATAGAGCCCGCGACTAAGGTGATGACTATACCTGAATAGTGTGTCGGTATTTGGTAAGCATTGTTCAGAGCATCGCTGATGGTGTTGGCCTGCATGGCGCTGAAGAACAAGCCATAACCCAAAAATAGGCAAATAGAGAAAAGCACCGCAAGCCACCGTATGCCCAAACCTTGTTGGATATAATAAGCTGGCCCGCCGCGAAATTCCTTTTTGGTATCTCGAACTTTATAGACTTGCGCCAAGAGGCTTTCGGCGAAACCAGTAGCCATGCCGAGTAGTGCGATTACCCACATCCAGAATACCGCACCTGCGCCACCGACTGAAATGGCCATCGCGACGCCGGCCAAGTTGCCTGTGCCTACGCGGGCAGAAAGACTGGTGCAGAGTGCTTGGAATGAGCTGATGCCATTTTCATCCGATTGCATGCTGTTGCCTATTAAGCGAAACATGTGTCGAAAGTGTTTGAATTGAACGCCGCCGAGAGCGATGGAGAACCAGAGGCCTGCAATGACTAGCATAGCTATTAAAATGCTGTATTCGCCCCACAAAACATTGTTGATAAATCCAATTACAGGTTCTAGGTATTGACTTAGAAGAGTGCTGCCAGCTTCGGCAGCCGCTTGCGAACTTGTGCTAGCAGTCATGGGCGAGTGTGATGAGCTTAAGGTGTTTTTATTCTGCGCTGTTCCGCGAGAATTTCAAAGACTTTGGTGTCAAAATATTTGTATCAGAGCACTATTGACGTCTATGTGCAATGGCGCAGTCTTCGTTGAACTGTGGCGAGTTCATGATTCTCTCTAGCTGCTTGATAACTCGGTTTGGCAGTATTATCGGCAGAGCTTGGTTGTCCCGAAAAGCCCTGCCAATAACATTCGCAGATATTCTTTATTTGCCAATCAAGCTCAGACTGTTAATGGTTTGCGCGCAGGCATGCGCTGCTTCTTTGCCTTTTTTAAGGAAATGCTCTTTAAAAAAGGTGGTGTGCTCTTCTCCAGCGTGAAAGTGGTGTGGCGTTAGAACTGCTGAAAAGACAGGCACGCCGGTGTCCATTTGCGCGCGCATTAGATTGTCGATTACGGTTGATGCTACGAAATCATGGCGATAAATGCCGCCATCGACAACTAGGCCGGCTGCGACAATGCCTGCATAGTCTCCAGTTTCGGCGAGTGTTTTTGCAAAAAGTGGTATCTCATAAGCGCCAGGCAATTCAAAGAAATCGACTTCCAAATCGCTCAAGTTTTTGAACTCGGCGGCAAAAGAGTCGCGTAGCTGGTCGACAATATCTCGATGCCAACAAGCTTGGATAAAGGCGATGCGTTTGGTGTTTATAGAATGTGTCATTGGTGTTTACTCAATCTGTAGTACTAAATTGAGGGCAAACAAGGGCCGTACGACAGGGCGCGCAGTCGCGGCCTTATCGAAATGCTCCTTATTCTCATAACCAGACTTTAACTGTCGGCCTTGGAATCTCACCAAGTCTGCTTGTCCTTCGGATAAACGATTTATTCGAAGCGCCCGCGGGCTACACAATCTACATGTCGTCACTTTACGCCGTCACATTGTTGTGATTACCGCCGGTGGGGAATTGCACCCCGCCCTGAGAACCCCGATAAAGGTATCGGGGCGCCGATTATAATCAAAACTGGGGTCAGAGTATATGGCGCAGAAATCTCGTGTTCAGTGTAAGCTTGGCTCATGAATCGTATTAACCTCATGTCCAGTTAAATGCCTCCAAAGATAGAGCGTCCGAATAGGGCCTTAGCTAATCCGCGGCCGCTATGGCATGGCACTATGTTGGTCGCTGGCGGCGCGATAGGCGCGGGAATGTTTGCGTTACCTTTAGTCTCATCAGGCGCTTGGTTTGTTCTCTCTTCCCTGGGGCTGGCGTTTGTCTGTTGCATGACCTACCTCGCGGCAAAACTACTATTAGATGTCAATGTTCGCTACCCTGAGGGCAGCAGTTTCGACACATTGGTTAGCGCCGTTTTGGGCCCGCGGTTCGCGATGGTAAATAATCTTTCGATAGCGTTTATCATGTTTATTTTGATGTACGCTTACATTACCGCCGGGGCCGGAATTCTAGAGCGCAGTTTGGTTGTCAGTCTTCAAGCCTCACAGTATTGGCCGGAAGGTTTTGTCATTACTCGGGCATCGTTAAGTCTTGTTTTCGCTTCAATAGCGGCTCTTTTTATTTCCTTGGGAGCATCAAGCGTGAGTCGAATTTCAGGCGTTTTAATGCTTGGCATGTGCGCTAGTTTTGTTGCGGCGAACTCAGGCTTGGTGCTAACGCTTGATGTTTCCATACTCATTGACCAGACCGATTCGAGCCTTAAATATTTGTGGGCTGCGTTGCCTGTGTTTGTTACAGCGTTCGCCTGCGGTGGGCTGGTACCTAGTTTATGTGAGCATTATGAGAATAAAGTACTCGACGTTAAGCGTGCTCTTCTTTTCGGATTGCTGCTCGCGTTACTTGTCTATGTGATTTGGTTGATGTCGACTCTTGGGCATATTTCGCGAGTCAGTTTTCTAAATGTTAAGGGCGACGGTGGTGGATTAGGCGCACTGGTCTCAGCTTTGCAAAACCGCACTGATAGTTCAACAATAAAATTCAGTTTGGTTTGGTTTTCGAACTTCGCTGTGATCACTTCGTTTCTGAGTGTTGGCTTAGGCTTGGTGCACTTCTTGCGGGATCGTTTCGATTTAAATAAGCACTCTCATGCGACACTAAGAGCGGTTTTATTGGCGTTCGCACCACCTTTAATGGGCAGTTTGATGGCCCCATACGGCTTTGTGAGTGCGATTGCGTATGCGGGAGTATTTGTCGCCTTCAGCTTTTTCATTGTGCCAGCGCTGATGTATAAAGCCGTGCGGCGAGCTACTGTTATAAGTGTTTCTGAAAAGGCTTCGTGGTGCTCGGTAGCAGGCTTTGGCGTTCTTATAATTATCTTAAAGATAGCCGGGTTATTTTCGATTCTGCCAAGCTATCCATAGCGGTCCAATTAAAACGCGCGGCGGCCCAATTAAAACGCGCGGCGGCCCAATTAAAATAAGCTGCGGCCGAATAATTGCGCTTCTCTTGTCTCAGGAAGGTCCATCGCACAATTGACTTGAATTCAAGCACTTAGACACAGTGTTGAAGTAACTCGATATTTACGTTATCCGGCGCTCTGTCGCTATTTAGACAGATGCATTCGCTTATTTTCAATGATATATTTTGCAAAATTTTTCACTCAAAAGTGCTTTTTAAGATTATAACTAGTACATCGAAGCTGTCCCCCCAGACTTGCTCGAAGGCAAACTTAGGCTACAAAATGAAAAAATACGCAGGATTTTTAGTATTCGCTGCTGGCATCTTCTGGTGCACCAATAGCTATTCTCAACAAATTGGCACCATTGGTGTAGGTGATATCTCATACAGCGCAGATGCAAACCAAGCGTTGATGCCTGTCGAAAAGGTATTAAGCACCCTTAACGGTAAAATTAATAGCGCATTGATTAAAACGCGTAAATTTACGGTTTTGGATTATGCTCAGCTAAAAAGTCGAATCGAGCAACAGGAGCGCACATTAGAGGGGTATTATGCGAAGCAATACACCGGCAACGCTGTTAACCTGCGAGGCTTAGATTATATTCTGAAAGCCGACGTTACTGAGTTTGGATTGCTTGCGAAACAGAGTAGTAATTCTAAGAATGCCGTTGGCTCAATTGATATCGATTTCGAGCTTATTGGTGTTGCTGATGTAACCAATGACTTCAGTTCGAATGTTTCAGCTCAATACTCAACTCGAATCACTGCCGCCGATACCGCGCTCGATCAAGGCGTGATAGATCAAGCAATTCAGCAAGGGGTTGATCAACTGGTTGACCGATTGATATCTACTCTTTTCCCGATTAGGGTAATGAAAATTGCCGATGACGGGGCCATCACGCTTAATTATGGTGAAGGTCTATTGGATGTTGGTGATACCGTTTTGGTTTTTCCAAAAGGAAGCGACATTGTTATTGATGAGTCGGGGAACGTTATTGGCGATTCTGTCGCGACCTTGAGGATAATGAGCACCGAACGTAAGTTTTCCTTGGCACAAGCTCTCAAAGGGCAAGAGGCCCTCGAAAAAGGTCAAAAAGGTCAACTTGTTTTAACTGGCGGCTAGTAACTAAACTGCGAGCGTTTTTAAATACGGCTCAACGAGTGCGTTGACATTAACACGCGCGCCGAGCCGGGTCGCCAACATGTACATGCCGCCGAGTTTTCGGTGTAAATAAAGGATGTCTGTTGGCGGTGTTTGCCAAAATTCTTTGAAGTCATAACCTTGCTCGCCAAGCTCAGATAGCTGGTCTGATAGAAGCGCGCTCTTAAAATCGAATAGGCTTTCAGTAGCAAAGGGCGCAAGCGCGATGCCGAAAATCGAAACCAGAAACTCTTGATATTCTTCACTTGCTTCACTGGCTTTGTATCCCAGTCGATCAGCCGCCGATATGATTGCCTCAGAGTCATCCGCGACTACTGCTCGAATCAATCTTTTGTAGTCGACAACAAAGCGTTTGGTAAAGCCTCGGCTTGCGCCAAAGTCAAGTAATACGATTTTTTGACTCTGATGATTGAACAAATAATTGGCGAAATTCGCGTCGGTTTGCATCAATCTCAGTTCGAACAGTTCTCTGAGCATTAACTCGAACATGTTCGTCATTAGTTGGTCGACAATCGCTGGGTCTAATTCGATTAAGGTTTCTATTGGTTCGCCTTCAACATAATCCATCGCTAGAATCAGTTCAGTGCTTAGCTCTGGATAATGTTTGGGGATAATGTAGCTCGCTTCATCATCGAGCAAGCTGCGAAAAGTCTCTAAGTACTCAGCTTCTTGGACGTAGTTTGCCTCTTCGTGCAACTGTGCCTTGGCATCGACTAGCAGGTCATCGATATCCATATGCTTTGGCAATATCTTGGTCATGCGAAACAGGGTAGCGATGTTATCAACATCACTGTCGATACTTTGAGCCACGCCTGGATATTGAATTTTTAATACTATCTCTGTGCCGTCAAGCATGGTCGCACGATGAACCTGGCCGATTGATGCCGAGGCTAGAGGGTCATAATCGAAGCTTGAAAAACAGTCTTGCCACTGTTCACCATAGGCATTAATCAACGATTGCTCAAGTTGGGCGCGTGGCATTATAAAAGCCTTGTTGCGCAGTTGCGCCAGTATCTCCGATAATTCTGGTGGCAGGAAGTCGCTAGTTTCCATTGATAAGAGTTGGCCAACCTTCATCGCCGCACCACGCATGGTGGCGAGCTGTTTGGTTACCTTTTTTGCATTGGCGGGTGTGAGCAATAGATCGCTAACTTTTGGGCGATTGCCTTGACTCAATTGTTTGGCACCTTCGCCAATCATTCCAGCTGCAACACCGCCAGCCATTCGAGCAATCTTACCAAGTCGACCTAGGCGCGAACTCGGTATGGCTTTTTCACGTGATTTTTTATCGCTCATTAATGCAATCAGTATCAGGTTGAATCTTAAATATTAGTGTAACGTCTTAAGTGTGACGTGTCGTTGATGAGATGATGCGAGTAGACTGCTATTCTTGACCCTGGATTTGACGACGACTAATTGTATGAAAATGAAAAAAAGTATTTCCGCTCTTTTGGCGCTTTGTGTATTGAGTGCTTGCTCAACGACCACTGCTGACATTGGCAAGAATAAATCGCAGGTACTTGAGGCTAAAACTGGCATGGTGGTTACGGCGAATCCACACGCTAGCAAGGCCGGCGCGGATGTCCTTCGCGCGGGTGGCTCAGCGGTTGATGCCGCGATTGCGATAGAAGCGGTCCTTAGTTTGGTAGAACCACAAAGTTCTGGATTAGCGGGCGGCGGATATATGGTGTATTTCGACAATGCCAGTAATCAGGTTTCTGTTTACGACGGACGAGAAACCGCCCCTCAAAGTGTCAGCGAAACCATGTTTCTAAATCAAGAGGGCAAATCAATCGGTTTTCTCAATGCCAAGAACAGTGGGCTTTCAAGCGGCGTGCCGGGAATGGTAGCGATGCTTGAATTGGCACACAAAGACCATGGCAAGCTGCCATGGGGAGCGCATTTTGATTCAGCCAAGAAGTTGGCTACTGATGGCTTTGAAGTTTCAAAACGTTTACACGGCATGATTGCTCGTTTTGGCAAATACATTCCTAGTAGCATTGATCAAGGCCCGGTCGATGCGCATAACTATTTCTTCGATGACAATGGCGAACCGATTGCCATTGGTTCAATATTAAAGAATCCAGATTATGCTGGCGCCTTAGAGCTCATTGCCGATGACCCCCGCGCATTTTATCAAGGCGAGATTGCTGAGAAAATTGTTGAGCAAACCTCCCATGCTCCGCGAGCAGGCGGTCTGAGCTTGGAAGATCTAGCAAATTATAAAGCTCTGAAACGCACCGCCTTGTGCTCGGAATATAAAGCGAAAACCCTTTGTGGGCCACCGCCATCCTCGTCATGGGTAGCGGTAGCTGAAATTATGGGCTTGTTAGAACATGCGCCTAAATTCAGTGCACAAGGCAGTAGCGATGCTCAAAATTGGTCGATCTTCGCTGAAGCCCAGCGCCTTGCCTATGCCGACCGAGACCAATACGTGGCCGACAACGAGTTTGTCGAGGTGCCTCTTGATGGCTTATTAAATCAAAGCTATTTGCAGCAGCGCGCCAAACTAATTAAGCCAACTGAGGCGATTGAATCAGTCAGTGCTGGCGACCCTTGGCTATTTAATGAAACGTCGAAAGTGGCGTATGGCATAGATGCGACGAATGACGTAGCGGGAACCACACATTTTGTCGTTATTGATGGCGATGGAAATGTGGTGTCTCTCACCGCCAGTGTTGAAAGCATCTTTGGTAGCACGCGAATGGCCGCGGGCATGTTTTTGAATAACCAGTTAACTGACTTTTCATTTAAGCCGGCTGACCAATCAGGTAAGTCGATCGCCAATAAAGTTGAAGCGAACAAACGCCCACGGTCGTCAATGTCGCCAACTATTGTGCTTAATGAGGATGGTGAGTTTCTAATGGCCACTGGCTCGCCCGGTGGCAACTCAATTATCGCCTATACCGCTAAAACGCTAGTCGGCGTTCTCGATTGGGGTTTGAGTCCACAGCAAGCCGTAGAGCTGCCTAATATGGTTGCGCGTAATAATCGCCTGCGTATCGAGAAAGACCGCGCAGCGCCTGAGTTGATCGACGCGCTCAGAGGCTATGGTTTTCAGGTAAAAGAAAGTGCTGGTGAAAACTCAGGTTTGAGCGTCGTTTATCGACATCTTGATGGACGCTTAGAAGGAGGCGTGGACTCGCGACGTGAAGGTGTCATCGAGTTAGTTGATCTTGGGGACCTCTGATTAATTCCAGAAAAAACTTGAAACCGTCGAAAGCGCCGCGACATAGCTATCTACAGGCTTAAGCAACGCTCGCTGAGAGCCGAAACGAATTTATTTAACAGGAGTCACTATGACTACTATCCTATCTGTTCGTCGCGATGACCAAGTGGTTATTGGCGGCGACGGCCAAGTATCGCTTGGCAATACCGTAATGAAAGGCAACGCACGTAAGGTGCGTCGATTGTATAAAGGCGAAGTCATCGCTGGTTTTGCTGGCAGCACCGCGGATGCGTTTACCCTATTCGAACTGTTTGACGCTAAGCTCGCAAAGCATCAAGGTATTCTCACCAAAGCAGCGGTTGAACTCGCAAAAGAGTGGCGTACTGATCGAATGCTTAGAAAGTTAGAGGCGCTTCTTTGCGTGGCCGATAAAGAAGCCTCTTATATCATCTCCGGCACGGGCGACGTTATTGAGCCCGAAGCTGGCGTAATGGCGATTGGCTCAGGTGGTTCTTACGCTGAGGCTGCTGCACGAGCACTGGCCGACAATACCGATTTGAGCGCCAAAGAGATTGTTGAAAAATCACTGACCATTGCCGCCGACATCTGCGTGTTTACTAACCACAGCTTAACGATTGAAGAATTAGAGATTTAGCATGAGTGAGATGACCCCAAGAGAGATCGTTCAAGAGCTCGACAAACATATTATCGGCCAGGCTGATGCCAAGCGTGCAGTCGCTATCGCTTTGCGTAATCGTTGGAGACGTTCTCAAGTTGACAACGACAGTTTGCGTGCTGAAATCACACCGAAGAATATTTTGATGATCGGCCCAACTGGTGTTGGTAAAACCGAAATCGCTCGTCGATTGGCTAACCTTGCGGACGCGCCATTTATCAAGGTCGAAGCCACCAAATTCACAGAGGTCGGTTATGTTGGCCGTGAAGTCGATTCAATCATCCGTGACTTAGCTGACGTTGCCATCAAAGGGCAACGCGAAAGTGAAATGAAGAAGATGCAAGTACGCGCTGAAGATGCAGCCGAAGAGCGAGTTCTTGACATATTGCTGCCACCGGCTCGAGACGTTGGCTTCACATCCGGCGACAGCTCCGAGAGCAAAGATGGCGCAGCGCGTCAGAGTTTTCGTAAGAAGCTGCGTGAAGGCCGTTTGGACGATAAAGAAATCGAAGTAGAAGTAGCCGCTCAAGTAGCTGGTGTAGAGTTGTTCGGTCCGCAAGGTATGGAAGAGCTGACCAGCCAATTACAGGGCATGATGAAAAATATGGGCAGCGATAAAAAGCAAAGCCGTAAAATGCCGATCAAGGAAGCGCTTAAGGTGCTGACTGAAGAGGAAGCTGCCAAGCTCGTTAACGAAGACGATATTAAGCTTAATGCGATTCAACGTTTAGAGAATCACGGCATTGTTTTTATTGATGAGATCGACAAAATTGTTGGTCGCTCAGAAGGCGGCAAAAGCGCCGACGTCTCACGTGAAGGTGTTCAGCGCGATTTACTACCGTTGATCGAAGGCAGCACTATTTCAACTAAGCACGGCATGATTAAAACCGATCACATTTTGTTTATCGGTTCTGGTGCATTTCAGCTTTCAAAGCCATCAGATTTGATTCCAGAGTTGCAAGGCCGCATGCCGATCCGAGTCGAGCTCAATGCCCTAACGGTAGATGACTTTACGCGAATATTAACTGAACCAGACGCCTCCTTGACTGAGCAATACGATGCTTTGTTGGCGACCGAAGGCGTGAAATTAGAATTTACTGAAAATGGTATTCGACGCATTGCTGAGCTGGCTTGGCAAGTTAATGAGAGCACTGAAAATATTGGCGCTCGTCGTTTGCATACAATGTTAGAGCGCCTGCTCGAGGTGATTTCCTTTGAGGCAAGTGATCGCGCTGGAGATACCGTTACCGTCGATCAAGCCTATGTAAATGAGCATCTCGATGAGCTTGTTGAGAATGAAGATTACGCCCGTTATATTCTCTAGACGCAACCCTTTATCGAGCCGCGAGCAGTCGTTATTTGCGAGTGGCTTGATCTGATTAGTCTGGCCCCTGCGATCAATGTTATAGTCGACTTATGGAATTCGCGATTCTCTTTATTCTAGCCTTCATTGTTGGCCTAGTTGTATATCTATTGAGTAACCAATGGATGTTGGCTGTAGGCGCTTCGATTGGCCTATTTTTGATCAGCATTTTGACCGATGGCGAGGCGCAATCGAGTTGGGCTTTTTCTCTCATTTTTGGAGTTCCGATTGTGTTTGTCGGTAGCTTGCTTGGGCCTTACGTAGTTGAGCTTCGCAGAGGCGAAGTATTCGACGAGGCCGAAGCAGATGGCTCACATGAACAAGGCTTGAACAATGAAGCGAAAGACTAAGTACTAGTTTTGTTCGGCAAGTTATAGGGATATATTGAGCGAATAATCGTCACAAACAATCGTGACAAAGCAGCGGCTGAGAAACATTATGTTTAACAAAAAGGTAGTTTGGATCACCGGCGCATCTTCGGGTATCGGTGAAGCGTTGGCCTTGGAATTTGCGCGCGAAGGGGCACGAGTCATTCTTTCCGCTCGAGGCCGCGCAGGTCTTGAAGTCGTAAAAGCAAAGTGTGACGCTGTCACGGATAGTGAGTCAAATTTAGTATTGCCGATGGACATCACCGATGAGCCGAGTTTAGAAGGCAAGGTTGCTCAGGCTAAAGATTGGGCTGGTGAAATCGATTTATTGATTAATAATGCAGGCATTACTCAGCGTTCTAGCTGCTTGAATACCGACATGAATACTTATCGAACTATTTTTGAGGTTGATGTCTTTGGGCAGATAGCGCTTACTAAAGCGCTACTGCCTATTCTGATCGAGCAAGGCCACGGGCATTTCGCCGTAACCTCTTCGATCTCAGGCAAAGTCGGTGTGCCATTTAGGACCGGTTACTGCGCAGCAAAGCATGCAATGATGGGTTTCTTTGATGCACTAAGAACCGAAGTGCATCATAACGGCATTAAGGTTACTACCATTACGCCCGGCTACATCCGAACTCCAATCTCGTCAAATGCCTTGTCGGGAGACGGCTCAGCTTATGATAAAGAGGACAGTGAGATTCGTGGTGGTATGGACGTTGATGATTGCGCAAGGGTCATTGTAGATGGTTTTAAAAAGGGGAAGCCAGAAATTGCTGTTGGTAAAGGTTTTGAAATGAACGCGCTATGGCTGAAGCGCTACTTCCCGAAAACCCTGCTTAAAATTGCCCAGAAGCAATATGCCAAAATGGCTAAAAATAACGATCTTAGCTAAGCTTTAGATCGACACCTAAGTCCTGTAATGAATCGAATTATTAAGCTGGTAGGTGATGTTGTGGGGCGTTTAATAGTAGCACCAAGCCTATTTTTTCTAAGTGCCTGCAGTGTTACGGACTATGAGTCTATTTCAATGCCGGAACACGAAGTAATCAATTGCGAAGACTACGGCACTGAATCGACGAACCTCGGTTTGCTTGTTAACAACGTATGGAACAAACATGCGGTAGGTGGGAAGCCTGAAGGGGGTACTCGGCAATGCCTCGTTAAGCTCAGGCGAGACGACGATATTGTGTACGGTTGGTTATGGGATTGGCCGAGGTCGCCGCGGGCAGTATTTGCGCAGCCGCAAATAAAACTCGGCGCGTCACCGTGGGATCCTTCAATGTCCTTCGGTAACGACTTTCCTGTACGGGTAGCCGAGGTAAGCTCAGCCGATTTAAGTCATCGACTAAGTGTGACTAGTAATGGTAACTATAATGTAGCGGCTACTATGTGGCTTACCGATGTGCCGATTGATTCTCGTTCTCAGCTTACACTAGAGCAACGCAGACAAGCCATTGTCGCAGAGTTTATGATTTGGACTTATTACACAGCCGATCAATTTAAACCAGGCGGCCAAAAACTTTATACCGCGACTGTTGGCGGGCTTGAGTGGGAATATTGGTATAAACAGGATTGGGGCGACGTATCAAGGCGTAATGAAAATAATTGGCGCTACATCACGTTTAGGCTAACTGAGCCAAGTCTCGACGTGAATATAGAACTTGACGAACTGCTCGACTTTGCCCATCAGCGCGGAGCTATCGACAAGCAGTGGTTTATCGGCGACCTAGAGCTTGGTACCGAAGTGATGGGTGGTCAAGGGTTTGCTACCTTAGAGCGCTTTGAATTTAGTCTTAATAATGACCTGCGATCGATCGAATGACTGATGTACGATTGCACTCTAAGTACGGTAAATTGGACATAATTCATCACAACATTTGCGATCGATCTTCAGTACAATTGACGATTAGGCAATAGACCGGAATCCCTCCATGATTAATTCTGAATGCACCTCCACACTCTCCTTGATAGACGAGCAAATTACATCGACCTTATCAGGTATTGTGCGTGGCGTAGAAAAAGAAGGTTTGCGGGTGACGCCAGACTCGAACGTTGCGCAATCAGCTCATCAAGCTGCGTTAGGGTCTACCTTAACGCATCCGAGTATAACCACAGATTACTCTGAAGCCTTGTTAGAATTCATTACGCCGGTGCTCAATGATGTTGAAAGCACCATCGACTATTTAACCAATCTCCATAGTTTCACGGCAGATGCTATTAAGGAAGAGCGCATTTGGCCCGCGAGTATGCCGTGTCGTTTGCAAGGTGATGCGAGTATTCCAATAGCCAATTATGGAAGTTCAAATATTGGCACACTAAAGCATGTGTACCGTCAGGGGTTGGGGGTTCGCTATGGTCGTATCATGCAATCTATTGCGGGTATCCATTATAATTTTTCGCTTCCGGATGAGTTTTGGAAGTCTTACAAATCGAAACTTGATGATCGAGCTATTGAGCAAGATTCAAGCTTTGAGAGCCAATCTTTATCTGACTTTAAGTCAGCGCATTATTTCTCGTTGATTCGAAATTTTCGTCGATATTCATGGATATTGCATTACTTATTTGGCGCATCTCCGGTTCTCGATAAGTCATTTTTAGGTGATCGCAGCCAACAAGAGCACGGCTTAGAGTCGTTGCGAGAAAATACGTTCGGTTTACCTTACGCGACGTCCTTGAGGATGAGTGACTTAGGTTATCAAAACTCAGCGCAAGAAGCCTTGCATGTGTCCTACGGCTCTTTAGATGACTATGTCACCACCTTAGCCGAGGCAATGACGCATACATACGATGCGTATAAAAAGATTGGTGTGAAAGTAGACGGCGAGTACCGTCAGTTAAATACTAATGTGCTGCAAATTGAGAACGAATACTACAGCGATATTCGACCGAAGAGAGTCACAGAGTCAGGCGAAAAGCCAATTGCAGCTTTGCGTGACCGCGGTGTTGAATACATAGAAGTGCGTATTTTAGATATTAACCCGTTTTTAGCAGAAGGCTTAAGTGCGCAGCAAATACGTTTTCTCGATGCCTTTTTGCTGTATTGCCTATTTTCGCAATGCCCTCAAACCAGCGACACTAGTTGTCCAGAGATTCGTAGCAATCAGCGTGATGTAATTATGCGAGGTCGAGATCCAGGGTTAACTCTACAGCGAGGAGTCGAGCGAGTGCCTTTCTCGGTTGCCGCAACTGAGTTACTAGATGCAATCATGGGCACAGCGAATTTGTTGGACTCCGCACACGATAGCTTTGAATACAGTTCAGCGGTCTATGCGCAGCAAGCGAAAGTAGATGATCCTAAGCTTACGCCCTCTGGGCAAATAATGGATTTGGTCGACGCAGGTGCGGAGTTTATTGATATTGCCAAAGAGCAGGCTGATAAGCATCAGGTGCATTTCGCGAGCCTTGCAAAAGACGACGAATTCCATCAGCGCTTAGTAGATCAAGCGACTGCATCATTACAACAACAACAAGAACTCGAAGCTGCCGACGAGCTTGGCTTTGATGAATTTCTAGAGCAGTACAACAATAGCTAGGAGCTTCTGATCAATTCTTACTGCTCTCTGGCTACCAAGCTGGTTAGCAATCGAGGCATTGTTTTGCGGGCATGACTGGCCTGGACAAAAAAATAACAACAACGAGTGCGGGGTCGTTTGAAAGCCCCGCTTTGTAAGCCTTAAGGCGCTCATTTACTTCGATCTATGTCTCGTATTTAACTGCCTTCAGCTCTTACAGAAAGCATTTATAATTAATTAGAGCTTCCCTAATTATTCATCCTTTTATTTGAGTTTAGCCAAAGTCCCCTATTTATCTATTGCTTAAGCCGATAAATACTTGATTAGTCAAACATTACACTTTTGAAGTTTAATTGGTTTTGGTATCGAAAGTAGTTTAGTTTGAAGCTGATGTCGCATACTTTCGGAGATTTAAATGAACATTCGCGCAAGAGACCGAGTCGCTAAAGCCTCACACCTGAAATTTCTCAGCCTGATTGTCGCAATGACTATTCTGGCTGGCTGTGCTTCTAATGGTAAAGTTGTGCCACGGAGCCAGTCATATAAGTCGATCTCTTATGGCACTGTAACCGGCACTGAAGAAGTAACCATTGGTGGCTCTCAGTCTGGCGTTGGCGCATATGTGGTGTCTGCTGCGGCGATTCATGATGCCACCAGCCGATCTTTTTTAGGTTTCTTGGCGCGAGCTTTTGTCGGCTCAGCGGTTGGTGCAGCGGCTGAAGAAAGAGTGACGCGCACACCGGGCATGCGCTACACAATTGATACAGCAAGCGGTCGTGCGATTGAAGTATTGTCACGTAACATAGAGCTAAAAAAAGGCGACTGTGTTGAGCTTATTAAAAGCAGAGGCGATGTCGAGGTTCGGGCTACGGCTTCGGGCCCGTGTGCAGCGCCTGTTTCAAAAACCTAAAGGGTCTATGTTTGCTATTTTTTCTCGGCTTGATTGACGATGGTAAGGTCACGTTTCGGATAGGGAATTTCTAAATTGTGGTCTCTAAAGGTTTTGTGGATTTCTTTGTAGAGCTGATGCGAGATGCGGCCACGATCTTGTGGTTCGTTAATCCAGCCCATTAGCTGCAAGTTAATGCCGCTATCGCCAAATCCCCTAAAGCGCACTCGTGGGGCAGGGTGCTTGCGAATTTCATCTTGCTTGTTGACCATATTCAGTAGCACTTCTTCAACGTGCTCTAAATTCGCCTCGTAGGCACACTGTAGATTTAAACGAATGCGCATTGAGTGGCCTGGCCCGCCGTTTTCATTAACGATTTTTTGATTGCCGATAACGCCGTTTGGAATCGTTACCTCAATATCGTCGCGCGTCATTAGCCGGGTGCTACGAATGCCTATATGCGTGACTTTGCCACGTTCGCCAGAATCTAAATTAATGTAGTCCCCAAGTTTGTAGGGCCGGTCTGCTAGAATGAAAACGCCTGAAAATAGGTTGGCTAAGGTATCCTTGGCGGCAAAGCCCACAGCAATACCTACAATTCCTGCAGAGGCTAATAAACCAACAGGGTTGATGCCCCAAACTACGAGCACCATGTAAGCGCAGACGATCATTAAAATGATCTTGCTGCTGATTATTAACAGTGGTTCTGTGCGGACGTCCATACTTTTAAATCGCAAAGTATCTCGAGACATCGTGGTAATTAACGAGCCGCTAATCGAAAGTGCTGCCCGCGTCCATGCAAGTATGATCATTGATAGTGCGAACGCACTAATGTAGGTGGCCATTCCCTCGGTATAGCCAGTTGATTTAGAGGCCACGACTAAACCGAACCAAACTACCGTTTTGAAAATGGGGTTGCGCAGATCCTCGATGATCTTGTCATCAAGATCGCTAATCGTTCTACTTGCTAGCTTCTTTATTAAGTTCAGTGCGTAATGTCTTATTAAAGACGCTGATGCCCAAAATATCAGAAAAATTAAGCTGGCTTCAACTATTGGATACGCTTGAATTATTTCCCAATAAGGCTGAGCTTGCTCCGGTAGTAAGTCGGTAAATGTCGGGACTTGATTGTTAATGTCCGAAGTAACTTCGGTAGTGCTCGAACCCTTATCTTGTGCGCTTCGCGAGGTGTCTTTATCTGAAGTTATGCTCATGCTGATAGTCAATAACGACTTGGCGTTTTTGAGTGAGGGGGATTAGGTTATAGCATGTGCCAGATTCCGGATCTATAAGCCTTGCGATTCGATCCAGTGTTGAATTTCTTCAGTAACTTGTATGTCTGTTTTACCCTCAACACTGATTGGCGGGCCAAAGATGCAGCGAATTGTGCCGGGCTTAATCCACCAACTGTCTCTCGACCAATATTTTCCAGCATCATGAGCCACTGGAATGATCGGTTTGTTAGCCGCGATGGCAAGTTTTGCAGCCCCTTTTTTATAACGCCCAGACTTGCCATAAGGTGAGCGAGTGCCTTCAGGGAAGATCAGCACATAGCGCCCTTCTTTGAATTTTTCAATGCCTTGCTCAACAACTTGATCCAAGGCGTTTTTCTTATCCGAGCGGTCAATTGCAATTGGGCCGGTAGCACGTAAACCTAAACCAAATACCGGAATACTAAGAAGTTCCTTTTTAAGAACCCAAGAGAGAGCCGGTAAGAACGTTTGAGTGGTGATCGTTTCCCAAGTCGATTGGTGCGCGCAGGCGAACACACAGGGTTCGTCGGGTATGTTTTCCATGCCTTCGAGCTCGTGGTCTAAACCGCAAGTAATTCTTAGCCACCAAGTAACGAATTTGGCCCACCCTGCAATCATCCATGAACGCGTCACGGGTTTGAACGCGAGTGCGAAAATAGAAACAAACATGAACGGAATGGTTGAAAGTGCTTCAACCAAGTAAAACAAAATGGAACGAATATAAATCATAAGCTATTGGATAGTGCGCTCTAGACTGGCACTTTAGATTTCTTGCTTGAGCAAGGCATCCGTAAATGTAGCAAGGGTGTCGAACACCAAAGTGCCATCTAGATCAATAGTGGGGTCGCTGGCAATTTTCTTTAGACTTTTCTTGCCATTGCCTGTTTTAACTAATACGGGGCTCGCGCCAACGGCTTTTGCCGCTTGTAAATCGCGCACAGAGTCTCCTACCGAATATACTCCACTATAGTTAATGTTTAGCCGTTCGGCTAATTCGTGGTACATGCCCGGCAAGGGCTTGCGACAATTGCAGCCGTCATCAGGGTGGTGTGGGCAGAAGAGAATACTCTGAATCTTCCCACCGTGTTGTTGCACATAGTCGATCATGCGAACATGGATTTTCGCTAAGGTGTCAGCGCTTAATAGCCCGCGGCCTATGCCTGATTGGTTGGTGATAATGACTACTTCATAACCAGCTTGCGATAGGCGTGCGATGGCCTCAAGGCTACCTTTGAGGGGTATCCACTCTTCTGGGCTCTTGATGAACAATGACGAATCTTTGTTGATTACGCCGTCACGGTCCAAAATGATCAGCTTCATGTGTTTGCTTTGAGGCATTGAATCGCGGCGAGTTAAGCCTGTAAAAGCGAGATGTCAGCAACGCGTAAAAAGAGGCTCTGCATTCGTTTAAGCAGGGCTAGGCGATTTAACTTCTCGGCCTCGTTGTCACTCATGACCATGACGTGCTCGAAAAAATCATCAACCGGCGTTCGCAGGCTAGCAAGTTTCTCTAAGCCTTGTTGGTAGTTACCACTGTCAAATAGCGATATGCAGTCCGCTTCGATACTCTTAATGCTTGAGAATAGTGCTTTTTCGGCAGCTTCAGTCAGCGTAGATTCATCAACTTCTATCGCGACGTCACCGTCTTGCTTCTTTAAAATGTTGCTAATGCGTTTGTTAGCTGCAGCCAAATCGGCGGCTTCAGAAGCTTCGCTAAATGCGCTAACGGCTTTCACACGCTGCTCAAAATCGAGTGGGCTGTCTGGCTCGCAGGCCATTACCGCATTAATCGTAGACGTCGCTATATTTTGCGATTGGTAAAACGCGGTCAAGCGCCCACGAACAAAGCCAACTATAGCGGCCTGAGTGTCGCGATCAATTTCAATGTTTTGCAGTTCAGCATAAATCGATGCCGATTCAGCAACCAATTCAGACAAATTAAACGGTCGCTGTTGTTCGATTAAAATGCGCAGAATGCTCAAAGATGCTCTACGCAATGCGTATGGGTCTTTGTCGCCCGTAGGAACTTCACCTGAACCATAAATACCAACCAAGCTATCGAGTTTATCGGCAAGCGCTACGGCTTGAGCTTCGGCGCTACTTGGCAATTGGTCGCCAGCGAATTTTGGCCAATAGTGTTGCTCTACGCATTCGCCGACCAAAGCTGGTTCTCCGTCTCGATCAGCATAATAGTGGCCCATGATGCCTTGTAACTCATCGAACTCGCCAACCATGTCAGAGACTAAATCGGCCTTAGCGAGTAATGCTCCTCGCTCTGCAATTGCTGCATCGGCGTTCATCTTAGCCGCTAACTTGCCGGCTAAATTTTGAATGCGTTTAGATTTTTCTAATACGCTGCCAAGTTTGGCGTGAAACATCACGTTATCGAGGCGTTCTACGCGCTCCGCTAGTTTCATTTTTTGATCGGTAAGCCAGAAGAACTGCGCGTCTGAAAGCCTGGCGCGAAGCACTTTTTCGTTACCTGACTGAACTTGCTCGGGGTTCTTGCTTTCGATATTGCTGACTGTAATGAAGTGCGGCATCAATTTGCCAGCGGCGTCGACCACATGAAAATACTTTTGGTGATCGCGCATTGATGAGATCAAGCACTCTTGAGGAACTTCCAAGAAGCTCTTGTCAAAATCGCCGATAACCGCAGTTGGGTATTCAACCAGACCGGTCACTTCATCTAATAACGCTTGGTCGTCTTCAATTTGCCCGCCCACACTTGCGGCCGCGGCATTGACTTGTTCGACGATCATCGCTTGTCGCACTGAGAAATCAGCAACGACATGGCCGGTGTCTAAAAGGCTTGCTTGATAGCTGTCGGCGTTCGAAATTACGAACTCACCTTCGCTGTGAAAGCGATGTCCGCGAGTCGTGTTGTTCGACTCAACATCAAGAACGGTAGCCGGCAATACTTGATCACCATGCATCACAATTAACCACTTAACAGGACGCACGAATTCAGCTGTACCATCACCCCAACGCATGCGTTTAGGAATTGGAAGGCGTTTAATCGCTTGATCGATAACGCCAGGCACAAGCTCGGCAAGGGTTTTGCCTTTTTCGTTGATGTTATAGCTCAACCATTCGCCCTTATCAGTTTTCACTCGTTCTAGATCTTCGACCTCTACGCCGCATGACTTGGCAAAGCCCATTGCTGCTGGAGTAGCCGAACCATCATCTTTAAACGCGGCTTGAACCGCAGGGCCACGACGCTCGATGGTTTGATCTGGCTGGGCGACTATTACATTTGGCACACTTAAGGCTAAGCGACGTGGTGACGCGTAAGGAGCTGATGAGTCGGCATCCGCTTTCTGAATCAGTTGCGCATCAAGTAAGCCATTGAGTAGCTCAGCAGTAAAAGCATCACTGAGTTTTTTTAGTGCTTTTGGAGGCAGTTCTTCGGTGCCTAATTCAATTAATAGAGTAGTCATGCAATTAGGCCTCGGCGTTGCGTCCGCGTGGGAAGCCTAAGGCTTCGCGTGATTCATAGTAAGACTGGGCAACGCCTTTAGCGAGGGCACGAATGCGGCCGATGTAGCGCGCGCGCTCGGTAACTCCAATGGCATGACGAGCGTCTAACATGTTAAATCCGTGAGAGGCTTTTAGCATTTTCTCATAGGCCGGAAGTGGCAAGTTTTGTTCAAGTAAATACTTGGCTTCGGCCTCGCAGGCGTTGAACTGGTGGAACAGCTCTTCAACGTTGGCGTGCTCGAAGTTAAAGGTTGATTGTTCAACTTCGTTTTGATGATAGATATCACCGTAGGTAAAGCCATCGGTCCATTTTAAATCGTAAACGCTGTCAACACCTTGAAGATATAAGGCAATACGCTCGAGGCCATAGGTGATCTCTCCGGTGACGGGTTTGCAATCAAGGCCGCCTACCTGTTGAAAATAAGTGAACTGAGTCACTTCCATACCGTTAAGCCATACTTCCCATCCGAGACCCCATGCTCCAATAGTTGGCGACTCCCAATTGTCTTCGACAAAGCGAATGTCATCGCTGAGCATGTCGATACCGAGTTCCTTCATCGACTCAAGGTAGAGCTCTTGAATATTGTCAGGCGACGGTTTCAAAATCACTTGATACTGAAAGTAATGTTGCAGGCGATTCGGGTTTTCGCCGTATCGGCCATCGGTTGGGCGACGAGAAGGTTGCACATAAGCCGCATTCATTGGTTCTGGGCCAATCGCGCCTAAAAAGGTTGGCGAATGGAAGGTGCCGGCACCAACTTCTGTATCGATCGGTTGCATTATTACGCAACCATTATCCGCCCAAAACTGCTGCAAACGCAGAATCATGTCTTGGAAGCTTAGTACATTACTCATGATAGTTAATTTATCTGCTAGAGGTTTTTACCAACATCAGGTTGGTTAAGTAGGGAAAATGCGCCCGGTCTTTGCCTAATCAATCGACTGATTTAATTGGCAAAGCCGATAAGCTAAACGATTTGCGTCTATTGCCTCGCAGCTGACCCTTAAATAAGACACGGTATTATAGCGGTAGAGACTAATTTTGCGAGCGCTTAAGTCTGCTTTCTATTGGTAAATGCGCTGCGCGGGAAACTAATATGAGGTGTGAAAAATCCGTGAAACTAGACAAATTGTCAATGTAATTACTTTAATTCATATCAAGGTAAACATTTAGTTATAAAAGGATAGACAAGCACCTAAATTTTAGGTAATTTGCGTTCCAGACATTGGTCTAGCCCAAGTCGCCTAGGAGTGAGGAAAGTGCAGCTAATAGCACGACTCATGAAAATGAAAAGACTCGTTAACAACAATAATAAGAGCGAGTCTTTTTATTTTCGTACTAGATTTCCACTTCGTAGTTATTCTCAATGGACATGAGTACCCGATATTTCTGATTAAGCCGTAGGCGCTTTATTTTCGTACCTTTTGTTCGAACAAGATTTTCGTTTATTAGGTTAGCCCGATGGACATGAACTACACTAATCCTATTTAACCTCCGTTTCACTGATGTATTCTTATTAATCTTGGTAAGAGCGGCGTTGTGGCTTACGTATATTTGTTCCTTTACTTATGTGGTCTAGGCTTCTATGTCACAGCTAGCTTTAATCCTTTTGCAATACTAAACTACTTAAATCTTAGATCTATACCTAACCTCAGATGGACTTTATAGAAGAGTATCCCAGCGCGCTTCCAGATGATTTATGTGATCGGCTCGTTAAGATCATCAATGAACATCAAGGTGCTTATCAAGGGCGTATCGGCGGGGGAGTGGATTTGGCCAAGAAGAACAGCATAGATTTGATGCTTGATGAGCACCCTGAGTTTGATTCCTTAAAAGCTGAGATTCTTCAGTATACGATTTCAAAGGCCTGCGAATATTTTGAAAAATATTGTTTGGCACTTGTTGGCAGCGTTTCCGTTACCTTATCTGATGAAAATGGCGTGCCGCTGACCATAACGCCAGAGAATTTTGATGAGTATGGCAAACCCCAGATCGCTAATATTATTGCTTACTTGTATCGTAGCGGGTCGGTAAATATTCAAAAGTATTGCCAGGGAGAAGGCGGCTACCCTCATTGGCATTCTGAGCAGTACCCTCAATTAGGCGGCCATGAGCCTTTACATCGAGTCTTGCTCTATATGTTTTATCTTAACGATGTTGAGGAGGGTGGAGAAACTGAGTTCTATTATCAACAACGCAAACTCAAACCTAAAAAGGGAAAAATGGTTATTGCACCGGCAGGCTTTACTCATTCTCATAGAGGTAATTTGGCAGTTAGCGGCGATAAATATATTGCAACCTCATGGATTATGTTTAACCGAGCCGAGAAAATTTACTCGACTTCTTAGGCAAGTGATTAGTAATTTCGCTCCCGTTATTAACTCGAAAATTAGAGGCGCAATAATCTGCGGCCTAATTGCGTTCTTCACGAATAATTCACGCAATTAAAGCAATCAATCAGCGAATAATGGCTCATTTCTCTTAATATTGTTTTAATGCCTAATCGATAAATTTTAGGGCCGATGGTAAATCATCTATTCCTCGAAAGTTATCCGATAAAAAAGGGGCCATAGTTCTCGATGAACAGTTCAGGTCAAATCAATAATAATAAAATCCTTTGGGGGATTGTAAATGTCATTAAAAATGAAAGTAATTAGCGCCGCTACACTATTGGCGCTTAGCTCGGTAGCACATGCTGAGCGTGTAATCGTTTCGCACGATTCAAATGCAAATGGTCTTAAGAAAGGCCACGCTGTAAAGGCTGAAGGCAACGGCTGGTTTGCGGTTGAGTTAGATGATGCTGGTAAATCAGCGATGCGTGGAAAATCTGGCTTTAAATCAATGGAAATTGATGCAAAGCGGTTTCCACTAGCTATATTCAATGACGATGTTGGTAATCCGATGACTGAGCAGATTACGCCATATGCGATCTATCAATCTCAAGGTGATCAACTAAGCTTACAGAGTGGTCAAAAAGTGTGTGTGATCGATTCTGGCTTAGATAACTCAAACCAAGATTTCGATTGGCCGAGTGTCACCGGTGACAACGATTCAGGCACAGGGAACTGGTTCGAAGCGGGTGGCCCACACGGTACTCATGTAGCTGGTACCGTTGGCGCTGCGGATAATGCTTTTGGTGTTATCGGAATGGCGCCAGGTGTGCCCATGCACATTATCAAGGTGTTTAATGCTGATGGTTATGGTTATTCATCTGATTTAGCCCTGGCCGCTGAAAAGTGTACTCAATCCGGAGCTAACATCATCACAATGAGCCTTGGCGGTGGCGGTGCTAACTCAACTGAAGAGAATGCATTTAAGTCGTTCACTGATAACGGTGGATTAGTACTAGCCGCGGCTGGTAACGATGGTAACAATGTTCGTTCATACCCTGCAGGCTACGAATCAGTGATGATGATTGGTGCTAATGACGCGGATAACAATATCGCTGACTTCTCTCAACACCCATCCAACACCATGGTGACCGGTCGTGGTAAAAAACAAACTACCGTTGTAAATGATGGTTTCGGTGTAGAAGTTACCGCTGGCGGTGTTGATACCCTTTCAACCTTTCCAGCTGGCACAGGCGTTTCTTCTGGCTTAAGTGTTGATGGCGCAAATTATCAGTCTCTTGCGATGGAAAACACCGGTGTGGTGACAGGGGTGACCTATTTTATGGGCACCGCTGAAGCAGTAGATGCGGGAGCAAGTGGCAAAGTTTGTGTAATTGATCGTGGCGCCATTTCATTTTTGGATAAGGTGCAGAACTGCGAGAACTCTGGTGGAATAGGTGCCGTTATTGTAAATAATGAGCCAGGTGTGCTGGCGGGAACCTTAGGAGATACAAACACGTCTAGTATTCCTGCTGTCGGAGCGGCTCAAGAAGATCGTGCCGCAATTGTGGGTTCATCAACAGCGACGGTATCGGTAACCGCGAGTGATTATTCGTTGCTAAGCGGTACTTCAATGGCTACACCCGCTGCAGCTGGAGCAGCGGCTTTGATTTGGTCGAATCACCCAAGCTGTAATGGCACCGATGTGCGCGAAGCAATGAAGGCGACAGCCGAAGACCAGGGCGCTGCAGGGCGTGATGATTTCTTTGGTTACGGCATCGTTAAGGCGAAAGCAGCGAGCGATTACTTGACAGCAAATGGATGTGGCGGTACTGAGCCTCCTGCAGAGCTGAGTCTTTCAGGCAATCGCTCTAAAGGAAATCGTCAAGCTAACATTAACTGGACGGGTGCAAGCAGTTCTAGCGTTGATATCTACATCAATGGAAGTTTGAATAGCACCCAGTCGAATGACGGTTCAGCATCGTTCTCCGTAAGTAAGTCCGCTACTTATACCTTCCAAGTTTGTGAAGCGGGTAGCTCAACGTGTACGAATCAAATTACATTGTAAGATGGTTCTGCGCTAATTAAGCGCTGCGTTAAAAGGCCGATTCAATTTTGAATCGGCCTTTTTTCTTCTACCTTCGTAAGTGCCTTTGATTGTCTCTGGCAGTCCCTAACGTGTCATGCAGAGCTTTTGTTGGCATCGGTTTAGCGAGGATCCATGATCGACGTGTGCGCGATTTTCCAAGTAGAGCCTATTTGCTGTGCAACTAAGTGGA
Source organism: uncultured Arenicella sp. (assembly GCA_947499305.1). Classification (GTDB taxonomy): domain Bacteria; phylum Pseudomonadota; class Gammaproteobacteria; order Arenicellales; family Arenicellaceae; genus Arenicella. The sequence goes on along the minus strand of CANMNN010000010.1, from coordinate 17,662 downwards.
AGTGGGTTCTGCGAATTATTTCTGGTTTAGATGGGTCGGTTTGAAATTCTGTGTAGAGGTGAATCACGGCTGCGTCGTTGCCTAAATATCGCAGTGATATGGGTTTAATTGTCAGGGTTTGTGTTTCAGAAAACATCTTCTCAAATTGTGGGAAAAGCCTGTTTTCTAAGAACGTTTCTAGGGTCTTGGAGTCTTGGAACATTCTCGCGAAGGCATTTGTCCATTCGGTATCGCTGGTATGCAGTGCGATAAGCTTTTTAGCATTAAGCTCTTTCCAGCTAGATTGATAGTCACTTACCAAGCGTGCTATTTGTTTTGCTTCGTGTTGGTTTTGGGCTTCTCCGAATACCTTATAGTCGGGTATTTCGCCTCGCTGTTGAGCATGCGCTGTGCTTAAGAGAGCCGATATTAGTAATAAAAAGTGATATGGTTTACGCAAAGTAGTCATTATTAATTCCTCATTGGGTTGATAGTGTTCGTTTTGTAAGAGAGCTCTAACTCAGTTATAAAACACCCAATTTCTGATCAGCTAGTGGTATGTCGTGTAGAGTCCATTTTTGTCGTGAATAGTCCAGCCTTCAAATTCGCCAGCCTAAAGTTGTCGCTGAACAGCGCGCTTATTCCAATTGTTGCCTTGCTACTCGCTGGGGTTCTGACCATCGGAAGGGCATTCAATACCGGTGATTTAAACAGTTTGCATAGATTTGGTTTATGGCTAACAGTCTGTGCTCTGGTAGCGGTACAGGTATTGGTATTTAGGTATTTGGTTCATCGTTATGTTTTCAGGTCACTTGCGTATGGGCAGTTTGTATCGAACGTGAGCGCGGTAGTTTTGACGATCTTTGCCGTAGCCGCCGAGCTGCATGTATTGAAATACACTCCAATTTTGCCCAAGCGAGTTGACCCGCCACTCGAGTTTTTAGCATTTGTTTGGCTGCCGATAGCCGTGATTAGCGCGATATTTATTTTGCTGCATAAAATGCTCTACCTACACGCAGTCGATACGCCGTCGATGGATGTCGATTTGGTAACGGGCGAAACGAACGCCGTAGATAGTGACGAGTCAATGCCGGAATGGCGAAGATCAAAAACCTTAAGAGTTCAAGTTGAAGACCATTACCTGAGAATCTTTAACCAGAATAGGCAGTTCTTTATTCGAGGAAAAATGTCGGAAGCGATCCAATTGCTCGAGCCTAAAGAGGGTATGCGAGTTCATCGATCGCATTGGGTTTCATTTGAGCATGTCGATGAAATTCAAAAAGAAGGCCGTGACTATCATTTAAGGCTTAATGACGGCGACCGAATTCCGGTGAGTCGAGGTCGCGCGAGTGAAGTTCTCAAGAGTTTAGAACGGTTTAGCGCTATGTCGAACGAGTAGTGACGATTAACATTGTTCTCTTTATAAACTCGGTCTTGCAAACGTTCGAACATAGCTGCCTTACTTATTAGAAAGCCAAACAAATTGGTAGGGTTGCAGTGTTATTTCTTCTTGATCCTCAGAGAAGTGAGTTTCGCTTACCAAATCGATCCAGGTCTGAAGTGTAATCAGGTTAATAGAATTGATTGGGATAGTGACCTTTTTATCGGTAATGTTATGGATGCAAAATATACTTTGCGAACGATCGATACTCTGCCGCCAAAAAGCAAAAACTTCTGAACCTAAATGAAGCGTGAATTGCACCGCATTAGGGTGAAAGGCCGATTGCGTTCTGCGTATCTTAAGTAGGTTCGTGAGCGAGTGAAGGGCTTTATGGTGATGCGATGCCGGGTTATCCAATAGCTCGCTTAGCTCCTCTAAGTCCCATTTTTTGCGGTTGATATCACGATTGTGATTGCTCAGTGCAAGTCGTTCGACGTCGTTCTGTGTTCCTAATAAGCTGTGGATATATAGGCCGGGTATGCCTTCGAGCGAAAACATGATTGCATGAGCGCATTCAAAGCGTTGCAACTGCCATTTGTCAGGCCCGTTAACAGTGCCTTGTAGTGCGTCAAATAGCGCAACGTTAATTTCGTAGGCCTCTTGCTTGCCGCCTTCCACTGAGCGCCACGAAACTCTTGCGCCAAAGCTTTGTAGGGTATTTATTAGCTGATCAACTTCACTCTCTTCTAGCAAGCCCTTCACAGGGCGCAGGCCAATACCGTCGTGGCTTGCTATAAAATTGAAATAGAAAGTGCCATTTTGCGCTGGCGGCATGCTCATTTGCCAGCGTTTGAGGTGGTCGCTGTTACCGCTTAAAAGGGCCTGAATCAATAACGGCGGCAAGGAAAAATTGTAAACTGCGTGCGCTTCATTTGCGTTACCAAAGTAAGACAAGTTCTCATGGTTAGGCACATTGGTTTCAGTGATGACAATTGCCTTAGGCGAGTGCGCTTCGATTAATGTGCGAAGTAGACGCACAAATTCATGTGTTTGCGGTAAATGCACGCAAGGGCTATTGGGTTCTTTCCACAGGAAGGCGATCGCGTCGAGCCGAAATATCTTTACTCCTTGTTCGAGATACCGCCGAATGATCGTCAGCATCTCGATGAGTACGTCAGGGTTTTTGAAGTTTAGATCTACTTGGTCATGGCTGAAGGTGCACCAAACGTATTTATCGCCATCTATCGTACGTGTTTCTCTTAGGAGCGGCGAGGTTCGTGGCCGAACAACCTGGCTTACGTCTTCGCTTGGTTCAGTGGTGATAAAGTAGTCTTTGCCGGGGTGTTTCTGTTGGCGAAAATTTTCAAACCAGCGGCTTCGTTGCGAACAGTGATTGACTACTAAGTCGGCCATCAAGTCGTAGTCTTCTGCGATGTGTTCAATATGTTGCCAAGTGCCCAAGCTGTCGTTTACTTGAGCATAATCAATGACTGAAAAGCCTTCGTCAGAGCTATATGGAAAGAACGGTAAGATGTGCACGCCTGAGATGCTGCCCTTCAAGTACCTGTCAAGAAATGTGTTTAGCGTTTCTAGTGGCGCATGCTCGGTTTGAGTCACGCTGTCGCCATAGGTGATTAACCAAGCGTCATCCTCACTCCACTTGTTGCTATGCAGAGGTGTAGCGTCTTGGTTTGGCTGCACCTTCATGGTGTCGATTAGTTTTCTTGCGAGGTCGTCGTGATCCTCCGTAAGATAGATGCGACTGAGCTGATCTCTAATAATATCTATAAGCATTTTTGCGCCTCGAAACTTAGCTAGTGTAATCGGCCATATCGGCGTCAACCGCAGCGATCAAATCTTCGGCAATATCTGGAAGTGCGCTGCCAACTCGATTCCAGCTCGGGATAAACGGGGTTTCCATGGGGTTCTCTAGAAAGTCTTGGCCGGCATTAAGCACGTTCTCTGCAAATAACTCTATCGCGGCTTCTTCGGCATGAATGTCTAAGTTGAGGCCATTCATTTGAGCATCATTGTAATAGGTTTCGACAAAATCGAGGGCAATTCGATAGTAAGTTGCTTTGATCGCACGAAAGGTTTCTGAGTTGAATACCACGCCATTTGTTGCCAACTTTCGATATAAGGCTTTGCAGATATCGATCGACATTTTAGATAAACCTTTGGCAGTATCGTCGGCAGAAAGGTCTTGGTGTTTATGATCGTATGTATCGGCGATATCCGCTTGGCAGATACGATTATTGGCGTAGTTTCGATTTAACTCGGACAACACTCCGATTTCTAGGCCCCAGTCGCTGGGAATTCTGAGGTCGTTGATGACGTCAGTTCTAAATGAAAACTCGCCCGCCAGTGGATAGCGAAAGCTGTCGATGTATTCTAAGTAATCGTTTTCGCCGTATACTTTTTTCAGCGCTCTAATCAAAGGGGTAACGAGCAGGCGGGTCACACGGCCATTCATTTTTCCTTCGGCTACGCGTGCGTAAAAACCCTTGCAAAACTTATAGTTAAAATTGGGGTTCGCGACTGGGTATAAGAGTCGAGCGAGTAAGCTTCGGTCGTATGTCAAAATGTCGCAGTCGTGCAGCGCGATGGCTTCACTACGATTTGCTGCCAATACATAGCCGAAGCAATACCAAACATTTCGCCCCTTCCCTAACTCTTTGGGAGACAAGTTTTCTTCTCTGAGGCGTTTGTCGATAGCCTGCAAGCGAGGGCCGTCATTCCACAGGACCTTAAAGTTTTGTCCAAGAGGTTTGAAGAACTCAAGGGCTTTTCGATATTGGCTTTCATTGGCGCGGTCTAAGCCAATTACGATCTCATCTAAGTACTTAACCTTGCTTAGCTCATTGACTATATTGGGCAAAGCCTCACCCTCAAGCTCGGAGTAAAGAGATGGCAGTACTAGAGTCATCGGCCGTTTGCTACTAAATTTTATTAGTTCAGCTTCAAGGTCGTCGAGCGAGCGCTGGCGTAGGTTGTGCAGCGTAGTGATGATGCCGTTTTGATAAAAATCAGCCATGATTATTCTCCGTTTTGTTTACTAATTTTAAAATTGCTTCCGACCAACCGTGAGGACCGACTTCATGGGTTTGTATGAGATAAGGGTGGTTTGCAAGCGTAGGGTAATCGCCAGTTGCTGATCTTACGCAGACGGCAATGTCCGCCGCGGTCAGCATGGCAATGTCATTGTCGTTATCACCTAACGCAATTAACTTGGCGCTGGCAATATCGTGCCGTTCAAAACCGACCATCGAGCCGAAGTTGTTTTTTATCCAAGGGAGCGCACTTGCCTTGCTGCAATTACCTTGTAGATGATAGAAGCGTCCGCCCTTGAGTATTTGAAAGCCTTCCTCCTGCGCGAGTTGCTTCAAATGTTCAAAGTTCTCAGCCGAGTCCATCCATATAAATGGCTCGGAATAGTGTTTGTCAGATGCGAGTTGAGCATCTGAATGTGATAGTCCCGTGCGGCTTGCAATTTGAGCGACGCTGTAGTCATTGAAGCCCTCGAGTTTCCAGCTAAAGTCTTTTCGAATTGTTGAAATAAATTCTAGAAGTTCGCAACGTTGAGTACCAAAAATCCTTGTTTTCTGGCTGTTGCTTGCTGGTTGAGTTGACGGTGATTCAGAATAGATCAAGGCGCTGCCATTCTCGACGATAAGAGGGCCAGTTATCCCAACATCGCTTTGAATTTTACGCGTCTCAGCTAGTGTTTTGCTGGTGTTTAGAATAATCGGTATCCCCAGTGTTTTGCATTCAAGCAGAGCCTCTTCGGCGGCCTTAAAGGAATAGTCATGATGATCTAGTAGAGTGCCATCTAGATCCGTCGAAATCCAAAAACTCATAATCTAGCCTGGGATCTTGATGCTACTTCTGCTCTGTCAAATGAGTGATCATTGTTTAGATGCAGAGTTGCGTCGGCGATGCTTGGAAGCATTTTAAAGCCATGTTCTGTCAAGCGTTGATAGTGCGAGATAAAGCGTTCAATTTGCGAGGCTGTCATCGCTTGTGAGTAGTCTTCTCCTCGCTTCTGAATTTGTTCAATCATCCGTTCTTCTTGTTGAAGGCGCCATTCATAAACGCAATCAAACGAAGGCGCTTGAATGACTAGCAATGAGTTCAGTTGTTGAAAAACCTCTTGGTACTCTCTCCGCAGCGCATTGTTCACAAACTCTCGCCAAGCGCCGTCAGGGTCTTCATCTTTTTCGAGATGGTTAACAGGAATAGATAAAGAGCTTGAGTTTTGCGCAGGGATTCCGACACACCAACCTTCAAATATGAGAATGTCCGGTTGAACTGCCCATTCCTGCCACTCGCTTCGATCGGCGCGATCGTCTATCTGCTTTTTAAACACCGGCACTTGTTGGCGACGCCCGCTTTTAAACGCATCGAACGTCTCGAGGATCAGAGATGTGTCGTGAGTTCCTGGTACTCCGCGAGTCTCAAGTAGGCGGTGAGTTGTTTTGGACAAGGTTTGACGTTCTTGTTTGGTGAGATAAAAATCATCAATTGAACATATCTCTACTGTGGCCTCATGAGTGTGCTCTAGATAAAGTTTAAAAAACTCGCACAAGGTTGTTTTACCGCTGCCTTGACAACCTTGCACTCCGATTATCTGAGGTGCGTCAGATTCTGTTCGAACTAAGGTTTCATCTATCAGAGGCGCGATTAGTTCGTTGAAGCCTCCAACATACGATGAGGGGAGTTGCCGTTCTGACGCGGCGAGACTTAAGATTTCGGTCAGTTGTGAGGAGATGCCCATTATTTTGGTATTTTGATTGATGCGATTTAGATGCAGCAACATTCGTGCCAAGGTGCTAGGGTTTTATCGGCAATACGCGATTCCAGGCAAAAAAAAGCCCTCGTAAAAACGAGGGCAAATATAACAAACAAGAAGGATGAAAAAAATCTAGTGATTTAGAGCAAGCTTGAGGCTTCGACAAAATCCAAACCTTGCGCCTGAGCAACCGCTTCGTAGGTAAGCTTGCCTTCGTGCACGTTAAGTCCATTTAGCAAATGTGCGTCTTGGCGCATCGCTTTTTGCCAGCCTTGATTCGCCATGCTTAAAGCAAATGGCAAGGTTGCATTGTTCAGTGCATATGTAGATGTTTGTGGTACAGCGCCAGGCATGTTTGCCACACAGTAGTGAACCACGTCATCAACGACAAAGGTTGGGTCTTGGTGGGTTGTCGCTTTAGAGGTTTCTAAGCAACCGCCTTGGTCAATGGCAACATCGACAATTACCGAGCCAGGCTTCATCGATTTGATGATTTCACGCGTCACTAGTTTTGGTGCATTAGCGCCGGGTAAAAGCACTGCGCCGATTACTAAGTCGGCATTCGCGCAGTGATTTTCAATCGCTTCTTTAGTTGAATAAAGACAGGTAACTCGACCTCCAAATTCAACATCAAGTTGGCGCAGTCGAGGGATGGATCGGTCGACGATGGTCACGTTCGCGCCCATGCCCTTTGCAATATAAGCCGCGTTTTGGCCTACTACGCCGCCGCCAATAACGAATACTTTTGCTGGCTGTGTTCCTGGAACTCCCCCCATCAACACGCCACTACCACCTTGCGCGCGCTCTAGGCAATGTGCACCAGCTTGGGCAGATAGTCGTCCAGCAACTTCGCTCATTGGAGCGAGTAATGGCAGCGAGTTATTTGGGCCAGTAACGGTTTCGTATGCAACAGCTGTTACACCAGATTCTAGCAGGGCGGCAGTCTGCTCAGGATCTGGGGCAAGGTGCAGATAAGTGAATAGCAGCTGGCCTTTATTTAACTGAGTGCATTCAATTGGCTGCGGCTCTTTTACTTTAATGATCATGTCATTTTCGGCAAATATGGCTTCGGCAGAGTTAACAATTTTTACGCCCATGTCGGCATATACATCGTCACTTAAACCAATGCCGGCAGCGGCACCTGCTTCGATGCTGATTTCATGTCCATGGGCTAACAATTCTTTAGCGCTTGCTGGGCTTAAGCCTACGCGATACTCATGATTCTTAATCTCTTTTGGTACACCAATCTTCATGGTTGAAGTCCTCAATTATGGGGCTGTTTGTTTTTTCAAAATAATACTGATCGACAGGCTCGTCTTTAAGTTCAAATTTGTTTATATTTTGATATCTACAGTAAATTTTAATTAAATTCATTGAATTTACAGTTTATTTAACTGATTGGGTTGGTAAAAGCAGAGGGCGTAAATATGCAAGAAAATGCTACTTTAGATAAATATGATCGCAATATCTTGAACGTATTGCAGGGAGATGGCCGCATCTCCTTTACTGATCTCGGTAAGTGCGTAGGGTTAACTACGACGCCTTGTATTGATCGTGTGCGAAAGCTTGAACGTGAGGGATACATTAAGGGTTACTCAGCTCGCTTAAGCGCAAAGCAACTTGATCGAGGTTTAGTGGTCTTTGTGCAAATTAGTTTAGATAGGACGAGCAAGAAAACCTTTGAAGACTTTCGTCGAGCAATTCAGAAAGTACCTTCAGTACAAGAGTGTTATTTGGTAACCGGGAGCTTCGACTTTTTAGTAAAGGCGCGTATTAAAGACATGGCGGCCTACCGCGACTTGCTAGAGGGTGAGCTACTAAGTTTGCCAGGTGTTAAGGAGTCAACCAGTATTGCGGCAATGGAAATAATAAAAGAAACCTTGGAGATTGATCTCTAATTAGCACTAATGTGGTGCATTATTGTGTCCGTTGATCTATTTTAGTGCAATGGGTGTGGGTTTTTTGACTTTTCCATTTGTTTTTGCCCCAATTTAGTGAAATTTCTCCCGTTAAAATTGGCACGATGTTTGCTAAGATCTTTCTGCTGATTTCTATCAGTTGAAAAACAAACGGCGAAGCTTAATTGCGTTAAGCCATCTTGATCACTTTTCAGCGCTTCGCGATTGATAAACCGCTAAGTTTGAGAATGCTTTGTCAGATGCTAAAACGTTAAGTATTTGAGCATAAACGCGTAAGCCGCGACCTGTTGAGAGTCGCATTGAGCGTGATGTGTTGAGATGATGTGCTTTTCGGATCTTCATATAGGCTCGCCAACTTAAAGGGCCCACAGATTTAACTGCAGTGATCTATGGGGTCGGCTAAATTTAAACCATTTTTTTGAGGTAAAGTAATGTCAGCTTCAGACGTACTAAAACAGATTAAAGAAGAAGATATCAAGTATATCGATTTTCGTTTCACCGACACGCGCGGTAAAGAGCAACACGTAACCGTGCCAACTTCAGTAGTTGACGAAGATACGTTTGTTGAAGGCAAAATGTTCGACGGTTCATCAGTAGCCGGTTGGAAGGGCATTAACGAGTCAGACATGATCTTGATGCCTGAGCCAGGCACTGCGGTTGTAGACCCGTTCTTTCAAGACAAAACAATGAACATTCGTTGTGACATCATCGAGCCAAGCACAATGGCTGGCTACGAGCGTGACCCTCGTTCAATCGCTAAGCGTGCGGAAGCTTACCTTAAAGAGACTGGTATCGGTGATACAGCCTTTTTTGGCCCAGAAAACGAATTCTTCGTATTTGACGACGTTCGTTTCTCAACTGAAGCTCGTGGCACTTTCTTCGAGATCGACTCTGAAGAAGCGGCTTGGAACTCTGACAAAGCCTACGACAGTGGCAATATGGGCCATCGCCCTGGTATGAAAGGCGGCTACTTCCCAGTACCACCGGTTGATTCATTGCATGACCTACGTGCGGCAATGTGCCAATCTTCAGAAGCCATGGGCGTTCCAACTGAAGTACATCACCACGAAGTTGCGACTGCTGGTCAGTGCGAAATCGGTACTATCTTCAACACCCTAGTTAAGAAGGCTGACGAAGTACAAATCTTCAAATATGCTGTTCATAACACGGCTCACATGTTCGGCAAGACTGCAACTTTCATGCCTAAGCCAATCGTTGGCGACAACGGTTCTGGTATGCACGTGCATCAGTCTATCTTTAAAGACGGCCAAAACATGTTTGCTGGCGACGGCTACGGTGGTTTGAGCGAAACTGCTTTGTACTACATTGGTGGTATCTTCAAGCACGCTAAAGCAATCAACGCTTTCGCTAACGCTTCTACCAACAGCTATAAGCGCTTGGTACCAGGCTTCGAAGCGCCGGTATTGCTAGCTTACTCAGCGCGTAATCGTTCTGCTTCTTGCCGTATTCCATACGTTATGAACCCGAAAGGTCGTCGTATTGAGATTCGTTTCCCAGATTCAACGGCTAACCCTTACCTGGCGTTCTCAGCTATGTTGATGGCTGGCCTTGACGGCATCCAAAACAAAATTCACCCAGGCGATGCAGCTGACGAAGATTTGTACGAGTTGCCAGCGGCTGAGCAAGCTAAAATCCCAACGGTTGCGGCTGGCCTAGATTACGCTCTAGATGCGCTAGACAACGACCGTGAGTTCTTGAAAGCAGGTGGAGTATTCACCGATAGCTCAATTGATGGTTACTTAGAGTTGAAACAAGAAGAAGTAGACGCGCTACGTATGCACACGCATCCAGTAGAATTCGACTTCTCTTACAGCTGCTAAGATAAGTTCTAGGAAAACGCCTCGAGTGATCGAGGCGTTTTTTTGCTTCAATGTGCACCGTTTTGGTGCAATTCCTTTGTCTGTTTGACTCATCGTCTAGATGCACTCAGGCTAATTTTCAGAATGGTTTTATTTAATGAACTACGCTTCGCTAATAGAAAGTCTTGAATGTGCCGTAATCGTTATCGATTGCGACCGACAGGTTTTATTGGCTAATATTTCAGCAGAAACTCTGTTTTGCCAGAGTCGTCGCTATTTGATGAATCAGCCCCTGAGTCAGCTAATAGATGACGAGACAGTGCACAAGTGCATTGACGATTGCTTACAGAGCAATGCTCAATATACGTTGCGAGAAGTGTCTGTTCAGGTAAATGGTCGGGAGTCATTGGTTGATGTCACGCTCTCTGGTGTGACAAATATGGATGAAGATCAACAGCTTGTGCTTGTAGAAATTAATCTGATTAACCGAATTTCTCGCTTCATGAGGGAGAAAAATCAATTAGAGCGTCAACAGGCGTTTCGCTTGATGATGAGAGGTTTAGCGCACGAAATAAAAAACCCCTTAGGCGGTATTCGAGGTGCTGCACAACTGCTTGATCGAGAGCTAGATGAGCCATCACAGAACGAATTAACCGATATTCTAATTAAAGAGGCGGACCGTCTTACGCGTTTAGTTGATCGAGTAATGGGCTCTCGCGAACAGCTTAAACCACAATACCTTAATATCCATGAAGTGCTTGAGCATGTAGTGCATTTAGTATCAGTTAAATCGCCAGATGCTCTAAATATTCAGCGGTTTTACGATCCAGCGCTGCCAGAAATTAAAGCCGACAAAGAGCAATTGATTCAGGCTGTTCTGAATATTGTTGGAAACGGCATTGAGGCCCAGCGGGGCAGTAAGCAAATCAAGCTAGGTTTTGTTACTCAATTCGAGCGATTTGTGACGCTCAATCAGGCTATGCATCGCCAAGTGCTAAAAATCAAGATTTGGGACGACGGCCCCGGCGTGCCACATGAAATTAAAAATACACTATTTGACCCTCTTATTACTGGCCGCCCTGAGGGAACTGGTCTGGGTTTATCTATCACGCAAGAGATCGTTCAGCGGCACAAAGGTGTCGTGCAGCTTGAAGATCATCATGGCAAAACCTGTTTCTCGATTTACCTACCCTACTTAAATGGCGACGAGAATGGTCACGGAGATTAGTTATGCATAAGGTTTGGATTGTAGACGACGACTCATCAATTCGTTGGGTTTTGGCTCGAGCTCTTAGGGCTGGAGGCTTTGATGTTAGCGATTTTGAAGATGCTGAATCGGCCCTCGCTAGCTTAGAAGCGGATTTACCTGAGGTGCTTATGACCGACATTAGAATGCCGGGTATGAGTGGCTTAGAGTTAGCTAAAATTTTGCACGATAAGCACTCTGAGATTCCCGTGATAGTAATGACGGCACATACGGATCTAGACAGTGCGTTAGCAAGTTACGAAAGCGGTGCGTTTGAATATCTTCCAAAGCCGTTTGACCTGGACGAGGCTGTTCGCTTAGTTCGCCGTGCAGTCGAGCCAAAGGGCGCCGAAGCTAGGCAAGAAGAAGAATTTGACGATGAAGTCGAAATCATTGGCGAAGCGCCGGCGATGCAAGAGGTATTTCGCGCTATTGGCCGTCTCGCAAAGTCAAATATTAACGTTATGGTTTGTGGCCAGTCAGGTACCGGTAAGGAGCTCGTTGCTAACGCATTGCATCACCACAGCCCGCGGGCCAGTAACCCATTTGTGGCGATAAATATCGCGGCAATCCCTGCTGAGCTACTAGAGTCTGAATTGTTTGGTCATGAAAAGGGTGCGTTTACTGGTGCACAAGCTCAGCGTAAAGGGCGTTTTGAGCAGGCCGACGGCGGCACCTTGTTTTTGGATGAGATCGGTGAAATGAGTGCCGACTTGCAAACTCGACTATTGCGGGTTTTATCTGATCGACGTTTTTATCGAGTCGGTGGGCGTGATCTCGTGTCTGTTAATGTTCGTGTTCTGGCGGCTACGAATCGTGATCTAGAAAAGCAAGTCCAGCAGGGACACTTTCGTGAGGATTTGTATCATCGGCTAAATGTGATTCGGATCGATATTCCATCATTACGAGAACGCGCCGAAGATGTACCCCTGTTGGCGAAACGATTTTTACGAACGTCGGCTGAAGAGTTGCAAGTTGAAATGAAGGTATTGTCAGAAGATGCTTTGGTTAAGATGATGGCTTATGACTGGCCAGGCAATGTGCGTCAGTTAGAGAATATTTGCCGCTGGATTACTGTTATGGCGCCAGCGAATATGGTTAGTGTGGAAGACTTGCCCAAAGAAGTACTGGGTGCGTCAGCCGAGGTAGTGCCACAAGACTGGGAAGCCGCTTTATCAAAGCTGGTTAGGCAAAAGCTCAATATGGGGCAACAAGATGTGCTCGACGATCTGTTAAAACGATTCGAAGCTATCATGCTTAAAGTGGCGCTCGATCATACAAGTGGGCATCGGCAGAATGCGGCTAAACTATTGGGCTGGGGACGCAATACCCTTACCCGAAAGCTCAAAGACCTTGATTTAGAGTAGCTATTTACCGGGTAAGCGCAAAAAAGCCGATTCTAACTATTCGTTTAGTAGGTTTTTAGCACAGCGTTTGGTGAGTATAATATGGCCTTTAAGCTACGCCATGCACCTCGCTAATAATGAATAATAAAACCATTGCAGTAATATTTTTTTTAATCGTCACACTATTTCTTAGCGACGTTGCCCACGCTCAAACTCGTTACGTTACCGATGATTTCAAAGTAATGCTCAGAACGGGCCCGAGCACACGAAATAAAATTGTAGACTCTTTAAATAGCGGTACTCGGCTTGAAGTATTACGTGAAGATGCGGGTAACGGCCATAGCCAAGTTCAGACCAGCACCGGTAAAATTGGTTACGTATTGACACGGTTTCTAAGCACAAGTAGATCCGCGAGGAGCCGCGTTAAAAGCCTCGAAAGTCAGCTAGCGCAGCTGCGGTCTAAGCCCGGAGAGCTGCAAGCCCTATTAGCCAGTTCTCAAGAAGAAAATCAGGAGTTGATCAAGCAAAATACTCAGCTCACAAATCAATTTAAAACGGCTTCACAAGAGTTGGCTGAAATAAAAGCGGTCTCTGCTGATGCGGTAAACTTATCGCAGCGTAGCGCCAAACTTGAAAGCGAGGTTCAGCAATTGTTGTTGCAATTGGATGATATTCGCATCGAGAATGAAGTCTTAAAAGATCAAAGCGCAAAACGCTGGTACGTTCTTGGTGGTGGTACGGTCCTAATTGGTTTGCTGTTAGGTTGGATTCTGTCGATTGCACGTCGTCCTCGGCGCCAATCTTGGGGTGCTTGATTAGATATCTTTTAAAGGAGTGATGGGGATGAATAGAATGACTCAGCTTAGCGATCAGTTAAGCAATACATGGGTGGGTATGCCAGCGATCGCGCAATCGTTTTTAGCTTTGGTCGCCACGGTTATCGGTTTTTATTTGGTGCGTTTCGTGTTGCTCCGCCGCCTCGAACTATTAGCTGCTAAAACTGATAACGACTTCGATGATCGCTTAGTTCATTTTCTGAAGCAATTTTTGTGGCTAGTGGCGATGTTTGCCGGCTTGGTCTGGGTGCTTAGAATTAACGGCATTCAGGTTGGCCCAGTACTCGCTGGGGCTGGTATTTTTGGTATCGCGATCGGCTTAGCTGCAAAAGAAACTCTCGCGGATATATTGGCTGGCATCTTCTTAATCGCTGATCGCCCAATTAGAATTGGTGATCGAATTATTATCGATAAAATTGGCAAGCATTGGGGCGGATGGGGTGATGTCGTCGATATTGGCTTAAGGCGAACAACAATTCGTAATACAGACGGTGTTATCGTCAACTATCCCAATGCTGTGCTCGCAGCCTCGACAATCAAGAACTTTTCGATTGACCCACAACCGGTTCGTGCTCGAGTGCGCTTTCAAACTGATTACAGTGCTGACCCTGAGCAGGTTAAGGCGACTACTATAGCGGCCATCGAGAAAGTTGATGGTATCATCGATGGGACTACCACAGTGGTGATACGCTCAATTTGGGATGATGACCAGGGGCATATGCTATCTGGTGTGTTGTATGAAGCGCGTTATCGTTTACTGGACGTAACCACTCGGACCACTTTGCGTTCGACCGTGCTGGAGAGTTTGTTGCGGGAATTTAAGCGTGAAGGGATTGAGATGGCATCATTGCCCATACGGACACTCAGTTAAAGGCTATCTGTACGATGTATCGTTGGCTCAAAAGAGGGCGCGAATACATTCTCTTTGAATTTATAGGACAGTTGTGTATCATGTGTCCAATAATAATAAGAACTACAAAAAAGTAGTAACGGGTAAACTTTTAGATTTGGTGAAGTATGGTAGTAAAGTCTGTTTATCTCGTCATGAGCCTAGTTGTGGGTTTCATCATCTGCGTAACGTTCAGTGGCAGTGCCTATGGCACAAAAATTCAACCCGTATATTCCTTGAAAAATCTTGGCGATGACTACAAGGACGTCTCAGGTAAAGAATACAAAAAGCTTCAAATTAAATGCAACACAGGTCCTGAGCCACGTTACATTCATCGAATAAAGGGAAGTGAGCTTTGGTGTGTAAATGGCGACCAGAGAGAGTGTTCCGAAGATCGAATTGAAGCTGCGACCAAGGCATGCTTAATGAGCGCCCCCTCTGCTGTTGCAATTGAGACTCCATCTAAAGCACCTACGACTGCACCAAGCGAGGCTCAGTTAAAAGCTGACGCTGAGCGGGCAAATCTTGAAGAAGAATTCATGGCAAATCAGCAGAAAAAAATAGAATTGCGTGAACGTCAGTTAGAGCTTCGCAAACGCGAACTGGAACTGCGCCAACAACAAGAGCAACTGAATTAAGTTATGGTTTGAGGGCGACAAATATGGTCGCCTGCGCCGGATTTTTCAGGGCCTGCTGACTGCTCTAGTGTTTGTCTTTGATAATCTCCGCCATCAAGTCCGCGTGGGCGTCTGAATCATTCAAACATGGGATATACGAATAGCGTTCCCCCCCTGCGTGCATAAAGTATTCTTTGTTTTCGCCTTCAATTTCTTCGAGGGTTTCAAGACAATCAGCACTAAAGCCCGGACAAATCATGTCGATCGATTTTACGCCTTGTGAGGGATAGTTTTTGAGAGTTTGGTCGCAGTATGGCTGTAGCCATTCTTCGGCACCAAAGCGCGATTGGAATACTAATTGCCATTCCTCGTCGGCCAATTTTAGGTAATCGGCAATGCGTCTTGCGCTATCAGTACACTGAGATTGGTAGGGGTCTCCACGTGTGATGTATTTTTTCGGCACACCATGAAACGACATTACAAGCTTTTGATTGCGGCCATGTTCTTGCCAGTGTTTGAGAATGGAGTCACCAATGGCTTTGATATAGCTATCATATTGATAGTAATCACTGACAAATCTTAGATTTGGAACCCATCGTTGTTTTGATAAAGCTTGAGCTACAGCATCGAACGTCGAGCCGTTTGTGCTGCCGCTATATTGTGGGTACAAAGGTACAACGACAATCTCGCGCACACCGCGGTCATGAAGAGCCTTTACCTTTTCATCTACACTCGGGTTGCCGTAACGCATGGCAACTTCAACGTCAAATTTATCACCAAGGCGCTTAGCTGTTTTTTCACCCAAACTCATGCTGTTGATCAAGAGTGGTGAGCCTTCTTCGGTCCAAATTTCTCGATAGGTAGCAGCGCTTTTGTGAGAGCGAAAATTGACGATGATCCCTTTAACTAGAATTGCTCTAAAAAACTTCGGCAGCTCGATTACCCTAGGGTCCATCAAAAACTCGCCTAAATAGTCACGTAAGCCAGGGCAAACAGGCCTATCTGGAGTACCTAGATTAATTAGAAGGACGCCGATTTTCGCGTTGCTGTTAGTAATATCCGTTTCTGTGCCGTGGTATTTCATTGCGTGTAGTCTAAAAGCCTAGTCTTGAAAAATCTATTTTACGGGATTGTATGATGGTGCTCGTGATGTACGACTAAAAATCTGCGAAATAGTTTAGTCATAGAGGCCCATTCGACTTGCTGTTCAGGCTTTAGATGGCAGCAGAGTGGGGTAAGATGTCGATAGTTTTGTTATCACAACGCTTTGCGGTCTAGCTGCTTAAGGAGTGCCAAGGCTTCGAATTATAATTCTTGGATTTCCAGCGCAGCGAGTCCAGTTCGAATCACTGCGCTGGTTCAGAGTGACGATCAATGCTAGGCGTTTCCTGTCACTTTCATGCCGGGCTTAATATGCTCATTGGCGAAGTCGACCATGCGCTTTAGTGAGCGTTCAGCTTTAGCTCGAACTTCTTCGTTTATTTTTATCTCATTATCACCGGTCGCAAGTACTTTTTCGAGCCGTTGCAGGTCGTTCATTTTCATCCATGGACACTGCGCGCAGCTTTGACATGTTGCTCCGCTTCCCGCGGTCGGTGCCGCAATAAACTCTTTGTCAGGCGAATATTGCTTCATCTTGTGAAAGATGCCGTCTTCGGTAGCGACGATAAATTTCTTGTTTGGCAGCTCGCGGGTTGCGTTGAGAATTTTGCTGGTTGAGCCTACTACGTCGGCTAAATCGACAACACTCATCGGTGACTCGGGGTGAACCAATACCGCGGCATCTGGGTGCTCTTGCTTCATAGATAACAATGCTTCGGCTTTGAATTCTTCGTGCACGATGCAAGACCCTTGCCACATAATCATATCAGCGCCCGTTTCTTTTTGGATATAGCCGCCGAGAAAGCGATCAGGTCCCCAGATAATTTTTTCACCTTTATCGCGAAGATGTGTGCAAATTTCCAGTGCAATAGACGAGGTGACCACCCAATCAGCTCGAGCTTTAACTTCGGCGCTAGTATTGGCGTAAACAACCACGGTTCGGTCTGGGTGTTGATCACAAAATGCTGAGAACTCATCGATAGGGCAGCCGATGTCGAGTGAGCATTCGGCGTCGCTATCAAGAAGCAGTACTCGCTTTTCAGGGCTCAAAATCTTTGACGTCTCAGCCATGAATTTTACGCCCGCGACTACGATTGTGCTTGCTTCATGTTCGTATGCATAGCGCGCCATCTCGAGCGAGTCTGCAACCTTTCCGCCGCTTTCTTCGGCTAAGTCCTGAAGATCGTCATCAACGTAATAATGAGATACAAGAATCGCATCCTGCTCCTTAAGTTGCTTAAGTAAACGCGCTTTAAGGTCTGCTTCAGCTTGGTCGCCAAGCGAGCTATGTGTGACAGAGCGAGCGATTGCGGCGGTGTCGTTGATTTCGACTTCCAGGCTTTTTGGAACGTCTAAGGCTTTTGACATGGTGTTCTCCAGATAAACTACTGATACCCGTTTATCGTATCACAGCTTATTTTACTTGGGTGTTAAGCGGGCATAAAAAAGCCACTGCTTAAGCAGTGGCTTTTCGAAGACTAGTTAGCCTAAAAAGGTTTAGGGATACTCAAACCAGCTTTTTTAGCTACTTTTTTTTTAGCGGCCTTCTTAGCTACTTTTTTGGTCGCCTTTTTAGTGACTTTCTTGGCAGTTTTTTTAGCAACCTTTTTAGGAGCGGCTTTTTTACTTACCTTTTTGGTAACTTTTTTAGCGGCCTTCTTGGCTACTTTTTTGGTCGCCTTTTTAGTGACTTTCTTGGCAGTTTTTTTAGCAACCTTTTTAGGAGCGGCTTTTTTACT
>CANMNN010000009.1 GCA_947499305.1 uncultured Arenicella sp. | reverse complement strand
GCATAATGAATGCACCGTCGATCGCACGCTCTGGCTCTGGGATATACGAATCAAGAACTTTACCCAATTCGATGATTCTCTCAACGTATTGCGCTTCGCCTTCGATTGCTTTCAACGCTGAACCAATAACGATTGGCGTGTCATCACCTGGGAACTCATAAGTATCAAGAAGTTCACGAACTTCCATTTCCACTAGTTCTAGCAACTCTTCGTCGTCAACCATGTCAGCTTTGTTCAAGAACACAACAATGTACGGAACACCTACTTGGCGAGCAAGAAGGATGTGCTCACGAGTCTGTGGCATTGGGCCATCAGCTGCTGAACATACTAGGATAGCGCCGTCCATTTGAGCCGCGCCAGTGATCATGTTCTTTACATAATCGGCGTGACCTGGGCAATCTACGTGTGCGTAGTGGCGACCTTCTGTTTCGTATTCAACGTGAGCCGTTGAAATTGTGATGCCACGCTCGCGCTCTTCTGGAGCGTTGTCGATGTTTGCGAAATCTACAGCTTCACCGCCGTATGCTTCTGACAAACATTTTGTAATAGCAGCGGTCAATGTAGTTTTACCGTGGTCAACGTGACCGATAGTACCTACATTGACATGCGGCTTGGTTCTTTCGAATTTTTCCTTAGACATGATTTCTACCTAAACTTAATTTGTTAAACAATTACCAACTTAATCGATACCGATACGTCACCACTTAAGACAACAACCAATCGGCAATCATTTTGCATAACTCATTATGAGTAATGCCTTATCGCAGAATCCAATGACAACTTAATGACAGAACCCAACAACAAATCTTTCCCACCTCAGCCAAGACCCAACAGAAGCCATGACGCCTGCGGCCTTTAAGCTCGCCACGCGAACTTAAACTGAAATGGTGCCCACGATCGGAATTGAACCGATGGCCTCTCCCTTACCAAGGGAGTGCTCTACCCCTGAGCTACGTGGGCTTTCTACGATCGCACTCAAAAGCTAAGCACAACCGCTAAAAAGCAAAAAAGCGCCGGTTGCTAAAGCTGCAACAGCGCTAATAATCTTGTCAGACCGAAAACGATCTAGTTCCGCACTTAGCTGTAAACATTATTGATAATGCCTAGCTCTTGCGGCCTCCAAGCTCGCCAGCGAACTTGAACTTAAAAAATGGAGCGGGTGATGGGAATCGAACCCACATCATTAGCTTGGAAGGCTAAGGTTCTACCGTTGAACTACACCCGCTTTCTAGCCGGCGCTTACTTTCGCAAGCTTGGGCTCAAGGCTGATACATCTTACCCGGCGCGCGCCTTAGCTCAAGGCTGCCAGCCTTTACCCGAGCTTGCCTTGGCAAGTTTGAGCTCAGGGTTGTAGCTTTTTAACCCGACTTGCGGTTTAAACTACTGCCTAGCGCCTGCGGCGAGAAAGAAGAATAAACATTCACTTCCTCAAGCCACTCTTACTACCGCCTAACTACAAAGAATGAATGGTGGTGAGGGCTGGATTCGAACCAGCGTACTCAGAGAGAACGGATTTACAGTCCGTCGCCTTTAACCACTCGGCCACCTCACCATCAATTTCTTAAATCTGAACAACACACAAACAAAGAAAACTCTCTATTTGAGCCAGACATTCTATTTAAACAAAAGAATGAACTGGAGCCTACAGTCGGAATCGAACCAACGACCTACTGATTACAAGTCAGTTGCTCTACCTACTGAGCTATGCAGGCCTGCCATGTTCAGGTCGCGCATTTTAGGTCGTGTTTAGCTGAAATACAACGATTCTTTTAAAAAAAATCGTTAAAAAGGAAAGTTTTTCAGGTCGCCTCAATCTAGCGACCTCTAGATCAAACCTAGCGGCCCTAAAAACAACTATATACCGCAGGTAAATAGCCCCATCTTCGCTGACGGCTCTCCCCAATCAATCGCTCGAAGCTGAGGAACTAAACGCTCATCATCAGTAGCTTCAAAATGCAACCAGTAGCTATCGGGCAGAATGACGTTCTCGCTTCGCTTACTAACTTTATCTAATTTGCGCTCAAACAACCTAAGGGCCGTATCAGCGGACTCGGGAGAACTGTAGATGCCTAACGAAATCATCATCGATCCATCATCTTGCCTGCGAACAAAGTGATCCAGTACTTTTTTGTCTCGCAACATTCGTCGAGCCTCAACAACTTGCTCTTGATCTTCGAACGGTCCAAGAAAGATTCGATACACATTGGAAGCTTTGCTAGCTCGTTTGGATTTTTTATAATCAATCCCTGCATTAAACAGTACGGCCTGCGCGAGCTCATAGTTGGCGTGATGCATAAATGGACCGACGCGATAGCAGCCTTCTGAGGTTATTCCAGCGGACGAGCCAGTATCGACACTAGAAGCCAGCGAAGACTCAGGCACTTCTTCAATAGGCTTGCTGTAAAACCGCTCTTCAATCTCCTTGTTTAAGCGAACAAAGTGTGGATTAACATCTTCTTTCACGGGGTGCACATGTGGCGCTTGATGAGTCTTGTCTGGCCACAACAACATACCAAAGTTAGCAAGAATCAGCAGTGCAATAGTATAGCTTAAGACGCGATTCATTTTTTCGACCTATCGGTTTGAGAGCAACATGAGTCCTTTGAAAATCATATCTGATTGTAGCTCAACTTTCATTGACGTCCCAGCAACGATCGCTTCAGCATCTCCGCCCATCAACAATATTCGAAGCTCATCATCGCTACTAAGCATTTCGCTTGCCCTCATTTCGCTAATAACCTTCTCCACAGCACCAATTAAGCCAAACTGAGCCCCAGCATTGACGCACTCACTTGTGCTTCGGCCGATCACGCTTGAAACCTGACGAAACTCAGAGTCGATACCTGCGGTTCGCCCCAACAAAGCGTCATGCATTGTCACAAAACCAGGCAATATTACTCCGCCTTCAAAGCGATTATTGATCGAGACCAAATCAATCGTAACAGCTGTTCCGGCATCAACGACAATCAATGTTCCTTGAGGGTATATCGAACGTGCGCCAAGCGCTGCAACCCAACGATCAACACCAAGGCGCGCCAGATCAGCATAGTTGTTCAACATGCCTACTGCCTCTTGCTCAACAATTGCCTCGTTCAGATTTAATGAAAAATTGTCTTTTACGCCCCGCTTTAGATCAACCAAAACTTGCTCGCTCGCCACGCAAGAAATCCAGGCTGAATCAATGGCGAAATGAGATAATCGATCCATGCCGGCGCCATCAGCGCCTCGATCAAGGACACCTCGATCAAGCAACTTGCCACTATTAAAATCGGTAATAGCCCACTTTGTTCGCGTATTTCCGGCGTCGAGAAGCAACTTCATGATTCATCCTTTGCGCTTACACTTTCAACCCTTTGACTCTCAAGCAGGCGCACACTTACATTACTGTCAACAAAACGATGCAGTATATTGTCATGATCAGAAATCAATAGCGCGCCGACGCCATCTACGCCAATCATCACGCCCTCGACATACTCATCCGGAGAACCGACTCTAATCCTCTTGCCGCGATAACTACTAAGTTCGTTCCAGGCTTCTACCATGGGAGAGAATCCCAGTCTCGCGAAGTCGGCGAACATGCCACTCAAGCCATGCACTACTAGGCCTATTAGCTCATTGCGGTCAATTTCCTCAGAAACAAGAGATTGCATATCCACCCAACGGTATGCCGATGATTTAGGCGACCAATCGGGCTGATGTACATTTAAACCGATACCTACAACTACATTGCACGAGCCCGAAGACTCACCTGCAACATCAATTAAAATTCCCGCCAACTTATCGACACCAACCATGAGGTCGTTTGGCCATTTAATCTTTACATCTAGGCCATATCGCTCATTGACAATCCGAGTAAGCACGAGAGAAACAGCAAGGCCGAGTCCTGTAATTGTTTCTGGCCAATGATCAAAGCCCCAACTTAACGACAACATAACATTTCGATACGGCGCAGACTGCCAATCATTACCTCTACGGCCCCGCCCTGCACTTTGAGACTCTGCGACACAAATTTTAGCTCGACCGTTTAAAATCTCTTGCGACAAAAGGTGAGAATTGGTGGACTCGATTGATTGCAATACTTCAATCGACTCGCATAGCTCTGAACTCAAATGGCGAGCAATTTTCTCGTCACTCAGCAAATTTACACCTTGAGCCAATGCATAACCCCTGCCTGGCACAGCCGTAATAGGCAAGCCGTTAGTGATTAAGGTCTGCACTCGCTTCTGCACGGCCATGCGTGAAATACCCAGAGCCTCGCCAATCGCCGTGCCGGAAACAGCGCCGCCGTTATCTGCGCTCAGATTCAATAATCTAATAACTACCTGCTGATTTTTCATACGCCAAGTGTAACAAATACTGACTCAGCAAATACTGACGACAACAATAAAAACGGCCCATCAATTGATGGGCCGTCTTAGATAACACTTTCTTTGCCGGAGTGTGGTCAGCTTATTTTTGCAACATCAAACCACACTCTCGATGCTCTTCACCCTTTGTAGGGTCAAAATAGTCACTATTGTCCGGCAAGTCACGCTCATATATATACTCTTCAACATCGAGCTCGTTTAGGTGAAACATGGGCGCTACGCGAACCGTGCCGTGACTACCAAAGGTAAATACATCCAAATTTTTTCGGTGTGTATTTTGATCATGACGGATACCATTTAGCCAAACATCAGGCTTTAGCTCTGACATAGCTCGGTTAAAAGGCTCTAGCTTGACGATTTCAGAAAAGCGATCGTGCTCGGGCGTATCCAGCGGCGGTATCTCACCATACACAGCCGTGTAGTGGGCTGCCGACATCTTTGGCGAATATACCTGTAAATTCAAATCCAACCTCTCAACAACTCGCTCGATATGACGATACGTTTCTGGAGTATTAAAGCCATGATCAACCCAAATCACTGGAATGTCTTTTAACGGCTGAGTAACTAAGTGTAAAAACGCCACGGCAAGCGGTCGAAAATTGGTAAATATCACAGGGTTTGTCGCATTTTCAACGGTGAATTTCATCACTTCGCTTGGCTTGCTACCCCTGAACTGCTCGTTCAATGCGACAAGATCGGCTCCTTTGTGGAAGGCCAACGACGTTTCTTGCGGTGTTTCAACTAGCTCTAAACTCATTTCTATACTCACTTCTCAGATTTGACGCCTTGCAATGACAGCTCGCCAATATTGACAATAATGAACTGAGTATAGTGCTCGTAAGATATAAGCAAAAAGACTAATAATCTATTTGCTTATACGCTTTTGATCTAAGGAGCAGCGAGTTTCGATTATGGTTGACGCATCAGTCTAGATCTTTGTCAGCATCCACAACCTGACAAATAAATGATGATGGAACGCCCAAGGCACCAGCAACTTCCTCTAAAACCACTCGTTCGCTGGCGCGCACTCCGCCGTCGGCCTGAGCCATGATGCACATATCGTGTAACACTTGCATCCCTTGAGTTTGAGATGCCTTGTTTTTCACCTCGCTCGCTCGTCTAGCGACCGTTTGCTTGATTTTTTCAATATCGAGCTTGTCGGTAAATGCGTATTTGCCAAAGAATTTACCGAATATTTCCAGCTCTTCGGCTGAAATACCATCTGCTGCATCAGCAACGGCAATTAAGCCTGCAAAGAGTAGACGGCGCATCGCTTCAGCGGTATCGGTTCGGGCTTCTAAGTAGCTTGGCTCCATTAAGCTTAGTACTGATTGAACGCCGATTTCTAGGTCGTCTTTAGTCCCTTGGCCACTGTACAACTCGGAACGTTCAAACAACTTCAAGGCCTTGACTCTTAATGGACTGAATGGATGAGTCGAGAACCAATCACTTTGCGGCGCACCTTGACCAGGCTCTTGATCAACCGTTTGCATATCATCAACTTGAGCCACGAAATCATCGAGACTGAACTCAACAACCTTTGACGTGAGACCCGAAGATAACTTAAACAATGAGCGAGCGACGGCATCCATGTCTTGGGCGCAGTGAGCGCCAGCCCTATCGGCAGATATCTCTGCATAACGCGACCAAGCAAATAGCTCGAGCGCGAGCTCAGGGTCTGGCCTTTGCTTTCCTCGCAGAAGATAGCCCACAGGTACAGCGTGATGGTCGTAAACATGGTGGCCCAGTTCATGGCCCATGACAAATTTCAGCTCTTGAGAGCTAAACCCCTCAAGTAAACTAGAAGAGAACATTACGTAGAGGCGGTCATTTTCAGGCTTGAAGCAAGCCGCATTGAATTGTGGGCTCGAGTAAACATAAAGCTCTAACGGCAACTCAACGCCGAGCATTTCGATGCACTGATCTGCCATTTTGGCAATTTCGGGAGACATTCCCTTGGTGAGACGCACCGAGGTTGACAATAAATTTCGGCGAATGCCACTCGGGCCTTCGGCTTCGTGACGAGCGATTTGCTCATTCACGCGCTTTACATCGCGATTTTCTTTAAGCTTGTTGTAGAGCGCAAGGTCATTGGCGCAACGAATATCGGCCGCGTTTTTATGCATGTGATTTTTCTTGTCTAGATCAGTTGGCTAATAGAATAAGCCTACCACATTACAATCTTTCGACAATGAATTGCGTGATCGCTTTGCGCGACTTAACCACTTCTCGAGTTACGCCATCAATACAGTTATGGCGCAAGTTATTAAACAGCTTCACCTTAACGTGAGAACCAAAAGTATTTTTCGTCGGCGCCAAAGCGATGGCGTCATCCCTCGAGTGAACCAACAATACTGGCGCTGAAAGACGATCAATCACTTTCTTAGCGGCTTTACTGGTTTTATACACTTGAGCCGATGTATTTAGCGGAATTCGACCTTTATACATCAAGTCGTCCTCCAAGATTGACTGCTGCACAATCGGGTCTGGCGAGATCAAGCTAACATCCATCTCGCGAATCGTCACATAACTGCTCCACCGAGGAGCATGACGAAACAGAAAACGAGACAGCGGAGCAATGGCTCCCGCTAAGCCGAGTTGCCATCGAGGAACATTATGGCTTACATCAAATGCCGTACTTAGACCAACGTAGCCCGCCACTCTAGGCTTGAACTCTGCATCTTTCTCGAGAGACTTTGCCGCCAAGGCCATCAAAGCCCCGCCAAAGGAATAACCCATTAAGATCACTTGGTCTGAATCACTCGCTCGCCGCTCAACTTCATCGGTTATCATGCCGACAAGCTCGCGATACTCGGGCACCATGCAATGCTCTAAAGGAGAATCAGCTCCATGACCCGGCAACTCCAGAGACACCATGCAAACGCCTAGTGTTTTAAGTAAGTGTTCTAGAGCCGCCTTTTGCGCTAGCCCATGTCCACGTAAACCGTGCAAATAAAACAGCACGGTCTTTTTCGAACCAATCTCAAACGCTTTCATGATTTCGAATATCGAGCTTTAAAATCGCGTTGTCAACCGTGATGCTTAGTTAAGCAGCCTGCGCATCTTTATAAGAAAGATACTCTTCGTAGGTTCCAACAAAGCGCTCAATCTTACCGTCGCCCAGCTCGAACACTTGTGTCGCTAGACTGCTTACGAACTCGCGGTCGTGGCTTACGAACAACAAGGTGCCATCGTAGTTTTCAAGCGCCAAGTTAAGCGATTCAATCGACTCCATATCCAAATGGTTTGTAGGCTCGTCCATAACTATGATATTCGGGCGTTGCATCATGATTTTGCCAAAAAGCATGCGGCCTTTTTCGCCACCGGATAACACTTTCACTGGCTTCTTAATATCATTTTTGGAGAACAGCATTTGCCCTAAAACGCCACGAACAAACTGTTCGTCCTCTTCTTCTTTACGCCATTGATACATCCAATCGTAAACGTTTAGATCGGTTTCAAAATCTTCCGCGTGGTCTTGGGCATAATAGCCAATTTCAACATTTTCAGACCATTTATATGTTCCGCCGCTGACAGGCACTTCACCCATCAAGTTGCGCAGCAAGGTGGTCTTACCTGCACCATTTTGACCAATAATGGCGACGCGTTCGCCAACTTCGATGTTAAAGGTTTCGCCGCTGAATAAAGTCTCGTCATAACTCATCGTCATCGCCTCAACTTCTAGCGCGTTTCGGAACAACTTTTTGTCTTGAGTAAAGCGGATGTATGGGTTTACACGGCTCGAAGGTTTAATTTCATCAAGCTTAATTTTGTCTATCTGTTTAGCACGAGAGGTTGCTTGCTTTGCTTTCGAGGCATTTGCAGAGAAGCGACTAACGAACTCCTTTAACTCAGCAATTTGAGCTTTCTTCTTGGCATTCTCCGACTGCATGCGCTCACGCACCATAGTGGCCGCAGTCATGTATTCGTCATAGTTACCTGGGAATAGCGTGATATCACCGTAATCTAAATCGGCCATATGAGTGCATACCGAGTTCAAAAAGTGGCGGTCATGCGAGATGATGATCATGGTGCTTTTGCGTTCTTGCAACACTTTTTCTAACCAACGAATGGTGTGAATATCCAAGTTATTGGTCGGCTCGTCGAGCAATAAGATATCAGGGTCAGAGAACAAGGCTTGCGCCAGTAACACACGCAGCTTCCAACCTGGCGCTACTTTGCTCATTGGGCCAAAATGTTGCTCGATGGGAATACCTACGCCCATCAACAATTCGCCAGCGCGAGATTCGGCGGTGTAGCCATCCATCTCAGCGAACTCCATTTCAAGGTCGCCCACACGCATACCTTCCTCTTCGCTCATTTCAGGCAAAGCATAGATACGATCACGCTCTTGCTTAACTTCCCAAAGCTCTTTGTGGCCCATGATCACAGTGTCGATCACGTTGAACTCTTCGTAAGCGAATTGGTCTTGGCTCAACTTGCCGATTCGCTCATTCGGCGTTACCGACACGTTGCCGTTGGTCGGCTCAAGCGTGCCATCCAAGATCTTCATGAAGGTCGATTTACCGCTACCATTAGCGCCAATCAAACCGTAACGGTTACCGTCACCAAAATTAACGGAGATGTCTTCAAACAGAGGCTTGTCGCCGAACTGCATGGTGATGTTTGCGGTTGAAATCATGATCTATAAATTAAGTAAATTTGTTATGTGGGAGCTAGCTAATGTAAGTGGGTAAAAAAACATCTGAACAAGCCCGTTGAGCTCTAAACCATTGGCTATTTTAAATGGGCAGCTCGATTCGCCGTAATATACCGACTCGCGGCTCGAAAATTAAGCCATTCAAGCCTCTTAAAACAAAAAAAAGCCCGATGCTTTAGCATCGGGCTTTTTAAATAAATCCCTTTAAACGTATTCGTCTTGAAATATAGCCTCGATCAGCTACTTAGTAAGCAATTTGAAAACGAACTCTAAACTCGTTGCCATCGTCGCCTGTAAGCTTATTTTCGCCATCTGTGTAACTCGCACCAATACGAACGTTATTGTTTAAGTAGTAATTTAAACCTAAAGCAATTGAATCGGCTTCCTCGGCACCCAACACATCACCTAACTCAATGTCGTCAAATTCGCCATTTCCATCTTCATATCGAGCAACCACTTCCCAAGCGCCTGATTTGCTGCTGGGTTTAACTTTCTTGAAAACACCTTTTTTGTACGGGCGCGTCTCGCCAGTAAGAATGTAACCAAGTTGCAGGTAGTAGCCATCTGCGTCGACGCCTTCAAACGTCCCATCGTGATACTCAGCTTGTGCATGAAAAGAACCCAGCGTGTAACCAGCCTCAATGCCAAATGCATCTACTTCACCAACGTCTAAGTACGAAACACCGAGATGTAGAACATTACGATCTTGGTTGATAGGAGCAGATGTAAATCGACCTGCAAAACCAAATTCTTCGTCAGAGCTATCGCCTTGATCTTCTGTGAAGGCGCTGACAGTGTAAGTTGAGTCAAGACCAAAGCCAGAACCAGCAAGCTGAACACTCGCCTCACGACCACGCTCAAAAAGCTCATTGATTGCAGAGCGCTCTAAAATTGGCACATCTTTAGAAGAAACCAACTCCTGCAAGCCAAAAGGTTGCAATTGGTTACCAAGAGTTAAAACCGCGCCTTTCCCCCAGCCAGTATAACGAAGGTATAGATCCTCGGCGCCACTGCCGTCTACATTGAATTGAGCTTTGAAATGCCAGTCTTCACTGACGTTGCCTTTTACATAGATGCGTCCACGACGAAGATCGAATTGATCTTCGTCAACTACACCATTCAATTCGGCGCGATTGTAGTCATATTGAATTCGACCACCGAGCTGAAATTGGTGTGTGTCAGTTGAAACCTTAAGGCCACCCTTGGTAGACACTTTAACTTCAGCGTTGGCACTTGAAGCACCGAATGCACTTGCAGCAATCAACGCCGCGATTAATTTTGTTTTCATTTTAACTCAAGCCTCTTGAATTTAAGTAATGTGGGCTTTGCGGTGCCTCTCTATCTGCGGAGGCTGAGCACAAAGCGCTTTAAACTGTCGCCCTTAAATTGGACGAGTGCATTCTGACTTCGTTTCATTACAGCTCTATGACAATAGCCAACTAGTCAACTTTGCGTGTCGAATAGTGAGTTTTCGAGACTCAAATGGCATGAATTTATAAAAACTGATGATTTTTTATTAAGCAATAAGCAGAAAAAAAGCCGAACGATGTCGGCTTTTAATAGAACTATTGAGCAAAACACTTACTGATCTTGCTTTTTCTCTGCTTCGCGGCGCTTTCGCCATTCATCAAAAGAAATTGTTTCACCCTCGGCAACAGCTTCTTCTTGAGGCGCAGATACCTTCTCGATGAGCGGTGGTCGGGTAATGTCGCTCGTGGGCTCTGCTGCTACCTCTTTTTTACCGCCACCACAGGCGCCAAGTAAAACGCTTAGAGTTAGAAGCAGGCCGACTTTACTGATAGAGTTGTTGTTCATCGTCATTATTTATTCTTTTGATGCTCTGCCAAGGCACATCCTGCGACATACTCGAGAGCGTTTGATTATCTACTCGGCGATGGTAGCAAAAAACACGCGACAACAAAAACAAACTAACCGCCATTTAATTGCTCATGAACTCAAAACCAAGCAAACCTAAGCATCTCGTTTTAGGGCCTTCAGCAGCACTCGCTGTCTACCTGCTCATGATCCTCAGCGGCATAAACCACCCAGCTAGCGCAACCGCTGCGATCACTCTGCTCACCGCTTGGTATTGGGCAAGCGAAGCGCTGCCTGTTGCGGCAACGTCTTTGATCCCATTTGCATTATTCCCTCTCGCCGGCGTGATTAATCACAAAGTAGCCGCTGCAGGCTTAGGCTCGCACATCATCATACTCATGCTAGGCGGGTTTATTGCGGCGAAAGCCCTAGAACGAAGTGGCGCGCACAAACAATTCGCAATCATGATTTTATCAGCGGTTGGCACTTCTAGCGCAAAACGCCTAATGGCCGCTTTTATGCTAACTGCCGCCAGTCTCTCGATGTGGATAAGTAACACTGCGACTTGCCTAATGTTGATGCCGATTGTTCTCGCGTGCGCCAAACAATTAGAGCAGCCCAGCTTAACCGCGCCACTGATTCTTGCGGTTGCTTACGCCTGCTCAATCGGCGGTATCGCCACATTGATCGGCACACCGCCAAACGTAATATTCGCTGGAATATATGAAGAAGTTAGTGGCCAAGAATTCGGTTTTCTAGATTGGATGAAAATCGGCTTGCCGATCGTACTTGTTATATTGCCGATTGCTTGGCTTTGGCTGAGCCGAAACTTAAGCAATTCAACAACACAAAACACAAGTAGCATTCTCGAGAAACAAGCGTGGACGAGCGATCAAAAACGTGTAATCTCAGTGTTCTGCCTGATGGTTTTTCTTTGGGTGTTTCGCACTCAACCATTTGGCGGTTGGACGGGCTTAAGCGGGCTAAACGGAGTTGGTGATGCAACGGTGGCAATGCTCGGCGCGACACTGATGTTCGTTGTGCGATCAGAACGAGGCGGCGGATTACTTAATTGGGAAACGGCCAATAAGATACCTTGGGGTATATTACTAATGTTCGCGGCCGGCATCACCATCGCTAAAGCTTTTTTCGAGAGCGGCTTAGCGGACCTAATCGGCGCAGGCCTCAGCGGAGTGGTAAGCGTGCTACCAATCTACTTGGTCATGCTACTTGTCTGCCTGAGTATTACATTCTTTACCGAGGTGAATTCAAACCTCGCGACCACTACATTAGTGTTGCCAATACTCGCTGCAACGGCAACCAGCACAGGCTTGCCAATTGAGCTATTAATGATCCCTGCAACTATTTCCGCCTCCTGTGCATTTATGCTACCCGTTGCTACCGCACCAAACGCAATTGCTTACGCTTCTGGACATGTAGAGATTAAGCAGATGATGCGCGAAGGTCTTGCTCTCAATTTGATCTTTGCAATTTTAATCAGTATTTGTTGTTTTTTACTTCTAGATTAAATCGCGTGAACGAAAATTAGAAAAAACATCACATGAACTTTGTATTGACCTATTGAAGTCGGCATAATCTGCGCCGCCTAAAAGGAAATTTCTGAGTTTCAAATGCATACAAAACAGTTTTTAAAACGCTTTTCATTCAGCCTGTTGATTGGCTGCGCTATCTTGGCAACTCCAGTAGCTTCATTGGCACAGTCTGTGCCCATCATGATTCCTCCAACGCCAACATTTCCTTCCTTTAGTCGAACAATCGCAGGGACAATCAGCCTAGATTCAGGGGTAGCAGATCGTGACTATATGGTCGAAATCACAATTACAAAGAGATCTTTTTCATTTGGCCCTCCCCCATCTTTCTCCATAAGCTACCCAATTTTGGATACTGAGACGACTAAAGTTAGTATCCTCGAAGGCCGCTCTTCAGCAAATTATGTTGTTAGCGGTATCAGCACGATCGGCTTCAATAATCTTGTTATAGAAATGGAGTGCGCGGGATGCAATGCCGTAATACCGCGACAATATTACACACTATCAGGAAACAAATTTAGTTTTTCAAGCCAAGTTGTTCTCGATGGTGACGATGTTCCCGACCGTTTAAACTTAACATTAACTACAGGCACATCTGTGTTTGGAACAATTAGCCTAGACGACAATCAACCGGCACCTCGAGACTTAAGGCTCCAACTTATTGGCATTCCGTCGCGCAATCCCAGCTTCTTTGTTGTTTCGGATGTAATAGAACTGAAACAAGGAGAAAACTCCCTTTCTTATCAACTAGGTGGTTTCAGACCTGATCTCGGCGGCGACTTAGAAGTATCTTTAGCTTGTGATAACTGCGAGGATGTAGGCAGAGATCTAATCACGTTCAAACGCAAACTTCGTATTGATCGAAACAATTTTGATGTCAACTTTGTATTAAGACCCACAGCGAACTTAGCGGGTATTATGCAACTGCTTTTATTAGACGAATAATGCCATCGACTGCCGAGCAGTGATTATCTACTCAGAAGATAAAATAGAGGTCGCGCTACTCCTGATTTCGTATCAAACCAGTGCGCATGATCAATTCGGTAGCAATTTGTAGAGAAATTAAAAACTGATCGATAGAGGTGAACTGATTGCGATTTTGGTCAGCTTGTTTTTGACCGGCTTGCGATAAGGCAAATTGAACTTCATTCGGTAGAGGGTGCCCTAAAACGTCGCCACTCGTCGAGCAAGATACCTCGGCTAAATCTAAGTTCTCCGAAGCGATTTCAAGCAGACTTCTCAACCAAGGGCTTCGCTGGTCGCTATTCCCTAATTCACAAATTGCCATCCCTCCAGGAGAAAGACTCCCTAAGGAGATGTTATAGCTGGGTACTGGGTTCCTCTTGAGGTAATACTCCATAGTGTCTGCAGTACTCTCTTGAGTTGTATCGATTAACAAGCGGATCTTATTGAACAACTTGATTTTCTCTTCTTTGATGGTTCGCATCGCCATCATAAGAGCAACAATATCGCTTTTTCTATGTTGTGTTCCACGCCCATAAAGCCGATCAGCCACTTGAGTCATTTTAAAAGGATCTAGCTTGGTGCCATCTCCCAATAGCCATAAATCGCGATTCGGCGGTAATACATCGGCATGGGCATGCAAGCCAATTAATGCGCCCCTTTTCGACGATGGCAGCGTCACTTCATAAACACGTCCACCGACATTTTTATACTTCAACCCGAATTGTTTAGCGTACGAAGCAATGGTTTTTTCCATTGAGATAAAATCATCATTTTTATGTTGCTCTACACCCTTTTGGCGATAGCTCGGTATCGATACCAATTTTGCCAACATACGTCGCGCTTCTCCACCATATTTGAGACGGGTATAGACCCCAAGCAAGCGATGAACGACGAATCTCTGATGGACTGTCAAACGCTGATTCGCAGCATACTCTCCAATCGCATCGCGTTGATGCTTGGTCAAAAAACGCTTGCCGGTGATGTAAACATCTAACGCAAAACGATCAAAATCTTTATACGGCTTGCCACGATATTCCTCAACCAAGGCACTCAGGGTTCGAGTGCTCATGTTTTGCTGATCTTGGCCTTGCGTTTTCGCGTGTGCGGGAACCGTTGACAACAATACTGCGATCAGACAACAGAACAGGCTATTTTTGATCGAATTATTCATCTCAATAGGCGCTAAATTCTTAAACACTTAGACTAAGCCAGTCATCTCGATGCATTCGATACAGTACGTGCTCCGCTAAGGGGCTGTTGACTTCGAGTTTTGGGTGAAGAAAGGTGTCAGCTTGCTGTTTCAAACCCAACTTCTGCATCACTCTCTGAGAAGCAACATTGCTAAGCGGCGTCATCGACACGACCTCAGCAATTTTTGCTTGCACAAACGCATATCGCAAAGCTAATTGAGCGCCTTCGGTTGCAAACCCCTGCCCCCAGTTCGATGTCGATAAGCGCCAGCCGATATCCACACAAGGTGCAAACGGTAAGCCTTGAGCGGTATAATTAATGCCAATAAATCCGATAAAACTCGAATTATCGAGCCGCTCAGCGGCCCAGAAGCCCCAGCCGGATCTATCGATATCTCGAGTAAAGCGTTCGACCAGCGCATTGCTCTGGTCTTCTTTCAAGCAATGAGGGAAGTAACGCATTACCTCAGGGTCAGCGTTCATTTTTGCAAAAGGGGCGCGATCTGAATCGCGCCACTGGCGCAATCGTATGCGCGAGCCTTCTAAACTTTTCATAATTCTTAGTGTCACTCGAGGTCAAACACGTTCAAGGCGGCAAACCTTAACTAAACGTCATGTCTTATTAGACAAGGCTAGCACGCTAAGCCTTTTTTGGTGAGTTACTTTCATACTCTTTCGCGGTAGTATTAAAGGTAGAAAATTTGGCATGCCCGCCACTAAACACTCGAGGCCAGTTAAGTATGAAAATCGGCGTAGTAATGGACCCAATCAGCTCCATTAACATCAAAAAAGACAGCACCTTTGAAATGATATGGCAGGCGCAGCAACTTGGCTGGGATGTCGAGTACCTCGAAATGAATGACCTTTCGATCGATAACGGTGTAGCGTTCGGGGACATGCGCTCGCTCAAGGTGATGCAAAATGCCGAAGAATGGTTTGAGTTGGGCGACAATCGCCGAGTTAAATTGGGCGACCTCGATGCTATTCTAATGAGAAAAGACCCGCCATTCGACATGGAGTTCGTCTACTCAACCTACATTCTAGAGCTCGCGGAGCAACAAGGGGCTTTAGTTGTGAATTCGCCGAAAGCCCTGCGCGACTGCAATGAGAAAGCCTATTGCGCTTGGTTCCCAGATGTTTGTCCAGACACTATCATTACCCGTAAAAGCGCCGATTTTCGTGCATTTTTAGCCAAACATGAGGATATTATCGTTAAACCACTTGATGGCATGGGCGGGGCTTCGATCTTTCGAGTTCAAGCAGGATCTCCTAATGTCGGGGTAATTATTGAAACGCTTACACACCATGAAAGCACGTACGCCATGGCCCAGCGTTACATGCCTGAAATTGTCGATGGTGATAAACGAATATTAATGGTCAACGGCGAACCCGTGCCCTTCGTATTAGCGCGGCTAGCGGCTAAAGGCGAAACGAGAGGCAATCTGGCCGCTGGTGGTCGTGGGGTTGCGCAACCTATTAGTGACAGCGATCGGCATATCGCCTCAATCGTTGGGCCTGAGCTAGTAAAACGCAACATCATGTTTGCTGGGCTAGACGTCATTGGCGATAAACTAACTGAGATCAATGTTACCAGCCCAACTTGCATTAAAGAAATTAACGAAGCTTACGATACCAATATTGCGCTCGACCTTATGCGTGCAATTGAGGCAAAATTAGCGTCTACACACTAATTTCAGTTCACCCCATAACGCAGTAATGGCAGCCTCCCTTAGCACCGACTCACAACGAGACTTACTCAGTGTTACCGCTTTTTTTTCGGCGGTCGTGCATCTGTGTCTGATCTTACTAGTGACCTTCACGGTGCCAGAAATAGCCTCGCGCACAAGCACAGACAATACGCTGGACGTGGTTCTCCTGAATTCGTCGAATAATGAAAGCGCAAAAGACGCTGAAATTGTTTCGAGCTCCAACAACTCAGGTGGCGGAGAGTTTGATCGTGAGTCAGAGTCACGCCAAGACTGGAAACCGACGAATCCATCAAATATTCAATCGGTTCAAAAGGTTGCTGATCAACAATCACAATCGACCATCACGCCGGATCAGTTCATCACCGCGACCACTGGCGAAATAAGCTTACAACGCCTATCGCCCGATGAAACTAAGCTAAAGAATCAAAAGGCAACCAAAGGCCCTGATAAATTTAACATTGATGCGCGCAAACTCGAGCGTGAGCGCTTATTAGCGAAAATAAGCCAGGATGAGATTGACTATGGTAAACGCCCTAAAAAAGAATTTTTGTCTCCGACCACTAAAGAACATGGAGCAGCCGAGTATCTTGATAAGTGGCGTAAGCGCTTAGTAGAAGTGGGCAATGCCAATTACCCCGTTAAAGTTAAGGCAAATAAACTCGACGGCACGCTGATTGTGTCAATTGAGATCAACCGCAATGGAACGATTAACGACATTGATATCATCAAGCCGTCGAAACACAAGATTCTAAATGACTCAGCATTGCGTATCATTCGAGATGCATCTCCTTTTGAAGCATTTCCTGATGAGAAGTTTTTTCAGGAAACAGACATTTTGGTAATTACGCGCTCTATTCATTTCTTGAAAAGTAATCGCATTACTAGCACGTCTGCCCAACCTCAACGAGGTTAGCTACACCCGAAGATGGCTAAAAAGGGCTTAAAAAGTCGAATCGAGGCAGCTGAAACTTTTCTGGCTTTTGATATAGGGTTGAAGCGAACAGGCGCCGCCAGTGGGAGCTTATATACTAAGTCTGCGTCACCAGCTGGCATGATCGTTGTTAATAATGGCCGCCATGATTGGGCTAGCGTAGACGCATTAATTGAAGAGTGGCAGCCGGACGCAATTGTCGTTGGCGACCCGCAAAGTAGTGACCCGCACCTAAATAAGGCTATCAATCGATTTAAAAGTCATGTTCACCGCTGGCATAAGCTACCCATAATCGATGTTGATGAGCGACTTACATCATCAGCCGCCAATGAGAGCCTTGCGGAGCGAGGCTTGAGTGAACAACGAAAAACAGAGCTGCGTGATCAAGTTGCCGCCGCATTGATTCTTGAAACCTATTTTAATTCAATTGAATAGCCTAGTGGCCTGACGCAATTGAATATATGCATGACCACAATTTCGATAGAGCGGATTTAGCGAGCTATGCTATTCTTGCGCGCAATTCGCCGATGAGACCATATCTATGCTGCCCTTCAAATCGCTAACGTCGTCAAAACAACTCACGCCTGAAATCATCGATCAACTGTTTGTGGTGATCGACCAAATGGCTGCCAGCATAGAGAGCAAAGGCAGAATTGATTTGCTCGACGATAAGGTGGTAGCGCTTTTGTTTTTTGAACCAAGTTCAAGAACCATGATGAGTTTTCAAAGCGCAGCTCAACGCTTGAAGGCTGGCATGGTGTTTGCACAAAATGCCAGCAATACGTCATTTGAGAAGGGCGAGAGTTTAGAAGACTTGATTCGCATGGTTGAAGCCTACTCAGATATAATTGTGATGCGCCACGCGCAACAGGGTAGCGCCGATATTGCTGCGGGTATCAGTAAAGTGCCCTTTATCAACGCCGGCGACGGCGGCAACGAGCACCCCACCCAAGCCCTAATTGACGCCTATACAATCCACAAAGAAAAAGGTCGTTTGAGTTCACTCAATATCGTCTTCGGTTTTGATTCGCTGCAGTCTAGAAGCATTCATTCATTGTCTCGTTTGCTGTCTCAATATGAAGGCAACCGCTTTACCTTCATGGGGCCAAAGGAGCTTGAACCCAATGAAAATTTGCTCGCTGAACTTCGAGCAAGTGGCACCGAGTGCCTTATCGCAGATAAAGTGCAACTGCACGACGGTTACGACGTAGCCTACGTCAATCGCTTGCAAGAAGAGCGCTTTGAAAATCGCGAGATCTTTGAAGAGAATAGGCGCAAGTATCGCCTAACCAAGCCAGACGTAGAAAACTCTGGTTGCTTGGTTTTAGACCCCTTGCCACGTATTGATGAGATTTGCACAGAGGTTGATGATCTAGAAAACGCGGTTTATTTCAAACAAGCGAGCTATGGCGTGCCAGTTAGGATGGCTCTGTTGGCAATGCTATTGGGTAAGGCTTAAGTTCGTTATCTAAAACGCACCCCAGATAACGAGCTTTTAATCTAGTCGCCGGCATTAAGCAGCCTATAAGGCTAGGACTCAAGTAGAAATACTCCCTCTAATAGTCGTCGTCTTCAAAACCCACATCAGCGAGCGTCTCACCGAACTCGGTGTTGGCTGCATCTTTACCACGTAATTTAATCGCTAAGCGTAAGTCATTTTCAGACTCAGCATTTTTGATCGCGTCTTCGTAGGTAATAAGGTCGCGCTCATGCAAATCAAATAGAGCCTGATCAAAGGTTTGCATACCCCACTCGACCGACTTCTCCATCGCCTCACGAATTTCATCGATACGATGATCCTTGATCATGTCTGCGATCATCGGGCTATTAATCATAATCTCTACCGCTGGCACACGCCCTTCACGATCTTTGATCGGCAGCAAACGCTGAGATACCAAGCCATAAAGGTTCATCGACAAATCCATTGATAATTGATCGCGTCGATCAGCCGGGAAGAAGTTAAAAATTCGATCCAGCGCCTGATAGGCGTTGTTCGCATGCAAAGTAGCAATACACAAGTGCCCTGTCTCGGAAAACACAATCGCTGCATCCATCGTTTCACGAGTTCGGATCTCTCCAATTTGAATAACGTCAGGCGCTTGACGCATGGCGTTAATCAGCGCGATATCAAAAGAGTTTGTGTCTACGCCAACTTCACGTTGAGTCACAATCGACTTTTTATGCGTATGCAAATATTCGATCGGATCCTCAACAGTAATAATGTGGTCTTGAGCATTGCGGTTTCGATAGTCAACCAATGCCGCCATCGATGTACTTTTGCCGGTACCTGTGCCGCCAACAAAAATCATCAATCCACGCTTCTTCATGATCATCTTCTTCAAGACGTCAGGAATTTTCAGCTCATCGGTGGTCGGTATGCTGGTCTTAATAGCCCTTAACACCATGCCGACACTGTCTTGCTGAATAAACACATTGACCCTAAAGCGGCCGATTTGTTTTGGGTGAATCGCGAAATTACACTCTTTTTCACTCTCAAAAATACGGCGCTGTTCCTCGTTCATGATGCTATAGCATAGCTCCTGAGAGTCTTTGCGATCCAATGGGTTACCAGCAATCGGGAAGATCTTGCCGTCAACTTTAAAGCTCGGTGTTGCGTTCGCAGTAATGAACATATCCGAGGCATTTTTTACCATCATTGCGCGCAGCAAGTCGGCCATTTTGTACATGAGTGTGCTCCTAAAAGTAGGGGTGAGCTAGTTTAAATTCGGTCAATATCAACACTGGTGATTACAAGAATTTACTCTTATCAACCGCGCGCGACCGAGCATCGCCAGGCGTAATTAATCGATCTCGTACCAAGCCTTCTAAACATTGATCAAGTGTTTGCATACCTTCAGACTGACCAGTTTGAATCATCGAGTACATCTGTGCAATTTTATCTTCACGGATCAAGTTTCTGATAGCCGGTGTACCCACCATAATTTCGTGTGCAGCAACTCGCCCGCCGCCAATTTTTTTAATAAGGGTCTGGGCAATAACAGCCTGAATCGACTCCGAGAGCATGGAGCGAACCATTGATTTTTCTTCGGCTGGAAATACGTCAACAATACGGTCGATGGTTTTTGGCGCCGAACTTGTATGCAGAGTTGCTAATACTAAATGGCCTGTCTCTGCGGCGGTCATGGCCAAACGAATTGTTTCTAAATCTCGAAGCTCACCAACCAAAATGACATCAGGGTCTTCACGCAATGCCGATTTCAATGCGTTGTCAAAACTGTGCGTATTCTTATGCAGCTCTCGCTGATTAATTAAGCATTTTTTACTTTGATGCACAAATTCGATTGGGTCTTCGACCGTTAGAATATGCGATCGTTGCTTGTCGTTTACGTAGTCAACCATAGCAGCCAAAGTGGTCGATTTACCTGAACCAGTCGGCCCTGTCACCAAAACTAAACCACGCGGCTTCATAACTATTTCGCGAAAGATTTGAGGAGCATTTAAGTCATCCAAGCTCAACACAACTGACGGAATTGTTCGAAACACCGCAGCAGGCCCGCGATCTTGATTAAAAGCGTTTACACGAAAGCGAGCCACATTTGGAATTTCAAATGAAAAATCCACCTCCATATCTTCTTCGTAGGATTTGCGCTGCTGATCGTTCATAATATCGAAGATCATTTTGAGTACGGTTTCGTCATCAAGCGTCGGTAAATTAATTCGCTTCATGTCGCCGTCAACTCGAATCAGCGGCGGCATACCAGCTGAAACATGTAAATCTGATGCTTTATTTTTTTGGCTAAAAGCGAGTAACTCGGCTATATCCATACCTACTCCGGTGCTGTGTATTTATTAGTATAATGAACGTTTGTTGGGCCTAAGCGTTTTCGAGCAATATTAAATATCGAACACCGCAAAGTCTTCGTTCAAGTATAACCACAAATTAAACAATGAGTAATAGCGATTACGCCAGTCAAAAATTGACAGCAGTTATGCGCCGAATCAAACACGCCAGTGAACGTAGCGGTCGTGCGTGTGATGCGGTGAAACTGATAGGCGCGAGTAAAAAGCAAAGCATTGAACTGATAACTCGCTTTGTAGAGCAAGGCCTAACTGACCTTGGCGAAAACTATCTACAAGAGGCTATTGACAAACAATGTCAGAGCCCGAGCTTAGAGGTTGACTGGCATTTTATAGGCCAAATCCAATCAAATAAAACAAAAGCCATCGCCAAACACTTTAATTGGGTGCACGGCGTAGATAGACTCAAGATCGCCAAAAGGCTCTCTCAGCATGTCGCTGAATTCAATGCAAACCTAGATGATGAGCATGAATATAAACCGCCAATCAATTTACTTGTCCAGTTAAACCCAGACAACGAAAGAACAAAGGGTGGCATTGCCTTAGGCGATGCTCCTGAGCTTTGCAGACGAATATCAGAACTAGAGAACGTAGCACTCAGAGGTTTTATGATGATTCCGCAAGCTCGTGAAAACGAAGATGAACAGCGTAAAGTCTTTGCTAGTGCCGCTAAACTGTTGGAACAGATCAACCAAGCCCAAGGTATTCACTTAGACCACCTATCAATGGGTATGTCCGGCGACCTCGAGGCCGCTATCGCAGAAGGCAGCACAATGGTTCGCATAGGCACGGACTTATTTGGTGCGCGTAGCTGACACGGAACACAGTCTCAAAAATGAAGGCGGCGCCAACCAATGAAAATTAGCGAATATGCCTTTATTTACTTAGCGAAAACAGGACTTAAACGGTACAATTTAATCAACTAAATAATCCTATTCTTGTTTAGCTCATTTGTTAACTGAGGCGCAGACAGACGTGACATATAAAATTGGTTTTATTGGCGGCGGCAATATGGCTAGCAGCTTAATCGGCGGGCTAGTTGCCGAGCCTCAAACCGCAGCAGAAAATATTTGGGTTTTCGAGCCTAGTACAGAAAAGGCAAATGCCCTAGTTGTGCAGTTTGGTATCAATGCTGCGCGAAACAACATCGAGTTGATCGAAAATGTCGACATCGTTGTTATCGCAGTTAAACCACAAGTCTTACAACAGGTTTTAGAACCACTAGCGATCAGCATTGCGGCAAAAAAACCTTTGCTCGTTTCAGTTGTTGCCGGCATTAGCGCTAGGTCAATTGAAAAGTGGCTCGGCGTCGAGTTAGCCATTATTAGAGTAATGCCTAACACTCCAGCACTAATCGGCATGGGTGCCTGCGGCTTATACGCTAATCAACGCGTGAACAACGATCAAAAAAATGCAGCTGAATCGCTCTTTGATGCGGTTGGCATTAGTGCTTGGGTTGAGTCTGAACAAGATATCGATAGCGTTACAGCCCTATCTGGAAGTGGCCCCGCCTATTTTATGCTGTTTTTACAAGGATTAATCGAATCAGCAGAAGCTGCTGGGCTCAAACCTGAAACGGCGAAAGCACTCGCGGTGCAAACCGCAGCCGGTGCAGCTCAATTGGTATCCAGCAGTGATCTCGAATTACAAACACTAATTGACAATGTGACATCTCCCAGAGGCACCACCGAGAAAGCCTTGGAGTCGTTTAATACTAACGGTTTAAAAGCGCTCGTTAACGAAGCTTTTGAGGCCGCCCGCACACGTTCACATGAACTTGCCAAGGAGCTTGGATAAACATGCCCTATCTACAAAACGCCGCCTCTTTTATCGTTGAGACACTATTCAACTTAGCGCTTTATATTGTTTTAATCCGCTTTTGGATGCAATGGGCACGCGCTGACTTTCGTAACCAATTCGGCCAATTTATTATTACCGCAACCAACCCTTTGGTAGTTCCAATACGCCGAATTATTCCTGCTATTGGCAAAGTAGATTCGGCCACGGTCATTGTTGCAATTGCGGTAGCGATCATCAAATTAATAGTACTGCAACTGATCTTCGGCGGCGGTTTTGGAAACGCCTCTATCTTAAAGGTACTGACACTCGCCGTCGCCATTGTGATCGACTCTAGCATCTATATATTCATGGGCGCGATAATTATAGGCATCATCGCCAGCTGGGTAAATCCTGGTAGTTATCATCCTATACTCGGTATCGCCCATTCAATTAGCGAACCCATCATGGCTCCAGCTCGTCGACTACTGCCGCCTATGGGTGGGATCGACTTTTCACCCATGTTGGTTTTTCTATTTCTCGGCGTTCTACGAATACTCCTAGTTGGGCCGATTTATGGCCTGAATGTCTAATGGGCCAGAAATGACCACCAGTGCGATAGACATAGACAGCAACCCATTAGTTGAGCCACGGCAAGTTCACTTTAATGAACTCTTAGAACTTGAGAGTAAAGGCACGCTCAATGGCTATAGCCTTACCTATGAAACATATGGCTCTCTCAATAACGACGCAAGCAATGCGCTTCTGATTTGTCACGCCTTAAGCGGCAATCATCATGTCGCTGGACGCTATGATGACTCGGGTAAAACCAATGGTTGGTGGCATTTACTTATTGGTCCGGGCAAGCCGATTGACACCAACAAATTCTTTGTCGTTTGCAGTAATAATATCGGCGGCTGCAATGGCAGCACTGGGCCAAGCTCGACGAACCCTGAAACAGGCGAGCCTTACGGCACGGATTTCCCAATCGTTACGGTAAAAGACTGGGTTTATACGCAAGCTAAACTCAGTGACCACTTAGGCATTAAGCAATGGGCTGCCGTGATCGGCGGCAGCCTAGGTGGAATGCAAGCCATGCAATGGAGTATCACCTATCCGGAACGGCTGCGTCATTGCTTAGTAATCGCCAGTGCGTCAAAGCTAAATGCTCAAAATATCGGCTTTAACGATGTCGCGAGACAAGCGATACGCACCGATGCAGAGTTTCATAATGGCAATTTTTATCAACATCAAACTTCACCTGCCCGCGGCATGCGTGTAGCACGCATGATTGGCCACATCACCTATTTATCCGAAGATATGATGGGCCAAAAATTTGGCCGTAGTCTGCGGAAAAAATCGAAATTCGACTACGAGTTTACGCCAGAGTTTGAAGTCGAAAGTTACCTACGTTACCAAGGCGATCAATTTATTAATAAGTTCGACGCCAATACATATCTGCTTATGACCAAAGCGCTCGACTACTTTGATCCCGCAGCCGAAACCAACGACGACTTAACCCAAGCTTTGGCGCCTGCAATCGCCGATTTTTTGGTGATATCTTTTAGTAGCGATTGGCGCTTTTCACCTGAGCGGTCGCGTGAAATAGTGCGCGCTTTACAGAGCAATAAGCTCAATGTCAGTTATGCCGAGGTTGAATGTCCTCAAGGCCACGATTCTTTCTTATTAGAAATTGATGACTACACTCGAGTAATGCGCTCGTATTTGAATCGCATTGCGCGCGAGACCGATGAAGCAAAGGTTGATCACGATGTCTAAGTTACTCAATCAATCGAGCTTATCGCGATATGATCATCAAATTATTACTGACTGGGTAGAACCAAAAAGTCGAGTTATCGATTTAGGTTGTGGTAACGGATCATTACTCAAACACTTACAACAAACCAAACAGGTAAGTGGCTATGGAGTCGAGCTGAATCCTTCAATGATGGACCAATGCATCGATAACGGTATCAATGTTATTCAGTTTAATTTGGATCAGGGATTGGGACATTTCGATTCGGACTCATTCGATACCGTGATTTTATCTCTCACACTGCAGTCGATGCGGCGTCCTAGAAAACTGCTCGAAGAGATGATGAGGGTTGGACGACAAGGCATTGTCACCTTCCCTAATTTTGCGCATTGGCGCAACCGCTGGCAAATCGCTGTTGGCGGGCACATGCCGGTCAGTGATGAGCTGCCTTACAAGTGGTATAACACACCCAATATTCACTTGTGCACTCTCAATGACTTTCATATTTTGTGCGAACAACTAGGCTTTAAGATTGAATCTTCAATCGCCGTTCGTACAGATGGAAAACAAACACTTGGCCTTAAAACCATGCCAAACCTGTTTGGCGAAATCGCTCTGTGCCGCTTTAGCAAAGCTGGATAACTGAGACTTAGAAAGAACAAGGCAATATTGCCAAAAAAACGCGCATACGCGCACTGAGCTACTATGAATAATAACGACATACTCCGCCGCATTCGCTACGCCTTTGACTTTTCAAATAAAGATGCCGTCGCGCTCTTTCAGCTTGACCCCAGTTCACAGCTTGAAATGACACAAGCAAGTTTTTTACAGCGATTAGCAAAAGATGACGACGACGACTTCGTGGCTTGTAGCGATGCCGAACTAGCAGCGTTTTTAGACGGGCTTATAGTCTCAAAGCGTGGTTTGAAAGACCCTGCGCCAGCACCCGCGACGAAACCAGTCGACTTTCGTATGAGTAAAAACGACATATTGAAAAAATTACGTATTGCGATGTCTTTTCGCGAACAAGAAATGTTAGCCACGCTCGAGCAAGGCGGCACGGTATTATCAAAAAGCGAGCTTGGCGCCTTATTTCGCAACCCTGGGCACAAACACTATCGAGCATGTGGGGGGCAAGTATTGCGCAACTTCATTAAAGGGTTAACAGCCCAACTTAGACCTACTGCTGACTGAAGCTTTAGCAGAGTGATAGTACTAAATAATGAA
This sequence comes from uncultured Arenicella sp., assembly GCA_947499305.1. Taxonomy (GTDB): domain Bacteria; phylum Pseudomonadota; class Gammaproteobacteria; order Arenicellales; family Arenicellaceae; genus Arenicella. The sequence goes on along the minus strand of CANMNN010000009.1, from coordinate 99,223 downwards.
AATTAGCCTTCTAGTTAACTATGACGCCCCAGCCCTATTGGCGCTAAACTATCTTTTGCCTGCGCTGAGCGCGCACCAACTATCGGTTTTCTACACTGATAAAAATTCCAAAGTTGATAATGATGCGGAGGAAATATCGAGGCTTGCAGAACTTGCATCATTTGATCGTTATTTAATCGACAAGGCCGGGTTGCCCATCAGCTTCGATAACTCGTGTTGCCAAAAAGCCAATAAAATAAACACGGGTGATTTTTCGAAACTGGCGTTAGGCAAACCAGATTTGATCGTTAGCATTCGCCATATGACGATATTGCGTGACAATGTCATAGCACTGCCTCAACACGGTGTGATCAACCTTCATTCTGGCCAATTACCAGCCTATCAAGGGGTTATGGCGAGTTTCAGAGCAATGCAAAATAGAGAGCCGGAACTCGGTACATGCCTACACTTTATCGAGGATTCGAAAATAGACACCGGCTCAATCATTGCGCAATCAACTAATCGCACCGACTATGCGCGCTCTTACCTTTGGAACGTGCTGAATATTTATCACTCAGGCTGCGCTAACGTTCTTAGCGCGATAAATCTGTTAGCAGAAGGCGGCACCTTGAATAGCCACCCGCAGGTTGGCGATTCACACTACTATAGCTACCCCAGTGAAAGCGACTTAGCATCCGTAGATTTCGAACTCTACAAGCCCACTGATAGCATCAGCCAGTTCTTGAGCATCTGAAACCTATGCGGAAGAAACCGCTTCTGCCTGCGAATCAGTGCGCTTGATCTTGATCATGAATGCCGCAAACAACAGAGTCATAAAAGGGCTGAGCAGGTTGAAAAATGCAAACGGCAGGTAGGTTAATGTACCAATCCCCAAAATCCCAGCATGGTAAACACCACATGTATTCCAAGGCACTAAGACCGAGGTAACTGTTCCGGTGTCTTCTAAGGTGCGGCTTAAGTTTTCTGAAGAATAGCCCATATCTTTATAGAGGCCGGCGTACATACGCCCAGTCAGTGCCACCGAGATATATTGATCAGAGGTACTAACGTTAGTAAGTATGCAGGTACCTGTGGTACAGGCCACTAAACTTAAAAATCCAGTCGCTAGCGATTTTATCCAGATCATGATTCGCGCAATCATACCCGTGGCCTCCATTACTCCTCCAAAAGTCATAGCCGCCAAAATCAACCAAACAGTTCCCATCATTCCATACATTCCTTTCGAGCTAAACAGATCGTTGAGCTGAGTATTAGAGGTCACAATGTCAACGCCGCCAAATAATGTACCCATCACCAACCGATACATCGGGAACGAGTCATTACTCATTATTTCAGTTAGTAAGTCTTGCTGAAACACCAAAGCGCATATAACGCCAACGAGAATTCCAGCAAATAAGGCTGGAATCGCATCAACTTTTTTAACGATTAGCGCCAGCGTAATAGCCGGGGGTAACAACAACCAAAGTGTCACATTAAAACGCTCGTCGATTGCTTGTAACACTATGTCTGCATCAACAGCGGTCGATGATGTATCAAGCCACAAGCCAATGCCTGTGAATAGAATCAAGCTTATAATGATCGACGGGCCAGTGGTGAGTAACAAGTACCTTATATGATCGAATAGTGGAGTTTCAGTTACGGCTGCCGCCAGATTAGTGGTGTCAGACAATGGCGAAACCTTGTCTCCAAAGTATGAGCCCGAAATAATCGCGCCGCCAATGAGCCCATCAGGAATGCCCAGTGCGCGCCCGATACCAACCATCGCAACACCAATTGTCGCCGCTGTCGACCAAGAACTGCCACTGACTACCGAGGTGATCGCACAAGCAATGCAGCATGCAAGCAAAAAAACCGTCGGGTTAAGAAGCTTTACACCGTAATACACCAGCACCGGAACAGTGCCACTAAGTAACCAAACACTGGCCAAGGCGCCAACCAGTAATAAAATTAAAATTGATGGCATTGCGTTGCCAATGGTCGCGACCACGCTGGCTTGTTGCTCCTTCCAAGTGACGCCACGAAGCAAGCCGATGGCCGCAGCAAAGCCGGCCACCAAAATAATGATCATTTGGCTTGAGCCAGTAAGAGCGTCATCACCGTAAACGAACAGGACATTAAAACCAAGAGCTGCGATCAACACGATAATCGGCAGAAGAGCCAAGCCTAGACTCATGGTTTGTTGCTCATCACCTGTTGCTGTCGGCGTCGAATTTGAAGGTTGATGCATAGATTGCCCTTTTGATTTTTATTCTTGGTTTTGGTTACAAAGCAATGGACCACCATGCTCTTGACTATCATAACCAAGCTCGCATGAGTCGCCCAATAAATTTTTGTGTTTTACCTTTAAGCGACATCAAATAGCAAAAATCTAACATTTCTCCTTAATTATCAGTCGAATGTGCGGAATTTATCGCTTGTTGACACAATTAAAACGGCGTAACATGCAGCATGTTGTATGTCACACAGCGGAGTGTTGCTAAAAAACAACGAACAAGCAAATAAACATCCATTAGCAAAACATGTAAGCCGAAGAGGCTTTCGGGAGAGTTGCAGTTATATGAATAAGTTCCAACCCAAATTAATCGCAGTTGCTGTTTCATTAGCAGCCGCTGGTGGCGTTTCGACGGCATCCTATGCCCAATCAGAACCATCAGCCGCGCCAATTGAAGAAATCGTTACCATTGGTACGCGCCGCGAGGCTCGTTCTGCCGCTGATACCATTGCACCAGTCGATGTAATTAGCGCTAACGATATTAAAGACCAAGCCGGTACCGATATCTCAGATTTGATTCGTACCGTTGTACCCTCGTATCAAGTAAATACTCAACCGATTTCCGATGCTGCGACGATTGTTCGTCCTGCAAACTTACGTGGTCTGTCTCCTGATAACACACTAGTATTATTAAATGGAAAGCGCCGCCATCGTGCTGCGGTTATTTCATTCTTAGGCGGTGGTATATCTGACGGTGCTCATGGCCCCGACATTGGTGTATTCCCAACCATCGGTTTAAAGCAAGTTGAAGTATTACGCGATGGTGCATCATCTCAATACGGTGCTGACGCAATTGCCGGTGTAATGAACTTCACACTCCGCGACGATGCTGAAGGCGGCTCTATAGAAGTAAAATGGGGCTCTACGTATGAAGGCGATGGCGACAACATGCGCATCGGCTTGAACAAAGGTTTTGCACTTGGTGAAGACGGTTTCTTAAATGTGTCAGCCGAGTTTGCAGAGAGCGATGGAACCTTCCGCTCTGTACAACGTGATGACGCAGCAGCCTTGATCGCCGCAGGTAACACGGCGGTAGCCAGTCAAAATGTGAACACCATAACTGACGAGTTCGTACAGTATTGGGGAGCGCCTGAAGTAAACGACGACATCAAAGTATTCGTAAACTCAGCGTTTCAAATCACTGAAAACGTAGAAGGCTATGCCTTTGGTAACTATGCTGAACGTAATGTTGAAGGCGGTTTCTTCTTCCGTAACCCGACCAATCGTGGTGGTGTATTCGCTGGCCCAGAAGTTAATGCGGCAACTGGCGCAGCAATGGACGGCGGCGTAGCCTCAGTTCTTGTTGGTGACTTATCGGGTGATACAGCAGGCGATTGCCCAGCAGGTATTCCATTAACGGCTGGAGGCGGCTTGCTTCCTGATCCTGGCATTTTGGCACAGGTCACAGCTGACGATAACTGTTTCTCATTTGTAGAGTTATTCCCAGGCGGCTTCACTCCTCGTTTTGGTGGTGATGTTGAGGACACAAGCTTAGTACTCGGTGTACGCGGTGAACTGGCTAATGGTTTGGCTTATGACGTGAGCTATGGATACGGCCAAAATGAAGCCGCGTTTTTCATTCGCAATACAATTAACGCAAGCTTAGGTCCGAATACACCAACTTCGTTTAATCCTGGTGTTTACACTCAAACAGATACTAACTTCAATATCAACCTGAACTACGCACTTCCTGTTGAAGGCTTTGCTTCAGACTTGAACATTGCTGGTGGTTTCGAGTATCGCGAAGAAGAGTTCGACATCCAAGCTGGAGACCCTGCGTCTTTTCAAATTGGTCCGTTGGCAGCAGCATCAGCTGCGTTCCCAACCGGTCAAGGCTTCTCGTCTAGCTCAAACGGTTTTGGTGGTTTCACACGCAGCACCAACGACACTCAAGACAATATCGCGGTGTATATTGACTTAGAAGCTGACGTTACAGATGCGCTAACTTTGCAAGCCGCGGTTCGATACGAAGATTTCAATACTTTCGGCGACACCACTAATTTCAAGCTTGGCGGTCTATTCCGTGCGACCGATACAACGGTCTTCCGCGCCACATACTCAACCGGTTTCCACGCACCTACAACTGGGCAAGCGAACGTTACCAACGTTACGACCCAAGCCGTTGGCGGCGTTCTGGTTGACCAAGGCACATTGCCATTGAGTTCCGCAGCTGGCCAATTCGTTAATAACGAATTAGGTGGTCGCTTTACATTGGGCCCAGAAGATGCAACCAACTTTTCTATTGGTGCAGGCTTTGAGCTTGGCTCAGTTAGTCTAACTGTTGACTACTTCAATATCGAAGTTGATGACCGTATCGCGATTACTGATCAACAAGACTTTCGAGGCTTGTTGACAGGCGTTGCAGCACGCTCAGGAGTATCAATCTCAGATGGCGCACAAACAAGCCAAATCTTGAACTCTCTAAACGCGGCTGGCGTATTAAATTCAGCTGATTTTGCAGGCTCAGAAGATTTGGTGTCGTTTGGTTTCTTCGCTAATGATTTCGACACTAAAACTCAAGGTATCGATATTGTTGCGAGCACTCCATTAGATTTGGGAAGTGGTTCAACTACTTTGTCATTGGCACTTAACTACACCGACACAGAAGTCACTCGTCGAGGTAATTTAAGCTCAACTCGCTTACGTCAGCTTGAAGAAAATCTTCCTAATTGGAAAGGCAACTTGAGCATGCGTCATAACGGTGATAACTGGCGTGCTCTTGCACGTGTGAACTATCACAGTGACTACTTTGAAGCGCATCTTGACGACGGCACGCTACCAATCGAAGCCAGCAGTGAGATCACTGTTGATGTTGAATACGGTTATAACTTCAGCGACCAAATTGAATTGGTTGCTGGTGTTGCTAACCTATTCGACGCCTTCCCAGACGAAAATGAATTCCAAGGCATTGTTGGCTCACGCTACCCTGCTACGGCGCCATTCGGCTTCTCTGGTGGTCAATACTACTTACGTGCTAAATACGATTTCTAATCGTTAGTCACTAAGCAGTATCAGAATAGCCGCAGCCTTGTCTGCGGCTATTTTTTTGCCTATCGGTTACGAGCCCTGAGTTTCATGATTACTGTGTTCGGAATTTCAACCATTTTCGGCTATAGTCGAGACTAACAGCAGGCTCGGCATGCTTGATGATCCATCAAAGCGCGCCTGAGTTATTTCAGAATAATAATTAAATAAAAGCGCTTTCGGTATCTATGGAAACTTTTGAGAACTTCGTTAAGTCGATTAATAATATTGTATGGGGCGATTGGGGCCTCTCGATCTTTCCCGTATTAGTGATTCTATGTTTGCTTGCGGGCTTGTTTTACACAATACAAACTCGCTTCGTCCAAGTGCGAATGTTTTCAGAGATGATTCGCTTATTGAAGTCGAACAAGAGCTCAGAACAGGGCATCTCATCTTTTCAAGCATTAGCGGTCTCACTGTCGGGCAGAGTTGGAACCGGTAACATCGCTGGCGTTGCAACCGCTATCGGCATTGGTGGGCCAGGCGCTATTTTCTGGATGTGGCTCGTCGCTATTCTAGGCGCGGCAACGGCTTATATAGAAGCCACTCTAGGTCAAATTTACAAGGAGACTGATGTTGAAACTGGCGAGTATCGAGGCGGGCCGGCGTTCTATATCGAGCGTGCAATGGGCCAAAAATGGTATGCGTGGATATTCGCGATCGCCACCATAATTGCCTGCGGCCTTCTATTGCCAACTGTACAGTCGAACGCGATCGGCGGCGCAATTGTGCAAACCCTAGGTGACGGCAGCAATATCGTCACGTCAATGGGCACGTTCGCATCGGTCAAGGTTATAACTGGTGCAGTTTTGATTATTTTGCTGGGTTTTATTATCTTTGGTGGTGTTAAGCGAATCGCAAGCTTTGCACAGATCGTTGTTCCGTTTATGGCACTTGCCTATATTTTGACAGCCCTAGTAATCATCGCGCTAAACGTGAATCAACTACCTGCGATTATTGCGATGATTTTCGGCGACGCATTCACTCCTATGGCAGGTTTAGGCGCGGCCATTGGCATTGGTGTTAAACGAGGAGTCTATTCGAACGAAGCAGGACAAGGTACAGCACCTCACGCCGCGGCAGCTGCCGAGGTAGATCACCCCGCTCAGCAAGGCTTGGTTCAGTCTTTTTCGATCTATATCGATACCCTATTCGTTTGTACAGCAACGGCTCTGATGATTTTGATCACCGGCACTTACAACGTTATTGATGGCAACGGCGGTTTCCTTATTCAAAATATTGCCGCTGGCATATCGCATGAAGGCCCCGCGTTTACGCAGCTGGCAATCGAAAGCGTTATGCCAAGCGTCGGCAACCCATTCATTGCCGTATCGTTGTTCTTCTTCTCGTTCACAACACTACTGGCTTACTACTATATTGCTGAAAGCAACGTTGCTTATATTCGACGCTCATTTAAATTACCAGGCGCCATGATGTTTCTAAAGATCATCATTATTTCCGCGGTATTCTTCGGCACTATCATCGAGGCGAAAATCGTTTGGGATCTAGGTGATATTGGTTTAGGTATTATGGCTTGGGTGAATATCATCGGGATTCTAATCATCTTCTTCATGGGCCGACCTGCCATGCGAGCCTTAAAGGATTACGAGGCTCAAAAAGCAGCTGGAGTTGAGAAATACACCTTTGATCCTAAGAAGCTAGGCATTAAAAACGCGCATTTTTGGGAAAACAAGTAAGTTTTCGCGAAGTACTTATCACTGTGTAAGTTTGAGCCGGCAGATCATCGCTGGCTCAAATTTTTCTGAATGCCAAACCACATCTCAGCAATGTTGATGCAGTGTTTGAGATGTATGATCTAGGTAGCTAAGCGCCGTCCGCTTGAAGGTTCCCTATATTTGGATCCAGGAACTCAGTGACACCCTTCTAATCACCAACTACTTGTTGGTGATCCATGTTAGGCAAAAGGCATGCTACTCAGGCTTGTGGACAAGAGCATGACTCACAAAAAAGAGCCTAAATAAGGCCCTTTTAAGCTTTACGCTAATGCCTCCCGAGGTTTTAAAGGAGGTCGATTTAGCTGATGTTTTTTTGGTATTACCCAAATATTGTGCCGAACACTCTAGCCGTCATCAAGTAGGCGGCGTAAATCTGCGATCGCAGAATTAGCTCGCGCGATATATGAGCTCATAACCAATGAATGATTTGCAAACATGCCCATGCCTTTGCCATTAAGAATCATCGGGCTGGTCACATTTTGCTGTGTTGCCTCCAACTCGCGAACCACCTGGCGTAATGTCGGTATCGCGTTTTTATCGCGCAATACTGGGCCAAAATCTACTTCAGCGGCGCGCAAAAAATGAATCAAGGCCCACGCAGTCCCTCGAGCTTCGTAGAAGTTATCGTCGATTTCGAAGAACGAAGTCTCCGCAATGATCTCAGATTCCGTCGCGGTAGACTGCTGAGCATTCGCATCGCCGGCTAAATCGGTATTCACGCGGATCTGCGGGCGAGCTTTGCTCAAACGTTGTGAAAGAGAACCCAAACGCTTTTCTACTAAACTCAGCCATTCATTAAGGTTGTCAGCACGTGCATAAAACTGTGCGTTGCGTTGCGACGGGTCACTCAAGCGAGTTAAGTATTTATTCAGCGCATCCACACCTTCTTGATACTCTCCTTCAGCCGAAGGAAACAACCACGAGGTGCTATCAACGTTAAATTTTGGCTCAGCGACTTCTAAATCTGGGTCGGCTAGAGATTGAGTTTGCGAACGACTGTAGTCGTTTCTCATGGCTTTGGCTAAATCACGAACTTGCTGCAACACTCCGAATTCCCAGTTCGGCACATTGTCTAAAAACACACTTGGAGGAGTGATGTCATTTGAAAGATACCCGCCACGCTTGTCCAGCAATGTTCTCACCGCGCCAATTAAAGATTCGGTAGTCGCAACGCCAACTACAGGCTGAACGCTATCTTCCGATTTTAGCGGTGTTGGATGCGCTGGCTCTTGGCTCCAATACCAACCTATCAATACGAAGAACAATAGAATAATAACGGGCACAATAACCCATGGCTTGCGGATGATTTCCATAATAACCCCAATAGATAATTTTTTGATCGACAGCAGTTAGGCTGCCTAAGCAATAATATTATTAATTGGGTTCTATCGGTGAAATATCAAGGTTCGATTTAGAATAAGCACTAAGTGGCTTTCGATAAACTGACTCTTTCACCCGTAACCGTTCTAAAGATGCTTAAAATGACCGCGTTCTAACGTACAGCTTTACACGCCGCAGTGATCGCATCCCATTCGCCATTTTTAACCGCTGAACTCGATGCGATCCAACTTCCTCCAACACACATCACGTTAGGCAGTGCTAGAAAATCTTGGTAGTTGGCTTCGTTAACGCCGCCGGTTGGGCAAAATTTCATCTCACCGAATGGTCCGCTGAACGCTTTAAGCGCGCTTATACCACCAACAACTGTCGCTGGAAATAATTTACATTCGCGCAAACCATACTCCATCGCTAACATCACTTCAGAGGCGGTTGCCACACCTGGTAAGTATGGAATGCCTTGTTCTTTAGCCGTTTTTAATAAGCTTTCAGTTATTCCAGGGCTAATGATTGCGTCCACGCCAGCTTTGACCACCGCCACCATTTGAGCCGGCAAGTTGACGGTGCCGGCTAGTACGATCATCTCAGGAAAGTTTTGCTTGATTACTTCGATCGCTTTAATGCCGTAGGCATTTCTCAAAGTGATTTCGATAACGTTAACGCCACCGTCCAACAATGCCTGTGCAAGCGACAGGGCCTGTTCTTCGTTTTCGATTACGACTACCGGCATTACTTTTTGATCGCCGATCATCTCGCTTATTAATTGTGTTTTATTCACCAAGGCTGTATTCACCAAAGTCTCCTTCATGTTTGAACTGTCGGTCGCCACTTGTAGCGCGCTATTATTTTGAATCATGTTCTTGCTATTACTACTGACTGATAAACGATGCGCCCAAAGTAGATTCACCGACTACCTGCCGCATTTTCTCAAATAGGCCTCGGCCTAACGTTTGGGGGATTTGGGGTTCACTGGCAGGCTCTCGTTTACGAAGCTCAACCTCATCAACAAGGCAAGCCATTTCGCCGGTATTACAATCAACTCTTAAAATATCGCCTTCTTGCAAATAAGCTAACAAACCATCTTTCTTAGCTTCTGGGCTTACATGCATGGCTGTAAGTACCTTACCTGATGCTCCGGACATGCGGCCATCCGTCACTAGCGCCACCTTAAAGCCTCGATCTTGCAAGATACCTAGATACGGCGTTAACTTGTGAAGCTCAGGCATACCATTTGCTGCAGGCCCTTGAAAACGCACTACGGCGATATGATCACACTCGAGCTTGCCCTCATCGAAAGCGACTTTAAGCTGGTCTTGAGTTTCAAAGATTTTGCACGGTGCTTCGATTACCTGATACTGCTTTTCAACGGCTGAGATTTTCACTACACCAGTGCCGAGGTTGCCATGTACTGTTCGCATGCCACCCTCAGGAGCAAATGGTTCTTTAGCTGTCGCTAAAATTGTATCGTCGCCACTTGTGGTAATCGGTTCGCCCCAAGAAATATTTCGATCTTCATCAATCTGCGGTTTACGCGTATAGGCATCTAGGCCCTCGCCCATCACATTAACCACGTCTTCATTCAACAAGCCCAATGTACGAAGCTCATTAACTAGGTAAGGCAGGCCACCGGCCGCTTCAAAATGGTTTACATCGGCTTGGCCATTCGGATACACATTAGCCAACAGCGGTGTTAGGCGAGAAATCTCGTCCATGTCATCCCACGTGATTTGGATTCCTGCAGCCGCAGCCATCGCGATCAAATGCAATGTTAGGTTAGTCGAGCCACCGGTAGTCATCATCATAACCATGGCATTGACCATAGACTTCTCGGTGACAACCTCAGCTAAAGGACGATAATTTGAGCCTTTTGAAGTTTGATCCAAGAGCTTGCGCACTGACTCGCGCGTAAGCTCAGTTCTGAGCAGCGTTCCTGGGTTCACAAACGAAGTACCCGCTAGCTGTAAACCTAGGGCTTCCATCAAAGTTTGGTTAGTGTTTGCCGTACCATAAAAAGTACAAGTACCGGCGCTGTGATAAGACGCTGATTCGCTCTCTAGCAGCTTAGCTTTGTCGATCTCGCCAGTAGCAAACTTCTGTCGTGCCAAGGCTTTCTCTTTATTCGGAATGCCCGACGGCATTGGACCAGCAGGCACAAACATCACTGGCAAATGACCAAATTGCAGCGCACCAATCACAAGACCTGGCACAATTTTGTCGCACACACCTAGGCACATAACGCCATCATAAACGTCATGACTCAGAGATACCGCCGTTGCAAGTGCAATAACATCGCGACTGAACAAGCTCATCTCCATACCGGGTTGACCCTGCGTGACACCGTCACACATCGCGGGCACACCTCCGGCTACTTGAGCGGTCGCTCCTTTATCACGGGCAGTTAGTTTGATGATGTTCGGGTATTGCGCAAATGGCTGATGCGCTGACAACATGTCGTTGTAGGCCGTTACGATACCAATATTCGCGCCTTGCCCTGCCGGGATAGACTTTTTATCTTCAGCTGATTCGGCCGCGACAACGTGAGCCCAATTACTGCACGACAATCTATCAGGCGCTGGCGGCGCATTGCGCATTTCATCAATCATGGCAAGGTACTCGGCGCGAGTCTCTTTGCTGCGTTCGATGATGCGGTCGGTAATTTGTTTGATACTCATAATTTTTTCTGTGTCGCTAGCAAAAAGTAGGCAGGCTAGTCTGCGTAATACACGTTTAACGGAACTCGATCTTGAAAAATCGCGCTGCGAATGGGCAGCTCTGTTATTGCTCCGTCTTCACAGGCCCTTTCAAAAACTGTTTTCTTCGACTCACCTGTAAAGTGTAAGGCGAGAAAGTCAGTGTTGAGTAAAACTGGCAAGCTCCAAGTTACACGTTCAACCTGTGTACTTGGAGAGTGACATGTGAGTAAGGCGTCTTCAGATTCGATATCAACCAAATCAGCAACATTGTCGGCGTCAGGAAAGAATGAAGCAGTATGCCCATCGCCACCCATCCCTAGAATAACAATGTCGAATTCACGTGGAGCCTCGACAGTAGAGCCAGTGGCTATGAGGTAGTCATTCACAACGGCAGGCAATGAAGCATCAACTGAATCTGCCGCTTGGTATAGCGGCACAAAACTCACCGTATCAGGTAACTTACTCAACAAGTAAGTTTTCATAAACGCCGCATTTGAAAGCTCATGCGATTCGTCGACCCACCGCTCATCAACTAGAGTGATAACTACTTTACTCCAATCAACGTCGTGTTTCGCTAGCTCTTCAAACAAGGGCTTTGGTGTAGAGCCGCCAGATAAAGCTAAAACTGCCGATCCCTTTTGCGTAATCGCATTAGTCATCAATGCCGACAGCTCACCCGCGAGATGCTCTGCTAAGCTTTGTGCATCAGCGCCTTGATGAAAGTCATAATTTGCTAACATGGTCTTAGGCCTCAAAGTCTTGCCATTTTCGGCCATCTTTAATAAGCAAGCCTAAGGCATCATCTGGACCGTTGGAGCCCGCTTTATACTTTTGCGGTAATTGGCGAGTGGCCTCCCACCCATCAATCATACCGTCGACCCATTCCCAGGCGCCTCGCAACTCATCGGAGCGCATAAACAATGTTTGGTCGCCACGCGTTACGTCAAGAATCAAACGCTCATAGGCACTCGGGCTACGATGGTCTTCAAAAGCCTCTTCAAACGATAAGTTAAGGCCAACGTTTTGTAAGTCCATGCTCTCATTCAAGCCGGGCACCTTGTTCATCATCTTCATTTCAATGCCTTCGTTCGGCTGCAAACGAATCACAAGCTGATTGTTGTTAAGCGCATTGGGGTCAACATCAATAAACTTAAAGATCACCGGCTTAAACTGAATCACGATCTCAGAATAACGATCAGCCATACGCTTACCGGTTCTTAAATAGAATGGCACACCTTGCCAGCGGTTGTTTTCAATCTCGGCTTTGATGGCAACAAAGGTTTCGGTATTCGATTTGGCTTTCGCGTCTTTTTCTTCGACATATCCCGGAACCAATTTATTATCAACCGAGCCACGAGCGTACTGGCCGCGCACCGTGTGTGTGTGAACACTTGATGCGTCAATTGGCTTTAAACAACGAATTATTTTTAGCTTCTCATCGCGAATATCATCGGCTTCGTTGCGAGCAGGAAACTCCATGGCAACCAAACACACAAGTTGTAACAGGTGGTTCTGCACCATATCCCTTAATGCGCCTGACTCATCGTAGTAGTTCCAACGACCACCGGCACCAACGCTTTCAGCAACGGTTACTTGTACGTGGTCAATATAGTTACGGTTCCACAAAGGCTCGAAAAAGATATTGGCAAAACGCAAAGCCAATAAATTCTGCACCGTTTCCTTACCAAGATAATGATCAATACGATAAATTTGGTGCTCTTCAAAGGTTTCAAAAAGCGTGTCATTAATCACGTTGAATGACGCGAGCGACTCACCCAGCGGCTTCTCAACAACCAAGCGAGTACTGTCGGTTACAACGCCAGCTTCGCCCATAGCCTTACAAATGGGAGCGAAAATAGATGGCGGAGTAGATAGATAGAAGACTATTTCTTCAGGGCCCATCTCTTTTTGTAACCGCTTAATGTCTTTTGCTGAAGTTGCGTCACCATTAAAATGCATAATGCGCTCACTGAACGACGCCCAAGACTCATCGTCAACTGACTTGACGTAGTCACTGGCCTCAGTCCACTTACGCATGTTGGTAAGAAAATCTTCGTAGCTGAATTTACCACGACCAAAACCGACCACTTTAGTGCAGTCAGCCAATAAGTTCTCTTTATGTAAGCTGTACAACGCCGGGTATAACTTTCTAAAGGCCAGATCACCTTCACCACCGACAATAACGATATTACATATATTAAGCATTAATAGTCCTCTCGCTTGGCGAGTTCATAATTGCAGCGACTTTCAAAAAGTGTAAGCCAAACCTCAATTATGTAATTTATTTACATATTTTAAGTAAAATGTTAGATTATTTCAAACTGATTGTGCGCAGAAAGGTGTTTTCAATTGCCTAAGCTCATACAATTTGCTCTAGTTTAAACCATTGGCGCGGTTTCAAAATGTCGAGAGACCAGTGAGCTCACAAGCTGAATCGATCTTCCAAAAAATATCTTAAGCTTAAGCGCCAAGCGCCACAGAAATTGACTTGAATAAGCTGCGCATACAGCAGCGAAACGAATACCATTATGACTGACTTACCAATTCTAATTGCTGACATCGGCGGCACTAATGCGCGTTTTGCGTTAAGCACCGAAGCGCCCCAGTTTTTTACTCAAGCACAAACGCTCGAAGCCGCTGAGTTTGAGCACGTCAGCGATGCCATCGACACCTATCTTCACTCGCATGGCATTAAGCAGTTAGGGTCAATTGCGTTAGCCGTGGCAGGGCCAATAAGGGATGAGAAAGTAGTATTCCCAAATAGCCATTGGTCAATTGATTGCGCAGATTTGCGCAAACGCTACAAAGTTGAAAATGCAAACCTGTTGAACGATTGGGAGGCTATCTCATACAGCCTTAGCAGCTTAGGCTCAGACGACTTGATTAGCATTGGAGGCACCTGGGGCCCTTTAAACGACGCTGATTACTCTGTTGGCGCCATCGGCCCAGGCAGTGGCCTTGGTATGTCGGGGCTACTTCGTCGTGACAAGAAGCTAATACCCTTAGTCACAGAGGGCGGGCATGCAGGCTTCTCGCCAGAGAATCAATTGCAAGGTGAGATATTAAGTTACCTACATCAAAAATTTGACGATCGTATTTCTCGCGAACGTCTGTTATCGGGGCCAGGCTTAGTGAATATTCACGAAGCTCTTTGCTCAATCCATGGACACGATAACCCGGGCCTAATAGCCGCCGACATTGCGGTTGCCGGCATAAACAAAACCGATGCTATCTGTGAAGAAACGTTCGATTTATTTTTTGAGATGCTTGGCCAAGTTGCAGGCGACATTGCATTAGCTCTAGGGGCTTATGATGGAATTTTTATTGGTGGGGGCATTTGCCAACGCTACCCCGCTCAATTAGCCGAGAGTCGGTTTAGAAAAGGCTTTGAAAATAAAGGACGTCATAGTCATTTAATGACTGACCTTCCAACTTGGTTAATCACCCATAAAAACCCAGGTTTATTGGGTGCCAGTGTTTTTGCTCGAGCCGCGATAAAATAAAGCCAACCACTATCCCAAAAAACCAAAAGCCGCACTAGAGCTATCTAGCGCGGCTTTTTTATCAATATATTAGAGCTAGCTTATGCGCTAGGGCCCTTTGGCTCCCAACCTTTAAGGCCGTAGTAAGCTATATAGATATAGCAAACTAAAGGCACTAAAAAGGAAATCTGAAGATTAACGCTGTCGGCAACCATGCCTTGGGCTAAAGGAATTAATGCCCCGCCAATTATAGCGGTGCACAATAAACCCGACCCACGACTCGTAAGCGGACCAAGCTTCGCCACGGCCAAACTAAAAATAGTTGGGAACATGAGTGAGTTAAAAAAGCCAACAGCTATCAATGAATAGTATGCCGTCGAACCGCTACCAAAACTCACCACAAGTAACAACACAACGGCTGCAATCGCATTGATCATGAGCATGCGATTTCCTGCAATTACGAACATCAATAACACACCAACGATTCTGCCTATTAAGGCTAAACCCCAATAGTTTGCTACGTAGTGTGACGCTTCTTCTTCAGCCATACCTGCAATATGTGGTTCGGCCATATAATTGATGATAAAACTACCAATCGATACTTCAGCGCCAACATAAACAAATATCGCGACCACACCCAGTACTAAATGTTTGTACGTCAGTGCTTCTGAATAAGAACCAGCAGCGGTTTCATCTTGCACTTTAGGCAACTTCACGACCATAAAGAAAATGGCCAATACAAATAGTGCAACACCGAGATATAGGTAAGGAGCTTTAACAGCGTCCGCAGTAATTACTGTTGCAGTCGCAAGGCTTCCTAAGATGATAGGCCCGCCAAATTTGGGGCCGGCCCAAGCACCTAAAGAATTAAACGTTTGCGTTAAAGTGAGTCGCCGCGGAGCCGATGCTGATGGTCCAAGCAAGGCAACATATGGGTTTGCTGACACCTGAAGCAAGGTGATGCCCGAAGCCAATACAAACAAAGCGCCTAAAAACAGAGCGTAACTTGATTGGTTCGCCGCCGATACAAATAGCGCACAACCAAGGGCCGCGATAATTAGTCCAACAACCGCCCCTCGTTGATAGCCAATCTTTCTAACCGCGATGCCAGATGGAATACTACAAAG
This sequence comes from uncultured Arenicella sp., assembly GCA_947499305.1. Taxonomy (GTDB): domain Bacteria; phylum Pseudomonadota; class Gammaproteobacteria; order Arenicellales; family Arenicellaceae; genus Arenicella. The sequence continues at coordinate 83,551 of CANMNN010000009.1, read as the reverse complement.
GCCATATGCCGCAAAGAAGCAAAACTGAATTAGAACCGCTTGAGTAAAACTTAGGTCAAACAGTTTTTTAAAATAGGGAATCAACACATCATTGAGTGAAGTTAGAAAACCCCACATGAAAAACAGTGTTGTCAGAATAACTAAGGGGATTAAATAATTTGCCGATGGCGAAGCATCGTCCAAGTTTTCCTTAGGGGGTGAATATGGTGATTGAGCCATTTGTAGGATCTCTTTGTTTTAGTAATTATTAATCGATCACGGGCAGCCCTTGCGGCCTCGCAACGCGTTTAGTGGCCACATGTTGACAAACTTGACAACATTCAGCCCTTCCTCGATCTCTCATTTATGTAATAATTCAGGCATTGCTGAAGTATTAGATAGCTCCTCTCATGCCTGAGAATAATCATATGAGGCCTGAGACACAAGTGACTAGCAGAAGTTAATGTAATAAATTTACATAAAAACTATAAAAATGAAAGGCAAGAACAAACCCACATCCGTCGACATCGCACACCTAGCCGGTGTATCTCAGCCTACCGTGTCGCGCGCGCTTCGTGACAGCCCATTGGTGAGCCTTGAAACGCGTCAACGAGTACAAAAAATTGCTCGTGAGTTGAATTATAAAGTCGACGTTAATGCCCGCAACTTGCGGTCCCAGCGAACGAATACACTCGCGCTATTGCTGTTTGAAGAGTCTTCGAGTGCTAATTCGGCTTTTATCAATCCATTCTTCTTGTCGATGCTGGGCAGCATTACGCGCGCCACCGCAGACCAAGGTTATGACCTACTAATTTCGTTTCAACAATTAAGTAATGATTGGAGCGCAGAGTACGAAGACGCCAATAAAGCCGATGGCATTATTTTTCTCGGCTACGGCGATTACACGAGCTACATCAAGCGAATATCAAAGCTCGATGAGGCTGGCGCTCACTTTGTAACTTGGGGCCCGGTGATCGAAGACCAACCGGGCTTATTCGTAGGCTGTGATAACGAACAAGGTGGCTTCCTAGCAGCCGATCATTTACTAAAACTCGGCCATACCAATATTGGCTTTTTAGGCAACAAATCTAAAGATGATCCTGAGCTACGTGAACGCTTTGCAGGTTATCGCCGCGCGCATGAGAAACATAAGGTTGATGTCAAAGCATCACTGCATTTTCATGCTGATTTCTCCGAACAAGGAGGTTACAAGGCAGCGCACAAGTTAATTGAGAGCGGCACTGAATTTACCGCCATCGCCTGCGCCAGCGATTTAATCGCCATTGGTGCAATCAAAGCGCTACGCGAACATGGCCTAAAGGTACCTTATGACAAAGCCATCGTTGGCTTTGACAACATCCCAACCGCGGCCCATTTAGCACCTGCCCTGACCACCATTGAGCAAGATACCTTTGAAGCTGGTAGGGCGCTTGTCGACAGTGTTATTCGCTCGATAAATGGCGAAGAGGTCGAGTCGGTATTGTTACCCACTCGGCTGATAGATCGCGATTCCTGCGGATTTAAACTAAAAAGCTAAAGCCCCTTCTCTCAAGGGAAACAATCAAGCCTACTTTGCATTGTGCGAGACAAACTGCATCGACAAGGCCGCAATAACCCAAAAGGCCGCACCAATTCCTAGGATATAAATTGGCTCACTATCAAAAACATAGGTCGCCACTAAGCTGAGCGTACTGGCAGCAACTAATTGCGGAATCACCACAAAGAAATTAAACACACCCATATAAATGCCCATTTTTTGAGCTGGTACAGAATCCGACAACACAGCATAAGGCACCGACAGAATAGACGCCCACGCAAAGCCAACGCCAATCATAGAAAGGACTAACATTGCAGGATCTTTGAAGATCAACATAGACCCTAAACCCGCTGCACCAATTAATAAATTTACCGAGTGCGTAGTTTTAAGGCCAATTTGCCGCGCAAGGAACGGAAGCATTAATGCCGCCAAAATCGACACGCCGTTGTATACGCCAAATAAAACACTAACCCAGTTCGCTCCTTCGTTATAAGCAACACTGTTTACTTGCTCGCTGCCAAAGTGAAATGACGTAACCGCGGGTGTAGTAAATGTCCACATTGCAAACAATGGAAACCAAGAGAAGAATTGTACAATTGCAAGTTGGCGCATCACCTTTGGCATTAGCTGAACACTGCGACAAGCCTCATAGAAAGAGCTTTTAACACCGTTATTCTCTTTCGCTGCGGCATAGAGTTGCAAAAGACCATAGACCATTACACCTCCACTTAGGATGTATAATTGGTAGTCTAAGTTGACAACAAAAATCATTAGGCTGGCTATTAGACCTAATGCAAACCAAGCGCCAGCAACCTTGAAAGAAAACACCGGCTTGCCATCAAGGGCCGCTTGCTCGGCACTGGCATAATCAGCGTTTTCCGGCTCCTTAAACGACGCTAGCTCTTCTGGGGTGTATTCCTTTGTTCGAAAAATGGTCCAGCCGACCGCCACCGCCACCGCGACGCCGCCGAGATAAAATGAATAACGAACCGAATCGGGAATAGTACCATCGACTGAAGAGTTTTCAACGCCTAACCAATTAGTGAACATCCACGGCAACATCGATGCAACCGCGGCCCCTATACCGATGAAGAAGGTCTGCATCACATAGCCGGCGGTGCGCTGCTTGCTTGGCAACATATCGCCGACAAACGCTCGAAAAGGCTCCATCGTGACATTAATCGCCGCATCCATCACCCACAACATGATCGCTGCAACCCATAAGGTCGGGGAGTTTGGCATGATAAATAGGGCAAGAGTAGTAAGCACTGCCCCCCAAAAGAAATACGGACGGCGTCGCCCTAATGGCGTTAGTAAATTTGAGGCCCAGGTTTTATCGCTGAAGTGACCAATGATTGGCTGTACGATCAAACCGGTGATAGGTGCGGCGATGAACAGTATGGGCACGGTCGCCATATCGGCGCCAAGAGTCTGAAAAATACGGCTAATATTCGCGCTTTGCAAAGCAAACCCAAATTGAATACCGAGAAAGCCGAAACACATGTTCCAAATTTGCCAAAAACCCAAGACTGGTTTTTGTTGCAGGCCTGCTTGTTGACTCGACATTGAGCTCATCGCCCTACTCCTATTTATTTGCTGACGGGTTTTACCGACACTTAAGCCAGGCACGCATTACCAACACACGGCTTCGTCAATCTAATTATTGTATTGAGCCATTATATTGTTAGCTAAAAGCGAGAGACAATTTCATACATACGTATTCATCGAGCAATCAAAGCGAAGAACCCATAAACGTAACAATTGAGCGCTAAAGCTCGACTTAATGGGGGCAATCAATATTGCAACGCTGTTTTAAAGGCCGTTAATAAAAGACCGGTGGCTTGGCAGTTTCGCAGTTACCTGACTGATAAGCGACTTAACATTGCTCAACCATTCGCTGAGTTGCTGCTCACTTAAAGAGTTGGCTATCGGGTGGTAATCGCGAGGCATGACACCTTGGCCAATCATAACCTGCTGCCAAGCAACATCACTGAACAAAGCGTCGGTAGAATTAAACACCTTAGCCGACTCCTGAAAGAGTTCAATTTTATGCCTCAAAGTATCGGGTATCGCCATTGATTTGCAGGCCTGCCAAAAAGGCTCCTCGCGCTCATTGAGAACGTAGTGCAAAATAATAAAATCTCGCACATGCTCCATCTCATCAATTGTTTGTCGATTGTATTCAGCCACTTCAGAGGCTTTAATTCCATTGTGCGGAAACAATTTAATCAAACGAGTGACCGCGGTTTGCACCATGTGAATACTGGTCGACTCCAATGGCTCTAGAAACCCAGATGCCAAACCGATGGAAACACAGTTCTTGCTCCACAACTGCTCCCTTCGACCCGTTGTAAATTTGATGACACGCGGTTCACTCTTTAAATTACCATCAATATTTTGCAATAGACATTCTACCGCGCCTTCGTCGCTTAAGGATGCACCGCTGTAAACCAAACCGTTACCAACTCTATTTTGCAGCGGTATTTGCCATTGCCAACCCGCGGCATGCGCAATTGAACGTGTGTATGGTACAGCCTCTCTGGCTGATTCTGTTTGAACGGCAACCGCGCTATCGGCCGGCAGAAGATGAGACCAATCCCGATACCCAACTTTTAAAGCATCGCCGATTAACAAACCCTTAAAGCCTGAGCAGTCGATAAACAAATCTCCCTCAACATACTCACCGCTTTGCAAAGTGAGCGACCTGATCTCACCACCTAGATCATCCAGTTGCACCGACTCGACAAGACCTTCGATTCGCTGAACACCTGATCGCTCAGCATAGTCACGTAAAAACTTGGCGTACAAGCCAGCATCAAAATGGTATGCGTAAACCAGCTCCCCCATTCCAGTGTTGGGAATACTATCGAACTTAGCAAACTTAGATTGCTTGGCCGCTTGATAGTTTAGAGAGTAGTCCCAAAAATCACCGCCTGCTCCCGATAAGGCACTGCGAAGCCAAAGTTGTTCAAAACCACATAAAGAGATGCCCTTACCAAACTGCCCAAAGGCATGCATGTATGAGTCGCCTGGCTTGCTCCAGTTTTCAAATTGAATGCCAAGCTTGATGGTCGCGTTAGTAGCACGAATAAACTCCGCTTCATCGATTCCCAGCGCCTGATTCAAGGTTTGAATTGGAGGAATGCTTGCCTCGCCGACTCCTACGGTGCCAATCTGTTCAGACTCAACCAGGCAAATAGACAGGCTTTTACCTAGAAGGCGCACCAGCAATGACGCTGTTATCCAACCTGCCGTGCCTCCGCCGACAATAACTACTCGATTGATTTTGCTTTTCTTCATTTAATGCTAAGCGGTGATGTTTTCGATATTAGAGGGACCAGTCATTCCGTTTCATTCTTCCACAAAAAAGCCCCTGCAAACAGCGCTTACAGAGGCTTTTTGTTTCTCAATACTGCAGAGCTAATTTCTTAACTCTACACATCAAGCTCTAGAACTTGTAACGAGCATTGATCAAGAATGTACGACCAAAACGTTGGAAGTCTTGCACGTTGCCGTTGCCGTCAACAGTGATATAAGGCTCGTCCGACAAGTTTTGACCTTGCAAGCTAATCGCTAGGCCGTCTAGGTTATCAAAACCAGCTTCGCCAAAGTCATAGCTAACTTGAGCATCCCAAAGGGTTGCACCCACCACCGTTGTGAAGTTACGAGAGAATGACGTACCAAAACGCTCGCCTAAGAAATCTTCACGATCACGAACACTGACACGCGCTTGGAAACCGTCTTTTTCATAGAACAAGGTTGCGTTCACGATTTCTTCTGACAAGCCCGGAACAACAATTGGGCTGAAGTCAGACGCGGAGTTAAGTTCGCTGTCCAAGAATGAACCGCTTACGCTAAGACCAAAACCGTCTAGTGCTGGCGCGATAACACGTCCAGGTAGTACACCTGTTACTTCAAAGCCGTCGATGCTGCCATCAGTTGTGTCAGTCCAAGCCGTTAAAAATCCTTGGGTTGTATTTACTTGGCCAGAGAATCCAGGAGCTTGCACGCCAGTGAAGTCCTGAGGCGTAACCACTTGCTCTTGCCATGTACGTAGATCTTTGTAGAAGTATGCTACTGAAACATAACCATCGTCAGCAAAATAATACTCATAGCTCAAGTCAAACTGATCCGCTTCGTTCGGGCGCAACTCTGGGTTACCGCCAGTTGCATTAAAGGCCGGTGCGCCAGCTGAGTTCGCAACAACATCGAAGGTTAAACCAAAGCCCGCATTAATCCGATCCATGCGTGAGCGTGACAAAGTACGAGCATAGCCGAAACGTAGCTTTTGACTTTCAGTTAGGGCAACTGACAAATTCAAGCTTGGCAATACATCGCTAAACTTAGCGCCACCAGTAACGCGTTGCGTGGTTACAAAGCCATCAACGTTACCTACTGCGTTGCCAACAGAGCTTTGATCAGTATCAACATACTGAAGGCCAAAGTTACCAGAAACTAACTTGCCGCCGATCTCAGACTCAAAATCAGCTTTAGCAAACGCAGTAGTTACTTTCTCAGTAACACTCCACGTGTTAATCGCACGATTGTTACTTGTTTGGTTCTCGTCGGTTAGCGTATAGAACCCAGCATTTAGAAGGCCAAAAGAATCGTAAGATTGGATACTACCGAGACCTAAGAATTCTAGAGAAGTGTCAGCAACACGAAACTCATCTGGAACACTAATGCGATCAGGAAACTCGTTGAGCGTTAAGAAAAAACCATTGTCTTCTTTAGACTTAGTACGGTCTGAATAGTTAACACCGGCAGTTACATTGGTGATAAAACCCTCGTCGAAGTTTTTGCTAATAGCCGCTTTGAACGCGCTCAGCTCATCTTCGATTTCTGGAATATTGATAAAACCGTCTTGACCGTTTGATGCAACAGTATTTCCGTTACCCCAGCTTAGTGGGCCACCCAACTGAATTAGGTTAGGGTCAGAGTAGTCTAAGCCGGCAGAGAAATTTACGCCAAATTGGTCATCATTTTGAGAGAAACCAATGTTGTCAGATGCGCCAACACCGGTGCCACGGCCCGTACCTGAATAACTTTCAATACTGTTCACAACGCGCTCAGCTTCCGACATGCTGGCGTCTAGCTCTAGTGTTAGCGAGTCACTCAAGGCGTATTTCAAGTTAAGGCCAAGGTTGTTCAACTCAGCGTCACGTTGCTCGAAGTCGTTACGAATAACACCTTGTACATTGTTGAATACGCCGCTTGTAACAAAACCGTTAGAAGCAGTTGTAGTATCAGCAGAAACGCCAAAGCCGCCACCGAATGCGCCAGGCACCTCGATTCCGCGTAGGATTTTTTCGTCTAAGAAATCGATGTGCAGTGCGTCGGCTGTAATGCTCAATCGATCATTCGGAGCCCACTCGACAACCGCCATAACGGTGTCACGTTGAAGGTTTGATGAACGAACGAACGGCTTAGCACCACCAAGTATTGAATTGCCTTGTGAATCACCTGCATAACCCCAAGCATTCCAGCGTTCCTCTTGGTTTGGTGACTCAAGCGTTGCAACGGCAAGTGCAACACCTAATGTGTCGTCAGCAAATTTATCCACGAAAGACAATGTTCCACGAAAACCAGTATCTTCACCGTCAGCATTTAATTTATTTAAGTCGTTTTGCTCTACAGAAACGTTTAGTTGCAGTACACGATCTTCGACATCAAGCGGGCGAACTGTTTGTAGATCGATAGTACCGGCAATGCCTTGATTGACGATCGACGCATTAGGCGTTTTGTATACCGTTACACCAGACATAATCTCTGATGGGTATACATCAAATTGTACGCCACGGTTATCATCAATAGAAACTTGCTCACGGCCGTTGAAAGTCGTCGTTGAGAAGTCTTCATTGAAACCACGAACTGAAATCGAGCTCGCGCGACCATCTAGGCGCTGTGCGGCCAGGCCAGGTAAGCGAGCAATTGAATCTGCGATACTTGAGTCAGGTAGCTTGCCAATGTCTTCGGCTGAAATTGTTTCGACAACCGATGATGAATAACGCTTAGCGTCGATCGAATCGATGATTGATTTGCGGTAACCAGTTGCGGTTACAACAACTTCTTCGAGTACTTCATTTTCAACTTGAGCATAAGTTGGCGCTGCTGTACTCGCGATTGCTGCAGCAACACAAGTAGAAAGAGCGGTTCTACGTAAAGCCACAAAATTTGATTGTGCCTCTTCGGTGCGCTTTTCAATTACAGATTCATTTGCGATCTGCTTGGCGCGATTTAATTTTGACTGTCTCATACTTCTCCTCGTATTTGATTGAATCTTCTAGTCAAGGACATAGTATTTCAAGGCATATCATGACGAAATATACTGCATACGTATTCAAAAGCCATGCATAGTTATTACATACGTATTCATTCATGGCTGATATAACTTAGCTGCTTATCAAACCCACTTGCACTGGCTTAACGCGAGCTTAATCCAGCACCAACATCAGTACCAGTAAGACATCAAACCGTAATGCAAAAAAAAGCGGTTACCTGTTCGGTATACCGCTTTATTCGAGACATTTTAGCTAATTGAACGTGGCTTAGAAATTGAGTTGCGCTACTTGAGGCTGGAAGTTAAGCGCACATCGCCGATTAAAATCAACAATATCGTCAATTGCAAACCGTTGTGCACGGTCATCACTTAGCAATCTACTCGGGAAGTCGAACACACCGTACCCAGAGAGCAAGCAGTGCCAAGAAAGCGTAGGGTAATATTGCGCAATCCCTTGTCGCTCAATTTCTACCGAGATATCTTCACCGGCATTCCAAACCGCCAGTAGCGAACGCAGAGAATCCGAAAGGCGGATATTTTCAGTGCATTCTCGCCAATAATCCGTGTCCGGCCGCGAATTAACTTTGTAATGACAAACAATATAGTCGCGAATCCCCTCAAAGCGTGAATAGATAGCCTTGTTAAACTCAGCTTTTTCACGTGATGAGGTATTCCCTTTAGCAAAATATTGAATAAACGTCTCAATGGTCACCTGAGCCAGATGCAACGCGGTTGCCTCTAACGGCTCTAAGAAGCCCTGAGACAAGCCTACAGCTAAACAGTTTCTTGACCAGTGTTCTTTACGCTGCCCCACCCGCATTTTCAAATGACGCGCTCGCACATCGCTTTCTAACAAGCCTAATTTTGTTCTGAGCTCGGTTTCGGCCTTGTCGTCACTTATATGGCCCCCACTGTAAACATAACCATTGCCGATTCGATTGCTTAACGGAATCTCCCAAGCCCAGCCGTTGCTCAATGCCGTTGCAGTAGTCTGTGATTCGATCTGTTTAACACAGCCAGTCTCGTCGCGCTCATGCTCACTCGGCATCACAACCGCTGAGTCGTTAAAGAGATTTTCAGAGAAGCTATCGAAATCAACGTTAAGGGTTTTACCAATTAAAAGGCCTGCAAAGCCCGAGCAATCGATAAAAAAATCTGCCTCAACAATCGAACCTTGGTCTGTAACTAGACTATTAATATCGCCGTTCGTCGACTGATTAACACGACTTACGGTTGCTTGGATATGCTCAACACCTAGCTTAAAGGCATGCTCTTTAAGAACTTCGCCAACCAGGTACGCATCGAAATGATAACCGTAACTCACCGGAAACGGGAAGCTCTCATCTGGGTGTGGGCCAAGCGATTGGTGCGCCAAAAACGATGGCAAAAAGTACTTACTCGGGTGCACGTCTACGTCTATGTTCTGACGCCGTAGGTAACTGTTATACACAAATGCTTGGGCGGTATCTCGATCGGTTTTTGCCGGAAACGGATGAAAATATTCTTCGCAATTCGGCCTCGATGACCAGCCTTTGAAACGTATCCCGTTTTTATAGGTGGCATTAGCTTTAGGCATCCAATCTGATTCGGCGATACCCAACTTTTCAAATAATGCTTTGAGTTGCGGAGTTGAGCCCTCTCCTACACCAACAATGCCGATATCTGGCGATTCAAGCACACACACCTTCACACGTTTCGAATCAAACGCATTGGCAATCAGGTTTGCCGCCATCCAGCCGGCCGTGCCGCCGCCTAGGACTAGAATTTTTTGTTGGTGCATTTAGTTTGAAATTTCGCTATTTGAGCTCAAAAATTTGCGTTGATTTTGCCGCTACCTTTAAGCCATTGTCGAGTCGGCTTGCGCGGCCACTCATTACATTTAGCGCGTCACTTTTGCCGTTCAGATGCTCCGAATAATAGCTCAGTTCTAAACTTACTTCGCTTGTGTTTTTATTCATAACCACCATCACCGATTGCTCCTCATGAGTTCGAAAGTACACATAGATACCATCGCTTGGCAGATAGTGAACGAGGTCACCATGATGAATAGCCGGCGACTTTTTCCGCCAGTTTAGTAACTTTCGGACATAGTCTTGGCTTAAACGCGCCTGTTTGCTTAGGCCTTTACCGGTTATCGCATTTGCCTTATCGCCAGCCCAACCGCCTGGGAAATCCGACCTAATCACACCATGAGCATCAGTACCGGTATTGGTCATAAGAATCTCAGTGCCGTAGAAAAGCTGTGGGATACCTCGAGTGGTCATCAGAAAAGCCAATGCCATTCGAGTGAGCTCTGGGTCGTCACCCAATTGGGTATGCAAGCGACTCATATCATGATTGTCACCAATGACCACCAAGTTAGTCGCCGAAGCGTACTGAAAATCATTACTTAACATCGCATGCAATTTTCGCAAACCATCTCGATCTTGCTCAGGCTCTGTAAGTGCTTGAATCAGTGCATTTTGTAGAGGAAAGTCCATTAAACTCGGCACTGCGCCATTATAGCCGTCTTGATTCAGTTTTCCCTCTTGCCAATAAGCCACGATCGCCGGGTTAATGGACCATTCTTCGCCAACAATATTCAACTGAGGATACTCGGCCAAGATTCTTTTATTAAACTCGGTGGTGAAATGCTTATCGGCGTACGGCAAGGTATCGACTCGCAAACCGGCGAGCCCAGCATACTCAATCCACCAAATATTGTTCTGAATTAAGTAGTTTGCAAGGTAAGGGTTTCGTTGGTTTAGATCAGGCATGGTTGGTACAAACCAACCATCGTTAAAAGCAAATTTATCGGCCTCGGGCACATATGGATCTTGAATCGCTTCATGGTTATGCGAGGTCTGAATAAATTTCCCTTCATTGTTTACCCAGTCTTTAGACGGTAAGTCTTTTAGCCACCAATGGTTGATACCCACATGGTTTGGAATGGTATCCATAATCAAGCCAATGCCATTTTCTCGTGCTTTATTTGAAAATGACAACAAACCCTCATTACCGCCATAACGCGCATCAATCTGGTAGAGATCACTTATCGAATAGCCGTGGTACGAATAAGCGGGTTCATTATTTTGCTGCAAGGGATTTAACCAGATCTTTGTAATACCGAGCTCTGCTAAATAGTCCACATGATTTTCCAAGCCAGCCAAATCGCCGCCATGCCGTCCATCTGGATTAGTGCGGTCTGACTTTTCGCTTAGACCCTCAACGTTGTCATTACTGACGTCGCCATTGGCGTAACGGTCGGGAGTCACTAAATAGATGACGTCTTCGCTAGAGAAACCTTTTCGTGAACTCGAGCCTTGCACTCGCTGCTTAAACGCATAATCGTATCTGAGTTGCTCGCCGCCCTCTGTAATTAGCGTCAAACTCACAACGCCGGGAGCCAATGTTTTAGCTAATTCTAGATCAACAAAGGAATAATTTGCATTCGGTGCAGACATGATTTTTTGCACCGTTACCGATTCTGAATCACTTTCTACTCGAACTACTTTTTCGCCTGGCAAATAAATCATCAGCTGCAATTCAGCGCTTTGCATACCTTGCCACCAGAAAGGCGGCTCTACCTTCATTGAACTTGGGATTGCACCAGGCTCGGCAGAAACATGAGCAGGAACTATGGACATAATCGCGGCAATAACGCCGACGCAAATACCATGTAGAGAGAACTTAGACATAGATAGCTATTTTTGATTGGTTGAGACGATTCGCAAAATAGTGAACAAATATCACTTTTTAACATACTGACATACTTCATTTTAATCGTGTTTTTAAAGCTTGGTCACTACATACGTATTCATCCTCCCTCAGCCTGACTGCATACGTATTCATGCCAAGTGTCTCTCCAAATTTTCGCCATTGCACACTAAGATTGACTGATAAACAAAAGTACAAGAAGTTTCTCTGGACGGTTTGGCACCAGTCAACCGCTATAAGAAAACCTTTTCTTGGCAATGACGCTAAGCCCAAGTTCGACTAGTTTTATCGGCTTGAATAGCTTTCGAAAGTAGTAACGAATAAACAAAGTAGTGACCAAGCAGTGATTCAAGCATCTAATTTAAAACTCGATACTTCATCGGCAAGCGAAACTAGCTTGGCAAAACCAAATGCCGATGCTATGCATCAATGGTGGCGCGGCGCGGTAATCTATCAGGTATACCCCCGTAGCTTTTGCGATTCAAACGCAGATGGCATAGGCGACCTTCAAGGCGTTATTAGTAAGCTTGACTATATCTCTAGCTTGGGTGTTGATGCACTTTGGATCTCGCCGTTCTTCAAATCTCCAATGAAAGACTTTGGCTACGATATCAGCGACTATCGTGACGTCGACCCAATTTTTGGCAATTTAAAAGATTTTGATGAACTTGTAGCGCAAGCTAAGTTGCGCAGCATTAAAATCATGATTGACCAAGTATTAAGTCACACATCCGATCAACATGAATGGTTCAAAGAGAGCCGCCAATCCAAAGATAACGATAAGTCCGATTGGTACGTGTGGGCCGACGCCAAAGAAGACGGTTCAGAGCCAAACAATTGGATCTCTATATTCGGTGGTAGCGCTTGGCAGTGGGATGAAACCCGGAAACAATATTACCTGCACAATTTTTTAAGCTCGCAACCCGATCTAAATTTTCACAGCGATGCCCTTCGCGCGCAAATTTTGGAAGAAGTAGAGTTTTGGCTTAAGCGCGGCGTTGATGGCTTTCGTCTAGATGCGATCAACTTTTGTTATCACGACAAAGAACTAAGAGATAACCCTTTCAAACCGAGAGAAGAACGCACAGGCCGAGGGTTCTCGCCAGATAATCCTTATGCAGCGCAGTATCATCACTATGATAATACTCAAGATCAAAACCTAGGTTTTTTAGAAGACGTTCGCTCTCTTCTTAACAAGTACCCCGGTACCGTCGCATTGGGAGAGATTAATTCAGAAGATTCGCTTAAGACTTTGTCTGAATATACTCAAGGCGATAAACGGCTCCACATGGGCTACAATTTTGAATTACTCGCTGATGAATTTTCACCCGAACATATTCGCAACACCGTCAACGCGCTTGAGTCGGTTATTGGCGAAGGTTGGCCATGTTGGGCAGTGAGTAACCACGATGTAATTCGCGTAGTCAGCCGCTGGGGCGACGGCATTCATAATCGACAGTTCGCGAAAATGGCCTTAGCCATGGCAGCTTCACTGCGGGGAACTCTATGTGTGTATCAAGGCGAAGAGCTGGGTTTTACTGAAGCCGACATTGAGCACAAGGATTTACAGGACCCGTTTGGAATCGAATTTTGGCCCGAATTCAAAGGTCGTGACGGATGCAGAACCCCCATTGCATGGGACGATAGCATTCCAAATGCAGGCTTCTCGGATGCAGTTAGCTGGCTACCAGTCGCTCAAGCGCATATCGACATTAATGTAGAACAGCAACAAAACGACCCCCAATCAACGCTCAACTTCTACAAATCATTCTTAGAGTGGCGCCGTGAAAACATAGTACTAATCAACGGCGACATACAGTTTATCGAGGCTCCCGAGCAGGTACTTGCCGTTCAACGCAGCCTCGATGGCGAAACGTTAACGGCCTACTTCAATCTGAGTCCTGGCCCTGTGAGCTTCTCTGTAAAAACAAGCAACACAGAGACTTTATCTCCGCTCGGAAATGGGTTTGACGTTCAAGAATCCAATTTAATACTAGCGCCTTTTGGCTTCGCTTATTTATAGCTAATTAATCACCTTCCTCGCTTGCGCAAAGCTCTCTCTCAATTCACCTTGGCGCAAGCTGTTCTGGGGCTCAATGTTTTTATTTGAGTCCCAGGACACCCCCTTTGCTCTTCAGCATTTTCATTTAAGACGCAACTTTAGCCCAGGGCCTAAACCACTCAGCACTTTTTTATTTTCTCAAAACACCGCTTGGGAAAGCACTAGTATTCACCTCAAGCCGAAAGTCTTAATTGGCAACCTTTAAAACGAAAGTAAGCTAAGCGCGCTTTTAAGCGAAAAAGCGGCAATTTAAAGAGGGCGAGAGTTTAAAAAGTGAAAAATAGCATCCTTGCTAACAACACGTCCATTCCACGAAATCGTTCACTTTTGCGCTTGAGAAAAGCGCTTTGCAGTATCGGTAGAACTATCCACCTACTGCCAAACCCTCCGGTTTCAGGAAGGTTATAGCGCCATAAACGGCGCGTTTAAAACTATACTTAACTTGCTTTAGACAACTCAATATCCAAGCCAAGCTCTAACATACGGCTTGCGGTATCGATCATTCGGTTTGAGAAACCCCACTCATTGTCATACCAAGCAAGAATCTTAACCATGTTTCCGAATACACGAGTTTGCGTAACATCGGCAATGCTCGACGCAGGGTTATGATTAAAATCACTTGAAACAAGTGGAAGCGTATTAATTTTAAAAACACCGCCAGGGGTATTTTCTGAAGCCGCCTCGAGTACTTTATTAACCTCTTCAACACTAGTGTCTCGGCCCAAATCTACGGTTAAGTCGAGTAGAGAAACATTTAGGGTTGGCACTCGAACCGACAATCCGTCCAACTTACCGTCTAACTCAGGCACTACCAGACCTATAGCCGCAGCAGCACCAGTTTTTGATGGGATCATCGAGTGCGCAGCAGCGCGTGCACGACGTAGATCAGTGTGATAAACATCATTTAAACGTTGATCATTAGTGTAGGCATGAACCGTATTCGCCAAACCTTTTTCAATACCAAACTCTTCGTGCAAGGCTTTAGCAATTGGTGCCAAGCAGTTGGTTGTGCAAGATGCGTTTGAAACTAAAACGTCGGACGGTGTAAGAACATTGTCGTTTACGCCAAAGACTACTGTCGCATCGAGGTTCTTACCTGGAGCCGATACCAATACTTTTTTAGCACCCGCTTCGATGTGCGCACCTGCGCCCTCTCGAGTAGTAAAAAAACCAGTACACTCAAGCACCAAGTCGATACCCAAATCAGCCCAAGGCAATTTAGCTGGATCGCGCTCAGCCAATACTTTGATTGCGTCTCCATCAACAATCAAATTATCACCATCAACACTGACGTCCTTCGCAAACTCTCCGTGTACTGTGTCGTATTTAAGCAAGTGTGCATTAATAGCTGCTTCGCCAAGATCATTAATGGCGACTACTTGAATGTGCTCGTTCTTGTTGTACTCATACATTGCTCGTAAAACATTACGGCCGATTCTTCCAAAACCATTAATCGCTATCTTATACATGACACTTTCTTCTCAACTGAATTTATTCATGGTGCTAGAACATTGTCGCCTTCTAATATTGACGCAAGCCGTTAGCAACCGTACATAAGTATAGTAGCATAAACTGTAATTTTATTTCAATAAGTGCTTTCATATTGATGATTATGTAATTAGCCTACATTTACAGCCATTTTGTATGATAAATAATATGAAAGTTCTCAAATAAGTGCAATCAAGACTTACCGGACTCATTAAGTGAGAAAATGACATTTCAGCTAGAGTTTCTGAAATATTTGGCTATTATTGAAACTTAATTACAAAATGACTTGATCAGGCACTGTACAGCTAACGTCGTCGAGAACGGTGCGCCTAGATCAATTGCCAACGCACGGTATCGAGCGCACTCCCTTTGCTTCGAACTTAATAGCACAGGGCAATAAACAGGAGCCAAATAATGCAAGCACAAGCCTCTTTACTGCAATTGATGAGCAGCGACCAAATTCGCCTGAGTAAATCTGATAAAAAATTAGCAGCGATTATTCGGGAGCAACCGAACGCAGTAATTCACAAGTCAATTGCATCCCTCGCGACCGAAGCAGAAGTGAGCGAGCCAACGGTTAACCGCTTTTGCCATAAGCTCGGCTGTGATGGCTACCCTGATTTTAAGCTGCGCCTAGCTCAAGAAATCTCCTCTAACGGTAGACTCTTTGTCGAAAACCTCGACCGAGACGACAGCACAAGCATGGTCATCAGCAAGATCATGACGTCAATACAAGGTAGTATCCAATCGTTAGGCAATAGTATTCGGCCTGAATCGCTAGAGGCCGCGGCGAACGCGATTGCAAATTGCAAAAGCGTCAATTTCTTTGGCATGGGCGCGTCAAGCTCAGTTGCCTTAGATGCTCAACACAAGTTCTTCCGCTTTGGCATGCCAGTTATCGCACACACCGACTTTATCAATCAAAGAATGATGTGTTCGATGCTGGACAAAGATGATGTCGGCGTTTTCATTTCATATACTGGGCGAACTGACGCCATGATCGTAAATGCTGAAATTGCGCGCGAGCGCGGTGCGACGGTGATCGGCATTACCTCACAAGGTTCGCTACTCTCGGGGCAATGTGATTTCGTATTAAATGCTATTACTGCCGAAGACACCGACCTTTTCACCCCGATGACATCTCGCATTATTCACTTAGCTGTAGTTGATATGTTAGCTACAAGCGTAGCCTTGAAAATGGGCAGCAATATCGAGGACAATATAAAGTCTATTAAAAAGAACCTAGCGGCCACCCGCACGGATCGTTATTAAGCGTGTTGCTGAGCTAAATTCTGAAACCTTGGCAGCACCGTCAAAGCGGTGCGATGTATGGCCAATAACATTTAGACACAATGAGCCTTAATAATATACGCATAGTTCTCGTCAGAACTTTTCACCCTGGCAACATAGGCTCAGCGGCACGCTCCATGAAGACTATGGGTTTAAGTGATCTTGCCTTAGTTGCACCTAAAGACTACCCCTCAGAAGAAGCGTTAAAGATGGCAGCAGGCGCCAGTGATGTGCTTGAAAACGCATCAGTCCATAGTTCATTAACCGATGCAATCAAGGACTGCACGGCGGTCATTGCGAGCACTGCGAGACCTCGTGGCTACGACTTGCCGGAGGTTAGCCCCACTCAAACCGCTGAAATACTGTTCGCCTCAGCCGAAAGTGCACCAGCCGCACTGATCTTCGGACCTGAGCGCATGGGTTTGCACAATGATGATATTCAACATGCTAAGTATCGGGTCACTATTCCAGCGAATCCAGAATACAGTTCCTTGAATATGGCCTCGGCGGTACAAACCCTGAGCTATGAAATCTACAAGCACGCCCTAAGTCAATCACAGCAAACAGTTTGTGCGCAGGCGAGCGAACGAGCAAAGAAGAGTTTTCCTAGTTCACAAGAGGTGGAGTTCTTCTATGACCACCTTGAGTCAGTTTTGAAAGACATTTCGTTCTTAAGGCCGCATCAGGGAGAAACACTTCAACGCCTTCGTCATATGTACGGCCGCACAGAGTTAGATGTGATCGAGCTAAATATTCTCAGAGGAATACTCAGCGCCACTGAAAAGGCGATCGCTAAAGCAAAGGCTGGAAGCTAGCATGGACACTAACCAGCGATAAGCTAGCTGAATTCCCCAAATACAAAAAAGCGAGCATCGGAGACATTCTTTGCTCGCTTTTAGAGTGACACGGTTATGAACAGCCAGCAATGTTTAATGACCGGCAATACCTTCACGTCGGTTAAAGCTGGCATCGGAGTTTAAGCTTAGGTAGACCATGTGATAAACATCATCTACCAAGGCTAACATCGCGTCCTCAGAATCATCCAATGTCACTTCTAGTGCGACCATATCACTGGCACCATCAAGTCCAACACCGTCGTTTACAACCGCTATTTCTATTCGCGCGTCACCGGCCTCATTCAGCTTGGTCACTCGGCCAATTACAACTCGGTCAGCCTCATTTTCTTCAACCATTGATAATGTTGTTTTCATTGCCAGTGTTTCGTTAAGTAAAAACACGAATTGAGCTTCGTTGAACGCCGCCAGCTCATTAGAAACAGCAAGTTCACTCTCAGCTTGATTAACATCGATATAGCGAAAACTACCGACCGCAAAGGTTTCACTATCGTTGGCAAAACAACTCATTGTTGATAGCCCACTCAAGAGCACCAACGTTACTAATAATTTTTTCATACATCCTCGGCAGATAGCTGCTTAGTCACCCTTTTTCCAGGGGCGCGCAGTCTACCCAAAACTCCACACACAAAACAGGCTAAAGGTCGAATTAAGCGGACTAATTTGCGTTTTTTTCGCAAAGCGAAGTAACAATGAGGAGATTCATTACAGCTGCCAAAGAAAAGCCCCCACTGAGTAAATCAGCGAGGGCCTTTAGCTCTTGAACTTATTATTAAAAACAGGCTTTTGTTGCTGACAGTTATAGCCTAATTACCAACTTTTAGCTTGCCGCCCTTGCCTAGGCCGCCCTCAATCTCTTGAGTTTTATAATTACGTAAAGCCTTAACCATATTGTTAAACGAATCTGCGAATGCCGCGACAATAATTTTGCCTTCAGGAGTCTGAGTGTAGCCGCCTAGAGCACCTGCTGCACTGCGATTAAAACCGGCTAAACCCACGCCAAAGTTATAGCGCTTGGCCTGACCAACAGATGCGGCTACTTGAACGCTTGAGCGGTTATCGATGAGCAATAGAGTGGTGGCCGCCTGTTTGCGCTTCAGCTTTCCAACAACGCCACCAAGTAACGGCGATTGCTTTTTGATGAAACCGCCCACGGCAGCGCCAAGGCCGCCTGTATTTTGCGAGAATTGAATACTCGGGCTCATCGTGAAATCAGCCGAAACCATTTGGCCTCTCTTAAAGTTGCTGCCCGAACGTAGCTCTCCTGACTCTTCTAAGCGACGCTCAGCCATGACATTGTTCAATGAACGACCACGTTCGACAACGACAAAGCAATTGGATTGCTGGATCATTAAACGCAACACTGGCACGGTGCTGCCTAGTGAGGGGTATCGCCCATAATACGAGCGCCACCAAGTCGACTGCTGGTCTTCATCCAGACCAACAGTACCTAATGGTTCGTCACAATATTCTAGCTTAGGGTTTGCGTCGGCCGATGCGGCACCGGCTGCCGAGCCTGACTGTGCCGAACTTGATACTGAGAAGCTTAATGCAGCGAGAAGTGATACGACAATTGATAAATTCTTAGCGATGGCGCTGTGCTGGGCGCCAGGGATATAGTCCTTCATAATATTTACGGTGTAGGGTTTTAAGTAGGGAGCACGACAATATCGCTATTACGCTAGGGGTGTCAAATTAGACAGCCCTGATTTAAATCAATTATTCGCGCACTTACCAAATCACTAACAAGTTGTCAGTGATTTAAACCCAAATTTAAGCTTCATCGCCCAGAAGCCAAACACTAGACCTAAAAGATACTCGCTATTTGGTCGAATGACTTTCTTTCGATATCAGGCACGGTGACATCATCAACTGGATAGCCAGCAACGATTAGCATGAACGGTTTTTCGTTACTTGGGCGCTCGAGAATTTGATTTAAGAATTTCATTGGGCTTGGTGTATGGGTTAAGGTCGCCAAACCAGAGAAATGCAAAGCACTAATTAACATACCAGTAGCGATGCCTACCGACTCTGGCATGTAGTAATTTTTATGTTTAACGCCCTCCTCATCAACCGAGTTTCGCTCTAAAAAAACGGCGATCAAGTAGGGAGCCGTTTCGAGAAAAGGTTTGTGCTCGTCGGTTTCAAACACCTTTAAGTCATCTAACCAAGATTGTGGAGCGCGACCGTTATAGAACTCTTGCTCTTCAGCTTCAGCCGCTTTGCGAATCAGCGCCTTCACCTCGCGACTTTCAACAATGGCAAAATGCCATGGTTGTTTGTTTGCGCCGCTAGGAGCTGAACCTGCCGCGCTAATCGCGTTTTCAATTACCTCTCGATCGACTGTTCGATCAGAAAATTCACGCACACTGCGTCGTCTCGACAAGGTTTGCTTGAATTCGCGTGAAGTAGAGAGCATTTTCTCAGGGCTTAGTTCAACAAAGTTAAGTGGCTTTCGAGACATGATGTAATGTTAATTTGGTTTGTTGTACGAGGCTTTAGCTAAAGCGAGTATGGGTCGCCCAGCGCAGCCGCTATTTTACGCGGTTTAACCACGTTCAAGCGACCGTGTCCGGCACGAATATTATCTAATATTAGCAAATCACCCTGCTTCCACTTAAACATAGTCGAACATTCCCAAGCGGTGTCGATTAAAGTGCGAGTTTCATCAACCGTTATATCCGACCCATCTCCCCAAAGCGTTTTCATAAACACATTTTTCTTGGCGTATTGCGAGCGCACAAGGCTAGTTAATCCGAAGCGCGAAACGGGGTTTATGCGCTGCTTGAATTTAAACATATCGTAGGGAGCCGACTCACCGTTATAGAGCGTAAGGCTGATACACTTTTTTCCAGACACAGGATCGACGATCATTCCGGGCATCTTGGCGCGGGTGACCAAGCCGCCATTGGCTTGCCATTCGAAATCCATACCTTGCTGACGGCAAGCGGCTTCAGCCTCGTCACGGGTGCTAGCCTGAAGCGAATCCATCCAGGTTTTGTACACATTAAAGAACCGAGCTTTCTTCTCAACAAAATAGCGCTGATAAATCATGCCATGCTCTTCGATTTTATCTTGCAGCTCAGAGGGCAGTTGTTGAAAAATCTCAGCGCAATCAAATACTGAAGTCTCGCCATAGGTGCTCGGTTCGGTGATGCAGTAGAAGAAAATTTTGCCTGGACGCTGCTTCAGATAGCACATTTCAGTATGAAAGGAGATAACATAAGGCGCTGGTGCTTCGGTCGACGTGAAAAAGTGCTCACTCAATGGGCTTCTAGGGCTGGCGCCACCCAGATATTGATCATCAAACTTCACTCCCAACTCCAGCAGCAATTGCTCCGCCTCAGCGGTATCAGCGATAGGCATCGACCGTAATAGCACCGCACCAGACTCACTCAAGCGAGTTTTAAGCTGATCTTTAAACGTTGAGTCAGCAATAACATCGCTAAAAGTTGATTCGCTCTGCCCTTCGAGCACGCTTATAAAACTGCTTTGGTTAATACTATCGGCTGCCAATTCATTAATCTGCAGTCGTCTATCGGTTACAGCTAACATAGGTCTCTCCTGAATAGGGTACTTGCCAAGTTTACTAACGCCGTCATTGACGCTCAATCAACACATTCAGACAATTTGCTTAACATTATGTCTAAAGACTATCAGGCAGGCGAGCCCACAGCAAATTTGCCAAAATATGCCAAAATTGGTCGAGCTTTAGAGCACTTAAGCGCTCAGACACTGTGGAAACAGTTGAATTTAGGATATATTCGCTCTCAGATTATTAGGCATCGCTCGATGCACCGCTAGCTATTACTGAGCCGCATACTATGACCACAATTATCATGATCGCCATCGCAGCCTTTTGCATTGGATCGCTTACCTACGCTTATGCCTATCGAGGCCAAGCTCGATGGGATGGTTTTGGAGAGTATATTCGCAAGGGCTGGCCAATCTTTACGCCATTTAACTGCTTGCTTTACCTTTTTACTGCGCCAAAAGCTCGGCCTGCGATTATGGATATGTCGCAATTCCCTGAGCTCAAAGAGCTTGAAGAAAACTGGGAAATCATTCGCCGTGAAGCCTTAGAATTAATGGCGGAGGGCGGTTTCGATCAAATCACCGACAAGGACTCAGCTTCGTACTACGACATTGGCTTTCGCACCTTCTACAAATATGGCTGGACCAAATTCTACGTGAATTGGTATGGCTATACGCATGAATCGGCCAAACGTACCTGCCCAAAAACGGTTGAACTATTAAGCAAGATACCTCAGGTCAATGGCGCCATGTTTTCGGTGCTACCGCCCGGCGGCCAGCTTACTCGTCATCTCGACCCTGTGGCATGCTCTTTGCGATACCACTTGGGCCTAGATACGCCCAACGATGATCGCTGCTATATTAGCGTTGATGACCAAACGTATTCATGGCGCGATGGCGAGCCATTGTTATTCGATGTCACCTATCTACACTTTGCACATAACGATGCCGATAAATCTAGATTGATATTAATGTGCGATATCGAGCGCCCAATGTCGCCAATTGGGCGGCTTTTAAACTGGCCATATAAGTTGCTCATGCGCGCCACCGTTGTGCCTAACACAGATGAAGATAAACGCGGTTTCGCAAATAAAACATTCAGCACACTTGTCCCATTGCTGGATAAATCTAAGCGCCTAAAAGAAACTAATTTACCTGCCTACAAGGCTTTGAAGTATACGGTTAATGGCAGCTTGTTTTTAATTCTGGGCGCGCTGATTTGGTCGGCAATTAAGTTTGTTATGTGGCTTGTCTAAAGATAGCTTTTCTACCTAAATTCACCCTCGCGCACTCACTCTTACTTACGCTCTATTGTGAACGTGAAGGGTGTAAATTCACCAGAGTATAATGGTTCTTGCAAGTACTTTTCTTGGCAAAATTAATGGCACCCGAAACTCCAGATAAAGACACTCTATATTACGACGGCGAATGCCCAATTTGCAGCGCTGAAATAAAGCGCCTCGCCGAGCACACAGATGAGCGCATTGAGCTGATAGATATCAATCGTGCCGAGCATCTACCCGTTGATAAAAATCGCCTCTTTTCAGAACTCCATCTATTCAGGAGTAACGGTGATGTACTGATAGGTTTGGATGCCAATGTCGCCGCTTGGAAGCACACAAAATGGGCAAAAGTTGCCTCTATACTACAGTGGCCGGTTGTTCACTGGTTCGCAAGACAAGTGTACAGTGTGTGGCTATGGTGGTATCAACACCAACGCACCAAAAGACTTTTAAACACTAAATAATTACTGACAAAATTGCGCTGAGCAGCTGGCAAGTGATAGAAGAGAACGCATCCTAAAAGCGTAGAGAGCACAAGAAGCCCTTCTCATAAAACCCAAGGCTTAAGGCCCTCGCCCTGGAGCGAAATAAATGGCTCAGTAATTTTGACATCGTGTACGGCGACACTCCAACGCTTCTACTTTGAAGGCCCTGATGCGGGAGTGGACATCATCATCGATGACGTCACCATTAGCGCTCAATAACAAGGTTTAGATTACGCGCCGTCGGCCATTTTGAGTCGACGGCCATTTTGAGTCGACGGCCAGTAAACTGTATCTTTATTTATCAAGCCACCGACTTTCGATATTCAGAAGGAGTCATGCCAACATACTGTTTGAATATCGAGTTGAAACTCGATTTAGATCCAAAGCCTGTTTCGTGAATTATCTCCAGCACCGTTTTCGATGAATGCTCTGCTTCGCTAAGCAAACGCTTAGCCTCGGTAATTCTATAAGTATTAATAAATTCGAAAAAGTTCATCTCGAAATGATGATTAATAATATTCGACAAGGTCCTCGAGGGAATTGAAACCTGCTTAGCAAGCTGATCGATATGAATATCATTAACCAAATACGGCTTTGCTTTATTCATGTGATTTTCAATTCGGCTTATTTGCTCAGAACTAAACGTCTTCTTCTTACTATGCTCTTCAGGCACTGCTTCTGGCGAACTCGGTGATAGACCCTCGAATAAACCAGCATATCGAATACTCAAAAACACCAAAGAATTGACGAAAATGAACGTCAGATAATTGCCCACTAGGCCCATGATGTTTGACGCGTTATCACTCATATTGATTCCAACCTGATGCACAAATAGGTTCCAAGACGAAATCGACACCATACCCACCACAACCCATCGAAGCCACTTTCGCTCACTCGCGCTGCAACCAGCGTATTGTTGGCGAACTTCCGAACGGTATCGATACAGCATCACCAAACACCAAATGCCATAGCCAATAACGCTAAGATAACGATACCTAACCAAGTCGTTCATCAATACGCCTAGCATAAAGCCCATGTCCTTCATCAGTTCAAGCTGCTCGGTATGAGTGTGAGAATAATAATTCGAGTATAGTAAGAAGAAGACGACGGCCGCTGGTACCAAATGAATTAATTGAATCGGGCGAAACCTAAAATTTCGATAAAGCACACTCGAAACATACCAATACAATAGAGGCCCATGGAGCCAGAAACCAAGCCCGCCCCAGAACAACATATTAGGCTGCCAATCCAACACAAAATTTCTAATCGGTTCGCTCCAAATCATAAAAACGTCCGCCGATTGAAGCGCGTTAAACAACAAAATTGCGACCAAAAATACCGTGCTCTTGTCGCCTGATTTCTTAGTTAACAATAGAAATACGCTAAGCAATAAGTACTGGCTAACCGCTGATAGGAGAGTCAAGTCATGCAGATTAAAGAGAATGGAGTCGTGAGCCATAGCTGAGTTTTATTATTATTTTAATCAAACCGATAGAAACAGGGAACGGCATACGCTTCAAGGTGCAAAATTACGTTTTTACGTGAATTCAGTCGTATTGATAACACGGGTTCTTTATTTTGACTGCAAAGAAGCTTATTGCTCAAAGCGCGATACCTATATGCTTCATCAAGCAAACAAAGGGCTAGACTAAGAAATCAACTCCTGAATTCGAGACTTTAACGAAGGCAAAACGTCGCTCTCAAACCAATCGTTTTTCTTCAGCCAAATATTGTTTCTGGGGCTGGGGTGAGGCATAGGAAGATGGTTGGGCCAATGTGCGCGCCAAGCTTTCACAGTATCAGTGAGGTTGTTTTTTCGAGCATCGGGAAGGTGCCAATCGATCGCGTACTTACCTATCACCAATACTAATTCTATGTTTGGCATTGCAGCTAGTGCATCGCGACGCCATAAATCGGCGCATTCCTTTCTTGGAGGAAGATCTCCAGATTTTCCAGTACCGGGGTAACAGAAGCCCATGGGTAAAATTCCTATTTTGGAGGCGTCGTAAAAAGTGTTTTTTCCCACGCCCATCCAATCTCGTAATCGCTCTCCGCTGGCATCGTCAAACGGCACTCCACTCGCGTGCACCTTAATGCCCGGCGCTTGGCCAGCGATTAGTACTTTAGCCTCCTTGCCGAGCTGCAATACAGGCCTAACACCATGGGGCAAATTGGCCTCGCAATGCTGACACGCACGTATCTTGCTAAGGAGAGTTTCTGTATCAGCGACTTGAGAATTCATAGATTCTGACCCTTTTTTAAAACTAAGTAACAATTTTTCGATACTCACCAGGAGTGCAATCAAACAAGCGCTTAAATGCCTTACTAAAAGCCGGCGCAGATTCGTAACCAACCTTGATGGCAATATTGTCCAACGACAATGTTGACTCGGTGAGCATTTGGCGGGCAACTTGCATACGCCAATTTGTTACATACTGCATTGGCGAGACTTCCAAATACCTTTTGAATTTTTCAGCAAACAGGGAACGCGACATACTCGACTCTCGAGCCAATCTGTCTACAGTCCAACTATCGGCAAAATTGCTATGAAAAGCACGTAGACCATTTGATAAATATTGATCGTTTAGTGCCGCAATGAACCCTTTATCAGCGTTGATCTCTGCGCTCCAATACCGAACCATTTGAATAAAGATCACCTCTGATAGCCGCTTTATGATGGCGGCACTTCCATCGTATTGTTTCGTCGCGGTATGCGAAAGAAGCTTTAGAGTGTCTTTCATCCATGAAAAATCAATACCATCGCCTTCTTTTTTAACTATATGGTCTGGCAAATGAGTGATCAACGGATGTTTAAAGGTCTCTGAGAATTCAAAGTGACCACACACTAGTTTTGTCCCGTGAGAGTCGTCACCCTCCCCAATCCGAAACACACCTGTACCACTGTATTCTGTTTGTGAAAACGCAGCATCCAAACTTATTGGTGCACGATCAGGGGCGTCACTAAGGATGTGTTCTGCACCGTGAGGAATCACAATAATGTCTCCAGATGAGAGCAACAGCGGTGCCGCCACGCCCTTGATACGCACCCAGCAAGCTCCCTGACTGACATAATGAAATCGCGCTACATTTTTGTAGTTCGGCACCTCTACGCTCCAGGGACTATGGAAACTCGTAGCAAAGTAAAAGCTTCCATTGAAGTGTAGCGAACCGAGTATCTCACTTAAAGTATCCAAGCCAACCCTCCATACATTCTGCATTAAAGAAGAAATTATAACGCTCACACTCTCCATTTAACCAGAAAGAATAAGTAATTCTGGATGAATGGACAATAATTGCGGAGGCCTAAACATCGCCGGCCGAATAGACATTCACAATAATACATGCTCTCAAAACACAATCACTAAGAGCAAATTATGAACGACATTTATCTATATCTACTACTTAGCGGAGTACTTACCTTACTGCTGTGGACCCCCTATATTGTGGCTCGCCTGTTTGTCTGGGGACCGATTACATTCATCAACAACTACCCAGCTGAATTTCCTAAAAAGACACCTGAGCAACCGCTCTGGGCCGAGCGTGCTCAACGCGCACATTTAAATATGGTTGAAACCATGCCCGCGTTTATTGCCACTGTACTCGGAGCAAGTTTTTTAGCAGCTGATTCAACACAAACCATTGCAGCCATTGCATCCTGGAGCGCGGTTTTCTTTTGGGCTCGAGTCGGCCATGCGATCGTTTACATCGCAGGGCTTCCTTTCTTGAGAACCCCAGTCTACTTAATTTCATGGTTTGCAATACTTGCAATTGCCGCAACCGCGCTTGGCTAGGGTTCGAGCACGATTCTTTATCCTATTAATTTTTCAACAACTTAATTTTTCAACAACTTAATTTTTCAACAACGAGAACATTATTATGAATATCATCAAATCAACGTTAGTAAGCCTTAGCAGTGCAATCCTCTTAGGTGTATCAAGCTTCGCTTCGGCCATTGAAGAAGACAGTGTCGTAGGCGTTGGAGGCTATGACCTGGTAAGCTACCAAACAAGTAAAAAGCCGCTACAGGGAAACGGCAATCACGTGGTCCAGCACAAAGGTGTTAATTATCTATTTTCCAGTAAAGACAACGCAAAAAAGTTTTCTAAAAACATAGAGAAATATTTACCAGCCTACGGCGGCTACTGCGCATACGGGGCATCGGTTGGAAAGAAGTTCATCGCCGACCCAACAGTATGGGAAATCGTTGATGGACAGCTATACCTAAACCTAGACAACAGTATTAAGTCGATTTGGGTAAAAGATATTCCTGGAAACATCAAAAAAGCCGATAAAAAATGGCCAAACATCAAAAATGTAGCTGCGTCCAAACTATAAGCTTTCAGTGTAACTATGTTCTGATACGACGCCTTCTCTGTTAAATCCATTGAAGGCGTCTTTACATAAAACGCGCTATTCGCAAATCAAGTTTCAATTCTTCCGCACTATTTCAACTAGGCTCGAGCTCCTCATATTTCTTAATCTAAAACTAGAAATCACCACAGGGATGCAACTCGAGAACAGGCACGTCTGCCGAAAAAGCTTCTAAAAATATCGCCAAAATTCATTTGACTCCCAATACTGTGTGACATACAGTGTACAACATATACTATGCGGCACACAGTAAAAGCAGATTATGGAACACAACGAACACTCTAAGAAAATGAAACTCGAGCTCCGACGCGGCGTGCTTGTGCTGGCTGTATTAGCCGAGCTCCGTGAAGAACATTACGGTTATTCGCTTAGGAAAAACTTAGCCTCCAAAGGATTGGATATCGACGAAGGCACGCTGTACCCGCTTATCCGTCGATTAGAAAAACAGGGCCTGCTAGAGAGCGAGTGGCGTGAAGAAGGTAGTCGAAAAAAACGCTTTTACCAATTGTCCGCTGTGGGCAAATCGACACTAAGGCAAGTTAGTGAAGATTGGCACGAAGTTGAGACCGCACTGAACACTATTTTGAAATGAGTAACACATGTTATTCCTAGGAGTTTTTTATGAAATTGATTGAACATTATTTAGATAGCCTAGAAACTTACCTACCAGACGAGATGAAACAAGATGTTCGCGACGAACTTACAGCATCTCTTATGGGCCAAGTGGAGGACAGCCAAGAAGAGTTGGGGCGCGAGTTAACAAGCGATGAAATCGAGGCCTTACTAAAAAAGTTAGGTCACCCAATGCAAGTCGCGTCGGCATATCAGCCAAACCAACATTTAGTTGGTTCTGATTATTTCCCAGCCTATCGAAAAGCCTTAGAAATTGCCCTAGCACTAACTGTGGTCATCACCATTGTGCTTTCGGTATTTACGGCCATCTCTGGTCGCTCAGTAATCGGCGTTGGTATAAATATTTTTGCTGATATTTTGCATAACGGACTCTATGTCTTCGCGCTTGTCACTCTGATTTTCTATCTAATGGAGAGCTACAACGCCGACCTTAGTAAAGTCTATGCTTGGTCACCAAAAGACTTACGCTTCAACTCGAAGCGCCTGGGGCTAAGCCGACTTGAAACTGGCTTTGAGCTAATCGCTAGTGTTCTATTTCTAGCTTGGTGGAATAACATTATTCCATCACTAACGTATGGTTTGATAAGTAGCGAAACAGCTAAAGTTTCACTGAGTGCCGATTGGCAATCCGTTTATTGGAGCGTGAACATTATAATCGCTCTAGGCATCGCGATTGGTATCTACAAATTTGTACTCGCAACCTGGGATCGATTCAGCCTAGTAAGTGAGATCATTCTGTCTCTTGCTACATTAGTAATCATTGCCCAAATACTTCAATTTGATCAATTTATCTCTCTGAACGCTCCTCTTGATGAAAATATGTTCTTGGTTAAAGTGATAGCCCACTTTGATAAGGTGATTTATTCAATTTTAGCAATAGTAGCCGCAGTGAGCGCGTGGGATATCTTTTCTAATACTCGCAAACTGCGCGTGTAACATCAAAGCAGCCTAACTTAAGACGTCTGAAAGTAAACGGCTAGAAGCGACTGCTTGAATCCATAATATTTCTATTGTAGGAGCTCATGTGACAACACTTTCAGATTCATCTAACAATGGTGGGCATTGAATAAACCTGTCACGCACACGCTTATCACCAAGCAAGCAGTTTAGTTAGATATAACTCAGAAAAAGACACTAACCAACATCGTCACCCAACAGCCATAACAATACTATCTATCGAATTAAGTTAAAGTCTTTCAGGTCCCGACCCACTACCCCACCATCCAATTTTATCCTTGAAATAAGTGACATGGGTTGAACTAACGGCTGTCCCATTAAAGGTCGCGGGAATATAGTAATCCTTGGCTAAATTTTTTAATTGGTACTCTTTACACTTTTTGGAGGCGCCTTGACTTGAAATATGATTCAGATCTTCTACACGCCCTTGCTTGTTAATGACTAGCCCGATAGCCATCGACCTCAGACTATTACATGGGCTTCGCCCTTGATGTCCGTCGGTGATTTGCTGTGCTTGAGTGTATTCATCACCATACCTTTTAGAATCGTGTCCATGATTAGGGTAGGCAAAAATCTTTTCTTGCCCGTCGCGCCGAGTATAGCGAAATCTATAGTTAAAATGAGCGAAAATTCGCTTGCCATTAACTTCAGCACTTTTAACACGCCCAGCCCTTGACGCTCTAATCGCAGAATCAACAAACTCGCTATTGGTTTTGGAATCCTCTTTAGTAAAGCACTCGTTCCTTTTTACATTGCCTAGCTTAGATATCATGCCCATACAAAAAACCGTTATATCAATATCTCCAGAAACCTTAGGGAAGCGAATGAAGTTAACTATCGACTTATCAGACTGAAGAAAACGCGCAGGCATCAGCCTTAGCTCGCCTTGAGTTCCATTAGCGAAAGCGGCTTGAATAAAAAAACTAATGGTAAGGACAATGATCGCAACTACCTTTATTGAAAGATTCAAAATTTCACTCGCAGCTTAGTATTAAATAGACATTATTTGGGAGGTAAGTAGGTGAGCAACTACTCGATGCTTGGCGTTTGCTCATTTCGATATTTTTCAGACTGATTTTCGAACCACTTATTAAACTGCTCCAGCCCCTCAGCTGAAAGATGAGAGTTTGTTCGGACCAAGTCTGCCAAGAATTCAGCAGAATCCAATCTCTGATTCATTAGGTTTGCCACAATCGCAGCGCGCCTGACAGAATTGTTTGATGGCGCTATATCCAGAGCCGCTCCGACGACCCGATCATATTCTTCTAGGCTATTTCCCTTGATTAGGTAGAGCTGAGCAACCGCGTAGAGAGCATCCAAATTTAGGGGTTTTTCTTTTATTGCCTGATTATAGTCGCTTATCGCATTATTCCACAGCCTTGCTTTTTCATTAGTATCGGCAACAAGCAAATACTTGTTTGCATTTATATGCCCCGAAACCGTAGCAACCCAAGGGTTTTCTGGCTCAAGGGCTTTTGCTCGAGCGATTAGTGACTCTCCGGAAGAGAAATCTTTTCTGAAGCGTATTCTAGCGAGCCCCGCCAAAGCATTCGCATTTGTGGAATTATGTCCAAGCGACTCGTCATAAAGAGCTTCAGCTAACTCTGGAAGTTTACGGCTCTGCGCTACAAACTCTCCCACTTCAAATGCTGCAACGTCTTTAGAAAGCTTTGTGATCGATAGTTCTCCTGTCTCGAGCTCAGACGACAGAGAAACTTTAGTGTAGTAGTGAGTACTCTGCTTTGCATACGCTCGAAGTTCTCTATCTAGTTTACGTAAAGACATCCCAAGTGCCTGATTAACCGCATCCTCCACGGCGATACCCGAGGCTACCAACTGAAGATAGTGTTCTATCTTTCCCGAGAGTTCTTGCTTCGACCAAAAGTAATGCACCATTAACCACCCTTGGGCGTAGAGCTGACGCGTGTCCTTTGCAGTTTTGAACCTTGACGCGTTGAGAGTTCTTTCGATAGGCGTCCATTGAGCACCGCGTAGGTAACTTAGACGTCCTTGATGTGGCTTACCATAAATGATCTCAGTGCCATCTTTAAACTCCATGGTCGAGAAGTAGTCTGCAATACCTTCTGCAAACCATCTTGGTGGAGTTTCGATTCTCATATTTGCATGAAGATAGTGAGTGTACTCATGAAATAGAATACTCAAACTGTTGTAGCGACCCAAGTCAACCAAGGCATAGTTGCCGTTTACAGAATCAACAAAAAAACCAGCCGTTTTCCTCTTTGATTTGCTGCCAGCTAACAAGTTATAGATCCCTCTCTTGCGCGTTGCGACAACCTTAATTTTACGTATCCTCTCAGCTGGCTGGGCGCCAGTGAAGGAGTAAAAGACAGTTCTAAAACGTTCTAGATTTTCAGCCAATCGTTTAGCGGTTCGTTTGCTAGAATCAGTATAAATCGAAAAGTGAGGACTGCTCACTTTATACCAAGTCCTCTTGACGATCTTTTCAACATCGCCCTTCCCGTAGACATAAGATTGGCATCCCAAGAATAGCGCTAATGTTAAAAAGAAAAAAATTGTTGGTCTCATAATTCAGCGATACACCTGGGCACGAGTTGAGGAATTATAATAAGTCGCACAGTAAGTTCCTTCTTGGTCGTTTTAGTCTCGAACAGTCGATATCTTAAGGACAAACCCTTTCCTAATAAAGCCTCCAAATAGACAAAAATATATTCTTCGCAATAGACTCACTTAAAAATCCCGAAAAATAGAACAAGTAGGATACTGACAATGACTATTTCTAATTGATATATACAAGCCCAATAACACCAATGCTTATCACCAATAGTGTTAGGGAGATGCCATAGCCAAGCATAACCTTAATAAGCCTAAGGGCAAGATGTTGCGCTTTGAAAAACGTAAGTAAAACATATACTGCGTAAGCTACTGAAAAAAACAAAGTGAGTATTTCGACTAAATCGGCATTACTTATAAACACACTGGCTATCGCGAAAAACGCATAGATCAAAGACTGATGACCAGTGATATACAAATTAAGAACAACATGTTCAAGGTAGTTTCTTTTTTCGTTGATGAATACTAAGAAGGTGGCTAGCGAAAAAAAAGGCACCATCAATAAGGCAGTAAACGCGTAATTTCGAGTAAACCAAGTAAGCCGCTCGATGATTAATTTGTCGTTTTCCATATCAGAAGACGCCAAAACAAAACCCTCTAAGGCGCTGTCGAAGTAAGTGTTGTGATCAACTAAACGACTTAGCAAAAAGTAGAACGACGCCAATGTGAACGCATAGGCAACGGGCTGGAGGTATTGCTTACGCTTATTAGAAAGATAATTTTCAACGCTTATCGCGGGTCGACGAGTAAACTCGATAATCGAATAGAATAAGCCTCTATTAATCTGAAAAACGTTGGCAGAAGTTTCTTGTAGCAAGGTAGTCAGGCTAATTCTTTGAAGCCGTGTTTTTTGCCCACAGTTGGGACAGAAATTTGCGTCG
Organism: uncultured Arenicella sp.; assembly: GCA_947499305.1. Taxonomy (GTDB): domain Bacteria; phylum Pseudomonadota; class Gammaproteobacteria; order Arenicellales; family Arenicellaceae; genus Arenicella. The sequence continues at coordinate 51,629 of CANMNN010000009.1, read as the reverse complement.
GCGGGCGCTCCACAGTTTTGGCAGCTTGACTCGTCTGCCTTATCAACCTTGCTCGAGCTCATATATTCACTTGAAGATTCATCCAGAAATGCGTTTGAGTATAAACAAGCGTGGCAATTCGAAACAACTAAATTACGAAGGTTGGCCTAATAGCAGATGACTAGAATCATCGGCTCACTCTACTGATTTTCAACAAGAATTCTTACACCGTAAAGCGCAGCTATCTTTAAATAGCCATATTTAACAAATTGAAGATAATCTAAGGTTACGGTGGAGATTATTTAAGGCCCGAAGTTTGACACGCTCCCTAGGGGTAGAGTACAAAGGATGAGTTCAATTCACAGTTGATCAGAAATCCGGCCCTCACTAATCGGAGAATCCACAAAATGCGCCCAGAAGTCAGCTCATTTTTCGACTCGGACAGCAGTACATTTTCATACGTCGTAAAAGACCCGACGTCGTCTGCTTGCGCCATTATTGACTCCGTTCTCGATTTTAGCTTTACCAAGGGTGAGGTGCAGTATCAAAGTGCAAACCGCATTATTGAGCATGTTCAAAATAATAATCTCAATGTAGAACTATTACTCGAAACACATATCCATGCCGACCACCTGTCGGCGGCACCTTACCTTCAAGAGAAAGTCGGCGGCAAAATTGCTATCAGCAAACACATTGTTAGCGTTCAGAAAGAGTTTGGAAAGGTTTTCAACGAAGGTACTGAATTCGAGCGTAATGGTAGCCAATTCGACATTCTCTTTGATGAAGACCAGCAGTATAAAATTGGCAAACTAAATGGCATTGCGATGCACACGCCAGGACATACTCCAGCCTGCATCACTCATGTCATTGGAGATGCGGCCTTTGTCGGCGACACACTCTTTATGCCAGACTCAGGAACCGCTCGAACTGATTTCCCTGGCGGCGATGCAAGCGAGCTCTATCAGTCAATTCAACGTATATTCAGCTTGCCCGCCGAAACACGCTTATTTATGTGTCATGACTATCAACCGAATGGTCGAGAATTGGCATTTGAAACCACGATTGAAGCTCAACAAGCCAACAATATTCATATTAAGAAAAGTATTTCTCGGGATGAATTCGTGGCCTTACGCGAGGCGCGTGATAACACACTGGATATGCCCAAACTAATATTGCCATCGCTACAAGTTAATATGCGCGCAGGCTATTTCCCAGACTCGGAAACTAATGGGGTTCACTATTTAAAAGTGCCTGTCAGTGGTTTGAACACCAACAGGTAATAGACAAAATCAGCTATGCAACAACATTAGTATTTCGAAAAATTAAACATGCAGTAAACGTAGTTTCTCGTTTCAAGTGAGTCAGCCTTAAGTAATACCGAAAAATTACGGTATGAACTTCTAAAAGGAATGGCTTAATCGATTAATAGAGCCAGAGCTTTAATCAAAGTTCGGAAGCTCTAAAGATGAGGAGTAAGCATGACCAACACTAAGTATGATGTCGTAATCGTCGGCGCAGGCTCTGCTGGCGTCGCAACTGCCAGCAGTATTCTAAAGCGCCAATCAAGTATTAGCATTGCCGTAATCGACCCATCCGAAGATCACTACTACCAACCAGGTTGGACCATGGTCGGTGGCGGTGTGTTCAGTGCTGAATCAACACACCGAAAAACTCATAGCGTGATTCCCAAAAGTGTTAGCTGGATAAAGTCGAGGGTTAGTTCATTTCAGGCTGAAAACAACTCAGTGACCTTGGAAGATGGCAACGCTGTGAGCTACCTCCAATTAGTCGTCGCACCCGGTTTGACGCTCGATTGGTCTGCCATTGAAGGCTTAGAGGAAACACTTGGCAAGAACGGAGTAACCTCAAATTATCGCTATGATCTTGCTCCCTACACTTGGCAGCTGGTGCAAGGCTTAGAATCGGGCAAGGCAATCTTCACTCAGCCTCCAATGCCAATAAAATGTGCCGGTGCGCCGCAAAAAGCGCTCTACCTTTCAGCCTCTGAATGGCTCTCAAATGGTAGCTTGGAAAACATCGACATAGAGTTTTGCAATGCCGGTGGTGTGTTGTTTGGAGTAGATGCTTATGTGCCTGCACTGACTTCCTACATGGAAAAATACGGTGTTGAACAAACCACGATGCATAACCTTGTCAAAGTAGATGGCACATCAAAAACCGCTTGGTTCAAAACGCCCAATAGTGACGGCGAGGAGGTGATCGTTGAACGACATTTTGACATGCTACATGTATGTCCGCCACAGCGCTTACCTGACTTTATTCGCGATAGCCCCTTAGCAGATGACGCAGCAGGATGGCTCGATGTAGACCCCAATACCTTGCAACACAAACGCTATGCGAATGTTTGGGGCGCAGGCGACGTAATGAACACCACCAACGCAAAGACCATGGCTGCCGCGCGCAAACAAGCACCCGTTGTAGCGCAAAATATTTGTGACGCCTTGTTGGGCCAAACCGCGTCCGCGAGTTACGACGGTTATGGCTCATGCCCGCTCACTGTTGAGAAAGGTAAAATTGTGCTGGCCGAATTCACCTACGGTGGCAAAGTTAACCCAACTTTTCCTGAGTGGTTAAACACCGGTACTAAACCAAGTGCATTTGCATGGCACCTTAAGGCAAAGCTACTACCTTGGGTCTATTGGTCCTGCATGTTAAAAGGCCGCGAATGGTTTGCCTCTTCAAATAAGTAACGCTAAACCTAAAGCCCTGCTCAGTTAGCGCAAAGTGCAATGAATTATAAAGAGTTACGAGAGTAAGTTAGCAGTATTAAGACAGAGCGATAGCAATAATAAATACGCTCACTGATGAATCAATTTCCAATTACCGAAGGAGAAGTTCCATGAACTTGTTTAAAACAACCGGCGTAAATAGAGGCTTAATGCAAATTGCGATCGCCAGCCTTTTTTTCGCAGCATCGCTCACTAGCCATGCCGATGAAACGTGCATGTCACCCTACATGGCAAAGATTGTTGGCCAGGAAGATTTCGTCTATGTTTGGACTCTCGGCCAAGAAAACCTTGGTGATGAGCAAGATAAACTCGTAACTATCGATGTAAACCCCGCCTCACCAAAGTATGGCAAGGTTATCAATTCGCTCTCAGTAGGCGGACGCAACGAAGCACATCATTCTGGCTTCACCGATGATCGCCATTACCTATGGGCAGGCGGCTTAGACAGTAACAAAATCTTTATCTTCGACGTTCACACCGATCCTGCGAAACCAACACTTTATAAAACCATCGACAATTTTGTAAAAGTCAGTGGCGGCGTCGTTGGCCCACATACCTTTTACGCCCTAGCCGGCAAGATCATGGTCACAGGTTTATCAAACAATGCCGACCATGGTGGTCGGACTGCGATGGTTGAGTATTCTAATACTGGCGACTACATCGCAACCCATTGGCACCCGACAGACCAAGACTTGCGGGGTGCAGAAAAATCAGGCAAGTTCGCCGACGGCTACGGCTATGACGTTCGCGCTCTACCTCGTCGCAATGCGATGTTCACATCGTCATTTACCGGCTGGACCAACTATATGATGGATTTCGGAACGATGTTGCAAGACCCCGAAGCGATGAAGCGCTTTGGTAATACTGCCATCAAATGGAACTTACACACGCGTAAGCCCGAGAAGATATTTGACATGCCAGGCGCGCCGCTTGAAATTCGCTGTGCATGGCAACCAAACCACAACTACTGCTTCACCACTACCGCACTAACGTCAAAAATTTGGCTGATGTATGAAGACGAGCAGGGCGAGTGGCAAGCCAAGGCGGTTGCCGATATTGGCGATCCATCTAAAGTGCCTCTGCCAGTGGATATCTCGATCACGTCTGATGACAAGGGCCTATGGGTTCAAACATTTATGGATGGCAAAGCTCGGTACTTTGACGTTTCCGATCCTTTCAACCCGAAGCAGACCTACGAAAAAGAAATTGGCTCGCAACTAAATATGATTTCGCAAAGCTGGGATGGCAAACGAGCTTACTTCACATCATCGTTGCTCAATAACTGGGATAAAAAAGGTGATCAAGATCAACAATTTTTCAAATCCTACACATGGGATGGCAGCAAATTAAATCTTGAGTTTGAGGTTGACTTTAAAGCCGAAAAACTAGGCAGTGCGCATCAAATGCGCTTTGGCGCTTACGGCCTGTATGGCATGAAAAGACCCTACGAAACCAAACAAGCTGAGGTAAATAGTAATGCATCGGATACCCTATTAGCCAGCAAACCTGAATGAATGATTTAGTGTGTAATTTGGCCAAGTTTTATACGCGTCTAATTGGGAGTCTACTATTTTTAGCTCTCTCACCTTACGCGGGTGCACAAAACAGCAATGAGATTCGCTTGGCTCCAGGCTGGGGTCAGTTGTCATTTACCGCCCCTAAGCCAGGTACTTATGAATTGCCCCCGATTCGAGCAGCCGCTGGAGGCTCAATTTTAAATAGCCAAGGCCAATCCCTCGACTTAAACGATCTGCTTGGCGAGAAGATAACCGTGTTGAGCTTTATCTATCGCACCTGCGACGATGTTAATGGCTGCCCGCTTTCAACTATGGTTTCGTACAAAGTAGCTGACCGAGTAAAAAAACAACCGCTGCTAAAAGACAACTTACGATTGCTCACCTTAAGTTTTGACCCACAATTCGATACGCCCGACGTTATGCAAGAATGGGGCGAAGACTTAAAGCAAAGTAGCCAGGCAGATTGGCAATTCTTAACCAGTAAATCTGAGCAAGAAATTCGCCCTATTCTAAAGGCCTATCAACAAAGCGTGATCGCCGACGACGCCGCGTCTAATAATGAGCGTAATACCTTCTCTCATATTCTACGCGTCTATCTGATTGATCGAGAAAAGCAGATACGTAATATTTATAACGTTTCGTTTTTGCACCCTGACATTCTGGTCAATGATGTGCTGACGCTTATCCAAGAAGAAGCCCAAGCGGAACAAAGATCTACTGCAAAGGCCAATTTGGCAGACACTGTCGATTAACGATTGATGTCGCCGTTAAGACTTCTAGCGCCAAGCATGGCCTTAAGCGCAAGCCTCATACTAGGGCTTGAACTAGCTCCAACTTGGGCTGGCGAGCAAACTAAAAAAGAACCAAACACGGAGATTCGCTTAGCCCCTGGCGATGACAAAACTTCTTACGAAAACACTGATTATGAAACCAATTCTCTAAGCCTTGAGTATCGTACTGGCAAAGCCGCTGGGCTTTATGAAATAGCTACCTCACCGCAGCTTGGTTTGCCGTTGGTATCTATTTCAACAAACAACCGAGTCGATCGCGCGAAAATTCAGCTCGGCCGAAAGCTGTTTTTTGATCGACGACTTTCACGTAATAAGACGATGTCATGCGCTATGTGCCACATACCAGAGCAAGGTTTTAGCAACAACGAATTGCAACGCGCTATTGGTTTTGAGGGCCGAAATTTAAAGCGCAACGCGCCCACCATTTTAAATGTCGCTTATTACCAAGGTTTGTTTGCAGACGCGAGAGAATCAAATTTAGAACAACAGGTTTGGTCACCGTTACTTGCGCCAAATGAAATGAATAACCCTTCGATTGGATACGTGATCGACACTATTGTTTCTTCAAGCGACTATTCGGGCCTGTTCGAAAATGCCTTTGGCACTCCAGTATCAATGCAAAATATTGGTGACGCACTTGCACAGTACCAACGCAGTTTGATCTCCGGAAATTCGAGATTTGATCAATGGTTTTATGGCAAGGAAGAAAGCGCTTTGAACACCCAAGAAATCGAAGGCTTTAACTTATTCGTTGGCAAAGCTAAGTGTGCGGCGTGCCATCAAATAGGTAGAGACTATGCACTGTTTACCGATAATAAATTACACAACACGGGCATTGGCTACGAAAACTCGATGCTTAAACCAAGCCAATATGTCTCGGTTCAAATAGCGCCTGGAGTTGTGACGCAGGTAGCGCGGTCTAGAGTTGACAGTGTGGGTATACCACCAGAAAACGACCTAGGCCGATACGAGATAAGTTTGGACCCTAAAGACAGGTGGAAGTTTAGAACATCAAGCTTGCGTAATATCGCTCTCACCGCGCCGTATATGCACAATGGACAGTTTAGCGAGCTTGAAGAGGTTATCGAATTCTATAATAGGGGCGGTGTTGCGCATGAGCTTCTCAGCCCGTTGATCACGCCACTTATCCTTAGCAAGGACGAAGTAAAAGCGCTCAGCGCTTTTTTAAGAAGCCTTACTGGTAATAATGTTGAAATGCTGGTTTCAGATGCGTTTGCCGTTACCATCGGTGATAGTGACTAGTCATATCTTAATGATAAACATCGATACCCATTTTTATCCTCTAAAGGGCCGCCCATGCACACAGACTGTTGATCTTCTGAGAAGTCTGCATCGAACTCTTGTAAGTAATACGGGTTAGGGATTTCAGCTAATGCCTCGATACTAATTTCACGGCCCAGAGTTCCGTTGAATAAAGCGATCTTTACATTCAGGTTAAAGCCTCGAGAAATATAGTCGTCGAAACCTATAATCCCGGTTTGATTCATCAGGCTTCCAATAGAGTTTCTAAACCAAGAACTCTTTGGTGAACAGGCTGGCGGCTCAAAGTTTGGGATTTCTTGCTCCGACAACCTGATCGCTCGTAGATAATGTCCCGATGCGGTATTCATCGTCATATTCGGTTTCATTAATATTCGCAGTATCCAGTGTGGCCAGTTCTTATAACTAGGGTCATGTTGGACAATATCGAACGCGGTGCCCACATAGGCAAATTCACGACTAACAACGGTCCTCAAGCTCAATTCATTTGGTGATAAAACGCTAATTTTACGACCATCCAAGTCGTATTCTTTAAGGATTATTGAGAGCATATCGATTGTTTCATTTATCAAGACATAGGCAATCATTCGGGCCAGTAAACTATCTACCTTAGATAAAAAATATCGTTGCAGCTCAATAAGGGAATAGAGTTTGCTAGCAGCCTCATTCGCTCGCCCCGATCTTGCTAAGTCTATAGCCTCTAAGGAGACCAAGCGATTGGCTTTAATAAGCGCTGAATAGGGACCAAATGGCTCATAAATATGCGGCCGACTGAGCGTCCTAAAATCATCCATAGCCAGAAAATGCCAATAACGTTTCCTAAGCTCAATCATCTCAGGCGAAAATGACCCTAGTTCTATTTGAGAAAATAAGTTAAACAAACAGCTCTCGTCGGAATTCAAACTACAAAAATGCGGGAGTTCACTTAGAGTCAACGTTTCACGATCACGTAAAGACAGAGCGTCGTCAGCACTAACAAGGTTCGAGTAATTAGCCTCCAAGACTCGAAGTTCTGCAACGATATCGTCACCTATCACTCGCGGATCCTGACCCAATTCAGTATTCATCCCCATTAAATATGGGTAGGACTCATTGGGAGTTTGCCAGTCAACTCGATCCAGCATCGCTTTCGAGTCTTGGTTTAGGTCATCATCAATTTGAAGCAATAGAGCCAGCGCAACGACTATCACGCTCAGGCATACGAAGACCTTAGATGATTTACTCATGAATATACCGGCTTAAATAACCGCAGTCGTTAGTTCAAACGTTATACAAGTGCATAAATTCAGCGAGGCGAACGTAAACTGAGGCCAGAATTCTCACTCTCTAGGGCAGCAGAAATAAACGTCTGAGCTGATTTGGCACGCTCACCGGCATACAAATGAGCATCGAAAAAGGCGCCTACAGCGATACGACTAAGCCGCAGTTGTTCTAGGCCGTTCATCGCCTCGCCTGGTAAATCAGGACACGGCGGTGCAACCTCTATGTCGCGTATTACTCCGTCGGTATTCGATATTACCTTGCTCCATCTGTCTGGTAGCTCCTGCTTATCGAGCACTCGAGCCATTAAGGCACAACCTAAGTTATCTGGGTTCTCAGTCCAACGCAAAAAATCCCCGACATCGGCAAAGCCCAAATGAGTGCCCTTTTCAAAACTCAAAAACCAACCGTTTCGATTTCTTGGCATTACCTCAATGGCGTTTGATTGCTCAGGCACAACACGGTCAAAACTGCCTGAAATCGTTAGTGAATTAAGCTCACCATTCGTCGCGTAGAATTGATCACTAAAGGTCTCTAAAGGCGGAGCCATCATGACAGCCGCTTTGATTCTCGAGTCTTTGTAATCAGGGTGATAAGAAACTAGGGCTGTGGTTAAACCGCCCAGAGAAAGCCCCATCGCACCAATACTATCTGGTGATACCTTACCGTAAAGGGCGTTGCCACTCTTCGAGTTTAACGACAATACGTGATCGATAACCGAACTAACATCGCCCGGCTGATTTGCAATATCTAATAGCTGAGGAATCTCCGCTAGGGTTTCACGCCCACTCAAGGGGAAGTCAACCGACGCAACAACATAGCCATTCGCCGCGAGGTAATTTGCTAGGCGGCTATTCTCTTTATGAAACCCTGAAAACCCATGGCTGTAAACAATTAGAGGCAGGTCTTTATGCTCGCCTTTGGGGAACCAAACCGTGCCTTTTAACGTTCGTTTGTCGTCGCCCCCATACTCACCAAGAGCCGGAGTAGCCCGACTTTGATCGCTGATTTCAATGCTCAGCGTTTCAACAGAAAAACGCGCTTGATCTAACCGTATTTTCGATTGGCTTTGGGCCGCCAAATCTTGTGGTGAATTTGCCAACCATAAAGCAAATACTGTTGCGGCACCAACAAAGCTAATGAACAAAAGGGCTAGAACTAGTTTTTTAAAAATATTCATTTGAAAAGCCTATCACAGCTGACGAAAAGCATTCGCGAAACTTTTAACTAAACCCTTAAACCTAATCGTTAAGCTTGAGCCGATTGTAAGAACCCCATTGCGAGCTGCAATGAAATGGCTACGATTCCGATTGCCCAGGCGCCGCAAACCGCAGTGAGAACGCCTCGTTTAAACCAATGGTAATCGCCCTTTGAAAGCAATTGCCAATACAACAAGAAATCCATCACTATAATGAAATAAGAGACAAACTTATAAGCCTCGGCATAAGCCTCAAAACTGATCGGAAACTGCCCAAGCAAGCCGATGGTGAGGATTCCCCACAAAGTATTAAGCGAAAGCAAAATCGTAACTGCAACCATTTGCTCAGCCCAGTTGTAGTTTAGTTTTCGACAAACCGCAAAAGGAACCAGAGCTGCAATAGGAATTACGCCAATAAAAAATAGCTTCTGGTTTCGCAAGACAGATTCAATCGCACTTTCATCAACAATTAGCTCAGAGCCGTTGGCAACTAAAGACGCCTGTATTACTTCAGTGATATAACGCACTGGCGAGTTAATAGCGATGCTCCACAATAGAGCCTCAATCGCAAGCAAAACGAGAAGCAGACCAACAAAATTAAAGTACGTTTTTCGCCGACCTTCTATGTAAGAGTTGGCGAAATGACCGGGGCGATAACTCAGCTCTAAGCAGGCTCGTAAAAAACCTCTTTCTAAATTTAAGAACCCTAGTAAAAAGTCGCCGCCGAATAACCGAGCTAAGGTAAGACGGCTAGTCTTCGACGCCTGACTACAATTCGGACAGAAGTTTCCATTAAAATCAGTGCCGCAATTTAAGCACTCAGTATTCACTAGATTTTCCATATTGCTTTCCAATCGTTTCCTTAAGGTTATTCAGCCTACTTTTAGCAGCTCAATTTTAGCAGCTGAAATTTAGCGAGCGACATTCAAGTCTGTCGATAATACAGTTGGAAAGCAGCTCACTCAATATCGACAGATTTCAGAGCCAAACCCGCTCTCGGGCAACTAAGCACACCTCGATTTGCTTGAAACTGTACCCTTACAGACTCTATATGCCCAACATCTCTCAGTTTGGTTACAACAAAATGTAAATGAGGCCCTGTCGAAAAACCTGTATTCCCCGAACGTCCGATCAGCTGACCTTTTTTAACTATCTGCCCTTTCTCAACTTTCACTCCCATCAGACGCAAATGATGATAATTCGCTATGGTCCCATCGCTGTGCCTGATTTCAATGAAGTTGCCTTCATCTAAATGCATAGAAGATGTACCGCCAGAGTTAGACAGGCGATAGTAATCGACCACCACCCCTTCTCGAGCGGCATGGATCGGAGTACCAACGGGCATAATAAAATCAATTGCGTGGCGGTTTGAATCCCCTTTATGAGTTCCATTCGTATTACATGACTGACCAATGTAATACGTTTGCCCTGGCGTGTACGGCAAGTGATATATCACTGAATCATCATGCTGTGCCTCAATATTTCCGTTCTGATAGCGATAGGCATACTCATACCCTGCAGCTTGATACGGGTCGATGACATGCAATTGAGAAATCAGTGACTCCGATTTCGCTGGAACAACATGGCTCTGAAGCCGGCCATTTTCGGCACGGATATTTTCAAGCTGAAACTCTATTGCTACGCTAATTTCATGATGGCTCAGATTGCGGGCATATACTTGAAATACGCCCTCTTTTTCGACACGGAAAAGACATAAGTCTTGTTCAGAGTTCCGGCAATCGTCGTCTGCTAGCACGGTTTGCGACCACAGGAGAGCGATCACGAGGGCACATCTGCTCTTAACTGTCATTAGTCACATGCCTTTGTTCGCAGTAGAATGGCAAATCAAGTGTGAACTAAGTAGAAGTGATGCAGAGTGTTTTTTTAACATGAACTAAGTCACCCATTTTTCGGAATCTTAACTCTAACTCAAAGTACTAACCAGGGGTAAACTAAATAGTAGAGCCATATCTACCCCTATGTCCTTGCTCGTTACCTACCGTTTAGTAACAATTTTCAACATATAGCGATTAATCGCTGACGCTAATGGCGGCTCTTCAGATTCCATGCGCTCAAGCGCATCTAAACTCAAGATATATAGATATCTATCACCGTCGGCGCCAACTATTGCGGTGCGCGGGGCTCTCAAAAAGAAACCAATTTCCCCATAAAACAGCACCTCGCCCTGCCCCATCTACTCCACGCTCGATAATGTTTGAGTCAAGCGATAGAGTTAAATTTTAGCAAAGATATGAGGCTGGGCATTATCTTCAAATGCCTGGACTCGGAGAAGCTTGTCAACACTATTGCTAGAGTGTCACTCTCTTTTTAAGCCTCGTTCAAGCATGCCATTGAATTAGCGACACCCTTCTCCTAAACCTCAAGGATGGTAACGAGATTGCTCGCAAGTCGGATCAGCAAACCTCGAAGCCGGTAAACGGATTCCTGATACCCATCTTCAGCAAGATTGTCTTCGTACAAGAACGGAACCGTTGTATTGGCCTTGTTATTCTGGTGAATTGTATAGCTCCCTGCAAACACGACTTTTCCTTTATCGGTGGGGTAAAAGTGATCAACCGTCACCGAAACACTGACACAAGATTGGCACCGATCTACAAATAGAGCATTTGAGCCGCTTCGATTCAATTCGTCTTTTAATGCGCGATGAATAAGGGCCGGTAATTTTTCACCCCAAACATGATATCTGGCAACGGTGACTTGCTGTGTGGAGATTCGAGTGATGAGCGCTTTTCTATCTATGTAATTCGCAACTCTAACCGAATTCAACTGAATCGCTATTTCTCGAGAATTGGCATTCGAATATGGAGACAGCTGGTCGGAGTCCAAAACGTAAGTTTTAGTATGCGGAACCGTCTTTGCTGTAGAGGCACATGCTGACAAAAGACAGCAAAGCGACAATAAAATAAAGTTTCGATATTTCACTCACTGCCTCCTTCGGGGCTCGCTTTAGGTTCAGAATCAAGGATAGCCTCTTTTCCAAAGATTAGAGAATTTGGGTGCTCTCTGAGGTCGTTAATTAGGGGCTGAAGTGTTTCAAGCGCCCCTCCCATCTCGTCTAAGGTTTGACTTAGCGCTTGATAAGCACTTGAGTTTGGTTGCACACCTTTCAAAGTAGTTTGCAGTTCGACCATCGAGACTTCGACAGTTTTAAGCAGATTATCTGCGGTCTTGATGGCTCTATTTGTTCGCGCAACAGTTTCATTCAATGGTAAGGAATTAAGAGAATCTAATAGATCCTGCACCTGCTGAGTAATCGCCTTAATACCACCGCGCTTAGAAGGTATAACACTGTACTGCCCATACTTTTCAAGCTTAGAAATAGGTTCTGCACCAAATCGAAGGCTAACCTTCAAACTGCCTGTAAGCATGTTCGCCGACTCAATGCTCGCGGCTAAACCCTTTAGCATTCCATCTTCTAATTCTGCTATAAAGCTCTTAAGGTCAGCCCCCTCATCATCAAAAACACGGCCAGGCTCAATTCGCACCAAAACAGGTATTCTGGGGTCGGCTTGAAGGTCTTCGACACCGTCTAGTTTCGTATCCAAAGCAAGGTATGGCTGTGTAACAGTGCCAACACGAATGCCCAAATATTCAACAGGCGCGCCTGCATATAAACCGCCGACAGAATCTTCAACCAACACTAAGTATTCAAAGTACTCGTACTGTCTATTTTCTTCCACACCTTCGGGCGAGTCATAGAGAGCAAATGTTTGATTAGACGAAATGCGCTGCCCGAGAGACTTCTCTGACGGAACATCGAACTCCACCCCACCCTCTACTAAACTTTCTAAAGACGCCAAGCTCAATTTAACACCTTCGGCATTAGCCGTTACAGAAAGGCCACTACTGTTCCAGAAAATAGTATTGCTCGTAACAAGGGCATCATAGGGGCTTCGTATAAATATATCGTAGAACGCAACACGCTCTTCGATATCAAAATTGAGCGATTCAATGACACCAACTTTGAAGCCTCGATAAGTCACAGAACTGCCAATCGACAAAGGCTTGCCACCTTGCGACCTCAACGTTAGATGAAGCCCATCCGCATTAGCTGGCGTCACCGGCGGAGACTCGAGTCCGATAAAGTCGGTTCTAAGCCCATCACTGATGCCAGGCGATAATTCAATATACCCCCCGGTTAATAGTGTACCTAAACCCGAAATGCCACCGGCACCAACTCTCGGCCTAACTACCCAAAATTGAGAATCCGGTTTGAGTAAGGTTTTCATGCTCTTATCTATTTCGACCTTCGCAATAATTGACTCATGCTGATCGGTAAAACCTACATAGTTCACCGTGCCGATCTCAACATTGCGATACCTCACTGAGGTTTTACCAACCGCAAGGCCATCAGCGGTTTCAAATGAAATTTGAATTTCCACACCTCGGTTTCGCCATTCGTTGTAAACCATTCCTGCGCCGATTAATGCAGCAACAATTGGTAACACCCAAATCTTGTTGATTTTACGGTTCGCCTTAAGCAGCGGCTCAACCACATCATGATCTGTATTCATTGATTACCTTCTTTATCCCAAATAAGTCGAACGTCAAATTGATGCGCAGCGACCATCGTCAGAACAACCACACAAGCAAACGCGCTAATTGCAATTCCGGGTTGTATTGTCATTAAACCAGAGAGCTGAACCAAAGCCACTAATATAGAAACGACAAACACGTCTATCATCGACCACTTACCAACGAACTCGACTAGACGATACATCGAGGTTAATTCGCGATGATTAAGCTTTTTAGAACTATTTACCGCGATACAGAGTTTAATAATGACCGCCATTTTTGCTAGGGGAATCAAAACGCTGGCTGAAAATATTACCAAGGCTATAAAATATGAACCATGCTCAATGAAAATAACGACTCCTCCCAAAATAGTCGCAGGGCTGGCATTCCCCAGTAACGTCGTCGTCATTATTGGCAACAAATTCGCAGGTATATAAAAAATGATCGCAGTAGCCACAAGTGCTAAAGTTTTTTGAACGCTATTTTTTGTTCTAAATTCAAGTTGGTTTCCACATCGACGACAGGTTTGTTCATTCGCTGAAGAAAGCGTCCCGCATATGGAGCAGCTCGCTAAGCCAGCGTTCGCCGCTGTGCCCTTAGGAAATCGTGTTAACAAAAACGCCATAACAAGCTATACCGAAAAATGACTTTGATCATCTATCCAACCCCATAGTCTATGCGAGTCTACAATGTGCTCCACCCGCAAAAAGAGAATCGAAAAGAGTATATATGCCCAAAATGAAACACCGAAAATAATGGTCGCCAAGGAAGCCATCTTTATAAGAGCCACAAGAACTCCAACCAAAAACACTTCGGACATAGCCCAAGGGAGCATAGCGCTGCATAGCCTGCCAACCCATAAACTCGGTCTCCACCTAATACCCAATTTTACAGGCAGACAAATAAGCAACAGGCAGCTCATATACAGGAATGGAATTGCAACTATGAAGGTGAATATAAGAACTGATAGAACTGGATAACCCTGTAAATAGAGCTCGTAAGATGCGTTCAGTAAGTTAATTGACCTTTCCTGACCTTTCGCATCGAACCCTAGAAAATTGAAATAATTTGCAATGACAAGAACGATCAGCGCCGTAATACATAGAGCAACAACTTGGTCGAGTGAATTTGAAACTCCCGCTTGAATCGCGTGGTCACACCTTGGGCAGTGAGCGGTCTGGCGAGCATCAGTCGACGGTACAAAATACAATAGCTGGTCGCATTCATGACACGCAATCAGATGAGATTGACTCAGATGGCTGTTCATAGAGTACGACGCTAACCTTACTAGTTTATGCCGTCAAGCATGATACTCAGAGAAATACAGAATCTTTAAGCCGGTATAGACTAGGAATAGTAACGATAGCCAAGTATTGGCTACCGCTAGGTGTATCTATCGCCCATGAAAGGCATTACTAACTGCGTAAGAATCTTCAAACCAATTCCACAACACTACTTTGCCGTCACGAACTTTGACACGCAGGGCAAAAGTGAATTCCCCAATCTCTTTGCCTGACTTAGTTGTTACTCCGTTCATACGTCCGAAAACTGCCACCGTATCACCCGACGCAAACATGTTTTCATTTTCCCATTTGGTGGTCTTTAAGTTTTCAGAGAACACTTTAAGAAAACCAAAGATTTGCTCTTTACCTTTCCAAGGTCCTATCCATGGCATATCAGAGTCGCCTTCGTTGTGCCAAATCATATCATCGGCCATCAGCGCTGACATTTTATCCATGTCGCCGCTACCCATAGCTCCCATAAAAGCTTCGACCACCTTGATCGACTCTTTGCTTTGATCAAGCACTTGGGGGCCACTAAGTTGAGCAAGTGCACCAGACCAGTCTTCTATGTGATAAGTACGGGCTATTCTACCTTTCTTAAACTCATGAATATCGATGGTCATGATATCAAAGCTTCTGCCCTGCCCGTCGACACCAAATAGCGGGCCAGTCGGAGTGCCGGTTGCCCGGCTTCTAACAACGACGCTTTTACCACTTCTTTGCATCGACTGTACCTCCCAATTCAAATTTGGGATTAGTTTTGAGAAACCACCCATTTGACCGATAAACGCCTCTTTAGATTTATTTTTACCAGAATAGTTACCAATGCTTTCCCAGTCATCGGCGACAGCGGACGAAAACGCTTCGGCATGAACTTGAGAACCAGGATTGCTCAAGAAATCGTAGAATTTTTGGACTTTATCCTTACCACCAGCATGGGCAGATGAAACGGTTAAAATCGGCATCAATAGAAAAGCGATCGGCAAAAGGATTTTTCTAACTATTTTCATAAGTATCTCCAGGAGTATCCAAAGTAAAGTCGTTAAATTCGAAAGAATAAGCGGTTAAAGTATGAATAATTTTTCTAACTTTTATAAGATAGCCCAATCAAAACTAACTGTTCGGAAATATTTAATAATGATTGACCAACTTCGCCAGATGGCGATCTTTTCGAAAGTTATCGACCATGGCTCGTTTAGAGGAGCCGCCAAAGAGCTGAGGCTATCTCCGTCAGTGGTGAGTCACCATATATCAGACTTAGAATCGCATTTGGGGGTAACGCTTTTGTATCGCTCAACAAGAAAGCTGAAACTCACCCTCGATGGCGAGCGGCTGCTTAGCGCAGTTCGAAATATGCTGGGCGCTGTTGAAGAGGAGTTCCTCAATATTTCTGGCACTGCAAAGCAACCAAGCGGCGAATTAAAAATAACAATTCCATCTTCACTTTCTCAATCGCCGTTTACAGATGCTATTGGAAAATTTTCACAACTATACCCGCGTATACATCTTTTACTAGATTACTCTGACACTCGTAGAGAGCTTGTTGGCAATGGAATTGACTTGGCTTTTAGGATGGGTATTGATGGTTCCAGCTCAGCGACTTCTTGTAACTTACTCTCAGTCAGACGAAGGCTAATTTCATCTAAAGCTTATATCGCTGAGCAAGCATCAATCAACAGCCCACATCAGCTTAAGACCTTGCGATGGCTGGCTTTATCTCCCGTGAGAAATAGACCGTACATTTTCCGCCAGAATGATACCTCAATTTCATTCAAGCCAGATGCGTTAGTCTATTCAAACGACATTCGCTCCATTTACCAACTGGTGAGTGCCGGCACCGGTATTGCAATTGTCCCTGATTATTTACTAAATAAAGGTATCGATCGCGATGACATTAAGATATTGCTTCCAGACTGGGAGCTAGATTCACTCAAGGTCTATGCGGAATGGCCTAACAATGTTGCGGAACACGCATTGAGCAAGCTACTGGTTAACTTCCTTCGTAAAGAAATGTGTTGAAGGTGCGAGTCACCAAGTAAAATTCGCGATGGGCTCAAAGGGGCATAAACCGGTGGTACATTTCTATCAACCGCGACCTCTGAGATACTGTCTACAAGACCTCCTATTTTCATTTTTATATCTTCAAGTCTGCCTATCGGGATTCTCCTTAAACCTAAAACCGGAATTCGATTCATAAGCTAAGCAGCGAAGGCAGAAAACGCGGCCCATTCTATCCATTGACGTTACTCAGTGTGATTAGAAAGCTTGTATTTCCCCCTATATTGTTTTGGTGTAAGACCTGTTTGGGTTTTGAAGATCTTGTAAAATGTGGACCTTGAGTTAAAGCCCACTTCAAGATAAATATCGGTGATAGATAGCTCGCCAAACTTTAGATGATCCTTGGCCGCCTCGATTCGCCAACGACCTACGTAATCATAAAACGTTGCGTTTAAAACTTCGTTTAAAGATTGTGACACAAAGTTCGATGGCATGTTCAAGTGCCCAGCAAGCTTGGAAAGCGATAAATCGACCTCTAAGTAGACCTTCCGCTCGCGCATCAACTCTTCGATTTCTGTCGCTATTTCTTCTGATCGATTCTTGTCGAGCGATGATTTAGAGTACTTTTTCTTAGGATCTAACTCATGAATTCTATCTATTTCGGTGTTCAGACTGCTTTGGTTCCTAAAAACTTCCAGACTGGGAACTGAAGCAAATGCAATCAAAAATAATAAGGTGCCAGACAAAAGAACATAGAGAATGTCCGGGGCAAAAAAAGCCGACTCGGTTAAGTTTTCCGACACAAGAGATATCGCAGAGGCAATCCACAGTACCATTAAAAGCGCCATTAGCCACTCAACCCAACGAAGCTCAATAGTGTCTACATTCGAAAGGTTTTGTTTCAAGGTCGTTCTATAGAGTTTTAACTTTCTTATTATTAAAACCAGATAACACATCGACGTTATTACCCAAGCTCCTAATAGTAAAAAGGTGGATATGGCCAGAATTAATGGTAAGACGCCAGGGGGTAAGTCACCTCTAACAAACATCTCGTTTCTATCCGTGAAAGGTAGGGCATAGTAACCAAACATTACAGCACCGCCAATAAACGGTAAAACTAAATTTAACCGCTGAAACTTAATGGCCGTCTTAAAAGATGTTTTGACCAAAACGTAGAAATAGAGAGCAGGAGAAAGGCTTAGTAATACTGGAAGCAACAACGCCATATGATAAGGATATGTTGATCTATCGAACTCCAAAGAGATTGGCACCGAACACATAGTCAAGAACAAGCAAAAGATTAGAAACAAAATTCGCTTTTCTCGCTCATCAGGACTCGCTCGCCACGAAATAACCAATCCTGAAAGGGCTATACCACTACTAATGGCGGATAAAACAATGATTGTGGTGTCGGTCATTCGATCTATTTCAAGATTTCCAAAAATACTTAAAAATTTTGTCCGTGTGCTCACAAGTGGACGACTGAAGGTTTATTCCCTGAGACACTCGGCACGCGTTTGACCAAAATGTATCAAAATAACGCTTAAACAAATACTCCCATTAACCCGCATCGTCGAAAACTTAGCAGGTTCAAAGATATGATCTTAATAGAAAATATTGCAACAATAGTCCATGTCCTTTTAGGTATCGCAGCCATACTAGCCGGGTGCATCGCTCTGTACGCGAAGAAGGGGCAGGTAACTCATATTAAGTTTGGCCACACATTTACTTGGACTATGGTGTTTTCATCGGCTATCGGAGGGGTACTCGGCCTGCTCAAGTTTTCAGCTTTTTTTATCACAACACTTGCAGGGATCCTCAGCATAACACTGGTTCTAAGTGGCGTATTAGCTGTTCAACGAGGAAAAGCAAATACGCCGAGACAAGAGAGGCGCATAGCAACGTTGAATGGTCTGAACTTTTTAGTCACCTTTAGCTCAGGAATATTTGCGACCCAAAGCCTCAATGGCATTCTTTTTGGGTTTCACGCCAAAGACTATTTCTTTTTATCAGCGATGGCGGCCATTGCACTTTATGGTGACTTACGTTATTTCTCTTCGAAAACATTAACACACGCGAACCGGCTCATAAGACATTTGTGGAGAATGTGCCTCGGCCTTTTTATCGCTGTTGGCTCGGCTTTTACCGGCCCCGGAATGAACGCTTTTCCTGAAACCATTAAAAATAGCGGCCTTCTCCCTCTTCCAGAATTCATCATTCTAATTGCAATGATTTTTTGGTTAGTGCGAATTCGTTACTTCGGCAATGCAAAAGCTGTTTAGAAACATACTCGGGCTAAATACTAAAACTATGTCTCCTTATTTAACGCTGGCGACTCATTCTGGATAACGGTCGCCAGCAAAGAATAGGCCTTAGATAATCAGCCTACCACTGTTAATCAGGCCAACAATCAGTGCTGCAAACCCAGTGCCTAATCCAATGCTTAGGCCTATAGCTGATTGATTTTTTTGTCGCCTTTGCTTTGCTTGTTGTTTAGCGTCACATGGTTCTAAACTGGCCTGATGTTCAATCACAATATTATTGCTGGACAGTGTGAAGTAGATCAAACTGAGTGCAAATACAGAGTAACAAATTACGGGCGCAAGCCACCCTTGAGTCAGCTCATAGCTTAAAGCGAAACAAACTCCGAATGCGAGCACGAACACGATGTACCGATTTCGCGAGCTCACCAGCTTACGCTTAACAGTGGCGTCGTCAATGGTCCTTAGCTGCATCTTTGAACCCAACAGAATTCCGGCTATCGCCCCGAATGCGCCAATCATTGCTCCGCCAAGCACCATACCGAGCTTGCTAATCCAAGGTGTCGAAGAGCTCGATGATGATGTAGCAATTGTTGCGGCGACCGCTGGGCTTGAGGCTGTCATTGATGAAACTAAGAGGCTACCAAAGCCGATCGCAGGGGCCGTACTAAGCAGTAAATCACCACACTTAGCTAACATTTGATCTTTAAGGTTTGCCCTAGTTCTGGAAAGTTTTTTTCTGACATTTGCTTCGCTCAGTTCAAGCAACTGCGATACACGTTTAGTTGATTCTCCCTCACGGTAAAACAGTAAAATCACTTCTCTGTCTTCGCTCGGAAGCTCGTCAACAAATCGGCTGATTATTTGTCCTTGTTGGCTGCGCAACAGAATTTCATCTTGGTTTTGATCTGCATCACTGTATTCACTGAGCAAATCTTCAGCTGTTTGTCCCGAGACCGTTCGAGACACTTTATTGTCTCGCAGAAAATTGAAAGCGGTATTACGGGTGGTTTGACGAAGCCAAGGCAAAAAGCTCATAGCGTTTTTCAAGGTTTTTATTTGTTGCCAAACTTTGATGTAAACCTGCTGAGCAACATCCTCGGCACTATCGATATCTTTCACAATTGCCAGGGCAATACTAGTAACAGTGGAACTCGTTCGGTCAATAAGTCGAGCTAGGGCTTGGGTATCGCCAGCGCGAACTGACTCCACATCATCAAGTAGCGTTAGTTCTATATTTTGAGCAGCCGCATTCATGATTATTCTCCTACCACGTTAGTAATATTTTGTAGCAACCAGTCGAGGTCATCAAGCATAATAAAATGCCTTGCATCGCGGTTCATCTTGACCTGCGCAGAAGGTAGAGTTTCGAACTGTTGACTATATAAGCTTTCAACTTGGTCCTTACCAACCTCATTTGGCATTGCTCCCGAGGCACCCAACATCAACATCTTCGCTTTTATACTAGAAAGTTGAGGACGTAGGTCAGTTGTCATTACTGCGTGCATCATTTTACCTACCGTTTTGCCGTGAGAAAGAGATGACATCTCGATCACTAAATTTTGATCGCTCGGTGAAGTGGCTTGAATATAAATGCCGCGGGCAACTTCAGACGCCAGCTGCTTCTTAGAAAGTTTTGCATAGTGCCCTTTAATATATTTCGCTTGTGCAGATATGTCAGATACTTTCGTGTTTGGGTTTCGAGTAAAAATTGGCCCAATGAATGGTAAGCCATCGACGCTCACTACACCACTCAGTGAGTCGGGAGCATTTATAGCGATCGACATTGCTAAAAAACCACCAATACTATGACCAACTACCGTTGGCCGATCCAAAGTTGCAATATACTGAGTTAACTGTTTTTCGACACTCCTAAGACTGTTACCTCCCTTAGCAGGCGTACGCCCAAATCCTGAGATATTGACAGTGTGGACGCGGTTTTTCGAACTGAGCGCTTTCGAAGTCTCCTCCCATACCCGACCATCAGACATTAAACCAGGAATTAGAACAATGTCATGCCCTTCCCCCTCAACACTGACGTTAAAGCTCGAATACGATTCACCCGCATGCGCGCATACGCTTATCAATAGAGCCGCGAGAGCCGCGAACGCTCTCAGGGGAAATAATTTGCATAAAGGGCTGAATATTAAATTGATGGTTTTCATTGTAATTTCCTAGTTAGACTTAGTGTTTAGAAGGTTTAGCATCGTGTGCATACTTACTAAGTAACCGTAGGGCGGAAATTTGTGACACGCATTTTCGTTTTTTTTCAAAAAAAATATCAACAGCCTCAAACTCCGCCGAAAAATCAGAGCACCACTGACAAACGCGTTTCTATTTATAAACAGAAATTCGTATCAACATGGTTATTCACTTAAAGTATGACTATTAACACTCAAAATAGGTTTTGAACAATGCAATCAAGTAAACAAATTTTCTACGCGGTCATGGCGCTGGTTGGCATCTTAGCCACTTGGTACTTTAACCTCCAAGCAATGGAGCTAGACCCTGATTTTTCTTTCGCGAGTTTTGTGCGAGATAACTATGTCAACCCATCATCAGCCTCTATCGCTAACGATATTGCTGTAATTCTAGTGGTGTTCTTTTTTTGGTCCTTTATCGAAGCGCGACGTTTAGGCATGAAGCATTGGTGGGTATATGTGCCGCTTTCTATTTTTATCGCTCTCGCATTTGCCTATCCATTATTTCTCTTAATGCGCGAACGAGCCCTCGTTAAGCAAACCGAAACGCATTAAGAAAATCTAACGCGCGGTACTTTTTCAACTAATAGATGCCGTCAGTCTACGAGAGTATTCCAAGTTGAAAGGGCATCTAAAAACTGATAGTTTTTTCGGTTCATTTTATTTTCTTAACTTTGGACTTTATGAAACGTTACTTAAAGACTATTGCCTTTGCCCTCCTTCTATCGCCTTTACTAACCGCGACTAGCTATGCTCAGCTGTTTCCGCTAGATCCACCCATCACACCAGATGGACCTGTGGCTAAGGTAGGCATTAACGTAAAACAATCGAATGTGGATTTTATTTTTGATAATGGTATTTTTCGTCGAGGAGAGGTAAGAAACGTCGCTGTACTTACCTTAGAAAGCCTTCAAGGATTGGGAGCCGAATTGTTTGGCAACGGCCGTAATTTTTCTAGTGAAGGTGTCGACTTTTTCATTACTATAAATGACAGAGCCCCAGTGCAAGTAACGGTTAAGTTTGAAGCGGGTGAAGATGAAGTTATTATCGGTCGCGCCGCCCCTATTGACCCTACTGCATTAATGGCAAGCGGGGAACTCGTAGGTCGAATAGTTGCTAAGTATGATGCTACTGAAGACGAGCTAACATTTAGATACGTTGAACGCGTGGATTTAAATGTATTTGGTTCGTCGGCGAATACGCTTGATGTTATCGATGCCAGAAGGTTTGAAATAAACGTTGGCTTCGGTTTTGACGATGCTAGCCGAGGCGCTCTAAACTATAGTGCCAGTGGAAGTGCGTCTGCTGGGAACGGCGGATACAGCAGCTAAGCTTGAGCTAGTTATATGAAAGTTGAGGTGCGCAACCAGTATAAAATGTGGTCGCGCGCCTAGCTAAATGTCATGCTTGCATTGGATTACCGCTGCGCAGTAGCAAATGAGATACTCTCTATGGGTTAACCATGCAAAATGCATTCAATTTGTTACCATCTAGATCTCTAAAGTAGCCCGCATAAAAACCCGAATCAGACTCCTCTGGCCTAAACCCAGGTTTACCTTCATCGCTACCCCCCAGTTCAATCGCCTTTTTATAGAACTGGTCTACTTGTTCAGGCGTTTCCATCATTAATGCGATCATTGAGCCATTACCTATCGACGCGGGCTTTTTATCAAACGGTACCGAAACCGATAAGGCAGGCTGTTCAGGGCTCGTCGCCCAAGCAATAAAATAACCAGCTTCTTCCATAAAACGTTCTGCACCAATGACGGCTAAAAGTGCGTCATAGTATGCGGCCGACCGCTCAATATCATTAGTACCTAGAGTTGCGTATCCAATCATTGAATTACCTTTTCATTTTTATTTAGAGCTGTATATATATACAGCAATAACTTTTGATGTCAATCTCTGCTCTTAATTCAGCGCCTCATGCACTGAGCCTAGCGAGTTTATAGCAACACTTGCCGTACTATGACGAAGCGACTTCGGTGACCAAAAACACACTAAATTAACCTCTTCAATAGCTTAAAACCAAACGACCTGCAGCTCTCTACATTAGATCTTAATCAGATGAACATTGTTTTTTGATTCTCTTTGTAAAGACTAGTTCAAACATCTGCACTATCAAGATCAAAAAGAATATGTAGCCAGCTAGAGGAACAAGATACAGTGGCGCGAGGATACTGATAGCAATCGATATTACCGAGATCAAAATGGAGAGTAGCCATCGTAAGCAAATAAATCGGGTTACTAGGTATTCATAACGACTCAAGGCTAATTGCTTTGAGCGTCTTAGCGCCGAATACTGTAAGGACATTGTCAGCAAAGACATTACCAAATACCCGACGGCATAGAATGTAAAAAAGCCTCGCACTTCATATTCAGTATTGATAATAAAGCTTCTCGGGAAAAAACCATCGCTAATTCCATGGAACATTAGTTCAAACAATATTCGCAGTGGGAACACATAAACTAATAAAGCAAAGACCAAGCTTGTACTTAATAAAATTGATGCCTTGCTTTCGATAGCAAAACGCCTACTCCATTGACGGTGAGATAACCAAAACAACATGAGCACCCAAAAGCTCATAGCGAGTGCAGGAATACTTTTAATTCCGATCAAAAGCTCTTCAAAATTGCTTGGCATTTTGCCTTGCGAAATCACCAACATCGAGAGCACGAATGCAAATGCCGCATCGATTAGTGTGTCGAGGCGGGTTGTCTCGAGACCGCGCATTCGAAATCCTTTTTCGATGGGCAATGAATCCAACTCTGACTGAGTCCATTGCATATCAGACACGATTTGTTTTGACATAATGTTGTTTATGGCCGCAATTTAGTTGGTCAGCCCCATTATAGGCAAGGAAAGAAATAAAAAACAAACCAACAAGACTTATGTTCGCCGTTGGTAGAGAGTAATCGCTCTTGCACTGACCAAGAGGCGCTAAACCATTAAGGGCTCTAGACAGAGGTAGCCTTTACTCTCAATAGAAAAGAGCTGATTGTAATCGTTTGCCGTAATTGCTAGGCTATTTCTACTGAATGCTAATTCAACAATTTTTGTGGTCAAATCAGATGAAAACACAATTTATTACAGTAGCAATAAGCTTGGCTTTGCAAAGTTTTAGTGCCATCGCTGTAGCTCGCGAACATTTTTTTGTACAACCTGGCACTCAGTTCCATCAAGTAGACGCTAAAGAAACTGATCGAAGTTATGAGCTGCTAGTCACTCTTCCCGCAAGCTATCACTCTAGTCCTGACCGCCATTATCCAGTGATTTATTTAACTGATGCTCAATGGGATATGGCACTAGTGAGCAATATCCTCGGCAAGCTCAATTACGATAATCATCTTCACGAAATGATACTTGTGGGGATATCCTACCCCGGTAAAGATGCTCAGTACGATCAGCTAAGGTTACTAGACATGACACCCGTCGAATTGCCGGGTGTGTCGGGTTCGGGGGCGGCCGACGCATTTCTAAAGGTAATAGAGAATCGATTCATTCCTCTCATCGAAAAAAATTATCGTGTAGACAAAAGCCTCAGAGCGTTCGGAGGAGTATCGCTTGGCGGAGCATTTTCCTTATATGCGGCTTTTAAAAAGCCACAATTATTTGAACGTTATATAGCGATTTCTCCTGGTGTTATTGTAGGAGACGAGCATTTATTTAAAGTTGAGGCAGAACACTCTAAAACCCACGACTCATTTCCGGTACGATTATTTACAACCTACGGTGAAGATGAGTATCCTGCTTTTCGAGATCCAATCATAAGATTTCAAAAGACCTTAGCTGACCGACAGTACAATGAGTTGATTTTAAGGAATCACTCAGTTGAGGAAGGGCGTCACGGCAGCGTTGCCATAGAAGGATGGATGCACGGGCTATTATGGGTATTCCAAGATCAGCGAACAGGAAAAGCCGACCCATTGAAAGCGATGTTTGAAGCACAGCCCTAACACTAACGGATTACATAGCAAAGAATAAACTCTACTTATGCTTTGTGCTAGCCCAGCTTTCTCAGCAGAGCCCCATAGAAGCCGAAACTTGGTCTAATATTTGAAATCATGATGTTCAACAATATTTGACCGTGTCCGTAGAATACTCAACGCGGTGATTCGCCATATGCAAAACATATGACACTTCCAACTAGTTGGCTAGAGTTCTTATCTTGAGCAGTACTTACGTTTGTGACGGTCCCCACATTTCTTGAAACGCGAGCTTTAACACTGTAAAGGCCGCACTTAAGCTCAGTGAGGCGATTATCATCGCCACGATCAAGTCTGGCCAGCGTGATGCAGACGCTGTAACACCAACAGCGGCGATCAGGACAGCCACGTTACCGATCGCATCATTTCGGCTGCAAAGCCAGATCGACTGCATGTTCGAATCGCCGTCTCGAAATCGGTACAACATAACGGCCACGGAAATATTAGCAAATAGTGCCATTACTGCGATGGATCCCATAATCATAGGCTCAGGCTCACTTCCGACAAACACTCGATACGATGCGGCCCCGATTACCCAAAGCCCGAATACAGCCATCGTCAAACCTTTTACTACAGAGGCTCGTGCACGCAGATGCAGCGCCATACCCAGGACAAATAAGCTGATCGCATAGTTTGCTGCATCGCCAAAGAAATCAAGTGCGTCTGCCTGTAGAGATATCGAATCACCGATATGACTCGCGATGATCTCGACAAAGAACATGAGTAGATTAACGAATAAGGCGATCCAAAGAACTTTTCGAAAAACAGGATTTTGACTCTGATCTTTGGTGGTTACCGAGCAGTCATTACACGCGACCATTATTCGTCCTCCACACTGTGTGGCTCAGATACATGCGCTGCCATATCTTCGATAACACATTGAACGTGTTGGTCCGCCGCTACGTAAAATACTTGCTTTCCACGCCGTTCAGCACGAACCATACGGGCGGCTTTAAGGAGTCGTAAGTGATGGCTCACTAACGATTGAGAGAGTTCGAGCTGATCTGCGATATGACTCACACTGATCGGCTCATGAAGACAACTCAATATGATCCTAAGACGGCTGGTGTCTCCCATCATGCTAAATAAGTCAGCAAGCTGAGGAACAAGCTCTTCGGAAATTAGACTATTAATCGAGGTATTAGCTTTATCGGCCATTTCATAAACTCACACTTGAATACATATTCATATGTTTGCATAATAATAATTCACAGTCAATAAACATAATTTCTAATTGTCAAAGAGGCATTTGTAATGGCACTCACCTTAATCATTCTCTTTCTAATGCTTGCAGTCGTTCTTCGAGCAGCTATACAACGATTTCGAACTGGCGACTTCGGCCTAAGAGCGGCGCCATTAAACGCACCGTTAATCGAAATTCTTCCCGGCACCCTCTTTGTATTGTCGTTCGCTAGTGCCCTGGTCTTGATAACACTTGGAGAGCTGAGCCATGTCACGCCGATTACAAGATTTTCCAACACCATAGAGTGGTTGTTTTTCGCACTGGGTGTAACTGGCATGGTGATCACCGTAGTGTCACAGCATCAGATGAGAGATTCGTGGCGGATAGGCGTTGATCAAACTGAGATAACCAAACTAAAAACCAATGGACTTTACGCGCGATCTAGAAACCCTATTTACTTTGGAATACTTCTCTTTTGGATTGGGCTATGTGGCACATTTCTGCACCCACTTCTCTGGCTTTGCGCAATGATTTGTTGGTGTTGTATAGAGCTGATTGTTCGGCAAATTGAAGAGCCATACCTTCTTCGGACACATGGCGATCAGTTTAAAACCTATACATCCAATACAAATCGCTATTTTTTATTCTCGCGAAGAGGACAATGACCGCTAAGGGCAATAAACGGGCTACCAGAACTCTATAAGGCTTAGTTTCGATATATATCAGCCTCGTCTAGACTTTCTAAGAGATAAACACCGCCGCTGCCGTATTAACTAAATGAAAGTTCTTTAACCGATCCAGCTTTAGTCATCATAATAACAGCAATGGTGCCTGAATCGTCGCACAGTGCCAGCCGACTATTCCCGCTCTCGTCATCGTCTAACCAGCTTGTCAGTTCAATATTAGGCGTTCTTTCTTGTAGATTTTCGGGAGATTTCACGCTGTTGCTTCCCCAGCCAGCCTCGGTTTTTGAGCGATTAAATGCGTTTAAACCTATATTGAAATACTTTTCGAATTTAACCCGTTCGTCCAAGTCACCCTCATCCAATGCCTTAAGCAAAAAAGCTAAGTCCTCAGATGACACACTTTCTTTGAGCTTTTTTGCAAACGCATACGTGTAGCTTGGCCGATAGCTCATTCTGATTGGCGAATACTCATCAACTGGACGAGGCTGAGGCTTTACGCGTTCTTTATTCTCTACATAAGCCGCTGCTTTTTCTGTGTAAATTTCTTCAGGGTTTTCTTCAATGGCCCTTGCCAGCCTAGCGCCCATAACATCATTCCATTCGCGCTTTGAAACCACGGCAGGCGTAAGCCCTTGCTCTTGAGCCAACTCAGTCAAACAACTTGCATGGCAGTGCTGAAAATAGTCTTTAACTCTAGGGTTCAACGAAAGGTAAGCTTCTATTTTTTCCATGCCTGCCTTACCAGAGTAACCAGCACCAAAGGGAGGTTTTGCTTCTACGTAATGCCGCAGCGAACGAAACACTTCTCCGTTTTCATCTTTTAGCTGCTTCCAACCCTCAACACGGCAAAATCGACCAAGAGCATCCGCAAACTCTTCGATTTTTCCACCTTCCATGATCGTTTTGTGCTGGGAGTCAACCGCGCCCTCCATTGGTAAATTATTATCTTGATCACTCATAGTTACGCTTATACTTTAATCCAGCTCGGAGAGCTTTCGTGCTTGGCTTTTCTTGGCGCAATTATAAAACAGTCGCTTAACTACTGATAGAACTAATGAATTGTTCCGCTTCAGCAATCGACGCTTCCATTTCTTGGATTAGCTGTGCCACATCTCGTTCTATGATCGCGGTTTCTTGAGTCAGAGAATTAATCGCCTGCATATTTAGATTGTGTTTTATAAACAAAACTTGGTCTTTAAACGCGCCAAGCACTGGTTTGGTTTTCGATTCTGCATTTCTCATCGCGGCAATTAGTTTTTGGGCGCTTAATCGAGTCTCGTCAAACTGAGCTTCGGCTTTTCTTCGAATCGTGTCGTCATGATATTGCTCTAATTCATCGCGCCACTCATCCAAAAGTTTATTGGTGGCCGCTACAACTCGATCCACTCGCTGAGAAACATTTTTTGCCGAGTCCTCACTTCGGTGATAGGCGGCGCTCAAAATACTAAACTTCTTCTCTAGATCACCACCTTCAAAGTGGGTCACCTCCTTGAATTTTTCGAGTGCCGACTTAAACTCCTTAGCTGTCTCTTGCTGTGCCTCGCTTGCCGCTTCTACTCGGTTTATTAACACGTCTCGAGGCTCCGCATAAAACGTGTCAATACTAGGAATACCCCAGTTTGCGCCCACACCATTTGGACTAAACATTTGATATAGACCCAGAAGGCCTGCGATAACGACTACCCACTTTTTATGCTTAGAAAAGAGTTTAGTGTTCATCAACATCGGTAAAAATTTAACAAAGGGGTTCATCGCTTAACCTCAAGAAGCTAAATACAAAATTTAACATGGTTTTATAAATAGCATGGGTGTGATTTGTTACTATTGGTAAATTACAAACAATTTTCGATTAGTACACTATGAAAATCGCATTCGCTTTCACTCTCGCTCTACTTCTTTCTGCCTGTGGCACGGTTCAGAAAGCTCAATATTCAGCACTTGAAAAAGTAGGAATACATAAGCGTGACATCTTGGTTGACCGCATCGAAAAGACATCCGAAACCCAAGAAGAAACAAAGAAGCAATTTCAGTCGGCCTATGAAGAATTAGCTAGCCTAGTTGATATTGATGACGGCGGGCTAGAAAACAAATACAAACGTATGGCTAAAGCCGTTAAGGCAAGCGAAGACAAGGCGACTGAACTAGATGAACGAATTAAATCAGTCAATGAAGTTGCTAACGCTCTGTTTGATGAGTGGCAAGAAGAACTTCAAGAATATCAAAGTGCATCTCTACGCCGCACCAGCGAAGCAAACCTCAGCAGCACCAAAAAGCGCTATGCGACTATCTACAAAAAGATGCAAGACTCTCAACAACGTGTAGACCCAGTACTTAAAGTCTTGCAAGACAATACTCTCTATCTAAAGCACAACCTGAACGCGCGCGCTGTAAATAGCTTATCGAGCGAGGTTATTGTCATAGAGGGTAAAGTCGCGCGCCTGATTGAACAAATGGAAGCATCAATAAATGAGTCGAAAAAATTCATTGATGCTATGCAAAACAAGTAGCTATAGCAAACGAATAAGTAAGCCTCTAAAAGCCCTGTAGGTTTATACCAGCTTTTTCAGCACTTAACTGGCGGCGCGATTTAATCATTGAATATTAAACTCTGATAGTCGTATTTTATTGCGGGGCAATTAAATGCGACTAAGCCTTCAGATCACACAATTTCTTTAGGCTTTTTGTAAATTGCAACATTTGGCAAATGCATCTGCATAGCTGGGGCACTAGTTTACTTTAATCTAAGAATCCTCGTTAACTGGGCGAGACTGAGTTTCTCAACCTCTCTCTATTTTCAGTACACGCTGCTGATTTGTACTGTCATAATTGATTTGGCCGCAACGATGGTTTACTTGCGCGAGACGTATTGCGCAACTTTGCCGGTAATACTCCAGGAGCCATTTGACTTAATCAAATTGAGATAGTCTACATAGCCATGCTCCTGGTTCTCCCCCCATGTAAACTCGACGGTTGCACTCGCGGCGTTGCCTGATATGAGTAAAGCTGTCGTTTCAATCTCAGCGTCCCAACTTTGGCCGGTGTTCACCGCCTCCGCAAAGCTCTCTCTGGTGTATTCCCAGAAACGCTGATCACGGTCATAAAACTTGATGGTCGCATCTTTTGTATACGCCATTTCAATATGTTTTCCAGAACCAGTTGAAACACCGGCGATATAGGCATCTATTGCTTGTTGTGGCTCTTTAAAGTCTTTCGCAAACGCGCTTGGAATACAAAATAAGAAGGTAAATAAGACCAATATTAATCTGTTTTTTATCATGCTTTTTTTAAGAAGGTAAATAGTTGAATAGTAGGGCTCCATCGCAAAGATAAGAGCAGGAAGCTTTTAAGGTAAATTGGCAGTCATACTTGGGAGCGAAATTTTCTAAGGTAAAGCGCTCACACTGTCACTACAAAACCTGCATCTGTCTAAGATACACTATCGCAATAGCTTTAGCGCTTCGCTGATGAAGAGCGGCAAATTTAATCTGGTAAAACAATGAGCGTTTACATTCTATCAAGACTGACTATCCATGACCGTGCCGAATATCAAAAGTACGAAGACCAGTTTGATGAGGTTTTTTCTCATTTCCAAGGCCGCCTCTTAAGCGTAGATGAAGAGCCCTTGGTTCTAGCCGGAGAATGGGAAGCGACTCGATCCGTGCTCCTAGAGTTCCCTAATCAGAAAGCGGCCTTTGATTGGATGAAATCTGAGGCATACCAATCGATCTCAAAACACCGTGACGCGGGAAGCTCGATTTCGTCGATCATGGTGAAGTCCTCCGAGCAATAAGTTTTGGTCGGTATTGCCGGCCTTTCGCCGACAATTCATTCTGCGCTCTTATTATTTATTCAGGCAAAAACACATAACCAAAGAAAGCTTTACTGATAAAGGTTAATCAAACAACTAGGCCTCTATCTCATGGCAGTGGAATATACTCTTCCTCGTCTCCAGGAACCTTAGGAAAACGCAGCCCCTGCCAATCTTGCTTTGCCTGTTCAATACGCTCTGTACGACTCGATACAAAATTCCACTCAATATATCTTTTCGGCATTTTTTCCCCACCGACTATTGCAATGAGTGAGTCCTGACTCGCATAAAGTGTAGCAACTTGCTTGTCTTCTAAAATTGCCATTTCATACGCTGACACAACTTTGTCTTCAATTTTAACTTCGCCTGAAACAACGTAAATTGCCAACTGCTCTGAGTTCGGAGTGCTTAGCGAATCACCTTTTTTCATTTTGGCCTTCAAATACAAAGTGTCCGCGAAGATTTTTACTGGCGAGGTAAAACCATACGCCGAGCCCATCATAAGATCTACATCGACACCTGCTTCTGAAAAGTGCGGTATATCATCAGCTTTATAGTGGTGAAAAGCGGGGGTGGTTTCTTCGTCTTTCTCGGGTAGAGCATGCCAGAGCTGCAACCCATTGAGTTTATGAGGCATTGAGTTTATTTCATCTCGCTCTCGCTCAGAATGCGTAATACCCTTACCAGCAACCATTAAGTTCAGGTCGCCTGGCACAATTGCTTGGTAGCTACCCAGCGAGTCTCGGTGAAGAATTTCTCCCTCAAAAAGATAGGTTACAGTCGCTAAATTTATATGCGGGTGCGGCCTTACATTAATCCCTTCTCCGGCATCAAACGTTGCCGGCCCCATATGATCGAAAAAAAACCATGGCCCCACCATCTGTTGCTCTGAATGGGGCAAGAACCTTCGAACATGAAATCCGCCTAAATCTTTTGTTTTCGGACGAATTAAATATTTTATGGCCATAGTGTCTCTCTTATTAACGAAATAGAGTCGAAAAAACAGTTAGCTTTACACTTAAAACAGGCTTAGAGCTGAATACTAAATTAGACAGAGTTAACTCTCGGTGGCTCTAAAAGGCCACACAAGTAGGGAGCTCGGCCTTAGAGTCATTCGTGAAAGACAAAGCGCCGCTCGGACAAATGGATTCACACAGCCCTGTCTTTTTTAGGCTAACTGGCTCGATGAATACCGCAAATTTTGTTTCCGTCTGGATCTAAAAAGTAGCACAGGTGCATTTCGCCCATATCACTTATACGAGGCCCTGGTGCATCCTCAACGCTGGTTGCGCCCTGAGCAATGGCAACGGCATGGAACTCTTTAACTTGTTCTGGCGAGTCGCAGGTAAAGCCAACAGTTGAGCCATTAGCAGCCGTTGCGGGCTCACCATTAATTGGTTCGGTAATACCAAATATTGAACCCTCATGGATATAAAACAGGCGCGTTTGGCCGGTAGCATTAACATTTTCGATCGCCGGTTTTGCGCCAACAACGGCCAGTACGGCATCGTAAAAACGCTTTGTTGCTTGGATATCATTTGATCCAATCATGGTGTGATACAGCATATCTAACTCCGTTGTTTGTATCTTATTCGTGAAGCCGAGGTCAGCCGCCTGCGACACTATTTTAGTATTGAAATCTGTTTCGATAAAAACTCTCAGTCAATTATATTCAATGTTGAAAGCGATGAATTCATTCGAATCATTCATTGATCGAGCAACGAATCTAAAACTGCCCGCCAGTCGCTTAGGGTAGATCGGTGATCTACTGGAACGTCATCTGCATTGTTTATGAACAGCGTCGGTGTCGCCCAAACCGCGCGTGTAGCAGCAAACCGTATTGGAGTCCTAGCGGCGATATATACATCATGTTCCTGCGCTTTAAGCCGATACTCTTCTCGATCCACACCAGCAAATTCAACCGCGAAATCAGCTACAAGATCCTGCAAATCGGCATGAGTCTTATTTAAGAACGGCTGGTTATAGAATAGCTCTTGCTTGCTATATAAGAACCCAATGAAGTCGAATGCAGTGAGAGCGTTATTCTGCGCCAAAGCGAACACACCAAGACTCACCTCCCAAGCTTGCCTGTGGTTGCTCAACGTTATGATATGTGCCGTAATACTCAAACGTGCATCTTTATAATGCTCACGCACTGCCATTAGGTTTGGCCATAATTGTCGCGAATGCGGGCACTGCAAATCAATGAACACATCGATTTTAACATCTGCTTCAAGGTGCCCAACGGTAAATCCACTAGCACGAATGGGTATTGGTATCGCCATGTAAACTGCTCCTCAAAAATATCAGCGTTAACTATACACGCCCGAGGGCAAAACAGTTTCGACATTGCCTTCCAACAGCGCTGGAGCTCGAGCCTTAATCACTCGGCCTGAACTTGCTGATCGTAATTTCGATACTAAATTTTGTAATGCAGCCTATAAAAGAGTTGGTCTAGAAAATGCATCGCTCGCTTTATTAAGAACAACATATGCTTAGGTCGGCACTCTTATCCCAGCTAAGTGGACGCGGTTGGATCGCATAAAGATATCAAGACTAAACCTTAGAGGCTTTATATTTCTGCCCCTTCGTTCGTGCATGCAGTATCTGCTAGGTACCATTTTTCGAATCAAGAGGCTTGCGACCTATATAGTTTCGACTAAACGACAAAATAGAAGGATTGTCCCATTTCCTAGAATTTATATTTTTTACAAATGAGAATTTGCTAAAGTACTTTGATAATCAAATATGAGGATGTAAGCATGGGCGCCTGGTGCACTGACAATTTTTCCAACGACATAGCTACTGATTGGGTTGCTGCTTTAGAAAAGTCTAAAGGCTTGAAAGTTCTGATGTCGCCGATCGAACGCATTCATAAGAACACCGGTTACTTACAAATCGAGGAATGTTCCGAAGCGCTAGCCGCGAGTGAGGTAGTTGCCGCTGCGATATCGTCGGATTATTCAATTACACCTGAAAGTGTACAGACTTGGTTAAACACTAAGAAAGGGTTTATCTTTGCGAAAAAACCGCAAATCGGCGCAAACCATTCGATCAAAGCAATTAACGTAGTCGAACGAATATTGAATGAGTCCGAACTAAAAGAGCTCTGGCAAGATTCAGACGAATTTGAAAACTGGCAAGGCAAGCAACAATCATTGCTGGCCAAGCTACGTCGTTAGATAGATTGATACACAGAGAATCAATCAAGCGTAGGGGACCGGAGCATCGCATTGTTAATCATTCTGAGGCCAGATCGCAAGATCATAGATGAGTATCCGTTTTCAAGAGCCTTAAACTTAATTCAACAAGGAATACCCCTACTCGATCGAACCCAAACAAAGCTAAACCATTCCTTTTTTAGAACGCCCGTAGCTTCTTAGGAGAGCCAATGAAAGCAACATCCTTTTTAACAAAAGAGAAATTTTTCAAACTTATTTTCGAATCAGCCCTAATTATGTTCAGCGTTTTATTGGCTTTGTTTCTAAATGAATATCGCGGTGAACTCAAAGAAAATCAGCAGAAAGACTTAGCAATGGAAATGGTTCAGGTCGAACTTGAATCCAATTTGGAGACAATTAATGAATGGCTGCCGTATCATCGTACAGTCTTAAGCAATCTAAACGAAGCGCTTAAGAATGACGATATTGATACTGCAATATTTGCCCAGAATGGTGAACTATCAGGAAAATTCATGCCTAACGGTGTGGTTCAGAGTTTGATTGATAACGCTTCTTGGCAAACTTTAAGGTCTTCAGGTATCTCGTCAAAAATCGACTTAAATATCATGCTTACTCTCTCTGAACTATATAAGCTTCAGTCGCAAGGTGTTGAGTCAACCCTGAACAGTATTATTGACATTCTTCGGTCTCGTGAATCACTTGAAAAAGAAAACCAGAGAAATACGACTATCCTACTGCGCAATGCGTTCCGCGAAATGGTCGGTCAAGAGATTTTTCTGATTGCTAAGTACCAACAAGCGCTAATCAAGTTAGGAGCGCAAGACTACCCGCGTAATCATTAGTATTAGACCAAAGGAGTGTCTTATTCTTTGATCTCTTCACTGGCAAGCTAAGACGTCGACGATACAAGTCACCTCACCGACAGCTCATCATTGGCCTGAAATAGCTAATTATTTCTGTAAACATCTGCGATGAAAATTAAATGTGTATCCAGTTGGCGCACCTTGATCTGATTGACATAAGCCTATGACTTCTCAATACTCGAATGATTTTTAGCTTTCCCCTTAGCGAACTAGTGTTTATCGATAGACGAACACCGATTCGACCTGCGCCTTAACTGTCGCTTATTCAAAGGCATCTTATATTATGAAAATAAACCTACTTTTCGGCCTCGTTCTGCTCGCAGTGCAAAGTGTGTCTGCTGAAACCATTTCTATTGAACGTATTTTTCAATCTCCATCTTTGGACGGCAGCGCACCAAAAAAATTAAAGCTTTCGCCTGACGGAAAATATGTTACCTACATCAAAGGGAAAGACAGTGATTTCGAGCGATACGACTTATGGGCCTACGAACTTGCTTCTGGTGAAAATCGACTTTTATTTAATGCAGACGATTTACATACAGGCAATGAAGCACTATCAGACGAAGAAAAAGCTCGCCGAGAGCGTATGCGAGTATTCGGGTCTGGCATTATTGACTATCACTGGTCCAGCGATGCAACCGCGCTACTGTTTCCGCTGGCCGGTGACGCTTACTATGCGAAGCTTTCTGATATTCAAGCTGGCGATAAAAAAGCTAAGCGGCTTCTAAATACATCCGCATTTGAAACTGACCTGCGTTTTTCCCCGAAAGGCAATTACATTTCCTTTATCCGTAATCAAAATTTATATGCGCTGAACATTCTCACCGGCAAGGAAAAGGCCATCACTTCCGAAGGTGGGGGAAATATAAAATTCGGCATGGCCGAGTTTATTGCTCAAGAAGAAATGTCTCGAATGACTGGTTATTGGTGGTCGCCTGATGAACGTCAAATTGCATTTACCAAAGTAGATGAAAGCCCTGTAGAAGAAATCACTCGTAGCGAAATTTACGCTGATTCCATTAAGGTGATCACTCAGCGGTATCCAAGCACCGGCACTAGCAATGTAAAGATAGAGCTCGGCGTTGCTAATATTGAAAGTGGCAATACTCAATGGGTCGATATGGGAGAAGAGGAAGACCGGTATCTAACCCGTGCTAAATGGATGAACGACAAGGTATTAAGCTACCAGTGGCAAAGCCGAGATCAGAAAACCCTGATGCTACAGAGCTTTGACACCAGCACTAAACAACAAAAGACCTTAGTGACTGAAAAAGATCAGACTTGGCTGAACTTGCATAAGGACTTACGTTTTTTAAAAGCGAGTGAACAGTTTGTATGGGCGTCTGAAAGAGATGGGTTTAAACACTTATATCTTTATAGCAATAGCGGCAAGCTAATACGTCAACTCACCCAAGGGAAGTGGGTCGTCAATGAACTCGTAGCAATCGACGAGGGTAGAGGGCTGCTATATTTCACTGGACGCAAAGACTCACCTACGGAGAAATATCTATATTCAGTTCAGATAAATGACGAACAAAACAACATCAAACGCATTAGCAAACGAGATGGCTACCATTCGATTACAGCCAGCAAGGATTCCACCATTTATGTCGACAAGTACTCGACCATAAACTCCCCTCCTCAAGTCAGCCTGCACAAAATGAATGGCGACCATATTACTTGGCTGAGTGAGAACAAGGTTGACAAAAAACACCCACTAGCCGCGTATCAAGAGAGTTGGGTCGAGCCTGAATTCGGCACGATAAAAGCTGAAGATGGAACCGATTTATACTACCGTATTTATAAGCCAAAGCGCCTTAAGGGCAAGTACCCAGTGGTGGTTTATACGTATGGCGGTCCGATTGCACAAGTCGTGACGAATCGCTGGGCGGGAAATCGAGGTTTGTTATTTCAACACTTGGCGAACAAGGGGTATGTAGTATTTAGCCTAGATAACCGTGGAAGCAACTATCGTGGAAAGGCATTTGAAAACCCAATTTATCAGGCAATGGGTGATGTTGAGGTACGAGACCAAGTTACTGGAGTGAAATTTTTACGCACTCTCGATTTCGTTGATGCCGAACGTATCGGCGTCTATGGCCATAGCTATGGCGGCTATATGGCGCTAATGACAATGTTTAAAGCGGGTGACTACTTTAAAGCAGGTGTCTCGGGGGCGCCAGTGACCGACTGGCTGCTTTATGACACTCATTACACTGAACGATATATGGGCCACCCAAACCAGGTGCCTGACGCGTACGAGGCGTCGTCAGTGTTTCCTTATGCCAAAGACTTAAAAGGCCCTTTGCTTATTTACCATGGCATGGCCGACGACAATGTTTTGTTCAAACACAGCACTAAACTATATAAACACCTACAAGATGAGGCCATACAATTCGAGGTAATGGATTACCCTGGCAAGAAACACAGTATACGCGGTAAGAAAACGGGGACGCACTTATATAGCACCATAGTTAGTTTCTTCGACCGACACTTCGATATGTGAATTAGTTTAGGGCCTGGTGTTAAAGCCAACTTGCTGGTTTTAACACCAATGTACATAAAATTATTTGAGTTCCATGCTTGGTTCTCGACTCGAATCAATATTCTTAACGCACTAACTCTATCACTGCTCCTGAATAGTGTTAGAAGTCCCACCTTTCAACAATTAGATGTTATCGCAACTAAATGTTTTACAAATGCCTGATAACAAACTATGCTCGAGGCAAGTGAAGATAAATCTCTTAAGCTTGGTTATATATCTTAAGAGTAATGCAATTTGTATGTAATAACCTAAGTACAATTTTGCTATGGGATAGGGGTTAAACGCATTGCGAAGCTGATCATTTTTCAGCTCGTATAGCCGTTATGTGCTCCTGCCCATTCCGTCTAAGTTCTGCGTCTTTCCTCTCTCCCCAAAACAAGAAGTAATTATTTATCAGCGGTAGTAAGCCAGCTGTAAAATTCGATTGGCCAATCGACATCGTCAACGATCACGATTTCGCTTGGTAGCACACAGCCGAATGCCTCCGCAATTCACTTAAAAATCGTGGAGAGTTTTTAACGCTCTCCAAACCACCCCTACTGGTTAAATCGGTCGAAGGAGGCCCTTAATGAGACGTATTAGAATTGTCTTTGTTTTATCCCTATCCGTGCTGAGCGTACTATTTAGTTCTTATATTCACGCGCAAGCGACTTTTGAACCCTTGAATGAGGTTCGCAACGATATTGTTTTTCCTGAGCTCAGTGACGCAGAAAAGCGAACGGTAGCAGAGCAAGCTCAACTGCTTCTGGAGGGCGTTTACGTACACCGATTTCAGAAGCAAGACTTCTACCCTGGTATTACTGACCCGGTGCCGGCAGTTCAGGCCGTTGTTGACAACATCGAAGAGCTGACTGTTCCTGAGATGGAAGCTGAGCTGTATCGAATTTTTTCTTCACAGCGTGACCTTCATTTAAATTATATTTTTCCCCAACCTTACGCAAATTTTCAAAGCTCATTACCATTTACTTTTAAGCGAGTACAAGGGCGAAGAGATTTCTTTGAAGTTCGTGTCGATTCAATTAATGCCGAGCGTTTTGCAGAGTTTGCTCCCGATCAACGTATGCCTGAAGTAGGCGATCAAGTTTTATCCTATAACGGCGTTCGAATTCGAACTGCGGCAAATAACATTGTTGAAGTCGGTCAAGGTGCAAATAAATTTGGAGGCTTTAGTAGAGCGCTTGCTCGTTTAACGTTTCGACCACACTTATTGTCGCTTGTTCCCGAAGAAGATGAAGTAACGATCACTTTTAGAAGCAAAAATTCTGGGCGATACGGTCGCAAGGGTAAGAAATACACAGTTACCATTCCGTGGATTACCCGAGTACCTGCTCCAGTTCAGGCAGCTCAAGCTCAACAACGTTCGTTCTCAGTTTCCAATCAAAAAGCTAGCGATTTTAGCGTCCCTAAGGCGCGCAAAATCTTGTTGCAAGAAATGGATATTAAAGAAGACATTTTCCAAAAGCTATTCAATGATTTTCGTAAAGAAAATGGGCTTATGGCTCAGAACACCTATCCAAGTAATCCGAGCAACGAACCTGAAATAACTTGGGGTGTCATTGAAAACCGTCTCGGTAAATTTGGTTACATCCGTTTGGCAAGTTTCGTGCCGGTCAATGGCGTTGATTTCGCAGTGCAAGAGGTCCGACGAATTGTCTATGACGAATTCGATGGTACTAGAGGCCTAATTTTCGACGTTCGTGATAATGGTGGTGGTTCGGGTCAATTATCCGATGAATTGCCTCAATTGTTTGGTCGTAACGATGCAACTACTCCGAGTGATCGACTGATCAACACAGAGGTAATGTCACGAATATTTAACGAATCAATTTTTGGACTGGCTTTTCCAGAAGGGCTTGAAGCTATTAACGAAGTAAGTGCTACTCAAGAAACTCACACCAAAGAATTCAGCCTTTTTGGCTCGCCAGGTCTAAATACCTTTGGTCAGGTATACAACGGCCCCGTTGCGGTTCTTGCTAACTCCAACAGCTATTCAGCATCAGATTATTTCTCCTGCAACATGCAAGATGCTGGGATTGGTTTCGTTTTTGGAGAGGAGCCTAGAACGGGTGCCGGTGGCGCAAATGTTTTTGAACATTCACTTTTCACTCAATTCGTTCCGACGGTTTTTTCGGCGTTGCCTGGCACTCACCGAGCTCGTGTTTCTTTCGGTCAAGGAGTTCGTACTGGACTTAACGAGGGAGAATTCATCGAAGATTTTGGCTGTAAAGCTGACCTTCTCGTAAGCCCGCGCCTACAAGACGTGTTAGATGGTGGTGAAAATCAAATTATCAAAGTCACCTCGGCTCTAAAATATCTCTCGTATTTTCCACGCTATCGCTCCTCAGTACGTGCACCGTCTAACGACTTTCTGCTGTTACGCACAAAAGATGATTTAAGCTTTCCGTTGCGAGTTACAAATACGCCTAAAGTCAGAATCACTATTAATGGCGAAGTTGTTGATGAAATCTATACAAACCGTTTTTATGGCACGTCCACGGTTCCGTTTAGTTTCCCGAATGACCTAACAGTTGCGGCTACAAACTCGATTCTTATTGAGGGAGTCAGCTACTCAGGTCGACGTCTCTGGAATTTGAAGCGCCAGCTTGTTTTGCTTGAAGAGGAAGTCAGCGTAGATGAGACTGGTTTTGAAGTGGACTTCGCAACAAATGCATCAGCGGCTCCATTTTCAATTATCAACCTAAACCCACCTGAGTTTGGCTGGAATCTGGTCACTCCTTCTTTACAAGTTGGCTTCAACCCAACTTATGCCGACAATGTTAATACAGATGCTCTCTTGTCAGTTGATTTGACCGCGCTGGAGACGGCGCAGCTGAGTTTTGACCTAGAATACGACACAGAGATAGACTTTGACTTTGTCGACGTATTTGTAACCGACAGCGAAGGCGGTAACCGCACACTATTCCGAGAAAGCGGCACGCAAGCTCTGCAAACCTATGATTTTGATATATCAGAGTTCGCAGGTAAAGCTGGTGTCCAAGTTCACTTTAGGTTTATTAGCGACGGCGGTGTTGTCGCTCCTGGCGTACGTCTACAGCGAGTTTCGATTCGTTAAAAACGGTTTACTGTGATCTACAGCTGGTCGCGTCATTGGGCGCGACCAGTTCCTGCTTCAGTTGTATTAACAGATACCCGAGTAAGCTAACTAGAGCGCATTTGCTCAGTCACCCCACTTCAAAAAAAGAACACGGGTAACTTCAATTTAGTTCCATTTCTGAATACAACATCACGGACGATTCGTGGGTACATCATATTACCAATGACAGTACAGCGAAAACCTCTTTTGGCGAAGGCGCATTGCATCAAGCACGCGTTTTATACGGCACACAAGCTTCGGCTTTCAGAGACGTCTCAGCATCGCATTAGTGACATAATGGCCAACGATATCGGCTCACTCATTACGGCGTTTCAACAACCTTATCCCGACAGGCCAATGGTCACTCACCCCAGTTTTCGTCACAGGATCAAACCTTCTTGGCTCTATGTAACCGCTATCATCTTCATCGACCTTATATTGGCTAGGGTGAACAACCAAGGTTTGAAAACTCCCTATTTCAGCAAACCAGTTTTTCTGGCTAGGCTTGGTCATGCTAAGTTCTTGAGATACCAATATTTGATCTAAGAAAGACCAAGTATTCCAGTTATACAATAGGCGCTCGACATACTTACTTGAGCCAGGAGCGGTACAGCCATGAGTGACAACAGGAGATGTATACCAGTTACCTCTTAACAACAATCTAGCGTACGCATCAGAACTCGTCTCATTGCAGTTAATGTTAAAATCACCGGCGGCAACACTGAGGCTGCCTTCAGGAAGATCGTTGGCTAATTTGCTCAACTGCTTGAAGGCGCGATAGCGGCACTGACTTGGACTTCTACCAGAAGGAAAATGTACTCCAAATACCGTTAAGTTCTCTCCGCCGGGAAGCTCTACAGTTGCTTGAAGAATATCTCGTGTTACACCGCAACGCTCTCTGTCCCTGCCAAAGTCCACCACGTGTGCTTTTGGCTCTCCCACAATTGGCAATTTACTTAAGAGTGCAACATCAATACCTCGACTCTCAGGTTCATCTGATGTATCTAATTGAACTATGGAAAACCCCTCATCTGAGAGGTGGCGACTGACAAGGTCTTCCATTACCTTCAAGTTTTCGGTCTCGGGTATAACAACCAGATCAGGAACCTTGGGCATTGCCAAAAGAACGTCTGCATAAGCCTTCAGTTTTGCATCGTAAACGTCTTCATTCCAATCGAGACTTTTACACTGGTTTAGATAAAAACCTGAATTATACTCTTCGCATTTTTGCTCATGTGTAGACCCTCTTACTGCTTTTGTAGCCAAAGGTAAGTAGGTGTCATCCCGAGGATTATCGACGTCATCTTGCGTATCAAATAGGTTCTCGGCGTTGAAGGTGACAATGTCAACAGTTTGCGCTGACAAGAATTCTGACAAAAATAGAGCGCTAACAAACGACAGAAAGACGACTAGTGTTTTCATTTCAACAAACCTTCGAATAACTATATTTAGTTTCAATTAAGCGCTAACAAGATGGCAGCGCGGCTTAGCGAGGACAGCGCCACCATTCAGACTGGCATCCAAGCAATGCTCGCCTAACTCTATCACCCTCAGGTTAAAAACAGTATCAGCATTATTTCCAATGTTAAATCGAGGGTACTGATCGCGAGTATCCAATTAGTCTTCTTTTTAATTTTTTCGCCAATCTGCTATTAAAGATGGCACGGTTACGACAGAACATCGCAAGACGATGGCGCCAGAAAACAACTTCTTTCAAAGACTATGGGAACCTCTTAGAATACGCGCAAACATTCTTTATCCAATATAGAGTTTCTAGTGACGACAACCTTATCAGAATGCCCTAATTGCGCTGAGCCCCTGCATGGTCAGTTCTGTTCTCAGTGTGGCCAGAATCAAAAGAATACAGACCGGTATTTTGCGATTTTGCTCAATGAAGCGTTTGAAGGAATATTTAGTTGGAACTCTAAAGCATGGTTAACTACTGTTGCTATGTTTTTTAAACCCGGCTTTCTCACCACCGAACATTTTGCTAACCGGCGAGCTCGATATATTTCCCCACTTAGGCTCTACATAATTACCAGTGTCGCTTTTTTCCTAACACTGTCGATTATCAATTTCCTTGGATTAAATAACAGCACCTCTAGCAACAATGGTTCCGTTGACCAAAAAGAACTCTCGCAATTGGAAGACAACCAGTCTATAGAGGCTCAGGAGCTCGTCAAAAAGAGAACGGTAACAGTCAACGTACCTCACTTGGAAGATGACGTAGAAGGATCTGTTAGTTCTAAACTAAAAGCTAAAATTCGAAAAGCGAACGAAGTCGGCGCGACTAACCCGAAGCGACTGATTGCAAAAATCATAGACAGTATGCCAGCAGTTACCTTCTTTCTGCTGCCCTTTTACGCGCTTATATTCAAACTAACCTTTCTTAACAGCAAACGTTATTATGCTGAGCATTTGGTTTTCACAGTTCATCTGAACTGCTTTCTGTTTTCCTTTTACACTTTAATGGTAATAGCCCAGATTTCTCTCAACCCCATATTCGCCGGTTGGCTTGTTGCGATATTCATTTCATTGTCAAATGTATATCTAGCGATAAGCTTAAAAAGGGTGTACCAGCAAAACTGGCCTGTCACGATTATAAAAACTATTGGCGTAGGCTGGGTGTACTTGTTTTTAACCGCATTAGGGGTTGTCGCCGCGGCACTTATCGGCGTGATCTTATTGTAGTGTTAACTTCCTTACGGGCTTACGAGTGGGCTTGAGTCTCTGAATCAAAAAGACTTTCATCTTACGAGTGCAAAATCACGGCAAGTAAATAAACCTCATCGAACTCTACTAAAAATAACCAATTTTGCTCGA
Source organism: uncultured Arenicella sp. (assembly GCA_947499305.1). Lineage (GTDB taxonomy): Bacteria > Pseudomonadota > Gammaproteobacteria > Arenicellales > Arenicellaceae > Arenicella. The sequence goes on along the minus strand of CANMNN010000009.1, from coordinate 8,403 downwards.
AAGAATGACTGCCGAGCACATCGCATGTTCTTTAAATTAGCACCTTAGTTAACTGAATTAGCAGTTAGTTCTACCGCCAAACGGTCGCCACACATAGGTGGCGACAATGTCGACTTTTCTATATTTATTCTGAATAAGCTAATCAGCTAAAGCCAAGACTCTTAGCTTTAGGCTAATGCCGTGGTATATAAATTTAGAAGTCGAGACCATGCACGTTCCGCTTGGACTTTGTTGTACACTGCAGAGTCAGGCGGGCACCATCCATGCAATGCTCCTTCATAGACTTCGATTTCAGCAGGTAGATCGGCCGCTGCATAGGCTTTCCTTAATACGCCTTTAGCTTCTGAATTTTTCTCATCGTCGTTCTCTGCTATGGCGTGCAGTACATGAGCTGTTGTCTCGGGTATCAATAAATGAGGGCTATCCGGTTTATCTGTGACCAAGCCTCCGCCATGAAATGAAGCGGCTGCACCTATTCGACCTGGCACCGCTGCCGCAGTGCGCATAATGATAGGTCCGCCCATACAGTACCCTTGTGTGCCGATTTTTTTCGAACTATCAACATCATCCTGATCATCTAGAAACGCAACATAAGCCTTCGAATCGCTGAAGTGAGTATCGGCAGATAACTGGCGATACATCGGAAGTACTATTTCACGAGTTTCCTCATCGCGAAAACTTGCCCCATTTGGAACAACCGGTGCTTTAGCACTACGATAAAAAGGGTTTACTACCAATACCGAATAGCCCGCCTCTGCTAAGCGCTTACCCATCGCTCGAAAAGCAGGACGTAACCCCAGAATGTCAGGCCAGATCAGAATTCCCGGATACTTCCCGGTTGATGGTCGCACATAGTATGCATCGCTAAGGCCATCCCGTGTTTTGATAGTGACCTCAGATTCACTAACGCTTTTCGCATTGGCTACTGCTGGTAACAGTGCTGCAAAGCTCGCAACAGCACCTAGTTTTCCAAACTCGCGGCGATTTAAACTACCTCCAGCTCGAACATATTGGTCAATATCATTTTCGGTAAAATCGTCACACATAAGACACCTCATTAGTTCTAGTAGACAGAGTAGCAGAGCTACTCAGTCTACGCCGCATTACTGAGTTGTCAAAAATGTTTATAAATTAGCCAACAAAGATTCAGCGCGATAACATAAAAATCAGATATTGCAAAACGCCTCGCTGCTTGAGGCACTAAGAATATCTAAAAAACTAAGGACACAGTCTAGCGGGCACCGGATAAACTTCACTCACTTTAGCGCATCCTTAAGCGGTGACCGATACATCTATATGCCTATTGCTTACACTAACTTAGCAAATAAATCGAACTCTTCTATTAACCAAAACGGCGCATCAGAGTAGGTATTTTTTGACAGTCTTGAGAATAAGTTACTCGATCACCTTCAGACTCCCAGATAAGCCTTTGCCATAAATATCTGGGTCATACATTTCTTCAGCATGCACTGGCTGATCAATAAAGTCTCCTGTAGCGATGGCTTGAGAGTAGTAACTAAGATGGTAGTAACCTTCGTACACATAATCTGAGTAGAAGGTCACGGCATCATGCCCTAATTGTTTATGATAAAAGCCGCTTGGATTGTAAGATAGGCCTTGCCAAGCGTCGTGCTGGAAGTAATACGAGCCTGGATAAAAAGGCCTTGCTTGTTGCATTTCCAAAGACAAACCGTTGGTTGCGAGGTCGAAGTTGACCGGTTCTAATCCGCCCGGCACAGGGTCGCGTACCGCAACAAAACTGCGTTCTACCGGTGTTGATAGAAACAGGTCAGTACGCACGGTTTCCCCGCGCTTCACTTGATCACCGGATTTGAGAAGCAACCATTGCTTGTCTCTGAATACGCTGCGTTCGCGACGAATATCAAAACCTGCATTCTCACGTTGGCTTTGCGGCTCAAGTTTATTAAAGCTCAACTGAGTTTGATAATAGAGTCGACCTTTACCCAAATGTTCGATAGATAATGTCTTAGCTTTACCAACAAGTTCAGGCCGCATCGCTAACTCTATTGAATCGACGCTAGCACTAAAGCCAGAGAGCTTGGCATCTCCGATTACGCGTTCATCTAGCATTACTTTTGCGCTCAGTTCTGGCACTTCGTTTTCGAAACTCTGCGCATAATTACTGATGGCATTCAAGCAATAAACATTATCTTGCGTGTTTTCCCAATGGCTGCGTGTGCCTCTTTTTGCAACAATACTACGCACTAACTTACTGCTAAGCTGCTGATCTGAGAGCAATGATTGGCTAGCCAACAATGTATCCAAAATCGCGCAGCTACTGCGGCTGTCTGACGAATGCAATCGAGCATAACTTAAATCACGCTCCTCGCTAAATACGACCTTGCCAGCCGAGCTATTCGACTGTGCGAGAATCTTATCCATCAAAGTTTCTTGCTCTGCGTTAGTATCTTCAAAATTCGCTAACGCATTCAATAATTGAGCTTTGCCAAATAAGCTCATGGCATCATTATCGACATAGGCTTTAAGTAATTGAACACGGCTCAAATCACCGGTTTTTGCAAGCGCTGCCATGGCTACTGCGCGCAGTGTCGCGGTAGCATTATTGGATAAGGAGTTAGAGTCTTTCTTAGCGCTTAATAAACTGTTTAAGTACTCGTGTAAATTTTCCTGAACCTGTTCAGGTACTTTATATCCGGCTTCGTCTAGCCAGCTAAAGGCTAGCGCGGTATAGGCGCTCAAGTATGGACTAACGTACGCGTTTTCAGCTCTGAAGTAAGCCATACCGCCGTTCGGCGCTTGATTTTGGGCGGCGATATCTAAGGTTTTTTGAGGCAGCGTTTTGCTTTCTGCCCACAAAAAACCATCACTCAAATATTTTCCCAAGCGTTGATGATGAGAAGCCATCACCGCGGTGCTTAGTTTCTGCTCCCAACAAGCGTAAGGGTAATTTTTCATGTACTCAAAAGCGCCGCCGACATTACTAATAATACTCGGCGATAGCATCACCTCAAGACCTCCGCGGTCTCCGGCAATATTTTCTGGAAATTTGATAGCTTGCTCAATAGTGCCCTTCGCTACTTTTTCTGATGAATTTACCACCTGCTCTGCCGCCGTACTTCCATAGGTAGCCACTGTCGTTAAATTATTTTGCCTATTTACTACCAGCGAATGCCTAAGAGCGTCTTTATCTTTAGCATCGCCTGCTACGATTTGATACTCGATCAAACCTTGTTGCTGGCCACTAGCAAGTCGCATCGCCTTGTTTGGAAAATACACAATCTGCCGTGCATGACCGCCAAGCTCTAAAATTTGTTTATAGCTCGTCTCACCCTCAATGCTCCCACTGGCGTTAATGCTAATCTCAACAGTCCGCGCTTGGTCACTTCGATTAAGCACACTGAAGCCGGCATTGAACGAATCAGTCTCGGTAATTTGATTCGGCATCACAGGGCGAATCTCAGTGAGCTGGTTTACTTTGAAGCTATGTTCACTTAAAGAGAACTTATCGGTCGATGTAGCAGCCACCGCAAGCACTCGCCACGCGGTTAAGTTATCTGGAACAACAAACTCTATCGTAGCGCTGCCATCATTATTTATAGTAACGTGCTCTCTCCATAAAGCATTATCAACTAAATTGTCGCGCGCTGTGATTTGTGGTGGTTCGCCATCAAGGTTTGTTTCTACCGCTTTAGAAGCCGTAACTACCACCTCCTCTAAAACATCGCTTTCTGGCGATGCATAACTTGCTGCAAAATTATCGTCTGCACGAAAGACCGGTGCACGCAGCTTCAGTGATTGCACTTGAAAGGCCACCGGTAACGATTGAGTCAACAAAACTTGCTTAACTTGTTCGTCGCTTTGAGGCTCCGAATATTTTCGCAAGCCCAGCAGCTTAGTTAGCAAGTTGAAATTTTGCAGATCTAAATTTTCTAGCTTATTAAAGCCTCGTATGGGATCAAAATAGTTGCTACCACCCTGGACTAAATCAAGCACAGACTCATCAAGCACACTGATGGAAAACTCGATCTCTTGACCATCGATCAATTCGGGGAACTCAGGTCTGATGCTCAAACGCACCTTTTCGCCAGGTTTATAAACCTGTGAATCTGAACTGATTGCCAGCTTAAGAGGATTATGAGGGTTGTTCACGGTCAGCTTTTTATAACCCATTTTAAAAGCTGGCTTGTCTAGATCAACCTTACCTTGTTCAGGCAAACTATTACCTGTTCTCGGTTTAGTCACTACCACAGAGAGATAGGCACCAGGCGCATAGCTTGCTTTCATTTCGAACTCGATAACTGGTGCACTGCCCTGCAAGCGTTGTTGCCAGCTTTCGATTACACCGTGCCGCTCTATGGTGATTAAAGCTCTAGCTCCTGGAAATGGATTCTTCACCATGAATCGCGCGGTCTCACCTACTGAAAAATCTGTTTTTTCTGCAACCAGTTCAAGCTTATATGGGTTGTCATTATTCCAATTCGAAACGTCGTTACCACTAACCCAAACCCAATATTGCAAAGAGTGTTCGCGCCCTTGTGTGTCCTTAATGGTGGCAGTTGCACGATGTCGACCAGCATGTTCTGCATTAAAAAGGCATGCGGACTTTGTTAGTGCAGAGGTCAAATTACAACGCGATACTTCTTCCCAGCCTTCGTGCTCCGAAGTATCATTCAAACGATGCTTAGAATTTCGCTGAGGCAATTCTCGGTCTATGCGTACATTAATCACTGTACCTTCAATCAGTGAACCTTCAGGATTGATCACTATCGCATCTAGTGACACAGGCTGGCCAACTTGATAAACCCATTTATGAGCCTTTAAACCTACCAAGCGGTCCACGGCTAAATAGCTAGCTCGGGAACGACTGACTACAGCTTTACCACGTTCGTCTTCCATCAAAGTTTGCGCTATGAGGCTGGCCGAAACAATGCCATTTTCAGGTTCAGGCAAGTCGAACGAAACCTGTGCTTGCCCTTGTTCGTCTAAATCTATTTGCTTAAATAGTAAATTCTCGCGCCGGTAGCCTTCGTAGTTACTAAACTCATAACCCTTAGTCGCTTCAGTTTGAGGGTCAAAGCGTACCGGCATCGAAATCAGTTCGAAATTTGCCGCAGCGTCGGTATAGGGACCTCCGGCATACAGTTCAGCTCGAACATCAGCTACTAATTCTTGTCCAGCTGTAAAAGTCGAACCGTTGAGAGTTTGCGATAATTTAAACGGAGCCGGCGTAAAGTCGGTGACCTGTACGCTTAACGGATACCACTCTTTATCGCTAAAATCACTCCTGAGCTCAAACGCATACTTGCCCATAGTGGCAGTACTGGCTAAAACAATCTCGCCACTAAAACTGCCGTAGTCATCAAGTACGATATCCTCACGTTCAAGAATGCGGTTGCCGTAATCATCTTCTACCACCAAGGAGTATGATTTCTTTGGAGCAGCGGTTAAACCCACAAGGTTTTGGTCACGCACATAAATTTTGTAGTTAATCGTATCGCCTGGCCGATACAAGCCTTGCGCTGTCGTTCCCCAAGCTTTTACGTGCCCGTATGGTTCTCTCGGATCAGAATAGAGCTCATAATCGGTAACCATACCCAACTCAACAGCGAACGCATCGTCGAGCAACAGCATCGCTTTAGCGCTTTGCTCACTCCCCCCCTTAGTCACTCGCAACCATAAGTCGCCACAGCTTGTTTGTTCACAACGAGACTGCATTGTTGATTCCAAATCGGTAGTGCCTGGCATGGCTGCAAGACCCTTGGCATTAGTTGTAGATGAGTGAAGCACAATGGCATCGCGTTCAGGGTGCGAGCGACTGGTGGAGGCAATTAGTTCGACTGTAGCACTGTCTACCAACCTGCCATTGGCAAGTTCGGTCACCCAAATTAGAGACGAGAAGCGGCCCAGTTTGGCATGCACCTGAAATGGTGTAACTTGAGCGTGTAATCGGTTTTTTCTATTACGATTTCGACGATCATCAGCTTGCGGCGAGGCCTCAAAATATCCGGTCAAAAAGTCGCTTTTATTACCAAGGAATGCTCGAGCACCGATAGGCATAGTTGCCACCTGGTTAAGACCAAAGCCTAGATCATAATCGTGTTTACCAGTTTTGCCCGCGGAATCCTCATAGTTGAAACTAAGTGAATCTAAGTTAGTGACTTCTATTGGCACATCCGACTCAACACCATGCTCCAACACGACGTAGTTCTCTGGAAGCGATATCTTCGGACTAAATTTTCGTGTTACGAACTTAATATCTAAATGCTGATCGAGTACTTGGCCAAATAAATCTTTTGGCATAACTTGCAGCGCCTCAGACTGCTTGGCTTTGAGTTCAACGGATTCGCTCGGAACTAGACCGTTTGGAATTCTCAAATAATAGTATTGCCTCTCTGACGAAGCTGGTCGTATGTAGGGTTGATAGCTCGATTGCCATGCCTTTTCCAGTAAATCACTCGGCTCGCCAGCTTGAGTGAAGTCAAAGTACTCAGAAAATTGCTTAGCATTAAAAGGCGAGCTAAAGGCAAGTTGAATTTGCGCTTGTGGATTACATTTAGCGCGATCCAGTTGATCGTGCGGATAAAATTTGATCTTAAATTCAGTGTTTGCGCAACTTAGACCAACGAATCTGAAATCATCAAAACTAAAAAACGACTTGAGTGTTTTGACTTCTGAGGATTTTAACGCGCCTTGTTTTGATTTGAGGCCCGCTTCAGCACGCAAATGTATTTTGCTCGCCTTGGGAAGTGCCTTCACAGGCTGTACCAACCATAAACGACTGTACTTAGCATCATCTGTTATAGGCGAGTGATAAGCTTTTTCATTTTTTTGACTGGGCAAGCGGGTCAGCACACGAGCTCGCCCCTGTTTAGTTTTACCGTTCAGCTGATACTCAAACTTAATCGAACGGGCAACTGAGCGCTTACTCACATCCTGATTAAAATGAACGTAAAACACAGGGAAACCACGCTGCTCAATTTCGGCAAAACTCGTGTAGCTTGCACTAGGGCGCCGCGTTCGAATCACGTGTTGGTAAGGCTTTATTAACGCATCACCACTTTCATTCAAGGCTTTAGTGCCAACGACAATTTTGTACTTAGTCGACAGCTTCAGCTGGTCATCGCGATTAAGCTGACAAGCAAGCTGTTTAGCACTGAGCCATTGCCACTGACAGTTGAGTTTTGGCGTAATGCTCACCGGCACCTGTTCTGCCTCTCGACGAAGGTCCCCTAGTGGCACAACAGGCTTGTTAAAATTGATCAGCACTTGGTTAGCCGCGGGGACATCTTCGCCGGCTGGCGTAATGCGAGTGATCTTGAGTTCAGCTTGTGCCATCAAATTGGCTGAAAACAGTATTGCCGCTGCGCTAAACAGGAGCTTGGTCATACCTCTTCGACTTCTCATATCCTTGATCTCACCTTTTATCTAAGTTTTTTGAGCTTGGCTTACTTAACTAGTTTACCGATAAATATCGACATTGGTTGCGCTCAATTTATCTCCCAACAGAACTATCGAATCTTCAAATTGATCCGATATCCTTTAATCTGAGATTTTCATCTTAGCAAACGACAAAGTTTAGCCCTGCTTTTTCTGTGGCAGTTTTAGACATCTGAGCTAGGTCTTGGAACTAGACCGATAAGTTGTATATGCATCGGACCTTATCTGCAGAACTCGACGCTTTTATCTTGTTGGCTTCCATTACTAAAATCTATAGCAGGCGCTCGGTAACTTAGGTTCAGGGTAATATCTGGGCCAGCGTAAAAATACCCAACTCTGCGTTGCCCGCACTAACTTTGTTAGTAATCGCTATCGCCAGATAGTTCTGCTTCGCACTTTTCGTACTTAGCAACCGAAACACCAGTCTCTTTAGTCATGATTTCTTGTGTGCATGCACCAAACTCAGAAAGAGCGGGCTCTTGAGCGAAATTTAATGAGCTCATCGTAAAAGACTCAGGAATCTTTGCGGAACACTGCTTCATGACTGCCAGCATGGCTTTGGGTTTGAAGCTGTCTTTTGCTTTAGTCAGCTTTTCCGGAGCAATGCCCATGCATTGTGCAAGATCATTGTTCAGCTGTTCTGCAAACTCTTGCTCCTGATTTCTATACTCTTGATAGTCTTCAGGCGACATGTTTTTCTTCATCATGTCATCAGACATCGAGCTGCCTTTTTGAGCATACTTCTCCGCCTGATTTAGCATGTTCTCATAGGTTTCCAAAAACTGTTGCTTTGTCATTTGAATGCTTTCTTGTTGAGCTAATGCTGAGAAAGAAATTGTGCCAGCGACGAGTAGGGTAATGGCTTTATTCATTCGGTAGTCTCCGATTATTGGGTTGGTATGTAGTCTAGGTTTAGGTTTAGGTTTAGGTTTAGGTTTAGGTTTAGGTTTAGGTTTAGGTTTAGGTTTAGGTTTAGGTTTAGGT
>CANMNN010000008.1 GCA_947499305.1 uncultured Arenicella sp. | reverse complement strand
AAAACGGCGAGGTCCACGCCTTTGACGTGTATTTCAAGTTCAAGAAATTAATGGCCGAACGCGGGGCGACTCAAGCTAAGACCTCTTCACTCTGATAGCTAGCTTAAACAAAAAGCGGAGATACACATGACTTGGGCACTCTTATTAAAAATTGGCATCGTAGTGTTCATCTTCGCCTTGCCTGTCTATTTAGTTTATCTGTTGATTAAATCAAACAAAGATAACTAGCAGGCAACAAGACTCTTTCTAACTACATTTTTCCATTAGCGCGAAAGGAATGCTCGCTATCGCCGATCTCTTTATAAGTTAGTTGTAATTTAGTCATTACAGAACCACTGCTTAATAGAGCCCAAATATGCCAACTTTTCGTCATACCCTCGTTTTACTCAGCGCCAGCTTAATATTCACGAGCAATGTCTGCGCTTCTGCGGAGTTGTCGTCAACCGATGCAGAGCGGCTATCTGTACTAGCGAATAGTGAAAACCGTTCGGAAAAAGCGCGTGCCAGAAACAAGTATCGCAACCCAGTTAAGACGCTTAGCTTTTTTGAAGTAGCCTCAGATCAAACGGTCGTAGAGATATGGCCTGGTGGCCAAGGCGGTTGGTATCGAAGCATCCTAGAGCCGTATTTAGCTGAGAACGGTCTGTATATTCCAGTTCGTTCCAAAGATGCCTTCCCCTACCCTATAGACAAAGTTGCCGACAATAGCGCCGACAGAGTATTAGTGTTCCGCGCTCATGGGTTTATGATTTACGACAAGCCCGCTCAGGATTATTTTGACTCAATTTATAAAATGCTAAAGCCTGGCGGTGTTTTTGGAATTGTCGACCATCGCGGCGATGAATCAATACCACAAGACCCTGAGGGGAAGAACGGCTACGTGAATCAATCGCATGTACTGAAGCTGGCGAAGAACTCGGGCTTTGAACTACTCGAAAGCGCTGAGATCAACGCCAATGCAAAAGACACTAAAGACTACCCCAACGGTCTATACTCACTGCCGCCGAGTTTAAAAGGCTCGAGCTTTAACAAAGCCTTAAGAGAGAAAGTGCTTGAAATCGGAGAGAGCGATAGAATGACTCTAAAGTTTATTAAGCCTTAAGGTTTACAAGCGTGATTCCTTGAACGCTTGTGGACTCTGAACCTCAATCGAGCATTGTTTTATCGACAGCCAACCCAGCTGGTGCCTGGCAAGTAGGCATTACTTCTAACTTGTTGATGTTTACATGCTCTGGCAAACCGGCAATCCAGGCAATGCTATTAGCGATATCATCAGCTGCAAGAGCTTCACAATCGGCGTAGACAGCCTTTACAGCGTCCATATCACCATGAAAGCGCACATGTGAAAACTCTGTCTCGGCTATCAAGCCTGGTACTAGGTTTGTGACACGGACCCTCTTGCCCAACAAATCTGCACGCAGATTCATAGTGAAATGGTCTACAAAGGCTTTACTTGCGCCATAAACGTTACCACCTTTATATGCATAGTTACCGGCGGTCGAACCAATATTAATAATCTGACCTTGGTTTCTCTCCACCATGCCAGGCAAAATCTGCCTAGTCACAAAGGCTAAAGAGAGGCAATTGGTTTGGATCATCGTTTGCCAATCGTCCCAATCGGTTTTATCTGCCGTTGCCAAGCCCAGGGCAAGGCCTGCGTTATTTACTAATAGGTCAATTTTTGCGAATGAGCTTGGAAGGCCATTGAGCTCAGTTTTTAGCTGCTCATGATTATTTACATCGCACGCAATGATATGACAATCAGTCGCTAAGCTGTCTGCTAGGGCCACTAATTTTTCTTTACGGCGCGCTACCAAAATCAATTGATACCCAGCCTTACTCAGACGTTGGGCGGTAGCAAAACCGATACCAGCAGAGGCACCAGTGATAAGCGCAGTTTTTGTTGTCATGACTTAAATACTTGAAGTGAAGTTCGATGGCTCTAAACTATAAGCCAAGCATCAAATTATCCGCAAACTTTATTGCGGATATCGGTCAATAATGAAAACACCAACCATTAGAATTGCTACAAGCAGACTAACGCTAATTTTTCTCCTTGCGTTTTAATCGGAACGCAAAACTCATCATCCACTACCGGTGGAACTATTTTCTGTAGCACACCCGTTTCTCCCGTTGGGCTTCCGGTTTTATTGCCCACTACGTAGAGCTCTCCACTGGTATCTTGCCCGAAGCCAGTAACAAAAAGACCTACGCTATTTTGACCAGCTACTCGTAACTCTTGAATACGACTAAAATCATCACTGTAAAATAATCGCCCACTCGGTACGCCAAAGTCGCTCGACCAATCTGCAAAAATGTAAGCACCACCTAGAGCTTCATCGAGTTCACTCCCGCGGTACACATAGCCGCCTGTCACCGAAATTCCATCATCATGATCGTACTCTAAGATAGGGTCGACAAGGCCCGCTGGAGCGGCGTCGTTCTCCACCGCACTGACATAACCAGGCTGACTCTGATTTGGATAAAACCAAAATGAGCCTTCCTTGAAATTCCAACCATAATTGTTTCCCGCTTCGATCAGATTTATCTCTTCTATATCATTTTGACCAACATCAGCGGCATACAAATTACCGTTTGCTGAATCAAATGAGAAACGGTAACTGTTGCGAAGACCATAGGCGTAAACTTCAGCTAGCTCAGTGCCGTTTCCATCAAATGGGTTTGACACAGGAATGCCGTATTCCCCATTGGTAGAGCCATTTTGATCTGGGTCGATTCTTAAAATAGCGCCCAAGGGGTTCGCAGGGTTTCTGGCATTCCCATCTTGGTGGCCATCTACCAACACTCGACTCACTATTAAACCAGTGCTGATGTTGATGGTCTCAATCGTCACATCTTGATCGTCGGCAGCTCCCCCATCTCCAATTGAGATATACAAATACCCATCAGGCCCAAACGCCAACATACCCCCATTGTGATTAAATTGGGGTTGGTCGATCACCAGCAATTGTCTTTTGGAGCCAATAAGGGGCGCTGCCGAATTAGGGTCTGAAACGGTCCATTCTGCGATTACAGTTTGATGGTTGTGCTGACCTTCTGACGCGATGGTTGAAAAGTCGGCGGTATAAACTACGTTCTCTGATTGGTACGTATAGAACTTTCCATTATCCGCGTAGTTTGGGTGAAACGCTAAACCCAATAAGCCACGCTCATCAAATGGACCGAAACCGGCATTACCCAGTGTGACCAAATCTGATGCATTAGCTTCTGCGGTAAACGAACCTGCGGTAATGTCAAAAAAACGCGTTTTGCTGCCATCGCTTAATACCACACGCCAGATCACGCCCACTTGATCGACCACAAAAAGAACTCCATCAACCCCAGGAGCTGATACGGCAAGTAGAGGTGAAATAAAACCGCTTGAAACTGTTTCTAGCGATATTTGTTGTTGCCCTTCTACAATACGTAGAGGTATTGGGTCGTTGAGCGGAGCAGGTGGATCTAAGTCGATAGTCTGTTCTATGGAGGCCGGGGTAGGAATCTCGCTAACGTTCCCTCCAGCAAAATATCGAAGACTGGTTCCCTCTCGCCACCCGGGATGATTACCCAGTTTTATTTCAGTAACGTTGGTGGCTCCGGCTGCATCTTGGTCCGAGTCAGACACCCCGGCTTGCACGATCACACGAGCTATTTCTGAGCTGCTAAAACCTTGCAACACCTCTCTAACACGCCACCCATAAGCGTTCCAACCAGCCGAGCTTCCGCCACCAGCGGAGATATGGCATATCTGGCACTCGGTATTATTATCGTCATCGATTGGCGAATCGGCACCGTAAAGCTTTCGCCATTCTGCCAAAAACTCTGGCTCAGCATGAGCATTGTTTACTGCCGCAAAAAAAGCTGCAAACACCAAGTACTTAGCGAAAATTTTACGCATATTATGGTCTACACTACTTAGAGCTAAATGGTGAATAGGTTGTCTAGAAGGTTTGCGCTTTCAATATCCGGATAATTTGCAGTACCTGGCGTTTCTAAAAGGCGGGGGAATACTCTACCAGCAGACTCAACCACGCCAGAATCGCTCGACGACACCCAATTGCAGACCTTTCCAAAAATATGGTCCATCTCGGTTAAGCTTTCAATATCTGGGGTTCGCCTAGGGTCTTCAGCATATTTTTCCAACTCACTTTCTGGAAACAAGTCTCCGTATACGCCACCATTGATAGAGTTTCCTACCAAAATCACCAAATTACCATCACCGTGGTCGGTACCTGAGAAGTCATTACCGTTTTGTCTAAGCTGACGACCAAACTCCCCAGAAAAGTTAAAAACAATTCGGTTCTTATCGACATTATCCAAGTATTCCCATAAGGCCGAGAAGCCTCCATGCAAATCACTTGAGCCGGCAAAGGGTCCACCAAAGATGTCTCGAAAATTGCGCTCTATGCCTCTTGGCAAATTGGTAAACGGATCATAAACATCATTGTTACCTGAGCGGTCGCCTTGACTTGCGTGGCTATCCCAACCGCTATAAGACAAAGAAGCCACGCGCATGCTCAGCAAATCGTTAGTCGCTATGCAATCGTATAGATTACGAATCTGGCGACCAAAACTGCTGCTGCGAAGCACCCGGCGCGCTCCATTATCGCTACCGCCATTATTGATGCCATCAATATTTTCATACAGAGCTCGTATCAACAACGGAATATCAAAATCTAAACGTCGGCGTAGTTCAGAACCAAAAAAGCGAACCTTTTCCTCATGGTCCATGGCCTTTTCATAGGCTGACGATAAATTTCCATTCTGTGCTTCACCTCTCAACGCTTGATAGTAACTCTTTAACGAACGCGCAAACTTATCATCAATTTGATAAGTTTGATCGATATCAAGATTGGCTTCAAAAAGCCCACTATTTCGGCTGTCAGTTATGGAAAGAAAGCTTCGATTATCTATTTGTAAAGGATCATAAACGGGTGTATCAACCGGCCCAAAACAGAACGGGCTTGGGTTACCAGTCAGCGATATTGAGTTATCATCGGTAAAGCGCGCTAAACGCCCACCCCAACCGGATCTCTGGGTTTCGGTCTCATTAGCAAAAACATCGCCTTGTCTAAGCTGCGTTTGAGAGCGGTCATGTGCCCTATTACGACCGATTGCTGAATTAGCTATCAGCGCAACATTACCCTCTTCATACATTCTAATCAGCCAACCTGCACCCTTCCAAATGCCAAAGGTAAGGCCATTATTGACGTCTCCGGCTTGGTTAATAGTGATGTGGTGATACTCATTATTCCAACGTGTCTGCCATGCGGACTCATCATTGGCTAAGGCTTGAGTTAAATAGCGATTCTCCCAGTATTTGTAACCAGGTGTTGCACGTGTAGTGGCGTTTAGTTCGCTAGGCATTGCTGGCGCAACTAAATGTCTTAAGTCGGGGCCACCGTTTAAATTCATATCTACTAGCAAACGGTTTTGCAAATTTGTAAACGCAGCGTTAGCATTCGAAACAAAGCCTGGTGCACTGCCTGCACCAAACAACATGGTCGAATAAAAACTATTACGTAGAAAAGCGCGTCGATCCATATCCCAATTATTCATGCTTACTCTCCTGTCTCTACAAACATAAACGGTGTGCCAGAAATAAACGCCATTGCGTACTGAATGCGTCTATTTGCTTGTAAGCGTATTCCGGCATTATCGCTAAGTAACGGCATATTTATGTTGCCCAATTGATTAATCAGGTTTGGTATTTGGCCATTGCTAATAGCTGGGTTGTAAAGCGTATAGGGCGCGCTCAAATTATTGGTCAGCTCGTCTGCGCTATACGACTTATTTAACCAACGTGTCTCATCTTCGTTATAGCTACCACTTGAACGCCGACAGTAGCGGGTTAACTGGCTGCGAATAGTTGATACGTCATTGGTACCGCGATCTTGTGCTTCAAGATCGTTGTACACACATAGAAACATGGGCAGATCAAAATGACGATCTTCATTGCCTTGTGTTGAGGCACCTAAAATTGCTACCAAGTGCGCGCGCTCTAATGGAGTGTAGTTATCCAAGCTGCCTGTTAAATGAACCCACAACCACTGTGCTACATCATTAACCGAATGCTGACCGTTAACCAGCGGGATTACCTCTCCCCAATCTTTAAGCCAAGGCTGACCTTGATTACAATCATCACAATCGGTTGATCTGTACCAGGGGTACTCATCACCGGTCGCGCGATTATAGTTATCGGCAAAAACAGTCGATGAGTCGGCCGCCTCTAATGAGGTTTGACCACCAAAAACATTATGGCGTGGCCTAAAGCTTTGTGCGTCATCTCTATCAAGAATACTATTAATAGGACGGCCGGTTCGACCATCTCGGAACGACTGATACGCCTCAATGTTGTCAATATTAAATTTGTTAGCAAAATAGTATTCTCGCCAAAACGAGCTCATAAACTTACGTTGCTCGGCGCCATGGAACAGCTTCGATATAGCGTAACTCTGAATATAGCTTAAGAACTGCTTGTTACTACCCATACTTGCCCAAGCAGCTCTGAGTTTGACTCGACTTTCTTCACTCAAGTTGTCATCTGCTATGACTGACACAATCATAATAGGTAAATTCTTCAAGCTATCGGGGTGCTCTATTGAATACTCCACCAAAGAATCTATCTTTTCAAACGGACCGACTCCTGAAACCGTTTGGCGCAAAATATCCAAAGACGGGCCATGGTGAACCGACAAATCTGGTCTTACATAATTAATGGGGTCGCGGCTAAACACACGAGGAAAGTCATCTTCCTTGCCTTCACGAGGAATTTTAATAAAGGTTTTCATTCCAGAAAGCATCGCGGCAGTGTTGGGGATGGTTACATTCTCATGGTGCTCCTCATCCCCTTCACCGAAGATACCGAAATACAATTGGTGTATTTCACGCGCAAAATCATCGTTACAAAAGCAAAAGCCGTCTATCCACTCATTGTTTTCATGCCCATATTGAGCTGCCGGTGCTGCAGCTTTTGCCGCAGCCGCTAGTACTCGCTGATATGGCACTCCAGATTCATGCGCCCGCATAACCACATCATAAAATTCACCCATCTCTTCGTTATTGACATTCGACTCTAAGTTAACAGCGAGGTGGTAGTTTGTTTCCCAAAAGCCCACCATGTGTCTAAATGGGTTTAAGCCCCTTACTGTGACTAGGTATTGCATGGTGTCGTCAAAGGCATAGCCATCAAAACCATATTTTTCGCGGCTATCAGGGTTAATGGGAATGTTAGAAGCTGGGCTGCTCAATAAATTTTCTACGAAATCGGTAAATTCACCGTATTGCGTTGCGGTTTGCTTATATTGGTCAGCCGCCCGAATAGGGGATAACAGTGGGTTATGTTGACTAAAGTTAAGCATCTGCTTAATTGCCACCTTCGGCTGCATATTAGCCCACTGGGTTATTTGCCCAGTCGAAGCATGGCCTCCAAACGCGAATATTTTTAGAACCTTTCTTACCGCCTTCTCATCCCAACCACTGCGCGTTAACACGCCTAAGGTCAATTGAGTTTGATTCGCTGGCTCTACGCTAATATTACTCAAGATCGCAGACTGCCCGTCAGGCAAACTGAAAACTACTAGATTTTCGCCTTGCTGCCTCGATACCGGCACTTGATAACAGTTTTCACCAACAGTCAGCGCGCTATCACCCGTTTGATCTATACCATTAATTGAAATACTCGCATTGCTTGATGAGATCACAAAGCACAGCTCTAAATTAAAGCCTTGTTCATCGAAATCGGCAACAAAGCCATCTCTAATTCTTATGGCTCGGTTTTCAAGTTCACTAAGTTTTAAACTGACAGAGGTGTCATCATCCAATAAAAGAAAATTGATAACAGTGAGAACGCTTGCCAATTGCTCCTTGCTTAACTTACTTGCCGAAAAAGCAGTTTGAGTGCTAAACGACCACAATACAATTAGCAAGAAAACCTTACGGCTGAGGCGCAGTATAGTAGAGGCACTAATTCTGAAACGAGATGGGTCGTCTCTAAATAATTTAACCGACATTGGGAGGCACCAATTATTGAGTCTTATTTTTGTTTTTTGTGCCAACAAGCTAGTAGTTCGGTGACTACAAATTAGTGGCTTTGTATTCGGCCCCCGCCGCTAACAACAGTTTTGAACTGACGCTCAAATACCATAACCCAGCCAAAGAATAGCGGATAAAGCTTCTCTGGCTCTAGTTTCTTTTGCACAATTAATAATATTTTATTCTAGCCCTTTAAAACACTGGGCTTTTCAACAAAGGCTAAGCAGTTAGGGCTTTGCTGACAATTTCTGTCACATCCTTTGCCAAATTTTCGACCTCACTTATTCTCTGTATTTGAGCTCTCATTATTGACGAATTAGGTTCAGAATAATTCTTCCAACTATTAAAAACACTGACTAAACGCGCGGCAACCTGAGGGTTTATCGAATTCAATTGAACTACTTGGTCAGCCAAAAGTTCATAACCTTTTCCATCCTGTCGATGAAATGCAACTAAGTTTGAAGTGAAGGCTCCAATTAAGGAACGCACCTTGTTAGGGTTGCTGATAGAGAAATCAGCATGCTTAAGCAGTTCTATTACTTGATCTAGTGTTTCTGGTTTTGGCGTCATCGCTTGCATCGCAAACCACTTATCCAGTACCAGAGTGTCATGCTTCCAGTTTTGATAAAAGTCATTAATCAGCACGGCTCGCTCAGGGTAAGTAGATGTGATCAGCGCCCCGAAAGCCGCAAGGCGATCGGTCATATTACTGGCAATATGGTATTGATGGCTTGCTAATGCGTGATAAGCAGCTTGCTCTGTCGCCACTAAGTAGCTTAAGGCTCGGTTCTTTAAAGCGCGCTCTGCTACCGCATCAGAGTCAAGCGAAAAACCAGAACGTTGGTTATTATTCGCGTAAATAGCATGAAACTGAGACTCTAGATCGCGAGCCAAACGATGTACCACCTCGTCGCGAACCTCTGAAATCCGTTGAGGCTTAATTGGCGAACATTGCTCCGCAATATAGGCTGCTGATGGCAGCGTTAGCATTTCTGCATAGACGGCTTTATCTCTAGGGTTTGAATTAATTAGACCGTGCATAGCGTTCAACAGGTTCTTATATAAGGCCTCATCGAGCTTGCCGTTTTCAACAGCGGGAAGAATTAGGTTAAGCGAGAGTTTTTGCATCGCCTCCCAACGCGAAAAACCGTTATCGTCGTGCTCTATTAAGAGTGCTAAATCGGCATTTGATACATCCGTACTTAACTTGACCGGCGCCGAAAAATCCCTAAGTAAGGACACCAATGGCTTATCAGCAAAACCTCCAAACTCAAACCGTTGTGAAGCCTCGGTTAGCACCAAGGTTTCTTCATGTAGTTTCTCTCCACTACTGGAGAAAAGCGCTATTGCTATTGGTATTTGAAACGGCTCCTTCTTTTCTTGACCAGGGGTTGCCGGACAGTTTTGAGTGAATTCTAAAGCTAAGGTTTGTTCGTCAAATGACTCCACTAAATTAACTTCAGGCGTACCTGATTGGGTGTACCAACGTCGAAATTGCGTTAGATCAAGTTCGTTGGCTTCTTCTATGGAGTTAACAAAATCCTCTGTAGTAACGGCTTGGCCATCAAAGCGCTCAAAATACAGATCACAACCTTTACGAAAACCTTTCTTGCCGACCAAGCTGTGCATCATTCGAATCACCTCTGCGCCCTTTTCGTAGATAGTGACCGTGTAGAAATTGTTTATTTCCTGATAAGAGTCTGGGCGCACAGGGTGCGACATTGGACCGGCATCTTCCTTAAATTGGTAGGCCCTTAGCACTTGAACATCGCGTATTCGTTTGACCGAACGAGATCCCATGTCGGCACTAAACTCTTGATCTCTAAATACCGTGAACCCTTCTTTTAAACTCAATTGAAACCAGTCTCGACAGGTAACTCGGTTTCCTGACCAATTATGAAAATATTCGTGACCTATTACGCTTTCTATCCCCTCATAATCTGCATCAGTTGCCGATTGCTGATTAGCAAGTACGTACTTCGAATTGAATACGTTCAGGCCTTTGTTTTCCATGGCC
Source organism: uncultured Arenicella sp. (assembly GCA_947499305.1). Taxonomy (GTDB): domain Bacteria; phylum Pseudomonadota; class Gammaproteobacteria; order Arenicellales; family Arenicellaceae; genus Arenicella. The sequence continues at coordinate 128,950 of CANMNN010000008.1, read as the reverse complement.
CCCATATTAAAATCATCTACCGCGACAATATTGTAAATATCAAGATCGTACTCACGTCCATAGACATCTTCGTCCCACCGCATAGAGTTCTTAAGTGAATTCATAGCGTGTTGGCATTTTTCTATATTGTGCCCCTGAGTATAGATGTTCAGCTCTACGCGCTTTCCACTCAAAGTTTGAAACTCATCGCTGATATGTTTCAAATCGCCCGCGACTAAGGCGAATAAGTAGCTTGGCTTTGGATGCGGATCTGACCACTGAGCCCAGTGTGTGCCATCCTTGTTATCTCCTCTAGCGACAGGGTTACCGTTCGATAACAAAACAGGGCAAGAATCTATATCAGCTGTTAGTTTTACGTTGTAAACACTCAACACGTCAGGGCGGTCTGGAAAATAAGTAATTCGTCTAAACCCCTCCGCTTCACATTGCGTACAAAAATTCCCACTTGATTGATACAAACCGGAAAGCTCTGTATTCAAATGCGGTTGAAGCCTGGTTTTTATTTCTAAGCTAAATCGGTCGCTAACGTCGTTAATCTTTAAACCCTGATCATTTACCAAATAGTCCTCATCCGAGAGAAGTTCCCCATCTAACACTAAGGAGATAAGATCCAGTTTTTCGCCATCTAGTTCTAAGATCGCAGTTTGGTTTTGGCTTTTCGGATTACGCTCGATCTCCAGAGTTGCCGTTATTAGGCTCTCTTTTGCACCTAGCTGAGCATCTAAGCTAATTCTCGGAACTAAAAAATCGGGTACCGTATAGTCTTTGAGATAGACGGTTTTCGGACTACTTGTTGGAGCGAGATCATTTTCTAGCATGCGATGGTTTCTGATTTAGTTCTTAGTTTGATTAAAGATATTTGCTTATTTTGGTCTAATTAAATCCATTCCAAACTGCGTTTAGGTCTTTGGAAAGGTCTGCAGCGCCACCGAGTCGTGCCCAGGGTTGATCTTTTGAATGAAAGTCTGAGCCTATCGACGCATAGAGCCCAAACTGCTGAGCCAAACCGGCGAGCATGGCTGATTGTTGCTTATCTGTTGTTGAAGTTGAAACTTCGATACCTTGTATGCCTGCTTTGAGCATGTCGCTGATCAAACGTGAAAGTCGGGTTCGAGTAAACTTATATCTATTTGGGTGCGCTAACACCGCTACACCTCCGGCGGCGGCAATCCAAGCACCAATTTGCTCAACATTCGGCCAAACCATTGGGATATATCCAGGCTTTCCGCGCACTAAATAGCGTTTAAACGCCTGCTTTTTATCTTTTGCATAACCTTGTTGAACTAAGGCCTCGGCGAAATGCGGGCGCGTTGGAACCCCTTTAGCCGCTATCAGCTGATTTACTGAGTCTCTTAAAAAAATATCATGCTGTTCAAAATCTTCAAACATCGCTTCAGCTCGATCTAAGCGCCGCTGTTTATTCTGTTCGACGCCAGCATTGAGCACCGAACTAGTAGGGTCAACATTCAAACCAACCACATGTATTAATTGGTTCTCCCAAGTACACGATAGCTCAATACCGTTTATCAAGTTTATCCCTTGGCTTTGCGCAGCGATTTGCGCTTCTGGTAGCCCGTCTAGCGTGTCGTGGTCTGTTAGCGCTAAATCGGTGATACCGGCTTGGCTCGCTAATTCCAGCAATTCTGTCGGACTCAATGTGCCATCGGAAAAATGCGAGTGACAATGATAATCAACCTTCATCAAGTGCTACCTCTTCGGGCTCTCTCGAAAAAAACTCGCCGCTTTCATCGTTACTAAATTCATCATCAAATTGATCTAAGGGAAATCGATATATTGGTTCATACTCAGCTCCACTGGACGTTAAAACGCTCTCATAGAGTACGACTTCGTCGATCGCAACCTCAAAGCTCACGTTCAAAGGTATGTTTCCAGCATAAGCATTTCGGCTATGGCGATAACGACCAAGAGTTACATGCGGGATAAACTTACGACGTTCTATCGGCATATCACAGGACTTAATTGCACTATCTATCTGGCGATGTAGATCATCCAAACTAAGAGACTTCCCCACCATGGCGGCTACCAGCTTGGGTCGCGTTTCTGGGAACGGGCTTAAGTGGCTTAAGACAATCTCGAATTCGGTTTGACGAAGATGGTAATCGAGCTGCTCTGCAAGGGTTTCAAGATCGTGCTCGTGCTGTTCGCCGAGAAAAGCAAGCGTGATGTGATAATTTTCTTGGTCAACCCAACGCACCGCTCCACTCTTATCTTGATATGACATCTTGGCCGCGACATCGCCCAGTTGATTAGCGATATCCTGAGAAATAGGTAAGGCAATAAAACTTCGAATCGTCATGAGTGTCGGCGCCGTGTAAAACAGTCTAAAGAATAGCACTCTCGTTGTTACTTCGCTGTGTCTTTTATCGTAAGAACTAAATCTCCGTCGATGACACACTCTTCCAAAAGCGGCTTATCCGTTATCAATAATAAATTTGAGCGATTGATCATATTGCTTGCGAAATTGGGCTAAACTATTATTTAACCGATGCAAATCACTCAGTCAGATAAACAGCGATTGCTACAAGCCATCGCGGAGCTCAAACAAGAGCACCGCAGCCTTGATATCGCCATTCAAGAAATGACAGAGCAAGTACATAACAATCAATTCGAGATCGGGCGCCTAAAACGGCAGAAACTGAAATTAAAAGACTCTATTGCGCGACTAGAAAGCCAACTAATCCCCAACCTTCATGCTTAAGTTTCTAGCCACCGGCTAATTAGTTATATAGACCTAATTAAATCAACAAACTAGGTTTTACAACCAGATCACAACCAGAAAAGGAGCACCCTATGCATAAATCAATAACATCACTCGCTGTATCAGCGGCAATTGTTGGTAGTTTAGGATTGATCCTTCCAGGGTCCGGCGCATTTGCGGCCTCGGATTTGTCCGAATCTATTAGAAGTGATTACAAAGCACACCTAGAGCCTCTATTTAAACATTTTCATGCAAACCCCGAATTAAGCACGGTCGAGAACAAAACCGCTGCTCGCATGGCTAAAGAACTAAAAGACGCTGGCTTTGAGGTAACTACTGACGTTGGTGGCACTGGCGTGGTCGCTATCATGAAAAACGGTGATGGCCCATTAGTTAGCATGCGCGCCGATATGGATGGTCTACCTGTAGAGGAAAAATCTGGCTTAAGTTACGCATCTAAAGCGACCCAAATAGACCCGATTACTGGCAACGAAGTATTTGTTATGCACGCCTGCGGTCATGATGTTCATATAACCAGTTTAGTAGGCACAGCTAGAAGAATGAAAGCCATGAAAGATCAATGGTCTGGAACTTTGATGTTGATCGTCCAACCCGCTGAAGAGCGCGTATTAGGCGCAAAGGCGATGATGGAAGACGGCCTATACGAACGCTTCGGCACGCCTGACTTCGGTTTAGCATTTCACGTAACAAGCGGTATCGAAGCCGGTAAAATCGGCGTCACTGACGGAAGCCCTTATGCTGGCGCAGATACAGTAGATATCACAATCCACGGTGTTGGCGCACATGGCGCTAGCCCACACGCAGGTAAAGACCCGATTGTATTGGGTGCTCAAATTGTGATGGCATTGCAGACGCTAGTCGCTCGAGAACTACCTCCTCGTGACCCGGGCGTTGTGACAGTAGGTTCGTTTCATTCTGGCACCAAGCACAATATTATTTCTGATAAAGCTGTGTTGCAACTTACGGTTCGCAACACAAGTTTGGAAACTCGCAAAACTCTACTTGATGGCATAAAACGTATCGCCGAGAACATGGGAAGAGTCGCGGGGCTACCTGAAGACAAACTGCCAGAAGTTGTGGTGTCAGGCGAAAGCGTGCCACCTACAATCAATGATGCAAAACTTGCACAACGCTTACGTGCTGTTTGGTCCGACAAAATGGGCAAAAATATTTTAAGTGAGAAGCCAAATAAAGGAATGGGTGCAGAAGACTACCCGTTTTTCACTACCGAACCCTATATTCCTAGTGTCTATTTCGCTATAGGCGGTACGCCTGAGGCCGATTTCGAAGCCGCTGAAAATGGCGGTGCCCCGGTACCAAGCCATCACAGCCCGCTATTTAAAATAACACCTAAACCCGCCGTAACCAGTGGGGTAGAGGCTACGGTTTTAGCATTGCTCGAACTCATGCCTAAATGACTAGTTGTTGACAGGCTTTCTTTATGTTGTTTAGCGATAGTGATCAGAGCTTGATCGAGCAAGTGCTGCGCGCTCGGCGTGATGTGAGAGGCAACCGTTTCACTGATCAAGACTTATCTGATCGTGACCTTCAAAAAATTCTGTCCGCTGCTATTACTGCGCCATCAGTCGGTTACTCGCAACCTTGGGAGTTTGTCGTAATTCGCGATCCTGCGATAAAAGACGCCGTGGCCAAGAACTTCGAGATCGAAAACTTGAGTGCTCAAGCGCAGTTTGAAAACGATAAAGCCCGCCAGTATGCTAAATTTAAATTAGAGGGCATTACTGAAACGCCGGTTAATATCGCTGTTTTTTATACACCTTCAGACAAGCCGGTATTAGGACAAACTAGCATGCCGGATATGGGTGAATATAGCGTTGTATGCGCTGTACAAAACATGTGGTTAATGGCGCGAGCCATGAACATCGGTATTGGCTGGGTGAGCATCATAAACCCCGAGCACGTTAAGAATATTCTTAATGCTCCCCAAAAAAACAAGTTGGTGGCTTACTTATGTGTCGGTCACGTCGACGAATTTTTAAGCAAACCTGAGCTCGAGACATTAAAGTGGGAGCCGGCAAAGGCACTCAGCTCCCTAGTTCATTACAACACTTATTAAAGATTCGCTTTACTTATCTTGAAATAGAATTAGACCATTAAGTAAATTGAAAGCTTCGTTCAATTGATAATCTCGATCCAATATTTCTTCAGCATCTTTATCTCGTTTTTCGCTTTTAGGTTTTTGCTCAGATTCACCGCTGTCATTATCCAAGCGACCAGGTAAATCATTCTCTTTAATACGTTTGAAACCTTCTTCGCGTTCTTTGAACTCTCGATAGTCGACATACACATCAGGGCTTATGCCAGCCGCTTGAATCGAGTCGCCATTGGGAGTGTAGTATCTGGCTGTTGTTAATTTTATTGCTTGTTCGTCATCTATATTAAGTACCGTTTGTACCGAGCCTTTACCGAATGAGTCCTGCCCCATAATCAAGCCACGCTTGTGGTCTTTCAGTGCTCCAGCGACAATTTCAGAAGCGCTCGCCGAACCGCCGTTGATCAATACAACCAAAGGCATACCCTTGAGCAAATCAGTTGGTGTAGCATTGTATTCACGCTTATTAGACTCGTCCCTGCCCTTTGTCGACACAATGATACCTTCTTCGATAAATGCATCGGATATCGATATAGCACTGCTTAAAAGCCCTCCTGGATTATTACGTAAATCTAGGATTAACCCTTTAAAACCCTCGCTGTCGCGCAGCTGTTTAAGTTCTTTTCGAAAGTTCTCAGCCGTCGCCACCTGAAACTGTGTAACGCGCAAATATCCGATCGAATCACTCAAGCGTTTGCGTTTCACTGAACTCAAGCGAACCACGGCCCTTGTCAGTTCAACTTCAATCGGATCTGGCTCAGATTCACGCAGAATGGTAAGCGTAATTTTACTTCCTGCTTTGCCCCGCATACGTTCGGTTGCTTCGTTTAAACTCAAACCTGTGGTGGTTTTACCATCCATGCGGATAATTAAGTCACCAGACTGAATACCCGCTTCTGCAGCAGGAGTATCATCTATTGGCGCGACTACTTTAACAAAGCCATCCTCCATAATGACCTCCATGCCAAGTCCGGTAAACGCTCCATTGGTTCCCTCGTTAAGTTGATCTAAACGTTCATCCTTAAGATATACCGAATGAGGATCTAAACCGTTGAGCATCCCTTCTACGGCATATTCGAGCAACTGCTCGTCACTTACTGGCTCGACATAATTAAGCTTAATTCGAGTGAATATCTCGGCGAAAGTGCGAATTTGACTTAGAGGAATCGGTGTCTTCTCTGCCTCGCTCTCGGTTTCAATCTGTTGTTTAGCATCTGCTTGGTCGCTACTTTGCTGAGAATAACCAACATCGCTGAACGCCAAAGCAATACTTAGTGCTGCGACAGTAAACAGAACTTTGCTAATTTTTTGTCTCATTGACAGGGTATTCATCATTAATGTTATCTCAAATTTAGGTCGTTTTTTAAATACACGTTTGTCGTGATAACGTGTTCATAGTTCGGACATTTAGGTCTAGTCATAGACACCATTTCGCAGCATCTACTGGTGTAGCGTTATTGCGTATCTCAAAGTATAGACCGTGCGACTTCAATCCTCCTGTCACACCACTTTGAGCTATCGCCTCGTTGGTTTCTACCACATCACCGACCTGCTTAAGCAATCGATCATTGTGCCCGTACAAGCTAATGTGATTATCGCCATGATCAATAATAATTAGCTGCCCAAAGCCCTTTAAAAAATCGGCAAAAAGAACCCTACCACGGAAGATAGATTTCACGGGTACTGAACCATTTGTATTAAAAAAGCTCCCTTGCGAGCGCATGCCGGATTCCGGCATTCTGGTACCAAATTTCCTAACCAACTTTCCGCTCACTGGGTACGCCAAACGACCTTTTTGTTTCAAAAAGCCGCCTTTAACCAGTTTTCTGATCACCGGTTTAATAGCTGGAGTAGGTTCGGTGTTTTGTTGTTTCAGTTTAGCCAGTCTTTCAGCTTCTTGTTTAGCACGCAACTCGTCTAGGCGGCGCATTTCTTCAGCTTGCTTTTTTAATTGCGTGATTAATGAGCGTAGTCGGTCACGATCGTCCTTCAAAGTTCTTATCGCCTGAGTGTTACTGGCTATTTTATTATCTAGTTTGGCTATCGCGTTCGCGCGTTCCTGTTTAGATCTTGCCTGTTCTGAAGCTAAGATTTCACTCTCTTGGCGCTGCTTTTCAAGATTTTTGAGCGCGTTTGTGTATTCTTGCTTTAAGTTCGTATACTCAAGTGCCTGAGTGTTAAGGCGCTTAAAACGTTGATTTAGGGCATTTGAAAAATAGCTATGGTAGTTATTTAGTCTACCTACGGCGTAAGGGTTTTCTTGATTAAGTAAACTCTTTAGATAATTTGACTCTCCTTGTTTATACCGATTCAATAGCAAATCTCGCAAAGCCTGACGATTACCTTGTTGCTTTGCCTCTAAGCTGGTCATTTGCAAACTCAAAGCTTCCGATTCATGACGGGTTTTAGCCAATTCATAATCTATGAGCTGCATTGACTTATCTAGTTGGATTAGCTTTTGCTCTATTTTTAATAGCTTTTCTCTCTCAGTAGCGACAAGTTCTTTGTTTGCATTTAGGTTTTCGCTGATGGCCTTGATTTTTTTGCCGATTTCACCAATAGATTGTTGATATTTTTCTGTCTCGTTAGCAAAGCTAGGCACCGTCAAAAACAGCGCTAACAAGAGGCTCATAAATTTTGCGGTCTTAATGTGTAAAAACGACGATGGCATTAGTTTTTAGGGTGTTTTTACTTATTATTTAGCCGTTTTTAGGGCAGTGGTGTTGTATACTTCGCAGCTATTTTAATTATAGCCTGCGCGCGCGCATTTCGCTTTCAAATTATAGCGCAGCGTTGGTCATCAATAGTTGCAAAATATTGGCATGTTTATAGACTTCGTTAACGAAAATTTATGGTGGTTTCTCGCTTTGGCGGTGATTTTTAATCTGCTATTGCTCTCTATATTACAGGGTTCTGTAAAAGGCGCGAATAAGGTCTCAGCACTTGAGATGCCAGCCTTACAACGAAAAGGGAAATCAGTGATCATAGATGTCAATGATCCCAAGCAATACGCAGTATCACACATCCCTAAATCCGTTAACTTTGCTCTCAGTGACTTGAATGCTGAGAATAAAGACCTACTAAAGCATAAAGACAACACCGTAATCATTGTTTGCCAAACTGGAAGCCTGAGTATTAAAGCAGCTAAATCACTGATTGAACTGGGCTTTAGTAACATAAATATACTCAATGGTGGTTTGGTTTCATGGTCTAAGGAAAACATGCCGTTAACAGCTGAAAAGTAAGCAAAGATACAGTAATAACAACAAGAACTACGCGAGTCATTGGCTCGTACCTAAAAACTAGTAGAGAACAACATGGCTGAAGAACAAGCACAGCAAAGTACTTTTGATATCCGCAAAATTTATATTAAAGATATTTCTGTAGAGTCACCCAATGCACCCGGCATCTTTCTCAAAGATCCTGGCGCACCCGAAGTAAATGTCGATGCAAGCATTCATGCCAGCAAGCTAGAGCAAGATGGCTTCTATGAAGTAACTTTGGGAATGACCATCACCTCTAAAATTGGTGAAGAAACTGGGTTTTTAGTAGAAGTTCAACAGGCAGGTGTATTCAATATTATTGGTTTGCCTGATGCCGATTTGCCGCTGGCTCTCGAAATAGCCTGCCCGAACATTCTTTTACCGTTCGCACGAGAAGCAGTCTCTGATTTGGTCGGCAAAGCTGGCTTTCCGCAGCTACTGTTGTCGCCTATCAATTTTGAAGGTCTTTACCAACAAAAGTTGGAACACCAAGCAGCTGAAAAAGCAAAAACGGAAGCCGAACAATAGTCGCCTTAAGAAATTCTTGCTGATTTCTTGACACCCAAAGTAATGGCTGCGGTTATAATAAGGTCTTCAAGCTCATGAGGACCTTAGCATGAATAAATTTGAAAAATTTTCCCGTTTTGTTTTAGTGCTTGGAGCGCTGGTTGCGTTGAGCGCTTGCTCTACTCTTAGTAAAAACGATGATCCAATTGAACAAATAAGCAGTGACCCATTAGCATCTTGGAATCGTGGCGTTTATAAGTTTAACGATGGGGTCGATAAAGTAGCATTAAGACCTGTAGCTAAGGCCTATCACGCCGTTGTGCCTGACCCCGCCGAAAGAAGTGTCGGGCGCTTTTTCAGCAACCTCGGCGAACCTCTTAATATCGTCAACAACCTTCTTCAAGGTAAAGTTGATGGTGCACTCAATTCTACCTATCGATTTGCGGTAAACAGTACTATTGGATTATTAGGCCTGTTCGATGTAGCCAAAAGCTATGACGTTACTGAAAGTAAGGAAGATTTTGGTCAAACACTAGCGACCTGGGGCGTCAAGCCCGGCCCTTATATAATGCTGCCTCTGTTAGGCCCTACAAACCTTCGCGATGGCTTCGGCCGCGTAGTCGATACGGCCGCTTTTTATCCTATTAATGAAATTACTGATAACAGTGCTGCTCGTACAGGCCTAAACGCACTGAGTATTATAGACACTCGTGCGGGCCTTCTAGGCACTGATAGCTTACTAGAACGTCAACTAGACCCTTATTTATTCTTGAAAGAAGCCTATGATAAAAATAGGCTGTCGGTAGTCTACGATGGTGCTCCACCTGAACAGTCAGAAGACGATTTAGATTTCTAAGCTTTTTCTTACCAACATTAGTACTCTAGATTTATGGCTCACTATGCTGTTGGTGATATTCAAGGTTGTTATGATCAGCTTGCTCGACTACTAGATAAAGTTAACTTTGATACCAACAAAGATACATTGCTATGTGTTGGCGATTTAGTTAACCGCGGCCCAAAATCGCTTAAAACCTTACGCTTAATAATTAGCCTTAAGAATCAATGTGTTAGTGTTCTAGGAAATCACGATATACACCTATTATCGATGCTTTACGGGGTTCGTGAACCTCGGCAGCATGACAGCTTAGATAAGATTTTGGTCGCCGACGACGCTCAGGAAATTGCCAATTGGCTTCGTGCGCAGCCTCTGTTACACATTGATTCAGAGCGGAGATTGGCCCTCTGCCACGCAGGTATTTACCCCTGGTGGTCACTCAGGAAAGCGAAAAAACGTGCTGCCGATGTTGAAAGTGTTTTCCAAAACGAAGAAAAATGCGTCGCTCTGCTTAAAAAAATTTATAGCAACGAGCCTAGTAAGTGGTCTAAGGGTTTATCAAAGACTGAGCAACGCCGCTTTACCATTAACGCGTTTACACGGATGCGGTTTTGCAGCCCTAATGGCCATCTCGATCACACAGAAAGCGGCTATCTCGGAAAGTCTACTTCTAAAAGAGTTCCGTGGTTTAGTATTCCGAACGCCGGTTTAGATGGCCACAAAGTAGTTTTCGGCCACTGGTCTGCACTTGGCTTACTAAATTCAAATCAGTTTCTATGTCTAGACACTGGCTGTGTTTGGGGTAGAGAAATGACGATGGCTAAAATCCCAAAGAACAGAAAAAAACCCATCACTCTCTACACTCAAAGTAATAGTAAACGCTAAACGCCTAAACTGGGCTATACCTAAATATCTAATGTCGAATCAACTATCAGAGTTAGTACATGTAACATGCGAAACAGGGTTCGTACCTCAACAGTCCGAGCCTGAAAGTAAACGTTTCGTATTCTTCTACACGATCACGATACACAATGACTCAAACCAAGCCTGCCAACTATTGTCTCGACATTGGGTCATACAGGACTCAAATCGTAAAATAGAAGAAGTATATGGAGAAGGGGTAATCGGGGAGCAACCGGTTATTCAACCCGGTAAATCATATCAGTATACGAGCGGTGCTGTACTCGAAACGGAGATTGGTACGATGGAAGGCCGATACTTTATGATCTGCAAATCTGATCCAGCGAAGGATGATAACTTAGCGCTAGAATTTGAGATTACAGTTCCACGATTCACGTTAAGCGTACCTAGAACTTTGCATTAATTTATTCAGATCTAAATTGTTATTTGAATAAATAGTCTAAGGATTTTCTATAAAATAAGCCCCGAATTTTAAATTAAAGCGGGGCTTGAGACACACCATCAAAAAAGATTTACGACACAGCGCTTAAAACTGACAAAATCATCTATAAAACAAACTTAAGTTATTGATTTTATAAAGAAAAATCAAACATCAAGATTGTTAACTGTGAAGGCGTTTTTCTCGATGAAATCACGTCGTGGTTCCACTTGATCACCCATTAACATGGTAAATGTCTCATCAGACGAAACATCATCGTCAATAACAACTTTTAGCAAGCGACGAACCTCTGGATCCATAGTTGTCTCCCAAAGTTGATCCGGATTCATCTCACCTAAACCTTTATAGCGCTGAACGTTCAAACCTTTCTTCGCCATGGTCATCAACCACTCTAACGCGTCAGAAAACTCATTACATTCTTTCTCGCTCTCGCCTCGTGTTACTACCATGGAGTCGCCCAAGGTAGACTCTAATTTCTCAGCCAAAGCTTTAATAGAGGTGTACTCCGGTGACGTCCAAAATGCAGAACCAAATTGGCTCTCAGTAGTCATTCCGTGATGGCGTTTTCTAATATTTAAGTTCGTGCTTCCATTTTTCGCTACCGATAAGGTGTAATGCGGGCTCTCATAACCTTCACGGTTTAAACTAGATTCTATTTCAGCAATAACACCATCGGTGAGCTTGGTATCATCAACAGACTGATCGATCAAGGCCTTGAGTACGATTGGGTCGTAGTCTTGACTTAATCTGCCAATAGTCTTTTCTACAGATAGGTATTCTCTACAGAGACTGGCCAACTCGTCCCCGGAAACAGTGTTGCTTCCATCTGCATTTACGACTTGAGCTTTTTGAAGCGCAAGTTCAAGTAAGTATGCTTCAAACTCTATATCGTCTTTAACATATCGTTGAGACTTGCCCTTTCCGATTTTGTACAACGGTGGCTGAGCAATATATATATAACCTTTCTCAATTAACTCGGGCATCTGACGATAAAAGAAGGTCAGCATCAATGTACGGATGTGCGATCCATCGACGTCAGCATCCGTCATGATTATTATGCGGTGATAACGAAGCTTCTCGATGTTGAAATCTGCTGTTCCAATACCAGCACCTAAGGCTGTAATAAGAATAGTGATCTCATCAGAGGTCAACATTTTATCGAATCGGGCTTTTTCAACGTTCAAGATCTTACCCTTAAGTGGCAATATCGCTTGAAAAGAACGATCTCGAGCTTGTTTGGCAGAGCCTCCCGCTGAATCACCCTCCACAAGATATATCTCGGAAAGTGCGGGATCTTTATTTTGACAATCCGCCAATTTACCAGGCAAGCCGCCTAGATCTAAAGCTCCTTTGCGCCGAGTCATTTCACGAGCTTTACGAGCTGCATCACGTGCACGCGCTGCGTCAACGATCTTTTCAGCGATCATCTTCGCTTCAGCAGGGTTCTCCAACATAAAATCGGCAAGCTTTTCATTCATTACCGATTCAACAACACCTTTAACTTCTGACGAAACCAACTTGTCTTTCGTTTGTGATGAGAATTTGGGATCTGGTACTTTCACTGATAAAACAGCGGTAAGCCCTTCACGAGAATCATCTCCACTTACACTTACTTTCTCTTTCTTAGCTAGACCAGACTCTTCAATATAATGGTTTAAAGTGCGCGTTAAAGCGCCTTTAAAACCAGATAAATGCGTACCGCCGTCTCGTTGAGGGATATTATTGGTATAGCAGAAAATATTTTCTTTATAAGAATCATTCCATTGAAGCGCTACCTCTACCTGGACACCATCTTTCTCTCCAGATACTTGAATAATCTCTTTATTCAACGGCGTTTTCAATTTATTCAGGTGGTCCACAAACGCAGCGATACCGCCTTCGTATTGAAATACTTCTTTCTTTTTTGCACGCTCATCTGATAATTCTATGCGTACGCCTGAGTTCAAGAACGACAGTTCGCGTAAGCGTTTTGCTAAAATGTCGTAACTGTATTCTGTAATAGCGAAGATATCGGCACTTGGTTTGAACGTAACACGCGTACCTGTTCGATCAGATTCACCGACTTCTTTGAGATCTTCCTGGGGCTCACCTAGGTGATACTCTTGAAAATATGATTTTCCCCCGCGGTCAATTTCTAGTTTCAACCAGTCAGATAGAGCGTTTACCACCGATACACCCACACCGTGTAAACCACCGGAGACTTTATAGGAGTTCGAATCAAACTTACCACCAGCGTGAAGCACAGTCATAATGATTTCTGCCGCTGATTTCCCTTCTTCCTCTAAGATCCCTACTGGTATACCACGGCCATCATCCCAAACGGAGATAGAGTTATCTTGATTGATAGCAACATTAACACCCGTACAGTGTCCGGCTAGCGCTTCATCAATTGAATTATCGACAACCTCGAAAACCATATGGTGAAGACCAGTACCGTCATCGGTATCGCCGATATACATTCCTGGGCGCTTTCTAACAGCGTCTAAGCCCTTTAAAACCTTGATACTACTGGAATCGTAACTCATTCTTTTTATCTTCTTCTGCGAGGTATTTTAAGGCTCCTAGTGTAGCAAATTTAAGCTGTAGAGGCACCAGTCTTATTCTTACTATGACGTCATTCGCTTATCCCAAACAGGCCGGTATCTACCTATATGTTCCACGTGGAACACTAATTAGCGCCGGAAAAATCCCAAAGTGTTCCACGTGGAACATGGCGAAATATCTACTGACATAAAAAAAGCCGACGCCCAAAGGGGGTCGGCTTCTTAAGATAATACTTCCCTATAGACGCATGGGCATAATCAGATAGAGCGTATCCGAGGACTCTTCCGCATGAAAAGTACAACTCGTATTAGGATCTAACAAGCCAAGATCAATATTTTCGGAATCACATGCCTTTAAAGCCTCAAGCAAATAATTGACATTGAAGCCTATTTCTATCGCTTCACCCGTATAGGAGACTTCCATTTCATCTTTGGCATGTTCTTGATCAGGGTTGTGAGAACGAACTTGCAGTACATTATTGTCTACACTTAGTGACACACCTCTGAATTTCTCATTACTCAAAATAGCAGCTCGACTCAGAATGTTAATCAGATTTTCTCTGTTTATAATAATATGCTTATCCAAGTTGGCTGGAATAACCTTTTCATAATCAGGGAAGCGTCCATCAATTAGCTTTGAAATAAACATGAAATTGCCGGATTGAATAGAGATATGACTCGCATTCAATTTGACGCTAACAGGAGCGTCGCTATTAGCGTCTAAAAATTTTCCAATTTCAATAACTGCTTTTCTGGGAACGATGCTTTGCACCTGCTCTATTCCTAATGGAGCCACCATTACTTGTGTTTTTGCAAGTCGATGACCATCAGTTGCAACCGATAAAATATGGTCGTTGTGTATCTCAATCAATAAACCATTTAAAAAATATCGAACATCTTGTTGAGCCATAGAGAACGACGTTCTAGTCAATAGGCTATTTAACTGATTTTGCTCAAGAGTAAATTCGTTTTTCCAATGTGTTTCTTCTAAACGTGGGTAGTTGTCAGCTCCGAGGGTTTGTAAAGTAAATCGACTTTTCCCCGCCTTTACAATCATTTTATTGTCTTGCTCAATGATCAAAGATAGTTGAGATTCGTTCGGCAGTGAACGACAGATATCGTAAAGCTTTCTTGCAGAGACTGTCGTTTTACCATCACTGCCTTCTACGTTTTCTACTTTCGTCGTTATTTCAGTTTCTAAGTCTGATCCTACGAGTGTTAAAACTGATTGATTAAGTTCTAGATAAACATTGCCAAGAATAGGGAGTGTTTGTCTTTTCTCGACAACTCCTATTATTTGAGAAAGTGGCTTTTCCAGTGTTTCTTTTTGTATATTTATATTCATGTTGGATTGTTTATCGTTTTATTACTCTTACTATTAGGCACGTTGATAAGTCGAATAGCTTTATAAATTCTTTTACTATCAATAGTTTACGAGAAAAATAGCCTGTTGATAAGTTTATTCACACATTGATGAAAAGCTGTGGATTAAATGTGGATAAAAGTTACTCATTGATAATACCGTATTTATACCAAAGTTATCCACAGGCTATTAACAGCAGGTGTCGCTCGATTTTTATGAGGCTAGTTAAACGGACAAAATCTTTTGCAGTGTCGCGTAGTCCTCTTTTATTTTTGAGTCTGTTCGTGTTAATTCATCTATTTTTTTACAAGCGTGAATCACCGTTGTGTGATCCCTACCCCCGAAAGCGTCACCAATATCCGGCAAACTCATGCTAGTAAGCTCTTTTGCTAAAGCCATAGCTATTTGACGAGGGCGCGCAATTTGTCGGTTGCGGCGTTTAGACTTTAGATCAGCGACACGAATATTGAAAAAATCGGCAACCGTTTTTTGAATGTTCTCGATCGAAATCTTTCGTTCTTGAAATAAAGTTAGGTCCTGTAAGGTATCTTTAGCGAGATCAAGATCGATTTCTCTATTAGAAAACCGAGAGCTTGCCACTAAACGATGAAGGGCTCCTTCTAGTTCACGCACATTAGATCGAATCTTCTTTGCCACTAAAAATGCAACTTCATCGTTGAGGTCAACCTTATTTTTACGAGCTTTGTTCTTAAGGATCGCAACTCGTGTTTCGAGTTCAGGTGGATCAATTCTGACGGTCAAACCACTTTCAAATCGAGATATTAATCTTTCCTGTAGATTGTTGATTTCTTTAGGAAACTTATCACTTGTTAGAATTATCTGGCTACCAGTCTCGAGTAAAGTGTTAAAGGTATGAAAGAACTCTTCTTGCGACTTGTCTTTGTCGGCAAAGAACTGAATATCATCAATAAGCAGAGCATCAAGCGAACGATAATAGTTCTTAAACTTGTTCATACTGTTTGTTTCGATTGACTTAACCATGTCAGAGACAAAGCGCTCAGAATGGACATAAGCCACATGCGCGTTCTCGCGGTTTTGTCGAATTAAGTTACCCGCAGCATGCATTAAGTGAGTTTTACCGAGTCCTACACCGCCGTATATAAATAAAGGATTATAGGCGGCACCAGGGTTTTCACTAACCTGCTTGGTAGCGGCACGGGCAATCTGGTTTGATTTACCCTCAATATGGTTTTCAAAGGTAAAGGCCGCGTTCAACACATTGGTTCCAAATGGTGAAGATTGTTGACTCGGTTCTTCGTTGCTGGTGTTCTGTAGAACTATATTTTGAATTGACGCCTCAGTTTGTACAGTGGCAGGCGAGTCCAGCGAGATGACAACGCTTGCCCCCTCTCCAGCAAAATGTTGCACGGTGGTTTTTAGTTGTTGGTCTAAGTTGTCAGTCAACCAATCTTTGATAAAGCGATTAGGAGCGTACAGTACTAAGCTTGAATCAGCGTTATTTGCACGCAAAGGACGAACCCATGTATGAAAATCACGTTCTTCCATTTCGTCTTCTAGCTTAGATAGACATTTGTCCCATAGGACGACATTTTGCATGTTGATCAACCGGTATTAAATCGAAGTGTTGGGAATTACTAGAAAGATACGATTATCCTGTAAATCGCATCTTTTATTTCTATTTTCACGCTTTGGTAAAAGAAGGCCACTAGATCGGCCTGTACTTATAAAGCGGTGGAACAATATACCGCCCTAAGCCTAGGCTTTACAAATGGTTTGCTTAGTTTTTTGAGTAAAAGTGATGTGACAAATTTATTCAAAGATTGCGTATATCGTGTTGACTCTTAACGGCAAAATCAGTACCTTTGCATCCCGTTTGAAGCTCAGCTTTGAAACAGCGTAATTAACTGTTTAATTTTATTCTGCTTTACAGTCTGATTTATTTCTCGATGTAGCCGCAACATGTGTGTGATTGCAAAACGAGTGAGGTATCAAATGAATAAAAAAGCTTGGCCATCGGCAACTAGTTAGCAACGCCTATTTTTACGAGTAGCACAGCTACTTCTAAAACTTAGGACTTTATAAAGGTTATTTAAAATGAAACGTACTTTTCAACCAAGTCAAATCAAGCGTAAGCGTACTCACGGCTTTCGCGCTCGTATGCGCACTAAAAGTGGTCGCGCTATCATCAATGCTCGTCGCGCTAAAGGCCGCGCTGCATTGACAGTATAGAGTTTGATCGATACCGCTCTTGTAATTGAATACACGAGAGCGGTATCAGCTTTATATTTATCTTGTTAGCAAATTCTTGCCAACAAACTTTAAGACAGCTTATTTTACCTAAATGAGCCACTCTCCTTCAGAAGCACCTGCTTCGTCGTCACACACTATCAAGCAATCAAAACGGTTTGGTTTAGCTCAAGCCAAACGCTTGAAAACCCCTGCTGATTTCAAAAGCGTCTACTCATCAAAACAATGGGGCGGCAGTAAGCACTTCACGTTTAATGTGCTTGCTAATGAAAACTCAGACAGTAATGTACTTGGCGTTACGGTATCAAAAAAAGTATCCAAGCGCGCGGTAGACCGAAATCACCTGAAGCGCGTTATGCGAGAGTTCTATCGTCTACGCCAATCAGAGCTTAAGGGTGTAAGCCTTGTGCTTACCGCAAAGCCTAGTAGCCGCCTTGCAAGTAGCAACGAGCGTTTGCAAAGCCTAGACGAGCTTTGGTCAAAGGTATTGAAGTGGCAACGTTGGCATCAGGCTCAATTAAGCAAAAAAACAGGGTTGTGTAAAAGCGCCGAAAAAATCGCTAAATAGGCAGTAATTTAAGGCCCCTGATAGAATGCTAGTTTCCTTTTTTCAAAAGCTTTTTAAACTATATTACCTACTGATAAGCCCTTTTTTGGGTAATCGTTGTCGATATGCCCCGAGTTGCTCAGAGTATGCGAACCAAGCCTTGGAAATACATGGTGTAACGAAAGGTTTGTGGCTTACGAGTAAGCGTTTATGCCGATGCCACCCATGGGGAGGGTCAGGTTTTGACCCTGTACCTGGTAGTGACAACTGTGCTGAACATCGAGACTCGCAAAACAATAAAACTTAAGCTAATTTCTGCCCTGTTTTAACGCCCCCTATTAAGGTTAGAATACGGCCCCATATAAAAGCTAAAATACATCAGCTAACTAGCTCATTGGAACATGGATATACAACGCAATTTACTTACAATCTCACTCGTCGCGATTAGCGCAATCCTTTACTTCAAATGGATTGATTATTCTGCGTTAGATCAGGCCGCTAATGTAACTACCGAAGTTGTAGATACTGGTGTGCCAAGTGTGCCTTTAAGTGAGCAAAGCTCAGTAGGTGTCCCGAGCGTGGCATCGGACTTACCAAGTGTTCCAACTGAACAAATTCAAACCGATCCAGCCTCGCTAATTGTGATCGACACTGACATCGTGCGTGCGACGATCAATACCAAGGGCGGCGTTATAGAGGGCTTAGAACTGAAGAAAAACCCAGTTTCTTTAGATCAACCTGATCAGGGTTTCCCCCTATTGCAAAAGACTGCATCAGAGACCTTTGTTTCTCAAGACGGCTTGGTACCATCAGGCATATTAGAGGCGCCAAACCACCTTACGCAATATCAGTCGGCTGTATCAAGCTATCGCCTTGATGGTCAAGATAAAGTGGTAGTGCCTCTTACTTGGCGATCGGAATCAGGCGTAGAGTTCGTAAAGACTTTCACGTTCACAAAAGACAGCTATGTGATCGATATCGACTACACGGTAAATAATAATAGCCCAGCCCCATGGTCAGGATACTTTTACGGTCAATTTAATCGAAGCATTCCAAAAGATTCAGGCGGCGGCTTTGGGCGTTTACCAAGTTATACCGGTGGTGCTTACTATGACGCCGAAGAACATTATCAAAAGTATGATTTTGATGATATGGAAGACGCTAACCTAGACCTTGAAAACAAAGGTGGTTGGGTCGCCATGTTACAGCATTACTTTGTTGGTACATGGATGCCGGGCGACGATACTTATAAGTTCTACAGCGGCTTTAACAAGCAAAATAGTCTGTATCGAATCGGATATAGGACAACTTCTGCGACTAGTGTGCCGGCAGGAATGCAAGGTCAAATCAGCAGTCGTGTTTACATAGGCTCGAAAGAACAATCTCGCCTAAAAAAGTATGAAAAAGAAGGTATTGAAGGCTTCGACCTAACGGTTGATTACGGTGTTCTAACTTTCATTGCCGACCCGTTATTTACTGTCTTAAGTTGGATTCACGATGTTGTAGGCAATTGGGGTTGGTCGATAATTCTACTTACCGTACTTATTAAGCTCATGTTTTACCCCTTATCTGCAGCGAGCTATCGCTCTATGGGCAAGATGAAGAAGTTACAGCCGCGCATGGCAACTTTGAAAGAGCGATATAAGGATGACCGTCAAAAATTCCAAATGGAAATGATGGCGCTTTATAAAAAGGAAAAGGTAAACCCTGCCGGTGGTTGTTTACCGATTTTGATTCAGATCCCAGTGTTCATTGCTCTTTACTGGGTATTGCTCGAGAGTGTTGAAATGCGCCACGCGCCATTCGCATTATGGTGGGTAGATCTGTCGGCTAAAGACCCATACTACGTGCTGCCAATATTGATGGGTGTATCAATGTTCTTGATGCAAAAGCTAAACCCAGCGCCAATGGACGACATTCAAAAGAAAGTGATGATGATCATGCCATTCGCCTTAACCTTCTTGTTTATGAGCTTCCCACAAGGCTTGGTGCTTTATTGGGTAGTTAATAACGTGTTAACCATGGCACAGCAATGGTTTAACTATCGTCAGCAAGAGCAAAATGCTTAAATCTAAGCATTTTTGAAGCCTCTGGATAAACTCAGTGTCTAATCCCGTTGTCGACACGATAGTTGCAATCGCCACACCACCAGGAAAAGGTGGTGTGGGAGTTATTCGCCTATCAGGGCCAAATTCCTTAGAGATTGGACAGCAGCTTGCTGGTAAAAACTTGCAAGTTCGTACGGCTCACTATGCACGTTTTAGCGATAAATCTAAAGACGTTATAGACACCGGGCTGGCGCTCTTTTTTGCTGGTCCTAACTCATTTACCGGCGAAGATGTTGTTGAAATTCAAGGCCACGGCGGGCCAGTTATTCAAGACTTATTGCTCAAAGAAATCATTCGTTTAGGAGCTAGGCAAGCCAGAGCTGGCGAGTTCTCCGAACGAGCCTTTCTCAATGACAAAATAGACTTGGCCCAAGCCGAAGCAATAGCCGACGTAATTGACTCGGCAACCGAACAAGCCGCTAAAGGCGCTATGCGATCTTTGCAGGGTGAGTTTTCGAACAAGGTAAACGACTTACTCAAAGAGCTTATCTATTTAAGAATGTATGTAGAAGCCGCGATCGATTTCCCGGATGAAGAAATCGATTTTTTGGCGGACGATAAAATACGCAATAGCATTGAAGCTTTGCAAATAAGCTTAGCCGATACAATTAAGCAAGCCGGCCAAGGCGCTATATTGCGAAACGGCTTGAGATTAGTCATTGCCGGTAAACCCAATGCCGGTAAATCGAGCTTACTCAATGCACTTGCCGGCCACGATGCCGCGATTGTGACTGATGTAGCCGGTACGACTCGGGACATAGTTCGTGAGACCATTGATATAGATGGCTTGCCGGTGCACATTATCGATACTGCTGGTCTTAGGGAAAGTGACGATGCGGTAGAAAAAATTGGTATAGAGCGAGCGCGTAAAGCGATAGACGATGCTGATCATGTACTTCATATTATCGATGCCAATGACTCGATTGATGCTACTTCTGAAATCAACAACGATAAAATCAGCTTGGTGTTCAATAAGGCCGATTTAAATAACGACCCGAGTGTGTTGGGTATCAAAGTTTCAGCATTAACCGGTTTTGGTTTGCCAGAGCTACGAGAGCATATAAAGAACATCGCAGGTTATGCACAAGATAACGAAACCGTGTTTACCGCGCGTAGGCGACACTTAAGTGCTTTGGCAAGCGCGCGAGACGCAGTAGAGCGTGGCTTAACTCAACTGAAAACTCATAATGCCGGTGAACTTTTGGCGGATGAGTTATTACAAGCACAAGACTCGCTTAACGAAATTACCGGCGAATTTAGCGCCGATGATTTACTTGGCGAGATTTTCAGTGGCTTCTGCATTGGCAAATAATTAACAATTTCCCATCTGTCAGATTAAGCCGCCGACCTGCCCTATTATTCTCGCCGTATGGAATTTTATTGCAGGCCGTAAAAATTGGGTATGGGGGCAGCCAGTCTTTTGAAGCGCCAGCCGTGGCTTATAGCGTTTATCGCTGCGAGCCTGGTGCACCTATGGTTGTTTACTCAGCTTGAACTGTTTAGTGGCATTCATGCTCCAGCAACCATTGTCTATAAAGAACTAACTGTAAGCTTGATTCCAGAGCAGCCAAATCTTGAGCCTGAACAACAAGATCCAATGCAAATCGATAAGAATGCAATAGAGTCGATTCAAAAACAAAAAACGCCCACCCCCCGAGCTGATTCAAAGGTCGATGTAACACCGACAAGGATTACCGACGACCTTATCGTCGCAAAAGCATCGAGCCAAACGACAGACAAGCTCCAACTTTCTTTAAACAGCAAAGAGTTCCGCCGCTTTCTAAAATCTGAAACAGAGCGAAACTCGAAACAAGCGCAAGAATCCATCGCGAACTTTAATCAAAGCTTTGAGGCCCCTCCATTGCAAGACTATGCTGAAGAGTTGTCGCCCTACCATGCTGATTCGCTTCAGAAAGGCGGAAACAATGACTTTGCGCTAGCCCAAGATGGAAAAGTTACTTGTGGAGTGCGCACATTGAATATGCTGGACGTTACTGCCAGCCCAAATTATGTTTTTAAAGACTGTACCCCTGATGAGAAGTTCGACTTAAAACTAAACCAGCCTAACAATGGTTGGACTAATAGGTAGTTTTGAGAAAATGATGGACAATCATCTGTTATTACGAAGGCATCGATCGATACTTATATAAGATATAGAAATATTTCGCCTTAAAAGTCTTTTACTGGACAATTGATCTGGTAACTTTCATCTATCTTTGCTAAAAAGCCCCATAGAATTTGGGAATATCACTCATGAGTGATATTCATATCGCGTTAACGATAAACAGATGGGCTAAATCAATGTGTCGAAAGGTCGTTAGTATTCATACTGCAGTGCCTAGCAAAGCGAGTGCAGCGTACTTTGAGCCTTGCACTCGAAAGCAGTATCTTAGCGGTAGCTTGCTATTGGCTTTAGGCAAACTGTTGTGAGTGATCGCCAACACAAAGTTGCTAACAAGAAATCGACATGGCTTATTGCTAGTTTGTTGATCGTAGCGTCGGTCTTTGGTTTATGGGTGGTTTTCGTTGAGAGAAATAACGTTAATACTGAAGATGCGATTGCTGATCGTGTTCAAGATATAACGATAATCACAGCACCTGAAATTATAGAAGCATCATCTAAAGTTAAAGTAGCAGAGCTAGATGAAGCCGACTATAACCCTTACGAAAACGAAGAAATAAAAGCCCAACTGCAACAGGTTTCAGACATCTATGCCGAAAGCATTAAGTATCCAATCACATCTCAACCAGTTTATAGCCCCGAAGATGTTCGAGAATATCGCGAGTATGAGCAATCTGAAGTAGACCTACCCTTCCCTGAAAATGAAGGCGATGAAGAGCCAATTCGGATATCCGCAGCTACTAATACGTTTCAATACTTCCAAGGGGATGTAGTCAATATTCGAGTACAAATAAGCGGTGCTCCAGAGAATGTTTATACAAAAGTTGAAGGCACTATTTCTGGTGCTAACGGGGATTTAGGAATAAATATACCGTTTCAATCTGCGGACCAGTCTTTGACCCTATTTAACGCTGCATTCGACACTAAATTAGCCACACCACAACAACTAAGTGATGAAATGGTGGTAAAGCTAACTGTCACGATAGCAGAAAGGACGCTTGCGACTACCGTCGCATTCAAATATGCCGTCGCGTCGGCTCGAATTACTGGCCTGCAAAACCCTCAAGCGATAGGTCCAAATTTAGTGATGCCTTTGCAATTGGATGTCTATAAAAGCGGCTACTACTTTGTGAGTGGTGTTTTGGAAGATGCTAAAAGCGGGCAACCGCTAGTCCAACTGCAAGGTGAGCAAAGACTCACGCAGGGCAATGGCTTAATTAATTTGAATGCGCACATATCCGCCCTGCGTCGCCAAAAATCAGAAGGCCCTTATGTTTTGCGCAGTTTACGCAGTTATCGAGGAGCTGAGGTAGGAGAGCAATTTGATGAGCCTGCTTCGGTAGCTCAAGCGAGGTTTAACGTGCCAGGAGTTCCATTTTCTGAGTATCAGGATGAGCAATACGTCGATGAACTAGCCCAAGAGCGTTTGGAATTCTTACGAGATATGGGTTCAGTAGACGAGGAGACTAATTAGAAACTTGGTGATTCAGCTTTGTTATGAATGCTGAAACCGCCGATCAAGCAGTAAAGTAAATAGCAGTAAAATAATAAGTCTAAACAATAGACACACTAAAACACCAAAGGAAAACAATGAAATTCAAATCCATAATAATAGCCGCAGCGGTATTGCTCGGCAGCGGTACATGTAGCGATGGCGCATACGCGAAACTTGCTGGCAAAAATGTCATTTTGGTTCATGGTTTTATTTCTGAACATCTAAATACTCGACCGAGCCAAGCAGATCAACTTCGTCAGGGCGATAACTATTGGCGAACTTTTTGGGCGGCGCGAGCGGAAGAAACCTTAGTGTATCCTTCGCATGAAAGAGTACGCGGTAGAATTAAAGACGCGGTACGCAGTCAATTTTTAGACTATGAACGCCGAGGCGTATGTGTCAATGGGTGCGTATTCGTAACGCACTCTACTGGAGATTTGGTTCTGCGGGATGCGCTTACTCGTTTGAATCAGTGGGGCATCGACAAAAACCGATTTAAGGTGATGACCGTAATTGATCTAGCGGGTGCGGGCGGAGGTACGGGCCTAGCTGATTTAGCTGTCAGCACAGCTCAAACCCGAGGCCCGATTACAGGAATTGTGCGCTCCATTGCTGGAGCGGTTTTAGGCACTAACTTTGTGCCTGAGCGACTGGGAGTGATGAACGATTTACGTGTTGCCACGGCTCGCAGCATAGCTCAACAAAATAATGTGTACCCTCGTTTACGTGTTGCCGGTGCCGGCGATCAGTTCGCGCGTATCACCAAAGGCTTTATTAAAGGCTATGACGACAGCGTTGTTGGCATGCACAGTGCATGTGGCGCGCGGTATGCGGGCAATGTGGAATCGTGCAGCAGCAGCGTTCGTTCAAATGGGCAACTGGCTCGAGCAAAAGGCCCAGGATCACTATTGCATAATCACTTTCCAATTGTGATGGGCGATCGCGCCGACCATGAAGAGCTCCGTAACAATAGCTCTTTCGGTGGTCATTTAACAACGGTGGTTAACAACCGAACTATTGGTGGCTTAAGAATTGATTTTCAAACCAATACTGGGCGCCGAGGGTGGAGCTGGTTCACCAAGGTCAGAGAAATTAACGGCAGTAATCGCAAAAGTGTTTCTGCAAATATTTACGATACATTGAATCAGTAAATGCACACCAGACGTTAGTTTCTATAAAAACTAACGTCTGTTTTAAATCTAACGTCGTAGGTCGATGTAAAAAAGTCGATACAAAATTAAGAAAAGCATTCATCTACTAACAATAATAATAAGGTGTGATGCGGCGTTAGTTGTTTTGATGGTTGGAGAACCAAAAACAGTCTTCATTCTACTCTTTAAGCTGTGGAATTAAGTTTTGTCAAAAAGTGCATTAAGACGCTTGGCAAATGTTTTTCTCTAACCTCTATCAAGCTTAAAAGAGTGAGTTTAAGAAATATCTTAGGAGGGCATTAGCAGTGAAGCAAGCAGTAATTTTAAGCGGCCTAGGCCCGTTTCAATACCGAAGCCGTTGTAACCAAATCGAGCACCGAGCTTAATATGGCTCAAGCTAAAGAATACTATTTTAAAGAAGGCTGCTTCATCGAAGAGTGGCACAACAATGATCACGACCCACACTGCTCGGTTGCACGGGTTAGAGTCGAACCTTTTCAAACAACTAAGTTACATGCGCTAAAAAATACTGTAGAGCGCTATGTCATTTTAGAAGGCGACGCGAAGGTGACTGTCGGCGGTAAATCCTGGCAAGTTGGCTTAGGCGACGTAGTGGTTATAGATGCCGACCAAGCCCAAAAAATTGAAAACATATTAGAAAAAGATCTGATCTTTTTGGCGATTTGTACGCCACGATTTGAACTAGAAAATTATAGAGAGTGTGACGAGGCGTAATAAATCGCCGTAAACCCAAGTAACTAAATCAATAAATAAAACAAGAAGTCGAGTAGTTAGTCAGCCCTCTCCCGAATTAAAACGCCGTTGATCACTTCCACAGAAGGAGTGACAACTTCATTAAACCAAAGTAGGAGTACGTAGCATGAAAACCACGATTTATCCGAGCATGAAGTCTGTGTTCATCAGCTGTTTATGTTTGGCCGCAATAGCGAGTAGTAGCCTTGCAAATGCCAATTACACAAAAACCAAATACCCCATTGTGCTTGTTCATGGCTTTTCGGGTTTTGACAATATTGGCGGCCTAATTGGCTACTTTCATACAGTGCCATATAACTTGCGACGCTCAGGCGCCAAAGTTTATGTGCCATCGGTATCGGCATTCAATTCATCAGAACAGCGTGGCCAACAGCTAGCTGATTATCTGCTTAGCTTACCTGAAGCAAAATTCAACTTGATTGGTCACAGCCAAGGTTCGCCAACCTCTCGCGTAGCCGCCGCACTTGTGCCTCAAAAAGTAGCATCAGTTACCTCAGTAAACGGCGCTAACGGGGGCTCAAAGGTTGCTGATGTTTTATTGGGAATTGTACCTGGGGACATAAGTCGAGGTTTTGTTTCAAGCATTATTAATGCTGGTGGCGACTTAATTAACTTCTTCTCAGGTAATAGCAACGAACAGGATGGCTTAGCCAGTGCGCTGACATTGAGCACGCAAGGTTCAAACGCGTTAAATCAAGCATTGGGCAATAAAGGCATCAGCTCAAACTGCAGTTCATTGTCTGAAAATACCAATATTAATGGATATAACATCAAGATGTTTTCGTGGACAGGTAATCGCGCGACAACTAATTTCTTTGATGTTACAGACGGTTTTCTAGGGCTTACCTCTTTGGCGTTTGGCTTTGAGCAAAACGATGGTTTAGTGAGCGTTTGCTCATCTAAGTTAGGAAACGTGATTAGCACTCGATATCACATGAATCATGTAGATGCGATCAATCATCTCTTTGGGGTGCGCGGCTGGACTAACCCAGTTAGTCTTTATCGCAGCCAAGCGAACCGGTTGAAGAACAAGAATCTATAAGATGGCCGTGCCAATTAAGAAAACGGCACTCAGCATTCTATTAATTGCAGCGCTTCTGGCGCTGTGGTTAATAGATCTCGCTGATGAAACTCAGGCCCCAAAAGAAAAGGTAGGCTCTTCTATTAGCACCAAGAACACCGATCTAAACCCAATTAGTAATAAGGTGCCTAAGGAGCAAGCTTTAGAGGTTATCGCGTCAACGCCTATAAGCCATGATCAGCTTGTTATTTCTTCGAGTTTAGAAGGCACTGACATTGATGGCGCGCTTAAGGCCGATGCAGCGGGCAACCTAGTTCTTGATCTCGCTGTACGCGATTTCTTTGACTATTTTTTGAGTGTCGCCGATGAGTTAGGCCCGGAAAACGCAATAGCCGAAATAGAACGATATGCTCGCGCTTATCTACCCGAACGCGCTGGAGATCAGGCTGTAGAGCTACTCTCTAACTACTTGAGATACAAACGAGCCGAGTTTGAGCTGCAGCAAACCCCAATCGCGCAAACCGACCTAAATGATGCCTCGGCGCTGAATCTAATCGAACAGAGCTTTAAAACACTAAAAGCAACTCGCAAAGCACTGTTTAGCGAGCAACAGGATACTGCCCTATTTGGTTTAGAAGACCAATATGCAAACCATACATTGGCAACGCTGCGCATAATGGCCGATGAAACGAGTGATCAACAACAAAAGCGCGATCAGCTCACCGAGCTAGAAAGCCAACTTCCCAATGAGTTGATAACGAACGCACAAACAACAAGAGATCAAAAGCAGCGACAAGCGAGTATCGAGAATACATTGCTGACTGTAAGCGATGATTCTCAAGCTTATGAATCATTGGTCGGGCAAGGTTTGTCTGAGCAAAAAGCATCAGAGCTCATTGCTGTGCGCCAAGAACATCAACAATTCGAACGCAGCTACAGTGACTATTCTCTCGCAAAGAACAAACTTGATAAGCAAGCGAATGATTATCAACAACAGCTAAGCGCGTTGCAGAAACAGTTTTTTATCAGCCCAGAACAGCAAACCAAAGCAAGATTGAGTGATTTACGGTCGAAGGTTACCGAATAAGATATAAAAAGTTTGCCTAAGAATTAGTCACTGAGCCACCAAAGCGGTAAAATCGGCGCGTTTATTAGATCAACGCCCTGTTTGTATTGGCATGCTCGGCTTGTAATTGGGTTTACCGTTTATGTTTCATTCTGAATCTTTTGACGTCATCGTAATTGGCGGTGGCCATGCAGGCACCGAAGCGGCACTCGCCTCGGCCCGCACTGGTGCGCGCACTCTGTTACTTACCCACAATATCGACACCATAGGCCAGATGTCATGTAACCCTGCGATTGGGGGCATTGGTAAAGGTCATATCGTAAAAGAGATAGACGCACTGGGCGGTGTAATGGCAGAGGCCGCGGATAAAGGCGGTATTCAGTTTAGAACACTCAATGCACGTAAAGGCCCAGCGGTAAGAGCAACTAGAGCGCAAGCTGACCGAGTGCTTTACAAAGCAGCGGTGCGAGAAGTAGTAGAAAACCAAGACAACTTGAGCCTATTTCAACAGTCTGTGGACGATATCATTGTTGAAAACGGTCGCGTCACCGGTGTTGTAACGCAAATGGGTTTGAAATTTAAAGCCAAGACCGTTGTGTTAACGGCCGGTACCTTTCTTGGTGGAATACTGCACATTGGCATGCAAAACTATCAAGGCGGCCGCGCAGGTGATCCACCATCAAACGCGCTTGCCGATCGTTTGCGAGAGATGCCATTTACAGTAGATCGCTTAAAAACCGGTACGCCTGCTCGTTTAGATGCACGCACCATCGACTTCTCAAAACTTGAGGCTCAACCTGGCGATACGCCTCTACCTGTATTTTCATTTTTGGGAGACGTGTCACAGCATCCTCAACAAGTGAACTGCTACATTACGCATACCAATAAAAAAACGCATGACATCATTCATGGTGGCTTAGATCGCTCGCCATTGTATGCTGGTGTAATTGAAGGCGTTGGCCCGCGTTATTGCCCGTCGATTGAAGATAAGATCATGCGTTTTGCCGACAAAGATTCGCATCAAATTTTTGTTGAGCCCGAAGGCTTGAAAACCCATGAGGTATACCCAAACGGAATCTCTACTTCCCTACCCTACGACGTACAATTTGAGTTCATTCGTTCTATTGTTGGTTTTGAGCAAGCACAGATCGTGCGCCCGGGTTATGCCATTGAATATGATTTCTTCGACCCGCGCGGTTTAAAGCCAACATTAGAAACAAAGTATGTAGAGGGTTTATATTTTGCCGGTCAAATTAATGGAACCACTGGGTATGAAGAAGCTGGCGGCCAAGGCTTATTGGCTGGCTTAAATGCCGCGCGCCAATCTCGCGATCAAGAAGGTTGGTACCCAACACGTGATCAGGCGTACATCGGAGTACTGGTAGACGACTTAATTACCATGGGCACCAAAGAACCGTATCGCATGTTCACTTCACGCGCAGAGTATCGATTGATCTTACGTGAAGATAACGCCGACCTACGCCTCACCGAAAAAGGCCGAGAGCTTGGTCTAGTCAGTGATCAGCGCTGGGCTGCCTTCTGTGAAAAACGAGACTCGATAGAAAGCGAAAAGCAGCGTATGAACGGCACATGGGTGCGCCCAGACACGGTGCCAGATGACGTCGCAAAAGACATCATCGGCGACACGCTGAAAAAAGAAGCCAACCTTATGCAATTGTTACGTCGCCCTGAAGTGACCTACGAGCGATTAATGCAATTACCAGGCGCAGGCGAATCGGTAAGCGATCCGCAAGTAGCAGAACAACTAGAGATTCAAGCCAAGTATCACGGCTATATTGAGCGACAATATGCTGAAATAGAAAAGCAAAAGAGTAACGAGACCACCAGCTTAAGAGTCGACCTTGACTACAGTTTAGTGAAAGGCTTATCGAATGAGGTTGCGCAAAAGTTGAATGATCATAAGCCAACTACAATAGGCCAAGCATCTCGTATATCAGGAGTTACACCTGCCGCAGTTTCTTTATTGTTGGTGTATCTTAAGAAGAATGGTCGTGCTGCTTAGCGTGGCAGACACTTGGGTGCTAAGCAAAAATGCCAAAGGAACTGGTATTAGGTAGATGCGGAAATAGTAGTTCATTAGTAAGCTGATAGGTGAATAGAAGACAGCAATGTCCGCAAATACTGTTATTTTCATCAACAGAGCACGGTAATACTTGTCCAAGTTTTCGTTGATGAGCGAAGTGATAAAGGGATCTTACAATAACCATCGCACTATGAAGTTGAGTCAAATAGTGAAACGTTGTGATTTGATTTTATACCTCAAGAACAGGTGCAAGCTGATTTAAATGGTTTTCTTGGTTACACTTATTCACTAGACTCTGAAAAACAGAGAAAAGACAATAACGCTTATGCACTCAGCCATATAAAAGTTGTACAGGGATTGATAATTGATATCAAAAGCTGGATTTTATGACTACTATACTATCTGGAATAGGCTTGTCTGCAATAGTGTTTTGTTACTAAACGGTACACCACTCGTTGCTCCTTTATATGAACAAAGCATATAACAAGTTTGCATAGTCTGCCTCGTTGGTTTCACTCACTGCTCGAGATGACTTTTCAACGCGCTCCTTGAAAAGGCGCTAATAATTTCGGTACGTTGAGTGTATGTTACACATGTGTTGATTAATAAAGGTGTCAAAAAATGAATGATTTACCCAACTTTATTATTGTCGGAGCGGCGAAATCTGGAACTACGACTCTTTATAACCATTTAAAATCTAACCCAAGTATTTACTTGCCAGAACTTAAAGAGCCTCACTACTTTGCAAATAACCACCCTCTAAATTTTGATGTAATTAATAGTCGAGAGGATTACTGTGATCTTTTTCGAGATCAAAGTGCAGTCGCTATAGGAGAGGCTTCTACCGCGTATTTATACTTCGCAGATACCCCTGATCGGATTTATTCAGAGATTCCGAAGTGTAAAATAGTCGCTTTGTTGCGGGATCCAACAGAAAGGGCTCTTTCTATGTGGGGGCACCAAGTGAGAGAAGGGCTTGAGGAGTCTTCACTTGAAGAGGCAGTTGAAGATGAACTCTCTGGAACTCTCAGGAAATTAAATAATGTAGAGTTCGGGTTTAATTACTGTAAGCAAGGGTTAGTTGCGAATAACTTAGAAAAGTATCAATCTGTTTTTGGAAAACACAATGTTTTTATAGGCGACTACAATTTACTTCGAACAAATCCAAGTGAACTAGTTCGCCAAATTTGTGACTTTCTTGGGGTAGAACCACATGAAATTGATACTAAGCCTCAGAGGTTAAATGCATCAGGGAACCCACAATTCAGATGGTTACATAATTTTCTGAACTCGAAACACCCCATCAGAAAGGCATTGGTATGGCCGCTGAAAGTGCTGTTGCCGGCAAGCGCGCGGCATAAGCTTTGGAGTAATTTTAGAAATTGGAATATCCTTAGAGGCAAGAGACATGAAATAGATTCATTGACAAAAATCAGGTTAGATAAATACTTTGAACTCGAAGTGACGCGTATTAATAAGCTAATTAGAGGAGAATAAGCATTGATTTAAGGCAATATTCCTTTTGCAGTATTGTATTGAGTAAGTACTAACAATTTCACAAATTTTTTGCGGTTTTTCCACTCATTACGCGGGAGAGCGATAGAGCCCGCCGCCTCTTGCAAAGGCGTTATCTTTATTTTTTCTTCAGTGAAGTGCTTGGTGATTAGCACCAAAGAAATCTATAGTGGTTCTGTTCAAAACACCCATAGAAGGTTTAAAGCTATTCAGGTTTTGAATTATAAATTCAAGTCTGTGGGTTTAATTGTACTAACGTTGATATTAAGCGTTTTCATGGGAGCGTTATTGGGGCTCATTCCTGTGTCGTACTTGACCACACGTGAAGGGAAGCACAATCAGTTCGAAAGCGAAAATGTTGGGAACGACTCTTCGACGGAGCATTTTTAAAGACATTTGTGGTAATCAGGTGAAAATTTTTTATTCGCTACTATTTTTTTTCAATTCGATTTCATATGCCGAAGTGTTTGAAGGAGAGGCAGAGTTTATTGACTCGACTGAGGTTACACACCTATGTCCAGAAGGAGATATTTGTATCAATCCGCATTGGAACAGATATAAGATTACCGCCGCTTCTAAACTGACTGGAGATCAAGTAGAGTTGGTGGCTGCACATAAGCATACCCATGTACACAATACAAAATATGTGTGGCAATTTGAATTAGTAGAATCTAACAAACATCCAGAGAGATGCTTAATAGAAGCTGAGTGGATCATTTTAAACTTAGATGTAATGGTAGATAATGCAAAAGAGCTCTAACAAGTTCAAAAACGTAAGTGCACACGATGCGCGTTCGAACATCGAGAAGACGCGCCTCCGTTTGCTGGGCGTTATGTGAAAATGGCTGACGCCAAGGCAAGGAAATAATTTTAATAAAACTTAGCAGGAGTAGCTAAACCATGAAAATAGTAGGAATCTTAATAATAGTTTTTGGTCTTGTTGATCTAATAGGCAGTTTTACTGGTTTTGATTTATGGGGGACTATCGGTATAGAGCTACCGGAGGTTATCTGGAGATTTTCTGCATATATCGAAATTGCTATAGGCTACGGTATTATGAATTTCTTCGGATCTGAAGAGCAATAGAATCAACATAACAAGTTCAAAATGAAATGCGCGGTTAGCCCAACTGCTTTAAGCAATGAGTAATGGAACTTACAACTATGGATTAGAGCCTGCTGGTGATATTGTGCTTTCGATGATTTGGGGAGTTATGATAATTGAATTTTTATCGGTAATCATAGTTCTCCTGTCGGCCATAGTGCTTTATAAAAGTACGAAGCGCGATGGGACACTCCAAGTGCTTTTAGGCGTTGCAGTTGCAACGTTTATCTATGTCGCGGTTTCATTGCTTGAAAGCTTATCTTATGAATTTATGTTTAATGAATTTGTTACTTGGGGCTTCTCGTTGGCGCAATCTTCGTCAATATTCTTTGCTTGTATAGGGTTTCTAAGATATTCAAATTCTTATAGTCATGAGAGTTGATAAATTAAAAAGCGTAATGCGTGGTTGAAACGCACGGACGCGAAAAAAGTGCGAGCAATCCCGTTTTAAAGTGGCAAAGTATAATTAGAGGAAGAGCCATGACTGAGGGTTATAAAATTAGTTCCGATCAGAGTGAAATGGATATTAAATCAATTCATGATTTTATATCTAAGTCATATTGGGCTGAAGGTATTCCATTGGAAACGCTAACAACAGCAGTAAAAAATTCTCTGTGTTTTGGGGTGTTCGATAAACAGCAAAACCAAGTTGGTTTTGCTCGCATGATCACCGACTCTGCAACATACGCATACCTCGCAGACGTCTATATTCTCGAAGGCCATCGAGGCAAAGGCCTAAGCAAGTGGCTAATGGAAAAAATCATGTCCCACCCGGATTTGCAAGGGCTTAGAAGAATGACTCTTGCAACAGCTGATGCACATCGGCTTTATGAGAAATACGGGTTTTCAGAACTTGCTAAACCAGATGTCTTTATGGAAAACTGGAAGCCAGATGTATATAAAAATGCCTAACAAGTTCAAAAACGTAAGCGCCGCAAACGGTTCGGGTGTGCCCGTTCTAAAGGTATGAGTACTGTTCACCCATCGGTTTCAGAGCTGTCCGAAAGGTATTTTCGATTCAAAGGTGAGCCAGCAAAAGAAATTGCCTCTTTTTATTTTTGTGACAATGAAATAGATGCAAATGAGTGTGCTGATCTTGTTTTGAGGCAAGAAAAACGTGCAACGGCAACATCACTGTGGTGGTTTGAGTTTAGTGAAGAAGAGCTACCAAAAACGGGAGACAATTACATTGTTACAAATTGGGATGGAATCGCGCTTTGTGTCATTGAAGTAGAAAAAGTGGAGATTGTGCCATTCAACGAAGTGACGAGTGAATTTGCAGTCATTGAGGGTGAAGGGGATAAATCACTCGAGTATTGGAGAAAGGTACATTGGGACTACTACCATAGGGAATTGGCAGGCTCGAAATTCAAGCCACAAAAAGATATGTTGATCGTCTGTGAATATTTTCGTGTAATCTTTCAGTAATATGGAAGGTTATAAAATCTCACAAACTGGTAACCACTGCACTCGCTTGTTTTAAACGCACACACATTTTTGAACTATGGCATACGATCTTCATATAGGTTCAAGTTTAAGTAGTCATAAATACCGAGTTGGTATTAGTGATGCATGCCACTTTGAATTATTTAGCGCTATAAGAAAAACCGAATTAGCGTTTCCCATGATATTAAAAATGGAAGACTATTTTGAAGACGCAAAACTAAGCGGTACAGATTTAGAAAGGTTAAGGTCTGAAATTAAACTTTTACGTGAAAAACTTGGTCAAGTGAATTCTGTTATCGCTACATTGGGTGATATAGATAAAACCGCATTAGAAGCAATTGAAAAAGGCTACTTTTTATATGGATTCTGTGATTAGACTGTCTATGTTGTTTTTAAATGCCGCCTTCAGGTTGCTTTTGTCCGGGTCGATTTTTACTGCCTCTTTTTAATATCGCTAGCTCTAAAGACTGCATAGGCAAGGTTCTAATAAAAAAGGAAAATTCAGTGGAAGAGAAAAACGTTTACGCCGCACCCCAATCTAACTTAGAGGGTTCTGGTACTAGTGATAACGAGTATGAGTTAGCATCGAGGTGGCAGCGCTTAGGTGCGTCAATAATAGATTCAATTATTGCTACTGCTATCACGCTCCCGTTAATGTATTACACTGGAACGTGGCAGAAGCTGGTTCAAGGAGAGTACCCGGTGTTCGAAATAGCCATGTTTGGATTATTCGGGTTCCTAGTATTTTTTGCGTTACATGGTTATTTGCTGGCCAATTATGGTCAAACAATTGGGAAAAGAGTAGTCGGTATAAAAATCGTTTCAAAGGATTCAATCGCTATTCTCTCTCTTCCAAAGGTGTTTTTCTTGCGCTATTTACCTGTGTCGCTTGCGGGGTATGTGCCAACTATCGGACAGTTTTTGGGCTTGATAAACGTTCTTTTTATATTTCGAGCTGACAAACGCTGCGTGCATGATTTGATCGCGGGAACAATCGTTGTAAAAGCGAATGTACAAAGGTTAGTCGAGAACTCAGCTGAGCAATAAGACTTCCAAGATAGAAAGTAAGCTTCAGAACTTGAAGTCAATAAAAATATGCGAACGAGGCTCGTGAATTCGGCTCGTTATCTTAGGTGTGAGAAGTATTGTGAAAGATTTTGAGATCTATCGTCGAGATAAACACCCCCGGTATCGTGCTGTCAAAAAAGGCTTCAGTTGGCCAGGGCTTTTGATTACTGGGATGTGGCTAATTTCAAAGAGGATGTATTTGTTGGCTGTGCTGTATTCTCTTTTTATGTTTCCCATGAACCTTATTTCGGCGGAACCCCACTTTGACTATAGTGACTTCGCGTTTGGCTATTTGTATCTAATTGGTTTTACGCTGTCGTTTTTTTGTTGGGGGTTCTTTGGAAACCGCATTTGGGCCTGGCACTTGCGCCGAAAAGGCTATCAAATGGTGGCGGTATTGCCGTCTAGGTCCGCTTCTTCGGCTATTGGCCTTCATCTCGACACGATTACCGAATAAGTCAAATCTAGTTAATCACATAATACTGACGAATGTGCCCCGAATGGCTTTCTATAAGGCTTCTTTTTCACAAATAAAATATGGCAAAAACATGGGCTTTTATACTATAGGTGGTTTTGAGTTTCGTTTACGCTCTTGCATCTACTATAATCTCAGGCCGAGTTATATTATCGACTGCGCTTAATCGCGTATCGACCACATGGCACCGCTATGAATGACAAAAGTACCGCAACTCAAAAAATGTTAGCTGAGCGAATTAAGCAGGGCCTTGATGAGCTGCATGTTTCTTATGGAGACGAAGCGATTGAGAAGCTTGTCGCCTATATGGAGTTGTTGGCTGAGTGGAATAAAACACACAACCTTACGGCTGTAGACGACTTAGAAGAGATGCTCAGTATCCATATTTTTGACAGCGCTAGTATTAAGCCTTATATGAAAGGCGCTAGCCTACTTGATGTGGGGAGTGGCGCGGGTTTACCGGGCATGATTTTGGCGATTCTCTCCCCTGCTTTGGAAGTGACTTCTGTAGAAGCGCGCAATAAGAAAGCTCAGTTTCAGATGTTTGCGGCGAATAAACTACGCCTGAAGAACTTTAAGGTCGAAAACGTACGCATTGAAGAGTACGAGCCAAAAGAGAAGTTCCCAATGGTAACCTCCAGAGCGTTTTCGAGTCTCGAAGATTTTGTGGTCGGTTCTAAGCAAACCTTAGCTCCGAATGGTCGTTGGTTAGCAATGAAGGGCGTGGTTCCGAAGGACGAACTGAAAGTTATCAAGAAGATGAACCTAAAATTTGATACCTTTGCACTTAAAGTTCCTGAACTTGATGCCCAACGCAATCTAGTAGTGATTTGCGCGCCGAAGTAAAAAGGCGGTTGCAAGGGTTATAGCTACAGTTAGAACAACACTTAACACGCTTCTTTTCAATACGCTTAAATAGAAACCATGGCCAAAGTAATCTCTGTAACCAATCAAAAAGGTGGCGTAGGAAAAACCACAAGCAGTATTAACTTATCAGCCGCTTTGGTTGAAAAAGGCCAGCGTATTTTATTGCTCGATATGGATCCGCAGGGCAACGCCAGCGTAGGGCTGGGTGTTGATACAAGTGAGCTCGAAGCAACGATTTACGATGTTTTATTAAACGAAGCAACGGCTCAAGAAGCGATTGTTAAAACAGAGAGCGGTGTTGATGTAATGACCGCAAATGGCGATTTAGCTGGCGCACAAGTAGAGTTATTAAACGAGATCGGCCGAGAGCTGCGATTGAAAAAAGCTTTAGCTAGTGTGCAAGGGGATTATGATTATATCTTCATAGACTGCCCCCCTGCCCTCAACGTGCTCACAATTAATGCTTTGGTCGCTTCTAACTCTGTGATGATTCCGATGCAGTGTGAATACTTTGCATTAGAGGGTTTGAGTGCCTTGGTGTCGACCATTAGAGCAATTCGAGAAACATTGAACCCAACCTTAAAGATTGAAGGTTTGTTGCGAACCATGTTTGATAAGCGCAATAGCTTATCAGGCGAGGTGAGTAAGCAGTTACAGAATCACTTTGGTGACAAGGTGTATGACACTGTGATCCCTCGAAATGTGCGTTTGGCCGAGGCGCCAAGCTATGGTGAGTCGGCTATAACTTACGCACCGAGCTCAAAGGGTGCGCGGGCCTATGTTAAGTTAGCTAAAGAAATACTGAAGATCGCTGAACATAAAGCGGCCGCTAGAGTATAAAAATCAGCCTGAATCACAAATAGCCGGGCGTAGAACAAGAGGCGTATATAAAGAGTTATGAGCACAAAAAAGAAAAAGCGCTTAGGTCGCGGTTTAGAAGCCCTACTCGGTAGCACAGAGCCGCTAAGCTCAACCAATTCTGGGTCAGGCGATTCATCGACTCAAAGTGCGAGTACTGTAAGTGCTAAAGATTCCGCACCGAACACCTTACCAGTAGAAAAAATGCAGCCGGGAGAATACCAGCCGCGAACCAACATGGATCAGGCCTCGCTAGAGGAGCTCGCTGCGTCTATTAGCTCTCAAGGCATTATTCAACCAATACTCGTTCGCCCGGTGT
Organism: uncultured Arenicella sp.; assembly: GCA_947499305.1. GTDB lineage: Bacteria > Pseudomonadota > Gammaproteobacteria > Arenicellales > Arenicellaceae > Arenicella. The sequence goes on along the minus strand of CANMNN010000008.1, from coordinate 92,017 downwards.
CGGATGGTAAATACGAAATTATTGCGGGTGAACGTCGTTGGCGAGCGGCGCAGATAGCTCAATTGCATGAAGTGCCTGTGCTTGTTCGCAATATCCCCGACGAGGCTACGCTTGCGGTTGCTCTGATCGAAAATATTCAACGCGAGAATTTAAACCCCGTTGAGGAAGCGGTTGGATTAAAGCGTTTAATGGATGAGTTTGAGTTAACACATGAAGAGATGGCCAAAAGCGTCGGACGTTCTCGAACAGCGGTCACTAACCTATTACGTTTGCTCAGCTTAAGCCCCGGTGCGAAAAAGTTACTAGAACAAGGCAACATTGAGATGGGTCACGCGCGAGCAATCTTAGGTCTACCGTTAGAGTATCAAGATACGGTAGCCGCAGAGGTTTATGCTAAGAAGCTTTCAGTGAGACAAACTGAAGCATTAGTTCGTTCATATGCTAACCCTAAAAAGAAAGCTGTAAAGCCGAGTAAAAGTGCAGACATTAGAAATTTGGAAGAAAACCTTGCTGAAAAGCTCGGAACTAAGGTTTCGCTAGAAGACAATAACGGCAAAGGCAAATTAGTAATCGAGTATAAAAACTTGGATACCTTAGATGGAATTTTGGCGCATATTAAGTAGCTGATAAGGCGCCGCTATAAAGTCTAAATAGAGGCGTAAATATTTGGTGTTTAGGAAACGCAGGCTTTCAATAATCTAGAAAGTATTAGTTCTTATAGCTAAATGGATTGTCGCGTAGTAAGAATGAAAATCGAGTTTCGCCCTCTATCGAGTAAATAGCAGTTCCTTGAAATGATTCTTGGCGCTTTGCTGTGCCTGAAAGTACCACTTTAAACGCACGATGAACTCTAGGCAGCAGCCCTGAGCTTACTAGTGGTAGATTATGTGCTGGCAATAAATAATCAACATTAAGGTGCTCAAGCATCAGGCGATCAAGTGATTCCTTGTATTGACTCAGACTCGTTTCTGGTGCGTAAAGCCAGATAGGTCCTGGGTAGAACGTGTCGCCAGTCCAAAGCAGCCTGTTTTTGCGATCGATAAGCGCGAGGGCGTCAGGGGTGTGCCCGGGTACGTGAATCACTTCTAGCGAGCGCCCACCGAGTTCGAAAACATAACCGTTTTCTATGTGCTCAGTTACTTTATAGGGCCTGCCTGTATGCGTTTCGGGGCTAACCCCACTTGGTAGGGGCCGGCACAGTGCGTCACTCGATACTTCTTCTGCGATGTCTTCGTGGGCAATGCCTTGCTCTCTATCACGACTGAAGCTGGTTTTAAGGCCATATATGGTTTTAAAAGCATGGTTGCCGCCTACGTGATCGAAATGAGAATGAGAGTTTAAAACGGCAACTGGCTTTTTGCTTAGGCGCTTTACCAATGCGTGAATATCGCCAATGCCGTTGCCTGTATCAAACAAGAGGGCACGATCAGCTCCTTCAATCAGATAAGAGATGGTTTCTTGCCATTGGTGTGGTTCGTAAATGGCTTTTACTCCCTCAGCAACTTGGTACACTTGAAACCAAGTATCTTGATCGTGAACGCGAGTTAGGTCGGCATATTCTTGCCTCGGTAACTTTTCACAGAACGCGCCCATGGAGAAATTAGGGCTAATGTCGTCGGCATAGCTGATACAAGTAGCAACGCTTAAGACTAGCGCGATAGCTAAGTTTATTGTAAGTCTTGTGTTCATCGTTTACCCCATAATCGAGCCGCGACAGATGCGTAGACGTATGACCCGAAATAGTAGAAAGCCAAAACGCCAAGGTGCTCTCCTTGTTGCTGATAGTTACGAAGCAAGTGAAAAATCTTGTTTGCCATCTTGATCTTGGAGTGTGATAAGGAGTCGCTTCGGAGCCGATAAAACACCAGAGGAGCCTCAAGTATTGCGCTTTTAACTAGCTGGTTTTGATGTATGTGCAACCAAACTAGATAGTCTTCAACACCAACATATTGACTCTTTTGGTTGAATCGCACGCCGTCAAATAGAGTGCGACTAACAAGCGCGCTGGAGGTAATAACCCAGTTTTTCTTGAGTAATGCTTGATGGCTTTTGCGGCTCAGGCGCTGGTGTTGCTCACCAAGTATTGTCGCGTCGGGCTTATTGTCTATGAAGCAAACGTGTTGGCTCGAGACAAAGTTTAACTCATGTCGATCGATAGCTTTAAGTTGCCGCTCTAGCTTTTCTGGATGCCAGATATCATCAGAATCGATAAATGCTAGGTAGTCCCCTTTAGCCGCCCCTAGGCCTTGATTACGCGGAGTTGCTGGGCCGCCAGATCGTTGCTCACGTGCGATTAATGTCAAGCGCGGGTCTTCTATGTGCTTGAGAATATCGAGGGTTGCATCGTTTGATGCGTCATCAATGATAATTAACTCAAGTTCTTTATGGGTTTGATGCAGTACCGACTCCACAGCTTGCTCGATCCACCGCTGAGAATTGCAGGATGGCATTATGACGCTAACGAGTTGCTTGGATCTGGGCATTGTTGTTGCGCTAAGCCCACATTGCTAAAACTGAGCGCAAGGCACTAACAAAAGCGATTGGTTGGTCTAGCATTAAATGATGTCGGGCATGAGGGATCTGGATGATGGGAATTGAATCGCCGCCAATTTCGCGAATATAGTTCTCCGAGTCTGGCGTGAAAAGAAGGCTTTCGGCTCCATAGATTATGGCCACTTTTCCCGGTAACCCAACGATGTTGTGCCCCACTTTACTCCATCTAGCATTGGCATCATCGTCTTTAGGGTACACGCTTGGGCTAAATTTCCAAGTCCATCCGCCGTCTACCTGTTTTAAGGAGTGGTAAGCCATAAAATCTAGTAGCTCAGGCTGTTCAACTTCTTGCGGTGGTGCTAGTACAAATCGATCCATAGCTGTCGCAAGGTCTGGATAGATGCGGTTTGGCTTATCTCGGTTTTGATTTCCAGGGCGCTTAAATTTGTCGGCGTGTTCTCTTAAGATCTCTGGGCGAATAACCATTAAGTCACAAATCGTCAAGCCAGCGAACTTATCGGGGTTGGCATTAACCACATTGATAGCGACAATGCCGCCGTAAGAATGGGTGATTAATGTTGGTTTTGTTTCATGCTCGAATAACCCTGTGTGCGTGGCTACATCGATGGCTTCTGTGGCTCGTACGTCATCAAGGTACTCTTCTCGAGCATCAGAATCTCCCATGCCTGACAAGTCATAGGCGACTACATGATATTGCTCAGCAAGAAAAGGCGCGATGAACGCAAAGCAGCGGGAGTGTGCTAAAAAGCCATGTAAAAGCAGTAAGCCTGGTTTTGATTTGTCGCCCCATTCGAAGTAATGAATTTGAGCCCCATTAGACTCAACATAGCCTTCGCTTCGAGGAACTGATAATGCTTGGCTTAGCCAGCTTGATGGTTCATCGATAACCGGATTAAGGTCGTTTAAACCATTAGTAATTTGCTCGTTTGTTACCGGTTTTGACGATTGATGTATCATGGGAAAGAGTTGCCAGTTTTATAGTTTAAATAAGTCTACTACAGCCAGTTGTTACTAGCGTCAATTGCCCGCTGTTGATTGGCGATATACTTGTAGAAGAGACAGTAACTTAGAGAGCAGTCTTAATTGTTTGCTTGTGAATTGTGATTAGTTTTTGGCACGATCGTTTGTGCTTGCTGGGTAAAGAATTGTCACGTCGTCTAAACGCAACCATTAGTGTACATGTGAAGCATGAATCAAAATAAGCGTAAACACGCATGGTACAAGGCTTTAGCCCAAATACCTATGAATAGCACAAGAGCCTATAAATCGGTCTGACAAGCATTGCGAAACGTTTTTCAAGCATCTATAATCCGCGAGCAGTCGAAACGGCCCATTTATGAAACATTTAGACCATCGCTCTACCAATCAAACTCAAGCGAGTGCAGGTAATAGTGAGTTTAGCCAAGAAGACAGCATTGACGACTTTATACCTCGCTCAATGCCGGTCAGTAAAAAGCAACCGGGTCTATTGATCAACCTAGCGTTGATGCAAGCGGTAGCCACCGTGGCATTTAGTTTGGTAATTTGGTTTTGTTTTGATTCGCGAGAAGGTTTGTCCGCCGCTTTCGGAGGTTTGATAGCGATGATCGGTAGCCTTTATTCCGCTGGGCGCTTGTTCACCACGAAACAAGATGCGAGTGCCAGCGAGATGCTTGCGCGTTTTTACGCAAGCGTGGTGTTAAAGATTGTATTCACTTTGGCAATGATGGTGATTTGTATAACTGTCCTCAAAGTGTCTTTATTGCCGTTTATAATCGCCTACCTAATTGCGGCGGTGATTGTGAATTGGTTAATGTTGTTGGTTCCAGCGCAGCTCGACGAAGTAAACGAGTAGCGCTAGCTTTGAGCGAGAGGCTCAGCATTTGGAAGACCACAACTATTGGCCACAGGTAGTAAATCGTTTTACAGCCCAACGAAGAGTTGTAAAACCCAACAGAATTTAAAATTTAAGTGTGAGATTTACACTCTCAGGAAGCGAAAATGGCATCTGAAAACGGTGAACTAACAGGCGCTGGTTATATTAACCATCACCTAACAAACTTAACCTACGGACAACACCCAAGTGGCGAGTGGGGCTTTGCTACTACCGCCCAAGAAGCGGCTGATATGGGTTTTACTGCAATTCATGTAGATAGCATGTTGTGGTCACTCGGTCTTGGTTTGATCATGATGCTGGTATTTCGTAGCATCGCCAAAGGCTTTAGCAGCGACAAGCCATCAAAAGTCCAATGTTTTGTTGAGTCTTTGTTTGAACTCGCTCAAGACACTAAAGACAATACCTTCACTAAACACGCTAAAAACGATTACATCGCGCCAATCGCGTTAACGATTTTCGTTTGGGTGTTTTTGATGAACTTGATGGATCTAGTCCCAGTAGATTGGATTCCTTACGCGTTTGAGCATTCTGGCTTGGCGCCTTTCATGAAGATCGTGCCGTCAACCGACGTAAACGTTGCCTTAGGTACCGCGGTCGGAGTGTTCTTGATGATCCTTTACTACAGCATTAAGGTTAAAGGAATTGGTGGCTTTTCAAAGGAAATGGCGTTTCAACCATTTGGTCCAAAACTATTGCCATTCAATCTTTTGCTCGAGACTGTTGCCCTACTCGCTAAGCCGTTGTCACTCGGTTTGCGTTTGTTCGGAAACATGTATGCCGGCGAGTTGATTTTTATCTTGATCGCAATGATGTACAGCGCCGGCTTAGGTCTAGGCGTATTAGGTGGCTTCGCACAACTCGGTTGGGCAATCTTCCACATCTTGGTTATCACGCTGCAAGCTTACATCTTCATGATGCTAACGACGGTTTATCTGTCGCAAGCACACGAAGCACATTAATTTGAGTGCGCTTGCTTATAGGCTTATGCCGAGCAAGCGCATAAAGAATTCGCCCACTTTTAGCCCACAGGGTTAAGGGCATAACTTTTTAATTTTAATTTTTTATCTTCATAAAAATAGGAGTTCCAAATGGAAACTATCGTTGGTATGACCGTTCTTTCAATTGCAATCATGCTAGGCCTTGCGGCTATCGGCGCAGCTCTAGGCATCGCTATCATGGGTGGTCGTTTTCTAGAAGGTGTTGCTCGTCAACCTGAGCTAGCTAACTCATTGCAAACTAAAATGTTCTTACTTGCTGGTTTGATCGACGCACTTCCAATTATTGCTGTTGCGATCGCTCTATACTTCTTGTTCGCATCAGGTCTAGTTGACGCAAGCGTTTTAGAGCTTTTGAAAGCAAACGCTAGCTAATTAACTGTCCCCGCTTACATTAAGCAATACATACGAGGAACGAATCGATGAATATTAATGCGACTCTTATAGGTCAAACTCTTTCGTTCTTTCTGTTTGTATGGTTCTGCAAAAAATTCGTATGGCCGCCAATGGTGAATGCCATGCAAGAGCGTCAAACGCAAATTGCAGACGGTTTAGCCGCGGCCGAAAAAGGCCAAGCAGCACAAGAAATCGCCGAGAAAGAAGCAGCAAAATTAGTAAGTGATGCAAAATCACAAGCTGCCGAAATCATTGCGAGTGCTGAGAAGCGTGGCAATTCAGTTATTGACGAAGCAAAAGTTACCGCTACCTCTGAAAAAGACCGCATCATCGCGGCCGCTATGACAGAAGTAGAGCAAGAAGTTCACACAGCGCGCGAAGAATTGCGTGGCCAAGTGTCTTCAATTGCGGTTGCTGCAGCCTCGAAAATTGTTGATAAAGAGATCGACGAGTCAGCTCACGCTGCTTTGTTAGAAGATCTTGTTACGCAACTAAAGGCTAGCTAACCCGCGGGTTAGAACCATAGACAGGTAAGAATAATGGCAGATAATGCATCCATTGCTCGACCTTACGCCAAAGCGGTGTTCGATCTAGCGCACGAATCAGGCTCTCATGAGTCATGGTCTACAGCGCTGGAACAACTCGCCGTAATTAGTAACGACGCTGACTTTAGCGCGTTGGTCTCAGACCCACGTGTTAATGCTGACAAAGTTACTGAGCTATTAACTGATCTAGCCAAAGATAGCCTACCTGAAGGTGGTGCTAACTTAGTTAGCTTGTTAGTGCAAAACGATCGTTTAGACGCACTTGCTGATATTAGTCAGCAGTACGGTGATCTGGTTGCTAAAGCGAATGCTTTGGTAAACGCGCAGGTAATCACTGCAAAAGCACTGACAGACGATCAAAAATCATCATTGGCCGCAGCGTTAGAAACGCGCTTAGGCATGAAAGTAGAGCTTGAAGAGACTGTGGATGCCGACCTTGTCGGTGGTGCCATTATCAAAGCAGGTGACTTGGTGATTGATGGTTCTGCGAAAGGCCGAATTGAGAAGATGACGACAGCGCTAATGCGCTAAGTCAAACTGCGTGACCGTTGGTGATACGAAATTACCAACACTACGTAGCGAACAGAAAGTAACTAACGTTGAGGACTTGAAGTCATGACAACGCAGCTAAACCCATCAGAAATCAGTAACCTGATTAAAGATCGGATTAAAAATTTTGAAGCATCAGCTGAATCGCGTACCGAAGGTACCGTAGTAAGCTTGACCGACGGCATTGCCCGCATCCATGGTTTAACCGAAGCGATGCAAGGCGAGATGTTGGAATTCCCGGGCGATATTTATGGCCTAGCGCTTAACCTTGAGCAAGACTCAGTGGGCGCGGTAATTATGGGTGACTACAAAAACATTTCAGAAGGCGACACAGTTAAATGTACTGGCCGTATTCTTGAAGTGCCAGTTGGCCCTGCTCTACTTGGTCGTATTGTTGATACATTGGGTAACCCAATTGACGGCAAAGGCGCGATCGAAACGACTGAATCATCACCAATCGAAAAGTTGGCGCCAGGCGTAATTGAGCGTCAAGGTGTTGACCAGCCGCTTGAGACTGGATTCAAATCAATCGATGCTATGGTGCCGATTGGTCGTGGCCAACGTGAATTGATTATTGGTGACCGCCAAACTGGTAAAACAGCGGTAGCGATCGATGCCATCATCAACCAAAAAGGTAACGGCGTTAAATGTATCTACGTTGCAGTAGGCCAAAAAGCCTCATCTGTTGCATCAGTGGTACGCAAGCTTGAAGAGCACGGCGCATTAGAATACACAATCGTTGTAGCAGCGAATGCTTCTGACTCAGCGGCATTGCAATACCTAGCACCTTACGCGGGCTGTTCAATGGGTGAGTACTTCCGTGATAACGGCGAAGACGCATTGATTGTTTATGATGATTTATCTAAGCAAGCGGTAGCTTATCGTGAAGTATCTTTGCTTCTACGTCGCCCGCCAGGCCGTGAAGCCTACCCTGGTGACGTATTCTATCTACACTCTCGTTTGTTAGAGCGTTCTTCGCGCATTAACGAAAATGAAGTAGAGCGTTTGACTGGTGTTAAAGGTAAAACAGGTTCATTGACGGCTCTGCCAATCATTGAAACTCAAGCCGGTGATGTATCAGCATTCGTACCAACTAACGTGATTTCAATTACTGACGGTCAGATCTTCATGGAAACTGACTTGTTTAACTCTGGTATCCGCCCAGCGGTAGACCCAGGCTTGTCAGTATCACGTGTAGGTGGCGCTGCGCAAACCAACATCATTAAGAAGCTTGGCGGCGGTATTCGTCTAGCACTTGCTCAATATCGTGAGTTGGCGGCGTTCTCGCAGTTCGCATCTGACCTTGACGAAGCGACTCGTGCACAGCTAGCCCGTGGTGAGCGTGTAACTGAGTTGATGAAGCAAGGCCAGTACGCACCAATGTCGACAGCAGAAGTAGCTTTGTCATTGTTCGCGGCTAATGAAGGCTATTTTGACGATGTAGAAAAAGATCAAGTTGTAGCGTGTGAAGCAGCAATGCAAGCACATGTTAAAGCTAACTTTGCATCGTTGATCGACGGCGTTAATGCAGCACCAAAACTTACTGACGAAGTTAAGGCTGGTATGCACGAAGCTCTTAAAGACTTCAAAGCAAACGGCAGCTTCTAATTCGTGCGATTCGCCTTGCGAATGTCGGCCTTGGCCGACCGAGCTAAAGGCTTATCACGTTAACCGTTATTGAGAGCGTAGCGTGGCATTTCTTAGAAAATAAGAGATTCTTCGCTTCGCTCAGAATGACAACTAAAGAGATTTAAATATGGCAGTCGGTAAAGAAATCCGAGATCAGATTGGCAGCGTAAAAAGTACGCAGAAAATCACTAAAGCCATGGAAATGGTAGCGGCAAGCAAAATGCGCAGAGCGCAAGAACGCATGCAAGCTGCCCGACCTTATGCTGACAAAATTCGCTCGGTAGTGGCTCACATTGCTAAAGCGAACTTGGAGTACAAGCACCCCTACACGGTAGACCGTGAAGTAAAGCGTGTTGGCTACATAGTTGTTAGCTCGGATCGTGGCCTATGTGGCGGTTTGAACATGAATGTATTCCGTAAAGCCATGATTGAAATGGCCGATTGGGATGAGAAGAATGTTGAAATTGACGTAGCGACTATCGGTTCAAAAGGCTTAGCTTTTTTCCGCAGAACCGGCGGAAATGTGGTTTCTGAAGCGTCACACTACGGCGATAAGCCAAGTTTGACAGATTTGCTTGGCGCGATCACGTCTATGCTTAAAGCCTACGACGAAGGTCGAATCGATCGTTTGTATGTGGTGTCTAACGAATTTGTAAACACCATGACACAAGCTCCACGCGTTCAACAAATGTTGCCGGTGGTAGCAAATGATGAAGCGGCCGATGAAGTACCTGACTTGTTTGACTACATCTACGAGCCAGAAGCAAAGCCAATTCTAGACACCGTATTGAAGCGTTATATCGAATCGCAGATTTACGAAGCAGTTGTTGAGAATGTTGCTTGTGAGCAGTCGGCACGAATGGTGGCGATGAAGGCTGCAAGTGATAATGCAGGTGATTTGATTGGTGAGTTAGAGTTGGTTTACAACAAAGCTCGTCAAGCGGCAATTACCCAAGAAATCTCTGAGATTGTTGGTGGCGCAGCGGCTGTTTAATCGCGACGTTTTGCTTTGCAAACAGGCGACTAGTCGCCTCGCGTTGAAGACTCTTAGCTTGTAAAGAAGCATAGTTTTAACAGTAAGTGTCTTTAAGTTGGAACGCTGAAGTTAGTAAGAAAGAATTTAAATTTAGAGGAAACCAAAAATGAGTTCCGGAAATATAGTAGAAATCATTGGCGCAGTTGTAGACGTACAGTTTGCAGCAGATGCAGTGCCAAACGTATATGATGCTCTGGTAGTACCCAGCGCTGATTTAACCATGGAAGTTCAAGCGCAATTAGGCGACGGTATCGTTCGTACTATTGCGATGGGCGCAACCGAAGGTCTTAAACGTGGCTTGGAAGTGACTAATACTGGCGCTCCTATTTCGGTTCCAGTTGGTCAAGGCACTCTTGGTCGAATCATGGACGTTCTAGGTCGCCCAGTGGATAACGCTGGTGATGTAGAAGCGGTTCGTCGTGACCCAATTCATCGTGAGCCACCAGCTTACGCTGATCAAGCGTCTGAAACAGCGATCTTAGAAACTGGCGTAAAAGTAATCGATTTGATTATGCCGATCGCTAAGGGTGGTAAAGTTGGCCTATTCGGTGGTGCTGGTGTAGGCAAAACTGTGACGCTGATGGAGTTGATCAACAACATTGCGGTAGCTCAAGAAGGCTTATCAGTATTCGCGGGCGTTGGTGAACGTACTCGTGAAGGTAACGACTTCTACTACGAAATGAAAGAAGCTGGCGTACTTGATAAAGTAGCCATGGTATACGGTCAGATGAATGAGCCTCCGGGCAACCGTCTACGTGTAGCATTGTCTGGTTTGACCATGGCCGAGTACTTCCGTGACGAAGGTCGTGACGTATTGATGTTTATCGACAACATCTACCGTTACACGCTAGCAGGGGTAGAAGTATCTGCTCTACTAGGTCGCATGCCTTCAGCGGTAGGTTACCAACCTACTCTGGCCAGTGAGATGGGCGCCCTTCAAGAGCGTATTACCTCAACTAAGAACGGTTCAATTACGTCTTTTCAAGCGGTATACGTACCTGCGGATGACTTGACCGATCCATCGCCAGCAACAACCTTTGCTCACTTAGATGCGACATTAGTATTATCTCGTCAAATCGCCGAGCTAGGTATTTACCCAGCGGTAGATCCACTAGACTCTTCATCACGTCAACTTGATCCGCTAGTAATCGGTGACGATCACTACCAAGTAGCACGTGGCGTACAAAACGTACTTCAACGTTATAAAGAGCTTCGTGACATTATCGCAATTCTAGGTATGGACGAGCTATCTGAAGAAGATAAGCAAGCCGTAGCCCGTGCGCGTAAGATTCAACGTTTCTTATCACAACCCTTCTTCGTAGCCCAAGTTTTCACTGGTGCTGACGGTAAGTATGTTTCTCTGAAAGACACCATCGCAGGCTTTAAAGCAATTTTGAGCGGCGAAATGGATGAGTATCCAGAGCAAGCGTTCTACATGGTTGGTGGAATCGACGAGGTAATTGCCAAAGGCAAATCCTAAGGGTCTGATTATTAGCCAGCACTTCGCTGTCGGCGGTGCTCACTCTGGTCACTTACTTGAGTAAGCTCCCGTCGCTCCGCGTAGCCGACGCCTTGTTCTGACTAAAATCATCCTCCTTAGCGGAGCTTCGAATGAATATTGAGGCTTCGGAACCGTCACCTCGAGCGCAGCCGAGAAATCTCCGACAACGGAGTGTCTAGGCTGCACCGAGAGACAAACTAGGAATAATCTAATGAGTACAATGCAAGTTGAAGTTGTTAGCGCTGAAAAAGAGATTTTCTCAGGACAAGCTAGCATGCTGATTGCTACTGCTGAAGCAGGCGAGCTGGGTATTTACCCGCAACATATTCCGCTACTGACTAATTTGAAAGCCGGCGATGTGCGTGTTCAAACGGCCGATGGTGAAGAAGAAGTGATTTACGTCTCTGGTGGTATTCTTGAAGTAACGCCGAAAAAAGTTACAGTGTTATCTGACACTGCTATGCGTGCAGACGATCTTGACGAAGCCGCAGCGCTTGAAGCACAGCGTAAAGCTGAGCAAGCTTTGAAAGACAGCACGGCTGATATCAACTACGCCAAAGCAAAAGCTGAATTAGCTCAAGCAGCAGCGCAGCTAGCAGCAATCAAAAAGATGGCGAAGCGCGGTAGATAATATTCTCAGCTTCTAGCTTTTTAAAAGCTCGCTTATTCGAAAGAGTAAGCGGGCTTTTTTTGTATCGACTGCAAGCAATAGGTTTAGGTAGTTTGCCAAAACTAATTGGTCGAAGAGAAGACTAAAGCAAAGGGCTGAAATTCCCAAAAGTTGTCTATATCTGTTATAAAGAGTGAACGAAAACTTTGAGGGTACTGTGATGGGAACCGGAACTATTCTTTTAATTCTTTTTATTGGCTTAATACTCTACGGCGTTGGTATGTATAACCGCCTAGTGTCGGGCCGAAATTCTTATAAAAATGCCTTTGCGCAAATCGATGTGCAGCTTACTCGCAGGCACGATCTGATACCAAATTTGGTTGAGACCGCTAAAGGCTACATGGCTCATGAGAAGGAAACACTCGAAGCTGTGATCAACGCGCGTAACTCTGCGGTAAGCGGTCTTAATAACGCCAAAGCTGACCCAAGCAACCCGGAGGCGATGAAGCAACTTGGCCAAGCCGAGCAAGGTTTGAGCGGAGCGCTTGGGCGTCTTTTCGCACTTTCAGAGTCGTACCCGGACCTGAAAGCTAATGAAAACATGATGCAGCTTTCTGAGGAACTAACTACAACTGAGAACAAAGTTTCGTTTGCTCGTCAGGCCTATAACGATGCAGTTATGATGTATAACAACTTGCGAGAGCAATTCCCGAGTAATTTCATTGCTAACTGGTTCCAGTTTAAAGGTGCCGAATTGTTAGAAATTGAAGATGAAGCCATGAAACAGGTTCCTAAGGTAGAATTCTAGAAACCTTTTCACTTTATGAATTTTTTCGAGCATCAAGAGCAAGCGCGTAAACAATCGCGATGGATAGTCTTGGCATTTATCGCTGTCACATTTTTAATAGTGTTAGCGGTCAATGCTTTGACGTTGATAGTGTTATCGACCCAATCAAGCGTTACCATGACCAGCATTTTCAATGTGGAAACGTGGCTCGCCAATAGTTCATTGTTGTTGGGAACTAGCGCGGCTACTGGTGGTGTGATTGGTTTAGCGAGCCTTGGTAAAATCGTAAGCTTGCGCAGTGGTGGTGGTAAGGTTGCTCGTGACATGGGTGCAACTTTAGTAACGCCTGATACTAGAGATGCCTTGAGGCGTAGGCTTTACAATGTGGTCGAAGAGATAGCATTAGCATCAGGTACGCCAGTACCTGATGTCTATGTGATGGAAAACGAGCCAGGTATCAACGCCTTTGCAGCTGGCTATACCGCTTCTGACGCGGCTGTAGCGGTTACTCAAGGGACTCTAGAAAAGTTATCTCGCTCTGAACTTCAAGGCGTGATCGCGCACGAATTTAGCCATATTTTTAATGGCGACATGCGAATTAATATTCGTATGATGGGTGTCATTTTTGGCATTACGGTGATCGCCATACTTGGGCGCAAGTTCTTGCACGCCAGTAGCTATCGAGTGCGTTCTTCTCGCGATAATAATGGGTCTGCAATAGTTGCTATTGGCCTAGTGTTAATGTTGGTTGGTTATATAGGCTTGTTTTTCGCGCGCTGGATGAAGTCTGCTTTATCTAGGCAAAGAGAGTACTTGGCTGATGCATCAGCGGTTCAGTTTACTCGGGACCCTGAAGGCATTTCTGGCGCTCTAAAGAAGATCGCTGCCTATAGCCATTCATCCTATTTGCAGTCTGACTCAGAAGAAGTGAGTCATATGCTGTTTGGTAGTGGCTATAAATCATTAATGTTTGCAACGCATCCGCCGTTAGAGAAGCGAATTGCTCGAATCGAAAAGGGTTTTGAGATAGGTGATATCGACATGCTTGCGAAAAGGCTGAAAAAGCAAGAGCACTTAGAGCATATTCAGGCCGAGAAAGCGGCCGAAGAACAACAAAAGAAACAAGAAAAGAGAGCTAAAGGTGGCTTTTTTGACGTCGAAGGAATGTTTGGTGACATTGGTAATCCGAGTACTGAGCGCATCGCCGCCGCCGCTGTCTTAGCGGCATCACTTCCTACCGGGTTATCGAGCTCAGCACACAGTTTGGAGTGGGCTCCTGAAGTACTATTTTATTGTCTACTTGATAGTGACCAAGCTGTTCGGGATAAGCAATTGTTAATCGTTGTTCAGCAGATGGGCGATATTAGCGAGCGTAAGCTTCAGCACTTGATACAAACGCATGGTTCAGTGCGTGTAGAACAACGTTTGGCAATTCTTGAGATGAGCTTTCCGACACTTAAGCGGCGTCCTATCCTTGATATTGAGCGAATTCAATCAACGGTAGATTTGTTGGCAAACGCCGATAATAAAATCGACTCATTTGAGTTTCTTTTAACCAGATTGATAAAGCAATATCTTGATGAAGCTCAGCAGCCAAATCATACGCAGTTACACGGTAATAAAAAGCTTAAAGAGTGCCGTGATGAGTTAGCAACAGTAGTGGCGATTTTAGCTTCTCATGGGCAGGAAAGGAGCACTGCTAAGGGGCTGCAGCTTGCTCAGCGAGCATTCAAACAAGGTATGTCTGTCGCCAACGTCGAACATCTAAATTTATCGTTTACTGACCAATGGCAAGCAGAGCTAGATAAGGCTCTTGCTAAGCTCGATCAGCTTAGCCCTAATCAAAAATCAATCGTGGTAGCTGCTCTAGTTCGCACTGTATTAGATGACCGAGAGATACTGACACAAGAACATGAAATGCTGAGAGTGATTTGTGCTCTGTTGCATGTGCCGATTCCGATACTAAGCACTCATGGCGTTAGTGCCTAGCGGTAAGTCCAGAGAGAGTGAGCTAGATAGCTATATACTGGTACACTGATCACAACTAAGCCAATACCTGCCCTATAATCAAGCCCAAGCATTTCGGCAGCCGTCGAAATGAGTATAGTGAGAATAAGCCCTCCAAAAGACGTGATAATAAATCGCAATGCTGTACGCCTACTTAAGGTATTGGAAAAGCTCCAAAGGGTATTCACTGTATATGAAAAAATGGTTGCTATTACAAAAGCTACGCCGTTACCAAATTGTGTGCTGCTATTGAGTAGAGAAATCAGAATGGTTGCAACTACAACATGTATCAAAGTAGAGCCAACGCCGGTAACCGCAAATTTTATTGCACTTTTAGGAACCAAGTTTTGATTTGATTGGGATTCGGTCATTAGGTGCGCTGTGCTGGTTATTGTGGCGGATTGGCGAACAGGCCTAGATAGTAACACTCACTAGGTGCTGTGTATCGAGCTTGGTGGGTTTAGCTACATCTGAGGAGCGCTCAAGCGAAATCGTTTTTAGTAAACTATGTTATCGTTAGCTCGTATTGGCGCATTGCTCAGATAGTTTACTGTCAGTTCAAACTTTGAAACATTAACCTAAACTCATTTTCTAATGACCCGTTTGTATTCAATTCTCAATACCCAGTCGAACTGGCTTACTGATAATTCAATTTCCTTAGCGAAGATTTCACCAAAACTGAAGCCACTTATATCAGCTAAAGGTTCCTTGACCTCGGCACTACAAGCATTGAGTGATGATAATTTTTCGGTAAATGTAGTTAGACAAAAAATTGCCTTGCCAACGTTTCATGAGCAAATCGCACTTACTAGTCCACTATCGCGTGCTGCAATGATTCGGGAAGTAGAGCTTAAGCTCTATAACGAAACGGTGGTTTACGCGCGTAGTGTAATTCCACTAAAACTAGTGATGAATGGGAGAAACGGTTTAGCCAATCTAGGCCGTACGCCACTAGGGCACCTATTGTTTAAAGATGGAAATATACGTGTTTCAAAGCGCCAAATCTTGCTATCGAATATAGATGGTTTGATGATAAATGCGCGCCGTACGCCATATGACTACCAAGATTCCCAAATTCTTGTTAGCGAGTTTTTTCTACCTAGTTTGCTTAACTATCTGCCTAAAGGCTAAATTTATTTTATGAAACTCGTTGCCTAATTTTGATAATTTGCATTCATTTTGTGCAGTCCTATTCTGAGACCGGCTCAGAAGCGAAAGCGCAGTTAAGTCTCATAGTCCCCTTAAAGAGCTAGCTCTTAAGAGGTTTAAGTTTTGAAGGTTAAGCATTTATAGGCCTTAATCGATGGGAGAAGACCATGGCTTACGGCCTAAATAAGCGAGGTAGTAATTAATCTTGAATTTAAAATACGTGATGAATCGGAGCTTGAAGCTCTATTTGGGGCATCAAAAGAATCTGTAAAACAGAAAGTAGTTTCGAAACGTGATTAGGCTATGAGTGAATTCATCGCTCGCTTGCCGATAGTATTTATTGCTAGTTGCGATGAAGCTGGTTTGATTGATGTAGCACCAAAAGGCGACGCCCCAGGATTCGTAAAGATTGATGACTGTGGCTGCCTATTAATTCCAGAGCGACCACGTAATAAGTTAATGTTTGGCTTTAGGAATTTACTAAGAGACCCGCGCATTGGTTTGATTTTCGTTATCCCCAACACTAGTGAAACACTATGAATTAAGGGTGCCGCGACGCTTAGTCGTGATCCTTTAATTTTAAAGCGCTTAAGCGAAAACGGTAAGCCTGCCTTATTAACGAAACTTATTGATATCAAAGAGTGTTTTTTTCATTGTGGCAAGGCAATGATTCGCTCAAGATTATGGCAACCAGAATCTTGGAAAGACGATGAACTGGAAATGGTAAAACATTTTGCCGACAAACGTGATCTCAGTGAGCAAGAAGTTGAATCAGGTTTAGAGCAAAGTTATCGAGATACCTAATATTAATAAGTTAGATACCCTTTAGGCTAGTTAAGGCTTTCAATATAAGCCACATTACCTTGGGTTCGAAGTGTGTAGTCTAACGGCCTCGAGGTCAGTAATTCATCAAGTGATTTGCTATTAAAGTTCTTGGCTATTTGCCCTGCGTTCTCTAGTTTATTGAGGTAGCGTCTCCCTAAGCCTTTGTTATTCACTAAGCTGGTTGCGGATATAAGGCCGTCCTCGGCCTTTACTCTTTCTAGCTCGCTAAAGATACCTGCTTTGCCATCGTGCATGTGTAAGAGTCCATGAGAGATAACTGTACCGAAGGCTTTGTCCCTAAATGGTAAGTCGAAAACATCGCCCTGCAGGAATATTACATTCTCATTGATTGTTCCTGCAATTCGTTCGAGTCGCTCGCGTGCGCGTTTTAGCATGCCCAATGAGCGATCGAGTAGTACGACTGGTTGTTGGTTTAAATTAGCATACGCGGCGGCGGTAAATACTAATGACCCACAACCAGCATCCAATACAGGCTTGTTCGGCAAATGGTCAAGACTGTCCTTGCAAAACCGTGTGTAATTTGATGGCCAATTACCCCACAAAAGGCGGTTGAAAAAACGATTGCCGGCAATGGCGTCATAGGCCAACACATGCCCGTCATAGCCGCTCTGTTGGCGAGATTCATCCAACACAGAAAATATGCCTTCACTTACTTCTAGTAAGTTGGATGTTTTAAGCAGACTATTTATCATCATAAGCCAATTATTTTGCGCGCTTAATGGGCAACCGATTGTCGACGGTATTCAGTCGGTGACATCCCGTACTGAGTTTGAAATGCCGTATTAAATGATGAAATAGACCGAAAGCCGACGTCTAGAGCTACACTTAAAATCGGTATCGTCGGTTCTTCATGCAGTCGCTCACCTGCTTCTCGAATTCTGTATTGATTGATAAATTGGTTGAAGTTGCGAAATCCGAGTTGTTGGTTTATTTTTTTACGTAAACGATGTTCGGGCAAACCAACCATGTCAGCCAATTTAGCCACGCGTAAATCGTGGTCGGCATAAAGACGTTCGCCTTGCATTCTGTCAAGCAAGTTACTGATTTGCGGATCCTGGCTCTCGATAATTTCGGGTTTTCCGTGCGCTGTTATTTGACCACTTGGATTCATTTTTAGTATCGCGATGTTCATTAAAAACGCGAGACAGAAGATGGAAAACATGAAAAACAATTCGATCCCCATTGGCACCGAATGCTTTGTTATTAGATGAAGAGTCGAAATGAGTAGGGCTAATACCGTGATACCCAAAATAGACCAATTTCTGAGTTTTGCCCGAGTTTCAACAAGATCTTCCTCTTTACCTTTCCAAAGTAAGAAAAGAGCAAACAGGATTAGACCTATTTCGACAACCTGCATTACCCTAGTAAACTTTGGAATTTCGGTTCCAACGTCATAAATCAAATGCGCTGTGACTTCTAGAACAACGTTGAGTGCCATGACACCCCATAGCCAAGGAGGAAATGTGTGTTGCTCTTCAAAACCAACCCAGACAAATAGTGCGATGAACATTGGGCTCAGTGATGCAAGGGTAAAAAGTATCGAGGCGAAATCCATATGCCCAAATTGTGCAGATACTGGTGCTAGTAAGTAGCCGGCAATACCGCAGAACAATAGAACGCCGGCGAGCCTTACACATGGAGGATTGTTAGAAACAGCGAGCGAGAAGAGCAGCAGTATTACCTGCGACAAAGCTAAAAACCGAACTGCAAAAATAACTGATTCCATAACATCTCAGATTATAGACTGACCAAGATGGACAGTCATCGTCAATGCATTTGACCACTATTTAGTCTGAATATGTAAATTAGTTGTTATCGAAACTTAAAAACATCTATCGAAATATTAAAAAGGCTCGTTCCTTAAGCATATTCGAGACCATTCAAAGAGTTTTTGCTTGGTCAGTGGTTGAACTGACCAAGCAAAAATTTAGGAGTACGCTCTGATTAGGCGTATAGACTAAGCACTCAATAAGGGAGCGATTACTAAGCTCACAATAGCCATTACATTTATCAGAATATTCATCGACGGGCCGGATGTATCTTTAAATGGATCGCCTACAGTATCGCCGACAACTACGGCGGCATGGGCATCTGAACCTTTGCCTCCGTGATTACCGCGCTCTACGTATTTCTTGGCGTTGTCCCACGCTCCGCCGGCATTTGCCATGGTAATGGCCAAGAACACACAGCCTAGTAAAGCGCCGCCGAGCATACCGCCCAGAGCCTGTGCACCAATACCAAAGCCTACAACGGCAGGAGCGGAGACCGCTAATACCCCCGGTAAAATCATTCGCTTAAGTGCGGCAGTGGTAGCAATGTCGACACAGCGGGCGGTGTCGGGTTCGGCAGTGCCTTCCAATAGGCCTGGAATTTCTTTAAATTGACGACGAACTTCTTTAATCATATCGAAAGCCGCATCGCCTACAGCGGTCATGGTTAAGCTACTCACCAAGAATGGGAAGATGCCGCCAATGAACATGCCTACCAAAACTTCAGGATCATTTATTTGAAGTACAAAGCCATCAATATTAGCCGACACGGTTTCGATAAATGCTGAAATAATCGCGAGCGCAGCGAGTGCCGCAGCACCAATTGCAAAGCCTTTACCTATAGCTGCCGTGGTGTTACCGACTTCATCGAGAGAATCGGTAATTTTACGAGTGTCCTCACCTAATCCGGCCATTTCTGCAATTCCTCCAGCGTTATCAGCAACGGGGCCGTATGCATCAATCGCCATGGTGATGCCAACCGTTGCCAGCATCCCAACAGCAGCTATTGCTACTCCGTAAAGCCCTGCAAATTGATCTGAGAAAAAGATGATTGCACAGAGCGTCAAAATAGGAATTACAACCGATTCCATGCCAATGGCCAGGCCTGAAATCATTACCGTCGCAGGGCCAGTTTCGCCCGCCGCAGCAATGGTGCGAATAGGTTTGCCGGCTGTGTAATATTCGGTTACCAATCCAATGACAATACCACCAACTGAGCCAATAACAACTGAGTACCAAACGCCAGTGCTGATACCGTAGTGCTGAATCATAAAATACGATAAAACGATGAACAGGCCTGCTGTGCCCATAGTGCCTGTCCGTAGTGCTTTCTCAGGAGCTTGATTACTCAGCATCTTGATTAAGATAATCCCTAGGATTGAGCATATAAGACCCATAGAAGAAAGTGCTAAGGGTAAGAACATCAGTGCTTGTTGGTCACCACCGAGTGCCGCCAGAGCCGCAGCGCTTAAGGTTGATGCTATCGCGACCGTCGCAATCATCGAGCCGCAATACGATTCAAAGATATCAGAACCCATGCCTGCAACATCCCCAACATTGTCGCCAACATTATCGGCGATTACGGCAGGGTTTCTAGGGTCATCTTCAGGAATGCCGGCTTCGACCTTCCCAACTAAGTCAGCGCCTACGTCGGCGCTTTTAGTAAAAATGCCACCGCCCACACGTGAGAACAAAGCGACGACTGAGCCGCCCATACCAAAGCCATGAATGGTATGCGCGCTTTCAGGATTCGCTCCAAAGTAGTAATACAGAAGCCCTAAACCGAGTAGGCCCATTGAGGCAACGGTTAAGCCCATCACAGAGCCACCATAGAAGGCAGTTTTAAGAGCCGCCGCCGCTCCTTGTTCATGTGCTGCGGTAGTGGTTCGAGTATTCGCTTTAGTGGCTGTAAACATGCCAACAAAGCCAGCAAATGCTGAGCAAAAAGCGCCTAGGATAAAGGCGATCATGGTGTGCAAGCCAAGATCAGAGAACCCAATCAGTATTGCCAATATTACTAAGAATACGAAAAGAATGGTGTACTCGCGACGCATAAACGCCATCGCACCAATATGTATTTGCTTGCCGATGCTTTCGACTTTAGGGTCGCTCACCTTGAGCTTAGAAATGACCCCGAAAATGACAAATGCAACTACTAATCCTACTATCCCGAGTAAGGCGGGTACCGCTTGTTCAGACATAGACTATCCTCCGATGTATCCCCTGCAAGCAGGTTTGATTACCTGTTCGCATAGACAAACGAAGACGAACTACTCGAAAACATCTGAGTTGCAATGTGTGAATTAAAATACTGCTCTGTAGGCGCTAAGTTATGAACTTAAAGTTGTCTTAGTGCGTACTTCACAAAAAATCTGCTGGCCCTACCCTCGTTTAACTTGTTAGGAATGTAATTTATTGGTGTTTTTACTTTTTTTTAAGTGCGCGCAGCTGTTTAACTACACCAAATCAGTATAATACAGCCAATTTTTCAAGACCAATCTTTCGGAGAGACCTAGATGTCTTTAAATAATGTAGGCCCAGGCAAATCATTGCCAGACGACGTTAATGTAATTGTAGAAATACCTCGTTACGGCGACCCAATTAAATACGAAGTAGATAAAGACACTGGCGCGATGTTCGTAGACCGTTTCATGTCTACTGCGATGCACTATCCGTGCAACTACGGTTATATCCCGCAAACCTTATCAGACGATGGCGATCCAGCCGACGTATTAGTGCTTGCCCCATTCCCATTAGTAACTGGCTCGGTTGTTCGTTGTCGTCCAATCGGCGTTCTAGAAATGGACGACGAAGCTGGTGGCGATGCTAAGATTTTAGCGGTTCCAGTTGAAAAGCTTACTAAGTTCTACAACAACGTTTCTACCTTCCGTGACGTACAACAGGAAATGCTCGACAAAATCGCGCACTTCTTCGAGCACTATAAAGACTTAGAGCAAGGTAAATGGGTGAAAGTAAAAGGTTGGGCTGGCAAAGAAGAAGCTCGCAAAGAGATTATCGAATCAGCAGAGCGTTACCAAGCTACTTTAAAGTAAACTCTACTAGGTAACTAGCGCTAAAAAGCCTGACCAAGGTCAGGCTTTTTTGTGATTAATACCTGTGTCCAGCCTCAGTATTCAGGCGCTCTAGGCCTTGCCTTACTAATACGCCAGCATCGCCCTTCTCTGATTTTAAGCTATTAACGATAGCCGAAATTTGAGCAGAATCATCACTGAGCTCTAAAGCCTCGAATAGTAGTAGCCAATCGACATCGTCTCGAGCAATAAGGCGTGAAATCAATTCATTGGGATTATGCCGATTCTCTCGACACTCGCGAATATCTCGATACAAAGCAAAGTTCTCAAGTTGGTCAGGGCTATAGCTTACTTTCTCATGTGCGCTATTGGTCGCAGCCTGATAAATTGGGAACATCACTTGATCGGCCGAGCCACCAAAAACAGAGAGAATAGAATCGCCAACTGCCATATCAAACATACCCCAGCTAGGGTCAAAAAGAACATGGCCTTCGACATCATGTACGGTGCAATTTGCAAAACTCATCAAGATGTTTTTCTGCTCGCGCCGTAACACTTGGGTGAGCTCACCGCTTACCGTGATGCCAGATAAAAAGCGTAGCTTAACTAACTTGCCAATTTCGATACCATGGCGCTTTAGCTCATCAATGCTATAGGCGGATAAACATCTCTCTAAGCCAATTAATCGGCCAATCGGTGAGCCGAAGCCCTGAGAATGATAGTCAATACCATGACCGTCTAGCTCTTGGCCATCAAGCGCAAGTTGGGTTGCACCTTCGGTGTTTAGATAGATTGCATTGCCGACCGCGTCGCAGCTTACTCGGCTAACTTTACCTGAAATCTGCAAGCCTGAATTCATGACTAAGGTATTGATAGAGCCAGCCTCGCATGCTTTTATTAGCGACGCAGAGCCACCAGCGCTACAGCACATGTGCTGGGCATACTCTTCTAAAACATGACTCAAATGACGACAGGATTGGGTAACAAAAAGCTGTGGTTGTTGAGCCGTAATATCGTAAGCACTTTTGATTGAGTTGATAGTCAGTAGCTGTTTGGCGACGGTGTTATCATCCATGCAGCTTTGGCTTTCTGATAGTGATGAGAGTAAGCCTGCTCCATAAATTTTATAGTCGTCAGTCTCGCCTACTAATCCGTATTCAACGGTCCACCAATGCAAGCGCGCTAATAAGTTTGCCTCTGAAGCATCGACCTTGGTGTTTTGAATATTCTCAACACGTTGTTCAGCAGCCTTGATTTGTTCGTCACTCGAACTTACGTCTTCTTTTACGATCGATAAATCACGCACAGCTTCGTAATGATTCATGTCGTGCTGGTTGGCGATCGCTTTCATGCCTAACTCGCCAAAGCGTTGTAAGAATTCGGCGTAGTCTATATCGATCAAAAATGGTGCATGACCAGCCGACTCATGAATAATATCGGGTGCGGGGGTATACAGCATGTGTTCAAAGGAGCGAATGTTTACCGCAATTGCCAACACTTTGATCGCTTGAAATTCCATAAACACCGCTGGTGGTAGAAAGCCATCTACCGCAACCGCACGCCAGCCAAGTTCATTGAGCTTTTGGTTTATATCTTCGATACGTGGAATGGCCTCAAAGCCAATACCGGTTCGTTCTAGGCCTTCAAAGTACGTTGGGTGAGCAGTTGAGGTTAAGCTATACGCTAATTGATGAATCAAGAATCGCCAGATGGCATGGTCTCGTGGTGTATACGCTTGGTAGTCTTGAATTGCTACAAACGGGCGTAAGTGGAGAGGCAGGCTCTCAATAATGTCGTATTGGCTTTGCACGGTATTTAATTAGGCGTCCGGTTGGGTATGAGGCGCGGCATCAGCAAATGGGTTTAACTCTAAGCAGTGCTGATTAATGCGGTTGATGTTTGTATAAGTGTCCATCGGACATTCAAATCGATGCGCATTATATACTTGAGGTATCAAGCAAACGTCGGCCAGAGTGACCGAATCACCATGACAAAACACGCCTGAGCTTTTTTCTAAGCGTTTCTCTAAACCATCAAAACCTTGCTTTACCCAGTGGCGATACCATTCTAGTTTTTTAGATTCATCTACCTCCATCTGGTCGACCAAATATTTTTGCACACGAAGATTATTCAATGGATGGATGTCACTAACGATGGTTTGTGCTAACGCGCGAACGAAAGCTCTTTCTGTCGCCACTTGGGGTAGAAGAGGCATATTCGGATACTCCTCTTCTAAATACTCAAGTATGGCCATCGATTGAGTTAAAACATTGCCATCATGTTCTAGCACCGGTATTAGGCCGTCGGGGTTAAGATTTAAGAATTCAATGTGTTTTTGCTCACCTTTAAATAGATTAAGCGGTACAAGGTCGCAGTCGATTGCTTTCAGGTTCAGGGCGATACGAATACGGTAAGCGGCGGTGCTTCTAAAGTAGGTATGGAGTCTCATTGGGGCTCGTTGTATTTGTTTGTAGGCCTTGTAGCAATATATTTTATTGATGCTTTTTTTATCGACACCCTGAGCTACGTGGAAGGCCTCATGAATGGGGGCGGCGCACTTGGTGATCGTTCGCGTCGTTCAAATTGGCGTGAACTGCATAGGGTGTGATATCGCTATAGAGTAAAATGATACTATTTATCAATCGCATTCTAATCCAATGCCTCGAACTCTCCTTTATGCATCCAATCGGCATGCTTTGGCGCCCTCTTTGTCTCAGACCACTCATCCAGCATTTGCCATTTCACTTGATCAAGACGGTCTAATTTCGCTTTTTCGGCCTCATCAGGTGCGGCTAATTCCAGCCGATGACCATTTGGGTCGAAGAAGTAAATCGAGTGAAACACCGAGTGGTCGGTAATACCAAGTACTTCTACATCGTTTGCTTCAAGGTGCGCTTTGTATTCAAGCAAGGTATCCATATCTTTAACTTTGAAGGCGATATGTTGTACCCATTCAGGTGTGTTTTCGTCGCGTCCCATTTTCGCTTTTGTTGGTAATTCGAAAAACGCCAACACGTTGTCTTGACCGGCATCGAGAAACACATGCATGTATGGGTCAGGTTCTTTGGTCGATGGCACTTGGTCTTCGGCGATTGCCAGAACGAAATTCATGTTTAAGTTTTTTACGTACCACTCCACGGTTTCTTTCGCGTCGTGGCATCGATACGCTACGTGATGAATACCTTCTACTTTCATGGCTAAGCCCTCTTAAGTGTTGATCGCGGGTAGCACAGTCGCTTCAGCTGTACCAAAGCCAATCCTCGGAGCGTTTTCCGAATCGCACCAGCCATTAAGAACAACCGTATCGCCATCTTCAAGAAAGGTGCGTTTTTCACCGTTGCTCAAAGTAATTGGGTTTTTACCGCCTTCGGTGGCTTCGAGTAAGGCGCCAACTGAATCAGGCGACGTGCCAGATTGAGTGCCACTGCCAAAGAAGTCTCCAGGCTTTAAATTGCAGCCGTTCACAGAGTGATGTGCAACCATCTGTGAGATAGTCCAATACGATTGATTGAAGTTACTCAAAGCAACACGCTCGGCCGCAACACCATCGGCTTTCATCTTGGCGGTTTGTAGCAATACTTCTAAGTGCATATCGACTGCGCCAGCATTGCGGTTATCATGTGATTCCAAATAGGGTAAAGGTTGAGGGTGGTCACTCGGGCGCGACCATGCTTGGCGATAGGGAGCTAGCGCTTCCATGGTAACAATCCAGGGGGAGACTGTAGATGCAAAGCTCTTGGATAAAAACGGTCCAAGCGGTTGGTACTCCCAAGCCTGAATGTCGCGTGCCGACCAATCATTAAATACGCATAGGCCAAACACATGATCTTCAGCCTGGTCTAAGTCAATAGCGTGGCCTAGTTTGTTGCCACTACCGATGTATATGCCCACTTCAAGTTCATAGTCTAGGCGCTTACATGGAGCGAGTTTTGGGGTGTCAGCATCCGGTGCTTTTAATTGGCCATGTGGGCGATGAAAACCATGGCCAGATACTTCAATCGATGAGCTGCGGCCATGATAGCCAATGGGTATCCATTGATAGTTTGGTAACAGCGGATTGTCGGGGCGAAATAATTTACCTACATTGGTGGCATGATTAATCGAGGTATAAAAGTCGGTATAATCGCCAATACGGGCAGGTACCTTGTATTCAGCATGAGTCTGCGGCACCAAGCAACTCTCCAGTTGGGCTTGGGCATCTGATCCACTTCGTAAAGCGCGCGATAATTCTAAGCGCAAAGCAGACCAAGCGGCTCGGCCTTTACTCATAAATTTATTTAGACGTGGCTTATAAAGCGTTTTTAGCAAGGGCGTGAGCTCCATGCTGAAAACACCGGCTTTATGAGCGGCTTTAAGATCAACGATATGCTCGCCAATCGCCACACCGGCTCGAAAATTCTCAGCTGTGTCCTTACGTTTAAAAATTGCAAACGGCAAATTTTGAATTGGAAAATCGCTGCTTTCGTCGTTCGCAGAGACTACCCAACTTGTGAGCTCAGGTTGATGCGTTTCGTTTAATTCAATCATGGGGGCACCTAGTTTTTGCTTGCCTTACGTTTAGCTTGCGTTAATTACGCCACGCTCGATTTGGTCGCGTTCGATAGATTCGAACAATGCTTTAAAGTTGCCTTCGCCAAAACCATCGTCTTTCTTGCGCTGGATAAACTCGAAGAACACTGGGCCGATTAGGGTGTCAGAGAAAATCTGCAACAGCAATCTTGCTTCGCCGTCTTCAGTGTTACCATCAAGCAAGATACCACGTGTCTGTAATGCTTCAGTTGATTCGCCATGATTCGGTAATCGTTCTTCAAGCATAGAATAGTAAGTGTCAGGTGGTGCGCTCATAAATGGCATGCCACGCACTTTGAGCCTGTCCCAACATTCGATTAGGTTGTCGCAAGAAAAAGCAATATGCTGAATGCCTTCGCCGTTGTAGGCCATTAAGAACTCTTCAATTTGCCCCGTTTCTTTAGATGCTTCTTCATTCAATGGAATACGAATTAAGCCGTCCGGCGCAGTGAGTGCTTTCGATGTTAGGCCGGTGTACTCGCCTTTGATATCGAAAAAGCGGATCTCGCGAAAGTTAAACAAGCGCTCATAAAAGTCGGCCCAATACTGCATACGGCCGCGATACACGTTATGGGTTAAGTGGTCGATGACATTAAATCCACAGCCTTCGGGCATTGGGTCAACGCCCTCGATAAACTCGAAATCAATGTCATAGATCGACGAGCCTTGCTCAAAGCGATCTATTAAGTATAAAGGAGCACCACCAATACCTTTAATAGCAGGTAAACGCAGTTCCATTGGGCCTACTGGAATATCAACCGGTTGAGCGCCAAGTTCTAGCGCTCGCGCGTAGGCTTTTTGTGCATCTTTTACGCGAAATGCCATGCCGCAAGCTGATGGGCCATGCTCTTGTGCAAAGTAGTAGGCATTGCTTGCAGGTTCGTAATTGATAAGCAGGTTAATACCGCCCTGACGATAAAGATGAACATCTTTGGAGCGATGCACGGCGACTTTAGTAAAGCCGGCCATCTCAAAAATAGGCTCCAGAACACCGGGTTCATTAGAAGCGAATTCAATAAATTCAAAGCCGCATAGGCCCATCGGGTTTTCAAATAAATCAGACATTAGAGACTTTTCCGTAAATAGCTTAGAATAGTTGTGATAGCAACCAATATAGTTGTAATTGCAACTAAATGCAAATATGAGCAAAAGATCAACTAGCAAACACCCTTCTATTCTGACTCTTGAACGTTTCTTGCCCTATCGTCTGTCGATTCTATCCAATCGTATAAGCGGCATTATTGCTGAGACGTATCGTGATAAGTTTGCACTCTCGATTACTGAGTGGCGAATCATGGCGGTTCTTGGTGAGTACCCAGGTGCTTCGGCCGACGAAGTTTCCGCAAAGATACAAATAGAGAAGTCGATTGTCAGCCGAGCTCTGCAAAAGTTGTTGGCACGTCACTTGGTAGAGAGAGAAGTAGATGAAACAGACCGTCGCCGACAAAATCTCAGCTTAACGAAAACTGGTATGGAAATTTACAAGCAAGTGGTCCCTGTTTCTTACGAATATGAAGAGCAGTTATTGGAGTGTTTTAGCAAAAATGAGCGTGAAACCTTCGACAAACTGATTGATCGTCTTTATCAGCATGCTGAGTCTATAGACCCAAATGGCTAAACGTTCATTATTGGTCGAATTCTAAGTTATTGAAATTAAAAACGTTTAGCTGTCGTGTCGGGCATTAGTCGGCTAGTTGCCGTGGCTATGTCGTGGTATAAATAGCGCTGTCGCTCAACAATATTGGCTCACAACCAAGAAGGTAGTTTAACAATGATTTTACGAAAACTAAGACTTAAAAAGGGCTGGTCGCAAGAACAACTTGCTCAGATATCTGGGTTAAATGTACGAACTATTCAACGAATAGAACGTGGCCAGGCACCTAGCTTAGAATCTAAAAAATCATTAGCCGCCGCCTTTGAGGTTCAACTAGCGACTTTCGACCAACTGAGTGGAAGCTCTGATAAAGCAGCTGAGCTGGTGGATCAACAGGTCGCATCAATTGAAAAAGATGAGGCAAATATGAAACAGCATAATAGTTCTGAAAACAAATACGCCAACCCTGAGCAACTAGAGACCGACGAGCACAACGCCATTGAATACGCGCGCGGCATAAAAGAGTTTTACAACCATCTATTCTTCTACGTGGTGTTCGCATCGATGATCGCTTTCGTAAAAGGCTTTGATGATAGTGTCGTGATTTGGGGTTTACTTGGTTGGACTGTCGGCGTCGTTATACACGGCCTAAACGCCTATGAGTTAATCAATATTTTTAACGCTAATTGGGAGCGCAAGCTGGCCGAGAAAAAATTGGGGCGAAAGCTCTAAGGTGTTGAACTTTGTTTTGGGGCAGTTCGATCGAATTGCCCCAAATTTCCGCGTTTAATGTCTATTAAAGGCATCGTTGATCCTGATAATAATCATCGGAAAAATTACAAACCGCGGGCTTAGTTTGCGCGTGTTCTTGATTTGAAAAATAGTGGATAAGGCTAATAAATGCTTTCATGATTTTGTCTTGATTCGTTGTTGGAAACCCCATGATGGTGTAAATGATGATGGGTGAACATCGTAAAAAGTAGAATCTTAGCTTCGGTTTTTGTGATTATCTGCTTCCCTATCAAGCATCAACGTTCAGGTAAACTCACAGTAGTATTGATTTGTGGGAAAAGCGTAGGCCAAGGGTAAGCTCAACAGATCGAGAACCATGTTTAAACAATCAGTCGCTCTTCTCTTGATAATGTGTCTTCAATGATCCTTTGAATTGTTTCATCAAAAGTTCAATATTGTTAACCCCTGAATAATTGGGTCTAACGATAAATGCGATGCGTCTATGCGGGCCTGGTTCACTCAGCCTTGCTTGACTGAGTAATGGGTTGTGTTTGATTAACTGTTCTAACGCCATCTCGGGTACTAAGGTTGTGCCGATTTTACCAGCAACCAATTGGATCAGTGTATTCAAGCTGGTGGCGCCAACGCTGTGCTGAGCGTTGCTCGGCATATTACAGGCTGACAGGGCTTGATCTTTTAAGCAATGACCGTCTTGAAGCAACATCAACTTAGACTGTTCTAATTCGTCCGCTGTAATCTCAGTGCAACCTGATATCATTTCGTCGCTGTGAGTAATCCAGTAAAAGTCTTCTTGCCAAAATTCGAAGGTGAGAAGGCCGTCACAGCTGTACGGCAAGGCCAAGATCGCCGTATCGATCTCACCACGGCGAACCTTATCAATTAATTCGTGCGACTGCTCTTCGACTATCTTCAATTCAAGTTGCGGGTATTTCTCAGTTAGTGCTGGCAGTACAATTGGTAGGAGAAATGGTGCAATAGTTGGGATAATCCCTATAGACATCGGGTAGCTGAGTTCGCTTCGCTGTGTATCGGCGAGTTTTATGAGGTCGTCGAGCTGTAATGTGATCTTTTGTGCTTTCTCTAAAACTTGTTGTCCTATCGGTGTGACCAGCACCTTTTTATTGTCTCGTTCGAATATTTGAAACCCTAGCTGCTTTTCCAATTCATTTAGGGCTGTGCTAAGTGCCGATTGCGATACGGAGCAGGCTTCGGCTGCACGTTTGAAGTGCAAATGTTTTTCAACCGCCAGTGCATAGCTTAATTGTTTTAATGAAATCATTGGTTTGCGTTCGTTTCGGGGTGGATTCATTTTGAGCCTCATCATATTTTGCGAACTCAATTCTTACACGGCTTGTGATCAGTATTTTAGAACATCATGTTCAATACAATCAATTTTATTAAATTTAGCGCATGCCATAGTATTATCCCCATATCCGAAGAAGCCAGTCATTTCTGGTGACAACGATACATTTTTTAATTAATTAAATATTTTTTCTGGAGACCACAATGGCCCTAATCAACACCGAAATTAAACCCTTTGCAACAACTGGATTCCGTGATGGTGAATTCGTAGACGTATCTAACGAAGACATCAAAGGAAAATGGGCAATCTTTTTCTTCTATCCTGCTGACTTTACGTTTGTATGCCCAACTGAGTTAGGCGACCTTGCAGACCACCACGAAGAGCTAGCCTCTCGTGGCGTAGAAGTTTTCTCAGTTTCAACAGATACGCATTTCTCGCATAAAGCATGGCATGACTCTTCAGACACTATTGGCAAAATCAAATACACAATGCTTGGCGATGCGAATGGTGAGATCACTAACAACTTTGAAGTTATGCGTCCAGGTGTTGGTTTAGCTGACCGCGCAACGTTCATCGTTGACCCAGATGGCATCATTCAAGCAATGGAAATCACCGCTGAAGGTATTGGTCGTGATGCTGAGGACTTGGTACGTAAAGTTAAGGCAGCTCAATACGTTCGTGCTAATCCAAATGAAGTTTGTCCAGCAAAATGGAAAGAAGGCGAAGAAACACTAGCGCCATCTTTAGACCTAGTAGGCATGATCTAAACGAGATCTGCCTATTTAGTCGCCGCGAGAGGCTCATTGAGGGCCTCTCGTTTTAATTTAAACCGTCTTACCCATAGACCGCCTTGTAACTAAGGCACTAGGAGCAAATATGCTAAGTAACGATATTTTAACTGCGCTCAAAGGCTACACAGCCAGCATGCAGAAATCTGTCACGCTCGTTCTACAAACGGGTGAGCACTTAAAACGAAACGAACTATTAGAGTTCCTAAATGGCGTTGCCTCAACATCTGATAAAATCACTGTTGAAGAGCGCGATACAGATGGCGAGCTAAGAAGCTCTATCAGCTTTCTGTTAGAAGTAGATGGCACGAGCACCGGCATCCAATTTTCAGGTATCCCGAGTGGCCACGAATTTAACTCATTGATTTTGTCGATCTTACAAAGCACCGGTACGCCGTTAAAGTTAGACGAGACAATCCAAGCATTAGTTGGCAACGTAAAAGAAAAGCTGCACTTTGAAGTATTCATTTCTTTGAGTTGTCACAACTGCCCAGAAGTTGTGCAAGGTTTAAACCAGTTCGCACTTCTTAATAACAACATCACCACCGAGATGATCGATGGTGGTTTGTTCCAAAATATTATTAACGAGCGCGACATTCAGGGCGTGCCAAGTGTCTACTTAAACGGTGAGTTATTCGCTAACGGTAAAGTAGACACAGCAACCTTGGTAAGTAAGTTAACTGAGCTATATCCAGAAGCTGCGAATGTGGCGCCGAGCGAAGCAATGCCATTGCAAGATGTAGTAGTAATCGGCGGTGGGCCTGCGGGCGTTGCATCGGCAATTTATAGTGCGCGCAAAGGTTTAAACGTGACCATTGTGGCTGACCGCTTTGGTGGCCAGGTGAAAGACACCATGGGTATCGAAAACTTAATATCAGTATCCAAAACCACTGGTCCAGAATTAACTGGCGCGATGCTGCAGCATTTGAATGACTATGAAGTCACTATGAAAGAACACATGAGTGTGACTTCTGTTGAGCAAGGCGATATCAAAAAGGTGGTGTTGTCATCCGGCGAAGTAATCGAAACTAAAACGATTATCGTAGCCACCGGTGCACGTTGGAGAGAACTCGGTGTGCCAGGCGAGAAAGAAAATATCGGCAACGGAGTGGCATATTGCCCGCATTGCGATGGCCCGTTCTTTAAAGGCAAAGACGTTGCGGTGATCGGTGGTGGTAACTCAGGTATTGAAGCCGCGCTCGATTTAGCCGGTATCGTGAATTCAGTAACGGTTTTCGAATTCTTGCCTGAGCTTAAAGCTGATCAAGTATTAGTGGATCAAGCTAAACTGCGAGACAACATCACTATTCATAAGAATGTGATGACAAAACAAATCATTGCAACAAATGGCAAGGTCAGCGCTATTGAATATCAAAATCGTGAAACTGATGAAGTAACACAACAAGACTTGCACGGCGTGTTCGTACAAATCGGATTGGTGCCTAATAGTGCTTTCTTAAAAGACGTTGTTGAGCTTAGCCAATACGGCGAAGTAATAATCAATGAACAATGCCAAACTTCGGAGCCAGGTATATTCGCTGCGGGTGATGTATCAACTGTACCGTATAAGCAAATCGTGATCTCGATGGGC
The DNA here is from genome assembly GCA_947499305.1 of uncultured Arenicella sp. Classification (GTDB taxonomy): domain Bacteria; phylum Pseudomonadota; class Gammaproteobacteria; order Arenicellales; family Arenicellaceae; genus Arenicella. The sequence goes on along the minus strand of CANMNN010000008.1, from coordinate 60,178 downwards.
GAAGGCGCTAAAGCATCACTTTCAGCGTTTGAATACTTGTTGAAAATGCCAGCGACTATAAGTGAAGAAGCCAAAGCTGCTTAGTGTTTCTACATCTCTAAAAAGCTTAGAGCCCCAGACTGGAAACAGGCTGGGGCTTTTTTCGTTCAATCTCCCTAACCTGTTGCGACTTGTTCGAGCATCATGGATATGCTCCAAATCTAACTTTGAATTGGACTATTGGCTATAATTCACTATGAATACATGTTTTTGTAAAAACTCTCCGAGAGATTTAAAGAGCTAAATGACAAATTTATCCCTCAATAGTACTAGGCTCTCAAAGCTGAATAGAGCGTTCCTCGTTATTGGGTTCTTGTCATCAACTCTCTTTATTGTTTCAAAAACGGGAATGGTATTTGACGATGTATACAATTCAACAGACATAAATCGATATCTAGAAAGTGGCGTAAGCACTAGTTCTCTAGAGCAACATAGCAACCCTGCGGGGCCGCTGAGCTATGTGTGGATCGCTGTAGTGTCGTCGTTTATGGGGGCAAGCCAGGCTATTGGGGCCGAAGCGAAGATTGACTTACAACGGATAGCTGTACTCTTAAGCTGGGTTCTATGCTTTTTAGCGGTATCGGTTCTGAGCAAGTCTAATACAATTAAGCTTTACCTATTTTCTCTGCCAATTATGGTGATGCCTCACACCCAGATGGCCATGAGTACGCTTCTTACCGAGGGCCCCGCCATGATGTTTTGCCTTGTTGGTGTGATGCTATGGATAGGCGGTTTAGCGCATAGAGTTGGTTCTAGAGTTGGTGTGGCTAAATTAGTTGTCGGCGCATTCCTCGTGGGGCTATCGATTATCTCCCGACAGTACTACCTTATGTTACTCCCTGCGCTTGGAGTTACGGCACTCGTATCTTATTGGGTGAATCAGGTGAGTCTTAGAGTTAGTAGTATCGCGATAGCGTCTTTGGCTTTTGGTGTGATTCCCTTGATGTGTCTTTGGATGCTATGGACTGGCTTTGCTAGCCCATCAATGCAGCTTGGGACAAGTTATGCTGGTAAAACCGCAGGTGTTGGCTTTGCTCCACTGCGTGCAATTTCTTGTCTTTTGTACACGCTTATTTACCTAGCATTTTTCTCTAGGCCGCTCTGGTCTAGCTATTGGTCCAGCGCAACAATTAAAGGTAAGCAGTTGAGCCTCGTTTCCTCTTGCCTAATTGCAGCTCTTGTCGCCATATTCAGTGACAGACTCTTTTTTGCAGGCCCAATTAACTCTATACAGTCCAAGCTAGGTACTTTTGGAGAATACTTACCCAGCGTTTTCATTTTTGTTATTGTGCTGATTGCAGCGTTCAACGCCTGTGTCTTAATGAAGGCGTTGAAAGAGAGTAAAGTCGCTTTGTCTCGCTCACCTATATTTTTGCTATCGAGTCTTGTATTGGTGTTCTTCGTGCTAGAGAACTCTTTAATCATCAGTGAAATAGGTTTCTATGAGCGCTATATGTTGCAAGTAATGCCGTTTATTGGGGTGGTCACATTTAAACTGGTTGAGGAGTCTGGCCAGAATTACGCCGCTAAAGACTACGCGCTATTTACTTTGATGTTTTTGCTAAGCACAGCCATGCTCTGGAGATATGCTGTCTAAATTATAGACCTTTTTAAGAGGGATGCCTGAATGCGGAAAAACTCTCTCTTAAAATAAGGGCGAGAAATTATTAATCAAAAACCAAGTCCACGAATCAGATTGGGCTCTTTGTTGGTTCTCTATTTGGGTTCCGATTTTTGCGTAAGCTAAGCGCCCCATTGCGCGACTAATGCCTCGACTTCGTTCGCGTAATCCGCTTGACGGAATTCCTCAAAAACGTGCCAAGAACAAAAAGACTCTTTGTCCTCGACTCTATGCGGAAATAGAACGCCATCAAGGTGGTCATACTCGTGCTGCCATGTGCAAGCTGAGTAGCCGCGTATTACCTCGTTTATTTTATTTGCATTCCGGTCGAAGTAAGACACTTCAATTTCGACGTGTCGGTCTACGTTTCCGCGCATTTGTGGCACCGATAAACAGCCTTCATTCGATACAAAAGTTTTGTCGCTCAAGGCGCTAATTGTTGGGTTGATCGCGACTGTCAGCGGTATCTTTGGTTTGTAGGGATAGCGCGGGTTATTTCCCACTTCGATTACAAAAATTCGATGCGGTATGCCAATTTGATTAGCGGCGATGCCTGCCCCATTAGCCGCGCGCATGGTGTCGACCATGTCGTCGATCCAAGATTGAACTTCGATCGATTTAATCATCTCGACATCAACCTCGCTCGCTCGTGAGGCTAATCTTGGGTGACCAATTTGCAGTATTTCTCGTATCGCCATATTACTGTCTCGTTGTTACGCGTTGCTGCGCTTATTTGCCTTCGATATAGGCATTAGCCCATTCGCCAAAAGAGTTTCTTTGAATGAGCGCGGAAATAGCTTCTAGATCAGGCTGAAAGTAGCGATCATGATCCCAGTATGCGGCAACGCTGCGAACCTCAGACCAATATTTCTCAAGTTGTTTATTGGATTTCAATGGTCGACGAAGGTCAATTCCTTGGCATGCCGCGAGTAATTCTACCGCTACGATGTAGCGCGTATTTAAGTTCATGTCACTTAAACGTCGTGCGGCGAAGGTGGCCATGCTTACGTGGTCTTCTTGGTTGGCCGACGTTGGGATGCTATCGACACTGGCAGGGTGAGCGTGGCTTTTGTTTTCACTTGCCAACGCTGCACCAGTTACTTGGGCAATCATAAACCCGCTATTCACGCCTGCGTCTTCGACTAGGAACGCTGGTAATTGACTCATTTGAGAGTCGAGCAATAATGCCATTCGTCGCTCAGACATTGCACCAATTTCTGCGATTGCAAGGGCGATATTATCTGCTGCGAAGGCAATCGGTTGTGCGTGAAAGTTGCCTCCCGACAAGATGTCGCCTTCTTTCGTGAAGATTAGCGGGTTGTCTGAAACCGCATTTGCTTCTATCTCAATAATCGCGGCGGCGTTACGCAGCTGATCTAAGCATGCGCCCATTACTTGCGGTTGGCATCTAAGGGAGTATGGGTCTTGCACTTTGTCGCACTCGGCATGTGAGTTAGCAATTTCGCTGGGGCCAAGTAACTGCCGATAAATATCAGCGGCCTCAATTTGCCCTAATTGACCTCTTACTTGTTGAATGCGTTCGTCAAAAGGTGTGCGGCTTCCTAAGGCGGCTTCTACCGTTAAGCTGCCTGCCACAAACGCAGAATTTATGTTTTGCTCCGCTTCGAATATGCCTTTTAGTGCTAGCGCTGTGGAAACTTGGGTGCCGTTTAGCAGTGCTAAACCTTCTTTGGCGGTTAAGACTAGTGGCGATAAGCCTGCTTTTTCTAAGGCGTATTTGCTGTCGATTAGTTTTCCATCTACATGCACTTGGCCTTCGCCGATTATCGGTAAGCTCATGTGCGCTAGCGGCGCTAAATCTCCAGAGGCTCCTACCGAACCCTTCTCAGGAATCGCGGGGAGAATGTCAGCATTAAGCATATCTATAATTAACTCCAATACTTCTCGACGAATGCCAGAAACGCCTCTAGATAAGCCATTGAGCTTTAGTACAAGAATCAATCGCGTGGTGGCGTCATCAATATAGTTACCTACCCCTGTCGCATGTGAAAGTATTAGGTTGTGTTGAAGCTCACTGAGCAATTCGGGCTCGATATGTTTCTGTGCTAAACGGCCGAAGCCAGTGTTAACGCCATAAACAATTTCGCCGCTATCTACTTTACTTTGTACCAGCAATTGAGCTTGCTCTACGCTTGCCCAACTCAACTCGTCTAGTGTTAACTGTACGCCAGAAAAGTAAACGGTGCGAAGTTGTGCGAGTGTGAGTTTTCCGGGCTTTAATAATAGTTGGTTCATTAGATTACCTATGCGTTGCCATTAGCGTGTAATGCATGCTTAGAGCTGCGTTAGTTCCGCCATCGCTATGCGAAACTGCTGTTGTATATTTTCTTGATGAGTGTGACGGCCATCGCGGGTGACGTGTTTGCCACCGACATAGACGTCTGAAATTGCGTTACTGTTGCCAGAGAATATCCAGCTGTCGAGAAATTGATCGCCAGAGCGACCGATGAGAATTGGGTGGTTTGTATCAAGCACGATGAAATCGGCACGTTGACCCACTTCAATCTGGCCACTGGTAACTCCGCAGGCTTGGGCCCCGCCGTTAGCGGCAAGATCGAATAAGCGTCGGCCAGTACTATGGTTAGCGCCGCCTGCTAGATGATTGCGGGATTTATGCAGCAGTCGTTGACCATATTCTAACCACCTCAGTTCCTCGACTGGGGAAATTGAAACATGGCTATCGGAACCAATGCCAAGCTTGCCGCCTGCTTCAAGGTATTGGCTTGCTTTGAAAAAACCATCGCCTAGGTTAGCTTCTGTGCTGGGGCAAATGCCAGCAACCGCGTGACTCTTTGCTAAGCGAATTGTTTCAGAGTCGCTCATATGAGTAGCATGTATCAAACACCAATTTGAATTAACGTCGAAGTTATCGAGGCAATAATCAACTGGCCGAGCATCACTCCAAGCGATGCAGTCGCTAACTTCCTTTAGCTGCTCAGCAATGTGCATGTGTATTGGGACATTGCTTGAAGGCAGGCCGCCAAGTATGTCGTTGAATGACTCCTTGCAGGTCGCTCTCAGAGAGTGGCCTGCTATCCCGACGTTGGCATTTGGCGTAATAGTTGAGGCAGTATCAAGGCGTTCAACTATTCGTAGAAAGGTCTCAGGCTCGCTAAAAAAGCGAGCTTGCTGAGCATCGATAGGCTGATTGCCGAAGCCGGCGTATTGATAATGTACAGGTAGACTTGTGATGCCAATCCCCACTTGTTGGGCAGCATCGAGTGTTTGCAGAGACATCTCTGCGATGTTGTCGTAGTGCCCTCCATCCGAATTGTGGTGAAGGTATTGAAACTCGGCAACACGAGTGTAACCGGATAACAGCATCTCTAAATAAAGCTGAGAGGCGATGGCATGCAGTTGGTGTGGTTGCATCGCATCTAAGAATTGATACATGATTTTTCGCCATGTCCAAAAGCTATCAGCGTTTGGGCCGGCTCTTTCTGCGAGCCCAGCCATTGCTCGTTGATGTGCGTGAGAATGCAGGTTAGCAATACCAGGTATTAGGCAGCCATTTTTAGCGCTGGCTACGCCTATCTCTATCTGTTGAATGTCTCCGTGAGCATCGATTTTTATGGAAACGTCTTCTGCCCAACCTTTGGCTAACAAGGCATGTTTGAACTTAAGTTCTTGCAGAATCGGCTCTTGCGACATCGTTATTTACTTAGTTATTCAGCTTTAAGTGGCTCGAGTATAGATAACTATACTTGTATATACAAGTTCCAGTGATTGTGATTTAATCACCTTTCCATAGAGCTATTTAAGACCATGTTAAGGAAGCCTAAGTTACCTATTAATGTTAGATAAAGATCAAACACAAAAGCCTTGGGATTCGCTTTGGTTTAACGCGAGAGTTGCGACGATGGTAGCTGGAGATAAGCCGTATGGGCTTATTGACCATGGCGCTATCGGAATTATTGATGAGAAAATAGTCTGGGTTGGCGAAACATCGCAGGTACCTAAAGAACAGCTCGCCCTTTGTCAAAATCAAATGGACTGCATGAGTGCTTTAGCGACACCCGGCCTGATCGATTGTCATACTCACATAGTGTATGGAGGCGAACGCATAGATGAATTTGAAATGCGCCTTAACGGTGCTAGCTATTCAGAAATATCGAAAGCAGGCGGAGGGATTGCCTCAACTGTATCAGCAACGCGTTTGAGTACTGAAGACGCTTTGTTTGATTCTGCTAAACAGCGAATAAATTCGTTTTTAAATGAAGGCGTTACGACCATCGAAATTAAGTCAGGTTACGGTTTAGATCTTGAGACAGAATTAAAAATGTTGCGCGTTGCTCGCCGCTTGGGTCGAGAACTATCACTTGATGTATCTACGTCATTCTTGGGTGCGCATGCCATCCCAGCTGAATTTAAAAATCGAAGTGACGATTATATTGATTATATTTGTCGTGACGTTTTACCCTTGGTTGCGGCTGACAATCTAGCGGATAGTGTCGATGCATTTTGTGAGGATATTGCCTTTTCGGCGCAGCAGATCGAGAGAGTTTTTCGCTGTGCAGTAAGCCATGGTTTATCGCTTAAACTGCACGCAGAACAACTTAGCGACCAAAAAGGCGCCGTTATGGCCGCTGAAATGGGAGCTCTATCGGTAGATCATATTGAATACTTGGCAGAAGACGATGTTGCGGTGATAAAACGCAACGACACTGTCGCCGTATTGTTGCCAGGAGCATTCTACTTTCTAGGTGAAACAAAGCTACCACCGGTGGCGGCTTTACGATCACAGGGGGTGTCTATTGCAATCTCGAGTGATGCAAATCCGGGTAGTTCGCCGGTTTCCTCATTGTTATTGATGCTAAATATGGCTTGTACTTTGTTTAAGCTTACGCCTGAAGAGAGCCTGGCCGGAGTAACTCGTAACGCTGCGAAAGCGCTTGGCTTAGCTTCTGAAGTGGGAACCTTGGAAGTAGGAAAACTCGCGAATATGGTTCTATGGAGCCTAGAAAACCCAGCCGAACTCAGTTATCGAATAGGTCATAATCCGTGCCAAAAAGTAATGTATCGAGGAAAAGTACGATGAGAGACCTCGCGCTATCGGGCGACAAAAGTGTGCCGATCTATCAACAAATTAAAGACGCGATTTGTCAAAAAATTGAGCAAGGTATTTGGCTGCCTGGCCAAATGATACCGTCTGAAAACCAATTGGCCGAGGCATTAAGTGTTAGCCGAATGACGATAAATCGCCCTCTTCGAGAGCTGACTGCTGATGGCGTTTTGCGTCGAGTGCATGGTTTGGGAACCTTTGTTGCCGAGCCTGCTCGCAGGGCTCATTTAATTGAGTTGGTATCGATTGCCCAAGAGAGTCGTCAACAAGGTAAATCGTATCGAGCCGAGGTGTTAAGTCATGAGCGCGTTAAGGCGAGCCATGACGTTAGCGAATTGATGCAACTGCCAATTGGCGGGGAGCTTTTTAAAGTGGAGATTGTGCATTTTCAAGATGAAGTCCCAATTCAATTTGAACTTCGCTATGTAAACCCAAGCCTTGTTCCCAACTTTATTAACGTCGACTTTGAGACCACAACGACTACCGAATACTTGATCGGCGAAATTCGCCCTGAAGAGTTAGAACATGTGGTTAAGGCGATTATGCCGAACGATTTTATTGCCAAACAATTAGATATCCCAATCAGTGAACCTTGCCTGAAGCTCAGCCGACGTACCTGGAAAGATAATGAAATCGTGACCAGCGCTGAGCTAATTTATCCATCAAGCCGCTACGAATTGGGTGATCGATACTCCCCTTCTTCAACTTCATAAAACTGACTCGAAATAATCATGAGTAAAATGACCAGACACGACCCTCGCCGTAGCATTAAAGCCCCGCGCGGAGCCAAATTGAACTGTAAGAGTTGGTTAACAGAAGCGCCTTATAGAATGCTGCAAAACAATCTCGACCCCGAAGTGGCTGAACGCCCTGAAGACTTAGTGGTTTATGGTGGTATTGGCAGAGCAGCGCGCAATTGGGAATCGTATGACGCAATCATAGAGACGCTTGAGAACATGGAAGAAGATGAAAGCCTCTGTGTGCAGTCAGGCAAACCGGTTGGTGTTTTTAAAACCCATGTTGATGCGCCGAGAGTGCTGATTGCAAACTCAAATTTGGTTCCTTCGTGGTCAACTTGGGAGCACTTTAATGAGCTCGATAAGAAAGATTTAATGATGTACGGTCAAATGACTGCGGGTAGTTGGATCTACATCGGTTCACAAGGGATTGTTCAGGGAACCTACGAAACGTTTGTTGAGGCGGGTCGACAGCATTTTGATGGAAAGCCACAAGGTAAATGGGTTTTGACCGCAGGCTTAGGCGGTATGGGTGGCGCGCAGCCCTTGGCAGCAACCATGGCGGGCTTTTCGATGTTAGTGATAGAGTGTGATCAAACGCGAATCGATTTTCGTCTACGTAATCGCTACCTCGATACCAGTGCAGAGAGCGTTGAAGAGGCGCTGGTATTGATAGATCAAGCTCACAGTAACGGTGACGTTGTTTCTGTCGGAGTGCTAGGCAACGCAGCCGAGATATTGCCCAAAATGGTAGCCGATGGCATTGAACCAGACTTGGTAACGGATCAAACTTCAGCGCATGACCCCGTTAACGGATATTTACCAATTGGCTGGTCTGTTAGTCAATGGCGCGAGCAAGCAGATTCTAATCCAGACTTAGTTGCTCAAGAGGCTCGAAAGTCGATGGCCACGCACGTGCAAGCGATGTTAGATTTTCATTCGAAAGGTATTCCAACCGTCGATTACGGCAACAACATTCGTCAGGAAGCAAAAGACCATGGTGTCGCCAACGCATTTGATTTCCCCGGTTTCGTACCAGCCTATATTCGCCCGCTGTTTTGTAAAGGCGTTGGCCCGTTTCGCTGGGTAGCCTTATCGGGCGATCCTGAAGATATCTATAAAACCGATGCCAAAGTTAAGGAGCTTATTCCTGATGATCCTCACTTGCATAACTGGTTGGACATGGCTCAAGAACGCATCGACTTTCAAGGTTTGCCTTCTCGAATATGCTGGGTTGGTTTAGGTGATCGAGATCGTTTAGGTTTGGCGTTTAATGAAATGGTCAAAAACGGCGAGTTAAAAGCACCAGTTGTTATCGGTCGAGATCACTTAGATTCAGGTTCTGTAGCAAGTCCAAATCGCGAAACAGAAGGGATGATTGATGGCTCGGACGCCGTCTCTGATTGGGCTTTACTAAACCTCATGCTCAGTACGTCGAGCGGCGCAACCTGGGTATCATTTCATCATGGAGGCGGCGTTGGCATGGGGTACTCTCAGCATGCTGGTTTGGTAGTTTGTTGCGACGGTACCGATGCCGCGGCGCAAAGGATTAAGCGCGTTCTTTGGAATGATCCTGCGGCCGGTGTAATGCGCCATGCTGATGCGGGCTATGAGCTAGCAAAAGAATGTGCTCGAAAGCATAATCTTAATCTAGCCGCTATTGATTTGTAACAGGCTATTGAGCAGACCCTTCGACTACTAGCCCGATCAGCCATAAGCTAGACTGTCGTTAGCCGTTTTCGAAAATACGAGGGAGCCTCTGTCTGAAATAGACTGGGGCTTTTTTTGACGATCTATCGACACCACAGCAATTGACTGCAATATCAAGCTGATGCCTTGGTTTCTAGTTGAGTAGAATCCGAGGTAATTCTGGCATCCTAATAAAAGACCAATTGTCTAATAAATCTAGACATGTCACCTATGTGACTATATTCTAATCGGGCCTTTTTTGGCACAAGCGTAAACATCGCCCCCCAAGTTTACAAAACTAAACTATTAGAATGAGGCGTAAAATATGAAGAACCCTAATCTTCTGATACTAGCCATAGCCTGTGTTTTTGTAATAACACCGCTAAGCTATGCCAATGATGTTAAATCCAACGAAACCCTACAACTTTTAGAACAGGAAAAAAATATAAGCAATATATATCGAGCCTATTACCCATCAATAGAGATAGCTCGAAAAGCAGCAATTTCATTTCACGCACAACTTTTAGAAGCGAACTATGAAGATGGATATCTTATTTTCGAACTCTCGCCTAGAGAGATAAGCCAATTAGAACAGTTTGACTTTAAAATTGAAGTTGCAAGGCAGTACCTACAGCGAAGAGCGCTCAAACTAGAGCAAATGCAGCAAAGTATGCGCAAAGACTTGTCATCAACCGATGTGACGATTCAGGCTGTTTCGGGCTTTCCGTGTTATGAGACCGTAGAGGAGACCTTCCTAGCCGCCCAAGCGTTTGTTTCTGACTATCCGCAGTTGGCCCAATGGATTGATGTAGGTAATTCGTGGAGAAAAAATGCCGGGCTCGGTGGTTACGATATCAACGTATTGAAATTAACTAACCAAGCGACAAACGGCTTAAAACCAATACTGTTTATTAATAGCGCAATACATGCGCGAGAATATGCAACGGCGCCACTGAATTTAGACTTTGCTCGTTGGTTGCTCGAAGGTTATAACAATGATGCAGATGCCACTTGGATTTTAGATCATCATGAAGTTCATCTTATGTTACAGACGAATCCAGACGGTCGTAAACGTGCTGAAACCGGACTCTCATGGCGCAAAAACACCAATCAAAATTATTGTGGACCAAGCGGAAATAGCCTAGGCGTTGATCTTAATAGGAATTTCACTTTTAGCTGGAACAGCACTAATGGAGTTGGATCTAGTGGTAACACGTGTTCGGCTACTTATCGTGGACCAAGCGCAGGGTCGGAACCAGAAGTTCAGGCTATACAGAACTATGTGCGCAGTCTGTGGCCAGACCGACGAGGGCCGAACCAAAGCGACGCAGCACCGTCAGACACTAGCGGTATTCACTTAGATATACATAGCTTTAGTGAGTTAGTTTTATGGCCTTGGGGAGATGTGAATCAGCCAGCTCCAAATGGTTTAGCTCTGCAGACTCTTGGTCGAAAGTTTGCGTTTTTTAATGGCTATAGCCCGCAGCAATCAATTGGTTTATATCCGACAGATGGGACCAGCGACAGTATCAGCTATGGTGAACTCGGCGTTGCCGCCTATACATTTGAGCTAGGCACACAATTTTTTCAACAGTGCAGTGTTTATGAAAATACTATTAAGCCTGATAACTTGCCAGCGCTCATATATGCGGCAAAGGTGGTTCGAACACCTTATGTCACACCCTCCGGTCCCGACAGTATTGGTTTATCACTAAGTAATGGCGCTAGCGGTGGAGGCGTTGTGGCAGGCACCACGGTTGTTCTGAATGCCACTGCAAGTGATACACGCTTCAATAATAGTAACGGCTCTGAAAGCACTCAAAACATATCTCAGTCGCAATACTTCATCGATGTGCCGCCTTGGCAAACAGGCGCGATTGGGCAAGTAATGAGCGCCGATGATGGCGCATTTAACCAGAGAACTGAAGGTGTTTCAGCTGCTATTGATACCACTGGTTTGAGCAATGGTAAACACATTGTCTATGTGCAAAGTAGAGATACCAGTGGTGTGTGGGGTGCGGTGTCGGCAGTATTTCTAAATATTACAGATACACCTCCTCAGGCCTGCGCATTTGAAGACGACTTTACCACTTCAACTGGTTGGTCAAATTCGCCTACTTCAACCTGTAGCACCGGAGCGTATTTGCGAGGGACCCCAACTCTGGTTACAAATTCTGGTGTGGTCACACAAGTTGCTGGAGACTCTCAAGGCGATGGCTTTGCCTTGTTTACGGCTAATAATACGTCTGCTGGACGCGACGATGTAGACCGAGGTGTATGTGTCGCTGTGTCGCCGGCGATTACCGTTTCTGATTCTTCTACTCTTTCGCTCGATTGGTTCCACGGCCAGAGGGATACGGGAGATGACAACTCTGGCGATTTCTTTCGCATTGAATATTCACTCAATGGCGGAGCGACTTATAGCTCCTTGCTAAGTATTGGTGATGTTCGCACACAAGCTCAGTGGGCGAACGCAAGTGCGAGTATCCCCGCCGGCTCAAATGTGCTGCTACGCGTTAGCGCAAGTGACGGCAGTAGCGCAGGTGATTTAGTCGAAGGCGGTATCGACGCCGTATCTATTTGTCCTGACTAAAGTTGCGAATAGCGAGAGAAATCGAAACGTAGTTTTATCATTCTAGTCAATTCGCGTGCTTCTCTTTGAAGTGGCGAGCCGCAGCTTTAGTTGGCTAGAATCGATGAAACTGTTTTTGGTTTAGACGGCGTCTATTTATAAGGTAAGGGTTAACCAGCTATTTAATCTTTGCCGTTATAGAAATCAAAGTCACGGTCACTATTCGCTTCAGAGATTACATAGGCTCGAATTGCTTCGATGGTTTGTTCGTCAAACACGCCGCTGTAGTTTGGCATGCCTTGATCTTCAAGCGTTCCACCTAATACAACCGATTTGAAAGCATCTGCGCTGTTGGTGTAAGGCGAAAACCGTAGGTTAGGGATAAGCCCGGATGAGTAGGCTTGGTCTCCATGACAAAGCGTACAGGTATTTGCATAGGCCCTCGCACCCTGAGTGATGACCTCGGCTGATACATTTAGCGGTTTAGGAATTGCTCGAGTTCTTGGAGAGTCTTCATTTAACTCGGGCAATTGTGATGTGGCGCCAAGTTTGAACACCATAACTCTGCCAACATTTGCCGTGCTCCCCGTGGGAAATACTCCACCAAAGCCGAGTACGTAAGAGCCACCCCAGCCTGATGCGACGGCTATATACTGCTCTCCATCGATTTCATAAGTTATCGGCGCAGCGACGATGCCTGTTTGCGTAAAGTACTTCCATACACGCTTTCCAGTTTGTGCGTTGTAAGCCGCGAAGTGCGCATCGGCAGCACCTTGAAATACTAAGCCCCCAGAAGTCGACAGCACCCCACCATTCCATGGGCCGCCGTGCTCAAAGCTCCACACTTCTTTTTGCTCTACTGGGTCCCACGCCAATAAGCGCCCTTTCAATAATGATTTAAGCGCTTTGAATGTTGGTTTGTCGGTAGGAAGCACAGCGGCGCCAAACTCCGTGCCTGTATTCCAGCGCCCGTCGGTGAATTTATAGTCAGCCTGATCAGTGTAAACAAATGGCGCTTCTTGAGCTGGAATGTAGACTAGGCCAGTATCAGGGCTATACGACATTGGATGCCAGTTATGAGCACCAAGAGGGCCAGGCAATTGTAAGCCCGGAGGTTTGCCAGAGTAACGCGCCGATTCGGTTTCTACTGGTCGACCGGTTTGTTTATCTATATGGGTCGCCCAATTCACCGGTACGAAGTTTGTTGCTGAAATAAATTCGCCTGTCTCGCGATCGAGCACATAGAAAAAACCATTCTTTGGTGCTTGCATAATGACGTCACGTTGTACGCCCTCGATCTCTAATTCAGCGAGAATCATGTGCTGAGTTGCCGTGTAGTCCCAGGTTTCACCCGGTGTGGTTTGATAGTGCCAAACGTATTTGCCGGTGTCCGGTCGAACTGCGACAATCGAAGACAAGAATAAATTGTCGCCACCTTCTGGGCTGCGAATACTTTGGTTCCATGGTGAACCATTGCCCACTCCGACATAGAGCAAGTCTAAATCAGGATCGTAAGCCATTGAGTCCCATGCAGTACCACCACCACCGGCGGTCCAATACTCGCCGGTCCATGTTTTAGCGGCCATCTCCATTGTATCGTTTTCAAAGCCGTTGGCTGGATTGCCTGGCACGGTATAAAAACGCCAAATTTGTTTGCCTGTTTCAGAGTCAAACGCGCTTATGTAGCCACGAACCCCAAGCTCAGCACCGCCGTTACCTATGATGACGTTGCCTTTGATAATTCTTGGTGCACCAGTGATGGTATACGGTTTAGATTTATCAATGGTATTAATATCCCAATTCACTTCTCCAGTTTTAGCATTTAGAGATATTAGACGGCCATCGATTGTGGCAGTAAAAACACTTTTCCCCCAAATCGCAACGCCACGATTAACCACATCACAGCAGGCTTTGGCCCCTTGAGATTTGTCTACCTTCGGATCAAAGCTCCAGATCTTTCTACCGGTTCTGGCATCGAGAGCATGGACAATATTCCACGTTGACGTGACGTACATAAGGCCATCATGAACAATCGGAGTTGCTTCGATCCCGCGACTTGTTCCAAGGTCGTAGGACCATTCTAGGCCGAGGCTGGATACGTTTTTTGTATTGACCTCTCTCAATGGAGAATGGCGCTGCTCTGAATAGGTTCTCCCGTGTGACAACCATCCCGAGGACTCGGCTTTGATGATCTCGCTAGCCGTGACTAAAATACTTTTCTGAAGGCCGTTTTCTCTGACTTCTTGTTCGATAGTTTGAGTGACTGCTTCTTCATCGGGCGATTTGTCACACGCACTTATCAATACGGCTAACAATATAAACGAGAATTTAAATAACTTGCTATTTTGGATAAGCATTGCAGATACCAGAAATGTTAGTTTTCTGAACTAGTCTACCCTAGAGTCACGACAAATTTTTTACATGATCTTAGCTTTGGTAAAAGTTGCTGACAGAGAAGAATGTTTATCTTCAACTTTTGTGTGTATGTCTTGCTCTACTTTGTAGTCGGTTTATGCTCATAACTTATGGCTCTTGTTACTTGCCATTGACCTGTCTCTAAGCTCCATAAATGTATGAATTTTCCAGACCCAACAAAGACGCCATCTTCAAAAAAATGATGCTCACCTCGTTGAACGGCACCGAAGTCGTTTAGGCGACTTACCGTCGAGCTTGCTAGTTTTCGTGTTAGGCTGCCTGGCGATTGGCACTTTCTATTAAAGGCGTTTACTTCCTTTTTACGATCACGGTTTAGCCCGGTACGATCATCATAAAACTCCAGGTCGTTTGCTAGTTTCGCGTTCCATGTCTCAAAATCACATTGATTGAAGCCGAGATCAAATAGCTGAGAGTCGGCGTTCAGAATTATCTTTTCAAGTTCTTGGTCGGTTAATGACGCGATATCGGCGGTGCTTATCGGGTCTGCGGCTAATTTGCGCTGATTAAGCTCCAAAGTCATCTCATCAAAAGAGCGTTGATGGTCGGCGAGTATTGGCGAGTGCGGGTCTATGGCTTTAAGAATTGCAACCATTGCTCTCAAGTTTTGCTCCGGTTGGCCATTGAGGGCGATGGCGACGCCGTCTGATGTATCTGTATAAAAGTAAACGTGGGCGAATTCCGACCAGTCGCTACCTCCATGTCCGAGCACTTGCCGATTGCCATAGTCATAAACTTCCCACCCTAGCCCGAAGCCACGCATTTTCGGAGACAGTTTTTCCGAAGGTGATAACTGTTGCTTTAAGGTTTCTGTGTTTTCTAGCCAGTTTTTTGAAACTGTTTTGCGTTCCTTGGCGAGCTTATCGTTTAGCAATTGTTTCTTGCTAATTAGCGCGACGAACTTGCCTAAGGCATTTGCCGATATAACCAGATCGTCAGCACCAGATATGACGCCCTCTGATTGACACCAGTTATTTGGTCGACAATAGTGCCCTAAAAATTTACCGTCGGCAGTGATAGACTGCGCGATCTTATCGAATCGGGACTCATCTGGGCTCATGGCGGCGTCTTTGATCGCCGCGTCTTTGAAGATCGTTCTTTTTACAATTTCCTCAAACGGTTCGCCTAACTTTTTTTCAACAAATCTAAGCAAATAATCCATGCCTTCACCAGAGTACCCAAAACTCCTTCCTGGCTCGTTATGAAACTTAAGCTGCCCGTCAGACTCGTTAAAACGCCAGTTCGAAAAACCCGTTGTATGGTTTAATATGATGCGCGGGGTTAGTAGTTTGTGTCTTGCATCGTGGCGAATATCAGGGTCAACCCAATAGTGGTAAATTTTTTCGTCTAGTGAAATTTTTCCTTGAGCAACAAGGTGCAGCACCGTTTCAGCGACGGTCACTTTTGTGACCGATGCAACATTGATTAGCGTCGAATCAGATGCGTCTGTACTTGGCGAAAGTTTCCCATAGGTGCGATCCCAGACAACCTCCCCGTTTCTAATAACAGCGATGCCAGCTGTTTGAACACCGGTATCTTCGACTATCTGATCTATTGTCTTATCAAGGCCATTGAAGTCAATCAAATCAAAATTGGTTCTGGTTTCTGAATTCTCACTGGCAACAAGTTGCATCGGGGCTAGGCTTACAAGTAGTCCTATTAAAAGGGTGGCTTTCATCTGCTCGCTCTGTCTTTGATATTTGTCTATTATTTTTAGTGCTAGAACCACTGGTTTACAAGCGATCACAAACTGAATACGTATGCACCGGATGAATATAGAACAGGTGCGAAGATCAGGTACCCTACCCTGACGGGCCTTAACGATTGGATAAATAGAGGCGATCGGACGAAAGAAACCGCTTTGTGACTGACGAAGAGTCTAGCTGCCTCTGCATACTACCTCGCGCACCTTAATATACAATTTTAAGATGTCTGTTAACGTGTTAGCTATCAAAGTGGTTTCGCTTGAAAAACTATAAAAAAAGGGGAAGCGATAGTTCGCGTCCCCTTTTCTGGCAGTGCTAGATTGTTGTTTAGTCGTATAGTGAACTTAGCGACTTCGCTTTGGCCTGGAGCTTCTCACGTTCTTGTTCAATCAAAGCTTTGAAGGCATTGGCAACCTCTTTCACGCCGACACGTGCGAATGCTTCTTCGCCATTTAGCTCTGGCTTTTCGTTTATCTTGCCTTTTTCAACTAGGAGATTAAACCTCTCGATGGTCGCCATTGAGAACACGCCCAAGCCTACAAGCTGCGCAGTGTTAAAGAATGCGGCATCGCTTTGTTTACGTAATGACTTGAAGGCTTTTTCACCAAGAGCTTGCTCTAAGTTGTCTTGCATGAGAGCGTCGGTTTGCGCTTTTGTGTGATTACTCCGCAGAGTATTACGAACGTCGATGCCAATTTTTTCTAGGCTCCCTAAGTCAAGTTTATTTAGTGGTACATCAGGCAACTCCTCAAACAAATCAGTACTCACCGCTGCTGATAGAATCCAGGTGAAACGCAAGCAACGGCGTACGTTTTTCGGCATCAACCAAACCGCCAAGTTTACATAGTATTGTTTGATATCATTTAGGTCTCGCCCAGCAATGCTGGCTATTCCTGGTTTGATATTGAGGTTTACAAAATGATGCCAAGTAGCATCCGTGGCGACTCGGCCAACATCTGCTTCATGACCGTCATAGGCAGAAATAGCGGTGAACGACCTTGGTTCAACTGCGTGCTTACCAGATGCTCCATTGCCGTGCGACATTGATAGCGCAACCATTTCAGGCAATACACTGCTTGGCCATTCAGGTGCACCATTAGGTAAGCTTCCAGCGCTACTGGTTGGCACTAAGCATTCGCCTTCATGAGGGTGGTCTGGGAATACTTCAATCGCTCGGTTTCCATTGGGAATTTGCAGTAGCGGATGAGCGGCGCCAATTGATGGTGTTAGCTCGTCAAAGCCACCGGCGACGCTGCGATAATTCACATAGAGTCTTTGCGGTACAGCATCTGATTGATCGGAGTTTTCGTAAATATCGTTAACACCGGGAGGGTTGGTGGTAAGTCGGTCACTGCCACCACCACTCGGAACATCTATGAACCATTTACGCATTTTATTAACTCGAGGAATGTCAGCGCACATGCCTGCACCAAGTGATGCGTGATCGCCGGTACAAAACAAGCCTCCGCCCGCTTCCATGAAATCAATAATGCGGTCTAAAGCTCCCCCCTCACTTGATAACAATGTTCCGTTTCCACCGTTAACCCCTAAAATAAAAACAACGTCGTATCGAGATTTCAATAAGCCGTGCGTGGTATCGGTAAAGTGGTAATTACTAATATGCCTGGTCGCTGAATCGTAGCTTAAAGCGCCCGCAGGGTTGTATTCGGCCGTGATGACTCGGGGTGTCATTCCATGAATGGTGGTAGATTTTATAGTGTCTACAAACTCGGTTAGACCAGAACCAGACGCCGAATTGAAATTTAATGTATCTGTAATTACTAGAATTTTAGGCGTACATTCTCTGAAAATAGGAATTGGGAACGGCCTAATTGGCCTAATAGGTTCAATGTCGAACCTAGGTGGAAATGGAATTGGTAGAGGTTGTGGAATTGGGTTGGGTGTGAACCCGTCAATGAGCTTTACGCCGTCTAAAATGATCTTCGTCATGATAATTCTCCTTAATAAACTATGTGAACATCTAGGGCCATTTAAATGATGTATAGCGTGCAGAAATAATCCATCATTGGCGGCATCACTTGCCGTTACCTATTTCCTTTAACTGCATACAGCGCTACTTTAAGAGCGTTGGTGCGATATATCATTTTGGCTGAGGCGAGACTAATAGGTGCTTGTTAATCTTGCATAAATCTTTCGTGAATTTTGCGTTTCTTCTTTGTTTTAACACCTTAGCTGCATTGGTAATTCGTGTCTTTGTCTGGTTTTGTTGCACAAATGCTCATATAGTATCCGCGCAGGCACTAAATGCCTCCACACTCAACCAATCAAATTTAGGGAAAATTAAAAATGAATGAAGTTGTAAATTCACCGCAGGCTCCGCAAGCGAAAAATATGAAATTGATTTATATTTTGTATTTGGTAAATATAGTTGTGCCATTTTGTGGTCTGGTCGGCGTGGTTATGGCCTACATCAATAAAGACGAAGCGCCTGAATGGCTGCAGTCGCATTATCAATTTGCGATTCGTACTTTCTGGATTGGATTACTCTTTGGCATTATCTCGCTGATCTTAACCATGGTTATCATTGGCTTCTTGTTATTATTAGCCTTGTTAGTTTGGTACATTGTTCGCTGTGTCAAAGCTATGAACTTAATTGACCAGGGTAAGCCGCACCCAGACCCAACTGGTTGGTGGTTCTAGCAGAGAACCAAAGCAGTAGTCTGTAAAAAGGAGGCCTCTGGTCTCCTTTTTATTAGAAAAAATTCTCTTCTGAAGTACGTTGGTTTAAGTAAGCAACTTGTTTCATTAGCCGTTGCTACGATGACTATGATCACTCGTGTCTTTTCTCTTGAGTGGTAGTTAGCAAGAATGCTGTTTCGACTCTCTTTTCAATCGTGGTGATGATAAAAAACGAAATTGGTTCGCAAACCAACTTGCTGAGATATGCTATAACTTCATACTGCGCTGAAAACTCTTTTTTACAGCATCGAGTACATTTAGATAAGTTTGGGGACACTACTATATGAAATACACTCTCATCATTGATTCTGTAGCTGCACTGCCTGAGTCCGTTATTAAAGCGAGACCGATCGAAGTGTTGCCTGTGACTATTAATATCAACGGCAAGCCGCAACCTGATAAAATCGACGAAGCAGGTCTTATTGATATTTATAATAGTGGGTCTCTCTCTATTAAGTCAGAAATTTCAACAGCGCCTCCAAGTTCGGAACAAATACAAGATTTTATTTTGACTCGAGTAGTGCCCTATTCGGACTTCGCGATCTGCCAATCGCTTTCCAGAACTACCAGCCCGGTCTATGACAATTTTGCGGACGTTGGCAATCAGATTGCCAAAAAGGCTAGGGAGGTGCGTGCCGACTTGGGCATTGAAACCCCCTTTAGAATGACAACTTTAAATACGGGTACTACCATCGCGGGACAAGGTCTTGTGGCTATTTATGGAGACCTTTTGCTTAGCAAGGGAACAGATCTTCAAGACTACACAAAGACAATCGATAAATTTACTAAGCTTGTAAAAACGTATGTAATAGTGCGAGACCTAGTTTATACCCGTAAGCGTTCGATTGAGAAGGGTGTAAAGACTGTCGGAATTGGGACCGCGTTAATTGGTAAAACGGCTGGGCTAACGCCAATTGTAGAAATCTGTAATGATGTGGTTACGCCAATTTCGAAAAAGCGCGGTTTTGAAAATGCCCTTGATCAACTTGTCGAGTATGCCATTGATCGAATTAAAGACGGTTTATATGTTCAGGTTGTCAATATTAGCTATGCGGGCGACCTCGAAGACCTTTATGGCTTAACTCAAATCAAAAAACTTCAGAATGTAGCTAAGCTGCATAAGGTGAAGGTCTTTTTTGGAATCATGGGCTTAGCTTCGAGTTCTGTCTATGGGCCTGGCGGGTTTTCAATTGGCATTGCCCCTAAAAATCAAGTCGACAAGCCCGGTTGAGTTTGCGCGACATGTGGGTTGTAGGTGTCTCTAGAATAGCGGCTCTTCTTCCAGATGAAATCAGTTGTTGCAAGCTTAGATGTGCGAAAACCAGTGCGAGGCTGATGTAACCTTGTGCTTGATAGTGCTCTAAACTCGGTAAAGTTGAACTTAGGTTTCTCTGCGAAATAAAAGCCAATCTGTCTAAAAACATCAAGTGGACAGTTGTCTTGCTAGTCATATTGTAATACAGTGATTGAAGATCAAAGAAGCGACTTTCCACGTGGCGCGATGATCTAGCTAATATTACCCACCTATTATACTCGTCGCCAATGATTGTCGATCGGTGTAAATGGGCTTCATAAAGACTGGCGATATCCCTACTATTTGATGTCTGATAATTTTTTATTCCATTGTTGATCTTCGGCAATCGGACCTATTCCAGTTTTTTTTCGCTCTTGAACGGTGGGGTTTAGCCTACCTAACCAAAACCTTTTACTAGAGGCAAGAGAGAATGAAATATACAAATCCCTTACAACGAAATGCGCTCGCGCTCGCAGTCAGTTCTGCGCTTGCGTTTGCTAATAGTGCTGGCAATATTGCATATGCACAAGATACAAGTTCAATCGAAGAAGTTGTCGTAACAGGGTCACGACTAAACACAAACCCTAATTTAACTTCTCCAGTTCCCGTTATTAGAATCGGCGAGGAAGAGATTGAAGGCCGAGGAACTTTACGAATAGAAGACCTTGTAAACGTCTTGCCTTCTGTGTTCGCTGGCCAGACGAGCGAGGTATCAAATAGCTCAACTGGCACCGCGACCTTAGACTTGCGGGGCTTAGGCCCGCAAAGAACACTGTCACTAATAAACGGCCGCAGATTACCCTATGGATCTTCGCAAATATCATCGGTTAACCTCGACCTGATTCCCTCACAATTAGTTGAGAGGATTGACATCTTGACGGGTGGCGCGTCTGCCGTATATGGGTCAGATGCAATCGCAGGCGTTGCCAATTTTGTATTGAAAACTGACTATGAAGGACTCGAAATAGATATCCAAGGCGGTTTTTCTCAAGCAGATAACTCACGCTCATTGTTTTCTGATGTTCTCAGCGCGAGTGGTCAGCCAATACCTGGTAGTACTACCGATGGAGAAAACGGTATTATTTCAATTACCTACGGTAAGAACTTTGCCGATGGGCGAGGCAACATCTCAGCCTTCGCTTCATATGAAGAGCAAGAGGAAATTCTTCAATCTGATAGAACGTTCTCAGCATGTACTCTAGGTGCGAGTACGAACCCAACAACGAGTGTTGGCGGTTTTGGTTGTGTTGGGTCTCCAAATTTTCGCTTGTTTGGTGGACCGGGAGGTTTTGGGTTCCAACAGGAGGATGGCACCATTACAGCCTTTCAGGGCGGCCCTTCCGAGACCTTTAATTTTGGCGCAACCAATTTTTATCAACGCCCCAGTGAGCGTTTAAATCTCTATGTCAGTGGGAATTATGAGATTAACGAGGATCTGGAGTTTTATTCAAGTGCTTCATACGTAGATAACACGTCTGATGCACAAATTGCGCCAACCGCGTCGTTTGGTATTGGCGCGTACAGTATTAACTGTGATAACCCTTTTATTCAAGGGGGCTCTGGACCGAATGGAACTGGTATTGCTTTACGAGACACTTTTGGTTGTAACACACCTGGAGCGAATGGTGCCTTACCCGGCATCGTAAGCGGTATCTCTGCGTCGCACCGAAACGTAGAAGGAGGGCCACGAAACTCTAATCTTGAAAACTCTACTCTGAGGCTTGAGTCTGGTTTGCGTGGAACGGTCGGGGGGCATTGGGATTTCGATGTGTTTAGTCTATTTTCTAAAACGGATGATAGATCATCGGCAACCAATGACTTTATTGTCTCGAATTTGCAGCAAGCCTTTTTCGCTACTACCGACTCAAGTGGCAACGTTGTTTGTGTCGATCAATCTAATGGTTGCGTTCCCTACAATATTTTTCAGCGCGGCGCTGACGGAAGCAGTTTGGTTTCACAAGAATCCCTAGATTTTCTTCAAGGAGTGGGAGTGGTCGATGGCGAAACTGAGCAAGTATCGTTTGGAGGCACAATCCAGACAAACTTAGACAACTACGGTATCAGCTCTCCTTGGTCAGATGCTGGTATTGGTGTTTTATTTGGTCTGGAATATCGAGAGGATAGCCTAGCGTCAAGTCCAGATGCTATTAGTCAGATTGCAGGTGGTGGATTTACGGGCGTTGGCGGAGCTACCTTACCGGTGAGTGGAGAAGTGCAAGTTCGAGAATTTTTCTTTGAAACTCAGATTCCTATTGTTACGGATAAGACTTTCGCTAAAGAATTAACGCTTAATGCACAATATCGTTTTTCAGACTATGACACAGATGGTAACGGCGTAAGCAATAGCTTTGACACAGACACATACGGTCTCTCATTAAACTGGACACCGGTGGATAACTTAAGCTTTAGAGGTCAGTTTCAGAGAGCAGTTCGAGCCCCAAATGTTATCGAGTTGTTCACTGGCCAAGATCAAGGTTTGGGAAATCTGTCGGCCGCTGGTGTAAATGCGAATGGTGTTTCGCTTAGCGACCCATGTTCATCAAACGCTCCCCTATTATCATTTGATCAGTGTGCTCGAACCGGTGTTACAGCTGCGCAGTTTGGAACTATCCTAGATGTGATTTCAGGACAAACGCAAACGATTACTGGTGGTAATCCTCTACTAACGCCCGAGTCATCGGATACAACAACCGTTGGTGTTGTAATTACACCTGAGGCTATTCCGAATTTGTCGGTGTCGATAGACTATTTTGATATTACTGTTGATGACACTATATTGGCGGGCATTCCAACTCAAGTAACACTTGATAGCTGTTTGGCTACTGGTGATCCAACATTCTGTAGTCTTATTAATAGAGCGCCTTCGGGAACCTTAGCGGCTGGTGGTCCAGGGTTTGGTTTTACTGCAACGAATTTGAACATCGCTGAACTTTCAACATCCGGTGTTGATCTTCAAGTCACTTATGCATTTGAGACCGAGCGAGCCGGTTCTTTTAACCTAAATTACGCTGGAACGTTTTTAGATACGTTTGATTTGACGCCTTTTCCAAACGGCACCCCGATTGAATGCGCTGGTACCTTTGGTAACGCGTGTCCATTCGATGTATCGCCAGATTATCGTCATCGTGCGATATTTGGTTGGGCAACTCCATGGAACGTCGATACAGCGCTAACTTGGAGATACAACTCAGCAGTTGATAATGTGACTCCTGAGACGGCGCCTTCTATTGAGCAACGGCTAGACTCGGTAAGCTATTTTGACCTGTCTGCAACCTTTGACGTTGGCGACAATATCTCAGTTCGCGCTGGTATACTTAATGCGACTGATGAGGAGCCACCTATCTCTATCTCTGCCGGTGCGCCCAATGGTAACGGTAATACGTTCCCTGGAGTTTACGATACTGGACGTTCATTTTTCTTGGGATTAAATTACAACTTTAACTAGTGACCTCTTGATTTGATGCACGCAGTACCTATTGCTCAATAGGTACTTAAGCTGATTAAGCGCCCCCTGCGAGTATGCAAGGGGTGCTTTTGTCCAATAGTTAACAAGCGGTTCATAAAAATCAGTCGACTATTTCCCAATCAATCAGAGTGAATTACCAATCAACACGATCAGAGTTTTTAATTGAACCGTTGGCGTTCATAAATTGATTTTGCTCGGGGTCTCCACAGTTAAACCCTGAGACCTTTCCATCATGGCTTACTAAGCTGCAGATTAATTTTCCACTTACCTTCTTAATCCAGATAGTCCCACCGTTTACAGAAATTTTTGTATCTTTGTCTGAGTCTCTTATATCTACTCTATTTGGGTTGAGCCATTGCTCAACATAACTTCCTTCTCGCAAGGTTGATAGGTCAACTTTTTCTTCTTGCTTGCCGTGACTTATTGCTTCGCTCCAGGCCCAACTTTTCAGCTCAGACGGTGAGATTATTAAGTTGGACGAGGGCTCATTTTCGATAGTGTCGGGCCCTGTATCAGAGGGCTGCAGGGTCGCGATGTCGCTATTCTTTGCTGGCTCAGGCACTTCTTGATCTTGAGATTCTTTTATTGCCTCTTCCTCAACTTTGGATTCGTTCTTATATAGTCTAATCGTTAGGCTTGGGGTCTTTTTCAAGATAAGGTGTTCGGCATCGAACCGCGGCCAGAGCAAAGCTAAGAGACTATGAGTAGCTAGGGCCAAGCTAAAGGGCCAAAGAAGCCGCTGTTCTAAAAACCGCATGTGGTTGTTATTTGCTTAGTTGATTTAACGCAATGCTTGGGTTGCTATGTCTATTATTGATGAATGCTCTAATCTTGTTGGAAAAATCATCATTTGAGTAATGGTTCAAAATACTTAGAAATGTCTCTTGCCCTGCTGGTTTACCAGATTGAACTTCCCGTCGATAGTCTTTCCAGAGTATGCTTAAAGTTATGTGCTCATCGGCTTTTGCTATTTCTTTGGCGATGCGTTGATGAATCAACAGCCCGCAATAGTAATGCGCTTTGAAATCGCCGTTGTCTGACGCCTCACTAAGCGCTCGATCGTTTAGGGAAGACTCACATTTATTTTTTGAGTCGAGTTGCTTAGCTTCGGCAAAACCTTGAGCTTCAGGGTAAAGTTCGGATAACGCGTTTAATGAAAAATAGTCGGCGCTGCCTTCGTGAACCCAAGCTTCGTCATTAATCGCAGATGCAACTGTCGTTTGAAAAAAGTGTGCGACTTCATGAGCAAAATAGAACAGCGTTTCATTTAAAAATTCTTGTTTTTTGACCTTCTTCTCTAGATCATCAAAGTCCCAGTGCATGAATATTTGATTCGGTAAAACACCGCCCTGACTAGAAGTACCCGGCTTGTTTGAGTACGAGGCGAATAATGTTGGTGTTTGTTCAGTCTGTAGTTTTCCCAGTTTGCTTTCGAAATATTCCATCAGTTTTGGAATGTCGCTATGAAGGGACTCACGAATTTCAGTTGGCAAGCCTTGATCTACTAGAGTTAATACTCCGGAAGAAAGTACGGGCTTTTGTTTACCCACATAGACTGAACGCCCATCTTTTGTATCTTGCCATTTTGCAGAGTGTACGATTAGCTCTCCATTTAACAGGATGAACTCTTTAGGCGGAACCATAAGAGTTAGGTCCCATTGATCGTTCGAGTTATCACAAATTTGAGTGCATGCAAAAAATCGACCACTATTAAAAATCATGCCACCATCTGAAAGCGGTGAAAACGGTGCATGGTTTTTGGGCAAATGTGTGTAACTGGGAGTAAGTTCGAATTCAATACGATCAAATTCGGCACCGTCATTGCGTTGAATAATTTCATGCTCTCCTTCTGTCACAATCTCAAACCCTTCTGAAACAGACGACCAACGTGTTGTTCGGCTAAAGTTAGAGCTATTGTTGAAATAGATTTTGCGTACCTTGTTTTCACTTGCATACTCTACAAACCATTGCGCTTGAGAATCAGTATCCAATGAATGTCGTTTTTCCAGATTAATGGTTAGCACGCTACTAGCGTGCGCGGTTTCTATAGAGAAAGCACTTAAGGCACAGAGTGTGAATATAAGAAATCGAGAGAGCATAATTTTTTAGCGACAATTTTTCGTCAATCGAGAATAATGCACCTTCACCTGTTGTCTGCTTAACTAAACAAAAGTACACCTAAGATATGAAACTAATAATTGTTCGCCATGGCGAAACTGTTGACAACGCCAGCCGCACATTTCAACAGCCAGGTTCGCCACTATCTAAAAATGGTGAACAGCAGGCTGAGCTACTGGCGCAACGGCTTGCAAACTCAAAGGCGGCTATTATTTTATGTAGTGATTATAAGCGCACTCAGCAAACCGCAGAGCCTATCGCTACTGCACTGGGTCTTGATGTGAGTTTGACCCCGCTACTGCGAGAAAGAAACTTTGGTGATTTGAGAGGGCAGCCTTATTCGAGTCTAGACTTTGACCCTTTTGCTTTAGACTATGAACCCGCCAACGGTGAGAGTTGGGGGGCATTTAACCAGCGCGTCAGCGATGCTTGGCGTAGCATCTTGAGCACCGCTAAAAACAGTGACGCAGATGTAATTGCGATTACTCACGGATTCATGTGTCGTGCCTTAGTTGCAAATCACGTAACCTTACCTGTTGGTGTTGATCTGCCGACGCATTGGGGGAATACCTCGGTCACTAAAATTGATCAAGAAGACCATCAGGTTATTACCCTTAATTGTACCGAACATCTTGACGGGCACTTTGGGGATCGTCAGGCCAGCGGCCAAGTTTGACAGTAATTTGCAGGCACCTGTCGTTTCCACGTGACGGATAAGAGGTGGTCTCAATGCGCGCTCGTTTTGCTTAACTTACTAGAAATTTAAGTAAAACGAATTCCACGCACGCACTGTCTCTGATAGAGATCGGGGAAATCCCTATTGAAACAGGTGCCTACAAAAGCTTACTGAGAGCGCCTAATTCAGACGCTCTCTTACTAGCTAACGCAGTTAAACTTTTTGGAATTAACTGCTTTCTTACCTACTAAGATGCAGATAAGCTCGGAATGGTTGCAGGAGAGTGAGGTAAATTTACCGATACGGCCCAGCCGTCACTAGTTTTTGTTAGAAGATATATAGATGCGCGTTGCTCAACCGTGTTTCCACTCTCATCGAGTGCGTTTGCTAGGCCGCTCACAAGGGCTTGTGTATCGCTGAGTTTAGCAATTTGAAGCTTCTCCCATTTTAGTTTGACTACGCCATTGGCCTTTAGCACTTTATCCATAAAGAACTTGATGTTGGGCGCGAATTTTTCACGTGTAGCCATAGGTGCGGGCCCCGTGGGTGGCATCATTACCATCGGCTCTGAAAAATGGCTGGTCACAGTGCTCGCATCAGCATTGTCGCCGCCGGTAAGATAGGCTTCATATCCGTCTAAATACAGCTGCATAAAGTGTTCGACCGAATTAGAGCTCGTTGATTTTTTGTGGTCTCCTGCAAAAGCAGAGGCAGTGACTAGTGAGCTAATAACGAGTGTTAGTGTGATTAATGTACGCATGATAATTACCTTAAATAGTTGTTGGTCTTTATTGATTTGTTGAAAATTGTGCGATTGGTTTAACGTTTGTGCTTTGATCAAGCTGAGATGCTCCAATATTCTCTTCGTCACCGAGTTGGTATCGTCGACCCAAAAGAACGGCCACACTGGCCCATAGGCCGCTAATTGCGGCGCCAATGATGGCGATCATGGCTAGGCCCAAACCGAGGCCTTCTGACAAAAATGCAAATAGACTTCCGCTAACCGCATCTCCGCCTCGGTAGACAACGATGTCGACAACAGGTTTGCTCTTAAAACGCTGTTCTTGGCTTACTTGGCTAAACAACATTTCTCGGGCAGGTCGCGTCACCGCATAGTTTCCAGAGCGCCTAGTAATTTGTATTGCCATTATCACAAGAACTAATGGCGCGAAAGCGAGTGCCAACATTCCCACGACGAGTAGCACAGGCATGAGCGCTAAGGTTGCTGGCATGCCTAGCTTTGTAACGATTCGGCTGGTTACGAAAAACGCCATGAAGAAGGTTAGGCTATTGACTATCCAGTCGATAGTGGCCAAGATTTTTGCACGTTCAGGACGGCTAAATTCAGCAAGAAGATTTTTTTGCTCGAAATAGACAAAGGAGCCGATGAACACGTACAGTAAGATGAATGCACCAATCCAAAGTAGGTATGGGCTTCGTATGAACTCTCGAAAACCATGCCACCATTGACCTCCGATCACCTGCACTGAGCCCTGAGTATCTGACGGTCGTTGTCCGAGCTCAGCCGTTTTTAAATGGCTTAGGTAGATAACCAAAGGCACGACTAAGATCAGACCACAAGCGGCGACAAGCATCAGCGAATCTAGGCCAAGATGTTCGGCAAAAAGTGCGGGTACCATCGGGCCTATAAGCGCCCCGGCACTAGCGCCAGCAGCGATAATGGCGAATAGGCGTTTACCCTGCTCTTTGCTAAACGTGTCTGACATCAAACTCCAAAAGACAGACAAATGGAACAAACTGAAAACGCTCACCCAAATATAAAACGCTTTCTCGACTAAGGTTGGTTCTATGAATAGAGGCGTTAGAAAAAAGAATGCGATAAAGCTCGCGGCAAATATTGAATACACCAACGGTACTACGTAATTGAATCGTATGTGTGAGACCAAAGCGCCGTAGATAGAAACGATGGCAACGCTAACAAAGAATTGTAAATTCCAAAGAAAGCTGACCTCGGTGTCGCTCCAATCGCTCGCCATCGCGTCTCTAACCGGTCTGAGCACGAAGTACGACGCCATTAAAATCAACACCATGAAAAACGCAGTCAAGGTTGCTTTCAACTCGTGAGATTTTATGGTCGAGAGCACTTCGAGCCAACTTGGTTTCTGGGTTTGAAAATTTGCATGCATGACTAGCCTACTTCGCTGCGTTAGTCTTAAGCGCTGAGCTCAGGCGTTTGCCTAATGTTTCATTGTCGATACTGAACTCATGGTCACTATTTAGCTGAACTACTTTTGCAATTGCCGCTCGGATTGTCAGGTCGGCTTCTGGTTGGCTTGGAGCAACGAGATAACGGAATTTTGCTCGAGGTGAAAACAAGGCATGGGATACGGCTTCGGCTACCGCGACTGGATCGCGATGGTGAGATCGGTCGACAGCCGTGAATCCTGCCATGGCTTTGTATTCTTCCTTATACTGAGTTGGTAGATCTTCGCTCTCCATCAATGCCAAACGCTTTTGCATATTTTTCATGATGTTGGATTTGAAATTACCTGGCTCAATAACGCTTACCTGAACATCAAACTTCTTCATCTCGTAGTAGAGCGACTCGCTGAACGCCTCGACAGCAAACTTGCTCATTGAGTATGGCCCAAATAAAGGGCTGGCTGCGATGCCAGCAATAGAGCTTATATTAGAGACACGGCCCTTGCTTTCGATTATCAGTGGGGCAAACGCTTTAGTAACTCTGTAAGGGCCAAAAGTATTAACGTCCATCATGAACTGCATGTCCTTTTCGCTGACCTCGATTAACGGTGAGTGGAAAAATACGCCGGCGTTATTTACCAAGCCATGTAGACCTCGCCCCTCTTTTTTAACAATATCGACTGCCGCCATAATTTGGTTTGGCTTAGTAACGTCTAGTCGAATACCGAGCATGTTTTTGTGTTGGCTCAGTTCGTCAATGTCTTTTTGTTTACGTGCGCCCGCATATACAAATACGCCACTATTAGCCAAGTTTTCAGCTATGCTTCGACCGATACCACTGCTCGCGCCGGTGATTAGAACGGCTTTGTTTTCTAAGTCTGTGCTTTTGAGATCTAATTTTTTCAGATCTAAGCTAGCAGCGTAGGAGAACTCAATCGTGCTAGAGAGTAAAGCGAATACGATTACGCCAAGGAAGATTCTTTTCATGATGATTTTTGTGGATTTAGTTTATCGGTGGCTTAGATTAAGCTGACTTTATTAGTTTCAAATTATTAGTAGACCGAACGCGACATTGCGTCGTCGTATTCCGAAACTCGATGTTTTCAGGGTTCGGTCGACTTAGGTGGCCGGTTTATATGCCTACATCGTCACTTGGTCGAAAAAACAACCATCTCAAACTCTTCGTTGTATAGTTAATTGTTAGCATCAACTCCGTTCTTAAGGGCAAAGACCCTGCGCCAGACACTACCGACCATGAAATCCATCTTTAAACGAATAACAAATCAGCCAATGTTTGCATCCATTGGCCTGCTGGCATTTTGGTTAGCGGTATTTGTGGTAAACGCGGGACCACATTGGGAGGTGTATGTTTCCAATCGCGAGCTGATAGAAACGGTTGGCTTAATTACTGTGCTTCAAGCTTTAGTGGCCTTGGTCAGTGTTAAAATTTTGGCGCCAAAACTATTGGATTATGGCAAGACTTGGCAGTTCTGCTTGGCTCTGTTTCTATTGATTGTTATCGCTTCGTATATCCAAATAGTTGTGCGCTATTTTTACTTAGAGCCAAGCTACCCTTTAAGCTATAAAGGTTTTCTAAGTGTTTACGGAGAGATGAGCTTTCTCGAGCGCGTAGACCCCCGCTGGACGGCGCGCTACATTTTACTCACTAAGGTACCGTTGCTAATATTTCCAAGTATGATGATCTTGGCGTATGACTTTTATCAAAAGCAGCAGTCCTTGCTGAGATTGCGTGAACAAAAGCGCACTGCTGAATTAGATGCATTAAAGAATCAGTTAAATCCGCACTTCATTTTTAATACGTTGAATAACATCTATGCGTTAGCACTTAAAAAATCAGATCAAACTGCGGTCGCAATTGAGAAGCTATCGGGGATATTAGACTACGTTGTCTACCGCTGTTCGGATAAATATGTATCACTTGATGCCGAAATAACACTGATTGAAAACTACATAGCATTAGAGAAAATTCGTTATGGTAAACGCTTGGATGTGCAGTTTGATAATCGCGTGTCCGAGCAACACAAAATAGCGCCACTGCTTTTACTTACCTTGCTAGAGAACGCTTGTAAGCACAGCGCCCAAGAAGAGCTAAACCAAGCAAAGGTGAGTATTAAATTGGAAACTGACAGCTCACAGGCGCGTGGATCGGAAATACGACTAGTAATCACTAACTCAAAGCCTCTGAGCGCAGGCTCTAGAGCAGGTGATGATGAGAGCAAGGTCGGACTTAAAAACCTCAAAAAGCAGTTGGAGCTCTTATATCCTGAGCGCTATGTTTTTGAGATTGTCGATACAGTGAATAAATATACAGCGAGACTTTCGCTTTACTCAGCCATATCACACGGTGTGTCGAGCCCAAAAGGAGAAAAATCATGAGCCGATACCGTTGTCTTATTGTTGATGATGAAGAGCTCGCTCGCGAATTAATAGAAGCGCATCTTTCTCAACTCGATGACTTTGAAATTGTTGCGTCTTGCGCTAGCGCTATTGAAGCTAGCGCAGTACTCAAAGGTGAGTCGGTGGATTTAATGTTCCTAGACATTGAAATGCCTGTGCTTAAAGGCACTGACTTTTACAAGAATTTGTTGCACAAGCCAAAGGTTATTTTTACCACAGCGTATCGAGATTACGCTGTAGACGGCTTTGATTTAGATGCTGTCGATTACCTCTTAAAGCCAATTGTGTTTGCTCGCTTCTTTCAAGCGATTGAACGTTTTATCGCTGTAACTGTTGGAGAAAAACGAGCTCTGTTAGAAGTGCCGAATAATCCACCGGCGAAGCCAGCACATATATTTGTTCGTAAAGATCGTAAGCAGATCAAGGTAGAACTTGAGCAGATTCTGTATGTGCAGGGCCTCAAGGATTATATTCAGATATTTTTAGATGGCGGCTCACACATCATAAAACAAGGTTTGAGCGCGTTTGAGTCTGAACTTGGTGAGGGGTTTATCCGCACACACCGCTCATACATCATCAATTTAGACAAGGTGACTGCGGTTACTAAACACGATGTTGAACTCAATAATATTGAAATTCCAATCGGCGAAAATTACAAATCTCATGTGTTTAGCGCTTTGAATATGTAATAAGGCATAGGCGCCAATTACAAAAAAGCAACAAATCGCGAGATTACCATTTTTGACTTTGAATCTGTTTCTTGACAATCGCCTGCCATCGTCACCTATTCGGAGTGTATTTCCATCCGTTAATCTATAACACTGAATTAAGTTTGGTGAATTATCAATTACCTCGTTTTTAGGTTTAATGAAACTCTAGGTCTTCACTCCTACACTGCAAACCGTTAAATCATTGAAAGGCTCTACCCTACTTTAAGTGCCGGTGATTTAGCGATCTGTAAATTTTGAACGAGGATTACAAAATGAACCCTACTAAACATTTAAGCAAAACTCTTCTTAGCACTTCCATCGCCGCTGTATTAGCTCTGACGGCAAGCGTTGCTATAGCGCAAATGGAGGATGATTCGACCCTAAAAACGTATACTGACCCAGTGACGGGTGAGCTAAAGGTCGCGCCAAAACTAATATCGCAAATGACTGAGGCCGAAAAAGCCCAGCTCAGTGACGAAGAGCGAAAATTGCTTGAAGAGATTCAAAAGCAAATTGACGCTGAAGAAAAGGAGCGTGGTAAGTAAGCAAATTTAATTGGCATTTATTTATATCCCCCATCCCGCAAGGGAGTCTGAGGGCGCCGACTGACTCTGTTGGTCGGCGCCTTTTTTGTTTTGAGCCTTCTTCGCAGGAACTTCATAGAATCCACACGTACAGCTTGTGTGCTATCGATATAGTGATCGATCTAATTTGAGCTTAAGTAGAGAGCATGACAATGAAAATTTTCAAACGGACTCACAACCTTGGTCGCTTGTTGTTAATCGCTATTGCTTTGAATGCAGTGCCAGTCTCAGCGGGCGAGATTGCGCTTACATTTGACGATGCGCCAATGTCGGGTAGTGCCTGGATCAGCGGTACGAAAAAGACCGACATGATCATTAAGCACCTTAAAGATGCCGATGTTCCCGGCGCTTTCTTTTTTGTAACTACCGGCAACATCGGCAGTGATGGAAAACAGCGATTACAGCAGTACGCCGACGCCGGATTTCATCTCGCTAGCCATAGTCACTCGCATCAATCTCTAAACAAAATAGACGCGGTCGATTATTTGAGTGATTTTTACAAATCTCATTTATTGCTAAAGGAATACGATAATGTTGTTAAGTTTTATCGCTTTCCCTTTTTACATCACGGTAATAGCCTAGCTAAGCGTCGAGCGGTTCATGCGGCATTTTCTGAATTGGACTATAAAGTTGGTTATGTCACTGTCGACAATTATGATTGGTATATCAACTCAAAAGCTCGAAGTGCCTATAAAGAGGGTCATTCGCTTGATATCGAGCGGTTGAGGAGGCTCTATTTGGGTACACTCTGGGATGCGATCATTTTTTACGACAACATCGCTAAGAAGAGTCTAGGGCGCTCTCCGAAACATGTACTTCTATTGCATGAGAATGAGCTGGCGGCTTTATTTTTAGGAGACTTAATTTCGATGTTGAAGAACAAAGGCTGGAATATAATTTCGCCTGCCGAGGCTTACACCGATCCAATCGCGAAGATAGAAGAGCCTGAGAAGCTTAACTTTAACAATCAAGGGCGAGTCGCTGCGATAGCGCGCTCTCAGGGCTTCGAGTTTAGAGATTTGGTATCAGCCGCTGAGGATGAGCAGTTTTTAGATGAGCAAATCATCAAGTATGGTGTTATAGAAAACCTCGAATAGTGAGTTGGTCTTTGAGTATTTTACTCGTCGCTGAAATTGCTCTAATCTCTATTACTTCTTTAGCAAACACACTGTTTTTAGACTTATGCCAGAACTAAAATCCACCTACGCCCTCGCTGCGGCTGAGCAAATGTCACTAGTCGGCGTCTTTTTGGGCGGAGTATCAGTGACAATACTGGTCACGATTGTGGTTTTCTCATCGTCGAGTAAGTCGGTCAATTGGATAGTTGGCACCTCAGCATTAGCGGCGTGCAGTTTACTAACATCGGTGATCGCCTCTTTAAGACTAAGCGTGGCTTTACACCCCGATTTGCCTGAAGCTTTTATGGCCGATTCATCACAAATCTGGATGCTATGGAGTACTATGATTATCGGCTATGGTGTTGGCGTAATGAGTTTAATTACCAGTATTGGGTTATCAGGTTGGTTAAAATCACGAAATACTGGTTGGCTTACATCTGCTATCGCAGGAACGACAATGATGTTTTTTGTATTTACGAGCATCTTCGGCTAGATAAAATCGAAAGTCCCTTTCAGCTGTTTCACGAAGGCCGTTTTACGCTTGTTTTCGGGCTTCGCATAGACCTTGTTGATCACATTCTTAAGCTTTACTCGGTCACTTTCTTTTACCTTAGAGTAAAGTTTATGCAAAAACCAAATGGCTCTATCATTGGTCTCATTGCTGTTCAAATTGACCAAGTTATTCACCGCTCTTTCTGCCAGCGTGCAGGTCTTCTCGCTTTGTCTCGGCGCGGCGTTAACGATTGCCATTAGTGAACTTGGGTGTACCTTGTGCTGGCTAGCTAAAGCGATCGCATCATCGATAATATTGTGCCCGAGGTAGACTGCTATTAAGTTTTCAACTCGTTGTCGATTACGCGGAGTGTCTTGCCTAGGTTCAATTTTCGAGCTCAAATAGCGAATGCCATCTTGCAGATAAGCGCGCTCTTGATGAATCTTCTCGGCCGTTTGATAAACTTCTTTTAGCGAGTTAGGGTCTTCACTTTCCTCAAACCTTGACCATTGCGCTTTGAGTGCCTGGTCGTATTCGCCTTGTGCCAACCAAAGCTCAATTTGCTGAGTTTCAATTGCGGTAACGTCATGGCTGCGTAGAGCTTGAACTTGGCTAGCGTACTCCAGCCATTTTTGAGCTTCATCTAAGCGTTTATAAAGAATGCATTTTTCGACAAGCTTCAAGCATCGATCGGTGTCGACCGCACCTTTAGCGAGTATTTCTAGCTCGCGGCTTTTGTTGTTCAGTAAGCGTGCATCTTCAAGTAGTAATGCTTCTAGCTGAGAATATAAGCCGTGCTGATCGCTGGATTGAGCACTCGGTGGAGGCATTTTAGACCACGCTTTAGCGATCGTCTCAAGTATATCTTCACTTTCTTTGTTGCTGATTAAATCCAGAACGCCATTAGGCAGATTAAGAAGTTCATACGTGTATTTTTCATCGAGAATAAGCTCGCTCAAAATGTTTACACGCTCATTCTTCTGCCATTCTTGAGAGCCTAATACTTTATGAAACCAAGCCTTTAACTGCGTTTGCAGATCGCTACGATGCTCGGCTCGGTCGTCGATATTCTGTAGCGACTTTTCCAGACGTTCGATTGCGTAAATAACAAGTTTAATCGAATTACGCGCATCTAGCGCTAAGATCGCTTGCTCAAGTGTCTTTAGTGAAAGCTGCGCTTCGTAAAAATAGTTGGCTACCTCTTGAGGGCGCCATAAACCAGAAGGTTTAAAGGGAATCGCCTGTGTAATACGCTTACGTAGGTCTTTGCTGGATAAATTACCGCCCGCGATTTCGGCTCGCAGCTGCCAGTGATCAAGTAAGCTTTGGTCAGCGTTGATGAGAGTAAATAACTCATCAACAAGTTGTGGTTTGGTGAAAGTATTGAGATATAGATCGATGGTATCGACCGCGCTCGCATCGGCCATCTCAAGATTGGTCTGGGTTTGATAATAGTAGGCGAGACCAACCGCGGCACAATGTTTACAAAAATCAAAATTATCAGATGCTGGGCAAGTGCACGAACCATCGAACACCTTGGCTGTATGATTTAGGGTAACTATGTAGTGTTTAGAGTCACCATCAACGCGCGCTGTGATAATGGTGTTATTGATATCTAGAGGCGCAACGCGCCCGTCATTGTAATACTCTAAACCACGCTCATACGCAGCTTCGCCTGCCAGTGTTTTAATAACTGATTCTGACAGGCTTTTCATTCGTTACTTATTTCTATGTAGATTGATGAGGTCGCGAGTTTCGAGCGCAATTTTTCGCGCCGCCATCGCAAAGTTGGTGTCGCCGCTCGCGTAGATAACGCCTCGTGAGCTGTTAATCATCAAGCCTTTCCCATCACTTGTTTGGCCCGCTTTAACCAACGCTTCGACATCACCGCCTTGGGCGCCAACACCAGGAACCAAAAAAGGTATATTGCCTGATATCTTTCTAAGTTTCGCCATTTGCTGAGGCCAGGTTGCACCTACTACTAAGCAACAATTGTTATTGCTGTTCCAGGTCTGCGTAATCATGCTTGCGACTTTTTCATAGATTGGTTGGCCATCAATCTCGAGGTCTTGAATATCGCCGGCTCCCGGGTTTGACGTGCGACATAGCAAAATAGTGCCTTTGTCAGCGCGATCAAGAAATGGTTGAGCTGAGTCCTGCCCCATATAAGGGTTCACGGTTACCGCGTCAGCCTGATAGCGATCAAAGGCCTCAACGGCGTACATTTCCGCTGTGCTGCCGATATCTCCGCGCTTTGAGTCCAGAATTATCGGGATGTGCGGGTATGTTTCTCGAATGTAATTCAACGTTTTTTCAAGCTGATCTTCGGCTTGTAAGCCAGCGAAATAGGCGATTTGTGGCTTATAAGCGCATACCAAATCATGTGTGGCATCGACAATTGCTTTGCAAAACTCAAAGATTGGTTCAGGCAGGGTTTTTAAATGCTCGGGTATTTTTTGCCAGTTTGGATCAAGACCGACACACAGCAATGAATCACTGCTTGCCCACGCATTTTCTAATTTTTTGATAAAGTTCATATATGAGATTTTACCTTAAGCGTTGGCATATTTGCGTAATAATATTTTATCAACCTGCCCCGATTTCACTTGTTCTGGGTGTAAAGCACTGGAATTTTCCAGTTAGAAAAGGCGGGAAGCAAGCCCTTTAGCCTTAAAGCCCAGCAAGCTGAAATGGTGCAGAATAGTATTGCCCAAGGCCATTCGTTGTGAAAATCGGCCATGCTATAGCGCGGCGCCTCAGGGGTCGCTATTTCGAATAATAGCTCTAGTATCCAGATGCTGCCGTTGTAGAGCGAATGACAAAGTATAGGCAAAATGAGACTGCCCGAGCGAACAGTCAATAAACACATTAACAAAGCAAAAATAAATGCACCGAATGGATCAGTGTGTAATGAAGCAAAGACTGCTGAGCTCAAAAGTATTGCGATTTCACTATTGTACTTAGAGCCCCAGCGTTGCAGCAAAACTCCACGAAATATGAATTCTTCGGTGATGGGCGCGAGCACGCTCAGGCTTACGAGCGATAGAAAGTTAGGCCAGAACTTTAGTTCGCCATTTACTCGATGGATTATGTCTGGTAATTCAATTAGCCAGAATTGAACAAAGTTTGGTGTTAAAAATGACAATGGAAAGAAGCAAAGATAGACCAAAGCGCCTGAAGCAAAATAGGTAAATGCCGTCACTTCTATGCCGGGGACTAAGAGTCTAGATTCAAACGGTCTTAAAAACGGGCGCACTGAGGTACCGGTTATTAGAAAACAAAACGCTAGCACAAGAAGAATGCGCGTCGCGTTATAAAAACGATAGGAGAAGTTGAAAAAGTATTCTGGTATTAGGTAAGACTCATCGCTATAGAGTGATTCTGGAAAGAATTTATCAGCTAAGTAGAGATCAACCAAGAGCTGGCTGGGGTCATAAAATTGAGGCACAAACCACAGCAATAAAAACCAACGTGCTTGGATTGGAAATTGGTGTAATCCAGTCATCAGCTTTATCGAGAAAATTTAGTGGACAATATAATCGACGACGTGGTTTTGCTAATCCCTTTGATATTACCGATTTGGTCTAAGACTTGATCTAAATGCTGGGTGGATTCGGCGCTGATAATTGCCAGCATTTCGTAGATGCCATTAACTGCGTGCAAAGCGCGTACAGCTGAAATGTCTTTAAGTGATCGTACTATGTGCGCGGACGATTTTGGGTCTGAGCTGATCATCACCTGAGCCTGAATTCGACCTCGTTCATAGTCTTCGCTGAATTGCACTGTGTAACCAGTGATGATGCCGCGTTTTTCTAAGCGCTCGATTCGGCTAGTAACCGTCGTGCGTGACATGCCTAGCAGGCGTGCTAAGTTGGCGGTACTTTCCCGCGAGTTGGTGCTGAGCAAGGCGATGAGTTGTTTGTCTTTTCCGTCGATAATCATGCTGTTTGGTCCTGCTCGTGATGAGGTGCTTTTAAAATCAGTAGAATGAGTACTGAGCTGCATGCGACTGTTGAGGCAGCGATGCCGAGTACGATTAATCCTTGGCTGATAAAAGGTGATACGACTGCGGTGCCAATTGCTGCGAACCCTAAGATAAATAGAATGAGCAGCGCTGCGCCTCGTGAGTCATTATCGCCAGCAGCAACAACCGCTTGGTAAAAACCTGGTGGGCCACGCAAACCCAAGCCAAGATTGACCGGAGCAAACAGTAACCATAACCACTTTGGATCACCGTCGCCGACTATTGAAAAGAGTAATATCAATAAGCAGCCTAACGCCGTGAGTGAGGAGCCGAATAGAATCATTGCCTCACTACCAAAACGTGCGACAAGTCGGTCACTTAAGTTGGCGCTGATAATAAATAAGCTAATACCGATTATTTGCATTACCACAAAGCTAGATAGCTCGGAGTTCATGCTCATGGTAATCACTGTAGGCGCGCCAAATACGAACACCAATAAGCCACCAAGCGTGCACGCATGGCTTAAACCCTGACGCATAAATTCACGATTCGAAAATAAGGACCGGTAGCTCTCTTGGGACCGTTCACTATCGGGTTCGAGCGTCGAATGTTTATTAATTAAACCACGTCCGAAAAACAGAACGCCGAGACCCAGTGCCGTTGCTAGAGCCGAGGTCAAGTAGAATGATGCGCGCCAATCCGA
Organism: uncultured Arenicella sp.; assembly: GCA_947499305.1. GTDB lineage: Bacteria > Pseudomonadota > Gammaproteobacteria > Arenicellales > Arenicellaceae > Arenicella. The sequence continues at coordinate 21,891 of CANMNN010000008.1, read as the reverse complement.
AAAGCTGAGTAGCCATGCGCCTACCACAGGTGCAAATGCGGGCGTTAAAGATTCGATACTTCCCATAGCGCCAATAGCCTTTAGGGCGCCGCGTTGACTAAACATAGCGCGGATCATTCCAGGCGCAAACACCGCGGGTGCCGATGAGGCAAAGCCCTGAAAGAAGCGAACCCAGATCAGCTGTTGGATTGAATTAACTTGAGTGGCCAAATATGAGAGTAAGGCGTAGAGCAATAAAGCGGCAACTAATAAACTGCCTTGTTTGAAGCGCGCTCCCAGTTCTCCAAACACTAATAAGCCTATCGCGGTGCCGGCAGCAAAGGTGGCCAGCACCAATTGTGCGTTTTCTAGCGTGCCAACAATACTGTTTGGCAAACTAGGAATCGCAGGCAATACTAAATCGATACCGGCGAGGCCAAGTACGGTGCCACAGACTAGTAATGCGAAGGTGATTTTCGCTTGATTAGAATGACGGTTCATCGGATAAGAGAGCTAGACTGGCTATTTTTCACTTGAATGGGTCATTATGCATTAAATACCGTCATTTTGACTAAATTAATATATCAATATGGACATTTAGGCTCTACAAATACTTCGATAAGGCAAATAAGCTTGAGTGGTTAATCACCAATACAAGATTTAGAAGAGAGTGAAGCATGAAGAATGTACTGCTATTAGGGTCGGGCAAAATCGGCGCGATTATTACCGAATTACTTACTAGTTGTGGCGACTATCATCTTACGGTAGCTGACATGAGTGAGGAAAACTTAGCGAGATTAGGCCAGCATAAAAATTTAAGTACCTTGCGTTTAGATGTTACCGACAAAGCGGCGCTTGATGCAGCTTTGGAAGGTAAATTTGCCGCTTTGAGCGCTTGCCCTTTTGACATCACGAAGTATGTAGCTCAAGCGGCTGCAGCGGCTGGTGTGCATTACTTTGATCTGACAGAAGATGTAGCTTGCACGAATTTAGTTAAAGAGTTAGCGAAAGACGCGAAAGGCGCCTTGATGCCACAATGCGGATTAGCACCCGGTTTTATTACAATTGCGGCTTATGATTTAGCCAAGCAATTTGACGAACTCCATAACGTTCATATGCGCGTTGGGGCATTGCCAAAGTATCCGTCCAATGGTCTTAAGTACAATCTAACTTGGTCTACAGATGGCTTGATTAACGAGTACTGTAATCCCTGCGAAGCCATTGTTGAAGGCGAGCTAATGCAAGTTCCGCCGCTTGAAGAACTCGAGAGTTTCTCATTAGACGGTGTTGTATACGAGGCATTTAATACCTCTGGAGGCTTAGGGACATTATGCGATACGCTAGACGGCAAAGTGCGTAATCTTAATTACCGCACGGTGCGCTATCCTGGTCATAGAGACATCATGAAGATGTTGCTTCAAGACCTTCGTTTGATGGATAACCGCCCCTTACTAAAAGAAATTTTTGAGAACTCCCTACCGCTCACATATCAAGATGTTGTGTTAGTTTTTATCAGCGTTAGCGGTATGAAGAATGGCCAGCTGGTTCAAGAGACGTACGCCAATAAAGTATATAGTGAAACCATTAACGGTCGACTCTGGAGTGCCATCCAAATTACCACAGCCGCCGGTATTTGTGGCGTGCTGGATTTGATGGCCGAAGGTAAGCTGCCTCAGCGCGGTTTCATCAAACAAGAAGACGTTTTGTTTGATGATTTTATCAATAATCGTTTTGGCCAGTACTATCAGCGCCAACAAGAGCGAGCGTCGGCGGCCTAAACGCTGGCCGTCTATATTGTTGCGAGAGCTGAGTGGGCGAATTCTTTAGGGGTTAAGTCTTAAGGGATTAAATCTTCAGAGATTTAGTCTTCTGGGGTTTAGTCTTCGGTTTTCGCAACAGGCATTGGCGTTACATTAACCAACGGCCAAATAAGCTGCTCCGCCGCAGTTGTTTCAGGTAGGTTCTCGACGCCCATTTCTTCAGGGTATCGGCGCGTTATTTTTGCGGTGCCGAACAATACGTCCCAAAAGAACAATAGGTTGCCAAAGTTACCTTTGTAATTTGTGACGCCGTCGCTAGCATGTTTACCGTGGTGTGCGCTGTGAGTCGCCGGTGTAGAGATGGTGCGCTCGATTACCCACATTATTGGCGAAAGCCATTTGATTTTGTATAGAGGCGCGTCCCAGCGAACGTCGCTGTGCGCACCGAAAATAACAGTCATCTTAATGACGATGTAAAAAGCATATACCCAACCGCCCCCGAGGTAAATTAGAGCACCTGAGAACCATAAGCCTGGCATTAAGAAGTAGTAGAAAATATTGTTACGGTAAACAACTCTAATCGAGAGATATTCGGCGTTGTGATGGGGCCTATGTAATTTGTACAACCAGGGGACCATGTGAGAAATTCGGTGCCACCAGTATTGGCTCATATCATCAAAGATTAAAAACAAGCCAAATACCGCTAGAAAGTGCCAGCTCTCCAACATGCCTGCTGACTGTGGTGCAATGAACGACGCTAGAGTAAAGCCCCCCACTAGAACAATCGGTTGAGTAATAATGGTGAGCATCAAAGTGCCGATAATTTCTACCGTCGCATCATCACGGGTTTGATTTTTCTTAGAAAAGAAGCCGGTAAACAATATTTCGAGCGCAATAAAACCAAAGAAGATGCAAAGAATGACGATAAGTTCGGGTTTCATTTCAATAACCTATTCTATTCAATAATGACTTAAGCTTACCGGTGTACATTGAGAATAAATGCTAAATATTATACATTTACCATGTTTTGTTGAGTCTAATTGATATTGATGCAACGCCATTCTTAGGCTTGCTACCACCTAGAGTGTCAGAAGAATTACTAAGTCTGTCGATATTAGTAAAGTATTCTAATGGACAACTTATTCATACCCGTGGTGAGCCCAAGCCCGGGCTTTCAATAGTGCACTCAGGAGCGGCACATGTCGGAGTTAATGGTATCGATGGTACCTTTGTCATGGCGGCCGCATTAGGGCAAGGAGAATGCTTTGGCGAGTTCACTCTGTTTACAGACCTGCCCAGAACCCATGACATATCGTCAATTGGCGAGTCACAGATTTATCAAATATCGAAGCCTAAATTTGATGCACTCTATGAGCGTGAATCAAGCATTTCGCGGGCGCTTTTGAAGACTACGCTCACCCGTACTCATATCCTGCTTGAGACCCTAGATGCTCTGAGGCGCTTACCAATATTAGAGCGAACCGCAAAAATCTTATTGACCATGTCGTATACCCTAGGCGGCGCCAACAGTTTGATTATCAAGCAATCGGATTTGGCGTATTCGCTTGGAGTGACTCGAGTGTCGCTGGGTAAGGCATTGAAGCAGCTGGTTTCGATTGGGTTGATTGAACTGGGGTACGGAAAAATTAATTTCCTAGACCGTGATGCGCTCGCAAGTTGGGTCCAAAAACATTGTGGTATCAGTCATTAGATTTCAATACTTTAAAGCATGGTTAAGTTTCAGCGGCGAAAGTCCATACCGCTGGGCCGCTGGAACGTGCGTAAATCAAACTCATTAATTACCGCAAACAAATGGTCAAATATATCCGCTTGAATTGACTCATAGTTTCCCCAATTTTTGTCAGCGCTGAAAGCGTAGATTTCAATAGGCAGGCCGGTATCGGTTGGCGCGAGTTGGCGTGCCATGATGGTCATGCCTTGGTGAATATCTGGGTGGTGTTTTAAATAGGCGAGTACGTAAGCGCGAAAGGTACCAACGTTGGTTAAGCGCCTGCCGTTTACCAGAGATTCGGTATGGGTACCCTTTTGGCTATTGAAATGATCCAGCTCGTGTTGCTTTTCTTGCAGGTACTCCTTGATGTAGTCGATCTTGCTATAGCGACCTAAAGACTCTTCATCGCAAAACTTAATTGAGTTCACGTCGATTACTATCGAACGTTTGATACGTCTGCCTGGCGACTCTTGCATGCCTCGCCAGTTTTTGAACGAATCATTAATCAAGCTTTGTGTAGGAACAGTGGTAATGGTGTTGTCGAAATTGCGCACTTTGACGGTAGTCAGTGCAATTTCGAGTACGTCGCCGCTCGCGTCGTGTTGTGGGATATCAACCCAGTCGCCTATAGCAACCATGCGGTTTGAGCTGAGTTGTAGGCCGGCTACAAAGCCTAAAATCGGGTCTTTAAATACCAACATCAACACGGCAGTCATGGCGCCTAAACCGGCAAATAGTTTTAGCGGAGACTCACCAATGACTAAACTAGCGATCACGATAAGTGCAAAGAAATAGGTGATTAGCTTGGCGACTTGGGCAAAGCTCTTAATCGGCACTCGCTTAGATACTGAGAACGAATGATAGATCTCTAGCAGTGAATTGATCAGCGCATCAACAATAAGCGCTACCATAATGACCATATAAATGGCCGCTAGCACAACGACCGCATTGCTCGCCAGCGGGTAGGATTTCAATGCTTCAGGTGCTAACGTGTAGATCAAGTAAGCGGGCACTAGGTAGGCTATGCGGCTAAACACTTTGTGTTTGATAAGTATGTCGTCGAGGTTCGAACGCGTTTTGGAAATCAGCTTATCGATTAAGCGTATTAACCCATACTTGACCACGTAGAATGAGACGGTCGCGACCATCACAATTGCCAGCATGGCTGCGGCGCTGGTCGCGAGGGTTTCATAGCCACCGATGTTGGGAATCTTATTAACCCATTGTTGTATGAATTCGATCATGTTGAACGTCTGTTTTTATCTTATCTAACTGATTTTCTGTTTAGTAACCCAGTCGAAAAAACGATTGAGTTCTTTGTTACGCTTTAGTTCCGCTAGGCTGTTGAGTTCTTTTGCCAAGCTCATTTCATCAAAACGCTTGTGAATACCGCTATGGCAGGTTCTGCAAACCATAATGCCTGCCTGTAATTGCTCTTTACTATAGTGCTTTTTAAAATGTGCGCGCCTATGTACCTTACGTGGGATCAAGTGGTGAAAGGTCAATGAGGTCTCGCGTTCGCAGCAACAACATACACCATTTTTGGTCCTAGGCATCAGATGCGTTTAGTACTAACTCTAGACTTGCTCGAGCAAGTCTACGTATGCAACGTCAATTAAATCTTGGGCTTGAATGTTCAGTTTCGACATCAAATCTTGGGCTTCGGCTTCGCCACCTTCTATGCTGTCATCGTTGCTCAATACCACTTCAAGCTCAATGAACTCGCCTAAGTTTTCAACTTGATCAAAATGCAAGCGTGTCCGACCTGACATATACAGTGAGCGCTCTTTTTTGACTATCGCTCTAATGCCATAGGCTTTTGTGAGAACCGATTTCAAACCGGCGCCATCATTGGTTTCAGTAATGTGGTAGTCAGACAGTTTTGGGCCTTGCGTGTCGATACGATTATAGAAGATCAGCATCGCCGGAGAATCGGGAAACTCTCTTAACTTTAACCGGCCATCGGGCACATTAAAAAACGTGTCCTCTTGAATTAAAGTGGCAAGAGGTTGATCGCTTAGCTCCTCGCCGGCAGCGAGCTGCCGTTTAAAGCTATTTGCGTGGGCTTTGATTTCAATATTTCGTGCCAATTCAGATTCCTTCTAACCCTATGGATGTTTGCTAGAATTGTAAGTGCTTAACGGTTAGCGACTTATTAATTAGTTGCTCAAGGCTGGCAATGCCCAAGTCAACGTGCATCTCTGCGTGATTTGACGTTGCTACTGCATCACTGGCGTCTGTTTTTACACCGTCAGGTGTCATCGGCACATCGCTTACCAGCAGCAACGCACCGGCTGAAAAGTTATTCTTAAATGCGGCCGAAAATAGCGTCGCGGTTTCCATGTCAATTGCCATCGCGCGAGTGCGCTTCAAATAGCGTTTGAACTTATCATGGTGTTCCCAAACGCGTCGGTTAGTGGTGTAAACCGTTCCGGTCCAGTAGTCCTTGCCGTGATCACGAATCGTGGTGCTGATCGCTTTTTGTAATTCGAACGCCGGTAACGCTGGTACTTCAGGCGGCATGTAATCGTCGCTGGTTCCTTCGCCACGAATCGCCGCGATTGGCAGTATTAAATCACCAACCGAATTTTTCTTTTTTAAGCCTCCGCACTTACCTAAGAATAGAACGGCCTCAGGCTTAATGGCGCTTAGTAGGTCACAAATCGTCGCCGTGTTCGGTGAGCCCATACCAAAGTTAATCATGGTAATGCCGTTAGCTGTGGCGCACGGCATTGACCTATCTAGGCCAACAACCTCAACGCCAGAGAGTTCGGCGAATATATTTAGATAATTCGAGAAGTTGGTGAGTAAAATATATTTACCAAAGCCGTCTAACTCCATGCCGGTGTAGCGCGGCAACCAATTTTCAACTATTTCTTTTTTGGTTTTCATAATGTTCCTTTTTTCTTTCTTCTATGATTAAAAACATTATAACAAAACTAAATTAGAGTAATTTGATGATTAACTCGAGATACGGCGGGTTATTGACTACCAACTACCCGTCTTAGGCATTGATGCCCATGGTTCCTGTGGCGCTAAGCTATCGCCTTTTTGCAATAGTTCAATCGATATGCCATCTGGCGAAATTATAAACGCCATATGACCATCCGCTGGCGGTCGATTGATGAGCACGCCTTTGTCCATAAGTCGTTGGCAGGCAGCATAGATGTCGTCGACTTCGTAAGCGAGATGACCAAAATTTCGGCCACCGGTGTAGCCTTTTTCGTCCCAATTGTAGGTCAGTTCTAGTTCGGGTGCTCGCTCGGCCTTAGCGCGATCTAAATCATACGGAGCTGCTAGATAAATCAGTGAAAACCTACCTTCGTCACTGTCGTAACGCTTAGTTTGAACGAGCCCTAGTTTGTCACAGAAAAAATCTAAAGCGGCTTCTAGGTCGCCTACCCTAACCATGGTGTGTAAAAATCGTAAGCTCATATTGTTTCTCCTTGCTTGATGCTTGTGTGTTTGAGCGTCTTAGGTCGAACTCTTATTGAGCCACTCGGCCACATTTTCGGCATAGTAAGTCAAAATAGCGTCGGCTCCCGCTCGCTTAAAACTGGTTAAGGTTTCAAGCACTACTGACTTTTCATCGAGCCAGCCATTTTGTGACGCCGCTTTTAACATGGAATACTCACCGCTTACCTGGTAAGCGAAGGTTGGCATTTTGAATGTATCTTTGGTTTGGCGAACAATGTCTAGGTATGGCATGCCGGGCTTGACCATCACATAATCTGCGCCTTCATCGATATCCATAGCGACCTCGTGTATGGCTTCGTCTGAATTAGCGGGGTCCATTTGATAGGTATATTTATCGCCCCCTTTAAGGTTTCCCGCAGAGCCAACGGCATCGCGGAAGGGGCCGTAAAAGGCCGAAGCATATTTAGCTGAGTAGGCCAGTATTTGCGTGTTGTGTAATTTTTCGGCTTCAAGTGCTGCACGAATGGCGGCTATACGCCCGTCCATCATGTCTGATGGTGCCACGATATCGGCGCCAGCTCGAGCTTGAGAAACGGCTTGTTTTACAAGTACTTCGATCGTCGCGTCGTTCATGACATAGCCATCGTCGTTCAGTAGGCCGTCTTGACCATGAATGGTAAATGGATCGAGAGCCACATCGGAAATAATACCGAGCTCTGGCACAGCTTCTTTGAGTGCCCGCATCGCGCGTTGCGCAAGGCCATCGTCATTGTAAGCTTCTTCGGCAAGCAGAGATTTTCTATTCTCTCCAACAACTGGAAACAACGCTACCGCTGGCACGCCAAGCTTCGCTAGGCGTTTTGCTTTTTTCACCAGTAAGTCAATGCTTAGGCGTTCTACGCCAGGCATGGAGTGGATCGTTTCGGTTTGTTGCTCGCCTTCGATTACGAACACTGGAAGGATTAAGTCGTTCACACTTAGGTTGTTTTCACGGACCAGTCTTCGTGAAAAATCATTCGCGCGATTGCGTCTTAGTCGGCTATTTGGGAAGTTTCTGTTCATGCGCAGAGTGTCGCATTAAACCGGTAAAATTTCGAGAAGCTTATTGAGACTCTAAGCCTTTTGATCGCTAGCTAATGTATAAGGGCTCTGAGGTTTTTAGCTAAAGCCCGCGAACCATCCGTCGGCCACCAACGCGGGGCATTTGGTCCATAATATAGGCCGCTCGCTCCTTTAAATAATCGCTTGGTTTCGCAGGGTTTGATCTAGAGGGCGTTGGTAAACTCGCGGCAATAAGGGCCGATTGCTCGGGGGTGAGTTCTTTGGCATCGATCTTAAAATAGTACTGGCTTGCGGCGCCGACCCCAAACACTGACTTACCAAATTGCGCAAAGTTGATGTATAGCTCAAGAATGCGCTTTTTAGGAACGATCAATTCCATCCAAACAACTAACCACGCTTCAATACCTTTACGAACATAGCTTCGCCCTGGCCATAAAAATAGATTCTTAACGGTTTGTTGTGAAATTGTGCTTGCGCCTCGAGACACGCCCTTTTCACGCTCTTCTAATACCAGCTTAATCTGTTTTATATCAAAGCCATAATGATTTGGAAACTGCTGATCTTCGGCAGCGATCACTGCATTAGGGAAATATAAAGACACATCGTCAAAGTCGACCCATTGATGCTTTATGTTGGTATTTTGATTACGCTTATTAAGCTCAATAAAGGCGCTGCTTGGTGGATCGTAGAAACGCAGTGCAATCATCGGGGCGGCCGAAATAAAACAAAGTAATAGAAACAGCCTGAAGCACCATTTAATCACGCCGCGGATAAGCCCCCCGCGTTTTCGTCCTTGCCGAACACCCTTGGGTTTTTGATGCCTCGATCGTCGCCTTGACGGCCGCATAAGGTCGCGCATAACTACATTACAAACGGCGTTACCCGCAGCACCTCTTCCATGGTTGTTAGACCTTCAGAGACTTTCTTTGCACCGCTGTGGCGCAAGGTCATAAGGCCGTCTTTCTTTGCTTGCTGGCGCAATGCATGCAGGTCGCCATCAGGCTTGACCAGTGGTTTTAATTGGTTGGTCATCTCCAGCATTTCGTACAGACCTAGTCGGCCTAAAAAGCCTGTTTGACGACATTCTAAGCACCCTACTGGTTTGCAAGGCGTTTCAGGCTCAAAGTCTGCACCTTGTGAGAAGTCTTGCCATTCTTGCTCGTCAATAACATCAGGAGCTTTGCAGTGCTTACATAAGGTTCGCACCAAGCGCTGTGCCATGACACCAAGGAGGGTGGCATTGATCAAATACGCAGGTACGCCGAGCTCTTGCATTCGAGTTATTGCCGAAGGAGAGTCATTTGTATGCAAGGTAGATAGCACTAAGTGGCCTGTCAATGCCGCTTGAATTGCCATCTCAGCGGTCTCAAGATCACGTATCTCACCAATCATAATGATATCGGGGTCTTGGCGTAACAATGATTTCACCCCCGCTGAAAAGGTAAGGTCAATCGCAGAATGAACTTGTATCTGGTTGAACGAAGGCTCGACCATTTCAATCGGGTCTTCAATCGTACACACATTAACTTCGCTTGTGGCAAGATTCTTTAGCGTTGAATACAGTGTTGTCGTCTTGCCTGAACCTGTGGGGCCCGTCACCAAAATAATGCCGTTAGTGTGTCGCGTTTGCCGGTTCCAAATATCCAGTTCACGATCGCTTAAACCCAGCTCGTTAAATGAGCGTTGCAATACTTCAGGATCGAAGATTCGCATCACCATCTTCTCGCCCATGGCGGTTGGGACGGTCGATAAGCGTAGTTCTATCTCTTTATTGTTTGGCGTGCGAGTTTTTAAACGACCGTCTAACGGGCGCCGCTTCTCAGAGATGTCCATGCGTGCAAGTGTTTTCAAGCGGCCGGTTATCGCCAACAATACGTTCGGTGGAACTTGGTAGGCGTTGTGTAACATACCGTCGATTCGAAAACGCACTTCGCCACGTTCTTTTCGTGGCTCTAAATGAATATCACTGGCGCGCTGCTCAAAAGCATATTGCAATAGCCAATCTACCAGTTGAACTATATGATGGTCTTCCGCATCGAGCTGGCCCGTACGACCAAGGTCAACCAATTGTTCGAGGTTCTGCTGCAGGCTACTGCTGGCACGATCGTCATTAACCTTAGATTTGCTGATTGACTTAGCTAAGGTATAAAACTCACTGACGTAACGATCGATCTCGAGGGGGTTGGCGAAAACCACCTCGATTTCTCGCCGCAGCAAATTTTCTAAATTATCTTTCCAAGATAGGTCTAGCGGGTTCTTAACCGCTAGTGTGACGCGTTCAGGAGTGGCTTTGACGGACAAAAAACCGTGGCGTTTTGCGTAGTCTGAAGCGATCACTTTTGTGACTGAGCCAATATCAATTTTTAACGGATCGATATTAAAATAGACTACGCCTAATTGTTCGGCAAACCATTCGCACAAAGGCTCTAAAAGAATTTTTTGACCAGTTTCAACGTGCTCTGGCAAGCTGCGGGCTATCCCTACTAAGGGGTGAACTAAACCAGTGATATCATTGGCGAGGTTAGCGTCGATTCGCTTAGCTTCGCCAGCAGATATTAGGCGATCTTTAAACATCGCTTTGAGTATCGATTTGTGATTTAGTTTTTCTATGCTCATAAATTTGCTGCTTATGGCTTATGCTTTTTAGTAGGGCTGTGACGATGGTATGTCATGAGGTGCTATCATGCTAGTGAATTTGTTGTTAGGGCAAATTCAACCTGCTTCGGGTTTTGAACGCTCAGGGCGTTAGAAGGTTTAAGATTATTGTGAAGGCTTAAGACTAGTGGAGGTCGACAATGATCCGAGTGATCATTATTTTATTGTTTCTGTTTATTATTTGGGTGCTCTATGCCTCTGGCTTTGACAAGCCGCGCAAAATTCGCATTAGCGTTATCGCTGTTGTACTTTGTCTTGTTGCCTTCTGGTTTGATGGCTATGACAAGCGACAGATTTCGAACTTGGTTAACTTGGAGAATGTTAAGGTCTGCGGGCTTAGCGCTGAGTACAGCTATCGCACTAACTTTGATTTCAAGCTATGTGTTCAGAATAATGCTGCGAAAGGAACCTTAAGCAGAATAGACTTCGCGGTGATCGCGCAAGACTGTCGTGGTGATGAGTGCTCTGAAATTCAGCGTGTGGAGCGCAGCACTCCTATCGACGTTGCTCCGCAACAAGAAACTAGCCTCGAACAAAACATTAGCTTTGATCAAGTGGACCCTGACTCAAATACAGTTCAATGGTCGGCGCTTATTTTGAAAACCAAAGCGCATCGTTAATCAACTAGCTTTATGGATAAACGTAGGGTTTTATGGGGCACAATTCGCGCAATGTTATTGGCGCTGGTTTTGGGGTTCTTATTTATCTTATTTAGAAGCCTAAGTGGCCCCTCAATTACCAGTAGCAGTGCTCAGAGCGCATTTGATAATGTGGTAGTCGGTCAAACTGCGCTGCGTCGTTCAGGCAGGCAGCGTTTTTGGGTAACTCGCATAAGCGACAGTCAGCGAACACAAGCCAAAGCGTTGAGCGATTGGCTTGTCGATGCGAACGCAGGCTGCGCAGTTGAGCAAGTTCTTTGTGTTGTGCATGCTGAGTCGCTACGTTCAGGAATCGATTTAGTCTATTCTGTAAAAGCTCCGATTCAACTGCCAAAAGAAGCACTCTGGTTTGGTGGTTTTGTAGACCCGTCAACGGGCGGTGTGTTCGATTTTATGGGGCGAGCTTATAAGGACATTCGCTCAGATGATCAGCGTAGTCAGTTAGAACTTTATCGAGTCAACTAAATAGCTGGTGTAAATTAGCCGAACCAGCTTAAGGGTGCTTCGTGAAGTAAGGCTGCTTGCTCACGTAAGCTCAGAATGTGGTCTTCCCAACATCGCTGCGTATTAAACCACGGGAAGGCAATTTTAAACGCTGGGTCGTTCCAGCGTTTGGCAAGCCAGCCGTAATAGTGGATTAACCTTAGTGTGCGTAAGGCCTCAATAAGGTGCAGCTCGCGCGCATCGAAATCACAAAACTCGGTGTATCCACTGAGTACCGCGTCGAGGCCAGCGGTTCGGTCGGCTCTATCACCCGCTAGAAACATCCAGAGATCCTGCACGGCGGGTGCCATTCGCGCGTCGTCAAAATCGACAATATGCGGCCCGTCGTCGGTCCATAACACGTTGCTCGGGTGACAGTCGCCATGGCAGCGTATTAAGCTTACATCGCCTGCTCGCTCATAGCATTGCTCAGCTTCAAGTAAAAGCTGTTGAGTGAGAGATTGGTAAGCATCGACTAGTTCAGGTGGTATAAAGTTGTTGCTTAGTACAAAGTCTCGGGCGTCATAACCAAAGGTTTGAATTGTTAGGCTCGGCCTGTATTCAAACACTTTAGCTTTGCCTACTTGATGTATGCGGCCCATGAACCGGCCCATTTGCTCGAGCTGGTCAAAGTCTTCTAAATCAGGAGCGCGACCACCTCGGTTTTCAAACAATGCAATTCTAAAATGCTCTGTTTCTAGAAGGGTTTTTCCAGAAACCGTCAAGGGCGCCACCACGGGTATTTCAAGGTCGGCAAGTTCGAGGGTTAGCGTATGCTCTTCCAGAATCGCGTCATTGCTCCAGCGCTGTGGACGGTAGAATTTCGCAACAATGCTTGAGCCATCATCAAGGCCTACGCGGTAGACCCGATTTTCATAGCTATTAAGCGCGAGTAGCCTGCCATCACAATTGTAATCAAACTGTTCTATGCTATTTAAAACCTCGTCTGGTGAGAGGTTTGCGTAGGCTTGGTCTGGATTGGTTTCGGAGGAAGTCAAAGTGAGTGTGGCTAGATGCATTTGCAGGTTTAATGTTAGAGTGAGGATATCACGCACACCAAGAATCAACGGCTTAATGCTATAAATGATTTTGTTGGTAAGTAAAATAGAGCTCTTGGGGGGAAGGTAGTTATGACAAAGCAAGCAATGCTAACCGCTCCGCCGCCAGTATTGGTGGCGCATCGAGGTTATTCTGGCCGTTATCCAGAGAACACTTTATTGGCGTTTGAGGCGGCGTATCAACATGGTGCGCGATATATGGAGCTTGATTTACAGCTCAGTAGTGACCGAGTTCCTATATTGCATCACGATACCAGCCTTAAGCGCATGAGTGGCATTGACTTGGATATTCGGGATACAAAAGCCAAGCAAGTCAAAGCGATGCATGCCACTTACCCGCAGCGATTCGAAGATGAGTTTAGCGACAACCGTTTTACCTCCTTTAAAAAGTACTGCAAATGGATGGCTCGGAATGACGATGTCACAACCTTTGTAGAGATTAAGCAAGAGTCGATTGACCGCTTGGGCATCCCAGTCTTGATGGATGAAGTACATAAACGGATTTTGAGTACTGACACCGAATCTCAATGTGTGATTATCTCGTTTAATCACGAGGTGATTGAATACACCCGAAAAATCTCATCAATGCGCACCGGCTGGGTTTTGCCAGCATGGAATGAGGAGAATCGTTTAACTTCTATTGACCTTAAACCCGACTTCTTGTTTTGCGATACGGATAGTTTCCCAAGGGATGACCGCGATGTTTGGAAAGGATGCTGGCAGTGGGCTTTGTATAACTTGGACGACGTTAATTCAGCGATTGAAATGGCAAACCGTGGTATTCAATTTCTAGAAACGAATCAAATTGGTACCTTGATGGCTCATGATGGTTTGGCTAATAGATAGGTCTTAATCGCTATAAAAAAAGGCCGCGTCGTTTGACGCAGCCTTTCTGGGTAATGCTTGTTAACGCCTACTTGGCTAAAGCATCTCTAATTTCTGCAAGTAGTTTGGCTTCGTCTGACGGTTCAGCCGGAGCCGCTGGTGCTTCTTCTTCGGCTTTTTTCGCAGCGTTCATTCCTTTGATAACCATAAACAAAGCGAATGCAACGATCACAAATGTCACCATAGCGTTTATGAACAAACCGTAGTTGATTGTGACCGCGCCGGCTTCTTTGGCTGCTTCTAGTGTTGCAAACGTTACGCCTTCGCCACCTTTGATTACCGCGAACATGTTGCTGAAATCAACGCCGCCGGTGAGCACGCCAACGACCGGCATGATGATGTCGTCAACAAATGATTTTACGATAGTGCTGAAGGCCGCGCCGATAACGATACCAACCGCCATATCGACGAAGTTGCCTTTCATGGCAAATTCTTTGAATTCTTTTAACATATTATTGCTCCTGAAATTATCATTCGATTGAGGTAATCGAATGTACTGCATGATTAGTTTTGCTTGCTGTATGCGTATGTAAAGCAAGCGTATAGCGTGTCTCGAGATTTGAACAAGTGAGCAAATTGGCGTAACAATATCCTCTACTTGCGCCCATCATCCCCCGTGACCAGCAACATTCTTGCCGTGAAGCTGACTATTTGCAAGTAAATGTTAATTTAATAACAAAAATTGTCATTTGGAAGCGTAGCTCAAATTAACCTGATAATACGGGTGGTCTGACACACCTTTTTCTAGCATTTCGCCGCCTTCAACCTTGAAGCCCTTGGTTAGAATCCAATCGATTCGGTCAGGATTTTCAATATCTAAGCCAGCAACAGCAACGGCATCGACTATCTCAATATTCTTGAGCGCGTTGCTTAAGGCTTTAGTGTTGGCACGGCTGTTAAAGTCGCCTAATAGAATCGCCGTCGGATACTTTGCAAACTCTTGTAGTACGATTTCAAGTTGGTCTTCTCTTCCGCCGCGTGTATGCAGATGAGTGTTGATAAAGTGAAATTTTCTATCTTGCCAGCTGACTTCGGCAATCGTCATGTTACGAAAACTCTTTCCAGATGTGTCGGGCAGCATTTCTACTCGCCAATCATTTACCGCCAGTTTGCTGAGAATGGCATTGCCGCGATGTTCGCGAAACCAGCGCATGCGCGTAGCGCTGAAAAGCCATGAAAATTTGCCGTGATAGGCTAACCGTTCAGCCTGGTTAGGGTTAAGTAAGCCGTCAAAGCCAACACCGTAGACCTCTTGCACGCCGACTAAGTCGGCCTTGCTGATCACCCTGGCGCTCGCCATTAGGTCACGCTCGCCTTTGTCGCTTTTGCCAGTTTGAATATTATAGCTAGCAACCTTTAAAAACTCTGGCTGATAGCTTGCATCTACCAGCCCCACAAAACCCTGGCCACTTTTTTCTTCAGCCGGTTTGGCTTTTCGAGCAACAATTACAATCGCGACGACAACAAGTAGAACAAACAGTTTAAACATTGGTTTGGGCAACGCGCTATTTGGTAGCTACAAGATAGGCAACGTAGGACAAACAAGCCTCGCCCTCTTCCGTTTTACTGAAAATACCATCACCGCTTTCTCCGTCTTCGTCGGTGCCTTCCCAATAACAGTCGGCTGTTTTAAAGCCAGCTTCTATGAGTAAGTCACGCAATTCAGGTAAGCCCCACAAGCGCCACTCATAGGTAAATGCGTCAGTCATCTCGGTACCATCAGGGAACCTAAAATGAATATGTAGCCTCGCTTCGCCGGTGATTGGGTTTATTGAGTCTTGGTCCCACACATAGGTGAAACTTTCATCATCCATTTCAGTCTCTTCTTCGAGCTCTTGAATGCTTTCTGGGCCACCATGCAAATCACAAACGAAGATCCCGTCCTCAGCGAGGTCAGCGTATACTCGGCGGAAGTAGTCGAGCATTTCGGTGCGCTTTTTAAATATCCAATACGAGAAATTTTGTGCGCATCGAACATCCGGCGCTCGCCGGCTTGGGTTACGCGCATCTTCTTCATACTGAACAACCCGTTTGCCTGCTTCACCAAGGGGTTCTAAGTTGTGTTTTAAACCCCACGCTAACGGTTCTGGGTCGATGTCGTATGATTCGGTCGTGTAACTTTTACCGAGTGATGCCCAATGACCAGACAACAGACAAGTGCCACAAAAATCTTCACGAAGGTGCTTTGGCTTTTTGCCGCGAACGCTTTTATAGGTATCCACTAAGAAGTCTACGTCTTGCTCAGCTGATTGAACAGCGCGTTGGTATAGTACGTATTTATCAGCGGTTTTAGCGGTAAGTTTTTTGCCCATTGGTGACTCTATTAAATTGAAACGTGTAGTACTAAGAATGCGAGCAAGTGTAGCGCAAAAAACGAGGTGTAAATAGCACCATGAACCGCCTTGTTTTTTCTTGCACGTGCAGCATAAAATCTCTTTAAACGTAGCTGATCACTTGTGCTGCTGTCGTTGCGATAAATCTGCCGTATACTTCCACATGAAAACTATGGCTAATGTTCCAGTTCTTTGTTGTTCAGCCAAGTTGTTTCTTGAGTGATGTTTTCAATAACAATCGCTAACTTGTTGATAAAAATAAGAAGTCTGTTTTTCCAACTTTGAACTAGCAAAATTGACTTATACACAAATTATTTAAGTCAATAGTTTTGAAAAAATATTTTTCACGGTAACATTCTTGAAACAATTGAGTTGTCCTAAGTTATTGTTTTTGTTGAATTTTAAATAGTGGTTAAAAATTAAGCAATTTTTACAAAGCCAATAACTATCAACTATTACAGCTTACTCGCTCGTTTTATCAACAAAGTTATCCACAGGCTATGTGAGTAACTTTTTCGCTATATCCGACAATTTCGCCAAACCCGCATAAACAATGACTTTATCCATTTTCGGAGCCAGAACAAACCATATCCTCAGCGTTGCTGTGCCGGTTCCATTGCGTCAAAGTTTTGATTTTTTAGTGCCGCTTGAGTCTGGCCAACCGGCTATTGAACCGCGGGCGGGCGCGCGCGTTAAGGTGCCCTTTGGCTCGCGTAAATTGGTTGGTGTGATTTTAGAGGTTAAGAGTGAGAGTGATTTCCCCGAAGAAAAGCTCAAACCAGCGCTTGAAATACTTGATTCGTACAGTCTTTTTGACGCGGCACTATGGGAGTCTTTGCAATGGATCTCGCGCTACTATCTTGCGCCTATAGGTGAGGTATTTGACGCGGCATTGCCCGTAGCGCTAAGGCAAGCCGCGCGCTTAATGCCGAGCAGCAAAAAAACCTGGGCCCTAACCGAGCAGGGTCGCAGTCGGCCTGTTGATGAACTTGATCGCGCGCCTTTGCAGCTCGCCTTGATCAAGCGATTTATGCGCCAGCGATTTTTGTCCGCCGACGATTTTAAAGACACAGCATCGGGTTGGCGGCAAGCGATCACAGCTTTGGTTAAAAAGGAGTGGGTCGAGGAGATTGAAGCGGAGCCCTATTTGCCAACAAGAGAGCTACCATCACAAGATCAAGGTGAACCGCTAGCCTTAATACTGACACCGCAACAAAGTGATGCTGTTAATTTAATTAGAAACGCAATTAGCGATAATCAATTTTCATCGATACTTCTGCATGGAGTGACAGGCAGTGGTAAAACTGAAGTCTATTTTTCAGCCATGGAGTCTGTGTTAGCAACGGGTAAGCAAATTTTATTATTAGTACCTGAAATTGGACTAACCCCGCAATTGGTGGAGCGAGTTGAGCGTCGATTTTGCGAGCCTGTAGTACTCATGCACTCGGCCTTAAATGATACTGAGCGACACCATGCTTGGTGGCATGCCAGAGAAGGCAATGCGAAAATTGTAATCGGAACTCGTTCGTCGGTGTTTAGTTCATTCGCTGATTTGGGTTTGATTATTGTTGATGAAGAGCACGATGGTTCATTTAAGCAGCAAGATGGTGTGCGTTATCAGGCTCGGGATGTGGCTATTTACCGTGCTAAACAAGCCGATATTCCGATTGTCTTAGGCTCGGCAACGCCATCGCTCGAATCGTATATGAATGCCGATTCTGGCCGCTATCAATTGCTGCGTTTAAGCGAAAGGGCGACAAAGGTTAACTTGCCTAAAATTGAGCTGATTGATTTAAACATGCAGCCGACTAACGACGGCTTGAGCCCAGCAATGCTCGAGGCCATCAAAGCAACACTGGCAAAAGATAAGCAGGTGATGCTGTTTTTGAATCGTCGTGGTTATGCGCCCGTTTTGTATTGTAAAGACTGCCAGCAAGCTGCTAAATGCCACCGATGTGATTCGAATTTAACACTCCATCGAAGAGTTAATAGAATGCGATGCCATCATTGCGGTTATGAGGGGCAAATCAAACTTAAATGTGACTCCTGTGATTCGACTGAAATGGTAGACGTTGGCGAAGGCACACAGCGTGTTGAAGATGCGATTGCATTGCGCTTTCCTGAACATTCCTTGCTAAGAATTGATCGGGACAGCACCAGCCGCAAAGGCGAGTTAGCCGAAGTCTTAGAACAAGCTCGCTCGGGCGCTGCCGATATATTGGTCGGTACACAGCTAATTACCAAAGGCCATGATTTCCCGAATGTTGGCATGGTAGGTATTTTAGAGGCCGATCAAGGGCTTTATAGTACTGACTTTCGTGCAAGCGAAGCATTGTTTCAACAAATTCTACAAGTATCAGGGCGTGCAGGTCGACGCGATGAGATTGGTCATGTTTTCATCCAAACGCGCTTCCCTGAACACCCCTTCTTCGACAAGGTCACACAGCATGATTTTGTCGGCTTTGCCAAAGACTTGATGCAAGAACGCCAGGCGGCTAGCTTTCCTCCATTTGGCTTTTTCGCGCTACTGAGAGCCGAATCACCTCATCAGGCTCAGGCGCTTCAGTTTTTACGTAAAGCGCGTCATGAAATGCAGCCGCAAGATGGCGTACGCTTAATGGACGCGGTGCCTGCCCCTATGGAACGTCGGGCCGGCAAATTCCGCGCCCAACTACTAATCTGTGCTAGTCAGCGTTCGGCACTGAACAATACACTAGCGCAATGGTTGCATTTGATTGCAGTTGATAAGGACGCAAAAAAGCTTGCAAACTCAGTACGCTGGAGTTTGGATGTCGATCCGCTCGATCATTATTAGTGGTTACTTACTAAGCTGTTGCTGTAGCGCTTTTACCGCCGAGTAGCTAGCCACAAGATAAGGGACAAGGTAGTTAAGGCCGATCTTTAGCGCACGCTTAAGGTTGATCTCGTTATTCATTATCGCATCGCCATGATTAATGGCCACCAATACAGAGCCCACAACCAAAGACACTTTGATGGCATTGGTAACCACTGATTTAGATAGGGCCAGTTTGAAGAACATAATGTACGAATTGAGTTTTAATGGTTGAGCAAAGGGTTTTAGCCTAAGTCTGTTATAGCAGAATAAAATGATGGGGATGCTTCAGCTGGCATAGTAATTGTCACATTCGTAGTAGACAATACGTCCAAAACCATAATAAGCAGTACGTGTCCCTACTATCAATCCCAAAAAGAGTCTTAATATGAATGCGAAAACCTTCTTGTTTACCCTAAGTCTTGGGCTAGTTAGCCTAAGTGCGAACGCTCAAGTAGAAAATGGTACCTTCGAAACGTGGTCAAATGGCACTCCAAGCGACTGGACCACAATTGATTCAGGAATCCTATTAGATCAAGTTACAAGTCCTGTTGTCGACGGACAGAATGCAGCGCAGGTAACGGTAACTACTGGATCTCAAGGCAATACAGATTTGTTACAACAGTTTGACGTTGTTGCAAACCAAAGTTATAACTTTGAGGTATCGGTTTATCACACTGAAGGAAGTGTCGCCGCGCGCTTAATCGCAGATGGTTTTCGTGGATATTCAGACCCGTCGATTCGCAACCAGTGGCAACAAATTCGATTCACTTACAACGCCACCAGCACTAAGACCATAAACCTAGGCCTACGTTTCTATGATCGATCAGGTTTCGATGGCTCAGAAATCGTGTATGTTGATAGCTTTCAGCCTACCCCTGCCCCAGTTCCGCCGGCGCCAGAGGGTTGCCAAGGCACGGAAACAACCGTCACCATCAATACCGATAATTACGGCAGCGAAACAAGTTGGCAATTGCGTACCTCAGCTGGCCAAACATTAGGCGGCGGTTCTAACTATGAAAACAATCAAAGTTTTACCGAAGAATTCTGTCTAATAGACGGCGACTATACTTTTGCAATTGCCGATAGCTTTGGCGACGGAATTTGCTGTCGTTGGGGTAATGGTAGTTATGTCATTGAAGCAAACGGCCAAGAGCTAGTGCGTGGCGGTGAGTTTGCTAGTAGCGAAACTCGCAACTTTAACGTGACAAAAACGGTAGATCCAACACCGGGCTTGCCTGACTTGGCAGATTATTATTCTTCCACCAATGGTTTAACTGGGTTGCCGCTAAAAACAGCTTTGCACGAAATCATTAAGGGCCATGCGGTACAGGGCTATGGCGCGTTATGGGGTTTTTATGCTGCCAATAGTTTGGATGTGTATTTCGAGAACGATGGCAGCATCCTAGACATATATTCTGAGAATCCAAACGGTGCTGACTCATATAACTACACCGCCATAAGTGATCAATGCGGCAGCAGTGGTTTTAATTCTGAGGGTGACTGTTACAATCGTGAGCATTCGTTTCCAAGAAGTTGGTTCGGTGGAGCGATAGAACCAATGAACTCAGATGTGCACTTTATTTTCGCCACCGACGGCCAAGTAAACTCGCATCGCTCAAGCTATCCTTACGGTGAAGTTGGTACCAATGAAATCGTTTCAAATAATGGCTCTCGTCGAGGTGCAGCGCAGTCAGGCTTAGGTTATAGCGGCACGGTTTTCGAGCCGGTTGACGAATTCAAAGGTGACTTAGCGCGAGCGGCTTTTTATGTGGCAACCCGATATGAAAACATTATCGCCGGTTGGGAAACAAATACTCAATTCTCAGATGCAGTGCTTAATGGCACTAACACATTGGTGTTCGAAACTTGGTATATCAATTTACTGAAGCAATGGCATCAGCAAGATCCTGTAAGCCAAAAAGAACGCGATCGCAACGACGCCGCGAATATCTACCAAGGTAATCGCAACCCGTTCGTAGATAATCCGCAGTTTGTCGAGGTTATTTGGGGCAACTAAACTCAAGCTCAATTATTAGACAATAAAATGCCAGAGTGAGAAATCGCTCTGGCTTTTTATTGAATATGACCGCCTGGAAAAGAGCAAATCAATGTCATGAAGAGTGCGGCGTGAAACCTGCGCTCATTGACTTAGCGACATCGTTCTACAATACTCTGCGATGTAAAACCATGCTGCTAATAGGAAACCTATGTTTTCGAGGCGCGAGCGCTAATGCCCAATAAATAAAGGGCTTTAGCCTCCAAATCAATAGTTGAAATAGCGCATGCTCACTTTCAAATCTAAGAATAGTATAGGGAAATGACAAAAAACTTAGTAGAAACAATCAACTATAGAGGCTCTCAGGAAAATAGTGGCGTCGGAAACTGTGCGTGCGCACTAATAAGCTGTTAGGTTTATCGTGGAGAGAATTCGGGCGAACATAATATATGCTCTAATTGCTTCTGTATTTATATACCTTATATGGGCTCATTTTTTTGATCAGGCAAAGGCAACTGGAAATTGTTTAGATGGAAAAATCACTAAGATCGAGACGATTTCTACCGGTACAGGAATTAGATCTGGTGGTAGCAAAAACACAGATTTTTATGCTTATATATCTCTTGAAAACAATAAGAAAATCGTCAAAAAAATCAGTTCAAGGCAAGAGCACCAAATTGGTGAAGAAGTTAAATTGAGAGAATTTAGGTCAGAAATACGCGGTGTTCTAAAATATGAAATTTCAAACTGTAATTGAAAACCTAACAAGTTCAAAAACTGCCATTCGCTTCGCTCACTCGGACGCGCTATTCGCGCGCCCGTTTTAAAGGCGTTAAGTGCACATGTATCCACGGGCAATAGGTAGTAATGGTTTAGAAATGTGTCCTTGTTGTGGTTATGCCACTCTTGAGAAAGGGGCTGATTTTGAAATTTGTGATATTTGTTTTTGGGAAGATGACGGCCAAGACTTTATTGAAAAAGAATCAGGTATTAAAGACTTTGGTAGCCCAAATGGTGTAAGTCTTGAGCAAGCTAG
>CANMNN010000007.1 GCA_947499305.1 uncultured Arenicella sp. | reverse complement strand
TGCTCGGCGAGCGTTGTAATCAATCGTGAGAACTGGAGGCAGTCACCGAAGCCCTGCTCTGTCCATACTAATAGTGATTTTCCGTCTAAGCTTTCGCCTTGCCAGCGCGGCATTGGCATCTGCTCTTCTTGTGGCCAATTGAGTTTAGCGTTGGCGGAAAAGCGATAATCGTAGCGTTCGAAGCCTTCTTGGTACTTGCCTTGACATAATAACGGCTGGCTTATTGCAAAGGAGGTATTGTCTGAATACTCAACCTGCAAACTTCTACGAAAAGCGATGATCGCGCTTTCTACGTCGCCGAGCATAAACTGAGCCGTACCCAGGCGGTGCCACATCATGCGGTCCTGAGAATGCACCCCAACACAGTATTGAGCTAAGGTAACTTCTTGGCGGTAATCGGCACGTTCCATGTAATACGACATCAGCATAGAAGCGGCATAATGCTCCTTAGGGGCACGATTAAACGCCTTAACAAGCCACTCTTGCGCTAGTTTATGGTCACCGGTTTTATGTAGGCACCACCCTTTGATCGCCATTAAGGTTTGGTCGTCTTCATTACCGACTAACATTGATTCGCTCAGCTCAAGCGCTCCCTTAAAGTCTTGTTCTTGGAGCGCTTGATCTAAGAGTTTTGAAGACTTTGACTGAGCCGCGCGTTTTTCGTTCATCGATTCTAAATAGTGATCCGTGAGGGCTTTATAGCGCGATCTGCGCTAATGCGATTAGTCGGGCGATCTATCATCTCAAGCTTGCTCAAGCCTTTGTCTAAACGTCATCAACACCGTTAATCGTAATAGAGAGTGTTGACGACGATGTGTCGCCGTCGAGGTCGGTAAGTGTGTATGAGAAAATCTCGGTAACCATGTCACCGGTGTTCAAGAGATTCGTGTCTAGGTCACTATTATCGAGTGTATACGTGAAGTTACCGCCCGAACTTAAAGTAAATTCACCATAAAGAGTTGGTACCAATGCACCTAGTGTTTGAGACGCACCGGAGAAAGTGAACTGCGTCAGCGTTCTTGAATCTGCGCCGGTGTCATTATCGAAAACGTTACCTGTGATGACGTTGATCACTGCGTCTTCCATTACGCTCTCACTGTCAGGAAAGGCAGTCGCGTCTGTGTCATTGATAGTGATTGTAAGTATATCGCTGGCACCGTCATCTTCATTATCGATCAAGGCAATAAAAAATTGATCAGTAACCGGCCCGGTGCTGTGGTCATCAGAAGTTTGATCTTCGTTATAGGTATATTCAATGATGCCCGTGCCAGAGCTATAACTTGTTACCTCCAGCGCACCGTCACTGCCTGTTATGGTGACCGGTACCGCGGTAGCATTGCGTACATCTTGACCGCCTATGGTTAGGGTTTTCACGCCTGCTGATGCTGTTACGGTGAGCGTACCACTAGCGCTGTCACCCGAGGCTTCGATCACCGATTGTTGGCCGGCCTCCATACCGTTGGCGTCAGCCAGAGTGATGATGGGGGTCGCGTCTTCTACGCCGTTGATAGTGACGCTTATATTGGCCGAATCAGTACTACCATCGCCATCTTGAATCGTGTAAGTAAATACGTCGATGATCGATTCGCCACCTTTGAGGCCTTGAACGTCTGTAGAGGTGTTATCTAGCGTATAGGTATAAACCCCTGCAGAGTTGATTACAAAGCTACCGAACCCGCCAAGTAGGTTACTCCCTACTGTGCCATCTGTTGTACCAAAATCGACGTCTATAACAGGGGTCGCATTAGCGTCTACAAGGGTATCTTGAACATCTCCCGCGGCAGAGCCCAAGCCCCCCACTGCATTACCTGAAATTGCCGATGTGCCCTCAGAGATAGAGCGACCATCGTTATTCGCAGTTGGGGGAGTATCTGTAATCAGAATATCCAGCACTTCGGCTACACTAGACTGGCCTGATTGATCCGTGGCGACAATGGAGAACATGTCCACAACACTGTCGAGCCCTCCTGAATGGTCTCGGTTAGCATTAGTTGGGTCAAACGAGAAAGTAATCGTATGATCGTCTGCTGCGTTCGCATAGCCATTTAAGGTGAGCGTTCCATCGTCGCTGGATGCAACTTGATTAGCCGCGCTTAAATTTTGTAACTGCGCAAGAGTTAAGCTCAGTGTGTCAGACTGTTCGTCTGTGATTTGTAGCGCAGTCCCAGAGGCAGCAAGACCGTTCTCAGCCGAAACCACGAAAGCCCCTGTTGTGGTTAGGTTCTCTGCAACTGAGACATCGCCTACTACACCCGCGCCATTTGCATCAGGGATAGCAACGCTCGGTGGCTCGTTTGCGCCATTAATGGTGATGGTTAAGCCGGTGGTGCTTGTATCGCCATCAGTATCTTCAATCGTGTAGCTGAAGGTCTCTACTAAACTCTGGCCTGAATCAAGGTTTTGCACCGCGCTGTTGTTATTGTCTAAGGTATAGGTGTATGTACCGTCGCTATTTAAGTCTAAGGAACCGTAGTCACTGTCAAACGGAGTTCCCACGGTTGGGGCAAGGTCTAAGCCATTTAAATCAACACCAACCACTGAAATCGCGGTGTCAGCGCCAGCAGTGTCGTTGGTGATTACATCACCTACTGCAACATTGGGCACGCTATCTTCTGTAACGTTATTAGTGTCAGCTGCCGCGGTTGGCGCTGTGTCGGTGATTAATATATCCAACACTCCTACGGGTGCACTTCGACTTAAGTCATCAGTTGCAACAATTGAAAACATCTCGACAACTGATTCGTCTCCCGCTGAATGATCGCGGTTGGTGCCTGTGGGGTCGAAGCCATAGCTAATGGTAGATACATCTCCGCTATTGCTATACCCCGTTAGAGTAATGGTGCCGTCGACACCAACCAGCGATTGGTTGCTGGTGCTGAGATTTTGTAACTGAGTTAAGGTCAGACTGAGTTGGTCGTTTTGCTCATCGCTCAGTTGCAGTGCTACACCAGTCGTTGCCAGCCCAGATTCGGCGGTAACAACAAAGCTGCCGGTGGTGTTGGCATTTTCAGCAACCGACGCATCTCCCGCGGTATCGCTATTGTTGTCTGGTATGGTTACCACCGGCGGTTCGTCTTGACCGAGGATAGTGACGGTCAGCTGACTGCTGCTGGATGAGTCATCAGCGTCGGTGAGTATGTAGCTAAAAACGTCGGTAAGCGAGTCGCCGGTGCGGAGATCTTGGACGCTAGCGGCTTCGTTTGACATGGTGTAAGAATAGGTTCCGCTTGCATCAAGTAGGAGCCGTCCATACGTCCCCGCAAGTTGTTGACTGCTACCGACGCTAATGTCGTTAACTGTGATCGGCGTGTCAGCACCGGTGGTATCGTTTTGTAATAGATCCCCGCTTACCGTATTGGAAGCTGCGTCTTCAGTAATGCTATTACTATCAGCCGTTGCCGAAGGTTGAGTATCATCGATTATGATCGTGAGCGTATCGGTGTCAGTGTCGCCTTCGTTATCGCTCGCAATGATGGTGTACTGATCGCTTATCTGTCCTGCGCTATGGTCATTGGCAGCGCCATCTTCGGTGTAGGTATAACTAAATACACCAGAGCCTGCGTCAAAACTCGTAACTTCCAGAACACCTTCACTGCCGGTGATGGTGACCGGTTCGCTAGACGCGTTGATTACGTCTTGCCCGCTTACCGTTAGCATCGCGAGGCCTGCTGTAGCCCCGCCTACCGTCACCGAGCTACTAACACCGCTGCCAGAACCCTCATCTACCTCCTGTTGACCAGCGTCGGGGCCGTTTGCGTCAGTGACAACGATGGTCGGTAATGCGTCTTCTACACCATTAATGGTGATTAATACATTAGCTGAATCGGTGTCGCCGTCGCCATCCGTAATTGTGTAAGTGAACACGTCGGTAAGAGAATCACCGCTCTTTAGGCCTTGAACATCGGTAGACGTATTGTCTAAGGTGTAGGTATAAACCCCCGCAGAGTTGATTACAAACGAACCAAAGCCGCCAGATAGATTCGTTCCTACCGTGCCGCTTGTGCCAGCGAAGCTCACGCCGGTAACGGGGCTAGCGTTAGCGTCAGTAAGTGTGTCTTGATTGTCGTCAGGTGCGGCCCCTAGCGTGCCCACGGTATTACCAGCAATGGCGGATGTTCCCTCGGAGATGGAGCGCGTATCGTCAGTGGCTATCGGTGAAGTATCCAATACATCGATTTGTAAATTGGTATCAAACGGTGTGGCTATGCCTACGTCGATCGCGCTAATCGAAATCACCTCAGAGAGCTTGTCTTCGATGGCCATTGAGTGATTCTGCGACGTTCCCGTGGGATCGTAGGCGAAATTCAAAACTCCGGTCGTTTCGTTAAACCCAGTGATGCTGAATTCACCGAACTGTTCGTTAATGACCGATAATGAAGCCCCCGGGCTGGATGCGTTTAGTTCCGCTAGTGTAAAACTGGTGCCGTTAACTTCTAGGCTTTGTAGCCCGCTAGGCGCTGTAATAGTGAACTGTGACTCAAGCGTTTGATTCTCGAGCACAGAAAACGGCGTTTCTAAGCCAGTAAAATTAACACCGACCTGCCAAGTAATGGTCGCTGTGTCTGTCTCGCCATCGTTATCAGTCAAGGTGTAAACAAACGAGTCTTGACGATTAGCTAAATCGACCGGAGGCGTGTATTGAAAATCACCGTTCGCTTGAATCGACACGGTGCCACCGAGTGCGGTCGCTTGATTGACTACTTCAACAACTTGAGCGCCGTCGAAAATCACATCACTACCGCCGACAATATTGATGATCACATTGTCTTGAAATGCAGCGCTGCTTGGTAAATTAAAGTTGTCGTCGATGGCGTCTGGTGTTCCATTTACGCGAATACTAACTGTCGCGTCGTCACTCTTGCCTTCGCTTGTAGTTAGTCTGTAAGTAAAAGAGTCAGAACCGGTAAAATCAATATTTGGGAGATACTCAAACGAACCATCAGGGCTTAGTACAAGAGAACCGTTATTGACGTCTTGCAATAGCATTAAGGTAGGGCTCAGCAGACCATTATCGTTGGCTAATACGCCTGCCGTTGCGCCAACACTAAATAGAGTGTTTAGCTGAGCGGTATAAGAATCATCGACCGCTATTTCGTTTTCATCTAGCAGCAATAAGCTGATAACTGGCGTTAGTTTAGCTGCGCGCTGAGCTCTGAGTGTATCGCTAGTTTCCTGTGTTAAAGCACTCGCGGTACTGCCGTCAACCCTGAATACGTTGTCAGCTACAAAAATCGAACTGCCAATCATACTAGCGAGAGAAACTTTTTGAATTTTTTTCATAACCCTACCCGGTCGCTCAATGAGCTATTGAAATAATAATTGACAATCACTAGGAAACGCGCGTCAACCTAAAGCTGTATATATTCGAAGTGTCTTGTACGATGAAACTATTATTGCTGGCACAATCAAGAGTGAACGTTTGATTGAGATTGTTCGCTAAGTTAGTAACTCCGCCGTGAGTTGGCGACGAGACAGGTGTGCCACTCGGCGACGTGGTCGCTTGACCGGAGCTTAAATCTATTGTGCCTGTATCCATTACTCTACCTCGACTCTGGGCTGAGGTGCTGCTGTTTATTACAAACAAATCGCTTACTAAGTTGATTTGATTGCCTGATATCGTTATTTCGACAATCGACTGCGGGGAGCCTTGACTAAAACTAACCCCGTTTTCTTGATATTCTGATACTAACCACGTACTAACTCCATCTACGCACAGCGAAGAAAAAGGGGTGGAAGTTTGTGCATGAACGGGCAGAGCGACACTGCTGACAACGGGTGCGATCCATCGTGACGGTATTATCACCATACCTGCAGCCCCAACCCTTGTTAATAATTTTCGTCTAGAAGCGTCATTGTTATTCATTTTTGTATGCTCAACGTCGTTATATATCTATGGCGATAACGTGAAATTATGAAACTGTATCAACCGTTTTGAGAAACCATTTTGGGGCTTATTTGGGGGCTTATTAGTACTAGAGCCCGAAGCGTATACTGATTCTACAATGAGTTTCTGAAACCAATTCTCTCTGAAACTAATTAGTCTCTGAAACTAAAGAGCTCTCACTAAAGCCAACATCGCGCTTACCCCACATCGATGGTTGAGTGAATTCATGGCTAATTAGTTTGGATTTTAGGCTGTGAGCCTAATTATTAACGCTTATAGAGACTAACACTTGTATAACTCCTGTGCCAAGCATTGTCGACGTAACTGAAGGCGTAACGAAGATGAAATAGCGAGAAAATACAATTAACTGACTTAGCGCCCAATATAGCATGGAGCGCACATCAATTTGTGACTTTGGCTCTTGAGGCAATAGCCATATTCATTGACTAATATTTTGTCATTCAGGCCTCAAATTTGAGCTCATGCTTTACCGTACGCCCAGCGAGACAAAACCTGAGCAAAGCTCGAAGCATCGATGCGACGCTCCAGACTCATTGGTTTTAGAGCAATTATGACGCAGCAAATGTTGATGAATGCGATTGTTTCTCTCCACGAAATTGCCAAACGAGGCCGGTAGATCTATAAATTTAAAGAGACGTTCACGCTCAGCTCAAAATTTCAGAAATTCAGTTCTACTGGACCTTTACTAGTTCTATACTTACCCTCTACTTAGAGTTAGCAGATCAATACAATGGCTGAAGAGCTTCATAGTCAACACACCACCACTTTCCCCGAACTATTAAAGCAAGCCGGCGCTAGCCTGGTTGTTTCTACTTATCAGGCTGGAAAGCTAATTTTGCT
Source organism: uncultured Arenicella sp. (assembly GCA_947499305.1). Classification (GTDB taxonomy): domain Bacteria; phylum Pseudomonadota; class Gammaproteobacteria; order Arenicellales; family Arenicellaceae; genus Arenicella. The sequence continues at coordinate 144,808 of CANMNN010000007.1, read as the reverse complement.
AAGAGCCAATGGCGAAACTCTAAATACCCACTTTGTCAGTTTACCCAAACCAATGGGAGTGGCCTTTAGTGAGGGTCGTTTAAGCGTTGGGTCAGGCGCGCAAGTAATCGATTATTTCAATATGGCAAATGTTGGGCCGAAGGTTGAACCCATTAATACTCACAACGGTGCCTTTTTACCACGCAGAACTCATGTCACTGGGGATATTGATATTCATGAGATGGGTTTTGACAGTGAGGGTGAACTTTGGATCGTTAACACTAAAATGTCCTGTCTTTGTACCCTCGACATAAATCACAGCATCGTGCCTCGTTGGCGCCCGCCTTTCATTAGCGGCTATGATTTGAGCGATCGTTGTCACCTGAATGGCCTAGCCATGCGCGACGGTAAGCCCAAATATGTGACCGCGTTAGGCACCTCAGATAAGCCCGCCGGTTGGAGAGACAATAAAGCATTCGGCGGCATGCTGATGGACATTGAAAGCAACACAATGATCACCGACGGTTTATCAATGCCCCACTCGCCCCGATGGTATCGAAATAAGCTTTGGGTTCTCGAGTCAGGCGCGGGCCAATTAATCACGGTTGATGAGAATACGGGAGAGAAAACGATCGTCGCTCAAGTCCCGGGGTTCTGCCGCGGCATCGATTTTATTGAGCGCTATGCTGTTATTGGATTATCCGAGGTGCGCGAAACAGCCGTATTCGCCGGCCTACCCTTAACTGAGCGTGAGCAAGATCGAAAATGCGGTGTTTGGATCGTCGATATTGAAACTGGTGAGACGGTCGGTTTTCTAGTGTTCTCTGGCGGCGTGCAAGAAATATTTTCAGTGCAACTTGTGCCTTGGAGCTACCCCGCCCTGCTCGATTTGGACGACCCTTTATTGCATACCTCTTATTCAATTCCTGACGAAGCAATTAAAGATTTCACCCCGCCTGATCCTAAGCTAGTAAAAGTCGAGACGGCAATTCAACACCATAGGCGTGGGCAGCATAAAGAAGCCATTGATCAATACAAAAACATATTGGCTGACGAACCTGACAATGTAAATATTCTCTATCACCTCGGCGTCGCACTATCAGATTCCGAGCAGTGGGATGACGCAATAGACTACCTAGATCGGGCTATCGCGCTACAAAGCAATCATGCTGAAGCGCACAATAGCCTAGGGCACGCGTACGCGGGCAAGCTAGATTTTGATAAGTCTCTAAGCAGTTATGAAGCTGCAATTGGTTGTGATCAAAGCTACGCCACTGCACACTTCAATCTCGGTTGTATTAAGTTAAAACAAGGTGATTTTGAAACAGGCTGGCCAGAGTATGAGTGGCGTTGGAAAATGCCAACCTTTCAGCCATTTAATTGCCCTCAGCCTAGATGGCAAGGCGAAGATATCTCCGACAAAACTATTCTTGTTCACACAGAGCAAGGTAATGGCGACGCAATTCAGTTTGCGAGATTCCTGCCACTAGTCAAGGCTCGTTGCAAAATGCTGATCATTGTTTGCACTGAATCATTACGCTTACTCTTCAAAGCCATGGATTGCATCGATGAAGTGCGATTACCCGGAATCTTGCCCGCTGATTTATTTGATGTGTACTGCCCAATTATGTCTCTAGCTGGCGTACTGGAAATAACACTGAATACCTTACATAAAGAAACACCCTATTTAACCATCCCGAAAGAAGTGGTGGTGCCGACCTTAATCGATAACGGTAAACCTAAAATAGGCTTGGTATGGGCAGGTTCGCCCACACAACAAATTAATCATCATCGTTCTTGCCCCATTGAGAAAATGATGAAGATTACTCAAGACGATCGATTTGACTTCTATAGTCTACAGGTACCCTTAACGACCGAACACAAACAAGTTTTGTTGGATCATCAGGTTTTTGATGTAGAGCAAGAGCTGGTGAGCTATGCCCACACTGGCGCTCTTGTACAGCAAATGGATATGGTAATCAGCGTGTGCACTTCAGTAGTCCACTTAAGCGGCGCACTAAATATTCCGTCTTTGGTTTTGCTGTCGCCACATGCCGATTGGCGCTGGTTAGCGGATGAAACGCAAAGTACTTGGTACCCCAACACAACAGTTATGCGACAAGAGACATCAGGCGATTGGACCGAATTAATACAAAGGGCAAGCGAACATTTAAACGAGCGGTTCTGTTAGCCAGGTTCAACTTTGACGGATAGAGCCCGAAAGATGAATTCATACAACGCGCTGCACTGAGTCGAGGCCTCTGACGCTCACGATGCATTGCTGTAAAACGAAGCTCTGTGACGAACTCAACGCAAATTTTGTCTATTTACAGATATTTGTTAAGAGGTGTTTGACTTGCGCAGTGCTAATCATGAGGTGTGCCCAACACTCTAAATTTGCTTAGGCACACCTGCATCATTAACCAATAAGGAAGGAAGCGCTTAAACCAATAGTTCTCTCACGTAGGCCTCTATTTCAGGGTTTTGACAATTTTCGAAGAAACACTCTTGAAAACGCTCACCCGAGACAGCGGTCTTGACCAAGTCTTGATCCATCGCTCGCAAAGTATCAATATAGTTATCCTTAATCACGGCTGCTTTTACTTGATTTAATATTCCCGCATTTTCAACCTGCGGTTCGCGGCGCTCAACCGGGTAACCTTCTCCCCTATTTCCAGTAAATGCTTTTTCAAAAATGTATCGAGCATTCAATTCTGCGGCCCATCCAAAATCTTTAGCAAACGCCATAGCAATAGCATTGCCATTATTTATTTGGTTAAATAAGAATGCATCAGCAGGCTCAAAACAGTATCCGCAATTAACCCCAGGATGTACATTCAGAGACATCATAGCTCCTTGCCCTGTTCCACAACCTGCAACAACAAAATCTATGGCCTTACTATTGATCAGAATGCTCGCCATAATCCCCAGATGTATATACGTCAAATGATGATCTTTTTCATCGCTCATTCCGACGTTAAACACTTCATGCTCCAATGGCTCTGCGACACCACTCAGCTCATTTAATATGACGGGGTTTTTGTTCGCTTGGCTATTTTCCATCATCAATGCAATTTTCATCTATTCGCTCCGAGCCCAATAAGAGCTCTTTTCAATCATTTAGGTAACCGGTGTCATTTTAAAGTCAAAATATGATAATTACAACAAATAGTCTTCTTAATATCTTGCCTAAACGGCAGTTTGCGTCCAAATAAAGCCCTTGTGGCGACCCCTCAATAGGTCATAGTTTTGCTATAAGGGCTTGTCTGATCTTCTGATAAAAAAGGGGTTAACTTCAAATTATTGGCTCTCTGTGCCCCAAAAGTAGTACTATCATGGTGATGAATGCTTGCGCCAAGACAATAGTGACACTAACGTTGATTTGCTATCTAGCCGTCTCTGGCGTGGCGTCCGTACACGCGACTCCCATCAGCCAAAGTGAAGCAATTACCAACAGCTCTATTAACGCGATGAGTGCTGATTGCCACACACAATCAGACGATGCCCAAGCCATGTCGGGCAGTACCTGTAAAATATTCTGTTCCGTGTTGAGTAATATCATTATCGCTGATGCCGTCGAGTGCCTTAGATCATACCCGACGGCTCACCTAATAGACTTTCATTGTAGAGATGTTGCAATGCTTTCCCTTGCGAAAGAGCCCTACCCTCCAAAGTTAACTCCTAACATTTCATTCGTTTCTAAAAACTAATTTGTTAGGAGGGTCATATGACCTCATTTTTTTCGCCGTCGAGACGTCGCTTTGTCACTGGCTTAGCATCTACGACAGCTATTAGCATGCTCAATTCGAGCGGATACGCCCAAGCGGCTAGCAGGCCCGCTAGACCGCTTTCAACGCAGCTCAGTTTGAGTGGCCGCGATTTTAATTTAGACATTGGCAACTTAGCCGTTAACTTTACTGGTAAGAATCGACAAGCCACCGCCATTAACGGCTCTGTCCCCGCTCCCATTTTGCGCTGGAGAGAAGGCGATCGAGTGTCATTGACAGTGCGCAATAACATGGCTGTAGATAGCTCAATTCATTGGCATGGCATTATATTGCCAACTGAAATGGATGGCGTTCCAGGTTTAAGTTTTGCTGGGATAAAGCCTGGGCAAACATTTAAATATGAGTTTGATCTCAATCAGAATGGAACGTATTGGTACCACAGCCATTCTGGCTTTCAAGAGCAAACAGGGATGTACGGTGCGATTGTTATTGAACCCAAGGAGCCTGCGCCGTTTCACTATGATCGTGACTATGTGGTTATGTTATCCGATTGGAGTGACGAAAAGCCCATGGATATTTACGCCAACTTGAAGAAAATGCCTCACATCTACAATGCGAACGAGCGGACCTTGGCCGACTTTGAGCGCGATGTCAGGCGAAAAGGTTTGAGGCCTGCTTTGAAAGAGCGGGCAATGTGGAACCACATGCTCATGGCCGACACTGACATTTCAGATGTTACCGGCAAAACCTATACATTCCTAATGAATGGACAAACACCTGCTGATGGCTGGGTTGGCCTATTTACAAAGGGTGAGAGGATCTTGCTTAGATTTGTAAATGCAGCGGCAATGACTTTTTTCGATGTGCGCATCCCTGGGCTCAAGATGACGGTTGTTGCCTCTGATGGTCAATATATTCAACCGGTGACCGTGGACGAATTTCGTATTGGAGCGGCTGAAACTTATGATGTCATTGTTGAGCCTAGTAGCGAACAAGCCTACACCTTGTTTTGCCAAGCGATTGATCGATCAGGCTTTGCGCGTGGGACCTTAACTCCCAATGCATCACTGGTAGCGCAGATACCAGAAATGGACGAATCACCTACTCTCACGCACATTGACATGGGTATGGATCACGCAAGCTCTTCGATGCAAGGCGGCACGTGTACAGAAGAACATGCTGCGATGGGACATTGCACACTTGAGAGCTCTAAATCTCAAGTTATAACAAAATCAAATTGCACACCAGAGCACGCTGAAATGGGGCATTGTGAGCTAACAAAACAAATTCAAGAGTTCTCGACGGGTAAAGCCGGTTTCGGCACTGAAAAGGAGGCCTCATTTGATCATTTAAAAGTTGGCCCCAAGATAGATATGCTCGCGCGTGGGGCACAATATCGGCTCGATGATCCAGGAGTTGGCTTAAGGGACAATGGCAGGCGCGTGCTTACCTACTCAGACCTATTTAACCTCAACAAAACGCCAGACCCTCGTGAACCGAGCCGTGAGATCGAGCTTCATTTAACTGGCAATATGAGCCGCTACATGTGGTCGATTGACGGCATAAAGGCAAGTAAAGCCGACCCAATCCATCTAAGCTTTGGTGAACGAGTGCGCTTCACTCTAGTTAACAACACAATGATGAATCATCCAATGCACATGCATGGCGTTTGGAGTGACCTTGAAACTGGTGATGCCGATCACATCCCTCGCAAGCACACCGTTATTGTCCAGCCAGGCTCTAAAATAAGTTATTTGGTCACAGCTGATGCAATCGGACGATGGGCTTATCATTGCCATTTGATGTACCACATGCCGAGTATGTTTCGTGAGGTACGTATCTCATGAAGTCACACATTTCAAAGACATTAATATTCATTTTGAGCCTTAGCGTTAGCCCGCAAGGTGTTGCCATGTTTCAAGATGACCCCATGTTGTCCAAGCTTATGTTTGAGCTTGAATACATACCAGAAAATAATGACGATGCGCTGGAATGGGATGTAGATGCTTGGGTAGGGCGAGATCTTCACAAAGTTTGGCTAAAGACTTCTGGTGAGGTCACTGACTCTGAAGTTGAAGAAGCCAATGTTGAACTTGTTTACAGTCGCGCTGTGTATACCACCTGGGATCAACAGTTTGGTATCCGGCGCGATTTCAAACCTGATCCGAACAATAGTGCGCGAGACTGGGTATCATTTGGATATATAGGGACAGCGCCCTATTTCATAGAGGTTGATGCACGCGTGTTTGTCGGTGAGGATTCTAGCTCGCAATTACTCATTGAGCTTGAGCGCGAGATTATGTTGACGCAAGAATGGGTGCTTACACCTGAGCTAGATATCGTTGCAAACGGACGTACAAACGCCGCATACAGGGAAGGCTCTGGTCTTGCTGAAATTGAACTCAGTTTACGTTTAGGTTATGAACGAAATGGCAATCGTAAGTTTCAACCTTTTGTCGGTTTGGTGGGGAGACAAACATATGGCGGCACAAAGCGCTTTGAAAAAGCCATTGGCAACAAGAGCGGTAGTCTAGAAGCGATGATTGGCATCCATTCTTGGTTTTAGTTTTTGCTCAAACCAAAAACAGGGCTTCATTACGGTCAAGGTAATGAAGCCCTACTCTGAATAATTCAAATGAGAGAAGCTAAGAAAGTATGTAGTAGAGCACCAAATAGCTGGATAATAAAACCGCAACCCAAACAACCATTGTCTCAATTGGCCAAAGTTTTGCGAAGTACCCTTTTGGCTTGTCCGACTCGGCATCATAAGACTTCTGGCTCATGCGCTTGATAGCATTGATTGCCGAGTTCTCCATTTTTTCATACGCGTTATAGCTCGTTGACGCTACTTTAATTGCAAAGCTTGGTACAAGCTTGCGATACAACCAATCGACATCGAGATTAGTTGATGGCAATTCAGGCGGATACATATTGCGTAGATTTAGCCATACAAAGGCGAGCGCCGAAAAGAATAACAACTGAAGCTGAGTTAACACATGGGTCACATCATAGGGTTGGTAATCATGCTCCCATGGTAATAATGCGTAAACAGTTTGTGCAGGGAAACTACCCAATACCACACAGGCTATGGCGGCCAAAGTCATCGCAATCAGCATATTTACTGGTGGCTCAGTAGTGCGAATACCTGAATCATGCGCGAAGAATGCGAAGAATGGGATCTTAATCCCAGCATGGTGAAATACACCAGCTGCCGCAAACAATAAGGCCAACCAGACTACGTCATAGCCCTCGGCTACCGCTGCCGCCATGATCATCGATTTTGATACAAAGCCACTAAAAAGTGGGAATGCTGAGATTGAAGCTGCACCGACAATACAAAGTATTGTGGTTTTGGGCATGCTCTTATACAAGCCGCCTAACTCAGAACCGTTGATTTTACCGGTCATGTGCAGTACAGCACCCATTGTCATCATCAGCAATCCTTTAAAGATGACGTCGTTAAAAGCATGGGCAACAGCGCCATTCAACGCAATAGCCGTACCAATGCCGATTCCCACTATCATGAAGCCAATTTGGTTTATCAAACTATAGGCTAACACGCGGCGAAGGTCGTTTTCGATCACTGCAAAGAATATTGGGAAACACGCCATTGTGACGCCAATCCATACGAGTATTTCTTCGCCAGGGAAACCGCGAGCGAATGCGTAGACAGCAACTTTGGTCGTAAAAGACGCCAAGAAGATTGTGCCACTCGGAGTAGATTCAGGATAGGCATCGGTCAACCATGTATGCATGAATGGGAAAGCACACTTAATACCGAAGGCAAAGAAGATTAACCATGCTCCAATTTGAGCGATACCTTCGTGCTGCAACGATATTTGGTTAAACAATAAGCTGTTATTTACTTGCGCGAGTATCAATAGGCCCGCTAGCAATAACACGCCTGATAATACTTGAAATATTAGGTAGCGAAACCCTGCGGAATACGCACGATCAGTTCTACGCGCCCAAACTAGAAATACAGATGTTAGTGCTAGTAATTCCCAGAAGATAAACAGCGTTAGCAAATCACCAGCAAATACAGCACCGACGGCACTCGCCGCGTAAGCCAAGCCTGCCACATGTTGTACGGTGTCTTTAACGTGTAGTGCATAGATAATGGCGATAAGCGACGCGAGATGGAATAAATAGCCGAACATCATGCTGAGCTTATCTACGCGAACAGGCTCAAGCGTATAACCCATAAATTCGAGTGACCAGAACACGCCGTGTTCAAGGCCCATTAGATTAATCGCTCCTACTATTGGCGCGATTAACATAACGGTATTACGTAACCACCCGCGCAGCAATATTGCCGCGAAGGCCCCTACCATCAGAGGAAGAAACGGTATGACACTATTCATCGTAGTAATCTTCCCCGCGCATTAAAAACTTACGCATCTCTTTGGCGATCACTACCAGAACTACACAACCAACAAAGCCGTATATGGCATAGAAAGCCGGGATCTTTTCCCAATCGTGGTAGATATGGCGATGCACAATAAAATCAGCAACGACTAATAAACCGCAGGCCACGTAGAAAATACGCATCATCTTCTTTATGTTTTCGGGCTTATCAAAAAAGCCATCAGGTTCATGCTGTTCAGACATTTAGCCTTCTCCTTGGGTTGAAACGCCAGGAATCATATTAACTAAGTCGATCAAAGGTTGAGGATAGAAAAACAATACGAGACAACATAATGAAGTGACACTCAATGCGATCAGCATGGGTAACGGCGCCTCTCTCGTCTCGGACCAACTCCACGGTTCAGCTTCACCAGTTGTGGTATTGAAAAACGCTTTGACGGGTATGGGCAATAGATAAGCTATATTGAGTAGTGAGCTAATCATCAGCGCGGCGACAACAATTAGTTTATCCGCCTCAAGGGCACCGATTGTGAGATACCACTTGCTCCACGTTCCAGCCATAGGAGGTAAGCCAATAATACTGATCGCTCCGATCGCAAAGGCCGCCATGGTGATCGGCATTTGCCTGCCTAAACCAACCATCTCACTTATATTTTTCTTATGGCTTGCGACCATAATTGCGCCGGCACAAAAGAACAGAGTGATTTTACCTACAGCATGGGTTGCAATATGCAATGCGGCACCTGCGCTGGCTATAGATGAAGCTAACAAGGCACCAACAACGATATAGCTCAATTGACTTACCGTCGAGTATGCAAGTCGTGCTTTGAGGTTATCCTTGGTCATCGCAATACACGATGAAAGCAGTATTGTCGCGACGCCGATGTAAAGCATGATGTCGGTTGTGGCGAGATCTTTCAGTTCGTCCAAACCAAAAATATAGATCATCACTTTTAAAATACTAAACACGCCCGCTTTTACCACCGCAACCGCATGCAATAAGGCACTTACAGGCGTCGGCGCGACCATCGCAGCAGGTAGCCATCGGTGAAACGGCATGATCGCCGCTTTGCCGATGCCGTAACAGAACAAAACAAGTAAAACGCTGAGAACAATTTTGTTATGAGAATCATCAAAAATGCCACCAGCGCGAAAGTCCAACGTTCCGGTGAGGCTATACGTAGCCATTACTGCGAACAGCAAAAACGCGATTGAAGTACTGAGTAAAATGCCTAAATAAATTCGGCCGCCCTTTTTCGCTGCATCGTTACCAGCATGAGTAACAAGTGGGTACGTCGAAAGCGTCAACACTTCATAGAATATAAAGAGAGTCAGCAAGTTGCCGGAGAAACAAATAGCCATAACGGAGCTAATGGCGAGTGCGAAGCAACAGAAAAACCGTGTTTGATTTAGCTCGTTGTGCCCCCTCATATAACCAATGGCATAGACACTGGTGACTATCCACAAGAAACTGGCTACTAATGCAAACAACACACCAAGGGGCTCGACTTCGAAACTAATAGAAAGCCCAGGAAACAACTCGATTAGCTCTAAGCCTATCTCGCCCCCTTGAGATATGTAGTCATAAATCGCGAGTACAACCGTGAACAGAACAATTGCGGTTATTAGCGTTACGGCTTCTCGTAGATTGGGCGACTTGCCAGTAGCGATAACCAGCAACGCACCAACGAAGGGTAACAGTATTGATAAACTAATGAGCTGCGACGGCTCTATGCCCTGCCAAAGGTTCATTTCGCCTCCGCTTGATTGCCAAGAGGCATTTCATTGTTCTGGAAAAGCCATTCAGCGGCGCTGCTGGCCGCTTCTGTCGTGAGGCTGGTGTCCACTCCAAAATAAATATTAGCCAACACCAAGGCCCACATAGGAGCAAGCATTAGCCATGGCACTTCTTTGATTTCAGTTGTGTTTTGCGAATCAGGCCGCTCTTGAAAGTAAGCTGCCTCTAATATTCTGCCAATATAGATCACCGCCAATAGCGAACCGCCTAAAACCAAAGCGGCTACGATCCATTGATTTTGCTCTAGAGCGGCAGTGACTAGATACCATTTACTGACAAAACCAACGGTAAGCGGCACGCCAATAATACTAAGGCCGGCAATCGTAAACGCCGCCATGGTGAGAGGCATCTGCTTTCCTAAACCGCGAAATGCAGTGATATCAACCGAACCAACACGATAAAAAACAGCGCCGACAGCCATAAACAGAGCGCCTTTCATAAGTGCATGATTGAATATATGGATAAGACCCGCCATCAAGCCGGTTGCACTTACCAAGCTAATGCCGAGGATCATATAACCAATTTGAGCAACACTGCTGTATGCGAGCACCGTTTTAACGTCACTCTGCACAGTTGCTTTGTATGAACACTTGAAAATAGCGACTATAGCCAGAGCCATTAGAATTAAATCCATCCCCATTGAGCCGAACACGTGGTCCACGCCAAATACGGTGAATATGAAACGAATCATCACATAGACCGCCACCTTAGTAGCCGTGCTTGCTAAAAAGGCAGTAACCGCCGAAGGCGCGTATGTGTAGGCAGATGGAAGCCACATATGCAGTGGAAACAGTGCTAACTTAATACTCACGCCGACCATAATAAAAGCTAAGCCAGTATTGATTGTGCGGCCGCTTTCAGCGATATCAATTCTATTCGCCAAGTCGAGCATATTTAGAGTTCCAGTGCTCATGTAAAGCAAGCCAACACCGATCAAAATGAACGTTGCTCCGATGGTTCCCATAACGAGATAGCGAAAGGCTGCGATCAAACTGCGGCGATCGGACGCCAAGCTCACCATGGTATAAGTGGCCAATGAAGAAATCTCTAAGAATACGAATAAATTGAACGCGTCGCCGGTTAATAAAATACCCGATAAGCCCGCAAAACAAAGCAAATGAGCTGTGTAATACAGAGTGTGTTTAGAAGCCTCAATTTCTTTTTCGATGCTGTCTTTCGAATAAAGCAACACGAGCGTTGATAGCGCAGAAACGGCCAGCAAAACGAATGCATTGGCAGCGTCAACACGCAGTTCAATGCCCCAAGGTGGAGGCCACCCTCCAACTTCGTAGCTTATAACACCATTCGCTAAGGCGAGATCCAATAACTGCCAAGCAAAGAGACAAGCGCAGGCACTGATTAATGTGGCAAAGGCCCATGAGAATGATGAACGGCCCAGAATGAGTGCTATAGGTGCGGCAATTAGGGGCAGAAGTATAGGAAGTGCCGCCAAGTGTTGTTCAAGCATTATATGGCGTCATCCATTTTTTTAAATTCGTTTTCTTCAACAGTGCCATAGGCTCGCTTAATCCGAACAATTAGGGCAAGACCAACAGCGGTTACTGCAACCCCAACCACAATAGCGGTGAGAATCAATACATGTGGCAAAGGGTTTGAGTACAAAGTGGCGCCTTCGGTGACAATAGGCGCGGTTCCACCGCTGACTTTGGCTTCAGATATATAGAGTATGAACACTGAAGTCTGAAAAACGTTTAGGCCAACGATTTTTTTAACCAAATTATTGGCCGTGATTACAATATAAAAACCAGTCATCATCAAGAAGACAACGATCCAATAATTATAGTGGTCGAGAATGAAATTCATTGGATATTTGACCTCTCGACTTGGTTGCCAAAAGCGTAATAGATATTCAGCATTACGGCGAATACCGTAATACCAACACCAAGCTCGATAATAAGAATGCCATAGTGCTGCCCTGCTACAGGGTCGGCTGCGAGTTTATTGTAATCAAGAAAGTTTCCTCCCTTATACATACTGAAAAAACCAACACTTGCATAAAGCAACACACCTGCTGCGGCCATGAATTTTAAAAATCGTGGGCCAATAACAGCGACCGCATTGGGCAAGCCAAAAACAAGTGCGTAAAGAATGAGCGCAGCAGCGGCGATCACACCGGCCTGAAACCCACCACCCGGTCCAAAATCACCGTGAAACTGCACGTACAAGGCAAACAGAATAATCGGAGAAATGATCAATTTGGCTACTACGCGAAGCACCTGATGGCTCTTAAGTCCTGATGCAGGTGCTTTTTCTTGGCCTTCTTTAGGCACTCCTAATAAGGAAAGGACAGCAATCAAAGCCGCAAAAACAACGACTACCTCACCTAATGTATCAAAACCTCGATAACTGGCTAAGACCGAAGTCACCATATTGGGCAGACCAATTTCTTTTGGCGAATCTTCAATATATCGAGGTGCAACATGCTTGTGAATAGGGTTGTCGGGGTTGCCGAAAGGCTCCATATCCAGTGTGCCGTATATAAGCGCTGCACCGGTAATAAACACAACTATCAAAGGCAAGATAGACGAATGCGAACTCTCTTTTTCCTCTCGCCCCGTTAGTGCTAGGGTTCCCAACATCAAAACTGAGGATATACCGGCGCCGACAGCCGCTTCGGTAAAGGCGACATCTACTGCGTCGAGATTGATGAAGATTAATGCCGTCAAAAAACTATAGATACCGAACAACATGACTACGGCGAACAAGTCTTTTAAGAAAATAATTCGTAAACCAGTGAGAGCCAGCATCGCTAGCAACACCAAATCGATAAAGTCACTCATTTTGGTGCTTTCTCCTCTTGATCTCCTTTTTCTAGCTCACTCATTGTTAGTAAGCCTCCGTGGCGAGCTGATTTAGCGAGCGCGTGAGAAGCTGTTGGACTGGTGATTAACAAAAACACAAGAATAAACAGAAGCTTGGCTATATTAATGCCAAGCGGTGTTTGTAACACCAGGCCACTGACAATTAAGATTACCGCTATTGAATCGGTCACACTTGCAGCATGAACGCGAGTAAAAAAATTAGGAAGTTTGAAGACTCCCACAGCGCCACTTAGACCAAAAAAGACGCCGGTGACCAACAATATGCCACTGATAATATCTAACAATAAAAGCATACCTGATTAACCTCCCTTGTAGTGCTAATCAACGGGCGCGGTGTACTCAAAAAAGCGCAGTACCGCAACCATCCCAATAAAATTAATAAGTGCATAGACAATGGCTATATCGAGGAAGTCAGGTCGCCCCATTAAGTATCCAACAACAGCGATAAACAGCACTGTTTTGGTGCCAAACATATTAACACCAAGAATACGGTCGTAAACCGTTGGCGCATAAAATGCTCTTGCGAGCGCGATGGCCATTACAAGCAAAATAGCTATGCACACCACTGCATAAAGTGCGGTCATTTATTCTCACCCCAGATTCCAGTTATCTTACTTGCGATATAACCCTTCTTAAGTTCATCTATCGACGTTTGTTCTAACGCGTGCACAGTCACTTCGTCACCGTCAACATCCAAGGTCAATGTGCCAGGTGTTAAGGTAATAGAGTTTGCGTAGAGAGTACGTCGGGCTTCAGGAACGGTTTCAACGTTAATCTTTGCCAAACTCGGTGAAACCTCGCTCGCCGAACCCCAGACAAGCTTTGTGACGCGAAGGCTGGAGCTTAGGATTTGCCCTAATAGCCAAGGGGTATAGCGAATTATCTGAAGCCAGGTTCCAAATTCTTGGGGCTCGTTGTCAACTCTTTGCATACGATTAAAAACGAACATGACTAGGACGACGGACGCGACACCGAAGCCGAGTAACAGAGGCTTTAAATACCCAGACAGCAGCAACCAAAAAATCGATAAAGATATTATCCATTTTGCGGAGTGCGTATAGCGTCTGACCTTGATTTTACTTGTTGCCATGGCTGCTTGTGATCCATTAATTAGAACGTCGTTAATAGCGACGTATTTGGTGACAGTTTATTGGTGGACGCCGCTAGGAGTTTACGAGTGGGAACCGATTTTGGCAAGCGAGACTTACACTAATTTTTTACGGCCTTTGGCGTCTAACAGCTATTCGCATGAGTCGTTGCATATTTATGAAAGATGGCGGCACGTTCAAAATCATTTATATTATTGACTCGATGCTTTGAGGAAAACCATCGAGTCAACCGCTCTCTAATTTCTCTTTAATCCCTTTGCAAGGAAGATGCCTAGAACAAAAAACAGTTTCGCGGATTCTTGGGCATAGCTTCTTAATCTTGTTTTTACAAAACTTGTTGTAAGCTAATGCTTTGCTTAAACTGAATTTGAAGATCAAAGAATAAACCTTTGAGGACTTACAGGCCACATGACCGATAAACAGCAATTGAATGAAATTAGCAGCAACAGCTCCCCTATACTGCTAGACGATGAAGCTGTGATCAGGCGTATCTTTGATCATATCGACACCAAGAACACCGACATGGGAACCGAATGCTGGCAAGAGCCAGTAGAGCATTATCAATCTAAAGCTCATTTTGAACTCGAGCTAACTACGCTACGTCGACAATTCACAATCTACTGCCCGTCGTCAGCCTTAGATGGACCTGGAGCTTACTCAGCTAGAGATGTTTATGGTACGCCGATCGTGGTGGTCAGAAACAAAGAGGGGGCAGTGAACGCCTTTAGAAATGCCTGCCGGCATCGAGGCGTCCAAGTAGCCGAAGGTTGCGGGCACACGAAATCATTTGTTTGCCCTTATCATGCTTGGACATATGGTTTGGATGGTTCCTTACGAGGAGTCCCCCACGAGCATGGCTTTCCTGAGCTGGATAAGACTCAGCGAGGCTTGGTTCCAATAGAATGCAAAGAAGAAAACGGGTTGATATTTGTTTGCATAGACCGACAAGACTCTTCCGTAGAAAGCGAACTTCTCATTAATACGGTTGGTTTGATTCCTGAAACGCATCGCCTGCACGAAGTGTTAAGCATAGAGCTACCGGCGAACTGGAAAATTGTGCTAGAGAGCTTCTTAGAGGGGTACCATATACGCGCGACCCATACTGATACATTTTTTCCACTGCAGTTCGACAACCTAAACGTGGTAGAACAATTTGGACGCAATAGTCGATTGTGCTTTCCTTATCGCGCGGTTGAAAAGCTTCGAGATAAGCCAGTGTCTAAATGGAATGTTGACCTCAGCCTTACCTACGTCTACCACTTATTTCCGAATATACTAATATCGAATCACCCCGGTTTTAAAGCAGTGGTGGTGCTTGACCCTATTGCCGTTGACCGAACTAAACAGACTACGTTTATTGTCACGGGTGTAGATGCCGACGACACGGATAATTTGGCCTTAGTTGATAGCGCTTTGGCGGTTGTTAATGCCGCGATTGATGAAGACAGACAAGTAATTATGTCGGGCCAACGAGGTTTGGCAGCCAATGCAAACCAACATTTGGAGTTCGGTTTATTCGAAAGCTCGATTGTTCATTTTCATTCGACGATGAAGGCTTTAGTGGAAAATCGATAGCGAAAGATCGATCAGAAAAGTAGTTATCTAGCCCCCTAATCCAAACGAGCCCCTATTCTTCGCTCTCGGTAAAGTAACTTAGGGCAATTTTTGCTGCAAAAATTTTTGCTAATTCAGAACTTATTGCCGCTCTCTGCGCAAAGTAAAATCATTGATTTTATGTTTTTACATAGATCAATTAACTGATCCGGTGCCCAATTGACGTTAGACATATCAAGCATCTCTTTTCCGGACTTAAATAAGTTGGTCATTGTCTCGATGTCCTCAGCACTGAAGGTATCGCTAGACAAAAGCAATTTATCAAATTCAATGGCTTGATTTATATTGTTTACCAGACGGGCCTCTTCCGTGCAATGCGGGATCGAAATGTCTTTTTTCACGAAAATTTTGCGTATTGAAAACTCCAATAGAGAAAGATAGCTAAGGCTGGCTTCGAAGTAGTACTTTTGCGACAACAATTGATCACACAAGCCCAGCATATTCGAAAATTGATATGCAATTGCATTGCTTGTTAGCTCGGGAAGAACCGCATAATTCTGAGGAATGAACCTAGTGAACGTTGGCAAGAGACATTGGAAGTCATATTGCTGGAACCATATATTTACGCTGATAGATGTCGACTCCCCTACCACTTGGTGCCAGGTGGTACTGGGAAGAAATAGAATGTCTCCTGCTTCAACAGTTACCTCTATAGGGTCTGCGTCCTTATATTTAGGAAACGAGTCGAAATCAGGGGTGTTTATATCGACCTGACTAATATGTGGTGCGGCATGTTTGCCTATTTCATGCGGGTATAGATATTCAATCTGATCAGCTTCAAACAGAACAAACTTTTTTCTTCCAAAGCATTGTATGAAAAAATTATTGCCGAAGTCATAGTGCAAAGGAGTAACGGATCGTGTGCTGCCCATCCATAGGTTTACGGCTGTTGCATTAACGGAGTCTGGCTCTAACAACTCGCCAACGGGTATGTCCCGGAGCAACTCTGGAAATGTCTCCTCTACAGATATTTGTTGTAAATAATAGTTCTTATTACCGAGCCTTCTATCAACATAATCTGAAAACTTCATAGATACAGGTTCGTTCTTATACCCACCTTTTACCTGATCTATCTCGAACTTACCTTTTTCAGCAAAGTTAACTTGTACCTTAGTATCTCCAACACGCTTTTTTAAGGTTTGGGGCGACCATGAAAAAACACCGGAGCTACTAAAAGCATTTTTAATTAAGACAGGCTTATTTGGGCGTAAATATTGCTTGAATATTTGATCAAAGGAATCGAAAGATGTCGTTTCTAATGTTCTCATTATATTTTTTCGAACGAGTAATTGAGGGTTGAATGGGACGCGTTTAGTGGATAAAGCAATTGCAGAACTTACACATATAATCCCTTAAGTGTTTTAAAAACTCGAGCCATACTTGCAGCTCTAGATCTATTGGTCAAGCTATCGTTGCATGATCCAAACAAGACAATTCCAACAAGATCTGCAAAATTTTTGTATTGTTTCAAGACTCGCTGATGGTCGAGGACATGTATCATTTTTATGTGATCAGCCGGTCTGGTTATGAATTAGTGTTAGTACACCATCGGGACTCAATTCAAAGTCACAAATATATTGATCAGGTATCAAATGTTTATTGGCGAATGAGTCCTTGAGTCGCAATGTCAAGCACCCAGAGCTAACATCACAATACCTCACTGTGGCGTAATCAAACCCAAAGTATTCGCCTACTTTGGGGTACACAGCTTTAAATAGACTCTCTTTAGCTGAAAAAATTATAGTCGTTGCAATACTGGTAGAAACGCCCTGCTCCGTTAATATCAGACTCTCCTCTTTGGTATGAATATTACTATTAACCTCGCATGCGACTAACTCGGAGAGATAAGGTTCATAATCGACGCCTATTTGAACGTCAGTGTTAGAGCTCGTGATAACACATATAGCTTTATTGTCGGTATGGGTTATAGAGCCAATATATTCACTCGGCCATATTGGAGATCGTTGTGGTCCTACATGAACATTTTCGGGGTGATTAGCATCAATTCCTGAACATCGCATAGCCTCCCTTGCCGCATATCGTCCAGCTAAAAATTCTGCTTGACGTTTAGGCACTGCCCTAGCTAAATCCGCAGGGAACGCTACGCTAAAAAGATCAAAAAACTCTTGTTGATAAGCTAGGACAGAGTAATCGCATGAAAATAGATAAACACTCTTACCTCGATCTAAAAACAACTTTTCATTGGAAATGAAGCGGTTTTCAAACTGCGAGGAATGGTCCTGCTCGAAAAAGCCTGTCAACACAAGATTAGGCCCTACAAAGTAGCAATAAGAGCTAACAACTTATCCACAACTAAGCCTTCATTGTAGTTTATAAAGAAGTGATCTCCGGGTATATGCTCAATTGTTGTCTTGCCTTTAGAGAGCTCACTCCATGCCTTAAGTTCGTCAAAACTTACATCGTTATCATCTTCGCCTCCGAGCACCAATATCGGACACTGGATAGGCTTCACCTGCGCCCGATACTCCGCAACTATTTTGAAATCAGACCGAAGTATCGGTATCACCAAATCAAGCAGCTCACTATTTGACAGAATTTCCTTTGGTGTGCCATTTAGTTGTTCAAGCCGACTAATAAATGCAGATCTAGGAAGGTCATGAATTGGCTCAGCTTGGTTTTGCAAGTGTGGTGCCCTACTCGCTGAGGCTACAAGGTATTTAGGGTGTGCAAGCTCTAGCTTAGCGATTCGACATGCTAATTCGTAAGCGACTCTTCCACCAAGACTATGGCCAAATAGAATGTAAGGTCGATCAGATATGTATTCTGCGTGCGACATCAATTCAGACATAAGTGATTCCATTGATTGATGTGACGGTTCAGTCATTCTGGATCCACGACCTGGTAGCTGAACTAATACCAGTTCTACCTTCAGATCATCACTGAACAACTTGGCCCAATGAAAGTAGGTAGCTATTGATCCACCAGCATAGGGAAACAAAAACAGCCTTAGTTTCGCATCGGGTACAGGTTTGGGAATATTAAAGAGTTTGTTCTTGTTCAATCTATTGGTCTTTTATGCTTAGTTTTTATACAGTTAGGCGCCTAAAGTTCAGCCTAACTTCTGACTTTAGAACTTTGATCACATCTCAGTATCGTATAAGTATTATCAATGACTGGCCTGCTCGGCGATCATGCGCTCCACAATATCATCAGCAATGTAGTCTATGTTTGGATGCTCGATAATTGTTTTGTGCGTACTATCTATTTTGCCTATGATCGGTGTCTTCTCGAGAAAGCTACTCCACGCTTCACTCATATCAATGTTCTCTTTTTCAGCGACGTATAAATTTACCACCGCATCCAAACGTTGACTTTCCACATGTCTATTTCCGGAGACGGTCAATGCATGGTAAACATTCATTAGCTCGATAACAAAGCGTATTGTTTCTCGTTCATGCGTACTGCCATGAGTCTCTTCATGGCAATTCAAAATTGCCTCTTTATTAGCATCGTTAACCAATGGAATTGCCTCAGTCATATCTATACCTTGCAAGATGCTCTCCACGGCTCGTGAATCCAGAACCTGCTTTTGGCGATTGAGTACTTCTTCTAGAAATTGCTCAGGTTTCCATACCGTTAGCTCACTATTTCTATATGTGTCTATTAATCCTAAAAAGCTCACTTCATCACCTCTAGACGCCAGTTGCAGCGCAGCTTCATATGCGATACTGCCTCCGAGAGACCAACCGCAGAGATGATAAGGGCCTTCAGCTTGAACAGTCTTTATGTCCTCTATGTACCTACTCGCCAACGATGTGATTTTCGTAGATTCCTCAGATAATTTGATATTGCCTACAGCTTCGAAACCGTAAACTGGGAGTCGCGACCCAATAGCGTCTGCCAAGTTAAAAGACGGAGATATTAAGCCCGATACCTCATGAAACAAGAATAACTTAGGCCCCTTAGTTGCAGTATTCAATTTGACAGGATTACTCAAATCATTCTCTTGATAGCTATGCAAGTATGCTAAGGAATCAGAAATAGTTGGATACTGAAAAATGATAGGAACAGAGAAGTTTTTATGGAGTTGTCTAAGCTTGTTTGTTTTATTCAGCGCGTCTTTTATTAAGGGCATCATCTTGATCACTAACAATGAGTGACCGCCGAGTTCGAAAAAATTATCCGTAACGCCGACCTGCTCTAGGCCTAGTACTTCTTGCCATATAAGGCATAACTGAGTCTCTGTTTCGGTTGTAGGCGCAACGTAACTTTTTTGTTGTAATGCCATATCAGGCACCGGCAGTGCTTTGCGGTCCACTTTGCCGTTGGGCGTAAGCGGCAGTTCATCGAGCACTACAAACGCCGATGGCATCATGTGTTCGGGCAAGCCTTGAGACACCACCGATTTCAGGCTTACGATAAAATCCTGCCGCAAAGATCGAGCACCTTGATCTTCTGTGTGCATTTCTGCGGCCTGATTATGAGTCACATAGGCCACCAATCGTTTATCACCCTCTTCGTTGCCGATGGCCGTCACTACCGCATCATTAACCTGATCATGGTTCAACAGTTGATTCTCTATCTCTCCGAGCTCTATTCGAAAGCCTCTGACTTTAACTTGATGGTCTATACGACCTAAAAACTCCAAGTTTCCATCGTTTAAGTAACGAACTAAATCGCCGGTTTTGTATAAGCGCCTACTTGCGTTGGCACGGTTTGCATCGTAAAACGGGTTATCAATGAACTTCTCAGCGGTGAGAGCTGGCCGCGCTAAATAGCCACGTGCTAAGCCAGCTCCACCGATATAAAGCTCCCCCGTCACCCCTAACGGAACTGGTTTTAAATGGCTATCCAAGACATACAAGTGAACGTTGGAAATGGCTTTGCCGATTGAAACGCTCTTTTCTAAGAAAACCTCATCATCACTCGACGAGACTGTATAAGTTGAACAACCAACCGTGGCCTCGGTCGGGCCGAATTCATTTACGAATACCGCATTCTTAAAGAGCGATTGTTTCCATGTTTTTAGCGTGTTCTGTTTGAATTCTTCACCACCAACGACGAAGACATGAGCCAGTTCATGGTTCTGCGCGTGGCACATCGCACCTTTCATAGAATCTAAATGAGCCGGTGTAAGCTTGAACAACAATGGATCATCTGCCTGCTGAATCAGAGCTATTAAATGTTCTAGTTCCGAGGGCCCGGATTGAACAAGCTGAATGTACTTACCACAGACAAGGGGCGCGAATATACTCGTTAACGTAGCATCGAAGTTTAACGATGTACTCACGACACTGCCCTTAATGTTTGAGCAGTAATGACTTGCCGCAAAACTAAGATAGTTATGCGCCGCTAAATGCTCAACCATAACGCCCTTAGGCTGGCCCGTTGAACCAGAAGTGTAAATCACATACGCGAGATGGTTTGAGCCTAATATTCCAGCATCGACGTTTTCGTGTGAGAAGGTTTGTAACCGTGCTCGAACCTCTGCGCTATCCAAAGCAAGCGATTGATCGCCATTAAACGGTAATTTTTCTGCCAAGGAGGTTTGAGTCAGAACCGTAGTAAGCTTGGAGTCGTCCAACATGTACGCGAGGCGTGCGGCTGGATAGTTGGGATCGAGTGGTACGTAGGCCCCACCCGCTTTAAGTATGCCTAAGATCCCAATGATCATATCCAATGAGCGTTCAACGCAAATGCCCACCAAAGTTTCAGGACACACCTGCCTTTCTTCAATCAAATAGTGCGCCAGTTGATTAGCTTTTCTATTTAACTCACGGTAACTCAGTTGGTGGCCTTCAAACACCACGGCTACCGCATCAGGGTTTACTGTGACCTGCGCTTCAAATAGCTCGTGGATACATCGATCTTGAGGGCTATTCGTTTGGGTATCGTTCCATTCGATAAGTTGTTGATCGATTTCGCTATCGGTCAGCATATCGATCGAGAGTACACCTTCATTGGGTTGCTCTACTAAGCCGCTGAGTAAAAGTTCAAAATGATTAGCCATACATTCAATAGTATTGGCGTTAAAAAGATCTGTGTTGTATTCCCAACCTAACTTGAGACCGTCGGAGTGCTCAATAACATTTAGAGTTAAATCGTATTTTGCCACTACATCGCTTGCAGTTAAGGAGGCGAAGGTAATGTCTGGTAGGTCAAGGTGAACTTCTTCGTTGTTTTGTACCACCAACATCACCTGAAATAGTGGGCTGTGGCTTAAGCTGCGCTCGGGTTGTAGACGCTCTACAAGCTGCTCAAACGGCATTTGCTGTCGTGCGTAAGCATCTAGCAGGTTAGCTTTACTGCGCTCTAGTAATGCAGAAAAGCTGGGATTTTGCGATAGATCGCTACGCAGCACTAAAGTGTTCACAAAGAAACCAATTAGGTTGGTGACCCCAGCTTGTTCGCGGTTTGCGATTGGACTGCCGATGACAATGTCTGTTTCATTACTGTAGCGAGCAAGCAACACCGAAAATACGGCATGCAGCCCCATAAATAGAGTGCCGTCAATTTGCTGGCACAAACGCTTAAGTTTATCGCTAATCTTTGTATCAATTAGACTCTCATAAACTGAACCAGCAAAGCTTTGCACCTGAGGTCGAGCATGGTCTAAAGGTAAACTGTGAATCACCGGTAGATCGTTAAGCTGGGCCTCCCAATACACAGCCAATTCTTCAAGCTCCGTACCCTGCAAATGATTTCTTTGCCACTGCGCGTAGTCAGCGTATTGAACCTCTAGAGCTGGCAAGGGATTGCTCTTTCCTCGAAGGTAGGCACTATAAAGAACGTTGAATTCATTGATTAGGAGGCCCATCGACCAGCCGTCGGAAGCGATATGGTGCAGCGTGATTAATAGCACATGGTCAGTGTTGGAAACTTTAATCAACTGTGCTCGCAACATAGTGTCTGAGCTCAAGTCAAATGCAGTACTTGCTTCGGTCGACATTAACTTAGCTAAGGTAGCGTTGATGTCGGCAAGCGATGATATATCTGTATGAGCTACGTCAATTCCCGAGAATGAACGAATGATTTGCAATGGTTGCCCGCTACTGCTTTCAACAAAACTAGTGCGCAAGCTTTCATGACGTTCGACGATCGTATTCAAGGCCTTTGTTATGGCGCTATAATTTAGCGCACCGGTTAATCGTAATGCCGTAGGCATATTGTAATGGGCGCTGCCTCCATCGATCTTGTCCAACAACCATAAACGCTGCTGCGAGAAAGAAAGTAATAAATCTTGTTGGCGAGAAACAGGTCTAATAATAGAGCGCTGAGTAACAGGCGCTAATGCTGCTAGTCTCAAGGAAAGGCCGACAACAGTCGGTGCATCGAACAACAATTTTATAGGTGCCTCGATACTCAATCGCGTATTGATAGTTGCGATCACACGCGTAGCCAGTAATGAGTGGCCTCCCAATTCAAAGAAGTTATCGGTAATGCCGATCTTCTCTATGCCTAAGGCTTCTTGCCAGACCTCACACAGTTGCGTTTCTATTTCAGACGTCGGGGCGACGTAGCGCTTTTGCTGTAACGACAGATCCGGTGCCGGCAAAGCCTTTCGGTCTACTTTGCCGTTGGTCGTTAATGGCAATTCTGATAGCACCGCAAACGCGGATGGCACCATAAAATCAGGCAAATCGTCAGCTAGCGTGTCTTTAAGGCCGTTGATAAACCCTTGGCGCAACGCGTCGTCATCGGACATCAATCGTGCATCTTTGTGTGCCACATACGCTACTAATCGTTTATCGCCCTGCTCATCGCTTAACGCTACGACTACTGCATTATCAACGTCATCATGCTTTAAGAGTTGGTGTTCAATTTCACCCAGTTCAATTCGATAGCCTCGAATCTTAACCTGATGATCAATGCGCCCTAAATACTCCAAATTTCCGTCGGCTAAGTACCGTACGAGATCACCGGTTTTATACAAGCGTTTACTCGAGTTTGGTCTACTCGCGTCGTAAAAAGGGTTATCAATGAACTTCTCAGCACTTAATTCTGGGCGATTTAGATACCCACGGGCGAGCCCTGCTCCGCCAACGTGCAGTTCACCAGCTACGCCAATTGGCAATAAATCATTGCTTGGCGATAAGACTAAGGTGCTTAAATCTTGTAAGGGCAAGCCGATGTCGCTGATATCGCCGTTAGCGTCAATATCGCTAGTATCAATACGCCGGTAGGTAACATGCACCGTGGTTTCGGTGATGCCATACATATTAATTAAGTGCGGCTGCTCACAACCGTACTTCTCTGACCACGCTCTGAGAACGTTAAAATTAAGAGCTTCACCACCAAACACCACGTAACGCAGGGGAAGCTTTTCTGAGTGTTGGTTGTCACTATTAATCAATTGAGCAAACGCGCTCGGCGTTTGGTTTAGTACCGTTACTTGCTCTTTATGCAGTAACTGCCAAAAACCATTTGCCGACTGCGCGACTAATTTAGGTACAACAATTAACTTGCCGCCATGCAGCAAGGCGCCGAAGATTTCCCACACCGAAAAATCAAAGGCAAAAGAATGAAACAAGGTCCAGACATCATTGTTGTCAAAGGAGAAACCGACGCTGGAGGCATCAAATAAGCGGCGAACATTTTGATGCTCGATTAATACGCCTTTGGGCGTACCGGTTGACCCTGAGGTGTAGATCACATAAGCCAGCTGGTTTGGTGTTAACGCTTGAACGGCGACATTCTCGTTTGAATAGCCTTGTAGCTCTGCCTGTAACGGCTCACTGTCTAGCACTACCGCCTGAGATTCATTGATTGGCAGTTGGCCCTGCAACGAGGTCTGTGTGAGGAAGGTCGCCACCTTGGAATCGTCCAACATAAATGCCAGACGCGCGTCTGGGTAAGCCGGGTCTAGCGGTACATACGCTCCGCCCGCTTTTAGAATTCCAAAGATGCCAACGATCATCTCGAGTGAACGCTCTACGCAAATGCCGACTAATGTGTCGGGCGTCACGTTTCTTTGTTCAACTAGATAGTTTGCCAGCTGATTGGCTCGTTGATTTAGTTCACCATAGCTAAGCTGGGTGTCGTCAAATACCACGGCCACGGCATCTGGGTTCGCGATCACTTGCTGCTCAAAGAGTTCATGAATACAGGCGTCGTTTGGATAATCGACTTGGGAATCAGTCCATTCAATTAGCTGCTGATGAACTTCCTCGCCTGGCAACATATTAATTGAAAAGACACTTTCGTCAGGTTGCTCAACTAAGCCGTTGAGCAACAGCTCAAAATGTTTGGCCATACGTTGAATGGTGTCAGCTTCGAAGAGGTCGACATTGTATTCCCAAGCTAGGCGCAGGCCGTCTGAACACTCAGTAACACTTAGCGTTAGATCATATTTCGCTACCGTGTAAGCTGGTGCGAGAGGACGTAATTTGATCCCGGGTAAATCAAGGCTTACCTCGTCATTATTTTGTAATACCAACATTACTTGAAACAGTGGACTGTAACTTGAGCTCCGCTCAGGCTTTAGCCGCTCCACAAGCTGCTCAAATGGCATTTGCTGATGTGCGTACGCGCCCACCAAGGTCGCTTTGCTTTGCGCAAGCAAGCTATTGAAAGTTGCGTCGGCATATACATCGCTGCGCAGCACCAATGTGTTTACGAAGAACCCGATCAGAGAAGCCACTTCGGCTTGTTCACGATTCGCGATTGGACTGCCCATGACAATGTCAGTTTCGTTACTGTAACGAGATAACAGAACAGAAAATGCGGCATGTAAACCCATAAACAAAGTGCCGTCAATTTGTTGACATAGGCCTTTAAGTTTATTGTTCAGTGTATTGCCTAAAAAGCTCTCATGAACAGAACCTCTAAATGTTTGAATGAGGGGTCGTTTGCGATCTAGTGGTAAATTGTGCACTCGCGGCAGATCGTCTAGCTGAGAACTCCAATATTGTGAGTATTGTTCGAGCACTTCGCCCTGTAAATGATTTCGTTGCCACTGCGCATAGTCGACATATTGAAGTTCAAGCACTGGCAATGGATTAGCCTCTCCATGAACATAGGCGCCATACAATTTGGAAAATTCCTTAATCAATACCCCCATCGACCAGCCATCTGAGGCGATATGATGCATGGTGACGAGGAGTACATGATCAACGTCAGATAATTTAATTAAACTCGCACGAAGCAGTATGTCGGAGCGCAGGTCAAACGCGATTTTCGTTTCGGCGAAGGCAAGCCTAGTCAGCTCGCTATCACGTTCATTAGATGATCGACTCGACAGGTCAATAAACGGAATATCGATACCCGAAAACGATTGGATGACTTGTAACGGTTGGCCATCTACTCGTTCATTAAAGCAGGTGCGTAAACTTTCATGACGTTCAACAATCGTGTTAAGAGCCCTAGTTGCTGCATCACAATTTAGTTGTCCGCTTAGACGCAAGGCTGCGGGCATATTGTAATGCAGGCTGCCTCCATCAATTTTATCCAACAACCATAAGCGTTGCTGTGAGAACGAAAGAAGTAATTCTTGTTTTCGAGAAATAGGCGTAATAGATGCCCTTAAAGAAGCGCTATCCTGTTTTGCCAGTTGTATGGAAAACTCTGAAATAGTCGGGGCGCTAAACAAGAGTGACAATGGCGCTTGAACGCCTAAACGAATATTTACCTTAGACATTAACTGAGTTGCCAACAGCGAGTGGCCTCCCAGTTCAAAGAAGTTATCGGTAATGCCGATCTTCTCTATGCCTAAGGCGTCTTGCCAGACCTCACACAGTTGTGTTTCTATTTCAGACGTCGGGGCGACGTAGCGCTTTTGCTGTAACGACAGATCCGGCGCCGGTAAAGCCTTTCGGTCTACTTTGCCGTTGGTCGTTAATGGCAATTCTGATAGCACCGCAAACGCGGATGGCACCATAAAATCAGGCAAATCGTCAGCTAGCGTGTCTTTAAGGCCGTTGATAAACCCTTGGCGCAACGCGTCGTCATCGGACATCAGTCGTGCATCTTTGTGTGCCACATACGCTACTAATCGTTTATCGCCTTGCTCATCGCTTAACGCTACGACTACTGCATTATCAACGTCATCATACTTTAAGAGTTGGTGTTCAATTTCACCCAGTTCAATTCGATACCCTCGAATCTTAACCTGATGATCAATGCGCCCTAAATACTCCAAATTCCCGTCGGCTAAGTACCGTACGAGATCACCGGTTTTATACAACCGTTTACTCGAGCTTGGTCTACTCGCGTCGTAAAAAGGGTTATCAATGAACTTCTCAGCACTTAATTCTGGGCGATTTAGATACCCACGGGCGAGCCCTGCTCCGCCAACGTGCAGTTCACCAGCTACGCCAATCGGCAATAAATCATTGCTTGGCGATAATACTAAGGTGCTTAAATCTTGTAAGGGCAAGCCGATGTCGCTGATATCCCCGTTAGCGTCAATATCGCTAGTATCAATACGCCGGTAGGTAACATGCACCGTGGTTTCGGTGATGCCATACATATTAATTAAGTGCGGCTGCTCACAACCGTACTTCTCTGACCACGCTCTGAGAACGTTAAAATTAAGAGCTTCACCACCAAACACCACGTAACGCAGGGGAAGCTTTTCTGAGTGTTGATTGTCACTAATAATCAATTGAGCAAACGCGCTCGGCGTTTGGTTTAGTACCGTTACTTGCTCTTTATGCAGTAACTGCCAAAAATCATTTGCCGACTGCGCGACTAATTTAGGTACAACAACTAATTTGCCGCCATGCAGTAAGGCGCCGAAGATTTCCCACACCGAAAAATCAAAGGCAAAAGAATGAAACAAGGTCCAGACATCATTGGTGTCAAAGGAGAAACCGGCGCTGGAGGCATCAAATAAGCGGCGAACATTTTGATGCTCGATTAATACGCCTTTGGGCGTACCGGTTGACCCCGAGGTGTAGATCACATAAGCCAGCTGGTTTGGTGTTAGCGCTTGAACGGCGACATTCTCGATTGA
Organism: uncultured Arenicella sp.; assembly: GCA_947499305.1. GTDB lineage: Bacteria > Pseudomonadota > Gammaproteobacteria > Arenicellales > Arenicellaceae > Arenicella. The sequence goes on along the minus strand of CANMNN010000007.1, from coordinate 117,455 downwards.
ATAGCCTTGTAGTTCTGCCTGCAACGGCTCACTGTCTAGCACTACCGCCTGAGATTCATTGATTGGCAGTTGGCCCTGCAACGAAGTCTGTGTAAGGACGGTCGCCACCTTGGAGTCGTCCAACATAAATGCCAGACGCGCGTCTGGGTAAGCCGGGTCTAGCGGCACGTACGCCCCACCCGCTTTTAGAATTCCAAAGATGCCAACGATCATCTCGAGTGAACGCTCGACGCAAATGCCGACTAATGTGTCGGGCGTCACGTTTCTTTGTTCAACTAGATAGTTTGCCAGCTGATTGGCTCGTTGATTTAGTTCACCATAGCTAAGCTGGGTGTCGTCAAATACCACGGCCACGGCATCTGGGTTCGCGATCACTTGCTGCTCAAAGAGTTCATGAATACAGGCGTCGTTTGGATAATCGACTTGGGAATCAGTCCATTCAATTAGCTGCTGATGAACTTCTTCGCCTGGCAATATATTAATTGAAAAGACACTTTCATCAGATTTCTCAACTAAGCCGTTGAGCAACAGCTCAAAATGTTTGGCCATACGCTGAATGGTGTCAGCTTCGAAGAGGTCGACATTGTATTCCCATGTTAGGTCAAGACCATCTGATGACTCTATAAAACTCAATGTTAGATCGTATTTAGCAACTGTATGATCCGATGCTAAAAGACGTAAGTTAATGCCTGGCAAATCTAGGCTTGCCTCCTCGTTATTATGTAGGACCAACATTATTTGGACCAACGGGCTGTGACTAGAGTTTCGCTCTGGCTGCAGTCGTTCAACTATCTGCTCAAATGGCATTTGTTGATGTGCGTAAGCGTCCAGCAACGTAGTTTTGCTTTGCGCAAGCAAGCTATTGAAAGTTGCGTTTGTAGATACATCGCTGCGTAAGACCAGTGTGTTTACGAAGAAGCCAATCAAGCTCTTAACTTCCGCTTGTTCTCGGTTGGCTATTGGGCTGCCCACGACAATGTCAGTTTCGTTACTGTAACGAGATAACAGAACAGAAAAAGCCGCATGTAGACCCATAAACAAAGTGCAGCCCAGCCCCTGACATAAGCGTTTAAGCGTATTGTTGATGTTTGCATCTATGCTGCTTTCATAACAAGAACCAGAAAAGCTTTGCGCTTGTGGCCGAGCTCGATCAAGCGGTAAATTATGAACTACTGGAAGGCCTGCAAGTTGAGTTGTCCAATACGCGGCTAGCTTTTCGAGCGCTTCGCCTTGCAAATAACCTCGTTGCCATTGCGCAAAGTCGGCATATTGAATTTCCAGCGCTGACAAAGGGTTAGTCTGTCCTCGAACATAGGCCGCATATAGGGTACTAAATTCCTTGATCAACACTGCCATTGACCACCCGTCAGATGCAATATGATGCAGCGTAACTAAAAGAAGGTGTTCTCGATTCGAAACTCTAATCAGCTGTGCGCGAAGCATCGTATCTGAGCTTAGATCAAATGCCTTATTAGCCTCAAAGGATGCTAGCTTTTCCGCCTGTATATAACGTTCATCTACATCTAAATCTGACAGGTCCGTCAAAGGAACATCGAGACCCGATATATCCCTAATAATTTGTGACGGCTGACCATTACTGCCCTCCTGAAAATTTGTGCGCAAAGCCTCGTGGCGCTCAACGATGGTGTTAACCGCCTTTGTTAGTGCCTCTCGGTTTAAGACGCCGGTCAGGCATAGAACCGCCGGCATATTATAATGAATGCTGCCGCCATCTATTTTATCCAACAACCATAGACGCTGCTGGGAAAACGAAAGCTTCAGATCACCTGTCCGAGCAGCAGGTGCTATCGGCACCCCATGAGCTGTAGAGTGAGTTTTATCTAAGTTGTTCTTATGGAGATACTCTAGCAGTTCAATTTTGTTGTCTTTAATGAGCGTAGCTATCGCGGGAGTAATAGCTCCTCTGGCGGCTTTGGTTTTTAACCTGTCTTGTTCTAAAAACAAGAAAATGCCTTTGTCATTTAATGACTTAATTAGGTTAAATATTTTCACCACTCTAGCTCTTCTAATTCTTCAGATGCTGCCATCGAACTGTTTTTAAGTACTAGCTTGTTGCTATCAATAGCCTCAGAAATTTCAAGAATTGTTGGCTTTTCAAAAAAATCTGAAATAAGTAAATCGATTGATAGCTCGTCTTTAACTTGGCTAATAAATCGCATCGCCAATAGGGAGTGACCGCCCACCTCAAAGAAACTGTCTGTGATTCCTACGCGATCAATACCTAAAATCCCCTGCCACATCTGACACAGCTGCCTTTGGGTATCGGTCGTAGGAGCAACGTACCCCTTTGCCAAAAACCTGCTATTTGGAGCAGGCAGGTTCTTATGATCCACTTTGCCGTTAGCTGTAAGAGGTAAGTCGTTTAAGATCACGAAGGCGGACGGCACCATATGACTCGGCAAGTCTCGAGCGAGTGATGCTTTGAGCTCAAAAATAAGATTCTGGCGCTCAGCCTCGGTCTCGACATCGTCACCTTCCATGTTTGTCGCGTGACTATGAGCAACATAGGCCACCAGACTTTTATCTCCTGTGTCGTTAGTAAGAGCAACAACGACGGCGTTGTTAACCCCATCACTTAGTAACAAATGATGCTCGATCTCGCCTAACTCGACGCGAAAGCCACGGATTTTTACCTGGTGATCTACGCGACCAATGAACTCTAAATTGCCATCAGGCAAATAGCGCACCCAGTCGCCGGTCTTGTACAGGCGCTCACTGCTATTTGGGTTATCAACTTCATAAAAAGGGTTTTGGATAAATTTATCGGCGGTTAGTTCTGGCTGATTCAAATAACCACGAGCCAGGCCAATCCCACCGACATGTAGCTCGCCAGCGACACCAATTGGAGGTAGCTTCGAATCCTCTCCTAGAACATACAATTGCAGGTTACCCAAGGGCTTTCCAATGTGAACCAACTCCTCAGCCCGCACCTGGCCAACAGTGGCACAAACGGTTGTTTCGGTAGGCCCATAGGCATTGTGTACTGTATATCTGGCCGCCCAAGGGTTCAATAAAGTACTTGAGGATGCCTCACCCGCTACGATTAAATTAGCTAAGGAGTATTCCAAGCTTGGATCCATTGCCTGTAAGATTGCTGGTGGCAATGTGGCATGACTGATTTGCTTCGATATCAATAACGATTCTAGTCTTTCGATACTAGTACGAGCCTGCTCTTCACAGATATAAAGCTCAGCGCCATTCAAGAGTGCCATCATCCACTCCCAAGTTCCGGCATCAAAGCTGATGGAAGCGAAGCCTAAGGTTTTACTTTGACTATTGACGCCAAATAGAGATGTTTGGTTTTTTGACATATTGATTGCACTTTTATGCTCAATCATGACGCCCTTTGGTTTTCCCGTGGATCCAGATGTGTAAATTACATAGGCCAAATTAGTTGATTTCACCGTCTTTAGAAGAACGTCATCACTTGAATACGTTTGCAACTTAGAGAGAACTTTCTCGCTATCGATGACTACTGCTTGTGATTCACTGAGCGGCGTTTGGCCTTCTAAGGATGCTTGCGTTAGCACGGTGGTAACCTTGGAGTCATTTAGCATATAGGCTAATCTAGCTGAAGGATACGTCGGATCTAAAGGCAGGTATGCTCCGCCTGATTTAAGAATAGCCAGAATACCAATGATCATCTCCAGTGAACGCTCCACGCAGATACCGACTAAGGTGTCTGGTGTGATTCCTCGTTCAGTAATTAGGTAATGTGCCAAGATATTTGCGCGCAGGTTCAGCTCGCGGTAACTTAGAACACGATCTTCAAATACCAGTGCAACTGCGTCGGGATTTGACCTAACCTGTTGTTCAAAAAGCTCGTGAACACAAAGATCCTTATCGAATTCGAGATGGGTCTTGTTCCACTCGAAAAGCTGCTGTTGAGTTTCCGCTGAAGATAATACCGATAGTGCTTGCACCGACGTACTCGGGCTGGACGTCAAGCTGTCAAGCAACTGAGTTAATGCCGTCTGCATGTAGGCCATTGAACGCTTGATATCAATAGAAGCATCCAGCTGAAATACCAAATCAAACTCATCACCCCAGTCATCAACACTCAAATTAAAAGGGTAATTAGTGCGCTCCTGACCGGCTAGTATTGAGATTGAGTCATTATCGGAAGGCCCATTGCCGTCGACCGCAACTGAGTGACGGTAGTTTAGAATAGCTGTAAAAAGCGGACTATCGTTTGTTAGGCTGCTGCAGCTTTGAGTAAGCGCCAATGATGCTTGCTCAAAGGGTAATAGATCCCGCAGTCGCTGCTGCGTGCCTAAAACAAAATCAAGAACGCTGGCGCTATCGACATCAAGCCGGATTGGCAATGTGTTGATAAACACGCCCAACATATTTTCGGCGCCAACTACGCCCTGCAGCCTACCAGACATCACACTACCGAATACCACGTTTTTTCGCCCACTTGAGGCAGCAACCACCATTCCAAAAGCGGCATGAAACAAACTCGCAGGGCTGACACTCAAGGACTTAGAGATCGAACGTAAACGTACTGCGATATCAGATGGTACGGCTTCTCGCAACTCTACGATCGATGTGCCATCGCCCTGCACATCGAACAAACCAAAAGGTGCTGTGGGTTCATCAATATCACCTAGGTAGTCAGTGAAATAGGCTCTGGCATCATGCTGCGTCGCTTGATGTTGGGTGTGGGCAATGAAATTTCGGTACGGCACTACTGGAGCTAGATTCGAGTCGCCTGCGCTCAATAAATTAAGCTCATTCTGAATTATTTCCAAGCCAACGTGGTCTGAAATAAGATGATGGAATTGCAATAATACATAGTACTGGCCTTCACTTGCGCCCTCCGCAACACGCAAGGTGAGTAATGGAGCTTGGGTTAAATCCATCCGTTGATTTTCGGGCAGAGTCAAATCGGTCATATAACCTTTGACGTCCACACCATCGTCCAAATCAAGCCATGTTACTGGAAGCGACACATCCTTATAAACCACTTGAACAGGGGTTGAGAGCCCTTCCCATACGACGGCTGTACGCAGCGCATCGTGGCGTTCAATAATGAAAGCGATACTATCGATAAATTCATTTACCGCTGACTTGCCTTTCACCTCAAAAAGAGTCGGCAAGACATAAGGGTCACTTTCACCACTCATAATATGAATGAACAAAATCCCCTCTTGTAGAGGGCCCAATGGATACATGTCTTGAATATTCTTCATACCTCCAGGAACGAGCGAAGCAATGTGTGTGATTTCATCTTGAGATAGTGAAATCAGTGGCAGCATTTCAGGAGTGATTTGCTCACATGCAGCAGGGATCATGTTCTCAGGTGCGATAAAAGCAGGCAAGGCAACCCCTTTGTTGGAATCCAACTCTGCGGCTAGATGAGATAGCTGAGGTGCTGCAAAGAAATCCTTCGCAGTGATGGAAATATTCAGACGCTGCGCTTTCGCGATAACGGTCATCACCAATAGTGAGTCGCCGCCGAGTTCGAAAAAATTATCCGTAACGCCGACCTGCTCTAGGCCTAGTACTTCTTGCCATATAAGGCATAACTGAGTCTCTGTTTCGGTTGTAGGCGCAACGTAACTTTTTTGTTGTAATGCCATATCAGGCGCCGGCAGTGCTTTACGGTCCACTTTGCCGTTGGGCGTAAGCGGCAGTTCATCGAGCACTACAAACGCCGATGGCATCATGTGTTCGGGCAAGCCTTGAGACACCACCGATTTCAGGCTTACGATAAAATCATGCCGCAAAGATCGAGCACCTTGGTCTTCTGTGTGCATTTCTGCGGCCTGACTATGAGTCACATAGGCCACCAATCGTTTATCACCCTCTTCGTTGCCGATGGCCGTCACTACCGCATCATTAACCTGATCATGGTTCAACAGTTGATTCTCTATCTCTCCGAGCTCTATTCGAAAGCCTCTGACTTTAACTTGATGGTCTATACGACCTAAAAACTCCAAGTTTCCATCGTTTAAGTAACGAACTAAATCGCCGGTTTTGTATAAGCGCCTACTTGCGTTGGCACGGTTTGCATCGTAAAACGGGTTATCAATGAACTTCTCTGCCGTGAGAGCTGGCCGCGCTAAATAGCCACGTGCTAAGCCAGCTCCACCGATATAAAGCTCCCCCGTCACCCCTAACGGAACTGGTTTTAAATACCTATCCAAGACATACAAGTGAACGTTGGAAATGGCTTTGCCGATTGAAACGCTCTTTTCTAAGAAAACCTCATCATCACTCGACGAGACTGTATAAGTTGAACAACCAACCGTGGTCTCGGTCGGGCCGAATTCATTTACGAATACCGCATTCTTAAAGAGCGATTGTTTCCAAGTTTTTAGCGTGTTCTGTTTGAATTCTTCACCACCAACGACGAACACATGAGCCAGTTCATGGTTCTGCGCGTGACGCATCGCACCTTTCATAGAATCTAAATGAGCGGGTGTGAGCTTGAACAACAATGGATCATCTGCCTGCTGAATCAGAGCTATTAAATGTTCTAGTTCCGAGGGCCCGGATTGAACAAGCTGAATGTACTTACCACAGACAAGGGGCGCGAATATACTCGTTAACGTAGCATCAAAGTTTAACGATGTACTCACGACACTGCCCTGAATGTTTGAGCAGTAATGACTTGCCGCAAAACTAAGATAGTTATGCGCCGCTAAATGCTCAACCATAACGCCCTTAGGCTGACCCGTTGAACCAGAGGTATAAATCACATACGCGAGATGGTTTGAGCCTAAGACTCCAGCATCAACGTTTTCGTGTGAGAAGGTTTGTAACCGTGCTCGAACCTCGGCGCTATCCAAAGCAAGCGATTGATCGCCATTAAACGGTAATTTTTCTGACAAGGAGGTTTGAGTCAGAACCGTTGTAAGCTTGGAGTCGTCCAACATGTACGCGAGGCGTGCGGCTGGATAGTTGGGATCGAGTGGTACGTAGGCCCCACCCGCTTTAAGTATGCCTAAGATCCCAATGATCATATCCAATGAGCGTTCAACGCAAATGCCCACCAAAGTTTCAGGACACACCTGCCTTTCTTCAATCAAATAGTGCGCCAGTTGATTAGCTTTTCTATTTAACTCACGGTAACTCAGTTGGTGGCCTTCAAACACCACGGCTACCGCATCAGGGTTTACTGTGACCTGCGCTTCAAATAGCTCGTGGATACATCGATCTTGAGGGCTATTCGTTTGGGTATCGTTCCATTCGATAAGTTGTTGATCGATTTCAGTTTGAGGCAAAACGATTAGGTCATGCACGGGAGTATCTGGGTTCGACCTCAAGCAACAGACTATCTGACTTAATGCCAACTGCATGTAGCTCATCACACGCTCGATATTAATCGACACGTCGACTTGAAATACAAATTCAAAACCCTTACCCCAGTCATCTACACTTAATGTAAATGGGTAATTTGTTCGTTCCTGGCCAACTAACACTCTTATAGAACTATCATTTGATCCATCTGAAGCGATGACACTATTCTCCGACACAGCGGAATGACGATAATTCAACATCGCGCTAAATAGCGTCCTATTACTATTTAAGCTACTGCAGCTCTGCGTTAAGGCTAGAGGCGCTTGTTCGAAAGGCAGTAAGTCGCGTAAACGCTGTTGAGTGTCTAATATAAAGTCAATTACATTAGTCCCATCAAGGTCAAGACGTACAGGCAACGTATTAATAAATACGCCCAACATACTCTCGGCACCGACTACTCCCTGTAGTCGGCCAGACATCACACTGCCGAATACCACATTCTCTCGGCCACTACACGCGGCTACGACCATGCCAAAAGCCGCGTGAAATATGCTCGCAGGGCTTATATTCAAGGATCTCGAGACTTCTCGTAAGTGCTTTGCGGTTTCGGCAGGAACCCCTTCTCTCAATTCCACAATCTGCGTGCCGTCACCTTGCACATTCAGTAAACCAAACGGCGCGGTAGTTTCATCAATATCACCCAAGAGTTCAGTGAAGTAGGCTCTAGCGTTATGCTGCTTCGCTTGGTGTCGTGTATGTGCAATAAAGTTACGATAAGGAACTGCCGTTTCTAAAGAGTCAGAGTCCCCAGCAGTCAATAAATTCAATTCGTGCTGAATTATCTCTAGACCAACGTGGTCTGAGATAAGGTGGTGAAATTGCAATAAGACAAAGTACTGATCAACGTCAATACCCTTAGCGATCCTCAAGCTGAGTAGCGGAGCTCGGGTTAAATCCATCCATTGGTTTTCGGGCGAGGTCAATTCAGTCATATGATGCTCAACATCAACTGCATCATCTAGTTCAAGCCAAGTTACCGGTAGTAAAACATCCCTACAAACCACTTGAACTGGAGTTGTGAGCCCTTCCCAAACTACCGCTGTGCGCAAGGCGTCGTGTCGCTTAACAATAAAATCTATATTGTCTACAAAACCACTAATCTCACTTTCGCCTATCACCTCAAATAAAGTCGATAAAACATAGGGGTCACTTTGCTCGCTTACTGTATGTGTGAACAAAATCCCTTCCTGCAACGGCCCCAAAGGATAGATATCTTGGATGTTTTTCATGCCGCCAGGAACAATGGATGCTACCCGCATAATCTCGTCTTGGGTCAACGAAATAAGAGGCAACATTTCCGGAGCGATCTGACCGCAATGAGCCGGAATGATATTCTCAGGTATTGAAAAAGCGCTGGCAACCGCGGTGTTGTTATCAACTTCAGTCGCCAAGGCAGCAAGCTGCGGCGCGGCGAAAAAATCTTTCGCCGTAATTGTAAGGTTAAGACGCTGTGCCTTTGCAATAACCCTCATCGCTAGCAGCGAATGGCCGCCAAGTTCAAAAAAATTGTCAGCGACACCAATCTGCTCTAAACCTAGGACCTCTTGCCAAATCTCACAAAGTAGACTTTCTGTTTCAGTCGAGGGCGCGATATATTTTTTTTGTTGTAAAGACATATCAGGGGCCGGTAAACCATTACGGTCGACTTTCCCATTGGGCGTCAGAGGCAACTCCTGCAGTACAACAAACGAGGATGGCATCATATGTTTAGGCAAGTCCTGAGAGAGTGTCGCTTTTAGACTGTTAATGAATTCTTGCCTGAGAGTTGAAGATTCGTTCTCGAGTTTTTCAGCATCCCTATGCATTTTCGCTGCATGATCGTGAGTTACGTAGGCTACTAATCGTTTATCACCCTCATGATTTTCCAAGGCCATCACGATCGCATCATTTACCTGATCATGGCTTAGTAATCGATGTTCAATCTCACCCAGTTCTATTCGGTAACCGCGTATTTTTACTTGATAGTCCAGACGCCCTAAGAACTCGAAGTTACCGTCTGGTAAGCGGCGGACCATATCTCCGGTTTTGTAAAGCCGCTCACTACTATGAGGCTTACTTGAGTCATAGAACGGGTTCGAAATAAACCTCTCATTAGTTAATTCTGGGCGATTAAGATAACCTCGAGCTAATCCTGAACCGCCTAAGTAGAGCTCACCGGCTATACCTGTAGGGCAAATTTTTTGAGTTGCATCCAAGACAAGCGCTTGGCAACCCAATAAAGGCTTACCAATAGGAATTGTGGGAAATTGGCCGATGGTTTCTGGCATCAAAAAGCAGCAGCTGAACGTAGTGTTTTCGGTAGGCCCGTAACCATTAATAAAGTCCAAACTTGAATTGAGCTTTTTCATGCGAATGATCGAGGCCTTGTTGACCACGTCCCCTCCTACAAGCAAGCTCTGTAAAGATGGCAATGAATTTATCGACGCAGCACTGAATGTGTCGAATAGCCCTGATGTCATCCAAGCTATCGTAATATTGTTTTCCGATATAAATTCGCTCAAAGAGTTCGCATCAATTTGAGGATCTCCTTGCAGAACTAGGCGACCGCCATTGAGCAGCCCTCCCCATATCTCAAAGGTTGCTGCATCAAAGGAAATCGGTGAGTTAACTAATAAGATTGAATTTTCATCGAGAGTAACAAAGTTGTTATCTACAACTAGGGATACAACAGATGCGTGTTCGACCAGGACTCCTTTGGGGTTTCCGGTTGAGCCCGAAGTGTAGATCACATAGGCCAAATGGCCGGAGTCTAAGCCATTAACGGTAACATTATCATTCGAATATGTGTTTACGCCGTCTTGTATTTCGGCGCAATCAAGATATATCGATTGCCTATCAAGGATCGGCACCTGCCCTTTTAACGACGCCTGTGTCAACACTGTAGCGATGTTGGCATCTTCTAACATGTACTCCAAACGAGCGGCAGGATAATTTGGGTCGAGTGGCACATACGCGCCCCCGGCTTTCAAAATACCCATGATTCCAACGATCATCTCTATAGAGCGTTCTAAGCAAATACCCACTAAAGTATCCGGAGTTATTTGCCTCTCTTCGATGAGATACCGCGCGAGTTGATTAGCTTTTTGATTCAGAGAACGATAGCTAAATTGCTGACCTTCAAATACCACCGCAATTGCTTCAGGGTTGACCTGTGCTTGCTGCTCAAACAATTGGTGGATACAAAGGCTTTTTTGATACCCCAAACTAATTTTATCGCCCTCAATAAGCAGTTGCTGTGCTTCTGAAGAAGGCAATACAGACACTCGGTCTATTGGTGTACTTGAATCTCCAATGAGGTGTTCGAGTAATTGCGCTAAGGCCGTTTGCATGTAATCTGCAACGCGTTTAGCTGGTACCGAAACGTCGACCTGTACCTCTATATCGAATCCGTCGCCAAAGTCATCAATAGACATGGTTAATGGATAATTGGTTCTTTCTTGTGCTGTAATTAGGGTAATAGATCCATCATTGATTACATCGCCACCTTCGGAAACTACTGAATGACGATAATTCAATATGGCTGTGAATAGCGGGCTGTCATTTACCAAGCCACTGCAACTTTGCGTTAACGCTAGTGACGCTTGTTCAAAAGGCATTAGGTCTCGTAAGCACTGTTGTGTGCCTAACACATAGTCCAATACACTCGAATCAACGATATCAAGCCGTATAGGGAGCGTGTTAATAAATACGCCTATCATACTCTCAGCGCCAAGAACGCCTTGCATTCGGCCCGACATCACACTGCCAAAAACCACATTCTCTCGACCACTGCAGGCGCCGATCACCATCCCAAATGCGGCATGAAATATGCTCGCTGGACTGATACTCAACGATCTTGCAACCTCTCGTAAACGCTCTGCTGTGTCAGCTGGTACCGCCTCTCGCACTTCAACAATCTGCGTGCCATTTTGCTGAACATTAAATAGATCAAAAGGTGCTGTTGGTTCTTCGATATCACCCAGAATTTTAGTGAAATAGGATTTCGCATCATACTGCTGTGCTTGATACTGTGTTTGCGCAATAAAATTACGATAAGGCACCACTGGCGGTAAGGAATCTGAGTCGCCCGAACTCAACAATTTCAACTCCTGCTGAATTATCTCTAAACCTACATGATCGGAAATAAGGTGGTGAAACTGTAGTAGCACAAAGTGCTGGCCATCAATTGGGTTTTCGGCGATACGGACATTCAATAATGGCGCTTGGTTTAGATCCATCCATTGATTTTCGGGCCTTGCTAAATCAACCATATGACGTTCAACATCAGTTTCCTCATCCAAATCTAGCCAAGTTACTGGCAACATCACTTCCTTACAAACGACCTGAACGGCGGTATCGAGCCCCTCCCAGACTACCGCTGTACGCAATGCGTCGTGACGCTCTACAATTTGCCAAAGCCTATCTATAAAACCATAAGCCGCTGCCTCATCCTCAACCTTAAACAAAGTCGGTAGTACGTAAGGGTCGCTGTTATTACTCAGAGTATGAGTGAACAAAATCCCTTCTTGTAGCGGCCCCAGAGGATAGATATCTTGAATGTTTTCCATGCCATCGGGTACGCACGAAGAAATATGTGTGATCTCGTCCTGGCTTAATGAAATGAGTGGCAACATCTCGGGAGTGATCTGTTGGCAATTATCGGGAATAATATTCTCGGGTGCTTTAAATATCGGCAAAGCGTTTGCTCTATTACTATCCACCTCGGCGGCTAAAGCTGATAACTGCGATGTCGAAAAGAGATCTTTTGCTGAAATAATCAAGCCTCGTTTATGAGCCTTGGTGATGACCGACATCACCAACAACGAGTGACCACCCAATTCGAAGAAGTTATCGGATATACCAACCTGATCTAGCTCTAAAACATCTTGCCATATCTCGCATAACTGCCTTTGAGTCTCAGTACTAGGAGGTATAAATGTGGTCCGTGCTTGCGACAAATCCGGTGCCGGCAAGCCTTTGCGATCTACTTTTCCGTTCGGCGTTAGCGGTAGTTTATCCAGCAACACAAATGCTGATGGCACCATATAATCAGGTAAGCCTTGGAATAATAGGGTTTTAATATCAGCAAAAAAACTAAGACGAAGTTGCTGGTCAGCATCAATTGCTTTCGCATCTCTATGCGTGACATACGCCACTAAACGCTTGTCACCCGCATCGTTAGCGACATCTACGACCGCAGCCTCATCCACATCATGATGCGCTAGTAGTTGCTGTTCAATTTCCCCTAACTCAATGCGAAAACCTCGAATTTTAACCTGATGGTCAATACGCCCTAAAAACTCTAGATTGCTATTTGGTAAATATCGAACTAGGTCACCGGTCTTATACAATCGCGCGCTCGAACTAGAGTTGCTTGGATCGTAAAACGGGTTTGCAATGAACTTTTCCGAGGTGAGCTCTGGGCGGTTCAAATACCCACGAGCTAGCCCAGCTCCGCTGATGTAGAGTTGCCCGGCGATACCGATGGGTACGGGCAGTAGCTCATCGTTAAGCACGTATCGCTGAATATTATCAATTGGCGACCCGATATCAGTCGCTCTTATCGACTTAGCTTGTGTGCAAGCACTAGCAATATCCGTCCCTTCAGTGGGACCATACATATTCACAATGTTAACTGTGCAGTTATCGCTTTGAAGCCAGGTTGCTAAGGCTTTGCTGTTAATAACTTCACCGCCGAATAACACATAACTTAGTGAATTCAGTGATTTAAAATTATCTTGCTCTGCTCTATTAACGACCTCATAAAACAAACTGGGTGCACAATTAACGACACTGACTTTATGCTGCGCAATAACATTAACGATCTTGCTGGCGTCATAGTGCTCTTGCTGAAATAAAACAACTGATCCGCCAGAGACCAGCGGCGAAAATATATTTTTTTGAGTGAGGTCAAACCCAATCGCGCTGACAATCAGAAACTTATCCTTGTCGCTATAGCCGTATTCTCTATTATACCAATGCACTAGATTACGCACTCCACCGCGCTCAACCATAACGCCTTTTGGCTGCCCGGTAGATCCCGATGTATAAATAACATATGCGAGATTTTCCGAGCTTAAGTTTTCGACAGACACATTTTCGTGCGAGTACCTGCCTAACTTCTCAAGAACTTCTTTACTATCAAGCAACACAGCCGTTGACGAGTTGATTGACGTTAGCTCACGCAGAGGTGTGCTCGTGAGAACCGTGCGAACATCAGCATCGTCTAACATGTAAGCCAAGCGCGCGGCTGGATAACTCGGATCCAACGGCAAATACGCGCCACCGGCTTTAAGAACCGCAATAATGCCTACAATCATCTCAAAAGACCGTTCAAGGCATATACCCACCAGAGTATCAGGCATTACGTTTCGTTCTTCTTTAAGGTATCGCGCAAGCTGATTGGCTTTTTGGTTTAACTCGCTATAGCTCAGTTGGCCGTCTTCAAACTCAACAGCTACGGCATTGGGGTGAGCCGCTACCTGCTCTTCAAATAATTCATGGACACACTTATCTTTAGGATAGTCAACTTGGGTGTTATTCCATTCAATAAATTGTTGACGGATCTCTCCTGCCGGCAACATCTCTATTGAAAAAACATTCTCTTCCGGTTGATCTACCAGACCATTCAACAATAACTCAAAGTGTTCAGCTAGACGTTCGATCGTCGCGGCATTAAAAAGATCTGTATTGTATTCCCAACCAAGATGTAGACTGTTATCGCGCTCGGTTATATGGAGTGTTAAATCATATTTAGCCGTCGTATTGCTTTGCGTTAAATGGGTTAACTGAAGGCCAGGCAATTGAAGTGCGTTTTCATCATCATTCTGCAATACCAACATCACTTGGAATAATGGACTGTGACTTAAACTTCGTTCGGGCTGCAGTCGTTCAACAAGCTGCTCAAACGGCATTTGCTGATGCGAGTAGGCATCCAGCAAACTGGCTTTACTCCGCGCCAACAATTGGCTAAAACTTGGATTTTCTGAGAGGTCGCAGCGTAAAACCAAGGTATTCATAAAGAAACCTATTAGATTCGCAAGCTCCGGTTGTTCTCGATTGGCTATAGGGCTGCCCACGACGATATCTGTTTCGTTACTATAGCGTGAGAGCAAAACCGAAAACGCCGCATGCAAGCCCATGAACAGAGTACCGTCAATTTGTTGACATAACTCTTTTAGCCTATTGTTTACTGTTTCGTCGATAAGGCTCTTATGAATAGAACCTGAGAAACTTTGCGCAGCGGGCCGCGCGCGATCTAGCGGCAAGCTGTGAACTACAGGGAGATTGAAAAGTTGAGCTTCCCAATAGGCGGCGTGATCTTCAAGTAACTCTCCTTGCAAATGATCTCGCTGCCATTGAGCATAGTCTGCGTATTGAATTTCTAATGCAGGCAAAGGATTGCCCTCTCCACAAGCATAGGCGCTATAAAGAGTGCTGAACTCATTGACTATTAGCCCCATCGACCAGCCGTCTGAAGCTATGTGATGCATCGTGACTAAGAGCACATGCTCATCGTCGGACAGTTTGACGAGTTGTGCCCGCAACATAGTGTCGGAGCTCAGATCAAATGCCGTATTTGCTTCGTTTGCAATTCTCGCATTTAGGAACTCATCTTTGTCGGCCAACGACGAGATATCTGTAATCGGTACGTCGATATCAGATAATGGATGTATGGTTTGTATCGGCTCTCCATAGCTGCCTTCAATAAAGCTTGTCCGTAAACTCTCGTGACGCCCTAGAATCGTATTTATGGCTTTCGTTAATGCCTCGTTATCTAAAGTGCCAATTAAATGCAAAGCTGCCGACATGTTGTAGTGATGACTTCCCCCTTCAATTTTATCGAGCAACCAGAGGCGTTGTTGAGAAAACGAAGGCCGTAGCTCATTTTCTCTCGATACAGGTTTAATCTTTGGAAGCTTAGGTTCTGTCTTAATCGACAATAGCCCTGAACAAAATTCAGCGACTGTAGGTCGTTTAAACAGTCTCTTTAACGGAGCATCCACATTCAAACGCCCGTTAACGGTTGCGATTACACGCGTAGCCAGTAATGAGTGGCCTCCCAATTCAAAGAAATTGTCGGTAATGCCGATCTTCTCTATGCCTAAGGCTTCTTGCCAGACCTCACACAGTTGCGTTTCTATTTCAGACGTCGGGGCGACGTAGCGCTTTTGCTGTAACGACATATCCGGCGCCGGTAAAGCCTTTCGGTCTACTTTGCCGTTGGTCGTTAATGGCAATTCTGATAGCACCGCAAACGCGGATGGCACCATAAAATCAGGCAAATCGTCAGCTAGCGTGTCTTTTAGGCCGTTAATAAACCCTTGGCGCAACGCGTCGTCATCAGACATCAATCGTGCATCTTTGTGTGCCACATACGCTACTAATCGTTTATCGCCCTGCTCATCGCTTAACGCTACGACTACTGCATTATCAACGTCATCATGCTTTAAGAGTTGGTGTTCAATTTCACCCAGTTCAATTCGATAGCCTCGAATCTTAACCTGATGATCAATGCGCCCTAAATACTCCAAATTTCCGTCGGCTAAGTACCGTACGAGATCACCGGTTTTATACAAGCGTTTACTCGAGTTTGGTCTACTCGCGTCGTAAAAAGGGTTATCGATGAACTTCTCAGCACTTAATTCTGGGCGATTTAGATACCCACGAGCGAGCCCTGCTCCGCCAACGTGCAGTTCACCAGCTACGCCAATCGGCAATAAATCATTGCTTGGCGATAATACTAAGGTGCTTAAATCTTGTAAGGGCAAGCCGATGTCGCTGATATCCCCGTTAGCGTCAATATCACTAGTATCAATACGCCGGTAGGTAACATGCACCGTGGTTTCGGTGATGCCATACATATTAATTAAGTGCGGCTGCTCACAACCGTACTTCTCTGACCACGCTCTGAGAACGTTAAAATTAAGAGCTTCACCACCAAACACCACGTAACGCAAAGGAAGCTTTGCTGAGTGTTGGTTGTCACTATTAATCAATTGAGCAAACGCGCTCGGCGTTTGGTTTAGTACCGTTACTTGCTCTTTATGCAGTAACTGCCAAAAATCATTTGCCGACTGCGCGACTAATTTCGGTACAACAACTAACTTGCCGCCATGCAGCAAGGCGCCGAAGATTTCCCACACCGAAAAATCAAAGGCAAAAGAATGAAACAAGGTCCAGACATCATTGTTGTCAAAGGAGAAACCGACGCTGGAGGCATCAAATAAGCGGCGAACATTTTGATGCTCGATTAATACGCCTTTGGGCTTACCGGTTGACCCCGAGGTGTAGATCACATAAGCCAGCTGGTTTGGTGTTAGCGCTTGAACGGTGACATTCTCGTTTGAATAGCCTTGTAGTTCTTCCTGTAACGGCTCGCTGTCTAGCACTACCGCCTGAGATTCATTGATTGGCAGTTGGCCCTGCAACGAGGTCTGTGTGAGGACGGTCGCCACCTTGGAATCGTCCAACATAAATGCCAGACGCGCGTCTGGGTAAGCCGGGTCTAGCGGCACGTACGCCCCACCCGCTTTTAGAATTCCAAAGATGCCAACGATCATCTCGAGTGAACGCTCTACGCAAATGCCCACTAATGTATCGGGCGTCACGTTTCTTTGTTCAACTAGATAGTTTGCCAGCTGATTGGCTCGTTGATTTAGTTCACCATAGCTAAGCTGGGTGTCGTCAAATACCACGGCCACGGCATCTGGGTTCGCGATAACTTGCTGCTCAAAGAGTTCATGAATGCAGGCGTCGTTTGGATAATCGACTTGAGTATCATTGCCAGCGAAAAATTGTTGATCAAATTCTGATTCAGGCAATACTGATAATTTACTTACTGGGCTGTCTGAGCAACTTGTTAATCGATCGAGCAGCTGTTTTAAAGCCGTTCGCATATACATAATAATGCGATCTGAGTTTATCGAATCATCTACCTGAACCTCTAAATCAAAACCTTCGCCGTTATCGTCGACAGATAAGGTAAACGGATAATTGGTTCTCTCATGACTATCAATTAGCGTCAGTCCATCATAGGAGACTTCACTGTGAGAGGTACGGCGAAAATTCATTAGTGCGCTGAAAAGAGCACTCCCTGTTTCAATTGCACTGCAACGTTGCGCAAGTGCTAAGGACGCTTGCTCGACGCTTAAAAGGTTGTTTAATTCATCCTGTAACTCTCGTACAAAACACGATGCACTTTGGTCATTGACCTGAACGCGCAAGGGCAAAGTATTGAGAAACAAGCCGACTCCATCTACTAAACTCCCTGTTCCTTCGCTGCGGCCAGATAAGACCGTACCAAAGACCACATCAGATTGGCTTGAGCATGCTGACAGAACTAAGGACCAAGCGGCATGAAACAACGCCGCTGGCGTAAAATGCTGAGCGCGCGCAACCGATCTTATATCGCGACACAGCTCGTTCGGTAAGGCAACTTTACTTTGAGAAATATCAATCCCGTTGTTGCGAATGTTTTGTAAACCAAATGGCAAAGTCGGTTCAAGTACATTAGATAGCCTTGCTCTGAAAAATGTTTCGGTTGCACTTGCCTCTGAGTTGGCTAAGGAATAAGCCACAAAGTCTCTATATAGTGGCGCGTCAGGCAAACTATGATGGCCGCCATTTTGAAGCTGCGACAATTCACTAAAAATCAGCTCTAAACCAACGTGATCTAGTATTGTGTGATGGAGCTTTATTAACACAAAGTGCCGGTCGCTATGATTGTCCCGCGCCGCTTCTATTTGTAGAAGCGGCGGCTGTTCGAGATCAATCCAATGTCCTGAAGGTTGACAACGCTCAATCATGTTTGCTTCAACATTGTCGCTATCAGCAAACCTCAACCACTTAACAGGAAGCTCAACCTTACGACAAACTACTTGCACTGGGTCAGCTAGATCGCGCCACATAATTGCTGTTCGCAATACATCATGGCGCTCCATGACGATACGTAGATCTGAAATTAGTGCGTTGAAACGGTTTGCGCTATTAACTGAGAACAGGTTAGGCAGAACATAGGCATCATGATTGTCGCTTATTGCATGATGCAAAAATAAGCCGAGCTGGTTTGAAGCCAGAGGGTATATATCTTGAACATTGGCTGCACCACCAGGAACTCTTGAGATAATTTTCTCAAGAGTCGTCTCGGTTAATTCCAAGCTTGAGAGCAGAGGCAACATTTCCAACTCGATATCGTCACACCCTTCAGGAATAGCGTAAGAAACACAATTATTTTGTTCAGGAGTTGAAGCCACTGATACCCGTGACGCTAGCACTTCAAGGTTTGAAGCACCAAATAAATCAGCGACCGATACAGAAAAACCTTCTTCTTGTAATCGAGATTTTACCTGCATTGCCAAAAGGGAGTTACCGCCTAATGCAAAGAAATTGTCTGCCTTACCGACACGGTCAACCTCAAGTAATTCACCCCAGATACCACCAACAATACTCTCTATATGAGTCTGTGGAGCAATAAACTCAGCCAAAGACTGATTAAGGTCGGGCTCTGGTAATTTTGATCTATCAATTTTGCCGTTCGATGTTAGCGGAATGCTGGACAGCGTCATTATCACCGCTGGAACCATGAAGTCTGGCAATCGAGACTTTAAATGACTTCGCAATGCATCGATTAAAACAGTGTCATCACCGGGATAAGGGACTACATAGGCTACCAAGCGTTTAGGCTCATCTCGCGCGACCACAAGTACATCTTTCACTAGTTCATTTTTGCGAACAGTTGCTTCGATCTCGCCTAATTCAATTCGATGGCCTTGAATCTTTACCTGAGAGTCAACACGGCCTAAAAATTCAATGTTGCCACAAGGCCTTAATCTTCCTTTATCACCCGTACGATATAGTCGTTCGCCAGTGTTGGGATCAAATACAAAACTGGCCGACGTTTTTTCATGGTCTTTCCAGTAACCCTCGGCGAGCCCCTTTCCTGAAATATAAATGTCCCCGACCACCCATAGCGGGCAATATGAAAAGTTCTCATGCAGCACCATCATTTTTTGATTAGCTAATGCCTTTCCATAGGGAATACTCACCCAGTCACTGCTAACTTCTTCTATTTCATGTGCGATTGACCATATTGATGCCTCAGTTGCACCACCCAGACTGATTAGCTTCGCTCGCGGTGAAAATTCTTTGATACGTGCCGGTAAATCGACAGGTATCCAATCCCCGCTCAGCATTACTAATCTAAGGTCTGGAAAACTTTGATTTTCACCCACATGATTGGAAAATAGGTTCATTAGTGCCGGCGCCGTATTCCAAAGTGTCACATGATGATCAACTATGTATTCCGCCCACGCTTGCGGGTCTTTTGCTTCTTTGGGCGCCGGTATTATTAAGCTTCCACCGGCTCCTAAAACACCGAAAATATCGTAGACCGACAAGTCAAAACTTAAGCTGGACAAACCTAAAACCGTATCCTTGGACGTGACATTGAAACGCCGATTGATATCGAGCACTGTATTCAACGCCGATGTGTGCTTAATCTCCACACCTTTGGGAACTCCAGTTGTGCCCGATGTAAAAATAATGTACGCAGTTGAATTCGAGGATGCAATATCGATTGGCGGTTCAGAGAGCTCTTTTCCTAGTTGCTCTTGAACGAGATGGCATTGATAAGTCGCCGGAATTAGTCCACTACAATCTGGAGTGGTTACAACATCCTCGCTTCCGCAAATATCCAGCAATACGGCTATTCTCTTGGCCGGTAATTGAGCATCAATAGGTACATAAGCCCTGCCACTTCTTAATATGCCTAGGACCGCAACAATTTGCTCCCAACCTTTGTGCATAACAACAGCTATTGGCTCATCGGAGTTTCGTTGAGCAACGAGTTGGCGCGCCAATTGAGCACTTCGAGCGCCCAGTTCGCTGTAATTAAGGCTCTTAGTTTTTGTGGCTACAGCAAGTTTAGATGGGTAGCTCTCGATGCTTTGCAGTACGTTCGAATGCAAAACATCATTAATCAGGGGTACGTGCGTATTGTTTACCCGATTAATTAGCCCCCTTTGCTTAGCCGGAAAAATATCTGGCGTCTCGAGCGTCCAAGCATCAATCGACATGGTCATAGCGTGCATTAAACATGATGTTGCATCGCTCATCGCATCCAGCACCCCCTCTGAAAACAATCCCGTAACGCTATCCCAGTTAATACACAAGCCTTGATCAGTTTCATATAGCTGAATGTCTAACCAAACTTGAGGCGTTTGCGTAATCGCAAACCGAGTGTCTACTCCACTCATAATTGAGTTTTGTTTAACACTCTGATCGCTCGCATCTAAACCTAATGCACTTGTTACAACTACTGGGAACCCTAAGTCATACCCATGATCTTGCTTAAGCGCTTGTTGAACCTCTAGGCCGTCGAAAATTCGGTGCTCTAAATCCATCCATAACTGATGCTGGATTCGTTTCATTCCATCAACAAAGCCTTCGTTAGCGACAGAGTTGTCAATTTCGAGTAAGGTGGTCGTTGTGAAATCACCAATAATGCTATTAACATCAGCATAAGCTTGGTTTCGATTGAAGAGCGTCAGATTGAACGTGAATTGTGAACCTTGACTCCACATATCAAAGACTTTTGATAGGCAGGCGATAATAAACACGGTTGGCGTGGCGCGGCTGGTAATCGCGTAGTTCTTGAGCTTTTGCCAATCGGAGTCATCAATAATGGTCTGTCGCCGTTCGAAGCGCGGTTTATCTATAGCCGAAGGCGCGAGCTGCAACGGCAATTCAGGTCGGGCTGAAAAATCACTCAACCGCGCCAACCAATATTCCTTTGCGCGCAGATATTCTTCAGATTCACTCAAGCTTTGTAAGCCGATAACGTAGTCACGAAAACTGCCGGAAATTTCGTCTAATGGGGCTTCTGGATTGGCGTACAGAACGCGCATTTCGTTTTCTAAGATTAAGGCGCTGCTCGCATCCAAGACCAAGGCATCCATACTGTAGTGCACAATCGAGTCTCCATCAGTTAGAGTCGAAACACGTATATCAAACACTGGCCACATTTCGGCGGAGAACACCTGATGCGACATTTCGTCTCTAATGCTATCGAAATGACTCGATCTATCTTGATCAGAAACATCATTAATCTCATAGTGCTTTATCGAATATTCAGGTGTGTGCTCTAATATTCTCTGAACACCGCTGTTATCGATCACCATTCTGAGCATCTCATGACGTTGTATCAGTCGATTCCACGCGGCTGAGAAACGTTCAAGACTAAAGTTTTCAATCGGCACTTCATAGTAGCCATGACATCCGATATTGCTCAACTCGAAATCGCTGTTGCGGCCAAGCCAATACGCCCTCTGAATGTTAGTCAACGCAAAAGGTTCAAACCGATTATCGTGATCTTCACTAAATTTGAGTTGGCTACTCCCGCCCTCGTCTGAGTTTTCTATAAAAAAAGCGAGGCTCGCGATTGTTGGGTTCTGCAATATATTAACCAACGAGACCTTCTTGGCTAGAAGTCTTTCAATTTCGGCAACCATCTGGGTCGCGACTAGAGAGTGACCTCCTAAATCAAACAAATTATCATCCAATGAAACCTGTTCTAGGTTAAGTATGTCTCTCCATATTTGCTCAAGCTTGATTTGTGTTTCTGTAGTACCCGTTTGGACAGCAACATCGGTGTTAGCGGTTTCCTTGGCAACTATATAGTTTAAGTCGTTGTCCAAATACATGGCCCTTGCCAAGCTTCTTTGGATTTTGCCGCTCGACGTAACGGGTAATTGTCCTGAAGCAACAAAGTTGATGTCATCAATTAAAATTTCGTGCTGCTCAAGTATTTCTGCGCGAATAGCCTGACGGGCTAATATTCCATCGAAGTTTTTTCTGAATTTGCGCCCCACCTCATGAATCATCACGACCTTTCCATCAACCTCGAACGCGGCTGAAAATGACAATCCCTCAATTACATTTACGCAGTCCATTTCAAGGTCGTTAGGGTAAAAGTTTCTTCCCTTTACAATGATTAGGTCTTTGATTCTGCCAGTGATATAAAGTTCGCCCTTATACTTGAAGCCAAGGTCACCGGTACGCAAATACTTGTAATTGTCTCTTCCTAGCAAGGCAAACCCAAAAGATTCTGATGTAGCCTCTGGGTTACTCCAGTAGCCCTCCGAAACACTAGGCCCCGCAAACCATATTTCTCCCAACTCTAGCTCGCCAAGTTCGTTTTTTAGTTCTGGGTCAACAATACGTAAATCATGAAATTCTTGTGGGGCACCACAACTTACTAGTGTAGTCGAGTTGCTTTGATCCTCGGTAAACACAAGTTCACCCTGCTGCAATAGCAACTTATTAACTGACGAAGTTACCGTCTCGCTTTTTGGATCGCCACCGCAAACAAACACCGTGGCCTCTGCCATCCCATAAGCAGGATAAATGGTGGTATTGCTGACTCCTATCGATGAGAATTTTTTGTTAAAAGCAGCAATACTTTTTGAGCTCAGTGGCTCAGCGCCGTTAATCGCGACGCGCCAGCTACTTAAATCAAGGTCGGTGACGCTTTCTTCTGTTATACGTTCCACGCAATAGTCAAAAGCGAAATTCGGTGATGCGGTTAACACGGCTTTATGGTGGCTTATCGCTTCGAGCCAGCGTCTTGGCCGCCTAATGAAGCGTGTCGGCGACATAATGACCGAGTGGCCGCCCATGAAAAGTGGCGTTAGAATGCTTACTACCATGCCCATGTCGTGATGCAGAGGAAGCCAACTACAAAATGTCTCCCCGGCAAGAACTTGAGTTGCTGTTGTTGCCGTCTTTATATTCGCCAGAATGTTTTGCTGCGAAATAATGACGCCTTTGGGGTCACCTGTAGAGCCGGATGTGTACTGCAAAAACGCGATTGGATTGAGCTCGAACTCGACGCTTTGCTGAACGTCTCGTTCAAACTTAGAAACTTCACTCGCCGCAATAAAGGTTATAGGCTCACCTTTCCAGCTAGAGCGTAACTCTTCAGCCAAAATATCAGTCGTTATTGCCACCGCAGCTTGGCTATCAGCTATAACCTTTGTTAGCCTTTGGACTGATTTCGTATTCGTTGGCCGGTATAATGGAACAGCGATTAAGCCAGCTATTAGGCAACCATAAAAAGTTGTTACATAATCAAGACTAGTCGGCAACATCAAAGCGACTCGCTGCCCCTGTTCTAAATGCCCTCTAAGGTTGATAGCAATTTTGCTTGCTTTATCGTTTAGTTCAGCAAAAGTAATTGAACTTTCGATACCACTATCATCTATGAACGTGTATGCGATTTCCGCGCCTTTAGATACCGCGTAACTACGCAGTTTTCCAATGATTGAATCCAAGGGAAACTCCTCCGTGTGTCTAATGTAGGGGGACACTTTGTATAATATTTTTATTTGTATCGATTCTATTCACCATAGAAAAGATTGTAAAGCTGACGACCCTGAAGGCATGCCAGCAGGCGTAATTAACTTTAAGAAGCAGCAATAATTGAGGCGGTCTATTAGTCGCCTAAACGTTCTACGCGCTCATGGCATGGTTAATTCAACACTCGCGTTTCTTATAAACATCCAAAATAGCCTTGGTAATGTACTTGATCGGTTGCTAAATTTTGTAATCAGAGGATCAGGTCGCAATATTTCACTACCCTAACCGTTCTCTAGTGTTAGATTGTTTTATTACTCGATCTTAAGAAATTTGCTCCTAAATTTAATCAATACAAAATCACTTTGAGGCCCAATAAATGGAACTTACACAAAAACAAAACCTACACGTAACTTCTGCACTGCTTTTCCTAACGGTATTAACGCAAGCTATTTATACGGCTCTTTACTTAGGCGCAAATGAAATCCCGCGCCAATGGCTGTGGGGCCTAGAAGGCTTGGTGTTTATTTTTCTCACCGCCGTTGCTGGTTCTGCTTTGGTTCAAACAAAGCACTATGCCCTAGGGTTTTCAGCTATCTTCGCGAGTGCAATACTTAATTTTGTTCAAGTCGGTGTGGGAGTCACACAATTTGGCCCGTTTCGCGAAGTCTCGCAAGTTGTTGAAGCAATCGCGCCTGCTGCTGGCTCGGTTGTGGCTTTTTCGTTCTTTATTTACAACGGCGCAAAGATTCTTCTCGGTCTCGCGGCTATTGTATTCGGGTCAGCGATATCACAAACAGACTCAAAAATTATCGGAAGGTTAACGATCGTTCTGGGCTTAGCAGCAATAGTGACCAACAGCATAGTCGTGATGTTTGGGCGAATTGATGCTGTCCCGTCTGGGGCGACCGGCGTGGCCGCTACTCTTCTGCTTGCAGTATGTCTGCTTAAATTAAAATCTGACGATAAATAGAACTCGTCTAGAGTGAGCGAGCTTGGTATCGCTCACTTTTCTGTGAGGCATTAGGGCTAACGGTCTGCGCTCTAAAAGTGCAGAGCTCTCAAGTAGTTCGAAAGGGGGCAATGTCTTGCCCCAATAGGCTCGCTCAATCAATGTGCGTGCCCTATTCCTCTTTGTTGACATTTCACTAGTGTTTTCAGTGTGTTTCGGATTACAGTAAGGCATGCGCAAAATTTTAAAGTACTCCAAGCTCATTGCCGCACTTTGCATCACCACTTTTTTAGGCGGTTGCCAGCAAGAGCCCAAAAATAAAGACTTCACTATCACCTTAAGGCTAAGCCATGTATTTAACGTTAACGAAGAACTAGCGCAATCGATTGAGCTAGTAGCAGAACGTATAAATACAAAGACAAATGGGGCGGTAAGAGTTCTTACTTACCCTGGTGGCCAAATTGCAACTTACAAAGATGGCGTTGAGATGGTTGTGAGAGGCGCCCACTTTATCTCGGTTGAAGATCCCTCCTACATTGGTGACTACGTTCCTGAGTTCACCGCACTAGTCGGACCCATGTTGTATAACGATTTCGATGAGTATAGCGAACTGGTTAAAACACCCTTGGTACAAGGTTGGCTCAAGAAAGTAGAAAATAAGGGTATTAAGGTACTCTCTTTGCAATACATATTTGGTTTTAGAAATTTGATTACCGACAAAGTAATCACCACACCGGATGACTTAAACGGGGTAAAGCTGAGAACCCCAGGCAGCAAACTTTTCATAAAAACCTTAAACGCCATGGGCGCAACCGCCACACCTCTCCCTTGGGGAGAAACGTTTAGTGCCTTGCAGCAAGGGGTTGTTGATGGCTTAGAAGGCTCGGAATTCACAAACCTAGGTACAAAAGTGTATGAGACAGGTAAGAAGAACGTCGCGTTCACTAATCACTTCTTGGGAACATGTGGCGTTTATATTTCAATGGACGTGTGGTCTAAGATTCCTGAAAAGTATCAAAAGATCATCCAAGATGAGTTTGATTATGAAGCCCAGCAAATGATTAATATGCTTAAGGCAAAGCATGTACAGGTAATTAGAGACTTAGAAGCTCAGGGTGTTGCGTTTAACGATATTGACCGCGCCGCATTTGAGGAACGTACCTTAAGGCTCTATGACGGCGAGCTGCCGGGTGTAACTATTGAAATGTACAATCAAATTCAATCTGAGCTTCTAAATATCAGAGCGAGCGTTCAGCAATGAATATTGGGCTAAAACGTTTTATCACTCATTTCGAAGAGATTGTCTGCGGCACCTTTTTGGTAACCATGATCGTTCTCGTAATATTAAATGTATTCTTGAGATACCTGTTTAACTACTCTATCTTTTGGGCGGAAGAAGTCGCAACCATCTGCTTTGTTTGGTGTGTATTTGTTGGCGCAAGCGCGACCTATAAACACAAGATGGATATGGGCATTGATGTTCTGATTCGCAAAACTCCCGTGAAAGTAGAGCAATCGATTCGGTTCATGGTGCACCTCATTCTACTAGTTCTGAATGCCTATATATTTTACATGTCTATCGTTTTCACATCGATTGCGTGGGAGAAGCCTACTGCAGTATTGGGCATCAGCTCAGCCGCTTTTAACTCTGCGCTCATTGTTGGGTTCGGTCTCATTACATTTCATACCGTTCGATTTATTTACGCCGATATTATTGAGTATTCGAACAAGGAGGTCTCATCATGATCTACCTGCCAATCCTACTCGTATTTCTGCTCTATTTTACCGGCATACCGATTGCGTACGCTTTGTTCGCGGCGTCCATCGTGTACTTCACTTTTTTTGATGCGGGCATGCCACCTGACCTTGTTCTGCAAAAGTTTATAACGTCAGCTGCGTCGTTTCCGCTGCTGGCGATTCCATTCTTTGTCATGGCTGGCTCGGTGATGAACTATTCAGGCATTAGCAAGAAACTCATGCAAATGGCTGATGTTTTAACGGGCCATCTAACTGGCGGCTTGGCGCAAGTGAATGTTGTGCTAAGCACATTTATGGGCGGCATCTCTGGCTCAGCAAATGCCGACGCCGCGATGCAAAGCAAGATACTGGTTCCTCAAATGGAGAAACGTGGCTATAGCAGAGAGTTCTCAGCCGCGGTAACCGCAGCCTCCTCGGCTATTGCACCGGTCATACCTCCTGGCATCGTGATGATTATTTACGCTCTAATTGCACAGGTCTCTGTCGCCGAAATTTTCCTTGCTGGCTACGCACCAGGTTTACTCATGGCCGGCGCATTAATGTTCACTGTTACACTTGTGTCGAGAAAACGGAACTATAAGCCGTCAAGGGAAACGCGAGCCTCAATCGGCGAAATTGGCTTTCAGTTCAAAGAGTCTATTTGGGCCCTATCACTGCCGTTTGGAATAATTCTCGGGCTACGTTTTGGTTTATTTACGCCGACCGAAGCTGGTGCTATGGCGGTACTTGCTTCTATCCTCATTGGCGTACTGATTTATCGAGAACTCAAGTGGGACCATATTAAGCCGATTCTACTCGATACGATCTACGGCACAGGAACCGTTGTACTTATCATCGTCTCGGCCTCTGTTTTTGGGTACTACTTAAATTGGGAGCGCATTCCTCAAGAGCTCACCGAAATGCTATTGGCGTTTACCGCAAACAAATATCTTATGCTGGCCGTGATTAATATTTTTCTATTGATCATAGGAATGTTCATTGAAGGTGGGGCCGCTCTAATTATCGTAGCGCCACTTTTAGTGCCGGTCATTCTAGAATTAGGCATCGACCCAGTTCATTTTGGGATGATCATGATCGTTAACATCATGATTGGCGGCGTTACACCACCATTTGGCTCAATGATGTTTACTACATGCTCAGTAACACAGGTTCCGGTTGGTAAGTTTATGCAAGAAATTTGGCCCTTTATAGGGGCTCTACTTTTGGCGCTACTTGTGGTTACTTATGTACCGGCAATTGTAATGTTTTTACCGAATTTGATGTGAGTAGATTACTCTGGTTACAGTTCTATCGTGTTAAATCGAGCGAACTAGCTAAATATTGAGTTTAATTCGCGCTAATCCAAGATAAGGGAGCACTCAGATTACCCTTTTTATTGAAACTCTTTTTGATACCCAGTAGCCAACCGATTTGAGCTATCGATGCCCATGCTCAGTGTTAACTCGGCAACGCTGAGCCTATTGCATTAGAAAATATGGTCGCTATACATTTTCAAGTAACAGGGCAATTTAAACCCGGTGGACCTTAACTTCACGTTCACTCGCGTGACGGTCCTTCTTTTATTGCATCAAATGCACTAGCCGATTTTCAATCACTTACGAACTTCATTCTAAGTTGTTGGAAGTAAATGTTATTTTTTTAGCTATCTAATCAATATATGCTTGCTTACTCTCTAATTTGAGGTAATGTAGGCTGCGCCAATATTTTCATTTTTATGAGTCAATACACCCACACCCAAGGAATAAATGAAATACGTTGTTATTGTCGACTCGATGTCGAATATACCCGAGCATGTACTTAAAGCCAGAACGAACATTAAGCAAATCCCGCTTAACATTCAGATCGGTCGTGAGTCAAAACTGGATTTGTCTAAAGCTGAAGAGCTCAATAAATTTTATAGCGACAACCCTCTTAAAACGGAAACAAACGTTGATGCAACCAGTCCGACACCGGAGCAAATGTCTGTTTTTATAGTCAATGAAGTCGCTCCGTTTTATGACTATGCCATTTTTCAGAGCACGTCGGCAGCGCTAAGCGAAGTTTTCTCCAGTGTAAAAGCATGTGCTGAAATGATAGAAAATGATGCCCGCACTGTAAGAAAGATGGCTAATAACCGTTCGCCGTTTAAATTAATACTGAGCAATAGCGGTAGCTCAAGTTCGGGGCAGACTCTTTTAGCTTTGTATACGGATGCATTGATCAGTAGAGATACACCTCCTGAAGCTGCTGTCGAAAAAGCGGAGGTATTCAAGAAAAATATCAAAACTTATTCAGTAATAAGCGACCTTCTCAAAGCAAGAGCAAGAATGAAAATGATTGGGCACAAGACCATCTCAATGAGATCGGCGGTCTCTGGTCAGCTTAAGAGAGACGCCCCTTTGGTAAGTGTATGCAATGATGAGTTCAAAATTCACCACCTAAAAATTGGTTACAAGCACGCTATCAAAATTCTCTTCGAGTATGCTGAAAAATGTATTGATAGCGGACTCAATATACCTATTATCCACGTTTCGTATGCTGGAAAAATTCGAGACTTACATGCAATGCAAGAATTTCAATCATTGCAAGCCAAGGCCAAGGAAAATAGAGTAAAAGTAATCTCTGGAATGATGTCGATTAGTGCCTGTATTAACTATTCCGCAGGATCGGTATCGCTTGGAATCGCGCCTAAAGATATGACTACTGAACCGTCCTAATATTTCAGCAAAAACTTGACGTAGAATACTTTAAGCTCGCTTTTCGACTGCAATTTCTTCCCACTGTAATTCTTGGGCTCGTTAATTGAGCCTAAGAATTTTAAGCAGTACTAATTTTAAGCAGTATTAGAGTTATCTTTGGATCGGGGTATTAGCTAGAGCAGAATTCAGCTTCTGCGCAGTCTTTATTTAATGTTGTCATCGTAGATTACTCGCGTTCGACAATTTCAGTTAATGGTGATCCAGCGTTTTATACTAGAACACAATACTTTTGTAACCTTGGTTCTCCTGTCCTAATCAAAGCCTTCATCGCGGCTAGCTTTCTTAAATAAAATCTAAGGTTAACAATAATCGCTTTTTTTGATTTGCTAACTGCGGTGAACGATGCACCAACCCCGAGCCTTCATTACCTAACCAGGACTCGCCTTTCAATAGCGCAACGTCGCCAGTAGTAAGATGTTGGATATCACGATGATCTCTATATAGTCCAGAGTTAGCATCTGCTTTGCCCTGGCTGCCTACTCCAAGCTTGGTTCGATCAACACACCTATCAGGCAACCAGTCAGTAGCTATACCACTATAAGTAGTAACCAACCGACACGGTACTCGATCGACATGAAACTTAGGGCACATTGCTCGATCTAATGTCGTTAGTCTAAGTCCAACCTCCTCTAGCTCGAACAAGCAACAAAACATAGAAACGATTTCAGCAACATCTTCGCTGATTAACCTCGCAACTTCGTTCGACCCTAGCGATTCATAGATATTCTCAAAAGTATTTTGAGGTGTTACCGGCATAGAAATTCTGAATAAGTAGTCCTTACTAATAACTTCCTGTACAGCTTTTAAAAACGTCGTTGATAAAGTACGTTTCCATATTGCGATATTTATGTCCTCTTTATAAAGGTCAGCTAACACTTCGATATCCTTCGATTTAGCAGCGCGTCTCTCTCGATTTTGTCTCTGTGCTGTGCTCGAAGCCACATATTTCTTATTGGCTTTGAGATCATTAGTTTCTAAATGGATCGGTCTGATATTACTCATCAATTTTCTCTATGCGAAGTGTAAAGGCCTACGCTACCAAGCGAATACAAAACAGTTGATTGCATTCTACTTCCAGCACTATAATAATATGTTATAATATTACATTATATTATTCTAATAAAGATGAACATTAGACCTAGGAGAAACTCAGCAATTTCGGCAAGTGCCATTTTGGTCACTTTCGTATTCTTGTGCTTGGTTATGACGCAGGCACTAGCAACTGCGCACGATATTGTTCATCTCCAGCAACAGCACTCCGAGGCTTGCGACACGCCTATATTTCACGGAGGGACTAAAGATTGCATCGAGACACAGAACATCAACCTCGCCTGTGATGGAGCCCAGAATTATTTGCCCAGTAAACTGGGGTTATCAAATCATGGGCCTACACTTATGGGCCATCGTTCACGTTCTCCGCCCACTCCTTCATCGGCAAATTAGCAAATCCCCCAACCTAAAACTCCCTTTAGGCTTTGCCTGCCACCACAAAATCACAATTTAGAAATAGAAAAGGGCTTAGCTGGCGATAGAGCTAGAAAGCTTTGTTACGCAACCGAGCTAGAAAGCCATGGTTGAAAAAAATCACTGAGAAATAACCCTAGAATGAACATAAAACCTTTCACGGTAGCTGTCGCTATCAGTTTTACTCTTGTTGGCGCTGCATCAGCGCAGTCAAATACTAAAGACGAAATTATTGTCCAGGGGCATCGAGCTTATTTGAGCGACTTCGATGCGCTTGAGACCCCTCAATCTGAATCTATTCTGGATGCCGAATTGCTAGAAGATGCTGGCGTGCTAGATTTGAATCAAGCACTAGATTTGTCAGCATCGGTTTCCCGTCAAAATAATTTTGGCGGCCTTTGGAACAGCTTTTCGGTTCGCGGTTTCTCCGGCGACATTAACCTGCCCAGCGGTTTTTTAGTAAACGGTTTTAATGCTGGTCGTGGTTTTGGTGGCCCTAGAGACATAGCTGGGGTTGAATCCGTCGAAGTCATGCGGGGACCAAGGTCAGCGCTATTCGGGCGCGGTGAGCCTGGTGGAACGATTAATCTAACTACCAAGCGTCCTCAATTCGAAACCAAAGGTGAGCTTCAGGCTACTATTGGCAGTTGGAATCAGGCGCGAGTTTCGGGCGACTGGCAAACCACTCTCGGAGACGACGATAATGTCGGCTTACGACTTGTAGGTTTCTATGAGGATGCAGAAAGCTTTCGCGAAACAGTCAAAACCGAGAAGATCGGGTTTTACCCGTCTCTAACGTGGCAGGTATCTGAAGATTCCAGCTTAAGCTACGAACTTGAATATACAAAGCAAGAGATTCCATTTGACCGAGGTGTCGCGTTTACTGAAGAGTTTGGTTTCACTCCTCGTCGAACCTTCGTTGGCGAACCTGGAGATGGCCCGATTGATACCGAAGTTGTCGGTCACCAGTTCGAATTTCAACATCAACTCTCAGATACCTGGAGCTTACTCACTGGTTTTGGCCATCGAGAAACATCGCTCATAGGCAACGCTTCTGAAACCAATTTTGGAGGCCGCCAGACCTTATTTTTGGACGGCAGCACTCTCTCTCGCTTTTTTCGCTTTAGAGATTTCGATTCAGAATATACGGTACTTAGAGCGGAGTTGGCTGGCGAATTCAATACCGGAGAGCTTCGCCACCGAGTCCTGATCGGTGCGGATTATGACCGCTTTGAAAATAGCCTATTTATCCAACGCTTTCGTCCAGGGTTCTTTTCATCGGACACAGATATCTCGACGCTTGACCCAAATGAATATCGTTTCTTAGACGTATTTAACCCTGTTTACGGCCAATCATCACTACCGGTTGCCGGACCTAACACTGATCGGGAAGAGGTGCTCACCGGTTATGGCATTTATATACAAGACCAAATCGAAATCAGCGATCAATTTCAGATCCGTATTGGCGGGCGCTTTGACGACTTTGAACAGGACCTTAGCAACCTTCGCGCTAGCCCAGTCTCGACTAATACAACTAGCGACACCCGCTTCTCTCCCCAGCTAGGCGCGGTGTACTTACTTAACGAGGGTGTCAGCCTTTATGCATCTTATGGTGAAGGCTTTCGTCAGCAAACAGGCTCAGACTTTCAAGGCAGTCAATTTGACCCTAATATTACAGAGTCAGCTGAACTCGGCATTAAGGTCGACTTGGGCACATTTACCGACAGCGCATCAGGCTCACTGACACTTACCGCCTTCCAAGTGGATCAGAGTAACATTTTGGTCAACGACGATCGTCCTGAAGCAGTTGCAGCAGGATTCTTCTCTGCCTCTGCGGGCGAAGCGCAAAGCCAAGGCTTCGAACTCGACGCAAACCTTGAGTTCGAAAACGGTCTCAAACTATGGGTTTCTTACGCCTATACCGATGCCGAGTTTACAAACAGCAACCCAGATGCTGATTTTGGTGCGCAAATTAATATCGGCGATCCTTTGATCAACTCACCTGAAAACCAGCTGAATATACAAGCAAGCAAGAGCTTCTCACTCGCGGGTATGAATGCCGAGGCCGGCGCGGGCCTTCTATACACCGATGAACGTCTGGGCTGGACGGGTTTTGACTTCTTCCTGCCGAGTTACACCACTGCGCGCATATTTGGTGAGGTAAACCCGAGTGAGCGCTTATCTGTTCGTCTCGATGTCGATAATCTATTTGATGAAACTTTTTATACCAACTCCTTTGCAGATGTATGGGTCGAGCCTGGTGCGCCAAGGCGTGTTCGATTAAGTGCGTCCTACTCGTTCTAATCTACGCAAAAGTTAAAATAACTACGGTGGGATAAGGAGCTGACGACGCGAATAAACCGCTAGACTCGGCTAATTTTGGCCGCGCATCACTCAATCTAATGCGCGGCACTTTGATACTCGTTATCGCGTCGCGCGTACTATTTTCGCGCGATAAAACACCTTAATAATGAATGCAAAGCATGAGTGAGCTAGTTCTAAATGAGCTACTAAAAGTACTGAAAAATGACATCTTCTAAATCAAACGCAGCATTTATGCGCTCTTCTACATGGGGGGATCGTATTGCCATCACTGTCTCCACACTGTGCGCTATCCATTGCCTTTTGCTACCAGTACTTCTGGTCGCGCTGCCAACCCTAAGTTCATCAATAGTCGCTAGCGAAGCGGTCCATTTAGGTCTACTAGGCATCGCGATCCCGATTAGCATCTTCGCGCTTAGTGTGGGTTGCAAGGTCCATCGGAGAACGTCATTCATTGCAATTGGAGCGGCCGGCCTCGGCTTAATGATCCTCGGACTGGTAAGCGAACAACTCGGTTGGGGGCATGAGGCAGAGCGCACGCTCACTCTAATAGGTGCTATTACAATAACATTGGCACACGTACGCAATTTCAAACTCTGTCGTGAGCTCAACGACTGCAACTGTCACCAATCCATAAACACCCCAGTGAGTCAGAACAAATGATTACCTTAGAAGCAGACAACATTTCGATCAGCCGTGCGAATAAAAAAGTAGTAAGAGGTTTATCATTCGCCGTTAAGCAAGGCGAAGTATTCGGCCTGCTCGGCGGCAATGGAGCGGGTAAATCGAGTACCTTACTTGCCTTTTTGGGCTTCTTGAAGCTAACTGAGGGAACAGCAAAAATTAATGGATTAGAACTTCATCAGGACATCTCTGCTGCACGTAAATCAGTTGCTTATTTGCCAGAATCTGCGAATCTTTACTCTCATTTAAGCGCGAGAGAAAATATTGCATACCTACTATCGTTAGCAAAGCTATCGCGAACTGATAGCGAAGTTGAGACGGCATTTGAGCAAGTAAGCTTAGCCGCAGACGCACGCGATCGTCGCCTAGCCTCTTATTCAAAGGGAATGCGACAGAAAGTTGCAATAGCCTTAGCGATTTTACGCCGCGCCCCTATCCTATTTTTAGACGAGCCAACGTCCGGGCTCGACCCCGTTGCGATAGACGAATTTAATCAGCTGATAAGCAAGCTAGCAAAGGCTGGAACTACGGTATTAATGGTGACGCACGATGTCTATGGTGCTTGCCAAGTAGCTGATCGCATCGGACTACTCAAAGATGGTGAACTAGTCGGTATGTTTGAGGCGAATGAAGGAAACAGGATTTCAGCCGATGAAGTACATCGCGCTTTTACATCGAGGGCTTAAAGTATGCGCATCGCTATATCCATTGCTGGTCAAGAATGGCGCTATTGGTCAAGAACAAAATTAGCTGGCGCAGTGGCACTAAGCGCGCTGTTACTAGTATGTATTTCGGTATACGCCACCTCCAGCCAGGTTTCGAAAGAGCGAGATACTCGAGAATCTCTGCAAATTGAAGCGCAAGATACGTTTCGAGATCAGCCTGCTCGGCACCCTCATCGAATGGTCCACTATGGGCATTATGTATTTAGAACGCCAACCGCATTAGCCTCACTTGACCCAGGAGTTGACCCCTTTACTGGCACCGTGATGTTTCTAGAGGGGCATCGTCAAAACTCAGCGACTTTTTCACCGAGTTACGATGGCGCACAGGCAGGCCCCTTTTCACGTTTAAGCCCGGCTTTGGTCTATCAATTACTAGCGCCTTTGATATTAATCGTAATGGGCTTTGGAGTGATCTCCCGTGAACGTGAAGCTAATACAGACAGAATATTAGTGTCATCAGGGATTTCGCCTATCTCCATGTGGCTAGGTAAAACCATGGCACTACTGGGTATTGCAATATTATTGTTGATACCGCTATTACTTGGTACCGTGTCGGCACGTGCCGGTTTCGTAGTAAGTTTGACGTTTATAGCTCTGTATTTCCTATACTTTGTAGCTTGGGTACTTGTCATTACAGCGGTTTCTAGCTGGTCGCAACGTTCATCTGTTTCACTGCTGATTTTACTTGGCGCTTGGCTCTTCTTCTGTGCTTTATTACCCAGAGTCATCGTTAGTGCATCAAATACCGCCATACCGAACAATAGCCAAATTGAAACTGATATGGACGTAATCTTCGCAATGCGCTCAGTCGGTGATGGCCACAATGCTAATGACCCAGCATTCAGTAGACTGCGAGCGAATTTATTAGAAGAATACGGTGTAAGCCGGGTCGAAGATTTACCGGTCAACTTTCGAGGTATGGTGGCGCAAACTTCTGAAGCCGAACTTACTCAGATTTTAAACGAATACGCCGAGAAGCGAATGGCGAATCATCATAAGCAAACGCAGTTTGTAAAATCGTTCGAATTTTTATCACCGTTCATAACCCTGCAATCAGCATCAATGATTGTCGCTGGTACCGACGGCAAAACACACCATCGTTTTTTACGAGAAGCGGAAGCTCTTCGTTTTGAGTTTGTACAAGGCCTAAACGAGGCACATGCGCACAAAATGAGCTACGACAATGACATCAATCGCAGCAAAGATAGCGAGTCTAACCTGCGCGCTCGAGTTAGCCCCGACAATTGGCGAGTACTCAACGATTTTCACTTTCATGCTGACTCTGCTTCTATGAGACTCGAGCGGGTGAGTTCGAGTCTTGGCATCATGGTTATCTGGGTTCTGGCTTTTACAATTGTTGGTTTTGTTGGCGCGCGTCGATTACCGGAGATTGATCATGGATAGCTTTATTCGCGAATGGAAACTTGCCATGAAAGACCGCGTGGTTTTGGTCAGCTTTTTTGTAGTTACGCTGCTCTCCAGCTATAGTTCGATTGTAGGCCTAAACGAGTCAGCTTCCGAATTGACGATGATCGAGCGTGTTGAAAAACAAGTTAATCAAGATCGTGAATATAGTCTGGCGAAACAAAGCGATGCCGGCAGCGCCGCCTATTATGTCTTTCATTTCACGTACGACCCACCCTCTTCTCTCGCCTTCGTATCACGAGGTGTTCGTGATGAACTACCGTGGAAACATCGTATTCGTATGTTAGCTTTGGAGGGCCAAATTTATGAAACTGATGCAGGCAACCCTCAGCTATCTGGTCTTGGAAAACTGGACTTCGCGTTTGTAGCTGCATTTTTGCTGCCCCTTTTTTTCATAATACTACTTTACGATTTGCGAGCAGTGGAAATACGCAACAATCGGTGGCACTTCTTAGCCGCCACATCTGGAGATGGCAGGCAGCTATTAATGACGCGGCTAGTATTGAGATCTTTCTTATTGTTAAGCGCTTTAATTCTGCCTTTTGTAGTCGCTGCTACTTATAGCGGTGTAAGCCTCATGCAAATGATGTTAGTGATCGCCGCTGTGTTAGTGAACACTCTAATTTGGTCTGTATTAGCATTCTTCGTTATAAATCGAATCAAGTCTGGGCCGACCACCGCGGCTGTACTATTGGGCTGTTGGTTTTTGTTCGCCATTGCCATACCAGTCGGTGGTAAACACTTGGTTGAAAAGCTTATTGAGGTACCCAGAGGCGGCGAGCTTCTACTGACTCAGCGAGAAACTGTCAATGATGCGTGGGATTTGCCCAAAGAAGCAACCATGTTGCCGTTCTTAGAGCGTCACCCTCAATGGACAAACACACCTCCTATTACTAAACAATTTGAATGGAGATGGTATTACGCCTTTCAGCAGGTTGGTGATCAAACTGTTGAACCGATTTCTAAAGCGCTTAGCGAAGGCATTGTAAAACGAGATACGGCCATGGGCCTCGTTGCGCTGGCCTCTCCAAGTCTATTAACTCAAAGACTGATATCGCAGACCGCGAATACTGATATAAAATCGTTTCAGCGTTACGATAAGTGCGTGAGGAGCTTCCATCAGAGCCTGCGTGAGTTTCATTACCCAATGATGTTCGGCAATGTCGAATACTCTTTAGAGCACATGACAGGCCTTCCAAGCTTTAAACCATGCATTAACTGAGAAGGCTTATGTTACTAAACCTAATTGCCATCACATTTTAGCTTTTGTCTTGGTAGTTGCATTTGCTGATTCTGGATTATCGGGCCAAAAATGTTTTGGGTAGCGACCCTTCATTTCTTTTTGAATGGCTCGATAACTGCCTTTCCAAAAGCCTGCCAAATCTTGTGTCAATTGCAACGACCGATGTGCCGGTGAAAGCAAGTCTATTAGCAAAGCGAGCTTGCCGTTACAAATTTCAGGACTGTTAGAGAGGCCATAAACCTCTTGCATGCGCACTGATAATTTCGCCGGGCCGTCTAATTGGTAGCTAATGGGTATGTTGGAGCCACTGGGTACGCTAATGCGTTTCGGCAATAGAGAGTCCAGCAAGCTTTGTTGGTTCCAGTCTAGACGGTTTTTTAAGGGATCAACAAGGTCGAGCTTTTTCAGTTGATTCAGGTTTTTGATATCGCCCAAATAGGGCGCTAGCCAAGTTTCTAAGTCAATTAATAAGGTGGTTTCGCTGATCTCGGGGTAGTCATCAGGATAGTGAGTATGAGCTAAGCTCATCCTTGCAAAAAGCTGGCTAAAAGCGTTCTTATCTTTCTCAGCAATATTGTCAGTAAAACACTCAAATAGGTTTAAGCCTTTTCGGCGAATAAGTTCAAGCCAAGCGCGAGTTCGAATCGCCTCGTTGACAGCGGTATTAACTGGTTTTCGCGTAACGACTATCGCACCCAGCGTCACCCTGACCTCATTATTGAAACACTCGTTTCTTTCATCAAATTCGCAAACTTCTTGCTCCTGAAAAAGATGCGGTAGAGCCTCCTCGAGTTGTTGAATATCGAGAGTTGTTGCAGAGAAGATGTGTTTGCCGTCCTTGCCTCCAAGTTCGGCAATGGCGATAAAATCATCATTCAGCCAGAGGTCTTCCCTGCGATTTACGCCAGCGCCATTGGCTAAAACATAACCTTCTCCGCGCAGTTTTGCCAACCTATCGGGGTAAGCCAAAGCCACCACTAAAGGCAATAAGGTCATGTTTAAATGCATGGAAGGCTTTTTGTTTAGACGCGTTAACCAGTATCGGAGTTGTTTGCTAAACATCGAGTGCCCAGAACGTAATTGATTCCGCAAGCTAACACTGAGTTCAGCTTCTCGGCCAACACGGCTGTCTAAGAGCGCCAACACATAAATACTTAGCAATTCAATGCCCGGCAACTCGGCATCTAACTCCTTGGCTTTAAGCAACATATGCGCCCAACGAATATCAGTGCCTAGCTTCAGCATTTTTTGGCCGAGCACGGTGAGTTTTCTATTCTCATCTACCGCTTCAAGCATAACGAGAAGATCGATTGCTTGCTGCTGTTGCGCTTGAGTTGGCAGGTCCAAAAAGCTCAACTCGCCCAGTTCAGCACCCCAAAGTTTTGCCTCTAACACAAGCTGACTGATGTCTGACGACAGTATCTCTGGTGTATCGTGAGACTCTCGGCGATTGAAGCCCTCTTTCGTTCCGAGTCGATACACTACGCCCGGCTCAATTCGGCCAGCTCGTCCTGCTCTCTGAATCGCCGAAGACTTAGAGATATTTACCGTCTTGAGCTCTGTAACACCGGTGTTTAAATTAAAGCTGGCGGCGCGTTTCTTGCCGCTATCAACAACAATTCGAATACCTTCAATGGTTAAACTGGTCTCTGCAACGTTGGTA
Organism: uncultured Arenicella sp.; assembly: GCA_947499305.1. GTDB lineage: Bacteria > Pseudomonadota > Gammaproteobacteria > Arenicellales > Arenicellaceae > Arenicella. The sequence continues at coordinate 78,820 of CANMNN010000007.1, read as the reverse complement.
GCCAACACAATCTTTCGCTCTCCCGCTTTTGCTGGAGCGATTGCCGCTTGTTGAACCGCTTTACTTTGATCGCCATACAAGGGGCAAATCTGAGCAGTGCTGTCTAAGTCAGATAGTTGCTGCGCAACTCGGCTAATCTCTCGCTGGCCTGGTAAAAAAACCAAACAACTGCCGCTTTGTTCAGCCATTGCGCGCTTAACAAGCTTTGTTATTTCATCGAGCCAACGCCTCTCATCTTTGACCGCGTAATAAACCTCTTCAATTGGAAAGCTACGCCCCTCAGAGCTAATTACTGGGCAATCAAACTTAGCGACTATCTTTTTAGAGTCTAAGGTTGCTGACATCAGCAATATTTTCAAATCATCTCTGAGTGCAGCTTGGGTTTCTAAGGCAAACGCCAACGCCGTATCAACGGCAACAGAGCGTTCATGAAATTCATCAAAAATGATGCAATCGACACCAAACAATTCAGGATCATTTTGCAACATACGGGTAAGCATACCCTCGGTCACAATTTCGAGTTTTGTGTTCTTGCTGACACGCTTTTCTTGACGAATTCTTAAACCAATACTCTGCCCTAGCTCTTCGTTTTGCTGTGACGCTAGATAGCTAGCAATATTGCGTGCCGCGAGCCTCCTGGGCTCTAACATAACAATATGTTTGAAATGGCCATCTCGAACCAGCTGTAACGGTAGCCAGGTTGATTTGCCAGCACCAGGTGGCGCTTGCAATAGCACGAGTTGATGGGCGCTCAAGGTTTCGACTAGAGGTGAATAAACGTCTTCTATCGGCAGCAAGGTTCGAGTTCTTAAAAACAATTAGAGATAGCGGCTAAAATACCAGTTTTCTTGTGTCAGATGCTCGGCTTTTGCGCCTTTAAAAAGATGTACACAACGCGCAAGCGCAAATACTTTTCCTAATAATCGATTTATCTCTATATAATCGCGATTTTATGGTTTGAAATTCACTAGTGAACGACATGTCTAGCAACGAAATTAAGTACTTTAATAGATCAAAACAAGCAATCGAGACTGAGCTTGTCTATGGCGATAGCGCAATTAAGTTTGTCTACGACAATCCATTTGGCAAACTTTTCTCTTCAATCGTTGCTTCTAGGCCAGTCAGTCAACTGTACGGAAGTTACCAAGACTGGCCAGTATCAAAAAATAAGGTGCCACCATTTGTCGAAAAGTTCGACATCGATTTGTCGGTTTACAAAGCAGGCTCTCTCACTTCTGTAAAAAAAGAAAACTCGTATAAAACCTTCAATGAATTCTTTATTCGAGAATTCGAAGATGGTCAGCGAAAGTTTGTCGATGATAAAAACAAAATGCCAGCGTTTTCTGAAGCACGATATTTCGGCCATGAAGAAGTGAAAGACGACGTAGAGCTTCCAGTTAAGGGCCAGTTTTTACGCGCTAGCGATCTTTTGGGCGGCTCAAAATGGTCTGAAACATTTGCTGAAGGCCCTCTATTAATCGCAAGGCTCTGCCCTGTTGATTATCATCGATATCACTACCCATTAAGCGGAAAAACTTTGGACAGCTTTCCAATATCGGGGCAATACCATTCAGTAAACCCGCTGGCGCTTAAAGCTAAGCCTGAAATACTGATTGTCAACGAGCGACGGGCATCTATTCTTGAGACCCAAGACTTTGGCAAGCTAGCCTATATTGAGGTTGGTGCGGCGATGGTAGGCAAAATTGTGCAAAGCCATGATGAGGAAACACAGCATAAACAAGGGGATGAAAAAGGCTATTTCTTGTTCGGAGGCTCAACCGTGATTCTGCTAGGCGAGAAAGGTAAATGGGCGCCCTCTTCCGACATAATGGAGAATACCCTAGAGGGGATCGAAACCTATTTGCACTTAGGAGAAGAAGTAGCTAGTTTAAAGAATCCCTAAAATCAAAAATATTAGGTATTTCACAAACGATTGAACCAATGGCAATATAAACAGAACTAACAGGCTGAGTTCTATTCTTTGCAGCCCAGGCGTTTTATCAATATTAATCTAAAAACGGAGTACAGTTTGCCATGACATTTATAAAATATACCGGAGCTCGACTCGTGATTTCTATTCGTTGGATATGTTTACTATTATCACCATTATTGATAAGTGCTTGCGCTACAACTCATATAGCGGGGCTAGACCGAATTTTCTTCCCCAATAGTTCAGCTAAAGTCGGACCGCTTCTGAATAACGACGAACAATATCCTACTATTCAAGAGCAAGTTTCTGCCGAACTAAACGATGGCGCTGAAGTAGACGCGCCCAAAAAATCTGACATCGTTGAGCAAAAAGAGCCACCAATTATTAAGCCCTCTACTCAAGATAAATCGGTTCCTGTTGCCGCCGCCACTCAAAAGAGGAAAGAAATTGAGTCGCCCAAGAAGCGATCAAAACCGATATCGAGGCCCACGAAAGTGAATCAATCTGTACCCAAGGTATCAATACGCGAGGCTTCCGCGCGAGAATCAAAAGCGACTCTAACTCCGACTAAAAAAAGTTCCATAGTGGGCAAAGTTGAATTAATCGACGGCAGCGGAAAACTAATACCAGCGGTCGGCACACTGATTTCGTTAACACCTAAGCAACTAAAAAAATCGCAGCCAGGCCGCAGTGCTCAGACCCACGTTATTGATATGGAACAAAAAAAATATCAACCGAGATACTCAACCATCAACGCCGGCGATCAAGTAGTATTCATCAACAAAGATAATATTCGGCATAACGTCTTCTCGTCATCGGGTGGCAACGCCTTTGACCTCGGAACCTACGGCGCTGGTTTAAAGAGAGCGGTAACCCTAGAACAACCTGGAATCGTAAAGATTTACTGCAATATTCACGCTGACATGGCCACCTTTGTCGCGGTCGGCGATCAAAATTTGAGTACCAAAGCCGATGGACAGGGGCGTTATAAAATAGACGACTTATCCGATGGCACCTATGAACTTAGCATATGGAATATCCGCGGTGAGGTGAAGCGAACGATCGAGGTTAAAGCTAATGACGTTCTTAACTTAGCAGATCGTATCGATACCGCTGCGGTAAAAATCAAATCACACAAGAATAAGTTTGGCGGAAATTACTCCAAAAATGCATCACTATTTGAGGATGAGTTTTACTAATGACACCGCTAAGTATTCGTATCGGCATTCGCGAGAAGCTGTTCTTTTTGATTCTTCTCGCATTTAGCGCGCTCATCTTAACAACGTTCTGGCAAATTGGTGTTCAAGCACGCCAAGTCTCTTCAGACACGATCGGTCAGTCGCTGCAGCAATCTAGTATTGTATTAGACACCAAAATTGAAAGTCGATTCAGCTCGATCAGAGAGGTGGCCCAAAGTGTTGCACGTGATAGCCGGATCTTGCCTTTGGTTTATGAGAGCGAAGTACTAACGCTTCAGGATCAGATATCGGAGTTTAAGAACAAACTCGAATTCGATATTCTCTTTTTTACCGATGGTCGCGGGAATGTATTGGCTCGCTCAGACCGTCCACAAGCAATCGGTCAGAATATGGCGGGTAAAACCTCGTTTTTTGATGATGCACTCGCTGGCCGCTCTGGGCAGGGCTATTTTGTAAGCCAGGGACGACTGATGCAGATCGTAACCGAACCTATATTTGACAATGTGGCTACCGACGTCGTTCGAGGCACGGTTGCCCTCGCCTATGAGTTCAGCGGCGATATGGCTAATGAAATTCTGGCTTTAACGGCAAGTGATATTGGCTTTTTCAATGTCACTCGCGATCAAAAGCGTGAGATCAATGGTGTTAATAGTACTTACCTCACCGATGAGGCTCTCAAAAACTCACTCGACCAATATTTTCAAGAGTCACCAACTAACTGGCGATCTATTCTGGAGCAAAAAGAGTCAGTACACAATTTTCGAACAACATTAAACGGTAAAGAGTACTTTGCTGTCGCAAGGCGAGTTAGCAATGAAGGCACCAAGCCTCTAGGGTTTGTGTTGATCTTACGCTCTAGTGCCGATTTGCTAGCACCGTTTACTAGTATTCAAAATACCGTGTTGCTCATCGGTGCAATTTGCCTGGTTGTGGCCTTTGTCCTTGCAGGGCTCGTTGCATTTCGCATAAGCCGGCCTATTGTTGATCTTGTGTCGATCACTGGAGATATCCAAGACGGCAATTTCCCCGACAAAAATATCGCTCCAAAGACAAATGATGAAATAGGCATGCTTTACCGAGCCGTTGTAGAAATGGGCAACAACCTCAAAGAAAAAGCCGAACTAGAAAACTACTTAGCACAGATGTCTAACGAAATTAGTGTTGATAAGTCTCTAACTAAAGGTGTTATACCGGCCTTTAATACTGATGCTAACGACGCTGGTGCTCAAGTTAATCAGCTGCCCGCAGTGGCAATCGGGAGTGTAATCGACAAACGCTACGATGTAATTCAACTGATTGGTTGCGGGGCCATGGGCCAAGTGTTTCTCGCACAAGACCGAGACCTAGAAGAGAAAACCGCCTTAAAACTGTTGCCTCGTGAGCTGTTTAATAATGACGCCGCCATAAGCATCAAACAAGAGATTCGCTTAGCTCGCCGCATTACTCATCGCAATATTCTACGAACCTTCGACATGGGTAATTGGGGAGAGCATACCTATATTAGTATGGAGTATGTCGCGGGCTATGACCTCGAGCAGCTGCAAAAAACCCGAGGCGCTCAAGACGTTTATATCGCTCTACTAATGGCCCGACAAATTTGCTCGGCAATGATTGCAGCGCATGAACAAGGAGTCATTCATCTTGATTTAAAACCAGCAAACATGATGGTGAATCAACAAGGTATTTTGAAGATCATGGACTTTGGGCTTGCGCGAAGTGTGGCAAGTAATGAGCGACGCAAAACCGATAATACTGAACTGATGGGTACGCCTCGTTTCATGGCGCCAGAGCAGTTTCTAAATGACACACTCGACGAACGAACCGATATTTACTCAATTGGCATTATTCTCTTTACCCTATTAACTGGTAAACCGCCCTTCAGTCATGACGACTATATGACACTTGCTGAAATGCAGGTTCATCAAGAATTGCCAGAGATACTCGGCACCGATGGCATCATCACTGGGCCGCTAGAACAGGTAATTCGCAAAGCCACTGAAAAGAACCCAAGCGAACGTTTTCAAACCGTTAAAGAGATGCTTGAACAGCTCAATACTCTATAGGTCGGCTTTTGCAGAGTAAAATTTCGAAGGTTTGTACTAAGAAAGTTTGAACTAGGCAATTAGCAGTGCAGCTCGTTACTTACCCTGATCACCCAAAAATCAAAGTTCGATAAAATTCTATAATGCATGTAAGGTACTCGATGCGGATAACCAGATAGTTAAAATTTGAGCCAATATCGCTTTAAAGCAATATCTTGAGGCATGTCTAATCCATGCTGTCGCAGGCTGCTTCCAATCGAGGATTAAAAAAGTGGGTTATAAGAGCGTTTACATCAAAGAGTTTGGCAGTCCAGATGTTCTGGAAGTTAGAGAGCACCATGTATTACCTGAGCCGAAACGCGATGAGGTGAGGGTGAAAGTTCATGCCACGAGTGCAGCGTATACCGATACGCTCATTCGTAAAGGTATGTACCCAGATGTTAGTAATAAGCCGCCTTTTGTACTTGGTTATGATCTAGTAGGGTCGGTCGATATGCTCGGAGAGGACGTCACTAACCTCAAAATCGGGCAGCTCGTTGCAGAACTAACAACAATAGGAGCCTATACCGAGTACATTCTCCTTCCTGCGAGGCGACTAACACTTGTTCCCCCTGGTATCGATCATGCAGAAGGCGTGTCACTAGTTCTTACGTACGTAACCGCCTACCAAATGTTAAAACGCTGTGCAAAAATCAAGGCTGGTGATTCAATTTTAATTCATGGCGCGGGAGGAGCGGTAGGAAGAGCTCTAGTGCAGATAGGGAATTTGTTGAATTTAAATATGTATGTCACCGCTGCAACAAGTCATCACAATGATTTAGAAAGTCTTGGTTGTACGGCGATTGACTACAGAAGTGATGACTTCGTGATGAAAATTTTGGAATCTGAGGAAAAGGGAATTCAAGCAGTATTTGATGCCATCGGTGGAGAGAACTATAAGCGTTCTTTAAGAGTTCTGCATAAAGGAGGTAGGCTAGTCGCATACGGATCTTACAATGCGACCTCGAAGTTGAGCCTAATTTCGGACTTTTTAAAAGTCCACTATTGGAATCTTACGCCTTGGAATCCGGACTGTAGTTTCTATTCAATTGGGGCGTGGCATGAGAGGCACCATGACTGGTTTAAAGAAGATTTAGGAGTGCTTTTTCAATGGCTGCGAAAGGGAAAATTAGAACCAAGTATCAGTAAGCGAATGAAACTTGAAGATGCTGCAGACGCTCATGAATTGATAGAGAAAGGCGGTCTAGCTGGAAAGATCGTGCTCGAAACTAGTATTCATACTTAGAATAATCAGACGCGGATATACAGACAAGAGTAAATAAAGGGACCTCTAATAAAGGGTCCCCTATCTGAACGAGCGAGCGATTAGAGCAAGTTTAAGACTATTTCTATCATCGCTCCCTTTGCATAAAGCCCCACTTTTGCAGACAAAACTATCGACGATAACTCTGGCGCCAACGAAGAGTTATTAACCACTCATTTTGACTCTCACGGCCTCCAGCTGTTTCCAGTTGATTGTCGGCATACTCGACGATCAGTCGCAGGCTGTCGGAAAAATCCACATTGACCCCATAATCAATTTTTCTCCAGTTCCACTGTAGACTCGGCGTTACAAAATTACTGGGGCTACTAAAATTGTTATTTAACTCGGAATACCGCAGCACCGGGCTTATAGTCACCGGCAAATCGAAAACGTAACTGAGCTCTACTTCGAACCCATCTCGATCCAAACCTGCAAGATCTTGCTGAACATATTGTGAAAACAATGAGAAGTCACCAGAGCTGTACCAGGCGGTCACTCCACTTTCAGTTCTATCGTCACCTTCAAATGGCAGCCTTATGCCCTCCGCGACTTCGCTTAGATCAAACAAATCTAAGTCGCCGCCATAAAAAGTTCCGGTCAGCTCTCGGGTTTCAGCCAAGTTGCGTTCGTAGTGATGTGCGAGGACGTTGAATTTATGATTTTGATTTTTAGAACTCCATCGATAGCCAAGACCTAAACCAAGCTCAGGCTGGCCTGCCAGATCAAAATCTTCTACTTCTGCGTCGTACAAGGTCACAATGCCGCTGTTGAAACGTGTACTAAACACACCAGTTGTGTTTCCTCTAAATTCTTCAGTACCATTGTCACCGGCGAGTGCATTAACATCACGAAAAAAAACGGGGTTACCGGTTGTTAGACTAGCACGCCCATAAATTCCAGTTGCGAAATCAAACCCAGCTTCTAAACCACTATCCTCGAAGCGATTAAACGCAGTTGAAACAACACCATAGCTTTCGGTGCGACGCTCACGCTGTTGTTCAAATTTCTTAAACTTACCTAACTGAGCATAAAACACGCTCCTTTGTGGAGTCTCGCTTACCCCAGGTTTCTCCCCGTAACGTAGCACGAGCGCATCAATATCAATCTTATTATCACCCGAAGTAGGGTTACGATCGTACAGGTCGATCCCATCTACCTTAAAACGTAATTGCCATTTTTCTGCAAACTTCCAATTACCGGCGAGGCTCACAAGAGATACCTCAGCATGCTCGCCTTCTTCTACCGTCTCAACGAACACGCCAGGACCATTGTTAAGCGAAACACTTTCAGGAAACGGAAAACCACTGCGAAAGCGTATTTGCTCACTACTGCGCAAATTGGCTTTAACTTCAAAGCGAAGATCAAGGTCTTGCGCTTGTGCCGATACTGGGGCTACAGCGCTAAAGATCAATAGCGTTGCAATCGAAAGGCACGCCCTACTTTGCATTGCGGGTCGATGGCTCCCATTTGTTGGGTTTGGCGTTTGTATGAATTTTGTCATGTTGTTCTCTCTATCTTGTGAGGCCGACTCCTAAATAGGTAGCGGCCAGAAGTGTTAGGGTGCCGAAGTAACCCTAAGGTCTACTATTATTTAAATATCGCGCTTATAAAACGCTTAAAGATGTTCGGAGCCTTTAGGTATGTTGATACGACCAGTGTAATATTATCGCTCTTCTCCGGCATTGATGTTCTCGCAGCTGATATACTTTGTTGTACAGTCTTAAGTAAGCTGCCGTGACTAAGATCGGTATCGCTTAACTCAGAGATAGTTTTAGCCATATCAACTTGGCCCCATAAACCGTCACTGCAGAGCAACACCGAGTCTCCCTCTCTTGCCGCGCTGCTATCAAGCTCAGGCGAAATATTAGCCAGCGCTCCCAAGCACATATAAAGCTCATTTTCTGCTGTGCCAATAACCTGATGACCAAGCTGATGATCGTTACGCTTGCGAAGCTCGCCAATGGAGTGGTCGCAGGTTTTAGCTACTACCTGGCCACCACGTATGAGATAAAGTCGGCTGTCACCGACATGCCCCCAAAAGAGCTCATCCGATCTCATGAATACCATTACAAGCGTGGTGCAGGCTAAGTCATCATCTCCTAGCGAAAGTACTGCCTGGTTACATTGGATTATCAATTTCCTAAGAAATTCTTGGGGGTCTTCGCTGGTCCAAAGATCCGTTAAATTCTCTCTTATATGCGTGATCGCAGTCTGCGCCGCCAGAGCCCCCTTTGTATGGCCACCTGCTCCGTCTGCGACAACCAGTAACTGGTTTGTTTTGTCATCGTTGCAAACAACTAAGTAGCGATCTTGCTGCTCTTCTCGAGCGCCGATGTCTGAGTCGGCTACAGTAATCCAAGGCATGTAAATCAGCTCGTTTTTGTGAGTCGATTAAAGAACTGAAAGCCTCTGCCTCGCACACTGAAGGTGCTTCCATCAAGTAGTTTGGTGGCGCTTGATATCGGTTTATTTTGATAGCTCGCCTTCCCTCTTTTTTGTGGAACAAGCTCATAGTTAGCTCCTTGGCGTTCAATGGTTGCGCACACACCTGGGGCGAACCAACCGCTAACCTTAATATCAGCGTCTTTAGACTTGCCAATTGTCACTCTAGGTTTCTTAATTAGAACCTTTTTGATCGCTCCATCTTCATCAATGTAACTGAGAAAACATTCTTTAGTTTTATTTCGAAGATCGTCTAGTTGTTTTTCATCGGTGATTTTAAAAAATTTAGTTTTGTCTGATTCGGTTTCGCCCGAAGCCTCTTTAGCATCATCTTTCCTTGCGCTCAAACCTTGCTTTGCCATAAATTTGATAACAAAGTTATGAATTTGAATTTCGTCCCAATATTTAAGTTGACTCCTTAGGACTTTTTCACTATTCAGGAACACTCCGTTCTGGCTTCCCATATCGACAATATAATACTCTCCGTCTTGGTATTCGATGGCGGCATGCTGCCTAGAAACGCCCTCACCTGCCAATACTAGCGTATTATCCTCGGTTCTGCCTATAGTAACTTGCTCTTTGCCAAGTTCGAATTGCTTTATGAGATCGTTGCCACGATATACTCTGATGTAACCCATTTATTCGCCCTTTCTACCCTTATTTTAGAAATATTATTTTGATTTAAGTTAAGCCTTATGTTTGCATTAGTCAACCGTACTGGCCTGCCTTACTTGGCGTAAAGGGTCGTAGTTTAAGTTGGTAATAAATAAAGGGATAGCCTAAATCTGATATGTAAGTAAACTTTGAGGTGCGAAAAGTTCATTTATGGAAAAAGAATCTCCATTAATGTTTTCTGAGTACCATATAGATTTTGCTCGTGACGGATGACAGAAAGATCGAACCTAGGTATTCGATTGTTATAGATTAAAGATCTCGTACCACACAATTTAGAGCAACGAAGGACTGCGAAGGCAAGGAATGGCGGCCCACAAGTACTAGCACTAAGTCAGACTCGAGGCACGCATCTTTCAAGACTCTACTCTTAAAGAAGGTCTTAGGAGCAGGCAAGGCCAAAGAAATAAACAAGTACGATTGAAAATAACATATTGGGCTTATTAAATTGATAGGGTTTGAAAGGTATAAATAGTCAACGAAATCAAAGACTAGGCAGTATTTGATTTTACTATCTACAGCAACAAACTAGGTGCTAGGTCATTAGCCTCATAGACTTCTGTCCAATCGAAGATTGAGGAAATTGCTAAGGTGTTTGGACGCAGAAGCCTAGCACGTCGAAAATACAATAATTATTACTTTTCGGAGTTAAGCGTTTGTTTCAACAGTTCTCGGCTCGATTTGGCTTTATCTATCAACACGCCAAGGTCATTTCTGTGCGCCCAGGTTTCTTTAATTAGCTCATAGTCGTGTTGTAGAAATTTAATCGCAAGTTCTTCGGTTCGTGCCTCAGACAAGCCGAGAAACTGGAGAGCTTTGCGCCCTATTGCGAGTGACCCCCGAACGGTTTCGCGTTCGATAAAATCGAGATCTAACGCCATTAGATCGAACATATGAGGTCGATTGGTAGCTCGAGCCAAGACCTTCGCATTCGGGAAATGTTCCTTAATATGCTGGGCGGTTTCGGTCGCTTTGGCGGCGTTATCGATACAAATCAAAATCACATCAGCGCTTGCGGCACCCGCCATTCTCAGCAGTTCAACGTCAGCGGCGTCACCGTAATAAACTTTATTGCCAAACTGCCTCACGAACTCGATGTGATCCCCATCATGGTCAATAATCGTAGTCTCGATATCTTGAGTGTGCAGCAAACGAGAGGCCACTTGCCCGACTCTTCCAAAACCTAGAATCAGTGCCTTATGGCCTTTATCAATCGGGGCCTCGCCTGTTTTGGGCTCAACATTGATTTTTCGCGCGAGCATACGATCGTAGACTATCAATAGCACCGGAGTAGTCGCCATGGTAATGGCGATAATCGCGTTGCACTGGGACACAAGTTCACTACTCATTAAGCCTTCAGTCGCAGCAAACTGAAATAACACAAAGCCAAATTCGCCAGCCTGACATATCAAGCAGGCAAATAGAAAATTTGAATGCAGTGACAAGCCGAACAAGCGGCCGACCATCAGCAACACAGCCGCTTTAAGGGCTAGTAAGATTAACGCCCCGCCAAATATGATCGCAGGCGATTCTAAAATGATCCCAAAATCGAGTGACATGCCAACCGATATGAAAAACAGGCCCAAGAGCATGGCCTTAAACGGTTCTAGATCTCGCTCTAGCTGATGACGATAATCAGAATCGGCAAGTACGACTCCAGCAAAGAAAGCGCCTAGAGCGGCCGATAAGCCAAGCCATTGCATTAAAAGTGCGGCACCTATTACTAGGGCAAGCGCTATCGAAGTAAAGGTCTCACGTACCTTACTTTTTGCGACCAGCTTAAACAGCGGTTGTAAGAGTAAGCGACCGGCAAGAATCATTCCAAAAAAGACAGCTAGAGTTGCGACGGCAAATGGCCAGCCAGATAAACCTGAATTGCTATCTGCATGATGCCCATCACCCCCAATCGCCTCGCCCCCTGTGATTACGTGAGTCTCAGATTCTGTCTCAACCAAGGTCTCGACTCCAAAGCTATCGGCCAATAATGGTATCGACGCAATCATGGCGATGACAATTACGTCTTGAAAAAGCAGCACCGAGAAAGCCGACTGCCCTGCCTCGGTTTTAAGAATGTCACGGTCTTGCATTATTTGAATTGCCACCGCAGTCGATGACAGTGCAAAACCCATGGCGACTACAATTGCCGTTCCAGTAATGATCCCTAGGCTAAGTAACAGCAAACTCAGTAATAAAGACGAAATCCCGACTTGCAGACCGCCGAGCCCTAGCAAACGATTTTTCATTTGCCACAACTCCTTAGGCTGAAGCTCTAAGCCGATCAAAAACAGCATCATCACCACACCAAATTCACTGAAATGGAGAATTGTCTCTGGCTCTGTGATAAACCCCGCTACTGATGGCCCGATTAAAATACCCGCGATCAAGTACCCAATAACCGACCCTAACCCAGATAGTTTAATCAATGGCACCACGAGAATCGCGGCAGCTAAAAAGACAAATACTGATAACAAGAATGAATGTTCCACTATGATTATTCCTATGCGATTTTCTTGATTTACTTACTATTATTTCGAATACCAAATATCACTTACTTACACCAAGCAAACTGTTTACTTGAGCTCGATAGCCAATCAATGAAGAGCTTTGTCCGAGTTGATAAATACCTGTTTTGAGGATACATAGCATATATGCCTCGCTCGGGGCTTGTCACGAAGCTTGGCAACACTCTCATTAGCACACCATTTTTAAGGTAAGAGTGCGCCGTGAAAATCGGTAATAGACTGACCCCAACACCTTCTAAGCAAGCCTCCAACTGCATTTCTGCGGTATTGGCTGCAAACTGACGGTTCAATGTAATTGCCCCCTTTTTGCCTTCTGAACTCTGATAGGTCCATTGCTCCCGCTGCGCATGCCGATTATAAACAACCGCGGGATAACGCTTGAGTTCTTCGGGTAAGCTCGGCTCACCATATTCTTTAATCAATTGCGCAGAGGCGCAAAGAACGAGAGGGCATGGGGCCAGTTTTCGGGCAATCAAATTTGAGTCTTCTAGGCTGGCAATTCGGATAACAACATCATAGCCCTCTCCGACAACGTCGACCCATCGATCGCTAAAGTCTACTTCTAAATCGACCTCAGGATAGGCCTTGGCAAATTGCGCAATTGGTTTGCTCAAGTATTGAGTCCCAAACGACATTGGGGCATTGATCTTTAGCTTGCCTGTCGGGCACTCCTTTAGCTCTTGTATTTGTTGCTCGGCCTCGTCCAGGTCTTCTAGTGCTTGCCGCGCTCGATCGAAGTAGAGAGCCCCTTCTTCAGTCAATGAGACATGACGTGTTGTCCTATTAAGTAGCCTGACGCCTAACTGCTCTTCTAAAGATTGAACTTGTTTACTGATAGCAGGGCCAGTCATACCAAGCGCTCTTGCGGCGCCAGAAAAACTTTCATGCTTTACAACCTCAATGAAGATTCCAACTCTCGAAACTCTATCCACCATTAATAACCAAATAGAACTAATGTTATTAGAATATTGCATATTATCATTTCAAATGGAACTGGTAGCCTAATAGTTCCTAAACAATCAATGAGATTTATCTAATGAATATTTCTACCAACAAACTACAATCTTCAGAATTCGGCGCATTTCTTAGTCGACTTACACTAGGAGTTATTTTACTAGCCCATGGAGTGCTTAAAATAACCGTATTCACGATTCCGGGAACCGTTGCCTATTTCGATAGTATTGGAATCCCTGCGTCGATCGCATACCTCACAATTGGAGGCGAAGTTCTAGGAGGCGCAGCACTGATTCTAGGTGCTTTCCCTCGCTTAGTTGCCTTGCTTAGCCTGCCCATTCTGGCCGGTGCGACCTGGGCGCACGCAGCAAACGGCTGGGTGTTTAGTAATCAAGGTGGCGGCTGGGAATTTCCGCTTTTACTGCTTGTTTTAGCGGTAATTGTGCTCGTTCAAGGTGCTGGAAGCTTTGCACTAAAGGGAATACCTGCCATCGAGCGATTACTGCCAAACGCCCTGAAGTCTTAGCATCGGGCTAAGCCTTAGATTAAACGAAAAAATAGAATCGGAGAAAATCATGCTTACTCACTATCCCTATGAAAACTTAGGCCATGCCGATCATGGCTGGCTAAACGCACGCCACCATTTTAGCTTCGCCAGCTACTACGACCCCAATAAAATGGGGTTTGGCAGCCTCAAAGTAATCAACGACGACATCATTAAAGCCGGTCGCGGCTTTGATACTCATCCGCATCAAAACATGGAGATAATCACCTATGTGCGTAATGGCGCAATAACTCACCGTGATAGCAAAGGCAATATTGGTCGCACTGAAGCTGGAGACGTTCAGGTGATGAGCGCAGGCAAAGGAGTTTCTCACTCTGAATACAATATGGAGAGCGAAGATACGCGAATCTATCAAATTTGGATTGAGCCGAATAAACTTAATGTTGAGCCACTGTGGGACAGCCATGAATTTCCCAAAGTGGCTAGCCAAGATGAATTAACTCTTTTGGTATCAGGCGACGGCAAGGCTCCACTATCAATTCATCAGGACGCCGAAGTTTACGCGGCAAAGCTAAGCAAGGGAACGAATTTGACGCATCAGATAAAACGGCAGGCCTATCTGCTGGTCTCAAGTGGCGAGCTTACGGTTGACGATATTCAGCTAAATGAAGGCGATGGCTTAGCTATTGAAAACGTAAGCGAGATCAACATAATTACCGCGAGCGATGCGGAAATATTACTAATAGACGTTCCCTTGAACTACCAAGACTGAAAACCCAATGAACTGGAAGCTGGATAGTGCTCCAACCGCTAATGCAGAACCGAAACGACCGCCAATGAATAAGGAACCATCCGATTCATTGGCGACTTTCAAATGTCTGGCGCTTAATAGCCTGCGGCGTGGCCGTCCTTACGTGACTCAGTGGCTCCCCAATAAACACCATTATCTGCCCGTAGGATGGCTTGATAACCGCCATATGGGCCGTTTGCGTATTGAATTTTGTGGCCCATACGCATGAGTTGCCGGATTGTATCGTACGAAAAACCGGTTTCGAGATTGAGAATCCCGCCATCTCTCATGAGTTCGCCAGTAGGCTGAGATGAACCAGTGTGATGCATACGGGGTGCGTCTCCAGCGGCTTGTACATCCATGCCGAAATCGACCATATTAATTACAATTTGAGCGTGACCCTGGGGCTGCATAGCGCCACCCATCAAGCCAAAGCTCATCCAAGGCCGTTTGTCTTTAGTGATAAACGCAGGGATGATGGTTTGAAACGGCCGCTTACCACCTTCAAAAACATTGAAATGCCCTTCTTCTAAAGTGAACAGCTCACCGCGATCCTGAAGAATAAAACCAAGCCCCGGAGGCGCCATGCCAGAGCCCATCCCACGAAAATTGCTTTGTATTAGCGATACCATATTGCCCTCAGAATCGGCCGTGGTCAGATATATCGTATCGCCCTTTTCTAGCTTCACGCTACCGGGCTCAAACTCCTTGCCGGCACGCTTTGGATCGATCAATTTTGCTCGCCTTTTGGCGTATTTCTTTGAGATTAGCTCCTCAACTGGTAGCTTATTAAACTCGGAGTCAGCGTAATATTTAGCGCGATCTTCAAACGCGATCTTTTTGGCTTCGGTGAATAAGTGGACGTACTCGGCTGAATCGAACCCCATTTTTGCAACATCGAACTGTTCGACAATATTTAAAATTTGCAAAGCCGCTATGCCTTGGCTGTTTGGAGGTAACTCCCAAACGTCGTAACCGCGATAATTTGTACTTACCGGCTCAACCCATTTTCCAGTGTGACTTGCCAGATCCTCATAGCTAAGGAAGCCGCCATTAGATTGCATAAATTGAGCAATAGTTTTAGCAGTTTCTCCTTTGTAAAACTCATCTCGACCCTCTTTAGAAATAGCTCGTAAAGTACTGGCAAAATTAGGGTTTTTCCATATTTCACCGTGCGCTGGAGCCTTACCTTGGATAGTAAACTGCTCTTCAAATCCTGGCCACTTTTTCAAAATTGGTACCGAACGATTCCAGTAATAAGCAATCAGCTGAGATACAGGAAATCCTTGCTCGGCGTAATTAATTGCCGGTAGCAAGTTATCGGACATTGGTAATTTGCCAAATCGATCATGCAGCATAAACCAGCCATCAACCGCGCCAGGTACCGACACAGGCAACGGCCCATGCGACGGGATTTTGCTATGTCCGTTATTGATAAACCATTCTCGGCTAAGAGCCTTTGGCGAACGGCCCGATGCATTAAGACCGTACAACTTTTCGCTTTTGGCATCCCAGACAATTGCATAGAGGTCACCTCCGATACCATTACCGGTTGGTTCGACTAAGCCTAGCACCGCATTAGCCGCAATCGCCGCATCAATGGCGTTTCCGCCTTTTTGCATTATGTCGAGCGCGGCTTGTGTCGCTAACGGTTGGGAGGTTGCGGCCATTGCTTGTGTCGCTAGAACAGGTGATCTTAAAGCAAAGGTTTCGCCAGTAACACGATCAGCCGCAAAGCCCTCAAAAGGCGAAGTAAGGCAGGTGAGTAACAGGCTCAATGACGCGATCTTAAAGTGTTTTAGCATTAGATAATCCTAAGAGTGTGAGCTACCAAGAAACGTTAAGAATTACTTTCTAGTTCTTCGGTGGCAGTGGAATTAAAAGTGAGGTGCTTTTTACGTATGCTTGATACTCAGTATCTTCGCCCCAGCGCTCCTTAGACTTTTTGGCCAAGGTGGGAATACCACTGACTTTTATCAATAAGAACATGACGAAAAACGGGGATATCAAGGTAACAAATTGCAGGCCACTCAATACTGGTAGCGCCATGATCGCCATGCCAAACCACAGCGTCATTTCGCCAAAGTAATTGGGGTGTCGAGACCAAGACCAAAGCCCAGTATTAATAAACTTACCCTTGTTATCTGGATTCTTTCTAAATGCACGTTTTTGGGAGTCCGCAATAACCTCGATGATAAAACCTACCAGCCAAATCGCAATTCCAAGATAACCGATTAGACCTATTTCAGATTGATTTGCACCGGTGATGATCGCAAGTGCACAAGCCGCGGTAACGATAGCCCACAAACCCTGAATGGTCCACGCAATAAAGAAGCGACTAGGGTTTACCTTTATTTCGTCAAAGCGATCATCGTGCCCGTCTTGGCTGATACGTTTAAACAAAAAAGTTCCTAAACGAAACGCCCAAACAGCGACCATTGCTGCAGCGATTTTGGCTCGCGTGGAAAGCTCAGGTGTTAGATACAAAGCCAAGCCTATTACCGACAAGTAAGTTAGGCTGCCAGTCAGGTCATAGTACTTCTCAGTTTGGGCGTAGTTCGACGGAATAAACGCCAACCAGTTAACAAGAAACGCCCAGGCCCCACAAATGAGAAACACAGAAATTCCATTGAATGTAGCGCCACCCTGTCCACCGGCGTAACTAACGCCGCCACCAATTAATAGGATTACAAGGAGTATTACGAGGCGTTTGACGATGTCGTTTTGCATATTTGCATCTCTTTTTATTTTATTGATATGGTATGTGGCCCGTGGTGACGAGCTCTACCAAATAGTTTGCAGAGGATACAACGTAGAAGTACAAATTCGCGTAAAGGCTGCCAGAACAATTATTTAGGCGAGGCGAATAAAGCCTGCAACGTTTGCTCGCACGCCAACAATGCGCCCTCTAAATATCCATTTGTATGGTCTGCGGCTGACTCTGACCCCGACCAAATCAAGAAGTTGTCCCATTCCTGTTCAGAAATTGTCGACCAATCGTTCACAGTATGGTGGTTTGGAATGTGTTGATCATGCGCTGTAGCTGTTAGCGCGTTTGTGGCCCAATCCTGAATTGTAAGGCGAGTTGGCGCTTCGGCTAGGCCGCCAAATAAACGCTTCAGTTGAGCCCGAATCAATTCAGGTAATGAGTCAGAATGTTTTAGTCTTAGCTGTGGTTCAGTACTCAAAAATCCAAAAAGAGCGAAAGCCAAGCGATCATCATCAGTTTCTAGCGATTCCGCTGAGGCATCGTGAATTTCGCTCAGAGGGCCTTTATGACTAATTGCATCACCAGATAAACCATCCTCTCGCCAAAATGGAGTGTCGTATTCAGCAATAACCTTGGCATGACCAGCCATCCATGTTGCGACACGGGTTAGCTCATCTTCTCGCTCGCGGCTTAATGAAGGTGAAAAACGTATGTTCGATAAAGCAACCCTTGGCGGCAATGCTAAAACGATACGTTGACAGTTAAAGGAGCCCCCATGGTGTCTGACGTCTATCTCAGCGTTACTGTAAACAAGGCTATTTACTTGCGAGTTGACAAAAAGACAGCTTCCAAAGCCAAGTTCCTGAATTTTAGAAACCAACGCATTGATAAGCTCTATTAGGCCGCCGCGCAACCTATATGATCCCTGCATTGAGATACCGCTTACACCTCGCCGAACCGTGCCATCGGGAGCCTCATAAATCGCATGACCACTCGAGTATTGTGTGTAAACAAGGTTTTCTAAACCTAGTTCTGCGATCAGACCCAGTATTTTATTCTGACCTGGCCAAAACCAAGATGGTCCGAGATCAAACCTCGCATTCTCAAGCGCTCGCGAGGTCAGGCCCAATATTCTCCCACCAAATTGTTCTTGCGCCTCAACCAGCCTAAAACTAGTTCCTTGCTTCGCTAACTCATATGCCAACGCAAGACCGCAAAGACCACCGCCAACTATTCCAACCTGGCACTCCTGGTCAATGCGCATTAACCTTATTCAGCGATTGAGCCAGCGGCCAAATCGAAAACCGCGATGTCTCCCATCGCATTAGATGAAATCATCGCGCCTTCAAGCAATGATAAAACGTGTATCGCTTTTGATCGCGCAGCATCTGAATTACCTTTCGCTTTAAATGCTTCTTCTAACCATTTGATATTTTTATCAAAAAATAGCGTAACCTGCTCCGCTACTCTAGATGGCAATACGGACAATTCCGCGCCAAGCATTCCACATAAACACATGCGACTATCTTCAATTAGAGCTGCCCTAAAAGCGGCCACGTAAGATTCTATAGGATCAATCCCCTTCTCTATTAACTCGGCCGGAGAGCCTAGTGAGCCAATAAATTTTTGCGTATATCGCTCGGTTACGGCGACACCCAGATCTTCTTTAGTCGCAAAATGGTAATGAACTGACGAGCTTTTGATTCCCACCGCATCGGCGATACTTCGAAAACTAAAGCTGTTGTAACCGCCATCGCGAATCATATCTTCGGTTATGCTCAAGATTGCCGATTCTTTGTCTTGCTGTGCCATTTTCATTCTAATAGGGTGAGAGCGTTAACCGCAAATGTGCCACACCGTAGGAGCGGTTTCCATCACTATATCGCATTCTCCATCGACACTTCTTCGAAACATTATATTGGCAGTCTTGCAGCTTCTTCAGCAACCCTCGTAAGATGGCCTCGTTTGATCCAGACAATTGTTGTGTTGTCAGCCGTCTGCGCATCGAGTTGTGAACCCTTGGGGAGGCGTAACCAACTATGTTTACTAAGAATTTCGTCTCCTTCGGTAAATCCTCCGTCAATAACCAACAGTTCGGCACCATGCTTTGCTTCAAAGTAAATACGGGAGTTCGGCTCCCATGTTTCAATACTCACCTCTTCGAACTGATCGGCATAGAGTGGCGTAATAGACACGTTTTCTCGGTCTCTTGAAGAGACCGCGCGCATATAATTTGAATTTAGGCGAACATGAGTGCGATCACTAGGCTGGAATTGCCAAAGCTTCACAAATATCACACAGCCCTGTTCAGAACCTGGTGTATGACTTGACTGAGGAGGGTTACGAATATACGAACCTGCAGGAAAATCACCATGTTCATCTTGGAATACACCCTCAAGTACAAAAAACTCCTCACCACCGGTATGAACATGAGGCGAAAACTTACTCCCAGCTTTGTACCTGACAATACTTGTGGCACGAGCAACCTCATCACCTATACGATCTAAGGGCCTTCGGCTTACACCGGGCATTGGCGACGATAGCCATTCCAAGTCTTCGCTATGGATGACGACTCTTTTATCAAAATCTGCGTTTAGTTTCATGATTCTAGCACCTGATTATCTACCTACTGATAGATAGATCATAGGGCATTAAAAATGGGGAGTCAAACTCCCCATTTAAAAACTAAGCCATTAGAGGCTTATTTTGTTGTTAAACCCTTTCTCTCTAAAAGCGGTTGAATATTTGGCTCAGCCCCACGAAAGTTCTTAAAAATTGTCATGGCGTCTTCTGCGCCCCCACGGGATAGCAGAGTCTTTCTAAAATGATCTCCATTTTCACGCGTCATTCCACCGTTTTCCTTAAACCATTCTACTGAATCGGCATCTAAAACTTCGCTCCAGATATATGAATAATAACCAGCCGAATAGCCTCCTAAGATATGGGAGAAATAGTTAGTACGATATCTAGGCGGAACCTCATCGAGCTTTATACCCGCATTTTCGAGGGCTTTGGCCTCAAACGCTAATACGTCAGCGGCACTAGGAACTTCATCGGGCGCTAACTGGTGCCAAGCCTGATCAAGTAACGAAGCAGCTAAGTACTCAGTCGTGCCATAGCCTTCGTTAAACTTCGAGCTCGCGAACACCTTATCCAGCAGCTCACGCGGCATTGCTTCACCTGTTTCGTAATGCTTTGCGTAGTTACTCAACACCTCTGGCCAATCGGCCCACATCTCGTTTACCTGTGACGGGTATTCAACAAAATCGCGAGGTACCGATGTTCCTGCGAAGCTTGGGTAATTAACATCTGAAAACATGCCGTGCAATGCGTGCCCAAATTCGTGGAACATAGTCGTTACTTCGTCCCAAGTTAAAAGCGTCGGTTCACCCTCTGGCGGTTTAGGGACGTTAAGATGGTTGGCCACAACCGGCTGGGTACCCATCAATTTCGATTGTGATACGTAAGCATTCATCCAAGCGCCACCGCGTTTAGATTCGCGCGCATAGAAATCTTGAATAAACAGAGCAAGTGTTGAACCATCCGCATCAAACACTTCCCATACCTTAACATCAGGGTGATACGTAGGAAGGTCTGGGCGAGGCTTAAAAGTTAAACCAAATACCTTCTCCGCGGCATAAAATACGCCATTTACGAGAACGTTCTCCATCTCAAGGTAAGGCTTTAGCTGCGAGGCGTCAAAATTGTAGCGCTCAGCACGAAGCTTCTCAGTATAGAAATCCCAATCTGAAGCGGCAAGCTTAAAATCCCCACCTTGTTTTCGGATAATCGCCTGTAAATCAGCCGCTTCTTTCTTGGCATTCGCCACAGCTGGAGGCGCTAGGGTTGCCAATCGTTGATTGACAGCATCGGTTGTTTTAGCCGTTTGACTCACCAATTGGTATGCGGCGTGGTTATCATAACCGAGCAACTGCGCTCGTTCCGCACGTAATTTGAATACCTTTGATACAATTTCACGATTATCGTAATCACCTCCAGAGCTACCACGGCCAAGGGAAGTCTCAAGTATGCGCTTACGTAATTCGCGATTTTCCAATGACGCCATCGACGGCTGTTGGCTGGTATTCAAAAGCGGTAAAACGTATTTACCTTCGAGGTCTCGTGCTTTCGCGGCTTCGGCGGCTGACGCGATTTGAGTATCACTTAAACCCGCTAACTCCTTTACATCTTCGACTATGATCGCTTTCGAGTTAACTTCTTCGAGTACATTCTCACTAAACTTGGTTGTCAGCGTTGCCAGCTCTTTGTTTAAAGCTTTTAGCTTGTCTTTATCTTCATTCGAAAGTTGCGCGCCTGCGCCAATAAAATCTTTGTAATTTTCTCGCACCAAGCGCTCTGATTCAGAATCGAGCTTAAGCTCTGGAAGTTGCTCATGCAGTGCCTTCACGCGCGCAAAAAGCTTAGCGTTGAGCAAAATTTCATCAGTATGCGCCGACAATTTTGGCGCAATTTCGCTGCGTAGGGCTTTAATGTCGTCATTAATATTCGCTGACGCTAATGCAAAAAACACACCAGCAACGCGAGAGAGTGTTTGACCACTTTTTTCCATCGCTATCATGGTGTTCTGAAATGTAGCAGGCTCTGGATTATTCGCAATTTCAGAAATTTCAAGCAAATGGTCTGCCATGCCCTTTTCAAAAGCAGGTGCATAATGCGAGTTTTGAATCTTATCGAACGCAGGAAACTGCATATAGAGTGTGCTGTCTTGATAAAATGGGTTCACCATCATACTTTCGTTACTATTCTCATTATTTTTATCGGTGACTTGCTCAACTTTGCTCGAAACATCAGTTTCGGGCACTTGAGCCGCTTGCGTTGGCTCATCAGCTTGGTTACAAGCCGCGAGTCCAAGGCCTAGGCCCATAGTTATCAGGAAGGACGCTGATTTTTTCATTGCTACACTCTTATAAGTCTATATTTGGTTGATAGGTGTTCCAACTATACAACACTGCATGTGGAAATTTAGGTCAATCTTGGTCATCGACCACACCATCTTTGCGCCGTATAATCGAGCGATGAACCTACCTGCGATAAACTTGAACACCGAAAGTGCTGAATCAAATACGCCAATTCCCTTTATTGGATTAGATACAGTCTACCCTACTGCCTCGGGCGAGCGCCTGCGACGCCTCCATCTTGATGGAGCCGCATCGCCATTAGCGGCTAAGATTGCTCTCGATACTGTAGAAAAAATACTTCCTCACTATTCCAACACACATAGCTACGTCCACAGTTCAGCGCAAATATCTACCAAGGCACTCGCGTGGGCACACGAAACAACCCTGAAGTATGTCGGTGCGAATAATCGGAAGTATGCAGCGGTATTTAACGGCTCAGGCACCACCGCGGCGATAAACCGTTTAGCCCGCGGTTTAAGCGCAGCCAGACCGGATCGTAAGGTGGTGCTAGTGTCATCGATGGAGCATCACGCAAATGACCTACCACATCGCCAATTTGACAATGAGGTCATCTACATACCGCTTCTTGGAGAAGGCGCGAGCACAGGCGCTTTGGACTTGGCTTTTCTGGACAGCTACTGTAGTGAGCACTCGAGTTCGGTTAACTACATAGCGATATCATCAGTAAGTAACGTTACCGGGGTTCGCAACAACATAGAAGAAATCTGTCGAATCGCCCATAAACACGATATTTTTGTGCTGGTTGACGGCGCTCAAAGCGTCGCACATGGTGCCACAAACCTAGACCAGCTCAACGCTGATTTTCTAGTTTTCTCAGGGCACAAGATATATACACCAATGGCTCCAGGGGTAATGATCGCTAAGCGATCGCTTATTCAACAGCTTGCGGGGCAAGATCTTGGCGGCGGCTCGGTTTCATCCGTGAGCTTCTACGATTATCAGTTTGTAGAAAACGAATCTGAGAAGGAGGAGTCGGGCACGCCAAACATTGTCGGCGCGGTTGCACTAGCAGCCGTTCTCGATCAGCTGATGACCTACGGCTTAAAAGAAATAGAAGAACACGATCAGTCGATATCGCGATATGCGCTGGCGAAACTAGCAGAAATAGAGCGAATTAGCGTCTACGCTGATTTGAGTTGCGTGCGAACCGGCGCCCTAGCCTTCAATCATAAGGATCTTGATCATGGGCTGCTGGCCGCGATTCTAAATGACTATTTTGCTATCGCTGTGAGAAACGAGTGTTTTTGCGCACATCCTTATGTCAGTTCTTTGCTCAAAGACGAATTATGGGACATTGATCTAAGTAATATTGAAGAGGCCCAACAAGAGAGTTTCATTAATCGCAAACGCGGAATGGTGAGGGTTAGCTTCAGTCTTTACAATACAATAAATGACATTGATAGACTGATCGCCGCTATCACGATAATCGAGGGCAACATTGATCGATTCGCTAAGTTCTATACGGCCCATCCAGACGGCTCATACAAACACAAAGACTTCAAATTAGACTGGAAAGCCGAATTAGGCTTGGCTTAAGGGGTGTCGCACAACATTACCAAAACAGATTCTGGTCTCCTGTTTCAGACTTTCTTAAGCCGAACATTCGACGAGCTTGCGCTTCAGCTCATGAAGAGCTTACATTCTATATGTTCTAGCGCTTTTTGTAAGCGCTATAGGCAAGCGTTAAATTTGGTTTCGACGATGTTTTTTTTCGCTCAACGGGAAATTCATCCTCTGGGTTGAGTTCGATCGACAACCATTCATGACACTCCATGCCAGCGACGTAAGGAACGAGGGGCCCTTCTATTTGCTCTGGATGATTGTAAATAAGGTCATCATTGACCGGTACAAAGTACTGCTGATTCATAATACGGTTACCCATTCTCTTTTTGTTTGACACCATTTTGTCTAAGAAAACTGACACGCTGATTAGTGACTCTCAAACACATTCAGCTGAAACGACTTAATGTTTCAATTTCGCAGTCTATTACGCTGATTTTTATTGCACAGCTTTCGAAAAATCTTGTATCAAAACTTTTTTAAAACAGACATTCTTAAAATCGTCGCAAAGTTGATAAAAAACTAATATTTCTTAGACACTTACATTAAACCTCTTGCGTATGTCTAATTCAGGCTAAACTAATGGTTAAATTATGGTTTTCGCGAGAAATTGTGTTTAGTCGCCGCGATTAGGGCAAAATATTCGGAACCTTAACCATAGAAAGACAAGATTACAGCTCAACATGTCCAATAGAGTCATAGCAGCTCATTGTCTAACTCCACGAGACACACAACAATGGCAAGAAGAGTAGCTATCGTCGAAGACGATTTTGATCAGCGCGAAAACTATCGCGATGCTTTGCAAAAGTCGGGTTACGAGGTCGATACGTATAAAAATCGCCCTGACGCGCTCAAGGGTATGCGCGAAAGCATGCCAGATCTGGCAATTTTGGATATTATGCTTGAGAACGAAATGGATGGAGGTTTTGACCTCTGCCGAGACCTTAGGGCCTTATCACCTACTCTGCCAATCATTTTTCTGACAGCTAGAGATACCGATATCGACCGCGTATCTGGGCTCAGACTCGACGCTTGGGACTATTTAACCAAGCCGCTGAACATGCAATTTTTAAGTGTTCGGATTAACTCGCTATTTCGCATAGTGGATAGCCTCGGACAATCAGCCGACGAACAAGCGAGTAGCGACACGCTCACCATTGACGACCTTGAAATCAATGAAGACAGCATGGCAATAACTTGGAAAGGCAAAGAACTCAGCTTAACGCTAACCGAGTTTTGGTTGATTGAATCGATGGCACGCCACCCAGGCCATGTAAAGACCTATGAGAACATGATGCAGATAACCAGACAAAGCTACGTTGAGCGCAACACCATTAATGGATACATACGAAGAATACGAAACAAATTCAAAGAGATAGACCCAGAATTCAAGAACATACAAACGGTTTTTGGAGTTGGTTACAAATGGAATACTGGCGAGTAATCACTCAAAAGCTATCCTAAGCAAAATTATTGATTAAAATGCGCACCGGTTTTTCAATACGTACTAAGTTACTTCTAGTGGCACTCCTACTGCTGCTTATTCCTTGGATGTCGTATATCTACGTACGCGACATGAAAACCTTTTTACTCAGCGGACAGGAAAACGCGCTTAGTCTAATTTCTCGAGCAGTCGCGACGGTACTCAATGATCGTCCTGAACTGTTTAATGAAGATAACTCACTCGATGTCGATGACGCTGATGGCAATGATATCTACGCCACGCCCCTACCCGCCTATATCAACCTAAATGGCGAATTTAGCGACTGGGGTGAACAAGTTAGCCAAGCAATTAACTTCAAAGCCGATGTCTCGAGAATCGCAAACGAAGAACCTTCAGAAACAGATCTAGAACCGTCTATTTCAGTCGACCATGTTCTTGGCTATCGAGGTAACTTCATCTACGCCATGTTCAGAGTTCTCGACGATTCAGTGGTTTTGCGCCAGAGAGGCTTTCTTCGAGTAGATGCCGCTGATCATATTCGCGTATCGCTTCAGACCCCTGACCGACCCGAGCAACGCTATACATTGATCGCTCGCGAGGCGGGTCGGATGAGCATTTATCTGATGGATCAGCAATGGCAATACCCGATTACCGGAAAGCCAAACTATGACTTAGCAGCCGAACTCGCCCAAACAAACGAGGGCTACAATGTTGAGCTTCGCATCCCACGATTCATGCTGTCTTCGGAAACTCGTGTAAAACTAAGTGTTGTAGATGTCGACGACCCAGATTCACTACTGATCGAGTCGATCGTAACCACCACCCCTCAAAGTGACACCGACGAGTTTTCGCGCTTGCTGGTGAAATCACCTGAGATTGCAAAAATTCTTAAAGCACTAGACCGATCCGATGCTCGTATCTGGGTGTTTAATTCAGAAAAACGTCCCGCTGCTGTGGTAGGCAACATTATCCCCGATAGCGAAGTTGCGACAACAAAGCCTATCAATGATGATATTTGGGCGACGTTAAGCTACTACTACAACTCAATTCTCCAGACTGTGTTCTCATACATAATTGAGCAACCCACTGCTGACCAAGAAACTCTCAATAGCAGTATTCAGCAACGCAATGATGCGATTATTGAACGCGCTTTAGCCGGCGAAATAATTACAGATCGGCGACCATCATTTGACCAACAAGGGGCGATTCTGATGTCGGCCCATCCTATTTATCTTGGTGACGAGATACCCGGAGTTGTCGTTGTAGAACAAAGCACCAATCAAGTTCTCGGTCAGCAAAAAGAGATCTTAGAAAACGTAATTAGCGTAACGCTATTAGTATTGGTTACGGTAGCAACTGCCTTACTTTTATTTGCTTCACGATTAACGCTGCGTATTCGCCGGCTGCGAAACGCCACTGAAACGGCGATTGACCGCGACGGAAGAATCATCAGCCAGCGCTTACTCGCTGAGGCAAAATCTGGCGATGAAATTGGCGATCTATCACGTTCTGTTAGTAATATGCTTGAGCGTTTATCGCAATACACAAGCTATCTCAGAGGCTTGCCAGACACTCTTGCGCACGAGGTGAGCAATCCGCTAAACGTGGTTAATTCATCGCTTCATAATTTGTCTGAAGAGCTTCCCGAATCGGCTAATAGCAAATATATGGAACGTGCTAAAAACGGAATTAACCGAATTGGTAGCATCTTGCGCAACCTCACAGAAGCGGCAAATCTCGAGCAAGCCATGCAATCAGAGACACGTGAGGTTGTTGATTTAATTGAGCTAATTGAGAGTTACGTCGATGGGTATAGTTTCTCAAACCCCGAACAAAGCTTCAAAATACAGGTCAATACGCGGCCATTATTTGTCGAGATCGCACCCGACTATATAGCCCAAGCGCTAGATAAACTTGTTGATAATGCGATCGACTTCGCGGCGCAAAATACACCCATTGTTTTTAAAGCGAGAAAACTTGATGACTTCGCTCAAATAGACATTATTAATCAGGGATCGAGCCTGCCAGAGGGCATGGCCGAACGAATATTCGAACCACTTGTTTCACTAGGCCGTAAAGACGCACAAAAAGTGAGTTTAGGAATGGGTTTGTATATCGTCAAATTAATTGCAAGTTTTCATGGCGGCGATGTACTTGCTCGCAATTTACTCAGCTCGGATGGCGTAATATTCTCTCTATCTCTACCGCTGTACAACGCAAATGCCAGTGAATCGAATATTCGCTAGTATTCGTATTATTTATCGCACTCTCTTCTACAACTTAGGCGAAACACATTTAGGACTTAGATATGGGAAACAGACTCAGTAAACTCTACACGCGAACCGGCGACGACGGCACCTCAGGTTTAAGCGGCGGCGAACGAATTGCTAAAAATCATGAACGCATGAATGCGATGGGTGCTGTTGATGAGCTCAATAGCGTCATTGGCTTATTAATCTGTAAACTCGAAGATGCAGAGCTAAGAGTCTTGTTCACGGCAATACAGCACGACCTGTTTAATATTGGCGGAGAAATCAGCATGCCGGGACAAAGCTTTATAAAGCAAGAGAAGATCGACCTTTTGGAAAGTAAGATTGACCTATTTAACGAATCGGTAGAACCGTTGAAAGACTTTATTTTACCTGGCGGCACAGAAGCCGCGTCGGTCTGTCACATGGCCAGATCAATCGCTCGCCGAGCCGAGAGAGATGTTGTTACCTTGCATCAAGCCGAGCCGGTTTGCGATACTACTCGCCAATATCTTAATCGCTTATCAGATTTGTTGTTTGTTGCAGCAAGAATCATTAATCTACGACTAGGCCATGAAGATGTGCTGTGGAAAAAAGAACTCGCCTAGGCGGATCTCCAGCACAAAGCGCTGAACAAGCATTTTCTCGGCTTCTCTAAGTCATTTTCGGTAACCTCACTATAACAAGAGCAAAAAAATGAGCCACGAAACCTCGACAAACAACGCCTTCGTTAGCTTTATTACTGGCCCAAACCTGATTTTAAAAATCGTAATCGGCATCATATTGGGCGCATTGGCAGGCGCATTGATTCCAGAAACGGCGAGGAGCCTATCCGTGCTAGGCGCCTTATTTGTATCTGCTCTTAAGGCACTGGCGCCCATTCTGATTTTTGTATTAGTCATCGCGTCCCTGGCAACTCAAAACGCTGAACGCCGATCAGGCATGCGGCCAATACTGGTGCTTTACTTTATCGGTACCATGGCGGCGGCGACGACCGCTGTAATGCTTAGTTTTCTTTTTCCGGCTAACTTAGTATTGGTGGCCGAGGCGTCAAATTCAGCGCCACAAGGGATTGCTGAAGTATTAAATACGCTACTATTCAAAATTGTAGACAACCCAATAAACGCGCTACTTAATGCAAACTATATTGGTATTCTGGCATGGGCTATTGGTCTTGGTTTTCTGATGAAGCAATCAGCTGATTCGAGTAAGGCGTTATTGAGTGATTTGAGCGATGCCATGGTGTCTCTGGTTCAATTTGTTATTAAGCTAGCGCCAATTGGCATTTTTGGTCTTGTCGCTGGCACCATCGCCGAAACAGGTTTTGGTGCGCTACTTAACTACGCACATCTGCTAGCGCTTTTAGTTGGCACAATGCTCATTATTGCACTCATTGTTAACCCGATAATTGTCTACGTTTTAACCCGATCTAACCCCTACCCCTTAATTTTTACCTGTCTCCGTGAAAGCGGAATAACGGCATTTTTCACACGAAGCTCAGCGGCTAACATTCCTGTCAATATGGCACTGTGTGAGAAATTGGAGCTAAACGAAGATACTTATTCGGTCTCAATTCCTTTGGGCGCAACCATCAACATGGCCGGCGCTGCGATCACCATTAGCGTAATGACCTTGGCTGCAGTTAATACGCTTGGAATCAGTATCGACCTGAGTACCGCACTTCTACTATGCTTCATTGCCAGCGTATCAGCCTGTGGCTCCTCTGGCGTTGCAGGAGGCTCTCTTTTATTGATACCTCTGGCTTGCAGCTTATTCAACATCCCAAATGATGTCGCAATGCAGGTCGTCGGCGTAGGCTTTATTATTGGCGTTGTTCAAGACTCAGCTGAAACAGCGCTTAACAGCTCGACAGACGTTGTGTTTACTGCGGCAGCCTGCCGCGCTGTTAAGTAACAAATATATGCTTTAGTAAATATAAGGTATTAGCTTATACGAGCTCCTGCACTACTCGAGGTGAAGCTCAGTAGAGCGAGAAGACAGAGACAAGTAGCGCTAGCATGCTAAGCAGTGCCGGGTACAAAAGTGTCTAACTGCTGTAGATTATGACGTTGCTTAAGTACATTGGGTGTCTAACTAGACGGTAAAGCCAGGCCTTAGTTACCAAACTCTATGGTGTTTGAATATCATTGCTCTTTGCTTTGAGGTTTAGCTAGTGATGGATCGAGCAAAACCCACCCCAGACCACCATCATTTGAGTTAGCCGGCGCGGTGTTTCGAACGTCGCGTCTAGGCCGTAAAGAGAAACCTAAAACGCATTAGTAATTAACAAGTCAATTTTAGCGTCCACCCGATTAGCGAATGGCGAATTGATGCTTGTGGCTCGCGTAGATTAGGCGTTGATAATGGGGGTTTTGGCACCACGAGAGTGTACCCCGAGCACGTGAGGAAACTTCACAATCATTGCAAACGCTAGGATGTCGTAAACAGCGTGAGCAACCATTACCAGAAACAAACTATTGGTCAGGTAGAACGCGATCCCGAACAAGGAACCAAGTAAAAATGTTAGAACCACATAGGTTTTGGTCATAAAGTGTAGCAAGCCAAAAATCAATGAAGCCCCAATTATACCGACCGCTGGACCAAACGACTCTACAAGAAAGCCCTGTAAAACCGCCCGAATTAGCCATTCTTCGCCAATTCCCGCGAGTAAAGAAACAATAACAATTTGCGGCCACGTGAAATTCTTAAATAGCTGGTTAAGAGTTATCAGAAGCTCGTTCATGGAACGCGTTTTAGTCCAGCGACTGCATGACGCAGCAAAACCAATTAGGTAAAACGCGACACCAAGCAAAGCACCACAGGGAACCGCAGCCCAACCGAGTTCTCCGAACCATAGCCACGAATCCTGAAAGATCGACAGTATCGCCCCTAAGAACAAGATACCGCAAGCCGAGGGTAAAACTTGGCGAAAACTAAGTGGCGTTAAACTTAGCTTCATATTGGTTCACCTTTCCATATAAGGCTCGCCATTCGCCCACATTGACCGTCGCGACGATAGGAATAGAATCGGCGCTCATCGCTATAAGTACATGCAGAAGAATGGCTGTAGTTTCTAACACCCATCTCAGACAATTTAAAACCGCAAATGGCGTATAAATCAGCTAATACTTTTCCATCGCTGGATTCTTGATAATGGGAGCTAAGACCGCCTAACTGCTGCTTAACCTCGAACCCGATTTCAAACTTATTAGGACCAATACAAGGCCCAGCCCATGCGATAATGTTTTCAGCACGGCAATCAAATTTACCTATCGCATTTTCAATGATGCCATCGGCCATACCTCGCCACCCCACATGAACCGCGGCCACTTGTGTGCCCTGATCGTCGCAGAGAAGCAGAGGTAAACAATCAGCCGTCATGACGGCACACACAACTTCCGTCTCATGAGTGATAGAGCCATCCGCTTTGAAGAAAGAGCCATCAGCTTTGAAGAAAGAGCCATCCGCTTTGACCAAAGAGCCATCATTTTCAAATAGAGTACTTTCCGCTAGCACACTGTCCGACGAGTTTTCAGTTGGAGTATTTGTAAGATTTACAAGCTCAACCGAATGGGTTTGATCCAGCCAAACTGGGGTACTTGGAATTTTATATTCATCAATCAAAGTCTTTCGATTAACTTTAACCGATTCCGCATCATCGCCAACATGAGCTCCTAAATTGCAATAGTCGAAGACACTCGGCTCAGGGCGATGTTCAGGAGTGTTAATACTAAGACGAGTAGTGGAAATCGCGTGTATATTTTCAGGCACACTCCAATTTGGACGAATAATGTTCAAAGCGGTAGGTCTTAGTGATTATCGTCTTCACACGCGTCGACTAAATCTTGCATGTCCTTTGGAAGCGGCCTCTCCCACGACTGGTGCTCACCAGTTAACGGGTGAATATACTCAATACGAGTCGCATGCAGTGCTTGCCTTCTGAAACTGCGCAGCTCTTTCTCGAGTGCCGGAGAACAGTCGCCGGGAATTGCTAAGCGACGCCCATAAACAGGATCCCCCGCTAAGGAAAACCCGATATGAGTGAGGTGGACGCGAATTTGATGCGTGCGCCCGGTCTCTAGCTGTACACGAAGAAGCGTATGATTTCGAAATCGATCGTCGACCCGATAATGCGTGACGGCCTCTTTGCCCATCATATTTACAGCCATCTTGCGGCGGTCGTGCTTATCCCGTGCAATAGGCTCATCAATCGTGTTACCCGAGATGATACGACCATTGACGAGCGCTAAGTATTCTCGGTGAAGACTGTGATCGACCAGCTGCGCGGTCAAGCCAAGCCGAGCGTTTTCTGTCTTTGCAACTACCATCAAGCCCGACGTATCTTTATCTAAACGGTGGACTATGCCAGCTCTAGCCAGTGCGCGACTCTCGGGGTAATGAAACAATAATGCGTTGAGTAAAGTGCCATCAGGGTTTCCAGCACCAGGATGAACGACCCAGCCTGCGGGCTTGTTGACTACCAACATCTCGTCATCTTCATAAACAATATCGATGTCTAGATCTTGGGCTTCCCATTCGCCCTTGCGAATCTCTGGAACCGCTACTTCTAAAAGTTCGCCGCCGAACACCTTATCTTTTTGCTTTGGAATTTCATCATCAAGTGATACGAGGCCCTTTTTAATCCAGCCTTGAATAGTGCTGCGCGAAAAATCTTTACACAGCTCGGTCAAAGCTTTATCGATGCGCATACCAAATAAATCGTCAGGCACAATGTAACTGTGCAACCCAGGCGATAAGTGAGGTTCCGAGCCACTTGGCCCACTATAGTCGGCCTCAGTATCAGGCATAATTTTGGTTCTCTTTAAACTGTTCAAATCTTGGCGCGAGATCACGGCATGAAAGTGTCATACAGAACAGTAATGCTCTTCTCTACCCATGAATTTCGCGCTATGCTTAGCGACCTAAATAATAACCTATAACGACAACGACATGAGCCTTTTCCCAGTCATTGCGAAAACTTCAAACACGAGCCGTATTTTCAAACTTGCGGCCATGTTCGTGCTCGCTATATCTATCACAGCATGCGGCGGCAAAAAGAAGCCAGGCGGCATTGACCAAGATCTGGCACAACAGCAACTTGAGGAGCTTTACAGCAAAGGAAAATTAGCGCTGGATCGCGGAAATTATGGCTTCGCAATCGACTATTATCGAGCGCTTGAGGCCGCCTACCCTTATGGCGAGCTAACCGAGCAAGCCAAGCTGGACATGCTGTTTGCGTTTGACAAGACCAACCAAATCGACGAAGCGGTTGAAGCAGCGGACAATTTCATAAAGCTTTATCCAACGCATAAAAACGTAGATTACGCTTATTACATGAAAGGGGTTGCTAGTTTCGAAAAGAAAGCGGGCCGCTTAGATAAATTCATCAAAGGTGGCGGTAAAACCATTCGCGACCCTAAGCCTCTACGAGACTCGGAGAGTGCATTTGAAGAATTAATTAAACGCTACCCAAATAGCATCTACGCAAAAGATGCTCGGCAACGCATTGTTTATATTAGAAATGCGCTGGCCGAACGAGAGCTTCATGTCGCGCAATTCTATTTCGATAGCGAAACCTACGTGGCAGCGGTTAACCGCTGTAAAACCATCGTATTCAAGTACGAAACCTCTCCTGCAGTTGAAGGTGCGCTCATTTTGATGGAAAAAGCTTATATCGAAATGGGCCTAAATGATCTAGCGTCGAGCACTCGAAAAGTATTGCTTGAGAACTTCCCAAATACCGATCAGAAAGGCTACAAAAAAAAGAAAAAAGGTATTTTTTCTCGACTAAACCCGTTTTAGAGTTCCAAGCTTTTTTATAGAACCACCGAGGCCTTCGTAAGATTTTACGAAGGCCTTTTTAATTTATAGCAGCATACGCACATACACAGTAATAAACGGCATCGACACTCGCTTTATCGAACCGTCTTTTCAAGCTTCGGTTTCGCGAGCTCGGTACTATACTGGTATAAGGCGCTAGTAAGAGCTATGCTTCACCAGTTTTTAGGGTCTCCTGCGAACCCTAACGCATCTAATTTTTCCAGAAAACTAAATGTCTGAGGCGCCTCGCTCTTAACTTCAGCCCACACGGTTTGAAACTCAGTTTTCTTTAAATTTGACTCGATTCCGGAACACCAATCGATCCAAGTATCGATTCTCACACGGCCCTTTTTACGAAGAAAAATTTGTTCGTTACACAAATCTAGATAGTTGTAAATCAGCTCACGAGTAAACTCTTTTTTATCCTGGGGTACTTCTTTACCAATCAAAGCGTCAACAGGTATGCCCTTAGCCAGCTCGCGATATTGTTGATCTATCGAGTCCTCAAATTCTGACTGAGCGATCTTCGAGCTCACTCTCAATTGAAATGCTGCAACAAGAACGCCCAGCATAGTGAAAACTGAGACAACTGAGTTCCAATCGACCGAAAGCCCTTTAATCATAATCGCGTTTTGAGAATAGAAGTAAGACCTAAAATTAGATGATCAGGTGTGAAATATCGCTATCAGTTTCTTTCAGTGCTAAAGCAGGCTTCTAAGCAGCAATACCAATACAACCGCCGGGCATACGAAACGCACATAGTTTGGCCATATTTTCCAGAATAAAGTATTTTCCATGTCTGGGTTTCCTTGCTTGAGCTCGGCCAATAAACCATGGCGCTGCCAAATCCAACCAACAAATATACAGAATAAAATCCCGATTAATGGTTCGCTAAATTCCGTCGCGAAATTGACCACAAGACCAAACAGAGCATCACTGTTAAAGATAATTACAAGGCTAAATACGAATATCCCTAAGCCAACTAGCCAAGCTGATTTCTTGCGTGAAACACCCAAGCTATCACTAGCATAAGCAACTGGGACCTCTAGCATTGATATTGAAGAGGTCAACGCTGCAATACTCATTAGCACGAAAAAAACCAACGATACGATGATTCCAGTGCCACCCATACTGGTAAACAAAGATGGCATTACATTGAAGATAAGATCAGTGCTTTGCAACAGTTCGCCCTTGGCATTAAAGATAACAACGCCATTATATTGAGCCACATACATTGCTGGGATCACCAACATGCCGGCAAGCACCGCAATACCAATATCCATGCCAGCAACAGTTGCTCCAAGCTTAGGTAGATTCTCTGACTTGCTCACGTAGGAACCGTATACCATCATAGTCCCTACCCCAAGAGATAAAGAGAAAAATGCTTGCCCCAAGGCATCTAGCACCAAACTAGGTTCAGTGACTTTACTAAAATCAGGTTGTAGATAAACAGCCCAGCCTTCGGATGCGCCGGGTAAGGTCGCTATATAAATGATTAGAGCGATTATAAGTAGGATTAAGAGAGGCATTAATCGGGTAGACCATTTTTCAATACCGCTAGCTACGCCGCTCGCAACTACGCTAATGGTAAGCACAAAAAATGCCGCGCAGAAGACAATGGTTCCCAACATCGAGTCATTTACAAACCAGCTCGCTGGTAGGCCAACAAGGTCAGCTATCGAGCCACTTGCGTGAGATAGCATCCCCCCAGCAATAATGGCATAAAAACTCAAGATTAAACTCGCCGTTAACATACCCCAATAGCCAGTGAGAGCGCCTAATCCACGTGATTTCTGCCCGCCTATTTTAACCATCGATTTGACGGTATCGGCTTTTGCATTTCGCCCAATAACCAACTCGGCCATGAGAATAGGATAAGCCAAGAGGAAGGTGAGTATGATGTAGGTAAACACAAACGCCCCACCACCATTACTGGCAACTTTAATCGGGAAACCCCAAATGTTTCCTAAACCGATTGCCGAACCCGATGCGGCTAATACAAAAGCCGTGCGTGAACTAAACTCACCTCTCGCTGCCATCTAAATCTCCTAATTATTAATGGTATTTTCTTATTATTATAATGCTGGATTTTATCGTAATTACGCTTTTAGCTAACCGAGATCAACTGCGAGTAACTACATCCGCGACCCGCTCGATAATCACAGGTAAATTTTGCTCAGACAAACCCGCCACATTGATTCGCGTGCTTTCAAGCAAATAAATAGCGAACTCTGATCTTAATGTCAGTACGTCTTGCTGAGGTATTCCCAAATAGCAAAACATGCCTTTACTCTCTGCTACAAATCCAAAATCGATTTTATTCTGCGCTTGGTTCAACCCTTCGGCTAAGCCTAAGCGTAATGTATTCATGCGCTTACGAACAAACTCTAGCTCTTGTTTCCACTCATTGGTCAGTTCCGAGCTTGCTAATAGATGGCCAACAACTGCGCCACCATGTGAGGGCGACATACTGTAGCACCTACGCGCCGCTGAAAGGATATGTGACTTAGCTGCAGCTGTTTGTTCTACGCTGCTTGTAATCACTATAGCTGCGCCAGTTCTCTCTCGGTAAACACCGAAATTTTTAGAACATGAACTGGCAACCAAAACCGTCGGCAATCTTTTAGCCGCTAGTCGCAATCCGTAAGCATCTTGCTCTAAGCCATCACCGAAGCCTTGATAGGCAACATCTATAAATGGTACCAACTCACGCTCTTGCATCAAATCAATGAGCGAATCCCACTGGCTTTGAGTCAGATCGGCACCAGTCGGATTGTGACAGCAGCCATGCAACAACACAATATCGCCTTTTGGAATCGCGCCTATTGACTCGAGCATGGCACTAAAATCCACACCATGGGTTTCGGCGCTATAGTAGTCGTAAGCTTTTAAGGTTAAACCAGCGCTCTGTAATAAAGGAAAGTGGTTTGCCCATGTTGGATTGCTCACCCATACCGTGGCATCTTTGCGAGTCTGCACTAGCAATTCAGCGGTCATACGCAAGGCGCCACACCCTCCAGGTGTCATCACGGTCGCAACCCGTTGTCCTAAAGATGAAACGAGCTCATCACCTAGCATCAGGGACGTAATGTGTTCCAAGAAGGCGGGGTCTCCAGCTTGAGGGGCATAAGCTTTGGTAGTCTGAGCCGCTAATAATTCCTGTTCAGCTGTTTTAACTGCGGTGAAAATTGGGGTGGCGCCTTTAGCATTCTGATACACGCCGACAGACAGATTTATCTTGTCTGGGTTGACGTCTTGCTGGAAGGTTTGATTCAAACCCAAAATAGGGTCAGCTGGAAGAGTTTTCAGTTGCTCGAACATGAGAATGGCTGATTAGTTATTGGTTAGTGTGTTTCGAAACTAGAGACGACGGAAGCTTGGCAGCTCAATCAATGCGATAGCCTAAGCTGTAGAGTCTTCAATACCACCAGAAGATTGATCTTCCTCTGGAGTTTGACGTTTAATCTCCGATAGGTATTTAAACAATAGGCGGTATGATTTAGGCGGCTTGTTTTTCTTTTTTTCTAAAGTGGCATTTCGCACCAGTTGACGAATATGTTGACGATCGATAACTGGGTATTGATCAATGAGCTCTGTAAGTAGCTTGTCATCACCCTCAAGTAAACGATCGCGCCATTGCTCAAGTTGATGCATTTCGGCGGTTTGTTGTTTACTGGGTTGCTTTTGACGCGAGAGCTCTAACTGAATAGCGTCTATATCTTCGTGTGTCATGAGGCTGGCAATGCGGCGCAGCTGACGCTGTAGAGCACCACGCTGAAAGCGCTGACCATCTTTGATGGCTTGGTACATGGTCTCGCTTAGAGGAACTTTCTTAAGCGCAGAGGCAGGCAGCTCTATCAACTCTTTACCGAGTTGATTTAGAACTTTGATTTCACGTTTCAGCTCGGTTTTATTCGGCCGAATTGCATATTCTTTTTCGCTCATAAGGCAATGCGAACGCACTGGTATTTATATTCAATAGTCGTGCGAATTATGCGCCTGAGTGGCAGGCTTTACCAGTAATTTAGCCTCAAATATGATCTCTGCAAGTGTATTGACCGCTTAGCCATAACCGGCGGGGGGGGGTCAGTCCTTACGCTGCTCTCTCTCTGACTCGTCAAAATGCACTTCGATGCGAGTACCGACATCAGGCTCACTCTCGACATCAACAATCCAGTTGAATCGCGTAGATAACCGCTTTACGATAGTCAAGCCGACGCCATAGCCTTTTCGAGTAGTTTTTCCGCTTTGCTCTGCTCGATAATAGGGTTGGAAAATCTTTTTTATTTGGTCTTCACTCATACCAATGCCAGTGTCTTGAATCACTACAGAGTGCTCCTTAATAACCACCGACACCGAGCCCTCATTCGTGTAGAGAATTGCATTTCGAATAAGGTTGCCTAAGACAATACCAACAACTTTTCTGGCTGTATAAAGCTGCAAAGGGTACTGCTCATCAATCTCGATAGTAACGGACTTACCATCGAGGTAGATTTCAGCACTCTTAATTTCTCGCTCAATAACGTTGACGATAATAGTTTGCTCATCCTCGAATTCTTTATCCGTCTCACGAGCTAAAATCAAAAAAGCGTCGATCAATTCTTCCATATCACGGGCAGAGCCCTTTATTCGAGTCACAAATTTCTTCGAATAATCGTCTAAATCCTGCTCGGCAAGCAGTAGATCTGATGCCATTTTAATTACCGTCAGAGGCGTTCGAAATTCATGGCTTGCATCACGCGTGAACGCACGTTCACGCTCAACAAACCGTTGTATTCGCCTTGAGTAAGATGAAAACGAACTGACCAGCTTCTCCACCTCCCAATCAACGTCACCGGGTATATTTGAAAGGTCTTCCAAGCTCGCGTCAGCGTGCGCAGGGTCGAAACGGTCAAACTTGTTCGCCAACCAAACGATTGGGCTCAGTAAATAGTTAGATTCACGGTATACCCACCAAGCTGTCGTGTAGATCAATACCAAGACGATGGTTAACGGGAACACTCCAAAGTATAAGGCTAGTCGCAGTACACTTTTGCCGTCGAACAAGAGATAAAGCCGCTTGCCCTCTCGCTCTGTTGTATACATAAGGGAATGTGCGGTCTGGCCATGCATTTTCTGGAAGCCTAAACCATAACCTTGCAGCTCCTCCGGCAAACCCTCACTGGAGTGCACATCAGTCAAATAACCTTTTAAGTTCTCGGTATTCGGTGGAGAGAACGATTTATCGAGTTCGTACGACTCCCAGAAATGTTCAGATTCGCCCGTAAGGGCTTCTCTGACTAAGAACTGCTCGATCACCACACTCGCAAAGCCGATGCTTAACACGGCGACAAGCCCAATCAAACAGGCTTGCAATGTCATTTTTCGGCTTAGTTTACTGCGAACAGTAGAGTGATGAATTGCTTTATTCGATTTCAAAACGATTAACTGTGCACCTTAGATGCCGGCTGAATTAGAGGTGCCTAGAGCAGCTGGCTAACAAAAAACACAAGCTTATTAGGTCTCTAAATATGGCTAATTATGGTGCATCACCGATGCGATAACCTCGAGACTGAATAGTTTGCAACAAGGTAGTGTCAAACGGTTTATCAACCTGTTTACGCAGATTGTACATATGACTACGGAGTGTATCGCTATCTGGCAGAATATCTCCCCAGATTTCATGCTCTAATTGATTTCGACTAACCACCTTTGGCGATTCTTTCATGAGAATAGTCAAAATTTTGAGGCCTATCGGCGATAAATAGATTTGCTGCCCACTGCGCTTTACTTCCAATGTGCCGGTATCCAGCTCTAGGTCGCCGACTGCTAACACCTCTTGCTGTGCAATTTGCCCTTTACGACGCATCAAAGCCTTGATGCGTGCTTCAAGCTCAAGAATCTCGAATGGCTTAACCAAGTAATCATCAGCACCCATTTCCAATCCGTTAACTTTATCCTCGAGTGTGTCTCGGGCCGTTAACATCAAAATGGGAGTACCGACCTTTGCCTCTTCACGCAATTTACGACAAACATCTAAGCCATCCATTTGCGGTAACATAAGGTCAAGCAAAATAATGTCATAATCATTTTGACTGGCTAGGTTGTACCCCATCCGGCCGTCACTGGCATAATCTAGCTCATAGTCACGGCGTTCGAAATAATCATAAAGCATCTCGGCGATGTCTTTATGATCTTCAATAATTAAAACGCGTGTAGTATTGGTCATTGTGTTTGGTAGGTTCTTTATAGTGAAGAAAGTTTAGGTAAATATCAGTGAGATCAGCGTGAATAGAAGCACAAGCAAAACATATTTGTATCAAAAAATCTGGGGGTTTTCTGGCATTCTATTTTCGCTATTCTTAGCAGCATGCACTAGCAAAAGCGTTGAGTACAAGCCGATAAGAGGCCAAGCGAAGAATCTTGGTGACTTAGTCTGCAGCCAGCCTGACCGTTTTAAAGGCAGAGTTGTTGGTGATGGTCATTGCGTGAGCTTGATTAAACGCTGTACCCAGGCACCAATAACGTCTCAATGGCGCCCAGGCAATAGTGTCATTGGCTCAAAGGTCGCGCCGGGTACCGTTATCGCAACCTTTAAAAACGGTCGATATCCTAACGTAACAGGCCACCATGCAGCTATTTTTATTGAACAGAACGACAAAGGCATTTGGGTTTGGGACCAATGGGTTGGCAAGCCTGTACACAAACGCCTGATTCGCAAACGCCCACTTAACGAGGCGACGCCAGGCAATACGGCTCAATTTTATCGTGTTGTTAAGTTGGCTGACTAAGGTTCGTTTTTTAGCGTATTAATGGAACTTATTTAATTCGACATTCAAATTCTACCGAGCTTAACCTTTCTCTTTTCTTCAGGTTCGATAGGCTTCGCGCTTACTCGAACACGCAAGCCGGGTTTATTGTCCGAAAACGACAAATCAAGTTTATGCAATTTTAATACGGCAAATACCAACGCCAAGCCAAGGCCGCTACCAGGAGTCGTACGACTTTGATCCAGTCGATAAAAACGCAGAACAACTTTTTCGTGGGCCTCTTCCGGAATTCCCGGGCCATTGTCGGCAATTTCAACATACCAATTCACGCCTTCTTTAACAGAGCGAATAGTAATAGCGCCATTTTCCGGAGTGTATTTAATCGCGTTATCCAGCAAATTCGCAAATGCTTGAAACAACATGTCTCGATCAGCTGAAATTTCCATACTTTGGCTAATCTCAACTTGGAGGGTTTGGCCTTTTTCTTCTATCAGCGGTTCATAAAGCTCTTGTAGATCATAGAGAATAGAATTTAGATCGACAGATTTAAAGCCTTTTCGTTGCTCGCTATATTCAATTCTCGCGATGCGAAGCAGAGCATTAAAGGTGGCCAGAAGGCCATCGGCCTCATGAATAATTTGGTCAACCGCCAACTCTTCTTCGTTACGGCCAGCAACACGGAATTTAAGTTCTTCAACACGGTTTTTTAATCGCGCTAGAGGTGTTTTCAAATCGTGAGCGATATTATCAGATACACGACGTACCCCCTCCATTCCATGTTCGATTTGATCAAGCATGGAATTCAAGTTTATCGCGAGTTCGTCGAACTCATCGCCCGTTCCGCTGGTCGCGATTCGTCGGCGAAGATCGCCTTGCATAATCTTGCGGCTAGTTTGATTAATGGCGCCGAGGCGGCTACTCAAAGTGCGACGCATCATCAAACCACCGATTATGCCGAGAGCGATAGTTAAGAGTAGCCCCCAGAACAAAGCTCGGCCGACAAGAGCTTTTAGAGTGGTTAGATCCTCCATGCCCTGCCCGATCAATAAATTATATCGGTTACCCAATAAAACCGCACGAGCACGAGCACTAAACTCTCGATCGTTGTCATCTTGTACATGGCCAAGTCGAAAATCAAGCCAACCTCCTTTGCGGTCCACTGCCATTCTTGGCCAACCAGTCATGTTACTGACTAAAGGCTGAAACTGATAATCGGCTAACAAATACAAAGTTGAATCGCCCGGGCGAGGCTGTACTCGCTCAGACAAAATAGTTACCAGTCCCGGGTAGCCTTTACGTTCATAAATATCTGTAAGCTCTTGAATTTCAGCATTAATATCAACATCAGTCTGATTAGTTTTATAAACAATCGTTGACCAATACACGAACCCCAGAATAATGGAGACCGACATACCGAACAAAACAACATAAACCAGCGTTATACGAAACGCAGAGCTTTTGAATGGACTAATCTGGTTCACTCAGCATATAACCCGCACCGCGAACAGTGTGCAACAACGAGACTTCGAACTCTTTATCAATCTTGCCTCGTAGTCGACTGATATGCACATCAATAACATTTGTTTGCGGGTCAAAGTGATAGTCCCAAACCTTTTCAAGAAGCATCGTACGCGTAACAACTTGCCCACTATGACGCATCAAATACTCAAGCAGTCTAAATTCTCGAGGCTGAAGATCAACCTTTTGTTCATTGCGTCGAACTTCGCGCTTTAGTAGGTCCATCTCTAAATCAGCAACTTTCAATACTGTATCGGGAGACTCGGGCTCAGCTCGACGCACCAATGCTTCGATACGAGCTTGCAGTTCAGAGAACGCGAAGGGCTTAACGAGGTAGTCGTCGGCACCAGCCTTCAAACCTACAACTCGATCATCAACATCGCCTAGTGCGCTGAGCATGAGAATTGGCGTTCGGTTACCACTGCCTCGTAATGTGCGAGTCATGGTCACGCCATCAACTTTTGGCAACATGCGATCAGCAATGATTGCTTGATACTCCGTTGAGTCTGCCATCAACAAACCCTCGCGACCATCGGCAGCGTGGTCAGCAATGTGACCGCACTCGGTGAGACCTTTGACAATGTATTTCGCGGTTTCGTTATCGTCTTCTACGACAAGTACTCGAATCATGCTTTTCTTATTCATAATTATTTTCATCCATTTTACGCTATTTGTAATTTGGCTCCCACTAAATGCGTAAATCTCAGTGCATTTAATGGGTCCAAATTTCTATTCGTGTTCGATTAGAGTTAATAGCTAAAGGTTAGTCCAAATCAAAGGCGAAAAAACTAGGGTTGCCGCGCCGATTTATCAGCACTGCAATCGAACTTTCTTCGTCTTCTTCTGCTTGTTCAAGCACTTTCGTGACTTGCTTTGGGTCTCGAATATTTTTATCTCCACCAAGCTGAACGATCACGTCGCCAGGACGAAGGCCGTTTTTAGCGGCAAGACCTCTAGGCTCAACAGACGTGATTAACACACCGTTGACATCGTCGCCCACACGGTAGCGTTCACGATTAGAGTCCGTCAGCTGAGTCATCTCAGCCCCTAAAAGCGTATTCATTTTCGGCTCTGCCTGCTCTTCAGGTTCATTCGAAGCGAGTTCTTGGTCTTCGGATGGAAACGGCTCTGTTTTGATCTTGATGGTTTTACGCTTACCGTCCCGCCAAACCTTCATCGCGTAGGTTTTACCAACCTGAGACTGCGCTACTTCTTTTGGCAAGTTACGCATTTCCTTAATCGGCTCTCCATTAAATTCCAGAATGATATCTCTGGCTTCAAGACCGGCTTTAGAGGCCGGTGAATCGGCGATAACCCCGGATACTAATGCGCCTTGCTCATCAGGACGATCAAGCAACTTAGCTAGCTCTTTTGAAACAGGGCCGATCGAAACACCAATCCAACTGCGCTCAACTTCGCCTGAGTTTTGTAGCTGGCTGATCACGCCTTTAGCGAGATTAGCTGGTATCGAAAAACCAATTCCTACGCTGCCGCCACTGGGCGAATAGATCATCGAGTTAATACCGATTACTTCCCCCTGCATATTGAACAATGGCCCGCCTGAATTTCCGCGATTGATCGCGGCATCGACCTGAATGAAGTCATCGTAAGGCCCTGCTTGAATGTCTCGACCTATTGCTGAGATTATACCGGTACTCGCAGAGCCACCTAAGCCAAATGGGTTGCCGATTGCCAGCACCCAGTCGCCAACTCGAGACTGTTCGTCGTCACCCCAAGGCAGGTATGGAAGATCCACGGCATCTTCAAGCT
This sequence comes from uncultured Arenicella sp., assembly GCA_947499305.1. GTDB lineage: Bacteria > Pseudomonadota > Gammaproteobacteria > Arenicellales > Arenicellaceae > Arenicella. The sequence goes on along the minus strand of CANMNN010000007.1, from coordinate 35,701 downwards.
TCAACAAAGCTAAGTCGGTTTTAGGATCACTCCCCTTGATTTTAGCCTTATACTCTGTGCCATCAGTCATGGTAACGATAATCTCATCAGCGTCGTCAACCACATGATGATTGGTTACCACATACCCATCGGCGCTAATAATAAATCCAGAGCCAATCCCTAACGGCCGAGTTTGCTTTTCGGTGTCTGAATCCGAATCTTGCTCAGGCTGTTGCTGCCGGGGGTCGACTTGCCCACGACGATTAAACCACTCGAAGAACTCTTCAAATCCTTGTGGGCCGCGAAAATCAGGGCGCCCGCCTCTTGGGTTAAAACCTCGTCGTTCGATGAAACCCGCAGTTGCAACATGCACTACGGCAGGGCTAACATCTTCGATTAAATCTGCAAAACCATTGGCTGGCGTCCAAGGGCCTTGTGATGAACTGCGAGGCCTGACTACCGCCGCTGGTGTGGCTTCGGCCACATTGTGTAATGTGTCGCCACCATCTTTGTGACCGTCAGCCGCGGCCTGAATAGAAATAACCAGCGCTGCTGAGGCCGCAGCAACTGATGTCCACTTAAGTATTGGCATGAACGAGCTTGATATTGTTTTAACCATTAAATTCTCCTAAAACAGTAAAAGTCATGAGTACATCAATTTCAAAAACACCATCCTGAGTTGCGCTATTTCAACCAGGACATCTATAAAGCGATATTGAGACTCAACATTACTTATAAGACAAGTGCTAAGAAATTAATCTTACACGCTCATAGTAAGGTCGGTCTGATTACCCTCAAGTGACCAGCGGATTACGTTTTAGTAATAGCGCTAAATTTAGGCAATTTACCTGTCGTTCGTCTAGCATTAATGCGAAATTTCTGAAATCGTTCTCGATTAACAGGCATAGAAAAAACCAGTTTCTAGACGATTGATTATGAAAAAGAATGCTTACGGTTTCCTTACCGATTGAAAAAGGCGGTGAGATTCAAGGCAATTGCCTTGAATCTATTTTGCTTCGTATTAAAAAGCGGCTCGGCAACACCCGTGCCACTAACATTATCATTTGTATTTTTACCCGTTAGTTAAGCAAGCTCGTCTTCGACGACAAGCTCACCTATCGTTCGGCAAAGTAATTAACTCTCTAACTCAAAACTCAAACCGGCGTTAGCTTCAAGCCTAGTAATTAATTTATCGCCCATAGCGGGGGCTGTTGTCCATATGCCACCAGGCGTGTCCGTTGCATCTTTGAACAAGCAAATCGCACTTTCTGAAATCATTTTAGAAGTTGAACCATAACCAGGATCTCGATCGCCTTTGACACCCAACACGAAAGTTTTGTCACTTTTAGTTTTGCCAATATAGGCAATGTCGTAGAAACCAGTTTCTCGCTCTTCTTTACTTGGCCCTTCACCTGGTTTGGGTGCATCTGGCCCAGCCATTGGGTTAGTAGTTGCAACATGATTCGCAATAGCTTGACCTTTTTCTCCATCGCCGGTCAGCATCATCTCATCATAGGTAAAGTCTTCACCATAAGCGTGACCTAACAATGCATTACTTCTATGCACGTTTCGAGTGTTGATCGCCGCCATAACAAACGGTGCAACCCAGCTCTTTAATTCCTCAGAATAGACTACCTTGTCGCCATTAGGCTGCTCAACGCCAGTAAACCCAGGCACCAATGAGTAGTGGTTGATCGCGAGCTTGAATATTTCAGGGTCACCCTTAGCGGCCTTTACAGACTCCGTTAAACTGGCGGCAGTTCCACCGGAGAATGTTCCTTTCATAGCTCGTACACGCCCGCTAATATGGCTGCACACCTCACCTGTTTGCTCTTTGACTAATTGTTGCAGTTTGAAAATACCAAGATCGCTCGGGATGGAATCGAACCCGCAAGAGAACACAATGCGAGCACCTGACGCTTTTGCAGCATCTTCATGAGCGTCAATCATATGTCGCATCCAGACGGATTCTCCGCAAAGGTCAACATAATCAACTCCAGAATTCGCACATAGTCCGACTAATTCTGAGCCATAAATTTGATAAGGACCAACCGTGGTCAGAACCACCTTTGTGCGGTCTACCATAGCCTGCATTGACGCAGTATTACTAGAGTCTGCAACAACTAATGGAGTGCTTTCTGGTAGCCCCATCTCCTCACGCACTGACTCTAGCTTAGCTTGACTTCGAGCTCCCATCGCCCAACGAACTTCGTCGCCATTGCCATAACGGCCGTGTAAGTATTCCGCAACTAAGCGGCCAGTAAATCCGGTAGCACCGTATACCACAATGTCAAAATCTTTCGCACTCATAGAGAGTTCTCCTCTTCGCTGATCCACAGCTTGTGTTAATTAATATCTAAACGATCTCATTGCCGAATCTAGAGTAAACCACCTCGTTAAAACTCAGTTCATCGACAACAAGCTTATAAAAGTAACACCAAAAAGAATAAACAAAGTGATCACGCCGAGTATAAACACGCGAAATCGGTATGGAATATAGTTGCTAGTGACGTGAACATAGGCATGAACCCAGCGACTAAGCGCGAACACACAAGCAAGGGTCATAACAAATGGTGTTACTGCACCAATGCTAAACAGCACAAAACTCAACACATAAAAAAGTACAGGCAACTGAAATTGATTGGCCAGTGAGTTTGACGTTAATATCACAGGCAAGGACCACGCTTTATTATCAACGGCAGCATTAGGGTCTAAGTTTCCCGCTTTGCGATCAGCCGCTTTACGCTTACCGTTTAGCAATAAAACAACTATTGGAACAAGTGCTACGGCCAGTACTGGCCAAAATATTAAGTGAGCTTGCATGCGGCCTCTTCTGTTGGGTTGATGGACTATTTAGTGAGTGTCTTATTTGGTGTCCTATTTGGTAGTGAACTGTCTTATTTGGGCGATTGAGACAAAGCCTGACTTAAGAGCTTTGATGTAATATCAACAACAGAAATTACTTCGTCGTATGCCATGCGAGTTGGGCCAACAACACCGAGTGTTCCTAGAATCTTACCATCTACGCTATAAGGGCTAGCGATTACACTGCATTCGCCAAGCGCACTGTAACCCGACTCTTCACCAATAAACACACTAACACCATTTGCCTTCATACTTCGATCTAACAAATCCAACAGATCGCGCTTCGTCTTGAACGCATCGAATAGCTTTTGCAGGGTCTCTATCTGGCACAAGTCAGGTACGTCTAACAATTTCTGCTCCCCGCTGAGAACCACATCGCCTTGATTGGAAGCCTCCTCTTCGGAGATCACTCGGCTGGCTGCTTGCATCGCTTCTTGATTTAGCTTGTGCATTTCGTCGTTATCATGGCGCATATCGTTTACCAATAACCGCCTAACGTCGTCGAGGGTGTTGCCTTTGTAACGCTGATTAAAAAAATTCGCGGCCGAAACCAATTCAGACTCGCTAAAACTGTCAGCCGTATTAAGCACCCTATTTTGAACTCGCCCATCTTCTGTAACCAATATCGCAAGCAACCGCGAGTCAGATAGGCGCATAAACTCGAGTTGGTGAAAACGCGTAACTGATTGGCTTGGCAATACCACTACACCAGCAAACTGGGTTAACTCAGACAAAACGTCAGAAGCGTGAGCAAGCAACGCTTCTGGGTCTGTTTCTTGTTGAAAGCGCTCTGAAAGCTGGCTTACCGCCTGTTGCGTTAGGGTTGAGGCCTTAACCATGCTATCAACAAATAAACGGTAACCTTGAGATGTGGGGATACGTCCCGCCGAAGTATGCGGCGCCGTTATTAAACCAAGCTCTTCAAGATCTGACATAACATTACGAACAGTTGCCGAACTAACTCCCAATTGTGGCAACTTAGAAAGCGTTCGAGATCCCACAGGCTGGCCTTGCTGAATATAGGTTTCTACAAGGTTTTTGAGTACGTTTTCGGCTCGCGAATCTAGAGTCATGAAATTTCTAAAAGCTCAGAATATTTAGGGCCTTAAAGCAATGTATGCTTTGCCGCTCCGACAAAAGTGATATTTTTATACTTAAGTGCATCAGAACCATCGCTTTACTGGACAAGCCCAGCGTAAATTGGCGACAATGCACAAAGAATAATCATAAATGAAATCCCGCATGTTTAAAACTATCGGCGTATTTGGCAAGTATCAAGACGCGAGTGTCGAAAAGCCCGTTAAAGCCTTAACGGCGCATCTCGAGTCTAAGGGCTTGAAGGTTAAGCTCGGTTATAACACCGCTTCAGAAATCGTTCGAGATCTACCTCAAGAGCTACTTCACGAAGAACTGCATCAAGACATTGATTTGGCGATAGTTATTGGCGGTGATGGCACCATGTTGCATGTTGCACGGAAAATGGCAGAGCTCAACGTGCCTGTGGCAGGCGTGAACTTAGGCCGATTGGGATTTCTAACTGACATTCCTCAAGCCGATATGCTCAGTGAAGTCGATCAAATCTTAGCAGGCAATTACGAGATTGAGCGTCGAATGATGCTTAAAGTGCAAGTACACGATAATGATGAAGTCGTTTATCAGCAAACGGCATTAAATGATATTGTTATCGGCAGGCATTCGCTCGAAAAGCTAATTAACTGGCAAGCTCACGTAAATAGTAGCTTTGTTACGGCTGCGCGTTCTGATGGAGTTATCCTCAGTACGCCGACTGGGTCGACTGCATATGCCTTATCGGCCGGTGGTGCGATCATGCACCCAGGGACTGACGTAATATCAATGGTGCCAGTGTCTCCACATACCTTATCGAATCGACCGATCACTCTGCCAGCAGCTTCTGAGGTATGTTTTTCGATCCATAATCGCTCAAAAAACTGCGCGCACGTGTCATCAGATGGTTTAATTGGCTATAGCCTTGCAGGCCACGAAATCATCAAGGTTACTCGCTCAGAACATTCTGTTCAGTTAATACATACTGAAAACTACGATTATTTTGCTATGCTGCGCGCTAAATTAGGCTGGGGCGGCGAACAAGAGTCGCGCTAAACGGTTTATACTTAATGCTATGGCTTTAACAGAACTATCAATTCGCAACTTCGCGATCATTAAACAGCTCGAGATCGAAATCGACGAAGGCTTAACGGTGGTCACTGGCGAAACCGGTGCAGGCAAATCGATTATGCTCGATGCCCTGAATCTAATCTTAGGCTCTCGTGCGGAGTCTGAAATGGTGCGTCACGGTGAGGATCAATGCGAGATTACCGCTTTATTTGACATTGCCGGTCTGAAAAACGTAAGAGAGTGGCTCAGCGAGCGCGATTTACTCAACACGGATGAAGATCAAGATAATTGCTTGGTTCGTCGTGTTGTTAGAGTCGGCAAACCAACTAAATGCTACATTAACGACCAACCCGCAACACTTACAAGCTTACGAGAGCTCGGTTATATGCTTGTCGATTTACACGGTCAGCATGAACACCAGTCGCTGATGCGTCTACCTGAACAACGCCGCATTATTGACCAGTTTGCCGACCATAATGACGCGTTGAGGGTAATGGCAAAACTTGCGTCACAAATACACCGTATTGAACGCGAGTTGCAATCGGTGTCACAAAACCAAACGGATAATGCAGACAGAATGGAGCTGCTTTCGTTTCAACTAAATGAGTTAGACGAGGCTAACATTCTTGACGGTGAGTTCGAAGAACTTGAGCAGGAACATAGCCGCTTGAGCAACTCTCAAGGGTTAATCGATGGTATTTTAGCCGCGACTGATGCCCTATTCCACAACGAAACAAGAAATGTTACAGCCGAGCTTGGCAAAGCGGTAAAGCAAATTTCTGACTTATTAGACTATGATAGCAATTTAGCTGACGCCAACGAGTTGCTCAATTCGGCACTCGCTCAAGTAGAGGAAACCCAAAGCTCTCTCGAATCAGCCTTATCGAAAATAGATAAAGATCCTGAGCGTTTACAAGAAGTAGAGCAACGGCGAGACACGCTGATTAATCTGGCACGTAAGCATCGCTGTAGCGAATTGAACTTGCCCGAGCGCCACCAAACACTGCAGGCTGAGTATGAGCGTTTAGAATCGGAGCACAGCCAGCCCGAGAAACTGCAAAAAGAGCTTACCGAACTCAAAGAAAACTATGCCAAAATCGCCTTCGCTATTTCGGGTAAGCGCCAAGAGGTAGCGGAACAATTGTCAACGGCTATCAGTGAACAGATGCAAGATCTGGGCATGAGTGGCGGCGAGCTCTCCATTAAGGTAGAGCCACACATAAGTGACGATGTTATTGTTTCTGAGCACGGTATTGACCATATTGAATTTATGGTTAGCACTAATCATGGGATGCCTCTAAAGTCTTTGAATAAAACCGCTTCAGGCGGAGAAATGTCGCGCATAAGCTTGGCAATCCAGGTAATCACCAGTGAACGCAGTGATACACCAACATTAGTGTTTGACGAAGTCGACGTAGGCGTTGGTGGAAAAGTAGCGCAAATAGTGGGGGCTCGCTTACGCAAGTTGGGGAGAAACGCCCAGGTTATTTGCATTACGCATCTACCTCAGGTCGCCTCGCAGGGCCAGCAACACATTTTTATTGACAAAGTGTCAAACGAAGACGAAACCTACTCAACGTTGGTCAAGCTAAATGATGAAATGCGTACGCTCGAAATAGCCCGAATGCTTGGTGGTGAAGTGATTACTGATCGTACCAAAGCGCATGCACAAGAGATGCTTGCAGCAAGTTCACTTTCTTAGTCGTAACGATGAATACCCCAATTTCAGCAGTGCCTCGGAACTCTGAGGACATGGTTCAAGCGGCTTGCGAGGCAGATGTTGCCAGCATACAAAGCTTGTTGAATCACTACGCCTCACTTGGTGACTTATTACCGCGAACCAAAACCGACATTATTGCTAACCTTGAGCACTTTCGAGTGATCAGACGAGACAGCACAGTCATAGCATGTGGTTCACTTGAGCACTTCACGCCTGAACTGGCTGAAGTTAGAAGCTTAATGGTCTCATCAGACATTAAGCGTGGTGGCCTCGGGCGTAAGATTGTTGAAAACTTGGTGGAAACCGCAAAACAAAGAGGCGTGGGTCGGGTGATGGCGCTTACGTACGTGCCGGAGTTTTTTCATAAACTTGGCTTTACCACTGTTAACAAAGATATATTTCCCGAGAAAATTTGGGGAATCTGTGTAAACTGCTACAAATTCGAAAATTGCGATGAAATCGCAGTTCTTCTGAAATTGAAATAGATAAACTTAATATAATCAATCATGAACAAAAAACTGTCTCTCGTTTTGGTAGCCTGCAGCTTGGCGCTCGGCGCCTGCATAAAACCGTACCAGCCAAATATCCAGCAAGGAAACATCATTAATAACAGTGATTTACGCGAGATTCGTTACGGAATGAGCAAGCAAGAAGTGTTGTTTATTCTTGGCACGCCCATGGTTATTGACCCGTTTAACCAACAGCGCTGGGACTACTTTTACTCAAATAGAAACCAACGAAAAAAAGAGACCGATCAACGCTTAATTACTGCAATGTTTGATGGCGATAAGTTGGTTAGTTTAAGTGGAGACGTCGATTTATCGAACATTCAGAACCTCGAACCGAGTACCGAAGATCGTCAACATGGCGGCACTGTTATTACAGAACCAACTCAACGAGAAAAAGGCCTGTTTAATCGCCTAGGGTTGTTCAAAAAGAAAGATAAAGTTAAGAAAAAGAAGGACAACTAGAGAACTACTTGCTAATTAGTATTAAAAAACGGGGCCAATGGCCCCGTTTTTTGCTTAAGCCCACTTAGAAAGGGTTAAGCCGTGGCTAAGTTGCTGCAAAGCCTTTGAAATTCTGTCTTAACTGGTCCTAAAATTTGGCTAAAAACTTTTCAATACGCTTTGCGTTAGCGCCTAAATCACTAACGCCAATTCTAGAAACCGATCGCACATCGACCGCGGTGGCGCCGTCTAGCGTAGTAATTCGAACGACCATATCGTCTTTGAAGCCCCAAATCGCCGTAGTCTGCGTTGCTTCAATAATTCCTTTGTCCACATCGGAATTAACCAACTCTAGCCCCATAGATTCAACAACGGCTTTCGCTCGAGCATGCGCCTCTTGTTCAGAGAGTTCAGTGGTCAACGTTTTCACGTTTGGATAGGCGGCCATCTGCGCATCAGCGAGCTTAGCAGTATCGTAAGCAAGCGGATTGTGGCCCTCAGTACGTAAGTCAACAACCTTGTCGAATGCTGGCGGGTTAACCGTATCAGTTGAAATATTATGGATCGGTGGTACTGATTTTCCGGTAATTGCTTGTGTACCTAAACCGATAACAGGCAAAAGTGCAATCATGGCTGCTGTACGTGCTGACTTCGCTACCTGAGCATCAGAGCGTTTAACGAAGCTGAGCACCATACCGAGAAAAAACACAGCCGCTGCAAGTATCGCTGTTGCGCCCATCAAAGAAAAGCTGGTTGAAAACGGAAATATACCGAGTCGAAAGCCGATTACGGCTACAGGAAAACCGAGTAGCGCAACGACAGCGAGTATCTTTAGTAATTTATGCATGGTTAGTTCTACCTAATTCTAGTTCTTTATAATTATCTTACTTCTAGTTCCGTACAGACTTCAGAGGGCAGTTTACCTGAAAACTGCCTGCCTTCATGTGATTTACAAGGCGTTTTGTATCAGATCTAGCAGAATAAAATTCGTTATCATCTGACTGCTACTAACCTAGACAGTTTAGCTGATAGTACTTCATTAGGCTCAAACTCTAAGCCATCTAACAACTCGTCGGCCAAACTTGGCTGATTGCAAACCAGCACCATATCGCAACCCGCATATATCGCGCGTTGCGCGCTCTCAACAATTGAGCCCTGCTCGTCTGAATTAGCATCGACCGCACCCTGCATCGTAAGGTCATCGCTAAAGACAATGCCTTCGAAGCCAAGTTCTCCGCGCAACACATCCTGTAACCAATAACTTGAGTAAGTGGGAATATTTTGATCACATTGATCGAACATCACGTGCGCTGTCATAACCCCTTGAATTTCGTTAACTAAACTCATATAAGGCACTAGATCATGTTGGCGAATATCGTCTAAACATCGATTATCTTGCGGTAAGCAGTGATGAGAATCACCACTAACACCGCCGTGCCCCGGAAAGTGTTTCGCGATAGCGACCATACCCGCCGCATGCATACCATCGATATAAGCGCCAAGCAATTCAGTCGCCGCGTTCGGATCTGGGTGAAAACAACGGTCACCGATAACCTCACTTTCTTTAGAGGTAACGTCAAATACCGGCGCAAAACTAAAATCGATGCCGACTTCTAACAATTCAGAGGCCATTGTATACGCCGACTCGTAAGCGACCATTGGAGCCTTTTGTTTATTCGTCGACCAAAGTTCGCCAAACGATTGAGCTGCTGGTAAACGAGCAAACTCAGCTTGAAATCTTTGAACACGGCCGCCCTCTTGATCAACGGCAATAAGCAAGGCCGGCGTTCTGAGTGACTTAATTTCTGAGATTAATTCAGTAACCTGTTGTTTATCTTTGTAATTTCTAGCAAAGAGAATAACCGCCCCAACACTTGGGTGCACTAATCGTTGACGTTCGTGGTCGCTAAGGCTTAAGCCCTCAACATCGACCATCACTGGCCCGAGCGCCAATAGTCTAGAGCCGGTGCTCGTGGTTTTTTCTGTCATCGTTTTTCCTTGATCTCTACGATTGTTCCAATCGTCACTTTATCGAATAGCGAAATGATATCGCTATTTCTCATTTTAATGCACCCATGAGAGCTTGGTTTCCCCATAGGGTGTGAATCTGGCGCGCCATGTATGTAAACGTAACGCCTCTGGGTATCGACATAGCCCCCTCGATTAAAGCCAGTCTCATTACCACACAACCAAAGTATTCGACTCAAAATCCAATCTCGCGAGGGGAAACTAACCGCTAACTCTTCAGAATAGATCTCGCCACTCGCCCTACGCCCGATAAAAACGGTATTTTCTTCTGCGCCTGTACCGATCTTAGCGCGAATTCTGTGGCTACCTAAGGGCGTGCATTCGCTACCGTTAGCTTGGCCTACTCCGTTTGTGGCCGTAGCGACCTTACATTGAAAACTTGCGACTTGCTCGAGCTCAGCCCCATTAACTTGTTGCTCTGGTATCTCGCTGAAACCGAGTAAAGTTTGGCTATGAACGCAGACGTCGATGTATTTAATAGTGCCCATCTAAGCCTGTAAGCAATGTTTAATTAACGCGTCGCAGCCAAGGTCAACAAGCTCAAAGACGGTGTCAAAGCCTTTGGCGCCGCCATAGTAGGGATCTGGCACATTATTTTGAAGGCACAAGCCTTGTTGAACGGCGAATTCTAGAAATAAAGAGACACTTGCCCGGCCTTCTTCAGGAGCGTAATAGTTGATCAGCTCTAAATTATCATCGTCCATGGCGAGAATGTAATCGAACTCATCATGGTCGTTAATCGATATTTTACGTGCTCGAATATACTCCATATCAATGCCCATCGACGCAGCCTTAGCGCGCGAACGTGAGTCTGATTTTTCGCCAACATGGTAAGCGTGAGTACCCGCCGAATCTATCTCGATGCGATTACCTAAATTAGCCTCATCGATTTTATGCTGCATGACTCCGTGAGCGGTCGGTGATCGACAGATATTGCCCATGCATACAAACAAAATTCTAATCATTTTCTCGCCATAATGCGTCGCACACGCTCTAAATCCTCAGGTGTGTCGACGCCTATACCAGTATCATAATCGACCGTCTCTACCATGATTGCATCACCATTATCGAGCACCCGTAGCTGCTCTAGGCATTCCGTTTGCTCAATTGAACTACGCGCTAATTGATCATAGCGTTTAAGAAAGGAGCTGCGATAAGCGTATATTCCTATGTGATGCCAAGCATTGGTGAAGCGCTCATCGCGAGCGTAAGGAATCGGCGCGCGCGAGAAGTACAAAGCTCGCCCATTTCGATCAAAAACGACTTTGACCAAGTTCGGGTTATCAATATCGGCTTGCTCTTCAATCGCTCTCGCGGCGGTAGACATGACAGCATCTCCGGCAATTTCTAGTGCCGCCGCGACTTGGTCAATTAGCATCCCGGGAATTAAGGGCTCATCACCTTGAACGTTAACGATTATTTCATCATTATTGATATTGAGTTTTTCAACTACTTCAGCCAGCCGGTCACTACCAGATTCATGGTCAGTGCGCGTCATGCATACTTCACAATCATAATTGACAACTGCGTTTACAATTCGCTGATCATCGGTCGCGACAATGACCCGCGAAGCACTCGATTCTCGCGCTCGGTCCACAACATGAGCAATCATAGGACTGCCATGAATGTCGGCCACGGCCTTACCAGGCAAACGACTAGAAGCGTAACGCGCTGGTATTACAACAGTAAACGACATTAACTTAGCTCCAACTCGCGCGCTTCGTCTTCCAACAATACCGGAATACCATCTCTTATAGGGTATGCAAGCTTTGCGGCCGACGATACAAGCTCATTACGCTCTTCATCAAACTCAAGTGGGCTTTTTGTAACTGGGCAAACCAGCATTTCTAGTAATTTGTTATCCATAATTTAGTTCTCGTGAATATTCCCGTGAATAATGTGGCCGTTATTTTGCTCGCGAATTTTCTCAATGATCGACTCTGTAAGCCCGTCGTTTAATACGGCGTCAACCGGTAAATACCAATGGTTACTAGCCGCGAACGCGGTACATTTTACCGCGTCTTTTTCAGTCATCAACACTGATGCTCCATCAAATTCCAAATCGCTTGCAATAAAGTGGTGGTGATCTGCAAAGCTGTGCTCATTAATTTGCAAACCTAGAGCTCGACAGGTATCAAAAAAGCGCTTAGGTTGGCCTATTCCAGCAACTGCTTCAATCTTCTCACCAACAGGAAACGGCTCGGTATTGCTTGCCAAAAGAGGCTTAGGGTCGCTCGGAGACAACGCCATCGTATATTGGTTTTCCGCATTTCCAACATGCCCACCATGGCGAACAATGAAATCAACCGTTAGCAACCGTGATAAAGGCTCTCTGTACGGACCCGCTGGTAATAATTCCTCGTTTTGATGAGCAATAGTATCGTCGACCAAGCACACTTCTATATCGCGCTCTAAAGCAAGGTGCTGTAAACCATCGTCACTTACAATAATGTCGATGGAATGTCGCGAGAGCAATAATTCAATCGACTCTTGTCGATCAGGCCCAACCGCCATAGGCGCGCCTGTTCGTTTTACAATTAGTGCTGGCTCATCACCGCACTCAGCAACATCTGTTTCTTGATGAACCTCAAGAGGATACGATTGGGCACTTCCACTATAACCTCGACTGATAACACCTGGAGCAAAACCAAGCTCTTTGAGTTGTTCCACAAGATAAATAACTAAAGGCGTTTTCCCCGTACCTCCAACCGTAAGATTACCAACAACGATCACTGGTATTGGCGCGCGATAGCTGCTAAAAATGCCTCGCTTAAAAGCCTGTTTTCTAGCGGCGAAGGCGCCACGATAGACACCCGAAAGAGGCTTTAACACAGCAGTCAAAGCGTTAGGCTTTGCCCAGCTCTTTAACAATGACTTTTTAATGCCCATTATTCAAACTCATACACAATTCAAAAGCAGAAATACCGTTCTAAGGAGTTCACTTCCAAAAAAAGAAGCCTTTCTTAGACGAGTTAGATTGAGCTTTGTGTAGCTCGGCGTATACCCCTCCTTTTTTGAGCAGTCGCTTATGCGAACCTTGTTCGACTATTCTGCCTCTCTCTAGGACAACGATTTTGTCAGCGCTTTCTATGGTCGATAAGCGGTGGGCAATTACCATAGAAGTACGGCCTTTCATCAGTGTCTCTAGGGCATCTTGAACGTAGCGCTCAGACTTGTTGTCTAGCGCCGATGTGGCTTCATCAAGAATCAAAATGGGGGCATTTTTATATATAGCTCGTGCAATCGCAACACGCTGACGCTGACCGCCCGACAAGCGCAAGCCGCCCTCACCAACCATGGTATCAAGACCTAGTGGTAACTCAGATAAGAACTCATCTACGTGCGCCGCCTTAATCGCCGCTTGAAGCCGCTGTTCGTCGTACTCATCGATCATGCCGTACATAATATTTCGGCCAATAGTATCATCGAACAAGGTTGTTTCTTGGCTTACTAAAGCAAACTGTGATCGCAAACCTTTTAGGCATAGCTCGTTGACGTCTACTCCGTCTATCAAAATCCGGCCTCTCTGCGGCTTGTAAAACCGCAAAATTAACGAGGTAATTGTTGATTTGCCGCTGCCTGATGAACCAACAAGCGCGACGCGTTCACCAGGCTTAATGGCGAAGTCAATGTCGTGCAAAACAGGAGCGTCATCGTCGTCACGATATTTAAATTCCACCCCTTCAAATGTAATTTCGCCTTGGATATTACCCAGCAATTCATTGCCGTCATCAATCTCAGGCTCTTCATCTATGACCTCGAAAACGCTATCTGCCGCGGTAACGCCAACTTGAATCTTTTCATTGACCTTGGCCAAGCGTTTTAAAGGGCTCATTAACGCCAAACAAGCCATAATATAGGTTGAAAACTGTACTACCGACTCTGGCCCAGTACGGAGATAGTTTAGGAAAATATAAAGAATCAATGCGATGGCAGGTGCGACCAAAACCATGGTCAGAGGCACCAAGCCGGCAGACACTTTTGCTCGCTTTAAGTTTTGCTGCAAATTAAATTCATTAGCCCTAGCGAAATTTTCAGCTTCTTGTTCTTGGCCGTTATAGACTTTTATGACCTTGTGCCCAACAACAGCTTCTTTAACTGTGTGTCCAATGCCGCCCATTGACCCCTGGATTTGCTTACTGGTTTTACGAAAACGCTTATTTGTGTAGGCCGCGACAAGCACAACCAACGGTACAACCAATAGAAAGATGAGGGTAAGACGCCATTCAGACCAAAACAGAAACGCTATGAGGCCAATTGCTTTAAACGATTCTCGAAACATAATTGATAAGGTGTCTGTAATCGCCACAGAGGTGGTTTCGACATCGTATATCAACTTTGAAATTGTCTGGGCTGAAGAATTTTTATCAAAGTAAGGCGATGGCAATGAAATCATATTGCCAAAAATATCGCGCCTGAGCTCAAAAATGACCAGGCGCCCTGCCTTGGCCATGGTGTAGTTGCCGATATAACCGGTAATGGCTCGAGCAGCAAGAACCCCCATCAGCAGCATGCCTGACCAGCGCACAAACCAATCATCGCCATTTAGAAAGCCGCTCTTAAGAATTGTGTCGATTGATTTTACAAACGAGGCTTCAATTGCTCCAGTCGCCATCAAAAACACAATCGCGACGAACAGCAAGAATTTATGTCTAAATAGATAGGACATCAACCGCAACAAAGTTGCACGAACTTCGATTTCACTAGTACGTGAAGACTTGTTCTTGGTGTCGCTAGAGTCGGCTGGTACCGACTCGTTCGAGGTAGATGCTAGCTCAGGCGCTAGAAAATTGGGAGAGTCTTGCATGCTGTAAGTGTATGCGATCTGAGAGTTTTTTTCTCAACGATCACAAAAATGTTACCCAACGGAAGCTACTCAGTGAACTGCTTGGTAGCGAACGTTACATTGCTCAAACCTAGTTCTTGAGCGACATCCATTACTTTAATCACCGCTTCATGAGGTGCCTTGCGATCAGCGCGAATAATTAACAACAATTGCTGCTGAGACTGATACTCAGACAAAGCGCGTTTTAAGGTGTCGCGATTGGAATTTATTAACGCCTTCGCTGCACCATCACCATCACTGGCGATAGCGTATTGAGACTCAGCACCAATTTGCACTTCGACACTCAAAGGTTGTTGTGCAATGGCTTCACCACTGGATTCAGGTAAGTTGATTTTTAACGAAGTTTCTTTTGTAAACGTCGTAGAAATCATAAAGAAAATGAGGAGCAGAAACACCACATCAATCAGCGGCGTTAATTCAATAGCGGTTTCATCTTGCTCGTCAGATTGACCAAAGTTCATAGTTTAGCTCTTTTGAGAATCAAGAAGAGCTAATGCGTTCTCTTCGAGAATCACAGCAAGCTCACTAATACGGCCACGAAAATGACGGTAGAACATCAAACACGGAATACCAACCGAAAGCCCTGCAGCCGTTGTAATCAAAGCTTCAGAAATACCACCAGAGAGAACCGTTGGATCGCCAACACCACTGGCTGTAATCGCGGTGAAAACTTTGATCATACCGATGACGGTTCCGAGCAAGCCTATTAAAGGAGTTATTGACGCGATTGTACCGAGCGTATTCAAGTAGCGGCCAAGTTTATGTACCACCTGTTTGCCGGTTTCTTCTAGCCCCTCGCGCATTGCCTCTGGGCCATATTGTAGGTTATCTAAACCTGCTGCGAATACCGCTCCTAAGGGAGAGTGGATTCGCACTACGTCGATTTTTTCTGGCGTTACTTTTCCAGAGTTTGCCAAATCTAATATTTGCTTGCGAAGGCCTGCTGGCGCAACTTGTTTAGTCCGAAGAGTTAGTAGTCGCTCAAAAATAATGGTTAATGCAACCAATGAGCAAAGAAGGATGATCCACATAAGCGGGCCACCCGCTTTGAATAATTCAAACATTGAATACCTTTTCACCTCGAAATGAGGTGCTTGTTTATTAGCGAGCCAATCTTGCCACGTTTCAAGATCTTCAGGCCAGGGATTAACCGCTAGTAATTTATTGTTCTAGTAGCCAAAGTCTATCAAAGAATCAGCGCCGATTGGGTACTTTTTGATAGCTCCAAAAGCGCCGTTGCTGCTCACGGAACTTGATAACACTGGAACCCTCGGAGTTGACCCTGATAAGTATCGTGCCACTATCAATGGTCGATAACAATCTAATATCTCGCTCATAGTAACGCGCTACGACTTTAGGGTGAGGGTGTCCGTAATGATTTTTATATCCTGCGGCTAGCATTGCGGTAGTCGGCGAGACCTTATCGAGAAAAGCAGAAGTCGACGAGGTTTTACTACCTTGGTGAGGAACCAATAGAAAATCTGCGTTCAAATCTTCCGGAGCAGTTTGAACTAGGTAGCGCTCTACCTGTTTCTCTATATCTCCCGAGATCAAGACGCGGTGACCCAGATGGTCGATCATAATGACACAAGAGCGATTATTGCTCCCCTCAGGTGTGTCTGCGTCAGGGCTCAATACACTAAAGAGAGCCCGGTCATACCTCCATTGTTGTCCGCGTATGCACTCAATACCATCTGAGACTTTATCGAGTCGACTGGTCAATATACGACCGATCTCGAAGGCGTCTCGCACGACACTCAAGCCTCCGATATGATCATTGTCGGCATGACTTATTACTAAGGTATCTATCCGAGTAATACCTCGCCTGCGCAAATACGGAAGCAATACTGCATTTGCAGTTGAGAAGCCACTCCCATAACGAGGGCCTGTATCGTAAACCGTCACCGAGTTCTGTGTTTCAAATACCATAGCCAACCCCTGTCCTACGTCTAATAAAGCTACTCGTAGCTCATCATCACCTAATTGTTCAACAGGCTTATAAAGCACTGACAGAAACAGTAGGCCAATAAAAAAACTAGTTACAAGATAACCATAGGTTGGTGTCACAATTCGTTTGGTCTGCGGCAGACACAAGAGCGCTAACCCAATTAACAGACTCCATTGCCACCAAACTAAGGGGGTTGAATAAATCTTAGCGAAGCCATACTTACTTATCGCGGCTAACAAGCTGTATGTAAAGTCATAAACCAAACCTAAGTTTTCGAAACACCAAGCACTTATTTGAGTCATGCCCAGAATCATCAAAAAGAACGAAAACAGAGTTAATGGGATCAGAACTGTGCAGAAAAGTGGGACCAATAGTAAGTTTACTAATGGTGAAACCAGAGACACTTGTGCGAAAAAGAGTACGCTCGGGGGCACCATACCAACCCAAAGCATAACTTGTAGCCTAACAATAGAAAGCTTGTTTATACCGTTGGAGACCAGAGCGATCACCGCCACTGCTCCGCACGATAACCAGAACCCAACGTCGAGTACAGAAAATGGATCTAGCAGCAATAGCACGAATACAGCAATGAGTAGCACTTTGGCCAAACTAGTTTCTCGGGCGAGAAAATTACATATCACATAGACCACTAGCATAATTACGGCCCGTTGTGTCGAAACCGAGAACCCTGCCATGGCTGCGTAGCATACCGATGCTGCTAGTGCTGGGACCAGACATAACTGTTGTCGCGGATATCGCTTATACAGTGATGTGAAGGGCAAAAAAAGCAAACCGAAAAGCCGTGCAGTTGTTATAAATACCAAACCGATATGCAAGCCTGAAATCGCCATTAAATGGCTGACGCCAGTGGTTTGTAACACCTGTTGTTGAGCATGAGTGAAGCCGCTCTTTACACCAATGGTGAGAGCGAGCACAATGCTGATGCCAACGCCCTGCCCCGCATACGTTTTGCTCGAAGGCATCGCTAGTAAACGATCTTTGACCGACTCTCGCCATCTATTGAGCGAAAACTCAGAGGCACTGACTCGCCTATTCTCTGACTTCAGCCGCACATAGCCTTTAGCGATCAGCTTGTGTCGAAAAAGATGCTTTTCATAGTCAAACGCCCCCCAACTAGCATAACCATGAGGGCGTTTAAGCCGAACCGTTAGTTGCCATTGCTCGCCCGCTCTGATATCCAGATCACAACGGTAGCAACTCAATTGTATCTCTTGACCGTTCAAGTGAGCGAGCGCGGGATCTTTAAACTGCAACATATCGAACTGAAAACGCTTATTGTTATCCTTGGATATTGGCAATGTGCTGACGGTGCCAACAAGACTAATGTTTCTACGCTCATATCCGTCGGGAAAGCTCTTGTCTATATGGCTATCGACGTTAAAGCACATCCAAAGAAAACCAAAAGTAAAGAACGCTAAGGGCCTCATGCTAGTGAAGGGCCCCATGCTAGTGAAGGGCCCCATGCTAGTGAAGAGCAGCACAAGCAAGGCAACAGTCGCTAGCGCCAATGGATGGCCGCCCAAGGCCGGTAGTTTTGCAAAAAGCAAACTAGAACTCACACCCAAAAAAAATGCGAAAAGGCATGCACTAGAGCTCAAGAGCGCATTACGCACAACACTGGCATGCACGCCAGATTTAAAAACGATTACCACGCAACATCTCCCTATGTGCTTGATTCAGTCTTGGATATATTTGTTTACGCGCGAGCGTCACAAACACTAATTTCGAGTGAGTCTTACTCCTTGTAATTCAGCTCGAGTTTTAAGCAACTTTAATGCCTCAACTGCGAAGTATCATAACACTCCTCACATGGAATGCATATAATAGAGGTATTAGCCATAACCGCCGAAAGCACTGATCTTAATTGAAGTTTTTCAAGAATCTACGTAAGCATCTGCCAACCGTAAAAGAGATACAACAGTATCGATATTTGCATATATTTGGTGACAGCCTTAAGCAACAAGAGCTTTGGACTTTCAATCGCCAGAGCACAGCGAAGGGAGTAGCAATTGGAATCTTTTGTGCCTTTCTTCCAATGCCATTTGAAATGGTTCCTGCGATTTTTCTAGCCGCTCTGATGCGGGGGAACCTGCCGTTTGCAATTGCTGGAATTTGGATTTCAAACCCGGTTACTTGGATTCCTCTTTACACTCCTTGTTATTTGCTCGGCGCAAAGATATTGCAGATAAATCCTGTATCTCTGCAAGAAATCACGATATTTCAGTTGGGCTGGCACTATGTTGCCCTCTGGTTGGGTTGCCTGATTGTAGGTATAACTTTGAGCGTGTCTGCACACTTTACCATCAGTTTTATATGGCGCTCTCAAGTTCGCCAACGATGGAAACGCAGGCAAAGGTTAAGACTTGCACGTAAGCGCGCCGGAAGCACGAATTAGCCCCTTATCTGCGCTCGACTACATGCCCTAAACATTCTGCACTTAACTCTGAGTGAGCGTTCCTAGCTCCAAATGGTATCGCTTATCCATTTTGTTTGCTAAGCCGGTATCATGAGTCACCATTACTAAGGCTGTTCCAATACGCTCGTTTAGCGACATCATCATTTCGAAAACACTCTGAGCCGTATTTTCATCCAAGTTACCCGTCGGTTCGTCGGCAAGAACTACATTCGGCTCAGTGACCAATGCTCTGGCAATAGCCGCGCGCTGACGCTCACCACCTGAAAGCTCAACTGGCCTGTGCTCAAGACGATGCGACAATCCGATTTCCTCGAGGAGCTCAGAGGCTTTAGCTTTGGCTAGCGAAGTATCTTCGCCGCGTATCAATAATGGCATCGCAACGTTTTCGACCGCAGTGAACTCGGGCAATAGATGATGAAATTGATAAACAAAGCCAAGATACTGGTTGCGAATTAGGCCGCGCTTTTTATCAGACATGCGAGACAGCTCTTGACCATCAACCCAAACGGAGCCCGTGCTAGGCAAATCAAGCCCGCCTAGCAAGTGTAACAAAGTGCTCTTACCAGACCCTGATGCACCAACGATAGCGATACGCTCACCTTTCTCTATCGAAAGGTTGATATTCGAAAGTACCTCAACATCATTTGGCCCCTCGGTATAGGTCATACCGAGTTGTTGGCAATGAAGAATTCCTGATTGACTCATATTCTCACCTCCTTATTCGTAGCGCAGCGCTTCGGCTGGCTGGGTTTTAGAGGCTCTCCAAGCTGGGTAGAGCGTTGCGAGCATACAAAGAATGACTGACGTACTTACCACTATGATTACATCATTCCAGCGCAGCTCTGCTGGAAAGTCTGTAACAATATAAACACTTGCAGGCAGCACTTCGTGGCCCACCATACCCTCAATGAAAGCGATGATCGTCGACAAATTAAGTGCTGTTAGCACACCCGCTATAGCACCTACAACCGTGCCAATAAGTCCGGAAGTGACGCCTTGGACAAAGAAAATGCCCATGACCTTGCCTGGAGAGAGTCCAAGAGTTCTTAGAATTGCTATATCAGCTCGCTTATCAGTAACCACCATAATCAGAGTCGAGACAATATTAAACGCAGCGATTGCGACAATTAGAAACAAAACAATAAAGACCATCCTACGCTCAAATTCTAGAGCTCTAAAAAAGCTCTTATGTTGAGTCGTCCAATTATCTACATAAAAACGATACTCAAGTTTATCTGCGATACCAGCAGTTACTTCGCGAGCTAGAAAGGGGTCGTCTAATTTAATACGCAGACCACTGACCGCACCACGAAACTTGTACAGTTTGTCGGCATCTGCCATATGTATGTAGGCTAAAGTGCTGTCAAAGCCATCAGGCCCAATATCTCCGAACACTCCAACAACGGTAAATCGTCGCAGACGTGGCATTAAGCCAGCAGGAGTAGATTGGCCTTGCGGAGAAATAAAAGTAACCTTATCGCCAACGCCAGCACCAACTTTGTTGGCTAGTCCACGGCCTAGCACTACGTTATAGCGACCTTTTTGTAGCATTTCAAAGCTGCCAACATCCATATGATTAGCAATTTCAGAAACCTTGAGCTCTTCCTCAGGCAGTACGCCTTTGACTAGCGAGCCGGTGACTTGACCATCCAATGTAATCAAACCCTGAGTATAAATATAAGGCGCACGTCCTAGTACCTCAGGTTGACTATCGATTTGATCAGTTATCGCCTGCCAATCGTTTAACCGATTGCCCTGCCCAGTAACTGTCACATGAGGAGCCACATCAAGAATTCGGCCGCGCAATTCATTGCCGAAGCCGTTCATTATTGAAATGACCGATATCAGGACCCAGACTCCAATCGCGACACCGAGTATCGAGATTGCAGAGATAAAGGAGATAAATCCATTTCGACGCTTGGCACGCGAATAACGCGAGCCAATCATCAGAGGTAAGTTAGTTTTTGCCATTCCTTCGCCGGAGAGATAGGTTAGATAACTCTTTATAAAGAAAGCTAGTCGACTTCGGGGCGCATATGAGGAAAAAGTAATACATCCCGAATCGAAGGGCTATCTGTGAACAACATAACCATTCGATCAATACCAATGCCCTCGCCCGCTGTTGGAGGCATTCCATACTCTAAAGCACGGATATAGTCAGCATCAAAATGCATAGCTTCATCGTCGCCAGCGTCTTTTTCCGCTACCTGATTTTGAAAGCGCTCTGCTTGATCTTCAGGGTCATTGAGTTCCGAGAATCCATTAGCAATTTCGCGACCAGCAATAAACAACTCGAAGCGATCAGTTACAAAATCATCCTCATCATTACGTCTCGATAATGGAGAGACTTCTACTGGGTACGCAGTAATAAAAGTTGGCTCAGCCAAACGATCTTCAACTGTTTTCTCAAAGATTTCAATTTGCACCTTACCCAGCCCATACGAATCTTTTATTTGAACCTTTAAAGACTCAGCATAAGCCACTAAGGTAGCACGATCTTGCAAATCGACATCGCTTAAGCTCGGATTGAAGTGCAATATTGACTCCGCAACCGTCATTCGCTTAAAAGGTTTATTAAAATCAATGTCTTGACCTTGATAGCTTACAACACCATTTTCCGTGACAGACTGTGCGATGCCTTTAAACATCTCCTCAGTGATGTCCATCAAATCATTGTAATCGGCGTACGCGAGGTAGAATTCCAACATGGTGAATTCTGGGTTATGCCGCGTGCTCAAACCCTCATTACGAAAGTTACGATTGATCTCAAAAACGCGTTCAAAACCACCTACAACAAGGCGCTTTAAATACAATTCTGGCGCAATGCGAAGGAACAACTTCATGTCCAAAGCATTATGATGAGTCACAAACGGCCTCGCCACAGCTCCACCAGGTATGGCTTGCATCATGGGCGTCTCGACTTCTAAAAATTCTTTTTCAATCAAAAAGTTACGAATAAAACTTACTATTTTAGATCGTGTTGTAAAAACTTTGCGGCTCTCTTCGTTAGTAATCAAATCAACATAGCGTTGACGATAGGAGGTCTCCTTATCTTTCAGGCCACTAAACTTGTCTGGCAGCGGACGCAAGGATTTCACCAATAACTCGATGTGGGACACTTTGACGCTCAACTCGCCCTTATTAGTTTTAAACAACACACCTTTAGCTCCGACAATATCGCCGATATCCCACTTCTTAAACTCTTCGTTGTAAAAGCCCTCCGGTAAAGCATCGCGAGTAACGTAGACTTGCACACGATCACTGCGATCTTGTACATGTGCGAAACTAGCCTTGCCCATAATGCGGCGGCTCATTAATCGCCCTGCTACGGCTACTTCAACAGCCATTTCCTCAAGCTTCTCTTTCTCGAGCGGCAAATACTTTTCAATAAGGTCGCTGGCTAGATCACTCGGCTTAAACGTATTCGGGTAGGCTTGACCCGCTGATCGCCAGGAATCAAGCTTTTCACGACGTTGGCGGATTAGTTCGTTTTCATCAACTTGAGGCTGATCAGGTGTATTGTTATCGCTCACGGTATTCTATTTGTCTAAAGTTCGTGTTTCTTAAATTCGTATTTGTTAAATTATTAGGCCTGCGTAAAGAACGCCAAATGCCAACAATTTTCTTACAAACCTTGTTTGAGGCTTGCTTCAATAAACTGGTTCAAATCACCGTCTAGCACGGCTTGGGTATTACCGGTTTCAACGCTGGTTCGTAGATCTTTAATTCGAGATTGGTCGAGTACATAGGACCTGATTTGCGAGCCCCACCCGATATCAGATTTCTCGTCTTCGACAGCTTGTTGGTCAGATCGCCGCTTTTGCATCTCATGCTCGTAGAGTCTTGCCTTCAGCATCGACATAGCCGAATCTTTATTACGGTGTTGTGACCTGTCGCTTTGACATTGTACGACAATGCCAGTTGGCTCATGTGTAATTCGCACTGCTGAATCGGTTTTATTGACGTGTTGACCACCTGAGCCGCTCGCTCTGTATGTATCAATGCGCAAATCAGCAGGGTTTATGTCGACCTCAACTCGGTCATCAATCTCAGGGTAAGCGAATAAGGACGCAAATGACGTATGTCGACGGCTTCCTGAGTCAAACGGCGACTTGCGCACGAGGCGATGCACCCCAGTCTCGGTTCGTAGAAAGCCGAAAGCGTATTCGCCCGCAATTTTAACGGTTGCACTTTTGATTCCGGCCACGTCGCCCTCAGATAATTCGATAATGTCGGCCTTGAAGCCCTGAGCATCTGCCCAGCGAAGATACATGCGCAAAATCATATTCGCCCAGTCTTGCGCTTCCGTGCCACCTGAGCCAGATTGAATATCAATAAAGGCATTATTGGCGTCCATCGGGCCTGAAAACATACGCTGAAACTCTAGTACCGCCAAATCGGCCTCAAGCGTATCAAGGTCAGCACTAACTTCGTCGGCAAGGTCTTGATCTTGTTCTTCTGCCGCCAGCTCCAACATTTCCGCGCAATCGCTTACACCACTCTCAACTCGCTGCAATGTATCAACGATTTTTTCTAAAGAGGCTTTTTCTTGCCCTAGTTTCTGCGCGAATTCTTGGTCTTCCCAAATACTTGGGTCTTCCATTTGCCGCATCACCTCTTCTAAGCGTTCAGCCTTGGTATCGTAGTCAAAGATACCCCCTGAGCAACGCGCTGCGCTGACCGAGGTCTTTGACTTGTTCGAATAGAGGGTTAAGTTCCATGATGCTTAGCTTTGAGACGGGTTATATTGTTCGGAGGTTATGCTGGACCGATTTTCAGACACGAAAGATACCTGAAAACGACGATATAAACTAGGTATCTAATACCTTACTAACAATAGAACAAAGGTATTAGCACTGATCATTTCAAGGCTTTATGCACGCTCGCCCACTGGCGTAGCCAAGGGCCATGCTCTGCCATGCTTGGACTCAAGTTTTGACGAGCGAAATCAGCCTTGTCCTTGGAATTAAACGAGCCATAGACCAGCTTGTAGAAAACTTCGCCACCGACCATTTCAGCGTAATAACCAGCTCCAGCTACCAAGCCATGCTGCTCTACAAAGGCTTCGACTTTATTTTTATCAGTAAATGCCAATAGTTGGATTGTCCAATTACCAGAGGGTTGGCGAGATATCCATGCTAAGTCTCCCACATCAGTCCGCGTCAAATGTTCTTGACTAGGGTTCAATTTTGTTGCTGACTCCAAACTGCCCGCATCACTTTCTAAAGAAACACCCAAGTAACGGCGAGCAGGTGCATAGCCCAGTTCGGCGGCGCTGTTGATCAAATTAAGCGCCTCGTCATCAGAACCACCTCGATCTAACATTCTCTGAGCCATGTGATAAGCCGCCGCCGGGTAGCCATTATCATGAGCCAAGGAGAACCAGTTCGTCGCTTTGTCGATACTTGCACCGCTCACCCTTCCTTGCTCGTGTAACAAGCCTAAGTTGAACATCGATTTAGCATCTTTATTTTGGGCGCCACTTAGCCAATGCTTTTGAGCGAGTGAGAAATTACCGTCGAGGTAAGCAATCAAGCCATCTTGATAATGGCTTGCATATCCATGACTCGCAAACGCGGAGAAAGCGATTAAGATAGGTAGTTGTCTTAGCTTTTTGTTTAGCATTGATACCGTAAGGCTCACATTAAATTACACAGTGCTTTTAAACTAATGTTCAGGCAAAAAAAGAGGCTGGCTAGGCCAACCTCTCATACTCAGGCCGATACAAAACGGCCGAATTAATAACGAGGCTAAAACCGCCTCAAAATCGACTTACATATTGTAGCCTGTTTCGCCATGCTGCACTATGTCTAAGCCTTGTTGCTCTGTTTCTTCATCGGCACGCAACTGAGTGACTAGGCCGATCAGTTTCAACAGAATAATCGATACAATCGCTGCGTAAGCTCCGGTAGCAACAACACCTAGCACTTGCACACCAAGCTGACTAGTGAGCCCCATTTCGTCGGCATAACCGGCGCCGCCGTATGCGGCCGAAACAAACACTGCTGCCAAAATCGTACCCAAAGCACCACCTACACCGTGAACTGGGAAAACGTCTAGAGAATCGTCAATTTTAAAGCCACTCTTAATCATTTGTGTGGCGAAGTAACAAACCGTACCGCCGCAAAGACCAATAACAACGCCTCCTATCGGGCCAACAAATCCAGAGGCTGGTGTGATGGTTCCAAGGCCAGCGACCATACCGGTAACGATTCCAAGAACGCTCGGTTTTTTAAAACGAATCCACTCAATGGTCATCCAAGCTAAAGACCCTGCAGCCGCACTAAGGTGCGTTACCAACATCGCCATGCCTGCGCCACCGTTGGCGCCGACGGCTGAACCGCCATTAAAGCCAAACCAACCGAACCAAAGCATACCTGCACCAACAACGGTCAAAGTTAAGCTATGAGGCGTCATCGGCTTCTCAGGGAAGCCTTTGCGATTGCCAATGACCAAAGCCGCTACCAAGGCGCTGACACCCGCGGTCACATGAACAACCGTGCCGCCAGCGAAATCGAGCAGGCCTTTTTGAGCCAACCAACCGCCGCCCCAAACCCAATGGGTAACCGGTACGTAAACGATTAGCCCCCACAATACAGAGAAAATCAACATTGCAGCGAAATTCATACGCTCAGAAAAACCGCCCACGAAGAGAGCTGGGGTGATCATGATGAAGGTCATTTGAAAGACAACAAACACTGATTCTGGGATAGTTCCACTCATTGAATCAAAGGTAACGCCGCTTAAGAATGCTTTGTCTAGATTGCCGATCAAGGCGCCGTCACCACTGAATGCAAGACTATATCCAACCGCGAACCAAAGCAGCGACATAGCGCAAGCAATGGTGAAACATTGCATTAGTACAGATAACACGTTCTTGGTACGAACAAGACCAGCGTAAAAAAGTGACAGCCCTGGTAGTAGCATAAACAGCACCAGAGCTGAAGAGGTCAACATCCAGGCTGTGTCACCTGTATCGAGTTGATCAGCCATTGCCGACATTGGCATGGCCGTGAACGCTAACGCCGTTGCTAGCAGTGCACGTAATTTCATTGTAATTTTCCTAATTTAAATCATTTGTTTATGGCAGATGCTTTTCAATAAATATCCGCGATATAGCGATTAGATTTAACCCTATCGAGCACCCTAATAGAACACTCCAATAGTGGCAATCGAGTTAAATGGCTTCGTTGCCGGTTTCGCCAGTACGAATTCGCACCACATCGTCCAATGGTGTAACGAAAATTTTTCCGTCGCCAACCTTATTGCCTTTAGCCGACTCAACAATCGCATCGATCACCTTATCAAGCACATCATCCGCAACCGCAACTTCGATTTTAGTTTTAGGGATAAAGTCAATGGCATACTCGGCACCACGATATATCTCAGTATGGCCTTTCTGACGGCCGAAGCCTTTGACTTCAGACACGGTCATACCCATTACCCCTATCGCAGAAAGTGCATCTTTAACATCGTCTAGTTTAAACGGGCGAATAATGGCGGTGACTAATTTCATGCCTTGCTCCTTTATGTTTTTATTGTGTTTGAACACGAGTTAACTGGCTTGCCTTTTCAAACATTTACTAGGCAAGCCATCAGAGGCCAGAATTTTAATAAATTCAGGCCCAAATTCATAGGCCGAACAGCGCTCTAGCCGATAATTCTGCGCTTTGCTTCGCTATATTCCGATTTTAATTGCGCTACACGCTCAGAAACCGTCTGAATTTCGTCAATTGCGCCAATTCCTTGGCCACAGCCCCATATATCTTTCCACGCCTTTGCATCAGAACCTTGGTCAGTGAGTTTTTGCATCGCGGCAATATCACCTTTAGGAAGGTTCGCCGGATCCATGCCTGCGGCCTCAATGCTTGGGCTTAAATAATTACCTGATACGCCGGTAAAATAGTCAGAGTAGATAATATCTTTGGCATCACAGTCGACAACCATTTGCTTGTATTCTTGCGCCGCATTTGCTTCTTTGGTGGCAATAAACGCTGAACCAATATAACCAAAGTCTGCGCCCATGGCTTGTGCAGCTAACACCGAATCTCCAGATGCGATACAACCTGATAACGCGAGAGGTCCATCGAACCACTCGCGTGTTTCCTGAATAATGGCGAAAGGCGATAACGCTCCCGCATGTCCGCCAGCACCAGCGGCAACCGCGATCAACCCATCGGCACCCTTTTCTATCGCTTTACGTGCAAAACGCTGATTAATAACATCATGCATTACAATCCCACCGTATGAATGAGCGGCTGAATTCACGTCTTCATTAGCGCCTAATGAAGTAATAATAATTGGTACTTTGTACTTAACACACAACTCCATATCTTCGTAAAGGCGTGCGTTGCTTTTAAACACGATTTGATTAACAGCAAAAGGCGCTGCCGGAGAGTCGGGGTTAGCTTGATTGTACTTATCTAGCTCTTCAGTGATTTCTTGGAGCCACTTTTCAAACTCACCTTCACCACGAGCATTCAGAGCTGGAAAAGATCCGACAATACCGGCCTTACACTGCTCGATCACCATTTCTTTTCCCGAAAGTATAAACATCGGCGCCGCGATAACCGGCAATTGAAGGTTTTGAAAAATTTTGGGAAGTGCCATATCTTATTCTCTCTTAATATTTTCTTAGAAATCTATCTTAGTATTTAACAAGCCATGCTGAATTCAGCGGCAGCTTTGCTTGTTTTTAAAGGGTTGCGCATCAATAACGCCGTTATAGGTTTATATCAGCTTCGATGTGAGCTTGGAATATTTAAATCCACTATCAAACACTTGTCTAACACTGTTAACTATAAATCTGAGATGCTGGACGAAATAGATGACATTTGTTGGATTGATGCTTGCTTTCGTGTCGCCAATGTGACAAATTAGTTGTGAGGTTTTCGCGCAAACCTCATTTAGAGCGAGTCGTATCCAGCATGCCCCTACCCCTATCTTCTGGGTACGGCTCGACACTCTAAAATTCAACGCCATAGAATTTCCAAGTACCCCAGCCAAAATTGATTGACTTGAAAGTTGCTGCCGTGAGATACAGCTAGCAAGTGCAGCATACCCTTGACTATTGTCCGACTAATTAGCCAAATTCGGCGAAAACTCTACACGCACTATATTTCGACTAATACGACTTTCGCTCTGTTTATCGAGAGGCGAACTCAGCGCAAAACAACAGTAAAGCAGGTTCCGCTGTGTTCTAGTGGGTCAGTAATGCTTAATTCTCCGCTGTACGCTTCGACAATTCCTTTCACAATGTGTAAGCCTAGACCATGACCTGGCGTTTGGCTGTCCAGCCGAACGCCTCGTTCCGCAATTGTTGCCTTAAGCTCGTCGTCTATCCCAATTCCATCATCTGTCACGGTTAATTCAATATTTTTTCTTCCTGAGCTGACAACGTCTAATTCATCCGATTCGAGATTGCGAACACGCACCTGCACTCTGTTAGATGTCCATTTAAAGGCGTTATCAAGAAGGTTTCCACAAAGTTCCATCCAGTCGCCTTGATCACCGAAAAATAGCACATCGTCTGTGATATCTAATTCGCAATCAATGCGTTTATCGGCATGCAGCTTCTGTAAGGTATTAACCATCTGACGAGTGCTGGTAGCTATTTCAACCGGCTTGGCGAAGCGCCGACGCCCAACCGTCGACGCACTCTGAAGCTGATAGTCAATAATCGATTGCATGGTCTCAAGCTGCCGTTGAGCATCTTCTGAAACATCGCCTGAATACTTTAACCCCTTCAATACTGCGATCGGGGTTTTCAAGCTATGTGCAAGGTTACCCAGCACCTCTTTCTGGCGGATAATACGCTGCTCGTCAAAATTCAAAAGTTGATTAAGATTTCGCGTTAAGCTACTGACTTCTATAGGATAATCTTCGTCAAAGCGCTCTCGATCACCCGCTTCAATTTGCGCAACCTGTCGTGTCACGCGCTGCAGCGGCTTAAGCGCCCAACCTAATGAAGCAAGTAAAAGCGCAATCAATACGCCGCCAGTCAGCAATAAACCGAAGCTTACTTGTCGCTGGTATCGACGCAAACGTTTTGTGTAATTTGACGAATGCTCTGCAACACTTACGGTCAACGGCAACACACCATCATTAGTCTGCCATTCAAGCGTTAGTGAGGTTGCGAAACTGGCAGGCTGATCGCGCCAGTCAAATTGTTTAGTGAAGCTAAAAACTCCTACCGGAGAGTCCATAATAGGAAGCTGCATATCAAGTAAGGATGGAGACCTCCATAACACTGGGCTCGGCGTAGAACTATGGCTCTTAGAATTGATTCCATTTTCCTGAACAGAACTAGAGCGGCTAATTTGCGCGAACAAACTAGAATCCATTTGTGCGAAACGAGGTTCGGGCAACGCGTTTGGGACGATTAACTCATCCTCAACAACATCGATATTTGCAATCAGTAGAAGTATTTGATTACGTAAATTGTCCTCCGCATTACTAAGAACGCTATCCTCGAATGCCCTATTGAGCGCGAACGTCATGCCTCCCAAAAATAACAGAAGCAATATTGTCGCAGTGGTAAGAAGCCTACGGCGCAGAGAATACACTAATGCTAAGCCCTCTTTTATTCAAACAATAATTATCCAAGCGACGCCTAGCCAACAACGTGTAAGCGACAACAACTAGGAAATAACAGTGCGGGCGATACTAAAGCGATAGCCGCGCCCTCGTTGAGTTTCAATCGGCTTTAAACTTCCATCTGGGTCAAGCTTTTTGCGAAGCCGCCGGATAAAAACCTCAATGGTATTGCTATCTCGATCGTCGTCTTCTTCATAAATATGATCAACCAACTCGCGTTTTGAAATAACTTTACCTGTGTGCATCATCAAGTAAGAGAGTAAACGATATTCATAAGCGGTAATCGTAACCGCCCTATCATCGATAAATAGCTGCTTAGACGATGTATCGATCTTTATCGGGCCACAAACCAGCGAGTTGTCAGCGAGCCCAACCGAACGACGAAGCAACACTTTTAGACGAGCCAGCATTTCTTCTGGGTGAAAAGGCTTAGTTAGATAATCGTCGGCGCCGGCTTCCAAGCCTTCAACCTTCTCTTGCCAACGACTTCTCGCGGTTAAAATTAGAACCGGGTACGCTTTGCCACTCGCTCTCAGTTGCTTAATCAACTCTACACCGTCAAGCTTTGGTAAGCCAAGATCAACAATAGCTAAGTCAACGGGGTACTCTTTAGCAAAGTACAATCCTTCTTCTCCGTCACTCGCCACATCAACGACGTAATCATGGTCTCGAAGAGTATCGGCGAGTTGTTGCTGTAAGTTTTGTTCGTCTTCAACAATTAGAATGCGCATAATTTAATGATCTAGCGTTTTAAACAACGGGTTTGTGTGTTCTGAGACTATCGGCGAGCACTTACGGTGACAACTTTCACCACGCCACCCGAAAGGTAAACCCGAACTCGATAAACCATCGCGCGCTCATCAAGCTTGATTCTAAGAATTTCTGCGTTTGGGTGCCGGCGCTTAACTTCTCTAATAACCTCACTGCGAGACCTCAAGTCCCGGCTCTGAGAATATTGGCGTGTACCAAGAGAGTCTAAACGACGAGTTTGATAGCTTTGCGTATGTCTTTCACTCTGAAGATTGTCAGTAGCTTGATTCCATGCACGGCCATCAAAGGCGTTGGCATTAGAAACCAAAGTCATCGAAATGACCGCACCGATAAAGGTGATTCCTAATAACCAATTTTTTGAATTGAGAAATGCCATGATTGATACTATGGTTTACCGCTGATTTGGTGGAGTTTAAGTTTAGGGCATGACTCTTTTTTGTCAAACACAGATTGTTGTATACCTAAATATTCGAAATCCGAGCTGAGTTAAAGAGCACATGCCCGTCAGACGCTTATGCTGGGCGAACTGTAACTTTTACTTTAACGCGATCGCCTGGGTGCTGATCAAACTTCGAGTAAAAGACCTTACCCTTATACTTGTAGCCAACATCATAACCTACGACTCTCTCTTTAGTTATGTATGAGTCTTTTAACTCACATTGTTGCACTGTTTCATAACGAGTAGCATGCCGCTGGTCGTCATAGCGATCGTTCGAGTAACGCTCGTTGTATTTGCGTTGATTTCGAACATCACGCCCTATAGATCCACCTAAAACAGCCCCAGCTACCGTGGCTACATCCCTCGCTTTGCCGCCACCACGCTTACCTACCTGATTACCAATTACACCGCCGATAATCGCACCTAAAACGTCTGGTGTACGGCTTTTGCTTCGAGGAGAATACTGTCTCGAACGATCACGGTCATAGTAGTCTTCCCTATACGCTACTCGCTCATTCCAACAGTGTTCAACCGGTTCATTAACTTGATAAGTTTCAAGTAAGGGGTCTACGCTCACAACCCGCGCATAATCATAGCTCGAATTGTCGTAATTATTTCTATACTTTGCAGCAGACGCCGGCAATGCGACTGTGGCTATACTGATTGCGGCCATCACTGATACCGCGATTTTGCTTGTAGACTTATTTTTCAATGATTGATTAGTCATAGTTAGACTCCTAAAGTTACCTAAATGGTAGTTTCGATGGAGCCACTTTACGCAGTCTATGCTGAATGGAAACTGAATGCCTTGCTCTGAGCTAAAAGTTTTATTCTATTTTCCCAATAGCTCTAGAGCAACAAGGCCTTTCGACTTCTTGCCTTAAGACTCTAGTTCTCGTAAATGCGTCAGCAACACGTCACCAACTGCTTTCTCTCTCCAGCCTTTAAGCAACTTCTTTGATTGACGATGGCGGTACAAGCTTTCGATATCTTTACGCGTACCTAAGAGTGCTTGCGCAATCTCAAGCTCTTCAGAAATAACCTTCAGACGCTTCATTAAGTCGCTGCACAGACTCTTTTCTTGTTTCGTTAAAGGATCAACTTTGCGCCATAGTCGCTCTTCAGATGCTTTAACACCGCTAATAATCTCAAGCGCTAGAGGAGCTAAATAAACAACCGACTTTCGGCCAAAAACGCCTAAATCCTTTATTTCTTGCTCGGTTTTTGGCTGTTGCATCACTAGATCATAGAGCTTGTCATCACGCATAACCCACGACCTCGGAATATCTCGCTTTTGGGCCGTTGCTTCTCGCCATTCAGCTAACGCTTTCAACACATATTGCTGCTTAATTTTTAAATTGCCTCCCGATAAACGCTTATAAGCCAGAGCAGGATCAATTACATATTTATCGAGCTCGTAGTAGCTCTCTATCTCCTCTTGGTACCACTCGAAGCGTTTTCGTTGGTCTAGAAGCGCTTTAGTTTGACAATAAAGTTCTTCAAGATGAGCCACATCGTCTCCAGCATACTCAATTTGATCTGCTGATAACGGTCGGCGCGTCCAGTCAGTTCTCGACTGCGTTTTCGGTAATTCAACGCCAGTGCGTTCAAGCACCATAGCGCCATAACCTTGCTGCATGTCTCCACCGCAAAATGCGCTTGCAAGCTGGGTGTCGAATATCGGCTTTGGCAACACCCCTAAGGTTTGATAGATGACCTCCATGTCTTGACGTGCTGCGTGAAACAGTTTTAAGACCCGCTCATCG
Source organism: uncultured Arenicella sp. (assembly GCA_947499305.1). Classification (GTDB taxonomy): domain Bacteria; phylum Pseudomonadota; class Gammaproteobacteria; order Arenicellales; family Arenicellaceae; genus Arenicella. Next base: position 3,220 of record CANMNN010000007.1, on the reverse strand, counting down.
GCAAACAAGGCCGTTAGCGATGAAAGATCATCAATGGCTAATACATCTATGCAATATTGATGCTCGCCAATACCCAACTGCACCAAACACAGTTTGGCATTGTATGTTTTTTCTCGGAGAAACTCTGTGTCCACTGCGACCACACCCGATTGATCTCCTAGTTGCTTAAACTGGGGCTCTAACTCCGTGAGCTGGCGCTGCTCCTCTATCAGGTGATTCATATTTCTTTTGGTAACACTTCTTATGTTTTAGTTTGATAATGCTAACATGCGCCCAGCAACTGAGCTATTCAATTAATAGTTTTGCGTATCAAGCGCGAGCCATTAGTATTATCAACGTCAATTAAATCAATACCGCATCACTTCATGCAAATCATTAAACAGTTATACGAGATCACGCTGCGAAAACGTCAGCCAGCTGACCTAAATTACAGCCTAGAAACCGCGATCATCTTAACGATTACGATAATTTTTCTTCGTTATTATTCTTTTTCAAAAATGGAGTCGTTGAGTAGCCCGGCGCTTTACTCAATGCTTTCTATTGTTGGCGAGCTAGCATTAATCTTTGCATTGCTTAAAAGCCAGCAAAAAGATAATCGATTCGTTCAAACTGTCACTGCCTTATTTGGCGTCACACTTTTGATGTCAACCGCAATATTGATTGCCGCCATGATCCCCTTTGTGCAACTGACCATTCTGTTTTTGATGGTATGGTCACTATACCTAATGATAGTAATTTTGCGATCGGCGCTCGAGTGTTCCACACCGGTGGCTATTTTACTCACCATCGCCTACAACGCCGCGGGCTACTTGTTGGTTGTGATTCTCATGCCAAAATTTCAAACAGAAATGCTATTAGAAATTGAAAAAATCAGCGCAGCCTACGAACAAGCTAAAATAGCCGCTCAGCAACAGGCCAATTAGGCCTCCAATTTAAGTAGACTAAAATGAATATTCACATTATCGGAATTTGCGGCACGTTTATGGGCGGTGTTGCGAGGCTCGCAAAGGATCTTGGCATGTGCGTAACCGGCTCAGATGCAAACACCTATCCACCAATGAGCACTCAATTGGAAGCCTTAGGAGTTGAGCTTTTTGAAGGGTATTCAGCGAGCAACATTCCAGAAAACGTCAACATCGTTGTTGTTGGTAACACTATTTCTCGCGGCAACCCTGAACTTGAAGCTGTTTTGGATCAAGGGCTCGCTTACACATCAGGGGCCCAATGGCTCGGTGAATATGTACTTCAGGGTCGATGGGTACTGGCTGTGGCCGGCACTCATGGCAAAACCACCACGAGCAGCTTATTGGCATGGCTACTCGAGGACAACGACCTATCTCCGGGCTACCTGATTGGTGGCGTGCCCGAGAACTTTGGTGAGTCTGCACGTCTAGGCAAAACCCCATTTTTCGTCATCGAAGCCGACGAATATGACACAGCGTTTAGTGATAAACGCTCTAAATTCCTACATTATCGCCCTCGCACCTTGGTACTAAACAACTTAGAGTTCGACCACGCTGATATTTTCGCAGACCTAAAGGCGATTCAAACTCAGTTTAACCATCTTCTGAAGACCGTTCCTCAACACGGGCAAGTGATCTACAACCAAAATTCTGATGCCCTAGACGAGGTTTTGGACATGGGTTGTTGGAGCGAGCGCAAAAGCTTTAATAGCGATAATAGCGATTGGAAAATCAGTAAAATCAACGACGACGCGTCGCACTTTTTATTGATTCACGATGATCACAAATATGACGTACGTTGGAACCTGTTTGGCGATCACAATATGGCAAACGCTGTGGCCGCAATTGCCGCGGCCCATCATGTTGGCATCCCTGTGGCAAACTCAATCGAATCTTTAGCGACATTTAAATCAGTAAAGCGACGTATGGAACTGATTTTTGACCAAGATGGTGTGCGCGTATTTGACGACTTTGCACACCACCCAACAGCCATCACCGAAACGCTAGGGGGGCTTAGATGCAGCGTTGGCAACGAGCAGATCATTGCTATTTTGGAGCCCCGTTCCAATACTATGAAACAGGGCGTGCACAAACATTTACTTGCTGATGCATTAGAGCAGGCAGACCATACCTTGATATACGCTGATAACAAGGTTAAGTGGGACATCAACGAACTCCAGTCTGATGAAAACTCAATTGTAGCCTTTGATCAAATAGAAGCTCTATTAGATCGAATTATTTTGCTCATTGATCAACACCAAGGTTCGAGCAATGTACTAATAATGAGCAATGGAGGCTTTGAAAACCTTTATCAGCGACTGACCCAGCGCCTTGAAGCAAAACCCCAATAAACATGAGCAAGCTTTGACAAAATCTGTCATCAAACAATGTTAAGCTAGTGTTAATGTTAATCATGGCAAAATACCGCTAGAGTCGAGCAGATAACAAGCCAAATTCAGGCTCCCTAGCCAATCTTTTATCAAGCGTAAACAAGCGCAAATATCACGAAATAGTTATTTAGAGAAACCTATGACAAGCACATCTTCACAGCACACAGATTCAGATATTAGTAAAACCCTCAAGCTCGGCTTATTCGCCATCGTGGCGAGCGTATTGATGGCTTGTCAGGGAGAAACAGTCGCCCAGACAGTAGATTCGAGTAAATATCAAGACACTCGCGAACCGATCACAGTTACGACTGGCGACAAAATTGAAGTTGCCGAGCTTTTTTGGTTTGGCTGTAGTCATTGTTTCTCACTAGAGCCAGCGCTAAAAGAGTGGAAAAAGACAATGCCAGCCAATGCAGAGTTTAAGAAAGTTCCAGCGATCTTTAGCAAACAGTGGGAGTTTCATGGTCAGGCGTTTTACACCATGCAAGCGCTAAACGCGCCAGAGGCGGCCTACGACGAGTTCTTTAATGCAATTCATATAAAGCGCAATCCTCTAAACAGCATGGGGCGCCTAGTCGCATTTTTGGGTGACTACGATTTCACTCAAGAACAAATTGAATCAGCGTTTAATTCATTTGACGTGAATAACAAAATGCGTGCGGCGAAAAAGATCACTCGCCAATCGGGCGCTAACGGCGTACCGGCTTTAGTTATTGATGGTAAATACCTTACTAGCCAACGATTGAGCGGCGGAACAGCACAAATGTTTAAGGTAGTCGATCAACTAGTTGGCAAAGCAGCCAAAGAGCGTTAGACTAAAGCGAATTAAGCTAGAAAGGCTGTCTTCGGACGGCCTTTTTTTTGCCT